>NZ_JBALDF010000055.1:0-242061 GCF_036917275.1 Nostoc sp.
GAGTACCTCAAAACGACTTTGGAGTACCTCAAAACGACTTTGAAGTACCTCAAAACGACTTTGGAGTACCTCAAAACGACTTTGGAGTACCTCAAAACGACTTTGAAGTACCTCAAAACGACTTTGGAGTACCTCAAAACGACTTTGGAGTACCTCAACATGACTTCGAGGTATCTGTATGCTGTGGAATAGCTGAACTTATGAGGCGATCGCTTGGGTAAGCTCTTGGTTCATAATTATCTCTACTTGGAGTCTTTGCTTAAACTAAGTTTTGCGCGTACTCGATCAAGCATGTATTTTCCCAGTTACTGCGTAGTTTACAGCCGTAAGCATCGCTATTTTTCTGCAAACTCAAACCAATCCCAAATGCAATTTTAACGCCGCATCAATTAGTACCATCATCTCTTCGTTTAAATTACCTAATACTTCACCAGTAATTCGTTGCTTAGAAATTGTTCGTACTTGCTGTGCCTGTACTTTAGAAGGCTTCGTTAAACCACTAATCTCTGGATTAAGCAGAACTTCAAAGGGATAAACACGGCTCACATTAGAAGTAAGCGGCAAAATTGTTACAGTGGGAGCAACACTATTACTTATATCATTACTAACAATTAGTACTGGACGACGTTTACCCATTTCTGAACCCATCACCGGACTAAGATTTGCGTAATAAATATCACCACGTTTCATCTGTTAAACCATCTGCCACTGTCACATCCCAATCGTTATCAACTTCAGCAGATGCTTCTCGGTAAGCTGCCTCTAATTCTCGGTTTCGCAGTAATTCTAATGCTTCTTCAATTACTTGAGAACGAGATTTACATCCTTTATTACGCTTGTAATTTTCGACAAACTCCACTAAAGAGGGTGGCAAGGAAATAGAGAGTTTTTCTACATTCATATTCCTACCATCTAGTAGCAAAAATAATTCCTACTAATATATTAGCTTAATCTCAAAGCCCAGCAGGTGCGTTCGCACTTTTCCACAGGTGATCGCTTGGGTAAGCTCTTGGCTCATAATTATCTCTATATAGCAATACGGTTCAGTTAGCGATAATTGTAGGTTGGGTTGAGGAACGAAACCCAAACAAGCCTTGATGACGTTGCGTTAGTTGAGAGCGCTGTTATTCCTTTATACCAAGTTTTAGAATATCACATACAGCATTTTGCATCTAAATGAAGTACATCCTTACCCCCCTTGTAAAGGGGGAAAATTCCCAATCTAGTTCCCTCCCCAATCTATCGGGGAGGGTTAGGGAGGGGTATTTTTGTACTTCATTAACTTGCAATCTGCTGTATATCAACCGGACTAGTTTTGTTTAAATTTTTACAGCAAAATTTACAGCTATTTTTAGGTAAATAGACTACGCGGTAGGGGCACAGGAATGCTGTGCCCTTACGACAGATGTGGTTCAAATTATATGAAAACTGTAATCAAGCGCAGGCGTAGCCCGTCGTAGACATCGCAACATGGAAGGAGACATCGCTAAATCAAAGGATGAAATTCTATCTATTTTAGGACTTACGCAAAAATTGCCAAAAAGCTTAATTTATCGAACCGCCAAGACGCCAAGAGCGCCGAGAATTCGTAGAGTGTGCGTAAGTCCTATATTTATGTGAGAAAAATCCAGGCCGCTACTGTATCGTTATCCAACCACGACTTAGTATATATTTTTGACATCTATAATTTTCCCTTTTAGCTGTTATGACCCTGTGCCCTGATTCTACCCTTAGCTTGGTTTCTCCCAGCATTAGCGATTGCCAACAAGTCGCCCGTCTAAAACTGGGAATTATGGCTTCTGGGAATGGCAGCAATTTTGATGTAGTTGCCCAAGCTATCCAAGATGGGCAGCTAAATGCCCAAATTCAAGTTTTAATTTATAATAACCCCTCGGCGAAAGCAGCCGTAAGAGCAGCCAATAGAGGTGTAGAAGCTGTTTTATTGAATCACCGCAACTATCAAAGTCGAGAAAAGTTTGATGAAAAAATTGTGCAGACATTGCACCACTACAATGTGGAATGGGTGATTTTGGCAGGTTGGATGCGACTGGTAACGTCAGTTTTCATTGATGCCTTTCCTGAGAGGATTATTAATATCCATCCAAGTTTGTTACCTAGTTTCAAAGGAATCCATGCCGTAGAACAAGCCTTGGCATCTGGGGTAAAAATCACTGGTTGTACAGCGCATATAACTTGTTTAGAAATGGACAGTGGGCCAATATTGATCCAAGCCGCAGTACCAGTATTACCGGACGATACAGCAGAAACACTCCACGCCAGGATTCAAATTCAGGAGCATCGGATTTTACCACAAGCGATCGCTCTGGCAGCCTCTTTGTCAAAAGGTACACTAAGCCTAACGTAAATTTTCAATTGACGAGAGAGGGAAAAACACAATTTTGAAGCCCAACTGTTGTAACTTTGCCACAGAAACTTCAGGAGTTTTACCACCTTCAACGATATTAGCTACTAGTGGCACATCTGGGAAAGCTGCGGCGATCGCTTTTAATTCTTCAATAGAATTCTCGCTGATAACTGCGGTACTTTTGCTACTCTCTCACAAAGCTATTAATTATTAGTTTCAGTAGCTTCATACGCTTGTAGGAGCCTAGCATGATCGAGAGTAAATCCTACTTGCATGGCTATCTGGGTAAATAAATCAATCTCAGGCTGTTGCCAATCACGGGGCCCAGAACACTGATGTGCAATTAACAAGCCAAATAGCTGCTCATCTTTGATAATGGGTGCTACTAAATTTGCTTTCACAGCAAAGGATTCAAGCAGGCTAATGTGACAATCAGCCAAATCGGACTCATAAATGTTGTTGATTGCGACAACCCGACCAGACTGGTACTTTTCTACATAGCCTTCAGTGAAACAGGAGTCGTGGATTTTAGACCGCAAAACTTTGGGATAACCTGGAACCACTGATTCAGCAATTATAATTCCCAACCAATTGGCGTAAAAGCTATAAACCAGTACTCGGTCAGTACTCAGGGCTTTGCGAACCTCTTCTACGGTAGTTTTGATTACATCCTCTTCATTGAGCGATTGGCGAATGCTGCGGGTAATATCCACTAGTAACTGACTTCGCATCCTTTCAGCTTCGATTCGTTGCAGCAGCCTAGCATGGTCGAGAGCAAATCCCACTTGTATAGCTATCTGGGCAAATAAATCAATCTCAGGTTGTTGCCAATCACGGGGTTTGGAGCATTGATGTGCAATCAATAAGCCAAATAGCTGTTCGTCCTTGAGAATGGGGGCTACTAAATTTGCTTTGACTGCAAAGGATTCGAGTAGGTTAATGTGACAATCAGCCAAACCCACTTCATAAATGTTGTTTATTGCCAGAACGCGACCAGACCGATACTGTTCTACATAACCTTCAACAAAACATGGGTCTTCAATTTCAGCTCGCAAAACTTTTGGGTAGGTGAGAACAACTGATTCGGCAATCACAGTTCCAGACCAATTAGCATTAAAGCTATAAACCAGTACTCGGTCAGTACCCAGTACTTTGCGAACCTCTTCTACAGTGGTTTTGATTACATCCTCTTCGTTGAGCGATTGGCGAATGCTGCCGATAGTATCCGCCAGAAACTGACTTTGCACACCTTCAGCTTCGACTCGTTGCAGGAGTCTTGCATGGTCGAGAGCAAATCCCACTTGCATCGCTATCTGGGCAAATAAATTAATCTCAGATTGTTGCCAATCACGATATCTGGAGCATTGATGTGCAATTAATAAGCCAAATAGCTGTTCATCTTTGAGAATGGGGGCAACCAAATTTGCTTTGACAGCAAAGGATTCGAGTTGGTTAATGTGACAATCAGTTAAATCGGTTTCATAAATGTTGTTTGTAGCTTGGACACGACCAGACTGATACTTTTCTACATAGCTCTGAGCAAAACATGGGTCTTGGATTTCAGCTCGCAAAACTTTGGGATAACCTGGAACCACTGATTCGGCAATCACAGTTCCAACCCAATTAGCATCAAAACTATAAACCAGTACTCGGTCAGTACTCAGTGCTTTGCGAACCTCATCAACAGTGCTTTTGAGCACATCCTCTTCGTTGAGCGATTGGCGAATGCTGCGGGTAATTTCGATAAATACCTCAGCTCTATCTGCCTTTGTATCTACCTGTTCTAGAAGCTTGGCGTAATCAAGGGCAAATCCCACTTGCATTCCTATCTGAGCAAACAAATCAATCTCAGACTGCTGCCAATAGCGAAGTCTAGAACACTGATGTGCAATCAATAAACCGTATAGCTGCTTGCCTTTGAGAATAGGTGCTACTAAATTAGATTTGACACCAAATTGCTCCAGCAACTCAATATCACCATCATTAAGATCGGCTTGATAGATATCATCAATAGCACGGATGCGACCATTCTGGTATTTTTCTATATACCCTGCCTCGAACCAAGGGTTAGAAATTGTAACCCCTAACATTTTCGGTAACCCAACTGCTACTGATTCCGCCATAAAGGTTCCATTAGTGTTGGATTTGAAGCAAAAGATGGTTACGCGATCAACGCTTAAAGCTTTACGAATTTCCTCTGATGTAGTTTTGAGAACATCTTCTTCATTGAATGATTCTCGAACCCAACGGGTAATTTTCATCAATAGTTGGGAGTAATCAGCTTCGGCTTCTTTCTGCTGTCCCAAAACCGAAAGCAACTCTGTGAATAAGTTGATGTTTCTCTCTAACATCACTAATTCATCTTCGCTAGCGATGAAAGTTTTAGTAAAGTCACTGTCTGGACGTAGCTTATTTTTGATAATATTAGAAGTTACAGCAGCCTTGCTAACTCGACTAATGGCTCGATTAGCCATAAAAGTTGCGATCGCACCTGCCAAAACTGCTGTTCCCCCCATAGCAGTTAACAAGAGTGACAGTTGTCCTTGTAGAGCAAGTTCAGTTTGTGTTGAACTTTTCAAACTCTCTTGTTTGACTTGCGGAATTTGTTTGGTAATTAAATTAATGCCGTAGTAGTAAGTAGCTGTTCCAATTGCAACCACAGGAAGGACACTGATGCTTAGTGCCCAAACTATTGCTTTAGTCTTTAAACTCCATTTTTGTTGCCACAGCTTTTGTTGACGATTTTGTCTTGCTTGGGTTTGAGAAAAAGACTGACTCATAAATGAAACCTGGATTGCTGCAATTCAGAATCAAGTAAATAACCTCACCACCAAATTCTACACAAAACTTCTTAAATAAGGACTGGCTTTCAGGAGTATTTTGAAACACTAACTTTTTACGCCATCCTTGATAAGACTTTTATTGGCTTTAACCTCAAAAAAATCTGGTCTAATTAACGGGCTTGTTAACAATAACATGGTGATCGCTTTGTTTTAATGTCTTATTTTCTCATCAGGTGTTGCGGTTTTTTGCAAGACAGTTAAACAATCTTTCTTTTTCAACAATAGTTATACAGAACTTATACAGAACTTATACAGAACTTATACAGAACTTATACAGAACTTATACAGACTTCTCACAGTTAGCCTCTCCCATAAGAAAGGGAAGGAATAATGCGAAAATAAGCCTTTAAGTCCTTGACAAAAGATAAGTTTAGTAGTGATTCCTTAGGTTTGCGTAGGCATTAAAAAAGAGGCTCTTGGATGGGATCTCTTAGCTGGGGGGAGAAGGGGACAAGGGGCTTTCTAGCAGGGAGAAAAGGAGAGAATTGTTTCCCCCTGCCCTCTGCTAGAAGTTTATGGTAATTGGCTTTAGCCTTGAGCGTTCGCGCTAATTTCTACAAGCTCAAAATTTATTTTTTAATTGCCGACAATTGCGACATTTTCCAGAAATAGCTAGAAATCCAATTGGTAATAATGTGAGCGACAATCGGCACTAATAAGTTGCCTGTGAGCAGGGCGCTATATGCCAATATCATCCCGACAATTGTTGCCCAAATCACATAAGGCCATTGTTGGGAACCGCTGAGATGCAAGATACCAAAGCACAGACTGGATAAAATTACAGCTGTAAGATCAGAGCCTAAAGCTGGCAGCATCACACCTCTAAATAATAATTCTTCACTCAACCCCGGTAGTAACCCCAGCCAAATTAAATCTGGTAAGGCTAAGGGTTTCAGTACCACTTCTAGGTAATAATCTGCACTTTTACGATAGGCAGTCCAAAGGCGATAAGTTAAGCCACTTAACGCGGTGATGACGAACCCTAACCCTACACCCAACAGCAGCTTTCTTTGGTTAAAGTCCCAAGAAAATAGGGAAAAGTTGCCCAAGTGCAACGAAACTTTGGCGACTATCAACAAAATGATTGCAGTCGCTCCCATCGCCCCAAGTATTTGGATGCGCGTCAGGTATGGAATTTCTGGCTCTTGTTTGTGTTGTTCAACCACGGGTTTTTAAGGGGAGTGGGGCATACTTCGACTGCGCTCAGTAACCAGGGGGAGCAGGGGGAGAAATAACTTATAATTTTTAACTCCTAACTCCTGTACAGACAGACGCGATTAATCGCGTCTCCTAACTACTGGCTGCAAAGGTAATAAATTGGGACAAAGAGCAGAGGGATTAATGCCTGCTTTGTGTGCTGCTAATACACCCACTGCTTCTAAATATGAGTTTACCTGTATAGTTTTGATTCCCAAGGGTTGGGGAGGAACTTTTATCAGAGTTTTATTTTCTTCTACTGTAATTATTTGGCATCGTTTTTGGCTTAAACTCAGTAAGGCACTGCTACCACAAGCAGTTGCAGGTACGATCGCAGCATCGACTTGATCTGCCCAAATATCTTCTGGCTCTGATGGGATCAGTCTTTTCTCTATTATAAATTGTGGAGCATGACTTAATCCTACAAGCACACAAGGCAAAAAGGTATAGCCCAATTCTTCGGCGGCGGAACGGGGAGATAAATCAGGTTGTGGAGGTTCGCTCAAAAGGGCAGGAGAATGGGCGCAAGGAATTTGAAAGGTTCGCACTAGTAAATGGCTAATTACAGCTTCTGCACCCGCTAAAGGATCGACGCCTTCGCCGTGGCGATATTTCTGTACTGCTTCCTCATCCATATTATCGGGGAAACGGGCAACAACTGCGATCGCTTCTGCCCCCGCTTTTTTAATTAATATCTCACCTGCTCGTAACAAACTATCTGGGTTGCCAATTGTTCCCCAACTAGCTCCCGATGCTGTAGTCCGTAATTCTACATTTAATGGTGCATCAGTAATTACATAATCTGTTAAAGTTAATCCCAAAGTTGCTCTAGCTGCATCTGCGGCTTGTATATGTCGTAGTCGCAACTCTGGCTCAATTGCTTGGTCTAAAAGCAAACCTACTTTGTTAGTGCGGACTGGACGCAAACCCCAGCATCCAGAAGCGAATTTGTCAAGCCCGTAACCTTCAACATAAAAAGCGTTTGGAAGATTCCAATACAAACTTGCGCCATTAAGGACATTGGGGTGAGTAATTAGGCGATCGCAAACCTGTGCTATAACTTTTGCAACAGGTAAAGCATCTCCGGCATAACCCCCAATGGCAGCCCCAACGCCAGTTGGCACAATTAAGATCGCAGTGTATGGACGCATATTGAGTTAGGAGTTAGGAGTTATGAGTTATGAATTAGAAGCCATCAAATCCTAACTTTTGTACAGACGCGATTAATCGCGTCTCTTCTCCTAACTATTACAGCAGATTGCGAGTTGGTGAGGTACAAAAATACCCCACCCTAACCCTCCCCGATATAAAGGGGAGAGAACTAGATTTATTTTTCCCCCCAATAAACAGGGAGATTAAGGGGGGTAATTCACAGCAGCCATAAGCAAGAGAAGGGTGTACTTCATTTACTTGCAAAGTGCTGTAACTGTCGTAACAACGGCTTCAACTGTAGCTTTTTGTTTATCAGCGTCCACAGAGGTAATTGCCCAACGCAGAGGTTCGCCTTGTTTCTTTAACTCTGTTTCAATAACTTCTAGCAACTCTGCGGGAGTTTCTTGTAAATCAATTTCTGCGGTAATAAAATGAGTTGTCATTTTGGTAAATCCTGTTGATTTGTAGTTTCTAGAATAGCTGATATCAGTTGCTATAAAATCCTTATGTTATTTATCGAACAGAATAGAGGCGTCAGTCGTCAGAATTCAGCAATGTTTTCTGATGATAAGAGCGGATGAATAATCGGGTTTAAAACCCCCACCAAATTTTCAATTTGGTGGTCTTCAATTCCTGCGCGGTCTTAATCCCTGACTGATTGATTCTGACTCCTGAATTCTGACTTCTGAATTCTTCTTCAAAAAGTACTTAGAGGATGTTTTAAAAGTATTGGGCGAATAGAATTTGCTACTACACAAACAAAGTCCACCTCCGTGGACTAAGAAAAAATTAAGGGTTTTTAACCTGCGGAGGCAGGTTTTGTCTGTGTAGCCGCAACTTTTAGTCGCCAGGGCTTTACAAACATTATCTGATAACTGCTCACAGATTATTTGCCTTTGCCAAATTGTAACTGATAAACTATGTCTTCCTTTTCTGTCTCAAGTTTCAAATCAGAAAGGGGTTTGGCAACACAAAGCAATACATAACCTTGCTTTTGTAAATCTGGACTAACGCCCATACCATCAGCTTGATCCACAGTCCCCTCGCTTATTTGACCGGCGCAAGTTGTGCAAACACCTGCATTACAAGAACTTGGCAGTTCCAAACCAGCAGCATCGGCAACTGATAAGATCGTCTTATCTTCGGTAACTTGCAAAGTATGAATTTTGCCTTGGTGATGAATTTCTACGGTGTAACTTTTGGGCATATACAAAGGAAGGTGATGCTACGGACAAATTTATTAGTTTATCTGAATTAGTTAAAAATATCTAGATGTTTCCATAAAAGTTTAGGTTAAATCCTGATATTATAGTCACTAATTTTGAACAATTTATAGACTAGTAACATTAATTACTATAATTAGAATTATTAGTGAAATTTACTATAAATATATATGCACGACCGCGTTTCCTTAGAGACTTGTAAACTGTAACACGCCCTAACGGGAAGTCAAAAGTCAAAAGTCAAAAGTTAAAAGTCAAAATTTATTTAATTTTTATAGAAGATCCGGGTCAATATTTAATTCTCGCAACTTAGCGGCTAAACGTTCCGCGCGTTGCTTCTCCTGTTCAGCACGCTGTCTTTCTTCGTCTGCACGCTGCTTTTCCTGCTCTGCTAATTCTTGCGGTGTCGGCACTAACTGCCCTTGTGCAGTAAAGTAGCGTAATTGATTATCCTGCACACCCAAATATAAATCTAACTGCTGACTCCATAACCAACCTTGGGGGTTCGGTTCTATTGGTTGGTAATGAGCGTCTACTAAATGAAACCCCACAAATTCTAAATCATTCGGGTCAAACCAAAAATACTCTGGTGTACGAAAGATATCTTGGTAGATTTGTTTTTTTAAGCCTTTGTCTGTAGCCTTTGTGGAAGGCGAAAGCAACTCGACAATGATATTCGGATATTTACCATCTTCTTGCCAAATCACCCAACTTTTACGCGGTTTTTTTTCGCATCCTAGCACCACAAAAAAGTCTGGGCCGCGAAATTCTTCTGATTTAAGCTGACGTTGGCTGTAATAAATTGTCAAATTTCCCGCCGCATAAAAGTCATTGCGGTTTTGCCACCACAATTCTAAGCATTGTAATAACAGAATAATTTGGCGTAGATGTAAATCACTTTCCAATGGTGGTTCGTCACTGTATATATCTCCTGATGGAAATATTATATCTTTTGCTGGTTCTAATTCTTGGGCAACTGACATAACTTCTTGGGGCTAGGGGTGAGATGTTCAGATGAACGGCTGCGGATGGATGCACAGATGTAATTACTATCATAATCTTGCTGATTTATATTTAGAACTTCCATAGTCTTAATTAAAGGTGATACCTACGCATTTTGATTGCTCAATCCAGAATGCGATGGTCTACGACCGACCGGAGGTCATCGCATTTTAAACAAAACATCCCAAAACTGGTTTTAATTTCCTTGTGTTCGGGAATTTCACGAGAGTTCTATAATAATCACAGAAGAATTAGTTAAATTTGCTTACTATAAATATGCGCGTAGGCATAGCCCACCGTAGGCATCGCGTTTCTTTAGAGACTGTATCTGTAAGTCTGCCTTTTGGCATTGGTTCGATGGCTTGGAAAGTTGCTTGAATCAGTTTTTCATGATAACTTGTACTTTTAGGCATCATCACTTGCTCTTATATCGCGCAAAGAGTCAAACCACTCAGAGAAAGGATTTATACCATTAACGCTTAAATAACTTCTGATCTCCTTTAGTGAAGCTTCCATATTGGAATCTTTTCAAGCTCTGCGATCGCTATAAATCAACAATATACACTATGTAGCAATGATTGCACTCACCAACGAACTTTGGTCATCAATGTTACAACATTAAGCCTTAAGGTTACAGCATTAAGCCTTAAAGTTACAACATTAACCCTTAAAGTTACAACATTAACCCTTAAAGCTAGAACATAAAGCCTTAAGGTTACAACATTAAGCCTTAAAGCTAGAACATTAAGCCTTAAGGTTACAACATTAAGGCTTAAAGTTAAAGCGATCGCAGTTGACTAGAAGTAAAGGTGCGATGTCTACGACGGGCTATGCCTACGCTTATGCAACAATATTGTAGTTTTCGTGCAACTTAAACATAATATTATTTTCTTGAAAATCAACCCTTGGTGATTAAAGACCGAGAAATTACGGACATAATTAAAATTTTTTATTTAAAAGACTGCGCTTTTTGCTGATCCAGCATATAGATTAATTGAGACAAAATAGGTCTGTAAAGCTTTAAAATCTGTATAAATCTATGTCTCGAAAAAAACGTAGTTCCCGGATTGTAGAAAAAGCTGAGTTTAGAGTTGCCGGACTGAAAGCTATCGATCAAAATATCAATTTTGATGATACTTATAATTTGCAAAACCTGACTCAATTAATAGAACAATTTCATAATACACTTGATCGTTATAACGCTGATATAGCTATGATTGACTCTTCTAAAACAAAGTTAGATGAGATGGAAAAAACATTAAATCAGGTTTCAGACAAAATGCTGACGTGGGTTGGTTGCAAGTATGGCAAAAACAGCAACGAATATGAACTTGCAGGCGGCGTTCGAGACAGCGAACGTATCCGTAAAAGCAGATTGACACGCTTGAAATCTAACACAGATAAAACATCAGATGAAAATGCAATAACCGCCTAATACCGCTACGCAAAAGTCAAAAGGCTTATATAATCTGCTTAGGACTTACGCACACTCTACAAATTCTTGGCGTTCTTGGCACGGCAGTTGCTTCAAGTCGGCAGAGCCGCCCAACGCACTGCCTCGTCTTGGCGGTTCGACAAATTAAGCTTTTGGGCGATTTTTGTGTGAGTTCTACTGCTTTTAACTTTTTTAGAATGATATCTGTGAAAATTAAAGGTGTCCAGATCCTCGACTTCTTTAAGAAATCGGGGATCTATTTAATTACGAATGATTCATGATTGCTATATAATAAGACTTTGCATTAACCCAGAACTTCCGCAATCTTAAAATTGAATGACCCGGTTTATACATGATAAATTTGCCAAAGACTATTTAGAAGAATTATTAAAAGATTACGGAGAAGTCAAAGCATCAGAAAAAGTCTCAGGGGAGATTAAAGAAATAGATGTTTTATTCACTCCTGATAAACAGCAAAGTTCTAATATACAAATACTGGGTTTGCTAGGAAGATTTGCCGAATGTCCTGCAATTATAGAACCATACCGCAATCCAGCTTCTACCGATGAAATATGCGACTGTATTCTCAAATTATTAGAAATCAAGGCTCTCTTACGACGAGAAGCAAAGGCCAATAAAACCAAACTTCAGGACTCAGAAATTACCAAATTGTGGGTTCTTACACCAACCATATCTGAAACTAGATTGTCTAGCTTTGGAACTATGCAAAAAGCAGGTTGGTTATCAGGAGTACATTTCCTACCAGATGCCTTGCGAACAGCAATTGTAGCGATACACCAACTACCCCAAACACCAGAGACATTATGGTTGAGGCTTTTAGGTAGGGGAAGTGTGCAGTCACAAGCGATTATCGAGTTACAAGGGTTACCATTAGATCATCCATACCAAAAAGCAACTCTTGAATTAGTTTACAACTTGCGCGAAAACTTGAGAGTAAACCAAGAATTAGAAGCAGATGATAGGGAGTTAATTATGCGATTAGAACCACTTTACCAAAGAGACAGAGAACAAGCCAAAGAAGAGGGAAGGCAAGAAGGAAGGCAAGAAGGAAAAGAAGACTTAATACTGCGTCTACTAAATCGCCGTATTGGTGAAATTGATGCATCATTAATCGGGCAAATTAAAAGTTTATCCATTGAACAATTAGAGAATTTAGGAGAGGCATTGCTAGATTTTTTTAGTGTTGCTGATTTAGAAACTTGGTTGAACCAACAATCAATCTAATTTATTATTACTACACCTGGCGACTAGAAGTCGCACGCCAGGTGCTTCTCCCAAGGGGAGACGCTGCGCGAACAAGTCGGGCATTGCCCGCCCAACGCACTGGCTTGGCTATACAGACGAAACCTACCTCCGTGGGTTAAAAATTCTTGATTTCCTCTTAGTCCACGGAGGTAGATTTTGTTTGTATAGTAACAAATTCTATTCGCCCAATACTTTTTAAACTTTCAGTATAAAAGAAACTTGCTAATAACCGATTACCAGTAAGGCTTTGATCATAAAAGTAAGCTAAAGTTTTATAGCCAAGTATTGACTAAAAATATTTCATAATTAAAGATAGAAAAGCCCAATGGAGAACATAAAAATGCTAGAACAATATCGTAAACACGTTGCCGAAAGAGCAGCACTCGGTATTCCCCCTTTACCATTGGATGCGAAACAAACCTCAGAATTATGTGAATTACTGAAAAATCCGCCAAAGGGTCAAGAGGAGATATTATTACATCTATTGAGCGATCGCGTTTCTCCTGGTGTTGATCCAGCAGCTTATGTCAAAGCTGGATTTCTCACCGCCATTGCCAAAAAGGAAATCACCAGTCCCTTGGTTTCACGCATAGAAGCCGTGCAATTGTTAGGGACGATGATAGGTGGTTACAACGTGCAATCTTTAATCGATTTGCTGCAATCGCCCACCGTATCCCTCTCAGACTCATCTGAAACGCCTCTGGTAATGGGTGGACAAGGAAAGGAACCCATCGCCGCTTATGCCGCCAACGCCTTAAGCAAAATCCTCTTAGTGTATGACGCTTACCACGATGTTTTGGAGTTGTCTAAAACCAATCCTTTCGCCAAGCGGGTGATTGACTCTTGGGCGGAAGCTGAGTGGTTTACGATTCGTACAACTGTACCAGAAGCTATCACTGTCACCGTTTTTAAAGTTCCTGGCGAAACCAATACCGACGATTTATCACCCGCCCAAAGCGCCACAACTCGCCCAGATATTCCCTTACACGCTTTAGTGATGTTAGAGTCACGGCAACCGGGAAGTTTGGCAACCATTGCCGAACTGAAGGAAAAAGGGCATCCTGTAGCTTACGTTGGGGATGTAGTTGGTACAGGTTCCTCGCGTAAATCTGCCATCAACTCCGTATTGTGGCACATGGGAAATAATATACCTTTTGTGCCAAACAAACGCGCTGGGGGTTATGTTTTAGGTAGTGCGATCGCGCCAATCTTCTTTAACACAGCAGAAGATGCCGGTGCTTTGCCTATTCAGTGCGATGTCACCAAACTAGAAACCGGCATGGTAATTACCATCCATCCCTACAAAGGCGAAATCACTAATGAAGCAGGCGAAGTCATTTCCACCTTCACCCTCAAACCTGACACCATCCTCGATGAAGTTCGCGCAGGTGGACGCATCCCCCTACTTATCGGACGTACCCTCACCGACAAAACTCGTCTTGCACTCGGTTTAGAACCCAGCACCGTTTTCACCCGTCCCCAGCAAGCCTTTGATACAGGTAAAGGCTACACCCTAGCCCAAAAAATGGTAGGTAAAGCTTGCGGATTACCTGGTGTGCGTCCCGGCACATCCTGCGAACCCATCATTACTACCGTTGGTTCCCAAGATACCACAGGCCCCATGACCCGCGACGAATTGAAAGAACTCGCCTGTCTTGGTTTCAGTGCAGACTTAGTTATCCAAAGTTTCTGCCACACTGCTGCTTATCCCAAACCAGTAGACATCAAAACTCATCACGAACTCCCCGATTTCTTTGCCTCCCGTGGCGGAGTCGCCCTCCGTCCCGGTGATGGTATCATCCACTCTTGGTTAAACCGGATGTTGTTACCCGACACCGTGGGAACTGGCGGCGACTCTCACACCCGCTTCCCCTTGGGTATTTCCTTCCCCGCCGGTTCTGGATTAGTAGCCTTTGCAGCAGCTTTGGGTGTCATGCCTTTAGATATGCCAGAGTCAGTATTGGTAAGATTTAAAGGTGAATTGCAACCAGGTGTCACCCTGCGGGATGTTGTAAATGCCATTCCCTACGTAGCAATTAAAAAGGGTTTGCTGACAGCAGAGAAGCAAAATAAGAAAAACGTTTTCTCCGGGCGAATTCTGGAAATAGAAGGTTTGCCAGATTTAAAAGTTGAACAAGCCTTTGAACTCACCGATGCTAGTGCCGAGCGTTCTTGTGCAGGATGTACAATTAAGCTGAGTGTAGAGACAATTTCTGAATATCTGCGTTCTAACGTAGCGCTGCTGAAAAATATGATTGCACGAGGCTATCATGATCCACGTACCATGTTGCGCCGTGTGGCAAACATGGAAGAATGGTTAGCAAATCCCGTGTTATTGTCAGGTGATGCCGATGCTGAGTATGCCGAAATAATTGAAATTGATTTAAACGAAATCAAAGAACCAATTGTAGCTGCTCCCAATGACCCCGATAATGTTAAGTTATTATCAGAAGTTGCTAATGATCCAGTGCAAGAAGTATTCGTTGGTTCATGTATGACGAATATTGGTCATTATCGGGCAACAGCGAAAGTTTTGGAAGGTGCAGGTGAAGTGAAAACTCGCCTGTGGATTTCACCACCAACGCGCATGGATGAACACCAACTTAAAGAAGAAGGTGTATACAGCATTTTTGGGGCTGCGGGTGCTAGAACAGAAATACCAGGATGCAGTTTGTGCATGGGTAATCAGGCGCGAGTTGCTGATGGAACAACAGTGTTTTCTACCTCTACCCGCAACTTCAATAATCGCATGGGTAAAGATGCGCGAGTCTATCTGGGTTCAGCAGAATTAGCCGCAGTTTGTGCGCTGCTGGGACGGCTTCCGACAGTGCAGGAATATTTGGATATTGTAGCGAGGAAAATTCATCCTTTTGCTGATGATTTGTATCGGTATTTGAACTTCGATCAAATCGTTGGTTTTGAGGATGAAGGGCGCGTAATTGCGTTGGAAGATATGCCAAGGCTTGAGGATATTTTGGGTATGCCTACGGCAGCGAGGTAGGTAATAACTGTTATTCTATGCCGACAGGCTTTAGCCTGGGGCGTTGCGAACTAAGCCCACAGGTGTGGGCTTTTTAATGCAAATCAATCACACGTAAGTCTTTGATAATCCAAAAATTTAGTTATTATCGTATATGATACATAAAGCAAATAACAAGTATGAAAGCATCAGAAACAAGTCTCCGTAACTTATTAGAAGGTGGTAAACAGTTTCAAATACCTCTTTTTCAACGACCATACTCTTGGAAAAAGGAGAACTGGGAGACTCTGTGGGAAGATTTGATAAGTCTCTATAATGATGATGAAAAAGGCTTTTATTTTCTTGGGCCTATAGTAACCCAAGCTGAACTAGGAACCGCTGACGGTATAAGTCGATATATTGTTATAGACGGACAACAACGTTTTACAACCCTTAGTATTCTCTTGGCAGCATTAAGAAATTATCTCAAGAAGTCGGATAAACAAATAGCAGAACAAATACATGAATTTTTTTTAATAAACAAGTATCAAAAGAATGATGATTTTTATAAAGTGCTGCCTACTCAGGATGACTGCGACGCATATAAAAGCATTATCGACAATAAGATACCTAAGGCTAAAAATAAAGAATCACAATCAGGAGCAATACATGAAGCTTATAAATTTTTTGATGGCAAGCTGAAAAAGCCTTTTGTAGATGAGGATGTTTTGTTAGACTTTGCAAAATTTAAAAATATTATTCTAGAGCGTTTAGTATTAGTAAATATTACTTCTGATAACAACGATAACCCATATCTTATTTTTGAAAGTTTAAATAATAAAGGAGAAGAATTAACCCAGGCAGACTTAGTTCGTAACTATATATTTATGAAGTTACCTTCTGAAGAAAGGGATGAAGTTTACAACAGCAAATGGTTGCCTCTTCAAGAAAGTTTTAAGTTAAACATGAAGCAAAAGGAATATGCAGAAGAACTAACTAAGGCATTTTGGTTTTATCTGCGAAAAGATGGAGAGGCAGTTAATGAAAAAGCCGTTTATAAATCAATTAAACAACGTTTTGATGAATCGGCTAAACGCTTTGAAAAACCTGAATTAGGTATCAAGGCTGAGTTACATAACCTTATAAAATTTACTAATTACTATCTACGTCTTAATTTTGATGAGGAAGAACAAGAACCAAAACTAAAGTATTGGTTTCATCGGTTAAAAAAATTGGATTTTACTACTTGTCATATATTTCTCCTGAATATTTATTATGAATATGAATCACAACGCTTATCTATTCAAGATTTTGAGAAAATTCTGCAATATTTAGAATCTTATTTTGTACGCCGTTGGATTGTTGGAATTCCTACTAGAGCTTTAGGCACAACCTTTAGCAATCTGTATAAGCAAGTAAAGGAAAAAAATCCTGAAGATTTAGTAAATGGATTACGCCAAGTTCTAATCAGCTTTGATAAAACTCAAATATTTCCTGACGACAATTTATTCTCTCAGCATATCATTAATGAACCTTTATATAATAGTAAAAGCTCGACAGCAAATGAACGCGTGAAGTTTTTATTAGAAAGTATAGAACAATCTTTAAGCAAGGAGCGTGTTGATACTCTGCCTATGAGCCTTGAGCATATTATGCCCCAAAAATACCCTTTACGTAAAGAATGGCAAGAAATGTTAGGCGCAGATTATAACAAGGCGCATAAGGAATGGCTTCACACTTTAGGTAATCTCACCCTAACACAATATAACTCTGAATTGTCTAACAAACCCTTTGAGGAAAAATTGAAAATTTTAAGGGCTAGTAATGTGACTTTGAATCAGTATTTCCGAAAGATAGATGTTTGGAATGAAGAGAAAATCAAAAGTCGTGCTGAATATTTAGCTAATATAGCGATAAAAGTATGGCCTCGATAAAAGAAATTGTATGCGATCGCACCTTCGCACTTCGCACACAGACCTAACCCCCCAACCCCCTTCCCTACGAGGGAAGGGGGAGAAATCTAGCTCCCCTCTCCGCTTGCCTAACGGCAGGCTGACGCCAACGGAGAGGGGCTGGGGGAGAGGTCAATCCATGCGATCGCGAGAAACTGTTAAAATCAAATTACCTGACACTAAAATTTTAACAGGTGAACACCAATGGATTTCTACACATAGGAGTTATTAAAATGCTTGAGCTTCACAAAAGCTATGTTATCGATGACAATCAACAACCTATTGCCGTACAAATTCCTATCGCTGAATTTGAAAAGATTGAAGAAATCCTTGAGGATTATGGTTTAGCAAAACTCATGGAGGAAGTAGAGGAAGAAAAACCATTATCAAAAGATGATACAATATTATCAATCACTAAAAGAAGAAAATGTGGCAAGTTGAATATACCAAAAGGTTCTTGAAAGAACTTGCCGCGTTACCAGTTGAGATTCAAAGCCGCATAGAACCTATCGTGTTTCAAGAACTGGAATCAGAGAATCCGTTTGAATTAGGATATATTGAAAAACTGAAAGGCTATAGTGATAAATATAAGATTCGAGTTGGTGATTATCGCATTGGTATTACTCTTGATCAAACAACAAAAACATTAATCTGCCAACGAGTTACTTACCGCAAAGACATCTACAGAATTTTCCATTGAAGTATATACTATAATATTAAAATTAGGGGCGATCGCAAAAGTTATTTAAATACTAAAATTCTTGATAAAATTGAATCCATCAAAAATAATCATAAAAAATCAACTATAAACTTCCTGTAGAAGTGGCTAGTTTTGGAGCATGAATAATTGCCAAAATTAAATATTACTTCAGCGATTCTCTCACTAATAAATATTTATAGACTTCTACACAACAGTTTTGCGAAAGAGTGCAGGTTATTAGGTTGCTTTATGCTTAGAAAATGGACTTGTAGGACAAGGGATAAATCAAGAAGCAGCAGTCAAGCAACTTAATGAAGCGATCGCACCTCTCATTCCTCAAGTGCGATTATTGACTGAGAACAGGTATTCGTCCTCATCTCCTAGCTTGTTCTAGCAAGTTTGCCACAAGGGGAAGCCAGGGTTAAAGTCCCTCTCCCAATTTTGAGAGAGGAATTTAGTCTGAGGATCCAAAGATGTTTTTTCTAAAACGGGATGCTCCTTAACAATCAAAGATAAATCTTTACTTTTTTACAAGTTTCTCAAATTATTTTGCTGTATATATAAATATGGGGTGAAAACCTTTAATAACTTTAAAATTCAAAAGTTGCTAAACATAGTTGAGGGATTGGTCATTTTTGACAATCCAACATCTGGAAACCCGAAACCGTAAAGACAAATTACTAATGAAATCGGAGGTCTATATGATGTTTAAAAAGATTCTAGTTGCATTAGATCGCTCAGAAATAGGGCAACAAGTTTTTGAGAAGGCGTTGGGTTTAGCAAAGTTAACACAAGCTAGCTTAATGTTACTGCATGTCCTATCTCCCGAAGAAGACGGTAGTCCTTATAGCCCTACGCTGTCTAATTTGGACTACTATCCGGGATTGAGCAGTCAAAGCTTTGAGTTATACCAAAAGCAGTGGGATACCTTTAAAGATCAAGGAATCCAGATGCTGCAATCTTTCTCTGCCGAAGCTAACACAGCAGGTGTAGCTACGGAATTTACACAAAATATTGGTAATCCTGGTCGCATCATCTGTGATTTAGCCCATAGTTATGGTGCTGACCTAATTGTCATGGGGCGTCGGGGTCGTTCTGGGCTGATGGAACTATTTCTCGGTAGTGTGAGTAACTATGTTCTTCACCATGCTCCTTGTTCAGTGCATGTTGTGCATCTTTCAGCTACTCCGATAACAGATGAAATTATAAAAAAAACTTCAAGCAACTTTCAGGGTTAACTAACTACTAACATTGCATAAATCTTAGCGAACCAAATTTTGAATTTGGTTTATTCTCGCCTACCTCTTACCTGAATCGATGACCTCTGTAGAGTCAATCTCCACAAACGCTCCTTAACTGCACGGTATTAGGCTAAAATTGAGCGTAGGCGTAGCTCGTCGTAGACAACTTCAGTAAAAAAGAAAAAGTCCGCTACCCAAAATTAGAGTTGAGAGCGAAAAGTGGATCTATGAAAGAAGATACTATCGAGATCACTGGTTTTCATGCTCATGTTTACTTCGATACCGCGAGTCGCGATGTAGCTGCGCGTGTACGTGAAGGATTGGGCGCTAGGTTTGATGTGCAACTTGGACGCTGGTTTGACAAGCCCATTGGGCCTCACCCAAAAGGAATGTATCAAGTTGCTTTCTTACCGAATCAGTTTGATAAAGTTGTTCCTTGGTTAATGCTTAATCGTGAGGGATTGGATATTCTCGTCCACCCTGACACAGGCGATGCTGTCGCAGACCACGCGGTTCATTGCCTATGGTTGGGAGAAAAGCTTGATTTGAATATTAAGTTTCTTCAACAGCTTAGTTCGACTTTATCCAATTAAGAGAAGTAGCCCAATTTATGGTGTAAAAGTTCTGGTCTGAGGCGGGAAACTTTTTCTTTTGTGACTAATTCTGGTGAAATTGAGAAAGTTCAATATCTTGATAAATAAAGGTTTAAGCCTATGCTTAGAAGCTTTTAGCGGCTTGCCGCAGGCATCACAAGAATGGAATTGAAACAACTGGTTTACTTTAACATTTACTCAACCAATACTTGCTTGAGTAAAGCTATCCACATATCAGATGGCTCGGAGTAGTAATCAATTTCTTCAACTTGATATTGATAAGATTCACAACCTTGTCGTAAAATAATGCGATCGCCGGGTTTGATGCCTTTCCCGACTCCAGTCATGTACCCGCTCATTCCTTCATTGAGGCGCTCAAATACGTAGTCGTTTCCCCAAACTTGTTGGCTGTAATTGTGTATTTTATTCTTCTTTTTTAATTCGTTTGCTGGGCTAACTAAGGCTAACTTACTTAAAAAACTAAAATTTAAGTTCATACTTGTCCTGATCAAAGACATAAGTGAGTTCTCCCAAAGAAGAAATCTATAACGAAGAGTTCTGGACTCTAGTACCGCAAGGCGGAAGTCAAAAGTTCAAAGTATTATGGAATAAGCTCTTTAGGACTTTTCAATGGTCTGCTTATTTACGCCGTGCTGTACTAGGTAAATCTCAATTCCTTTCAATCACCAATCTAGAATCGAATAGGTGGAGAATCTAGTACAGCAGGCGCGGAAATCCACCTACTATCTCAATTAACAAGACTTGGGGATTAACAAGGAATTTTGCCCCAAGTTTTGTAGGCAAAGCATCGCCACAATCTACTAGTTAGGAATCAACCGCATTGAGAGCAAGTATTGCCAATGAATCACCCAATGTCTAATTAAGCGTCTGCACCTATAATTAGCAAAAACTAAATTACAAGCAGTTCTTTGATAAAGTACTTATAAAATAATTTTAAATTATTATTGTTTAATTTTTCTCAAATGACATATTTTGCCCAATTACCCTTTGAGGTCATTGATCATATTGCATATATCAGGTAAAAGTTCACTATTGATAATACTATTGATTAGTTTATTACCTTGAATTTTGAGCATCATGCTAATCATATTATCCCGTACAATATCAGAGGTGTATAGCAGCTATTGATTGACTAACTACTTAAATTTATAGTACAATCAACCGCAGTTTCAACTGTAAGATCACCGAATTCTTGGACAATATGGGTTTAGATATAAGTATTTTCTTTAATTAAAGAATATTCAGTTTATAAACCTTTTATGTCTTTATAATGTCGGATATATATATTTTTTAAGATAAATACGATCTAGTCCCTACTTATGGTTTTTCTGGCGACATCTACCTGCTTCAGTAGTACTTCTAAGGTGGAGGAGTTATCTAAAACGACATCTGCATGAGCTATTTTTTCTTCGATAGATAATTGGCTATTGATTCTGGCTCGTGCCTGTTCTCTATTTAAATGGTTTCGTTGTATCAATCTTTGTAGTTGTTGCTCTTGGGAACAACCTACTACCCAGATTTCTGTAACCAAATCAGTCATCCCAGCTTCAAATAATAGAGGCACTACTAACACTAGTGTTTGTGAGGAAGATTGGGCAATTGCTTTGAGGAAGCGATCGCGCACATCTGGATGAATTAAATTCTCTACCCAGTTGCGTTCATCTTCACGATTAAAGATAATTTCACCTAGCTTTTGGCGGTTGAGGCTGCCATCTGGTAGTAAAATTTGTTCGCCGTAACGTTGAGCGATCGCACCAAGAGTAGGCGAACCTAAAGATACTGCCTCTCTAGCATAAATATCTGCATCCAAAATTGGCAGGTTATAAGCGCTAGCTAAATAATTGGTGACAGTGCTTTTGCCTGTAGCAATACCTCCGGTTAAGCCGATTATACGTTTAAACATTGGTCATTTAATACTAAGAATTTGTCGCCCATGTTATCATTGCTTGAGTTAAACCATCTAAAGTATATTCTTCAGCTTCTATATCCACGCGTCCGAATAAAACATTACAAGTTGTGGAGGTTTGAGGCCCGATAGAGGCAATAGAAACTCCTTCTAATAATTGACTAATATCAAAGTAGCTGGGAAATATGTTGTTAGTAAGTTGACAGAAAAATTGTACAGTTTTAGAACTGGCAAAGGTAATCACATCTACCTTGCGGTTTTGGAGAGCTAACTCTGCCTCAAGTGGAATACCACTAGGACAACAAGATTGATATGCAGCAACTTCTATCACCTTTGCTCCCTTGAGAGTTAATTCCTTAACCAAAACTTCTCTGCCGCCGCTTTCAACTCTGGGAAATAAAACCTTTTTACCATCCAGTTTCTCTGGGAAATTTTCCACTAAAGAATCGGCAATAAAGTTGGGGGGAATAAAATCTGGTTGGAGAGAGTGTTGTTTGAGACTATGGGCTGTTTTCTCACCAACAACGGCAATTTTGACGCCTGCTAAGGCACGGGTATCTTTACCTTGGGCGATTAGCCTTGCAAAAAAGTAGTCTATGCCATTGGTAGAAGTGAGAATTAACCAGTCAAAGTCAGATAAATGAGCGATCGCATCATCCAAAGCTTCCCAACTGGAGGGCGGGCCGATTTCTAAGGTAGGCATTTCGATCACTGTTGCACCTGATGCAATGAGGCGATCGCTAAATTGGCTCGACTGTCCTACTGAACGCGTCACCAGAATTGTTTTGCCAGTCAGGGGAAGAGGAGATGAGGGGGGGAAGTTACTTAACATAGGTTGCGGTGTGGGAGTACTCTCGTTCCCAGGCAGAAGTTGGGAATGCGTTTCTCCAGGCTCCTGCCTGATAATTTCATCTAAATATATATTCTCAGGTTGTAAGTACTTGCGTAGCCCAACAACTTCGCCAATCACAATTACTGCCGGGGAAAGGGATAATTCGGTGGTTTGTTCCAGAATATTGCCCAGTTGCGCTGTCCAAATTTGTTGACGAGGAGTTCCTGCCCAACGGATGATGGCAATGGGTGTTAAGTGCGATCGCCCGTGTCGCACTAGTTGATGGATAATCTCTGGCAGATGTTGCCCTCCCATCAAAATTACCAGTGTATCTAAGCGTGAGAGTGCCTCCCAGTCTAAAACCTCTGGTTCATGAGCTGTAAGCACTGCAAAAGTGCGACTCAACACCGGATCTGTAAGGGGAATTCCTGCTAACAAAGGTGCTGCAAGGGCTGAGGAAATTCCCGGTACTAGTTCAAAATCACAACTAGATGCTTTCAACGCTTCAATTTCGGAAGTGCAACGCCCAAAAATCAACGGATCGCCTGATTTGAGCCGCACAACTTGTTTTCCTTGCTGGCAATGCTTTACTAGTAAGTTATTAATCTGTGCTTGGGTTGTACTGGGTTTACCACCGCGTTTCCCGACATCCAACTTCAAGCAATCAGGTGGTACGCACTGCAATAATTGAGCATCTACTAAGGCATCGTAGACTAAAACCTGAGCAGCAGCCAAGAGATTGTAAGCTTTTACCGTCAGGTATGCCACATCTCCAGGCCCAGCACCTACGAGGTAGACTTTGCCCCTTTCTTTAGTCATGGGTACAAGTGTCCAATGCCCTTTATTCAATTCGTTTGGGTATTAATTTTTTGGATTAGCTGATCAACCTGCTCAACCATCTCCTTGTTTGCCTCAGCTTGGAATAACTCTTTGGCTTTTTTGAGATTAATGATCGCTTCTTGTAGCTGTTGTTCTCTTCCCAAAGTGATTCCCAAATTATAGTAAGTGTATGCATCGTTGGGTACGAGGCTAATGGCTTTTTTGTAATGTGCGATCGCTTCTTCTGATTTACCTTGATCATCCATCGCATTTGCCAAACCCGTGTGAGCCTGTGCATGTTTGGGATCAAGGCGAATCGCTTCGGTA
Source organism: Nostoc sp. (assembly GCF_036917275.1). Classification (GTDB taxonomy): domain Bacteria; phylum Cyanobacteriota; class Cyanobacteriia; order Cyanobacteriales; family Nostocaceae; genus Nostoc. The sequence continues at coordinate 23,834 of NZ_JBALDF010000055.1, forward strand.
TAGTCGGCGATTGCCTCTGTTAGCTTGCCTTGGGCGTAAAAAGCACTTGCTAAATTATAATGAGCGTCTACATAGTTGGGATCGAAGCTAATGGCTTGTTTATACTGGGCGATCGCTTCTTCTAGTTTGCCTTGAGCGTACAGAGTATTTCCCAAGGCATTATAACCTGCTGGATTTTTTGCATCGAGGCGGATGGTTGCTGTATATTCGGCGACTGCTTCTGCTGGCTTTCCTTGAGCGTAGAGAGCATTTCCTAAGTTATAGTGAGCGTCTGCATAGTTAGGATCAAGGCTGAGGGCTTTTTTATATTGGGCGATCGCAGCTTCTAACTGATTCAGTTTTGCTAAAGTCAAACCCAGATTTAAGTAGGCTCCAGAGTCTTTAGGATCGAAGCTGATGGCTTTATTGTATTGTGCGATCGCTTGTTGTGGTTTACCTTGATCGTTGAGAGTATTTGCTAAAGCAATATAAGCTTGTGCAAAGTTGGGTTCTTGTTCAATTGCTTTGCGAAAAGCCGCTTCTGCTCCTTTTAAATCTCCTTGTTTGTAGAGATTGGTTCCTTGTTCAAAGTTAGCAACTGCATTTTTTTTCTGAGGAACTGCTGCTTGATTTGAGCCAGGAATTTTTGATAAAACAACGCCAACATCTTTACCAAAGGCAGTATTATCATTATTCAAACACAAGCAGATAATAGCTACTGCTAGTATATTCTTGCTTTTCAGCATTTTTGTTACTTTAATTACTGAGTTGACAAGTAACTGGAATTGAATATAATTTTCCATTTTTACACACTTTATTCAACTATTTAGATATGGCAAAAACTTTTTTTATTATTTCTATTTCTATTAATATTATATAATTTAAAAATTTCAGGATTTATGCAAAATCATGATAAAATGTAGACGCGTTGGCGCAGCCTATCGTAGAGAAGAGGATTGCCGCAGGGTTGGCAATAACTTGGGGAGTTGACGTATAAGGGCGTAAAAGTAGTCAATCTGAAGTTGGATCAATAGTTTGTTTTCACTTAACTTCAGATTGATTGACTTGATTTAGTACTCATTTTATCTAACAGTTGAGTGATTTTTTTAGCTTTTTCAGGTTGACGTTGTTTTTGCAATAAATTTTTAGCTTGTAGCAAGTTAGTTTTGGCTTCCTCTTCTCGCTCTTGTTGCATGAGAATATTCGCCAGACGCAAGTAAGCATCAGGGTTTTTCGGACTGCGGCGAATCACTTCCCGGAATAATTCTGTTGCTTCCTCTACTTGACTTTGCTGGTTTAAAACATCTCCCAAAAACAAGCGCACCACATCATTGGTAGAGTTAAGGGAAATCACTTTGCGAAATGCTGCTTCTGCACCTTGGTAATCTTTTGCTTGAGTAAGATTGATTCCTTTTTGAAACAAGTCTGAGATAATCAAAGTTTTCCAAGCGAAATAGCCAAGAATTGATAGACTGATAACAACTACAAGAGCAGGGATAATAGAACTAGTGGGAAAGGTTTCTAACATTGTTTAAGCCAAAAGGCAGGCGAGAGGAAAAATCAGATATTCGATAAAAAATAGTTTCCAAATAAATTGATAGAATTGAGCGATCGCACTTTTATCTTGTAAGTCTACTGCAAAACTCTGCAACCACATCCAAACTAGCAGCGCTAAATGAGCAATTATCAGAAATATGGGGTTAACTGAGGCAACATGTAGCACACCAACTATAATTATCCCCAAATAGCAGACAGTTATCACCCAAAGAGCCAGATTAAATACAGCTTGAGAACCGAGTTTGATAGTGAAAGTAGAGATATTATAGAGGCGATCGCCTTCCATATCTGGGATATCTTTAAAGATAGCGATCGCAAAGGTAAACACCAAGATAAATAACGTCAGCACCCACACCACAGGCGGAATTCCTTGGCTTTGTTTCAGCGCCCAGCTATAGTGCAAATACAATCCTAAATTAACAATCGTGCCGCGCACCGAAAAAATACACAGTGCTGCCCAAAATGGAAACTGTTTCAAGCGAATTGGCGGTAAAGAATAAGCAGTACCAATGGCCAAACTAATTGCTACCATGCCCAATAAGAATGGCCCAGTTAGCCACGCCACAACTAGCGCCAAAATCCCAGTCAAAGCCACAATTAATTGGCCCGTCTGTTGAGAAAACTCACCTGATGCCAACGGTAAATGAGGCTTATTAATCTTGTCAATATCAACATCTTCTAATTGATTCAACCCCACAATGTAAACATTGCCACACAGACAAGCAATCCACGCACCCAAAACCCGACTCAGTGGAATACCAGAAAATCCAGTCGAGGAAACAGCAATGGCTATTAAATACAAACCCAACACACTCAGACTTGTACCAATAATCGTGTGAGGGCGAGAGAATTTCCAGAAAGCGTATAACCAATGGAAATATGATTGAACGGGCTTATCTGGCAAAGGGCTGTTTTGATAACTCTGGCTCATGAGTAGCTTAGATTCAGTATTCCGGCTTATTGTTAACCATTGTCACAGAATTTGGTCATTAACAAGAGCCAAAGGTCTAGACACACTGCATTTTCATCGGGGAGGGATGGCTACCGCCGTTGGTGCAGCCCACCCTACAAGAGAATCAATCTAGCTCATGAAGACACTCAATCCCGAAAAAATCTCACAACCAACCATCAAAAGACCTTTTCCCTGCTCCCTATAACGCTACAATCTATCAGAAAAGCAAAGAAATAGTTAAATCCAGAGTGCCTTCATGACCGCTGATTTGACATCTACAGCGATATTTGACTTTGTGACCGTGCTATCCCAGGCTGCGGCTGCGTATCGAGTACCCAAAGCCACACGTCTTAATCCGGAAATATTAGTAAATGCCTTGCTACAAGCAGAAAAATCTGTCAAGCAGCAACGGTTAACTTATCCGTTTGAGTCTCTTTTAGGTAAATGGCAACTTTGCTTTGTCACTGGCACTAAGAAAGTTAGAGAGCGCGGGGGAATTGTATTAGGCAAGGGTTTGTATGTACCCAAGTTTATAACAATCCATGTTTCCTTTAATACTACTTTAGAACAGGATTTAGGCAGAGGCGAAATTGTTAATCAGGTTGAATATGGCCCACTTTTGTTGAAACTCACCGGACCAGTGCAATATTTAAGTAAGAAAAATTTATTGGCATTTGACTTTAACCACATGTTTATCAGTCTGTTTGGTCGTGTCGTTTACAACAGACCAATCCGTTTTGGTAAAATTAAAACAGAAGATTTCTACAACCTGCCCATAGCTAAACTACCCTTCTTCGGCTTCTTTTTACAGACGGAAGATTTCATTGCAGCTCGCGGTCGTGCAGGAGGATTGGCATTTTGGATTCGAGAAAGTTAAAAACATGGGAGAGAAAACCCCCACCATCTAAAGGGCTTTCTCTACACTTCTGATTTTTCTTTTTTTGTGCAAACCATCAAACTGGACGACAACCAGACAAAATACTGTGCATATTTACTACTTGTCCAATGACTGCGATCGCAGGCGCACCAAATCCAGTTTGTTCCACCTGTTTGACAATTGTCTCTAAGGTGCCAATCAATTCTTCTTGTTCTGGGCGTGTACCCCAGCGCACCAAAGCAATGGGTGTTTCTAAATTCAACCCAGCTGCACTTAATTGTTCCACAATATAAGGCAGATTGTGAATTCCCATATAAATTACAATCGTTTCGGAACCGTGGGCGATCGCACTCCAATTCACTATCGGTCTATACTTACCTGCCGCCTCGTGACCAGTCACAAATGTTACGGATGAACTATATAGCCGATGAGTCAAAGGGATACCTGCATAGGCTGCGGCTGCAATCCCCGATGTGATACCAGGCACAACTTCCGTTGATATTCCCGCTTTGACTAATTCTTCCATCTCTTCGCCACCGCGACCAAAAATAAACGGATCGCCACCCTTTAGCCGCACCACAATTGCATTATCCTGCGCTTTATCAATCAGCAATTGGGTTGTTTCTGACTGCAACAACGAATGTCGCCCCGCACGCTTACCAGCATTAATTTGCTCTGCTTGGGGATTAATCATTGCTAGAATTGCCGGACTCACTAAGGCATCATAGATAACTACATCTGCACATTCCAATAAACCTTTCGCCTTCAAGGTAATTAGTCCTGGATCTCCTGGCCCCGCACCTACCAAATAAACCTTTCCCAAATACTTGCTTTTCTCTGTCATTGTGCGGTTCATTTATCTGTTAAATCCCAAATTAGCTCGGCTAATTCTGCACTTGCTCCTAGTGGCTCTGCCAATTGGAAATTCACCGCAGAAAATTGTAATTTTAACTCCTCTATTGAGGCGGCGATCGCATCGGTTATACCACCAGCGAATAAAAAGTATGGCAAAATTGCAATTTCCCGATAACCAGCAGCTACCAACTCTTTGACTCGTGATTTTAAACTAGGAGGTACAGACCAATAAGCAACCACTGCTCCCAAACTTTCTGCTATTGCTTGAACTGGTTTTTCAGAATCGGGGCGACGGCTACCATGAGTTAACAAAATCCATGCTTGTGCTTTGATAGTAGCGATTTGCTTTGCCAGTAATTTTTCTAAATCTGGGTGAGAGCCTAAATATGGTTGCAACTCAATGATCATATCTTGACCAAGAGCCTGTTGTGCTAGTGCTACTTCGGCTGGAATATCTGTCATAACATGCACTCCCGGCAGCAGAAATAGCGGTACAATTTTCAGGCTATTCTCGTTTTCAGATAGTTTGCGTAGGCGTAGTTCGCCGCAGCCATCGCAAAAAGCGCTCTTGGCAAATTGTTGAATCTGCTCGGATAAAGGCTGAGAACTCATTTCCAAAGCAGCTATACCAACCAGATGTTCACTATTTGATGGGTTGTGGTTTTTTGGTAATTTGTTGCATACCAGCTTTGCTAGTTGCTGCATAGCAATTTCTGGGCGCGGATCGCGACTTCCGTGAGATACTAGCAGATAGGCAGATGACATCGGCAAAGCTTAAACTCTCAGTTACTAATTCTCATATCTTACTTAATATTAAGCTGGTGGTTATAAGGACTCTGGTAATTATTGAAACTATTCTCAATTACTAAATACAAGTATTATTAATCACTTTTATATTCTTTTACTCCTACTTATATTATTCTTCTTTGGCAGTGTAAGTATAAAATTTATCAAAGGCTCCCACCGTTTCAAATTTGTAAGAAGGCATCCAAGAATTTATTTTTAAATCTGTATGGTAAATGCTAAAAATCATGTAATCTTGTCTTTCTGTAGTCCTGGCAACAATTTCTTGGATTTGCGGGTTAGCCGAGTCAACCAACTTATCACAATTAAAACGGATTAAATTTTCGATAATATTCGTGGTTTTTTTGCATACATCAGTTTTTAAGTATTCTGTTAACCGTTGCACTGCATATTCTTCATATTCAACCTGACTGGGATTAGTCTTCGCCATTGTCACACCCAAGGCGGCGAGTCCTGCTGCTGCTCCAGTATATGCAATGATAGTTAAAGGTTTCATGTTTGCTAAGTAAAATTCCTTGTAATCGTTAGATTTCAGAGACTCTAAATCAATTGAGTCCGTTCCTGGAACAAAAACTCTTGATTGCTTGCCAAATTATTGCTATAATTCAAATTGTTGAATGGCGAGCGTAGCCAAGTGGTTAAGGCAGTGGTTTGTGGTACCACCATTCGTGGGTTCAATTCCCATCGTTCGCCCTAGATAATTTCATAGTTCTTCATATATTCTTATAGAAGATGGGTTGTGGTTCTGAATATTCATAACCATTACTTTAGCAAGGATCTGCCGTCTCCAAGTTCATGGACTGGGAAAGGCCGCAAATCCACCATGATTCATCAGATTAGCTTATAAATAATTTGGTGTATATAAGCAAATCTACTTGCCAAATAAAAATTAAGTGGGCGATGTCCACTTATCTACAAGATGCTATGTGTAGGTTGCTTGTTTGCGCTGTGAAAGCCTTTGTTTTAATCATAATTTAATTACAGCAGATTGCAAGTTAATGAAGTACAAAAATACCCCTCCCTAACCCTCCCCGATAGATTGGGGAGGGAACTAGATTAGGAATTTCCCCCCAATACATCGGGGGGATTAAGGGGGGTAAGGATGTACTTCATTTAAATGCAAAATGCTGTAAACCTCATCTATGTTGAGAACTGTAGTTTTTGCCCTCTCCCTAAATTCCTCTCCCTACTTGGGAGAGCAGGGTGGTTTCATACAAAGAAAGAAAAAACCTTTTGGATTTGATGCGAATTGCTTTAATCCCCCTGCGGATGCTCATTCCACAAGGTTGTCAGTTCGCGTAAACTTTGATGATTGCCATTGCCCAAAATCAGATGATCTAATACTGGAATGCCTAAAAGCTGCGCCCCTGCTAACAACTGACGCGTTAACTCTATATCTTCGTGGCTTGGTTCAAGATTCCCAGAAGGATGGTTGTGGGCAACTATTACCCGCGTTGCACCTTGACGAATAACTTCTCGAAAAATATCACGGGGAGAGGCTAGGGTTTCGGTTGCAGTACCAATGGTAATTACTTGCGTACCCAGCAAACGATTCTTGACATCTAACAGCACCACTGCAAAACGTTCTTGTATTTGCCACATCAAATCTTGACTGAGGGTGGCAGCAGCAGCAAGTGGGCTATCAATTAATGTGCCATCTAAAGGTCGAGATTGAAAGGCGCGTTTGCCCAATTCAATTGCTGCTAAGATACTTGTCGCCTTGGCTGGCCCAACACCAGAAATTTGCATCAACTCAGCGGGGGTAACTTCTCGCAGAACTACCAAAGGATCACGTTGGTGTTTGCCTAATTCGCTCAAGATATATTGTCCCAAACCCACAGCAGATAATTTTCCCGGGCCTTGACCAGTGCCTAGAAGAATTGCAATTAACTCTGCTGTGGCTAAAATTTTAGCACCATGCGTCATTAATCGCTCACGCGGACGCTCATTTGTAGGTAGGTCGGCAATTCTAAGGCAATAGGTCATAAACTAAGGTAATCGTCACCACACATCAAACTATTCTTAGTTATCCCTTGTTTGCGATCGGAATTATCCTTAACTAGAGAAAATCTTTAATCTTGGGAAATTTTATCTATTTCTGCACATCATGTTTTCGGAGGAATAAAAGTCAATTTTTTAATGAACCGCCAACTCTTGGAGAGGCTTCCGCCAACGCGTAGCGTCTGGCAGAGAAGAGACAAGAGTATGTCCGCTCTTTTTGTTAAAGTTCTAGATATAGTCAGTGAACAGTTGAGCGTTGAGTTGGATAAAGTAAATTTGACTAGTCACATTTGTAACGATTTAGGGGCAAACTCGTTAAACCCCTTCATCTTCGCTGATTACTGATGAATTTGCGTTGCTTTGAGCATGTGGTAGGTAATGATCAACTGAGTAAGAGCGAGGGGGTAACTTTGCAATGTCTCCCCAGTTGTACCAGCAATTCTACCCAGTTCTGGATTACTTTCGCGATCGCAAATACTTCGTAAATGGGGCATATCAGAACAAATAATATGCTCTAGCTTATTTACCTGTTCTAAGGTTGCATGGCCATCAACTTCTAAGACATCCACAGGCTTACTCATATCCCTATCTAGCCCCAGGCGGATTGCTGAGTCAGAATTACCGTAGCTAGAGTTGATAATCGGGGTAAAATCTGGGTGAGGAATTGTCGGACGTAGTACCAAACGCACATTTAAATGTCCATTGGTTTCATCAGCTTCCTCAATGGGTGGGTAAAAACTAATAACTATATCAGACCATTGTCGTTGTGGACGGATGAATTGTGCTGAATCTGGTTCGCGCTTTTCTAATTCTGCTAATACCTGTTCATCTGTGTAGCCGCGCTTTTGCGTATCCCGCTTGACTTTCCACTTAGCGCGTAGTTCTTCAGGTGGTGCAAGGTAAACTTTCACGTCGTAAGAATCACGAGCAGCACGGGTAGAATAACCGAGTAATCCCTCAATAATCACGAATTTATTGGGCTTGATATACTGCGGTGGCTCGAATGTGCCGGTTTTATGGCTGTAAACTGGTTTAAGAATTGGCTGTCCTGTGCGTAGCAACGACAAGTGTTGCTGCATAATATCTAAGTGGTTGCAGTCGGGGTGGAGAGCGGTGATGCCAATCTCTGCACGTTGTTGGCGATCGTAACGGTGATAATCGTCTGTGCAAATGATTGTGACATTTTCTGGGCCGAGTACCTGAGCGATTCCTCGCGTTAGTGTTGTTTTCCCAGCAGCGCTGTCGCCGACAATACCAAGAATTATTGGACGGCTCATCATACCTCCCAGAATAAAAACAAGTTTAGTAATAAAATTTCCTTACAATAGTTTTTATTCTAGAAGGGTTTAGGCAAGTAACTCAACTAAAGGCTTTGGTATGCAATATCTCTACATATAGAATGTCTGTACGCTGGTTTCTTGCATAATAATTACAAACTACATGGCTGATTGAGTCGTCTGTACCCATAATGATGGATGTAGCCGCAAAGTTTCAGATTGACTTAACATTATCTTTGACTAAGTACAGCTTTGCGTAAAATCGTAACGTTTTTAATGCAAGGAGATGCATTGGCATTGTCAGCTGATGCGTTGGCATTGTTAGCCGATGCGTTGGCATTGTTAGCCGATGCATTGGCATTGTTAGCTGATGCATTGGCATTGTTAGCTGATGCATTGGCATTGTTAGCCGATGCATTGGCATTGTTAGCTGATGCATTGGCATTGTTAGCTGATGCATTGGCATTGTTGGACGAGTCTATTGGCATTGCAGGGTATTGCCAAATTTAATTCGGTACGAATTTAGGACTTACGCAAAAATTGCCAAAAAGCTTAATTTATCGAACCGCCAAGACGCCAAGAGCGCCGAGAATTCGTACAGTGTGCGTAAGTGCTAGAATTAATGAAATGCTGTACTAAGCGAAACTAGAGTGTACACTTTTGCTTCCCAAGGGAAGATACTTTCTCTGCCTACCCATTCTGATGGAACTATCCGCTCTTGAGTAATTTCCTGCCACTGCTTGCCAACTGGGGTTGCAGGCCAATTCGGGACTCTGTACTCAGAACCAACAGGAGTGCCGTAGTCAGAGAAATTCGCCACTACAACTACTAATTGATCGGCTTTATTACCACGCTGCCAGACTAGAACTCGTTTACCATCATTAAAGTCAACATGCAGAAATTGAGTATCATTTACAGCTAAAGCACCGGAAGTCTTACGCAAGCGAATCAACCTGGCAACGTATTGGAAAATGCGTTGCCGCCAATCATCTTTCACACGGCTGTAGTTAACAGGGTCAATCTGCTTATGATCATCTGTTGGAGACAAATCCTGCTGATCGGCAAATTCGTCTCCGGCAAGGATCATGGGAATTCCTACAGCAGTAAGGAGGGAGACAAATGCTAATTTAATGCGCGGTTCAGTATGATCAATTCCATTACTAACCAGGTAGCTGAAGAAACGCTCGTTACCATAACCGCCAACATCATGGGAAGTTATATAGTTTACCGCTTGAGAACCATCTGTAAAGCCTAAGTTTCGGCAATCAATTAGTTTGCGGATACTCCACTCAAAGCTAGGTTCATCCCAGGCGTTCTTACCTAAAATCACCTGTCGGATGATTTGCTTGAACTTTTCATTCCAAAGTCCATCCAGACGATTTTGTTGGATGAGAGATAAGGGTACACTCAACTCTTCGCCAACTACGAGGAAGCGATCGCCGGTTCCACCTCTTTTGTCCCAAAGGGTGCGGGCAAAATCTTTGAATTCCTGCAAAAAATCATAGCTGGCAATATTGTTGACGCTATCCAACCGCAGACCATCAACCCGATAGTATTCTAACCAGTGGGCAATATGAGCTTTTAAGTATTCACGGGCTGGGACAAGCCAGGACTTTTGCCCAGTAATTGGGTTATAGCCCTCTACCCAATAGTCGTACTTAAATAAATCCCCACCAAAGCCATCTCTTGACCCTTGTTCTGGATCACCACTAGCCCATTTGATATAAAATTCCAAAAAATTAACGTTATGGTAAGGGTTATTCCGCGAGAATGCCATCACCACATCCACAAAAAAGCGCAACCCTTGCTGATGACAAACTTTGATTAGATTAGCTAAATCAGTCGAAGCAGTAGGTGCTGACTCGCTATCTGGACTTCCTAAATCAAAATCTGCTGCAAAATAATTTGCTGTACCATAGCCCCAATTGAGATTATCATCACTGTCTTCTGGTGGCAGAAGTTCTAAAGCATTGATTCCCAGTTCCACAAGATGAGCGCGGTTATTCAAGGCGCTGAGTATGGGAAAAGTAGGAGCGATCGCTTCTGGAATCAACAGTGCCAGTACGTCACGAAATGTGCCGTTTCCTTCTTCAATCAATCCATTTGAGTTAATCTTTGTCCAGCGAGTTGGTAATTCGTAAATCACCAGTTGATTATTGGTTGGCAGCGTCTCTAAAGCAGCATCGCCTTCCCAATTTACAGTTTGCCCTTCAGGATCACAGGGAATTAGCGTCTCATTTTGATAAAGTACGACGCTTGCTGGATCGAAGCTAGCAACACCTCCCAATTCTGACGGCGTTGGTGCGCGTAAGCGTCGATCCACAGTCGTTGCTGTTGGATCTGTGCAGTAAAGAATTTGGTTAGCATTGGCAGAGTCGTAGGGGTCTGAGTTACGGACTTTAAACCAATAAAAGTAGACCTGTCCTTCAGTCAGACTAAATTCTTTAGCCGAAACTTCCCACAATTCTGGAAATTCTGTTGATTGACGAAGCGGAACTTCTCTGAATTGAGCTAACCTGTCTGGACTTTCGGGAGCAGTGTTGCCAATGTAAAGAGTGGGAGCTAGTTCTGAAGCACCGGGACGCCACAAGACAAAATGAGTTTTTTTGCGGCTCAATAAATCGATAGGCATTACAATAACCTCTGATCAAAGTTCAGTTATGAAGTTCTTACACAACAGCCGAGTGTTATTCCAGACGATAGGTTGAATTTCTTTTAAGTGTCAATTTTAGGCAGTGGATTGAGTATTTTACTGGTAATAGGAAGTTAACTTTATCTATATCAAGGTCTTTATATTTACTGTTATTGGCTTTCATCCTTGAGTTAAAAGACATTCAATCCTCAAAAGTTTTTCGGTTTTGAAAATTGCATTTTGGGGTTTTCTGCATATTGATGAGCAACGGTAAAGAAAAAGACTATACATTCAGGACTAAATACAGCTTTGCGTAAAAGCGTAACATTGTTAATGCAAGCCGACACATTGGCATTGCAAGCCGACACATTAACAATGCAGCCGACACATTAACAATGCAGCCGATACATTAACAATGCAAACCGACACATTGGCATTGTAAACCGACACATTGGCATTGCAAGCCGACGCATTAACAATGTAAACTGACACATTAGCATTACAAGCCAACGCATTAACAATGTAAAGCGACGCATTGGCATTGCTGGGTATTTTATTAATTCGCTACAAATTAATGAAATACTGTACTAAGTGTAGTGTTTAGTTGGCGATCGCTAACTAGATCAGGACTTACGCACAGGTGCAGATTCCCACTCGCTGTTGAAGTTGAAACTGCAAGCGCTGCGTGAACGTTATGGATTGCAGGAAGGCACGTTATGACAACTCAAACACTAGGACTCGAACAAAACCTCTATGACTACTTACTATCAATCTCTCTACGAGAACCAGAGATTTTAACTCAACTGAGACAGGAAACAGCCCAGTATCCAATCGGCAGGATGCAGATTGCTCCCGAACAGGGGCAATTTTTGGCGTTACTGGTGCAGTTGTTGGCAGCGAAGAAAACTTTGGAAATTGGGGTATTTACAGGCTATAGTGCCTTAGTGGTGGCATTGGCGTTACCGAGCGACGGTCAGGTGGTAGCCTGTGATGTGAGTGAGGAATTTACAACGATCGCACGGCGTTACTGGCAGCAAGCAGGAGTGGCGGATAAAATTCAACTGCACATCGCCCCAGCTTTGGAGACTTTGGATCGGCTATTGGCAACAGGAGAAGCGGAAACTTTTGATTTTGCCTTTATCGATGCAGATAAGAGCAACTATGATGGCTATTATGAGCGATCGCTGCAATTAGTGCGACGGGGAGGACTGATTGCGATCGATAATGTCCTTTGGTCAGGTAGGGTTGCCGATCCCCAAGTGCAAGATAATAGAACTAAAAGAATTCGTGCCTTTAATCAAAAGCTGCATCAAGACCAGCGAGTTAGTCTTAGTTTAGTAGCGATCGCAGATGGCTTGACTCTGGCACTGAAGAAGTAATATCTTTGAATCCCCATTTATCCATTTATTACGAAGGCAGAAGCGGCGTAGTGTCGCTTTGACATAAAAATAGTGGTTCCATAAGTTACTTTCATCTGTGACCCTTGAGAAAAAGACCATTTGTAGCAGCTAATTCCCACTAAAATCCACTTTTGCTACTCTGAAGTGTGACAATAATAATTTTCTTTCTTTGAAGATTAATAAAGAGGACAATTTTTCTACCCATACATACTTTTTTTCTTTTTTTAAGTATTTATTCGGTAATATATTATTACTAGACCAAAGTGGATAAATGCATCTACTAATTGTTTAACCTTTAATATCCGTGGAAGATATTCAGCAAGCAGTAGAAAGAATTTTGCAAGACAAGCCTCTTGCTTCCATTCAGTGGTTTGTGCTCTCTCAATCGTGGTTGGGCAAAAGTTACAGTGAAATGGCAGAGGCATCAGGCTACCGCAACAATTACATCAAGGAAGTTGGCTCTGAGTTGTGGCAAGACCTTTCCGTTGCACTTGGAAAAAGAGTAACGAAAAAAAATCTGCATTTAGCCTTGAATAAATACTTGCAAGACAAAATAGGCGATCGGGAGAATCAAAGTCAACATCAGTTCGGCGAAGTATCTAGCTTAGAAATATCTCCAGACTTTTTTTCAGCAAGCAAGATAGAATTTCCTAGCGGCCCTGTACCACTGGGTTCTCCTTTTTACATCAATCGCCCACCTCTAGAAGAACTTGTTTGTAGCGAGATTTTACACCCTGGTTGCTTAATCCGGATTAAAGCACCTAGAAAAATGGGAAAAAGTTCACTGCTCAACCGGATGATTGCTTATGCTAGAGAGCAAGGTTATCAAATTGTCTATTTGGACTTTCAAGAAGCTGACCAAGACGTTTTTGCTTGTATTGATAAATTTTTGCGTTGGTTTTGTGTCAATGTCAGCAGGCAGTTAAATCTTTTTCCAAGTCTAGATGATTTTTGGGATACGGAAATGGGCAGCAAGGTAAGCTGCAAAATCTATTTTGAAGCATATCTGCTGCAATACATTGATCAAAATCCTGTAGTTTTGGCTTTGAATGAAGTCCATCGAGTTTTTGAACATCCGAATATTGCCCAAGACTTTCTGCCAATGCTGCGATTTTGGCATGAACAAGGAAAGCAGGATCAAATCTGGCAAAAACTGCGGATGGTGGTGGTTCACACAACAGAAATTTATATTCCGCTCAACCTCAACCAATCGCCTTTCAATGTAGGAATAACAATTACCCTGCCACCGTTTACTCTCAATCAAATACAGAATTTAGCATTATGTTACGGACTACATTGGGCAGCAGATTCCGAAGGGACAAAACGCCTTGTACCCCTACAAGTAATGGTAGGAGGACATCCCTATTTAGTGAGCCTTGCGCTTTATCATCTATGTCAGGAGGAAATAACATTAGAGGAGTTACTAGAAACCGCATCTACACCAGTGGGAATTTACAGTCAGCATTTACGAGAATTGTTGAACCTACTCCAAAAAGAACCAGAATTAATGTCAGCTATGCAACAGGTAATTGCAACAGATGAAAAAGTAGAGCTAGACGCGATCGCTGCTTATAAGCTAGAAAGCATGGGTTTGGTTCAACTAAACGGCAATCAAGCTCACACGATGTGTGAGTTATATCGCCTTTATTTTAGCCAACAACTTGGACACTCAGGGTACTAATGGTTCTGGTAGACTATTGAAAGACAAATAATCAAAATAACTAATTCTCATTCTTAATATGAATTTTATCAATTGTCCCGATATTAATTCATTTATTAAGAATGTGAACGAATTTTAAATTTTAAATCAAATGAACAATTACCGATACCAAGTTGGCGGCACTCTAACCAGTGACGCTCCTAGCTATGTTGAGCGTAGGGCAGATGTAGAACTTTACGAAGCCTTGAAACAGGGTGAATTTTGCTACATCCTTAGTTGTAGGCAAATGGGCAAATCCTCACTGATGGTCAAAACAAAGCATCGCTTGCAACAAGAAGGCTTTAGATGTGCAACCGTTGATATGACTAATATTGGTTGCGAAAATATTACTCCAGAGCAATGGTATAAGGGAATTATCGGGGACTTATGGTTAGGTTTTAAACTGTTAGGAAAAGTCAATTTAAAAAGTTGGTGTGAACAACAAAATGACATTTCTTCAGTTCAGAAACTCAGTCTGTTTATTTTGGAAAATCTGTTAGCTCAATTTCCTAACGAAAGATTATTTATTTTTATTGATGAAATTGATAGTATTCTCAACCTTGATTTCTCTGTTGATGACTTTTTTAACTTAATTCGATTTTGCTACAACCAACGAGCAGTTGATCCAGAGTATCATCGGATTACATTTGCAATTTTCGGTGTTGCGACACCTTCAGAATTAATTCTATATCGAAATCATTCTACACCGTTTAATTTTGGAAAAGCTATACAAGTAAATGGTTTTACATTTGAAGAAGCTCAACCACTATCATTGGGACTGGATATTAAAGACAATCATCCTCAGAAAGTTTTGAAAGAAGTATTAGCTTGGACAGAAGGGCAACCATTTCTTACTCAAAAGCTGTGTCGGCTACTTGTCAGTTTATCTCAAGATGATGTGGGTAGAAAGCTAAAATTTCCCCCTGGCACAGAAGAATTTTGGATAGAAAATGTGGTGCGATCGCACATTATCGAGAAATGGGAATCACTTGATGAACCAGAGCATTTGCGGACAATTCGCGATCGCATCCTCAGAAACGAACAAATTGCCGCTAGATTGCTGGGAATTTATCAGCAAATTCTCCAAGGAGTGGAAGTACCAGCCGACGACAGTCGAGAACAGGTAGAACTATTGCTGTCTGGTTTGGTGATCAAAAAGCAAGGTTTTCTCCAAATCAAAAACCGAATTTATCAAGAAGTTTTCAATTTAGAGTGGGCTGGAAAAAAATTAGCTTACTTGCGCCCCTACTACGAAACCTTCAATGCATGGGTAGCCTCAAAAGAAAAGGACGAATCTCGCTTATTGCATGGACAAGCCTTGATTGATGCCCAAACTTGGGCAAATGGTAAAAGCTTGAGCAACTTAGATTATCGATTTTTAGCTGCTAGTGAAGAATTAGATCGGCGAGAAATGCAGCAAGCGTTAGAAGCCGAACGTGCTAAAGAAGTTGAAGCACGACTTGCAGAACACGAAAAAAGGCTGGCTCAAGAAAAGAAATTTGCCAGAATAGTCACACTTTTGCTCTTGGGCATGACGATTAAGTTGGTGATTTCTCTAATGTGGGGAATGTCGCTTTTACGAAAGATTGATGCTTTAGAATCACAGAGAAAATGTACCCAGATAGGGCATCAGGGCAAAGTAATAACTGCAAATTCTCGCTTAGGTGGATGCTGAGGCGAATTTGAGATTTTACTTTTTGCAGAATTAATTAAAAGTTACATTCTTTGAATATGAATCTCTACCTGAAGATAGATGAATACATTTTATACCAAACAAATAATTCTATGCAGTACTATATATATATTTCTTTCGATAAAGATATTACCCAAAGTTAGTAGACCGAAAACTTAATGTCAGGTTAACTGCAAATAGATAACTTGTAAAAACAATGCACAATAAAAGATTGTCAAAGACTTCCTCATCCATTAATAGCAATTCCCAAGCAGCAGAACAAAACCCCCAATTGGCGTATAGACCCTTTGGTAGCCAAATTCAAAAAGCATCAGCTGCACCAGTGACACAAAGTACAAAAGAAGATGTTGCCTTTGCAGAACAAAAGATGGAGGCTTTTGGACTGGAATTACAAGCCAAATATGGCAAGATTACGCCAGAGGGGCAGGAACGGCTGACTGTGCTGCAAGCCAAGATGGCTAGCTTCTCGTCTTCTCAACTGGAACACGCGAGGCGATTTAGTCATAATATTGCCAATATTCCACTAAGAAGACCAGATACACCAATTCAGGCAAAGCTGACAATTGGGGAGCCTGGAGATAAGTATGAGCAGGAAGCTGACGAAACAGCGCGTCAGGTTGTGCAACGGATTCATCAGCCACAGAGCGATAAACTTCAACGCGAGTCATTGCCTGATGAGGAAGAATTCCAAATGAAGCCGATGGTGCAGCGTCGTGTGTCAGACGGTGGTATGGCAGCAACACAAGATTTGGAAGCATCCATCAATCAGGCACGGGGTGGGGGACAGCCATTAGCAAACAATATCCGTGAACCGATGGAGCAAGGATTTGGGGCTGATTTCAGTAGGGTGAAGGTTCACACTGATACTCAGGCAGACCAGTTGAATCGGTCGATACAGGCGAAGGCGTTTACGACGGGGCAAGATGTATTCTTTCGACAGGGGGCGTATGAGCCGGGGAGTCGAGGGGGGCAGGAGTTGATTGCCCATGAGTTGACTCATGTGGTGCAGCAGAATGGGGGGGCTGTGCAGCGTTTCAAAGATAACGGCAAGATGGAGAAGATCGGCAGTGTTCCCGACTTTTATGAGCAGATAAATCAGCTCGGTGAGATCGACAGGACGCGACACCATATTGTTCCCAAAGACACGCTGATGAACTTCTACAACGCCGTGCATAGCAGCGGCGACCTCGCTCAACTTAAAGGAGAGCTTAAGGAGCTCGCAACCAACAGCCTTAATAACTACGGTTTTAAGAATGTAACCTTTGAACAATTCCAAGCTGCGAAGAAGGAGCGTCCCGGTGAGCATGCAAAAGCCACAGAGGAGGACTGGAAAGATGCAGGTGGACGAACTGAGCAGGAGCTACACAATGAGATCGAAAACTTGGTCTCTAAAGATAATGAGAAACATGCTGGTCCAAAGGACTCCGAGGCTGCTGAAATAATTGAGAAGATGTATCAATGGTTTCCCGGTAACCTCGTCATCGGGCCGGGCGGACGCAAAGACGATCCTGGAAACAGATTCGAGGATAACGCGGACAAGCTACTGCCTGCCAACGACTTTGAGAATCTGAAGACAATGTACCAGAAAATGGAAGAGTATAAAAAATTGGCGTTAACAAAAGCTTCCTCACCGGGCAAGAAGAAAAACAAAGCGCTGCCACAGGTAGATGAGGGCGCAGTATCGCCGCGATTAGAAGCGCTTAATTCTGTGATCGAATGTCTAAAAAAGGCTATGAAAAGGGAACAACCCTACGAATACAACGAGGAAAAGTGGGATATAAGCAAGGAATCTGGTCCTAAAATCAAGCAGTAAGGTATGCACTAGCTCAATCCGCAGAAAGACCCCATCTTGTGCCATCAAAAGATTATAAGCCTGCCTTAGGAGCAATCGGATCTCAAATCTAATTTTAGCGTACGCCGATCTTGTAACGACTGTCTTAAAAGTCAAGTGATCGCTCATTTATGATGATTGATGAGCGTGCCGCAGCTACGCCCGTCGTAGACATCGCCAACAGAAAGCATGGTCTGACCAAAGCTGCCGATGATGTGAGTTAAAATCCTGAGATCTTCACAACTACTCACGCAGACAGCCCCCGAAAAAGCGATCGCTCATGTATGATAGTTGATAAGCGTGCGAGCGCTTCATCTTCCAAGTGCGCTCGCCTATCTGATAGCGAGAGTCAAATAATAAAAGTGATCGCTCATATATGAATGTTGATGAAGCTGCGATCGCCTCATCTTCCAAGTGCGATGGCCTATCTGATAACGAGAGTCAAATAATAAAAGCGATCGCTCCTAGCATGAAGGTTGATGAGTGTGCGATCGCCTATCTTGTAGGTTGGGTTTAGTACCGACATCAAACAATAAAATTACACCTAATTTATTTTCCCAATAACTCAGAGAAAGTTTCCTTATCAATACCAATATCCTGAATCAGACCCATTAAAGTCCCTTGTTTTAGGTCTTTTCCCGAATGAATAGGAACAACAACCCTTTGTCCATAACTATCCTTGTAAATAGCATGACTCCCCTTTTAACGGTCAAGATAAAAACCTAAATTTTCGATGACTTTGATAAATTCTTTAGCTTTGACACGCTTGAAAATTACTCATGCCAAGATACTTCAAGGCTTAACAATTAAATCATCTCTAGGAATTGACTGATTATCAGCCCTTAAACTTTCAATATATAATTCAATAGCTTCTGTAATATTCTCGATGGCCTCTTCAAAAGAATCTCCTTGAGAATGACAACCTTTTAGAATAGGACAAAAAGCGTGATAACCTCCATCTGATTCTTTTTCAAGAAGAACTGTGTAATTGTAAATTTGTTTATTGTTGTCCATATATTTTCAACTTGTTTGTGATCTACCTACTTTTAACTTAGACTGATTTCATAATAAAGGCTTTTAGGTTATGTTGGTAAAGCAGTGCGATCACCGATGTAGCATCTATCTTAAAAGTCAAGCGACGCCGAATAGCCCGTCGTAGACATCGCCTATCTTGTAGGATGTGTTAAAAGGTACAGCACCAATATATAAAATCATACGTCTTGTGCCCCTACAATCCCGTGTGTCCCGACGCCAATATTGATTTAGTGCAATAATTTAACATGAGTTCGATCAAGCTAAAAAAGCGATGAGGGTAAGACTTGTAAGTTTATATTTTACGAGTTCTGTTATCAACCCAAATAATTCAGAGGATGAAGCAATTGAGTAACCTAGATAGAGTTCTAGATGCCGCAATGGAGCTTACTTTAGAGCAGCAAGAAATGCTGGTACAAATTCTCAAAAACCGAATTATTGAAAGTCGGCGAGATGATATTGCGTCAGATGCAGCAGCTTCCATTGCTGAATTCCAAGCAGGTAGGCTCAAAGTCCAGACTGCTAGTGAAGCAATTCAAGAATTACGGGAATATCTCAATAACCCAAATGCAGCCGATGTATAGGTTGGTTATCACTAGCAAATTTAAAAGTAGCTCTCCGAAAATTTGCTCGTCGTAATGCTGACTTGCAAACCAGAATAGAAGAAACTATTGGTGCTATGGAGAATGATATATTTGAAGCTAACTTGGGCACTCACAAGTTAGAGGGAAAGTTATCAGGGTTACTTTCATGCTCTTGTGGATATGATTGTCGCATTGTTTTCTCACTGAAAACTGATGAGGAGAGTGGGGAACAAGTTGTTCTTTTGTTAGACATTGGTACTCATGACGACGTTTATTAGCTCAATACAAGTAAAATTGCTGATTTTGTAGGAACTGTCTTGAAAGTCAAGCGACGCCGAATAGCCCGTCCTAGACATCGCCAACAGAAACGCAGGTCTTCTCAAAGCTGCCGATGATGTGAGTTAAAATCCTGATATCTTCAATAACTACTCACGCAGACAGCCCCGGAAAAAGCGATCGCTATGCTTCAGTACCCCAATCTCGAACAAGCGCTAAAATATCACTTCGGTTACGACCAATTCCGCCCCGGACAACGGCAAATTATCGAAGATGCGCTGCAAAATCGGGATTTATTGATTGTCATGCCTACGGGCGGGGGAAAATCTCTGTGCTTTCAGTTACCTGCATTGATCAAAAAAGGTTTAACGGTGGTGGTGTCGCCATTAATCGCTTTGATGCAAGATCAAGTGGAAGGACTGCGAAATAATAATATTGCTGCCACATTTCTGAATAGTAGTCTGAATCCCTATAAAGTGCGATCGCGGGAAGAAGCCATCCTCAGCGGTAAAGTTAGATTACTTTACGTCGCCCCAGAACGTCTGTTGAGTGAAAGATTTCTGCCGTTTCTCGATTTAGTCAAGGAAAAAATTGGGATTGCAGCTTTTGCGATTGACGAAGCCCACTGCGTCTCTGAGTGGGGACACGACTTCCGTCCAGAATATCGGCAGATGAAATCTCTGCGGAAACGCTATCCTGATGTCCCTACCCTCGCCCTCACCGCCACAGCAACCGATCGCGTCCGTGCTGATATTATCCAACAACTTGGGCTAAAGCAACCCAGTATTCACCTTGCTAGCTTTAACCGCCAAAATCTTTACTACGAAGTTCGTTCTAAAACCAAGTCTGCTTATGCTGAATTGTTAGAACTCGTTCGGGAAAATGAGGGTTCAGCAATTATTTATTGTCTGACGCGCAAAAAAGTTGATGAACTCACCTTTAAACTGCAAAATGATAAAATTTCTGCTTTGTCCTATCATGCCGGATTAACTGATGAAGAACGCAGCAGCAATCAAACTCGATTTATTCGAGATGATGTGCGCGTCATGGTGGCAACAATTGCCTTTGGTATGGGAATTAATAAGCCAGATGTGCGATTAGTAATTCACTTTGATTTACCGCGTAATTTGGAAAGTTATTATCAAGAATCAGGTAGGGCGGGAAGGGATAGTGAACCTTCACGTTGTACACTTTTTTTCAGTTTCAGTGATATTAAAACTATTGAATGGAGTATTAACCAAAAAACTGATCCTCAAGAACAGTTGATTGCTAAACAACAGCTGCGTCAAGTAATTGACTATGCGGAAGGTACTGTTTGTCGGCGGACAATTCAGCTAGGTTATTTTGGGGAACGTTTTGGTGGGAATTGCGGTAACTGCGATAATTGCCGTTATCCCAAACCAATGCAAGACTGGACAATTGAAGCCATGAAGTTTTTATCTTGTGTGGCGCGTTGTAAAGAAAGATTTGGGATGCTGCACATTATTGATGTGTTGCGGGGGGCAAAAAACCAGAAAATCACCCAAAACGAACACGATAAACTTTCTACCTATGGTATTGGCAAAGATAAGAGTGTAGATGAGTGGCGGATGCTGGGGCGATCGCTTTTACATCAAGGGTTGCTAGAACAGACTAGCGATGGTTACTCAGTTTTGAAGCTTAATGCCCTCAGTTGGGAAGTGATGCGGCGACAGCACACAGTTTCTCTTGCTGTTCCTGTAGCACAGAAGATTACTTGGGAAGAAGGGAGTGAAAAAGCTGCTGAAGCAGAGATATTAATGCAGAGGTTGCGATCGCTCCGTAAACAACTTGCTGATGAACAATCTGTTCCACCTTACGTTGTCTTTCAAGATTCTACCCTGAAATTGATGGCACAGGTACAACCTAAAACACTAACCGAATTTGGTAAACTTTCCGGTGTAGGTAGTCATAAACTTTCCCAATATGGCGATAAGTTCCTCACCGAAATTCGTGCCTACCGCCAAGAAAAAGGTTTGGTAGATCCACCACAGGTTAATTTTACACCCTCTCTTAGCTTACCTTCCGACACTGAAATATTCACGTTTCAGTTGCATAAACAAGGTTTGAGTGTTAATGAAATTGCCAAAAAACGCAACATTCGTCCTACTACAATCATTCGTCATTTGGCAGATTTAATTGAAAAAAATCAGCCTGTAGATTTAAATCAGTTAGTATCTGTGGAACATCAACAAAAAATTTGGCAAGTTTTAGAAGTGCTTGGTGATATTTCTTTAACGCCAATTCGAGAACAACTAGGCGAAAGCTATACTTTTGATGAAATTCGCTTAGTTCGGGGTAAGTGGCGGCGCGAAAATCGTAAATGATGATTAGATTTTAAAGGATATTTTCAAAGCGGCTACACATGCAAAGTCCACCTCCGTGGACTAAGATAAAATCAAGGGCACGAGTTCCATTTAGCATATCAACACTTCTGGATGTATATTTATTTATTAAAAGTTAATGAAAAATTTACTAATACACATTTGATAGTCTATGTACCCTCAGAAAAAATTAGTATTAGAGAGTTTTTTATTAAAACGATTATCAAAAGGAATTTCTTTCACTCATTCAAGAGAACTCTAACCCTCTCATACTGGTTGGTTGGTTTTGCCTTTTATTTGGTGCATTTTGTTTAAGTCTTATTATTTACTCATATATATGTTTTTTGAAAGCTTAGATAGGGAAGCTAAACTTAAATTTTATGATTAAAATACAAGAGCAAGATTAAAGGAGTTAGCCGATGAGTCAGATGCTTAATACAGGAGTACGCTGGACAATTCACGATGTGGAACTCTTCGCAGAAAATGAAGGGACGCGCTACGAGATAGTTGATGGAGAATTATTTGTGACTAGATCACCTCACTTTAAACATCAGCAAACTTGTGGCCGAATTTTCCGACAACTTGATGTTTGGTCAGATTCTACTGGTTTAGGGGAAGCTGTAATCAACCCTGGTATTTTGTTTTCAGAATCAGATAATGTGATTCCTGATGTAGTTTGGGCTACTAAAGAAACCTTGGCGCTAACATTGGATGAAGCGGGACATTTAACTGGCGCACCAGATTTAGTAGTCGAAGTTTTGTCTCTTAGCAAGTCAGACCAAAGACGGGATAAGGAAGCTAAACTTAAACTTTATTCTTCCAGAGGAGTAAAAGAATATTGGATTGCTGATTGGCGATCGCGTAAACTAGAGGTCTATCGGCGCCAAGAAAATCAACTTAAATTGGTAGAAACCCTATTTAGTAGCGATATTATAATTTCTCCTTTATTACCTGGTTTTGGCTGTACTGTAAACCAGTTTTTTCCTGTATAAATTTAGTTTGAATGCAAAAACAAATCTCAAGTAACGGATTAACTAAAGTCCAGGTAATGATTATGGCGATCGCAGCTGGTGTCTGTGTTGCCAACGTTTATTATAATCAGCCAATCCTTAAAGATATTGCATCTTCTTTTGGAGTCAGTGAAGGCGAAGCGGGTAGCATATCTGTGCTTACGCAAGTTGGTTACGGTTTTGGGCTTTTCTTCCTAATCCCCTTGGGCGATAAAATCAACAAGAAAAAATTAATTCTTTGCTTACTGACATGTTTGTTCTGTTTGTTGATCCTCATGACGTTTTCACAAAACATCGTCGAAGTTTGGATATTGAGCGTAGCAATTGGGATTGCAACAGTCTCAGCCCAGGTTATTCTTCCTTTAGCAGCGAGTATAGATAGAGTAACTACAGGCAAAACTGTAGGCAACATTTTTACTGGTATATTGATCGGAATTTTAGGAGCAAGGGTTTTTAGTGGATATATTGCTGAATGGTTGAGTTGGCGTTATGTATATGGATTTTCAGCAGGAATGATTTTAATTGTTACTATTTTACTACAGATATACTTGCCTAATGTCAAAAATGAATATAGTGGTGATTATTTAGATTTATTAAACTCAACGCTTCAACAATTAAAACGTTTTTCACTCTTGAGAGAAACGTCTTTAATTGGTGGGTTATTGTTTGGTGTCTTTTGCTCATTTTGGACAACGCTGACTTTCCATTTAAGCGGAGCGCCTTTTAATTTTCAATCTGACACAATTGGGATGTATGGCTTTGTGGCGATCGCAGGTGCATTGATGGCACCAGTTTTTGGTAAATTAGCCGATCAAGGTAACTCCCAACGTTCCTTGACTATTGCTGTATCAATGGTGATTACAGGTTTAGTAATTGCTAAAATTGCTTCTAGTTCAGCGATTGCGATCGCTGTTGCTGTATTGTTACTAGATATAGGTGTACAGGCAACGCAGGTCACTAATGTCGCAACGATATACACTCTTGATGCTCAATCGAATAGTCGCATCAACACAGTTTACATGACTACCTATTTTATGGGCGGTGCTGTAGGTACTAGCATTGGTCTATTATGCTGGCATCTTGGTGGCTGGAATTTGGTGACTTGGCAAATGTTAATTTTTACTTTACTGGCATTTTTTATTATCGTCAGACCTAAAATAACTACAGCAAAAACAAATAAATAATAAATAATCAAACTCTCGTTTTTGATTTATTATTGCCTACTTACTTAATCTTACTTGCTATGTCTATGCTAGGGACTAAGAAATTCTGCGTAGCAGCTTAATCACATGCTCATGAGTAGGTGCTATAATCACCGACAGGATGCCACTGTGAAAGTATGTACGCAGTGGACAATGTACTTATTTAAAAATTATAAATGCTTACAGTATATGAGTTTCAGCGATTATAGTAGAATGAGCGATGTCTACGATCGTCACTGACTTGTACTGAGCATCTCGGCTTGCTTCTCTGCGAGAGGCTGCGCCCTAAGCGTAGCTATGCCGCAGCCTCTCGCAGAGAAGTAGCTTGTCCTTCCCTACGGGTATCTTGCTAGCAACAGCGTCTGTCTGCAACACGCTGCACGAACGTAGAGAAGTGCGGCCTATTCGGCGTCGCTTAACTAAGTAGACGCATAAATTATTACTTGAAACGCAAAATATAGGTGTCAGAAAAAATAAATTTTTCCAATTCCCCAATATAAATATCTACAAAGCTGGACTGAAGTACCGAGTAATTTTTAGTGGCAAATAGCCCATCAATTTAGAGAACACTTGGGACAAAAATCAGGACTAAATTTACAGAATTGACTGCCTGTTAGTGCGTAAGCTGTACAATAAGGAAAACTCGTCAGTTCAACTTTGGCTGTTTGTAATTCTGAACCATTCAGCAACGCTTCAGTAGGTTTGGTTTTATCAGCTAGAAGGATAGCTACAAGCTTAGGAAATACCATGCAAGCAGCAGTGTTGATTAACGTTACCAGTATAGCCTCTATCAAATTCATAGGTAATCATCCCCTGTCAAAAATAGGTGATCGCTGTTCTTAGATGCAAGCATAATATATGTGTAGGATTAATGTTCAGTCAATCTATTGCTTGCAATCTATGTAAACTAAGTTTAACATAAA
The DNA here is from genome assembly GCF_036917275.1 of Nostoc sp. Lineage (GTDB taxonomy): Bacteria > Cyanobacteriota > Cyanobacteriia > Cyanobacteriales > Nostocaceae > Nostoc. The sequence continues at coordinate 48,760 of NZ_JBALDF010000055.1, forward strand.
TTTTTGTAAATATAAACGTGGAATTCCTGGAATTATCATACACAGAAGGGAATGTGGATAATAAGGATGGTGATTGTAGCAAAATAACAAATAAACTGGAAAACTATCAGTTACGATATTTAGGTAAGGTGTTATGTCAAAAACCCAAACTGCGTCTTCTTTTTTATCTAACATCAGTGAGCGAGAACGCCAGGCATTAAAGCGGTTGGTAGATTACACAAATGTGGAAACGTTGCCAGAAATTTGGCCTTTAGCAGCTGAACGATTTGGTGATGTTGTCGCCCTCCGCAGCCCTCACGCTAAACCAGAAGTAGTGATTACTTATACCCAGTTAACAGAGCAAATGCAACTATTTGCTGCTGGGTTACAGGCGTTGGGAATAAAAGTTGGCGATCGCATTTCCTTAATTTCTGACAACAGTCCTCGCTGGTTTATTGCCGATCAAGGTATCATGACTGCTGGTGGAGTTGATGCGGTGCGTAGCTCCCAAGCCGAAAAAGAAGAACTGCTGTTTATCATCGCTAATAGTGGCAGCACGGCAATAGTAATTGAGGATTTAAAGACACTTAAAAAACTGCAAGATCGCCTCAAAGATTTACCAATTCAGGTGGTAATATTACTTTCGGATGAAGCACCACCAACAGAGGAAACCCTAAAGGTGTTGAACTTTGCCCAGTTGATCGAAATTGGGAAAAATCATAGTTTTGTACCAGTTAAGCAAAATCGTGATGCTTTAGCAACCCTAATTTATACCTCTGGAACCACAGGTAAACCCAAGGGTGTAATGCTGTCTTATAACAATTTGATGCACCAAGTGACAACCTTTGGCACAGTATTACAACCAAACGCGGGTGATATCGTTCTCAGTATCCTACCTTCGTGGCACAGTTACGAACGAACTGTTGAGTATTATTTACTATCTCAAGGTTGCACGCAAGTTTATACTAACTTACGCTCTGTCAAAGGTGATTTAAGAGAATTTAAACCCAACTACATGGTGGGTGTACCCAGGCTGTGGGAATCGATTTATGAAGGAGTTCAAAAACAATTCCGCGAACAACCGGCGAATAAGCAACGCTTAGTTAACTTTTTATTGGGCATTAGTGAGAAATACATCAAAGCGCGGCGAATTGTTCAGGGATTGAGTTTAAATAATCTTCATACCTCAGCTGTGGAACGATTAACAGCTAAGATCCAAGCATCTGCTTTATTACCTCTCCATGCCTTGGGAGAACGACTGGTTTATGCCAAAGTGCGAGAAGCCACAGGAGGACAAGTTAAGCAGATGATTAGTGGTGGCGGTGCGCTTCCCAGACACATAGATAACTTCTTTGAAATTATTGGTGTGCAGATTTTGCAAGGTTATGGTTTGACAGAAACTTCTCCTGTTACCCATGTCCGGCGTCCTTGGCGAAATTTGATTGGTGCATCAGGGCTACCACTTCCGGCTACAGAAGCTAAAATTGTAGATCCTGAGACAAAAGCGCCTCTACCAATAGAGAAGCGAGGCTTGCTATTGTTGAGGGGACCACAGATTATGCAAGGCTATTACCAAAATCCCGAAGCGACAGCGAAAGCAATTGACGCCGAAGGTTGGTTTGATAGCGGCGATTTGGGTTGGCTGACACCACAAGACGACTTGGTGTTGACTGGCAGAGCAAAAGATACGATTGTATTGACTAATGGGGAAAACATCGAGCCGCAGCCGATCGAAGATGCCTGTTTGCGATCACCATATATCGATCAAATTATGCTCGTTGGCCAAGATCAGCGCAGCTTGGGAGCCTTAATTGTCCCCAATGTCGAAGCCCTAGAAAAATGGGCAGCAAGTCAGAATCTGATCCTGGATACACAGAATGATCAAGTTACTTCCACAGATAGTCAAAAAATTGACTTGGGGAGTAGAATGATCCAGGATTTATTTCGGCAAGAATTGAATCGGGAAGTGCAAAATCGTCCAGGCTTTCGACCGGATGACCGCATCGGGACATTCAAACTCATTCTGGAACCGTTTTCCATCGAAAATGGCATGATGACACAGACACTAAAAGTTCGACGACAGGTCGTCATGGAACGCTATCACGATATTATTGACGGCATGTTTGCCTGATAATTCCACCTGCCAACTAGTAAGAGTGAACGTGAAATATTTATGGATGTCTCCAAATCTAATTTGCTCCTAAAACGCGTTGTTAACGTCAAAGTCATTGTTACTCCCCTCTGGAAAGAGGAAGTACAACAGCAGCTGCAAACGCAGATCAATCAACTTGACCAACAACTGCAACAGCTAGATGTTGAAGGACAAAGAGCGATCGCTGCAATTCAAAAGCAGAGTTTACAACCACCTGGCCCCCAGACTCTCCAACAAATTGACAATATCCAACTCCAAGTCAATCAAAAGAAAAGTGAATTTCTAGAGCAGAAAAATCAGTTGCTACAAAATCTCCAGCAAGTGCAGTTTCTCCAGCAAGATCAGGAAGTTAACCAATTCCAAATGGAAGGCTTTTTCCGGGTAGAAATCGGTGATAACCTGATTAGTAAAATGCAGGTCGAAATCGTTCTGCGTGATGGCGTTGTAGAAGAAATTCGCGGCGACATTTAGAAAGTTATGAGTCGTTCAGTTTTGGATTTTGGATTTTAGGTTTTTCCTCTAATCCTTGACGCTCATTGCGCGGCATTATCTCCCCTTCTCACATTGGCAGAGGCTAACGCTAAGGGAAAAGACTGTGCTGCTTCACCAAAATCCAAAATTTAAAATTGGCAGACTTTTAATTATCGACAGATGTGATTTAACTTGAGTTTGGAGCGGCTCCCAGCCCAACATTCCACCTGGGAGCCAGCCCAAACAATTTCCCACACTGGAGGTGAGCTAATAAAAAGCGATCGCCCAAAGGTTGTCATCTCAACTCGATATTTAATACCAACAGAATCATCACCCCGCTTGATTTGCGTAATCGTTACAAAAGCCTGATTTCGTTGCGGATAAGCTACCTCTACCTTTCGCGTTCCTCGCACTGATGCTATGTCGTCAAAAGCATTCAGCGCAAGGGTAGCAGGATCACTACCTTGGAGCGATGAGTTAATATTTACTAAAGGTATAGTTTTATAATCGGAACGTTCTAAGTATGCCACAACCTCCTGAGACTGATGTATTGCCCCCACCTGCTGGGCAAGTTCCTTATTAGTCTCAACAATCGGTGCATATTGCTGACTCTGGGTAATATATATTCCAGCGCCAGTAGTGGCAAAGATACTTAGTATCACAATCAAAAATAATTTCAGCTTTGCCGGCATAAAAGTAAACAGGAATTTCAAATAGGTTTATTACCAATTTTGAATTCTAGATTGAACTGCATCCCATATCCTCTACCTGTGAGAAGCTCCTATATCTTAAGCAGTGGTTATAAGGAATATAAATAGCAATCCCATTTAATCTGTGAACAACTCATGGTGGTTTTTGCTAGTCAACTACTAAAACTAGATCGAGATATTGGCTAACCATTGAGGATAGCTCTGTATTATAGACCTTTAAGTTATATTTAGGTTCCTATTTGGAGTTAGGAACTCTCCCCCTGCTCCCTCATCTCCTCCACTCCCCAATACCCAATGCCTAATCTAAAATATAAAATCTCCAATCCAAAATTGTTCTTGTAAGAGTCAAAGGATCGCGCTCACCCGACATCCCGCCCCAGTTCGGTAAAGATCCCCCCGTTATCGATTGCTGGAAGTCCCTAAGAATCCCCAGACTGAACATATGAGCGCAGCGAGATTTGTTCAGTCCGGGGAGTGTCAACAAGATACAATTCGATCTGATAAAAGCTGTTAAAGTCCATAAACCATTGATTCCCAAACCACCCTATGAGCATTCACGAAGTATTTATGCCAGCGCTGAGTTCTACTATGACCGAAGGCAAAATCGTTTCCTGGGTGAAATCGCCAGGTGACAAAGTGGAAAAAGGCGAAACAGTGGTGGTTGTAGAGTCAGATAAGGCAGATATGGATGTAGAAACCTTTTATGAGGGATTTCTTGCTCATATCATAGTTGAAGCTGGTGAAACTGCCCCGGTAGGATCTGCGATCGCCTTTATTGCAGAAACGGAAGCTGAAATTGAACAGGCGAAATCTCTTGCCAATTCAGGCGGCGTGGCTGCTAATGCTACGTCATCTCCCGAACCAATCCCCGCCACAGCCTCAGCTGCAACACCTGCCTTAGTCTCTCAAAACGGGTCTAACCACAAAGAAGGAAGGCTTGTAGCTTCACCCCGGGCCCGTAAATTAGCCAAAGAACTCAAAGTTGATTTGACTACTCTCCAAGGCAGTGGTCCCCACGGCCGCATTGTCGCCGAAGATATAGAAGCATTGTCCAATCAGGGCAAGCAACTTGCTACTACCCCAGTTGCCCCACCAGCACCTGTACCAAGCAGCACCCCAGTTGCACCCCCAGCACCTCGGACACCAGCACCCACGCCAGCAGTAGCGGCTGTTGCTGGTCAAATCGTGCCTCTAACTACCTTCCAAAATGCCGTAGTGCGGAACATGGTAGCCACCATATCCGTGCCCGTCTTCCGCGTCGGTTATACAATTACCACCGATGGTTTAGACAAGCTTTATAAACAAATTAAATCCAAAGGCGTGACAATGACAGCGCTGCTGGCAAAAGCTGTCGCAGTGACTTTACAAAAACACCCATTGTTAAATGCTAGCTACTCAGACCAGGGCATCGTCTATCATTCTGATATCAACATTTCCGTAGCAGTAGCGATGGATGATGGCGGATTGATTACGCCTGTGCTGCAAAATGCCGACGCAGTGGATATATATTCTCTATCACGTACTTGGAAGTCTTTGGTAGACAGAGCTAGGGCAAAACAACTACAGCCCCAAGAATACAACAGTGGTACTTTTACCCTGTCAAATTTAGGGATGTTTGGCGTAGACAAATTTGATGCGATTTTACCGCCTGGACAAGGGTCAATTTTAGCGATCGGGGCATCTTGTCCGCAAGTGGTAGCAACAGCAGACGGTTTGTTTGGTGTGCGACAACAAATGCAAGTCAATATTACTTCCGACCATCGGATTATTTACGGTGCCCATGCTGCGGCGTTCTTGCAAGATTTAGCGAAATTGATTGAGACGAATCCTCAATCTTTGACAATGTAGTTTTGAGACACCAAATTTACCAAATTTAAATGTTAGCGCTATCAGCGAGCAGCACTAAGTCGAAGAGTAGCGCTAACAACAAACAATACCTACACTTAAATTTTTATGCACATAATTTAATATCACAATGGACACCATCTGTCCATTAAACCGATTTGCAATGACGCTCAAGGCTTCGCTAAAGCAATTACGTTTTGTAACGGGGACGCTCGCTACGCTCGAAGTCAAAAGTTAAGAGTCAAAAGTCAAAAATAATTACTTTTGATTTTTGATTTTTGAATGAGTGACTTTCCCGCAGGGGTGGGGGACTTAAACCCTCAATGAGGAAATCATCAGATCACGTTTCAGTGCTTGAGGGTTGATATTTATTTAGAACGAGCGCGGCAGGGTTCGAACCTGCGACCGATTGCTTAGAAGGCAATTGCTCTATCCACTGAGCTACGCGCCCAAAACAAAATTATGGCTCCCAAAGGAGTCACCTGCATTATTATATCGTTCCTACCTACCAAGAAGCAATCGAAAATTGCAGATTCACCATTAGCAAGGCTAAGATGCTAGTCGCTAGCTAGTCAATTTACACTATAAAACGAAAAAGATGGGGTATTGGTTTAGATATATTGTCTTGTCAAGGGGTTATTTGCCTGTTAACGCTAACGCCCTCTGGGCAGTTACCTTCGAGAAGTATATAGCGATCGCTAGGTTCATTTCCACAGCACGCTAGGTAATTTCAGCCTTGGCGATGCTGCCAAATGCCATTATATATTCCATATTAAGAGTGCCCCTGTGAGGAGTTATTTGCTAGTGCCATGTTTATTCTCAAACGGCAGGATGTTGAAATCTCAAGCATTCAGCACCCAAAACGGGATCAGCAGGTGCCGATCCTCAATTATCAAGGGCAGACTTTTCGCTTGATTAGTGTTTTCAAAGCTAGTCAAGAAGAAGAAGCTAGAGCCTTATGGAGAGAATTAACGGATAATCGGGGTAAAGCCTGTGTTTTGCTGGAGGAACCGGAACGTTTTAGCGTCTGGGGTAAAATCCGTTTAGAGCATCTGGGTAATGACACAGCTGGTCATAGTAAAACGGGAATTTTAATTCAAGCCAGTATTTTGCTGTTGCAAGGTGTTTCTATCGACATTGAAGAGTTTTTAGGTGCTAGGCAAGCTGCATTATTTGAGAAAGATATTGCGGAGGTATTACGGCAGAAGCAATTTCCGCAGGCATCTTCTCTAGAAGCAGTTAAATATTTGGTATCGACAAATCCTTTGCCGACAACCAAAATACCTAATTGGCAAGAAAATCATGTAGTTATCCTGTTGGAAGAACTGCATCGACTAGGAAAGGCGTACTTTGGCAACGCTAATTTTACCAAACAAGTGATTTATAAGCTAGAAGATATGCCAGAAGGGGAGCGATCGCTGTTTATCAGTTGGCTAAATCAATCGCCACTGGGTAAACTATGGCAGTAGCATGGAAATTTTTCAACAAAGTTCCTGCTACTGGTACTTGCTTTTTGTATCTGATTGTGCATTGCTTGGCAGACACAGTACTAGATATACAGTTTTTTAACTCAAAATACTGTCAGAGTGCATCTACATAGTCAAGTCTTATGAATAACTCTTACGATAATTCGTTCCTTTCTAAATCCGTTTTCACCACTCAGAACATTGTCTTAGCTAATATTGGCTGGGCCGTACTGGCACTGCTATACTATTTGTTGTTTAGTGCCAAAGTTCCCGGAGCAGATGGCATAGAAAGCCGAGCCGAGTGGTATGTGATTGGCACAAATATTTTTGAAGGTTTAGCTTATTTGAGTGCCGGTATCTTATGCTTGAGGAACTGGCTGAGTCCACAAATCGTCAGTGGCCGGAATGTTTGGCTTTTAATTGGCTTAGGTATGCTTTCCTATTTAATTGGGGGGATAATTTTCGGATATACCGAAATAGTTTTAAAAAATGAACCGGATGTGTCTTTAGGCGATATATTTTTTGTACTCACTTATCTATTACTTGGCGCAGGGATGATTTTCGCTGTGGCTTCCAGGCGAATCAATCTGGAAAAATGGCAGTGGCTAATTGTGTTAGCAATCGCAATGTCCGGTAGTTTATTGGCATGGTGGATTTCTATGCAACAGGAGACACCCTCAGAACTGCTAGTCGCTATTTTGAATTGGTTTTACGTAGTTAGTGATGTGCTTCTATTAATTATTGCTACTATTCTGCTTTTAGCCTTTTGGGGGGGAAGAGTTTCCCAGTCTTGGCGAATGATTGCAGCGGCGGCCTTTTCGCTTTACATTGCAGATATGTGGTTTAAATACGCCCAAGGTCCCAATTATCAAAGTGGGGAGATATTAGAAGTGTTTTGGGTATTTAGTGGAGTGTTATTTAGCATGGGCGCTGTCTTAGAATATGACGCATCATTAAGACGAACGCGGCGTACCAGCGGACGAAAACGAGCTTAGTAAAGATTTTTGGTATCTACCGTGAGAAAATTAACAGACTCTGACAAGCAAGAAATTCTTAAGTTATATCGAGAGACTGCCGAAACAACCTCAACTTTGGCAGACCGCTATGGTGTGAGTAACTCGACAATTAGTCGCCTGCTCAAAAGCACTTTGCCAGAAGATGAGTATGAATACTTGGTCTCCTTAAAGCGGGCTGCTAGAACTCCTGAGGGTAGGGCGCAGGTAAGCTACGAGCAGTTACCCCTGCTGATTGAACCAGAGCCTGAGATAGAAGCTCCACCCCCTGAAAGTGAAAGTCAACCCTTGGAGATACCAAAAGTAGAGCCACAGCCGCGCCGGGTAATTCATCTAGAGCAGGAACTTTACTCAGAGGAAACGGCGGAGTCAATCGCCGCTAGTAGACGGGTGCGGCGACGCCCCTCGGCGTCGGAAAAACCGAAGCTCCGAGTTACAGAGAGATTAGAAACTCCAGAGCAAAAGCCGCCGGAAATAGTTAGCATCCCCATCCCACCGCTAAAGAATGAACATCCAGGAGCGGCCGTCATAGCGCAGATGCTGGGTGAAGACTTGCTAGATGAATCGGAGGATTTGGACGATTTAGAAGATGATGATTTAGAAGATGATGACTTTGAGGAAGAAGACTTTGATGACGATGACCTGGATGAGCAAAGACCTTTAGTCACAAAACGAAGACCAGGTGAAGCATCAGTTCAAGTTTTACCTCTGTCGGTAGCCAATTTGCCGAAAACCTGCTATTTGGTGATTGACCGTTCCTCAGAATTAATTACCCGTCCTCTCAAGGACTTTGGTGACTTGGGGCAAATTCCCAGCCTCGAAACTCAGCAAAGAACTTTGCCGGTGTTTGATAACCATCGTGTCGCCAAGCGCTTTTCTACTAAGCGCGATCGCGTGATTAAAGTTCCTGATAGTAAAATGCTTCATAAGGCTCGTACCCATCTTCAAGCCAAGGGCATTACACGACTGTTAATTGATGGTCAGGTCTACTCTTTATCTACACTTTAGGAGTTAGGAGTTAGGAATTTCATAATTCTTAACTCTTAACTTTTAATTCCTAACTCTAAGTATAGACAGCCTTTGTAAAACGCTCTGCCAAGTAAATAATGTCTTGTCTACGAGCAATTTGGTTCATCCATTTTTGAGGAATATTTTCCACTCCGTAATAAATTCCCGCTAACCCACCGGTGACGGCGGCGGTAGTATCAGTATCTCCGCCTAAGTTAACAGCTTTCAATACTGCTTCAGAATAAGACGAGCTATTTAATAAACACCATAGGGATGACTCTAAGGTATCAATCACATAACCACCAGAATTAATCTCTTCTACTGGTACTTTGGCAATCTCACCACTGAAAACTCTGCCAAAATGGGGCTTTTCTAACAAAAATTCCCGCACAGAATAAATTGTTTGGATATCTTGTAATCCTTGTAAATAAGCTGTTTGCAGGTCAGCCCCTTCCAAGAGCGCCACTGCAATACTAATATAAATGCCACAAGCCATTTGCGATCGCGCATGAGCATGAGTAATCGCCGAAACATCATGCACCCGCGCCAGCAATTCGCCTAAAGTTAAGCTTCTGTGACAATAAGCCATTGGTAAGATTCTCATCAACGAACCATTGCCATTATTATTTTCAACCTTGCCACCCGCCTGATGGGGAACAACTCCCTGTTTCAGGCGCATAATTGCTGTGTGGGTAGTTTGACCAATATCAAAGACATCGCCACGAGGAGTCCAGTAAGCCTCCTTGTACCAGCGCCAGAAGGAATTAGCTATAGTATCCAACGAGTACCCTCTACAAAGGCATTCTGCCAAGCAAAAGCTTAACGAACTGTCATCTGACCAAGTTCCTGGTGGTTGATTCCATGTGCCATAACCCAGCATTGTTGTCACTGGAGATTTCACTCGTTCAGCACGGCTAGTAAACTCCACTGGCACACCCAACGCATCACCGACACATAAACCCATCAAACCAGACAACGTTTTTGCAGCGGTTAGCATTATTCTATCTCCACAATAATTGCTCAAAATTAACTTTATAGATTCCCTCTATAGCTTGTTGCAACAGATGCTACAGCCTACTTTTTCATCCTATGTGAAAAGCTCAGTAAAAAGTTGTTAATCGGGTATTTTATTTACCATATCCCGACTTATACCAATTCTCTCTGAAGATGCACTTAATTTTTATTTAACGAACCGCCAAGTACGCCAAGTACGCCAAGGAAAAGGAATAATCATTAGATGCAAGTTTTCAGAGAATTAGTATTAGTTTGAGTTTCAATTATTATACTAGTTTAAAAAGCGTCTATCTTGAGATAAAGAACTAGGATTATATTGAAATGTAATTATGATAGCTCGTGAAATTAGTAAATATGCAACTTTCTGCACGCGGTAATGTCCTCTGGAGTAATAAGATGATGTGCCATCATCCTATAATTTTCTGTGGATGTGCCTATCGCTAATAGAACTAATGTTTATTTAACTGGTGGTTATTATTTTGTAAAAAAAAATGGTTCACCAACCCTATATGTAACAGAGATTCCAGTAGTGATAGATGCTGGTGTTGAATCGCAAGTTGCTAACAATTTCCTCGTCTACACTAATGCCAAGGTAGGGCTTGGTGCCTACCAAAATAGCGATGCTTCGCTATTAGCATCAATGGTGGTATTGGCTATAGCTTTAAATAAAATATTATTGAGTCCTCACTCACTCTATACTTTACTTAGTACTCAGGACTTAGCACTTCTTCACTCACTACTCCAAAAAGCTGATTTTGTTAAGTGTTACATCACTGAGAAAGTCGGCTTTTGCCGTGGTAAAATTAAAATATTCCTCATTATTCCGGCCGGATTACCGGGGATAAAGTAGCCGAAGGGTGCTGATTCGGCGTCTACATAATGCTTTATTGAGAATACTATACAAGTCTAATGGTTAAATCTGCTCCTTCCCCCATCACTAACCGTAAGCCTTCCAAATTAGAAGGAATCAAGGAAAATAGTAATTTTTTGCGTGAACCTGTAGCAACTGAGATCCTTCAAGATACTACCCATTTTACCGAAAATGCGGTGCAGCTTTTGAAGTATCACGGTTCTTACCAGCAGGATAACCGTGACAACCGCACCAAGGGACAGGAAAAAGATTACCAGTTTATGCTGCGGACAAAAAATCCAGGTGGTTTGGTGCCACAGCAGCTGTATCTGGCTTTAGATAAACTAGCTGATGAGTATGGCAACCACACCTTACGAGTAACTACTCGTCAAGGTTTCCAAATGCACGGAATTTTAAAAAAGAATCTTAAAGCATCAATTGCCACAATTGTCAAGAATCTGGGTACGACTTTGGGAGCTTGCGGCGACATTAACCGTAACGTGATGGCACCACCAGCCCCCTTTAAGAATCGCCCAGAGTATCAGTATGCTTGGGAATATGCCCAAAATATTGCTGACTTGCTCTCAGCGCAAACAGGTGCTTATTACGAAATTTGGCTAGATGGGGAGAAAGCAATTAGTGCTGAAGAAGATCCTGAGGTGAAGGCAGCGCGACAACGCAATGGCAATGGCACAATTATCCATAACAACGAAGAACCGATTTATGGCACTTACTATATGCCCCGCAAGTTCAAAATTTGCGTGACAGTGCCAGGTGATAATTCGGTTGATTTGTATTCCCAAGACCTGACGTTGGTAGTAATTACTAATAAAAAGAAACAATTAGAAGGATTTAATATCTTTGCTGGTGGTGGTTTAGGTAGAACTCACGGTAAAGAAGAAACTTTCGCTAGGTTAGCAGACCAGATTGGGTATGTAGCCAAAGATGATGTTTACGATGTAGTGAAAGCGATTGTTGCTACCCAGAGAGATTATGGCGATCGCACTGATCGTCGTCACGCCAGATTAAAATATCTAATCAACGATTGGGGCGTAGATAAATTCCGCACCCAAGTTGAAGAATATTTCGGTAAACCAGTTGAAGCCTTCAAACCACTGCCAGAGTTTAAATATCACGACTTCCTCGGCTGGAATGAACAAGGTGATGGCAAGCTGTTCTTAGGAATTTCCATTGACAATGGTCGAATCAAGGATGAAGGTTCGTTTCAATTAAAAACCGCCTTGCGGGAAATTGTCGAGCAATTCAACTTACCCATCCGCTTGACACCGAACCATAACCTGATTTTTTACGATATCGAACCAGATAGCAAGGAAGCTATTCAAGACATTCTCAGCCGTCACGGTGTCGGAGACGACCCCACTAAAATCGAACCTTTAGTACGGTATGCAATGGCTTGTCCGGCTTTGCCTACTTGCGGTTTGGCAGTTACAGAATCAGAACGCGCAATACCGGGGATTTTGGAGCGGATTCGCGCTCTGTTGGATAAATTAGGTTTACAAAAAGAACATTTTGTGGTAAGGATGACAGGATGCCCCAACGGTTGCGCTCGTCCGTACCTAGCAGAATTGGGCTTTGTCGGTAGCGCCCCAGAATCTTACCAATTATGGTTAGGGGGTTCGCCAAATCAGACTCGATTAGCGCAACCTTACACAGATAAGCTGCACCATAATGACTTGGAAAGTTTCCTAGAGCCGATTTTTGTTTACTTTAAGAAGTCTCGCAAATCGAAGGAAAGCTTTGGTGATTTTTGCGATCGCGTTGGTTTTGATACCATCCGCGAATTTGCTGCCACATACGAACCCCAAACAGCCAATGGTGCAAATAAATCGCGCCATCGGGTAAATTTGAAAGAAGAGGTTTATAGCAAGTTGAAGGAAGTAGCAGAAAGTCAAGGTAAGCCGATGACTCAGTTAGTTACTGAAGCCTTAGAGGTTTACTTCCAAAATCTTTCGTAAGCCGAAAAATTGAAGATAATAAAACTACAGAGAGACACAGATAAATCCATCTGTGTCTCTCTGGCGTAAGTCCTAACGCCGTTAGGTAACACATCCACAGGAAAACTCAACTATGGTAACAACAGCAAAATTTGCAGAAACTAGGGATGTGCTGCAAAACATTAGCTGGCAGACATTTAAAGCTATGCTGGCAGATATGGGATGTGAGCGAAACAAAAGGCTAGCTTATGACAACGGAATAGTAGAAATTATGACGCCGCAGATGCCACACGAGAACTCAAACCGTCTGATTGAAGGTTTTGTTCTTGTGCTGTGTGAAGAATTTGGTTTAGAAGTTAAAAGCGCTGGCTCGTTGACTATGACGCGGGATGATTTGGAGCGAGGAGGCGAACCGGACAGTAGTTACTATATCCAAAATGAATTCTTAGTCCGCAATAAAGAAAATATTGACCTAAATATAGATCCACCACCAGACATAGTACTGGAAGTGGAATATTCCAGACCCAAGATAGACAAGTTGACCCTTTATGCTTCAATGGGAGTCTTAGAATTCTGGCGGTATAACGGAAATGTGTTGATAATTTACACCCTTAACAGTGGGCAATACTCACAAAGCGATCGCAGTCCAACTTTTGCACCTGTGCTGGTGACGGAGATTCCCCGATTTATCCAAGAAAGCAAGAAAGTTGGACAAATAGCAACAACCCGTGCTTTCCGCACCTGGGTTAGACAGCAGATGTCTACAGCAGGGCAATAATTTATTAAGAAAAATGTCTCAACTGCAAAGAATTGCGATCGCACACTCCCAATTCCAACAAGGGCAAATTTTGCTCACTAAAGAACAGCAACATTATTTAGGGCGTGTGTTGCGCTTGCGTGAGGGCGATCGCTTTATTGCAATGGATGGTAGGGGAAAATGGTGGTTAGCGCAGCTAGCAGGGGAGCAGGCACAGGTTTTAGAATCGCTTTTAGTAGAAACAGAATTACCTATATTAGTTACGCTGATGGTGGCGTTGCCTAAAGGCAATGGATTTGATGAAGTTGTGCGGTGTTGTACGGAGTTAGGGGTAACTTGTATTGCACCAATATTGAGCGATCGCACTTTGCTTGATCCTAGTCCTCAAAAGCTCGAACGCTGGCGGCGCATCGCAACAGAAGCCGCCGAGCAATCAGAGCGCTCATTCGTGCCGACAATTTTAGAGCCTGTTGCTTTTAACACTGCTGTCACCGCGAATCAGACAAGTCACCGCTACATTTGTGAGGCTCGTGGAGAGTATCCCCATTTAAACAAAGTGCTGAGTAGCATATGTGAGGAGATTGTCATTGCTACTGGGCCAGAGGGAGGATGGACAACACAAGAAATTGAAAATGCGAAGTCAGCTGGATTTCAACCTGTTTCCCTTGGTCGGCGCATCCTGAGAGCAGTTACAGCCCCGGTAGTAGCATTATCCTTGATTACCGCAATTTGTGAAGTATAAATGATTTATAGCTCACGCAAATCTCCTTTTGCGCGAGACATCACTCCAGCGTGTATTTAAAGTGATGATAGAGCAAGTTGCGATCGCCTTTGAGCATAAAGATTATCAAACAGCTGCTAAATTACTCAAACAGCTGCGAAAAGAATCACCAGACAATCCTTGGGTGCAATTTTATCTTGGTCGGTTGCATGAAGTATCTGGAAAGCATCAGGATGCAGAAAAAATTTATCGGCAACTGCTGCGAGATACGACAAATACTAAAATAGTGACGTTAGCACGTCAAGGTTTGCGACGACTGCAAGAAATGGAGCTAGAAGAAAGACAAAGAGCCATTTCCCAAGCAACATCTCAACCTAATAACACCGAACTTGGCGTACTAGTCTTAGAGCCTCTCAGTAACGAGATGAAAACAGAAGCATCTCGAAAATTCGCCCAGATTATGCAGCTAGACCCCTATACTGCACGACTAGTATTGCCAAGTCGTGGCTGGAGGTTGTACCGCACTGGCCAAGTAGGAGAACTTAAATTTTACGGGAAACAGTTACAGCAGGCTGGTATTCCTTGCTTTTGGGCAACAATAGCTCAAATTCAGCAAATTCAAATTTATCAAGTCAAATATTTCCAGGAATCTACCCCACAAGTTACTGTTGTTTGCTGCAACCAGGCAAATCAACTCGGTTCTCTCACCTTTGATTGGTCAGAAATCACAGCAAGAGTAGTGGGACTTTTGCCTATTTTTGAACAAGTTGTAGATGTTGATGCTTACCGGAAACTGGAACGGAAAACTCAAACACAAGACTATACCCAGTTTTGTGATTTACATCTACCTGGTAGAGGTTGCATTCTCCGATTTCATGACAACGGCTATGAATTTCAGCAAGGTTTAGAAATCATTCCCCAAGCTAGCCAAAATACAATCAGAATTAATTGGAATAGTTTATCAAGTTGGATTGACCAGCAACTACCTCAAGTCAAAATTTGGTCAGATTTCACATCCTTTGCAAATACAACATTAGATCAGACAGAAATGCTGGGTAATATCAAGTCTCACATTCATCTATTTCGCAGGGAAGAGACTAATTGGGACTCAGCTTTCCATTTATATAGTGGACTAGTGTTTGTTAAATAATTCGTAATTCGTAATTACAGCAGATTGCAAGTTAATGAAGTACAAAAATACCCCTCCCTAACCCTCCCCGATAGATTGGGGAGCCACTGCGTTGGGCGGGCAATGCCCGACTTGAAGCATGTGGCGTGAGGGAACTAGATTGGGAATTTCCCCCCAATACATCGAGGAGCCACTGCGTTGCGGTGAGGCAGTCCAGTCTTGGGGGTTTCCCCCATGAGGAACTGCTGAACCCGAAGGGAGGTTCCCTCCGTTGTAGCAACTGGCGTGGGATTAAGGGGGGTAAGGATGTACTTCATTTAGATGCAAAATGCTGTAAGTTTACTATTACGTATTGCCTACCTTAAAAGTAAGTTTAAAAATAAAATAGGAGTGCCATATATAACCTATGAATACAGTAGCCAACCAAAATCAACAGTTAGGCGGTTTGTACGTTCAATCCCTAGCCAACACCTTCAACAATTAAACTTGCCTTTTGGCTTCAGTGGTCAAATCGTCTTTGAGTTCACTCTCAACAAAGGTCGGGTAGAACGGGTAGTGTTGGATGAAAAAGCCTCTACCCTAAAAAATGCAGTTGTAGTGGAGAAAATTAAGCGATCGCTTTTAGTTTGGATTCTCCCATCTACAACTGGTAAACTTATCTTAATCTTGCGTATTCACACTTAACTCATCATTCCTATAAATACACTAGATAGATGCCAAATTCCGCGTCTCTGTGACTTAACCAGGCTTTTGTATCTGACGTGCCATGTCTAAGTAAGCACTCATATTCGCTCCTGGACGCCGCCGGCCATTAGAGCTACTAGCCGAAGGAGCGAGATATTTAGGCGCAAACGTTGTTTCTTTTGGCTCCTCTTTAAGTACTTTGGCTGCTGCGGCTTTTGCATTTTTACCAGGTTCAACTTTAAGACCCTCAGCAGTCTGAACTAGTGTAACATCAGCTGGTTTGGGATTTTTGGCTGATTTTGCCTTTCCCTTACCTGTGGCAGTTTTTGTACCGTTCAATGAATCTGGCTTGGATGGCTCTGGTGCTTCTGATCCAATTGATGCCGTTACTTTCTTAGCATTTGCTCCAACTGTCTCTGCTACTTTCTTCACATTCGATGCTACATCTTTAGCAGCATCTGTCACAGCATCTTTGGCTTCGTCCAATTCTAAGAAGTAGCCGTTGCTTTTCTTCTTCCCTGGTAAGAGTCCCGTAATAAAACCCAGAATACCGTTAAGAAAACCCTGAATACTCGAAATTGACTTTTTGATAAAACCCATTACAATTGCTCCTGCCTTTTACCTTTTATATTTGAAACTCAACCGTAATTTTTAACAATTACGACAAAATGTTACATCTTATGCTTTGCGTCACCCCATTTTGGTGACAACCGTTATGGGTTTGTGCTTAATCAACATTGTAGTAAAACTAGAGGGCAAATGTTTTCTTGCAAGCACTTGCGACCTGTATCACCGAGAACTAATTATTAAATTTTACTGTAACTAAGAGCAAGATCCTGAAAGCAGGCTTCATAATAATTAACATTTCTTTGTTTGAAAATTACTGATTGGAGAAAAGCAAGCGGTTTACTTTCAACCAGTGGGAGGAGTGTCATAGTTTGTTAACAGATAGCAACGGTACTCAGTTACATTTTCTACAGACTTAATTCAGCCGGATTTTGTAGATGAACACTGAAAATCAGCAGCGCAATCCCGTGTTATTAGTACACGGGATTGACGACACAGAGGCAGTTTTTCATAAAATGAGGGCATACCTAATACAACGGGGTTGGTCTGTATATAGCTTGAATTTGGTTCCTAATAATGGTGATGTGGCTCTTGATGAGTTGGCAAAGCAAGTAGCCGATTATGTTACGGCCAGCTTTGCGTCAGAACAACACTTAGATTTAGTAGGCTTTAGCATGGGAGGAATTGTCAGCCGTTACTATGTTCAACGATTGGGAGGAATTAACCGCGTACAGAGGTTTATCACAATTTCTTCGCCCCATCATGGAACTGTAGTTGCTCATGCTTCCCAGCGTCCTGGTTGTATACAAATGCGCCCTAACAGCCTTTTTCTCAAAGATTTGAATTCTGATGCTGATATGTTAAGACAGCTAAACTTTACATCTATTTGGACACCTTATGATTTGATGATTGTCCCAGCGAATAGTTCACAAATGCCCGTAGGAGAAGAGGTAGTTGTGCCAGTTTCTTTCCACCCTTGGATGCTGACAGACTCCAAGAGTTTAGCAGTAGTCACAGCAGCTTTAGCAGAGCGGATTCAATCCGGTTCGGATAAGGCTCGATCCCCTCAACCCTCGTTAAAAAAGCTTGCTCAGAATGGCTCTATCCCCCCCTTTTTAATGAGGATTAAGGGGGATCTTTAAAGATTGTGCCGCTTAACCCAAGCGGATTGAAAACAGATTAAACTGCTCTTCCTTAAGAAAGCATCCAGTTAGTAGCCAGAATACTTATTACATTTGCATTCTTTTATTTTTAATTTTGAATTGCTTAAGTTCTATCGCCAATTTGTGTATGTTCGTAACTCCCAAAAATTGCCTCTGGGTGACGATAATATTTGAACTCCATTAGGTTATAAAAAGGATCTTCTAAAAAGAAAGTACGATGCTCAAGAGGAGAACCAACAAAGCGGTTTTTGGTTGATTCGCGAAAAAGTAGCTGTTGCTGTTGTGCCCTTTCTAGTAAATCCTGCCAGTCACGTTCTTGAGTAAAAATTAGCCCAAAGTGTCTGGGATAGATAGTGCGTTGCGGTGCCAAGGTTTCTTTGGTGACGTGAGCCACTAGTTGATGACTGTAGAGATTGAGAATCAGGGCGTGCTGGTTTTCCCGGCCAGGAATACAGCCCAAGCCATCCACGTAATATGCTTTTGTTTGGGCAACGTCAGTCACAGGGAAAGCAAGATGGAATAAAGTTTGGCTCATAGCTTGTGTGGAAAAAACTAATCGTTGATGCTATCTACAATTTATGCTGTTAAGTCTTGATTGTGGTCAACTTGAACACAGTTTTAATTGACATTAACTTATATTCTTTATCGTGATGACTAAGATTGGGGACTGAATACCACTTCAGCCGCTGCATCAGGCAGCTATACTAATTTAGGTTTGCATGAGCACACACTTAGGAACGTAGATTTAATAACTTAAAACTTTCTTAGGATGTGTTGGGTGCGTTACGCACTTGAAGAGTCTACCTAACTAAACAGAAGTTTTGCATTTTGTTTAATCCAGGTTCTTTAGTCAATATTGCAGTGTATATCTAAGACATTGTTTGTAGTTTTACACTCAACTTTCAGAGTGATATTTACGCAATCTAAGTAATAATACAAACGTATTACTTAAACTGGGGAGGTGTCAGAAATTAAGCACTAAGGGTGATAAATTCGTTATTCTGTTGATATTCAGACAAAATTACTCATGATTAATTGCTGATGTCATCCTTAATTGATTCTGTTAATCCCTGGTTGGTGGCAGTAGGATTAAACACAATTCTATTGGGTTTAGCTTGGATTGCGCCGAAAAAGCTCCTTACTCCAGCAGGGTTATTCCACGCCTGGTTTCTGGCCATCTTAATTTGGGTAACTTTAGGCTGGCAAGGATATGCAGTAGTAATGTTCTATTTTCTGGTTGGTTCTGGGGTTACCCGCATCGGTATGGCGCAGAAGGAGGCTGAAGGAATTGCCGAAAAGCGTTCTGGGGCAAGAGGCCCAGAAAATGTTTGGGGTTCGGCTTTGACTGGGGCGCTGTGTGCTTTGGGAGTAGGGATAATAAATTCAGGATTTATTGTACCCAGTCCTCAATTTCTAGTCCCCAATCTCCAGTCCCTACTTTTGTTAGGCTATGTAGCGAGTTTCAGTACCAAGCTGGCTGATACCACTGCTAGCGAAGTCGGTAAAGCGTATGGTAAAAGCACCTTTCTAATTACCACATTTCAACCAGTACCTCGCGGTACCGAAGGGGCGGTAAGCCTGGAAGGAACTTTAGCTGGTATTGTGGCTTCTATAGCGATCGCATTTGTTGGTTGGGGAGTTGGTTTAATTGATCTATTGGGAGTAGCTTGGTGTATACTGGCAGCATTTATTGCCACCAACTTAGAAAGTGTGATTGGGGCGACACTGCAATCTAAGTATACTTGGCTGACTAATGAAGTAGTTAATATTTTTAATACTTTAATCGGTGCGATCGCAGCTGTACTACTTGCCTGGACATGGATAACCATCATTAAGTAGCTCGGTGAGAATAAATAATTACTCGTTAATATCGGGTATAGTATGGGTTTTTTGCACCACTTGCGACAACTTTTGTCACTTGAGTAACGCAGTGGCTCAACTTTTAGCAACTGGCATAGAAAACTGGCAAGAAACAATTCTTAATATGTTTTGCTTTATTTTCGCCTACCTGATTATTTCTCTGAATCTATAAAGATTTGGTTAAACAACTCGCTTTGCTTTACAACTAATATTTTCAATCCTGTTTTGTCCCCACTAGACCGTAAAAGTAATCATGGGAAATTATTTTATTTACTAGGTATATAATTTTTTAACCATTGAGATGTAATTAGTTCATGGAATATTTATCATATTGATCCATCAATAACAAGATAATTTATATATGTTCTATATAATTTAATTTAAAAGTACTATAAATGTTTAACCATATTAACATAATTAATTCATGGAACCTTTATCATTTTTGACAATCAATGACCAAATAATTTCTCTTCAGGAAGCAATAAAGTACCTGCAAGCCTCTGGAAAATTGGGACACTTCATTGGGGATATTCTTCGCCAGTACGTAATTGAGGAAGAAATCAGAACCAGAGATGATGTTGAGATTGGTACAGCAATAACTGAACAGGCAATTATTGACTTTAGGCTGAAAAATCAACTGACTGACTCCCAAAGTTTTCAAGAATGGTTAAAGACTAATAATACAGATTACGCTACCTTTCACACATCGGTTGCTTTTGGTTACAAGTTAGAAAAGCTAAAAGCTGTAGTTACCCAACCAAAACTCCAAGAATATTTTATTGAACGCAAAATTTTTTTGGATCGGGTAGTACTTTCCCGGATCGTTGTTGATAATCAAGAATTGGCAGACGAACTACAAACCCAAATTGAAGAAGGAGGTAGCTTTGAGCAACTAGCTAAAGAATATTCACTTTCAGATGACCGAATTGTGAACGGCATGATGGGAATAGTCAGCCGAGGAAGTATGCCGGATATATTACGGGCAGCTATTGATGTGGCGAGTCCTGGACAATTAGTAGGACCAATAGAAATCGTTGGCAAAGACTCTCCCCCAGGAGAAGGACCTTATGGTTTGTTTCGAGTAGAACAATTTCTGCCAGCGTCTTCAGAAGATACTCAACTAAATCTTGCACTACAAAATGAGTTATTTGAAAAATGGCTAGCAGAGAAAATTCAAAAACTGACAGTCAAATTACAAGTGAGTTAAATATTCTGGATAATGAATCTTTACGATTAAAAGTGCTAGCTTCTTTGCCTTGGAATCAGCCACCGCTATGCTGGCTGACTCCCGAACAACAATCCCGATTGGAAAATGAGTCCCAAACCCGTAAGTATCGTCTTGGAGAAAAAATCTGGTCAAACGATGTCGGCGGTTACCAATTCTTAATTGTGGCTGGAAAAGTTCGCTTGCGAGACGACAATCGCGACAAGTCGGCAAAGTTACCCAACCCGCTGTCTCAAGAGGGCGTCGGCAAACCAATAGCCGCCCTAGATGTAGGGGATTGGTTTGGTGACTTACAAAAGCTGTCTGCGGATTTTAAAGCTGTAGCTGCTAGTAAAGAAGTGGTAGTAGTGTATTGGGATACAGCGTTGTGGGCAGAATTTTCTAACCCACAAATTCAGGAGTTCTGGCAAGTATTACCAGTGGGTATGGAGAGAGAAAGCGAGACATTTTCCTTTTCTTCCACTCGTTCATTAGCGCCAGCCTCAGAGGGAACTTCCAGCCCCCACAGCCTCCAACCCCAAAGAGGACTCCCAGCCGCCAATCTAATCGTCTCAAATTATCCGTTTGTTGCCAGCTGGAACACCGCTGCTGCTTGTTTAACAATGGTAGCGCAACAGTTAGAAAATTCTGTGCAACTGGAATGGGTGCAGCGCCAACTCAGAGGACAACGCCCAAAACAGGTTGTGGAAGCAGCAGAAAAGGTAGGGTTAGTGGTGCGGCGGTTACAAGTGAATTGGGGTGAGTTGCGACAGCTGTCATTTCCAGCCTTACTGCTGTGGAATTCTGACTCACCTCAGAGTCCATCTTGGGTGGTAGCCTATGGAGTTAAGAACGATCGCCTAATTATCGCTAACCCTCTAAATCCCGATCGGATTTGCGAAAGCTTACCGCAGTCGATAGTTGAGGCGTCTTGGGATGGACAATTGTGGCAAGTAGAACTAATATCTCAGCAAGAAAAATTTAACCTCAGTTGGTTCACCCCAGCAGTTTGGAAGTATAAAGGATTGCTAACAGAAGTATTGTTAGCATCTTTTACCTTGCAGCTTTTGGGGTTAACAACACCACTAATTACGCAAGTTGTCATTGATAAAGTGATGGTGCAGGGGAGTTTGCCGACTCTCGATGTGATGGCGATCGCACTTTTGTTCGTAGCCATATTTGAGTCCATACTTGGTATTCTGCGGCTATTCATCTTTACTCATACAGCCCGTCGTCTGGATTTGAGTTTATCAGCACAGCTATTTCGCCACCTAATGCGTCTGCCTTTGGCTTATTTTGAATCGCGGCGCGTCGGAGACACAATAGCACGAGTCCAGGAACTCGAACAGATTCGTCAGTTTCTCACAGGTACAGCATTAACTGTGATTTTGGATAGCATCTTTGCTGTGGTGTACCTAGCATTGATGTTTTACTATAATATCCCACTCACCTTTGTCGCCTTAGCAGTACTGCCGTTATTTGCAACTTTAACGATAGTTGCAACACCAATTCTGCGTAACTGGCTCAACGAAACTTTTAACCGTAGTGCCGATAGTCAATCGTTTCTAGTAGAGACAATCACAGGAATTCACTCTGTTAAAGCCCATGCAGCAGAACCAGTAGCCCGCGATCGCTGGGAAGGTTTGTTTGCTCGCTTCATTCGCACAGGTTTTAAAGCTTCTACCACCTCCAATATCAGCAGCAACATCGGTGACTTTCTCACTAATTTTTCCACCATGCTGATTCTCTGGTTTGGAGCCAAGTTAGTCATCGAACAAAAGCTCACAATCGGACAGCTAGTTGCCTTTCAAATGCTGTCTGGCAGAGTCACAGGGCCACTTTTGCGCTTAGTACAGTTGTGGCAAAATCTCCAACAAGTGCTACTTTCTGTAGATCGCATTGGTGATATTCTTAACGTCTCTCCAGAAGCTGAACTGGGAACTGGCCTAGTTTTACCACCCCTGAAAGGTCAAGTCACCTTCGAGCAAGTATTTTTCCGCTACCGGCCAAACTTTGAAGCAATTCTGCGGGGAATATCTTTCAATGTCGAACCAGGGCAATTTGTTGGCATTGTTGGACGCAGCGGTTCTGGTAAAAGTACGGTGTCTAAGCTATTGCAACGCCTCTATCAAATTGAATCAGGACGCATCCTTATTGATGGTTTTGATATTAAAAGTGCCGATTTAGCTTCACTGCGGCAACAAGTTAGTGTAGTTCTTCAAGAAGACTTTTTATTCAACGGTTCCATTTTGGAAAATATCACTCTTGGTAGTCCTGACATTACCGCAGAGAAAGTAGTAGAGGCGGCAAGATTAGCAGTGGCCCACGACTTTATCAGTCAATTACCCTACGGTTACGAAACCAATGTTGGTGAACGCGGTACAGCTTTATCTGGTGGACAGAGACAACGTATTGCCCTAGCAAGGCTATTTCTTTCCCAAGCACCGATTTTAGTTTTGGATGAAGCTACCAGCGCTTTGGATAGTGAAACTGAACAGCAGGTACTGCATAACCTGCAAAAAATTTCCGCTAATCGTACTGTGTTCCTCATTGCTCACCGCTTTGCCCCCCTCAAACGTGCTGATTTGATTTTAGTATTAGAGCAAGGCGTGATTGCCGAACGTGGTACTCATTCCCAGTTGTTGCAACAAAAGGGCTTGTACTGGTCACTATATCAACGGCAGCAGGCAAATATCTAGTCAAGCAATTTTGGATTTTGGACTTTGGCTTCTTTTTGCTTACCTCGGTTTCGCCCAACTCTTGAAGAGGCTGCGCCCTAAGCGTACCTATGCCGCAGGCTTTACGACGCCGGCTCCATCGAGCGTTCGCGTAGCGTCTCGTAGAGAAGCCGAGATGCTCAAGCTAAACTCGGCACAAGTCGCTCAGTCGAACGATTTTAGATTTTAGATTGACCCCAGCAATCAAGTTACTTGAAAAGTCAATTAATGCAAGAATTTTGGATAATAGAATTATTCTCGCGTTTTAATTCATTCGGGGGCAACTCTACCAGACGCGCAAGGTCTTGCGCCCCTATGACAGATCAGGTGTGATCAGAATGGTGTGCTTTTAAATCAGGTATTTGTCGTCTTATTCTTGCATCACTGGAAAGGGAATTAGAAACAATTCTTTTTAAGGTATAAAAATAGGTGCGTTAACGGAGTGTAACGCACCCTACTGGCATGACACAGTTAAGATAGTGCATTAAAAACTTCTGCAAACTCTAGTTTTATAAATATAATGCAATTTTTATCCGGCACTAATTTCGATTAATTAACTATTAATAATTTAAAATTGACTTGATAAGTTGAATCTTCAGAAAAAGCACTATTTTTAGAATGTTCTTTGGTAGTAAATTTAGCAATTTTTTATGAAATTCCATAGTAATTATTGACAATGGAGTTTATTCACACATTAAAACCTTTGACAAAAGGTTTTAACGCTTCAAGCTGTCAAAAAAAGATTGCTATCTTTGAGAAAAAATACTATGAGCATTGATCATGTTAATAACAATGTGTTGTCAAATAAACGGCTCAATGTCACTTCAATCTCTTCATTAGATAGCTTTAATACGAAGGATGACTACAGCCTCAACTCAATCAGACGTAGTAGCTACAACTCAGCCGATGCTGATGTGCAATTGCAAAATAGGAGTGACTATAAAAATAGCAGTAACGCTACTGCTACTGCTTTTAGCACTGCGAATTATAACTCTACCAATGGCTATGGCTTGATTAATGCAGCAGCAGCAGTGGCTAAAGCTGCTGGTCAGAATACCTTTGCTGATGTTCCTGATCTTGGTGGCAATAATTGGGGAGCAGACCTAGTTAAAGCACCGGAAGCCTGGGCACATGGATACACAGGTAAAGGTGTTGTTGTCGCTGTTGTAGATACTGGGGTTGACTATAACCACGAGGATTTAAAAGATAATATCTGGACGAATCCCAAGGAAATTGCTGGCAATGGTAAAGATGATGATGGCAATGGCTATGCTGATGATATCCATGGCTGGAACTTTGTTGACAATACTAATAATGTCCTAGATGACAACGGTCATGGCACTCATGTTTCCGGGACGATCGCAGGAGAAAATAATAACTACGGTGTCACTGGTATTGCTTATGATGCCAAGATTATGCCCGTCAAAGTTTTAGATGACTCTGGCTCCGGTTCTTACACTTCCATCGCTAAGGGCATTGATTATGCTGTGGATAATGGAGCTAATGTGATTAACCTCAGTTTAGGAGGCCCATCTACCAATCAGACTTTAGAGTCAGCCATTGACTATGCCAGCAGCAAAGGAGTAATTGTCGTCATGGCAGCAGGTAATGATGGTGACTCATTACCAGACTATCCCGCTCGCCATGCATACAAATCGGGAATTGCCGTTGGGGCAGTAGATAGAAATAATAATATGGCCGACTTCTCTAATCGCTCTGGAACGAATGAAATCGCTTATGTCACAGCCCCAGGAGTCAAGGTCTACTCATCAGTTCCGAATAATCAGTATGCCACTTATAGCGGCACGTCTATGGCTGCTCCCCACGTTGCTGGCGTAGTTGCTCTGATGCTTAGTGCTAACCCCAACCTGACTGATGCCCAAGTCCGTCAAATTGTCACAGAAACGGCAGGAAATAGTACACAAACTACAAACTCTAGTTTTAATCTTTCTAATGTCAGTTCTTTAGCGAATCAGGTGATTGCAAACACAGCAATAAATAGTACACAAAATACAAGCTCTAGTTTTAATCTTTCCAATGTCAATTCTTTGGCAAGGCAGGCAATGTCTGACGATAACCTGCTACACATCAACGCACAAACAGCAAATTATCTGACATCACAGACAATTTCTAGTTTTAATAATTCTGATGTCGGTTCTTTAACAGGTCAGGCAATTACAGAAACGACAAAATATTTGACACCAGAGACAATTTCTAGTTTTAATAATTCTGATGTCAGTTCTCTAACAGATCAGGCAATTACAGAAAGGACAAACTATCAGACATCAACCGAAGGTAATAACGGATTAGCCAATCCAGAATTATGGTCGCAATTCCAAAACTCTGAGAAGGTTATGAGCAGCATCAATGTGGATAGCAATGATGATAATAATGATGATCAGAATAATCCTGATTTTGGCAAATTACTAGAGGGAATCCAAAAACAAATAGAGCAATCTAAAAAATACTTGGGTATCGCTTGAAAATTATCTAACGGTTTGCAGTTGAGTTTAATACTGCTCGCTTAAGAAAATTAATCAACTGAAAAAGTTTGTAGAGATGTGAAATTTCGCGTCTCTACATTTTTATAATTATTGCTAATAATCCTTACCCGATAAGTATACCAGACGAAAAAAACATATATTTCAGATAAAATATATTTGATAAAAAGCTATCACAGGATGAGAGAAAAGAGGCGATCGCTCTTTTTTACAGAAGTTAATTGATAGCGATCGCCTTTCTCTTGCTTGGAATAACTACCTAACAGAAAATGCCTCACTGAATCGTCGTGTCACAGGTTCAGTAATGAATGTCAAAATTGACTTTTTACGAGTGACAATTTCACCTGTAGCAGCCATTCCTGGTGTAAATTCTACTTCTTGTCCTCGCACGTTCACTGAGTGTCTATTTACCTTAATTCTGGTGGGGAAAACTAACCCCAATTCTTTATCAACAATTGCATTCGGACTGACTTGTATGACTTCGCCATCTACAGTGCCAAATTCCTGAAAGGGGAAAGTCGCCATTTTCACTTTTGCTTTCATTCCTTGACGAATAAACCCAATATCACGGTTGAGAACTTTCACCTCTAGGAGCATTTCTTCCCCTTCCGGCAAAATTGACAGTAATTCTTCACCAGATTGCACTGGACCCTTAGTGGCTTTAACTCTGTAAATCGTACCAGCAACGGGAGCCTCAATCGTTTCTAAAGCTTGCTGCTTCCTCGCCTGTTCTAATTGACCTTGAGCTGTTGTCAGTTCTTCTTTACGCTTGTTTAACTGGGTCAAAATTTCACTTTGGCGTTCTGACGATACACGCTCTGTCTGACTGCGTGCAGCGTTGTAAGCTTGTTCTGCTTGGTGAATTTCTTGGACTTGGGCAGCAATATCTTTTTCTAATGATGTGACTTTATCTTGAGCCTCCGTGATTTTATTCTGGCTATTGGTAACATCATCTTGTGCTTTAGTTATTTCTGTCTTTGCACGAGTTAATCTTTCTTGGGCATCCAAGTAATCGACACGAGGTACAGCGCCAGGAGTAATTAGGGTGCGTAGGCTTTTTTCCCTTTGTTGAGCAAGTACCAAATTACTTTCAATTTTAATTCTGATGCTATCTGCGTTCACAAGGTTGGTTTTGGCATTGCCAACGCTGCTTTTGGCATTAACTAAGTTGTCTTGCAATCGAGTCAAGCGGACTTTGGCTTGATTGATGAGTGCTATTTGGCGATTTGCTTCTGCTTCCGCCGCTGCTTGACGAGCTTGGAAGTCTTGCAGGCGGGAATTTAAAAGTTCATCTTGCACTTTCGTCCCAGTAGTTTTGCCTCCGGTGCGTTCTGCATCCAAACGTTGCAAATCGTCTTGAATCAATCTAGTAGATTTGGCTAGGCGGGAAACATCAGTTATTTGCAAGTCTGGATCTTTTTGAATCAGAATTTCACCTTTGGTAACATGATCGCCTTCTCGCACTTTGACGGCGACAATTGACCCCCCACCCAAGGATGTCACCGGTCTTACCTGTGTGGAAGCAATTAATTCCCCTTGTGCTGTTGCTACTTCATCTATTTGTGAGAAGTGCGCCCAGGCGATCGCCCCAAATACAATGACGCTCATCGTTCCCGCTAATAATCTAGTGTACAGGGGTGGCAATTCCTGTACCGCCTTTCCCAATTCATAGGTGAGTTGTTCTTCTGGTTGAGCGAATCGCTCTTTTGTCTGACGGGCTTGAGCAGCATTTGCAGCTAGGGAAGATTTCATAGAATTTTAGATTATTGGGCACTTGTACTGAGTGGCGTTGAAGTAGCGAAGTCGTAGTAAGCCGTAAAGCCCTAAGCGTAGCTACGCTTAGGGCGCAGCCTCTCCAAGAGTTGTATTGGGCATTGGGCATTGGGTATTAGTTTTTCTGCTTATGCTCCATGCCCTATGCCCATGCCTCATGCCCCATTACTTAATTTAAACAGCTAGATAGCGCCGCAAAAAGTTTTCTAATGTCTCCAACTGGAAGTTAAAAATCGCCTCTAAATTGGCAATTTCATCTTTTGTACAGAAAAATTCATTTGCTAGCAATGTGCGATAGGTTCCCAAAGCTTTCTGGATTTGGGGATTAAATAAACCCAATCCACCTTGTAACCCATCAATGAGAAATAGTGGTGAGTTAATTATTACTGGCTCTTTGGCGAAGATCCGACCAAAAATTCGGGGAATATCTTCTCGTAATAAAATCTCTGGCCCTCCCACTGGTAAAATCTGGTTGCGAGCACCTTCAACTGTCACAGAATCCACCACTATCCTTGCTAAATCATCGGTACTTACAATTGAGGTACGATTTTTGCGATCGCCAATCAGCAAATACAATCCCGTTTCCCGAAATCGTTCTACTAATGGCAACAAGTTAGATGCTAATCCAGCTGGGCGTAAAATTGTGTAATTCAAGCCACTAGCTGCCAAATATCGCTCTACTGCTCGTTTGGCTTTGAACACAGGAGCGTCTTCATATCCGCGATCGGCTCCCAATACGGAAATGAAGACAAAATGCTCTACGCCATTGGCTTTTGCTTGGTCAATCAGTTCAACATTGGCGCGGTAATCTAAAGATAGGGCATCGCTATCAGAACCGTGGGCGCTGATAATATACTGGATATCCCGACTAGCTTTTTGGATATCTTTTTCCTCTAGCAAGTCACCGATGAAAATTTCTGCACCCCGGTGTTCTAACTCGCTATAGCGCGAGTTAAGGCGGACAAATGCCCGCACAGACTGCTCTCGTTGCCCTAGGAGTCGCACAACTCTGCGACCAATTCCTCCCGTTGCTCCAGTTACTAGAAACATATAAATACCTAAATTGAATACTTTCAGCGTTTATAGTTCTTGAAATGCTCGATATATGCTCAAAACCCGTTGAGCAATACTTAAACAACGTGAGCATATCTTTATACTTTTTTACTATGCTCAAGATATCCTCACGCCAACTAAGCCAATAGATCACACCTTATTTATCTTAATACTCTACAAATGATCCCCCATATCTTTGTAGATGCAGGGCATAGGGTAAATGGGATTAGTTTTACTGGATCAACAAGTCAATAGCTTGTTCAAGCGACATCTTAGAGGATGTTTGAAAAGTGTTTGACTGTGATTTTTATCACCCCCCTTTATCCCCCCTTATAAAGGGGGGAAACAAGAAAAATCCGGTTCCCTCCCCAATACATACGGGGAGGATTAGGGAGGGGTATAAAAATATTTGATATATCATTATAGACTTTTCAAACATCCTCTTAAGCTGAGTGAAATTCTTGTTTTACCCGCATTTCCATCCAGAGGCTAGAAAGGAGTCTGGAAAAAGTTTTCCCCATTTAAAATCCCCCCACATCTTTGTAGATACAGGGGGAGTATTAACAATTCAAAATTGTTTCAGACGGGGATTTAAACGCTTTGTGCAAGCCACCCACCTCTAAAACTATTCAGCAGCTTTGTTATTAGCCCTATTAGCACGCGCCTCAGCTGAAGCCATCACCTCATCCATATTCTCTAACACTTCGCCAGGGAAGTTTTCTAAAACTCTGGTAGAAAGAGCAACCCGTCCTTTCCCCTCATCCAAGTCAATAATTACAGCTTTAATTGGCTGACCAACTTGAAATACCTTGTCTAGAGATTCAATGAATTTTTGGCTTACCTGCTTGATATGAAGCAAAGCCCCCATACCATTTAAATCGACAAATACACCAAAAGGTTTGATGCCCGTAACTTTGCCTTCCACCAGTTGACCTAGTTCTAATAAGCTGAAGTTGCTAGAACGAGTTGCTAACCGCTGGGAAAGGATGAGTTTGTTGGTGTTACGATTAATTTCCAAAAAACCCACAGTCAGATTTTGACCTTTGAGTGCTTCTAAATTATCACGCTCTGCCAGGTGCGATCGCGGAATAAATCCCCGCAAGGCAAGAATATCGACGGTGACACCACCTTTATTTACACCCATAACCCGTACTTGCACAGTCTGGGC
Organism: Nostoc sp.; assembly: GCF_036917275.1. GTDB lineage: Bacteria > Cyanobacteriota > Cyanobacteriia > Cyanobacteriales > Nostocaceae > Nostoc. The sequence goes on from NZ_JBALDF010000055.1 coordinate 78,520, forward strand.
ATTTTCCTGCATTTCGGCCAGTCGTTCCCAGATGTGCTGAATTTCCAACTGCTTTCGAGAAAGGGTGACTTGACCTTCTGCATCCTGATCTCGGATAATCAAAAACTGCATTTCCTCTTGCAATGGCAGCACCTCCGATAAATCGGTCACTGCTCTCAAAGAAGCCTCATCGCGCGGTAGAAAAGCTGACGACTTGCCACCAATATCGACATAAGCTCCATCATGGTCAAGTTGGAATACTTTGCCATGTACAACCTGTCCTTTTTGAAACTGGTAGTCGTGTTTTTCTAGTGCTTTGGCAAAATCGTCCATCGTAAACGACGAATTGGCTGTTTGAGAAAGTTTCGATTCGGAATTCATGACTTTTGAAGATTAATTGTTATTTGAGATGGTTCCACTGGAGTTTAGATTGTCATTTGTCCTCAAAGTTCTAGTTTGTCTTTAGCGTCGGCAAAGCCGTTACCTTTATCCAGCGCTCAGACTTCTCTATTTGTCTTTGGTTCTAACTAATGACCAATGACAAATGACAAAAAACGAACTTGGCTGTATAGACTTCAGTTCAGTTGACTAAAGAGTTGTTTCACTTGCTCCCAAGCATCAGCAGCAGCTTTAGGATTATAACTGGCACGAAGGTCACAGAAAAATCCGTGATCAGCTCCATCGTAGCGAAACAGACGATGAGGAATTTTATATTTTTCTAACTCTGCTTCAATCTCATCTACTTGTTCGGGTGGGATGCTAGTATCTTCTCTACCAAAGAAGCCATAGAGAGTACCCGGAATTTCTTTGGTGCGAGTAATAGTGGGAGCGCCACCTCCTGGTGTGCGGGTGGCAATTCCAGCACCGTAGAAGGAAGCCGTAGCTTTTATATCTGGTAAGGTGGCTGCAAGATATGCGACATGACCCCCAAAGCAAAAGCCAATACAGCCAAAGCCATCTTTTTTCACTTGGGGCAAACTTTTGAGGTAGTCAATTGCTAATTGAATATCGCTCAATAACTCTGATGCTTGAGTTTGCATGGCGTAGCCTCTGCCCGTTTCAATATCTTCGGGTGTGTACCCGATATCCAAGCCAGGAGCAGTCCGTTGGAAAAGTGCAGGTGCGATCGCTACATACCCAAGTTTTGCAATCCGTTCTGTAACATCCCGAATGTGAACGTTGACACCAAAAATCTCCTGTAATACCACAATTCCTGGGTAAAATCCAGATTCTTTTGGCTCTGCAAGATATGCAGCCACTTGAATATTATCTTGCAAAAGATTAACCGTTGTGGTAATTATTGCTTGCTCTGTCATAATAATTTTTACCAGTGCTATGTGATTAGCCGTGTGTTTATTTGATATAACTATGCCAGTATGACTAAGTTTTTTGTAATTAAATTATCAATTACTAATAATGAGCGCATTAGAAATTTCTCCTAGAAAAACTTCATGTGTAAATAAAATATTTGACACGTAGCAAATGCAGCTGGTTACTAAAGGAGTCCTGAGTAGGAAAGCAGCACTCAGCATAAGCTAAACCATAGCTATCCGCTAACAGCACTTAGTATTTAGGAGGTTTGGTGATGATTCAATTCCGTATTCAGTCAGACAGCGAAATTCCCGCATCAACCCAACTGTTTAATCAAATCAGGTTTGCGATCGCTTCTCGGCAATATCCACCTGCTTACAAATTACCAAGTACACGGGCGCTGGCAATGCAAACTGGGTTACACCGTAACACTATTAGCAAAGTTTACCGTCAACTGGAAGAAGACGGATTTGTTGAAAGTATGGCTGGTTCGGGAATTTATGTTCGTGCCCAAGGTCATGAGGGCGGTAGCAGGCTGCAATCACCAATTCTTAAACAACATCCTGATGCATATCAAGTTGTCCAGCAAGCACTTGACGAGCTGCTCTCTCAAGGATGTTCACTCAATCAAGCTAGAGAGCTATTTTTAGCGGAAATTGACTGGCGCTTGCGTTGTAGTGCGCGGGTACTGGTTGCAGTACCATCTTATGACATGGGTGCTGGTGAGTTGATGGTGTATGAATTAGAGCGAGCTTTGAAAATACCAGTCCAGTTGGTAGCAATGGAAGAATTAACAGCTGCGTTAGATAAAACTACCTCTGCGACAGTAGTCACAAGTCGGTATTTTATCAGTAATGTGGAAGCGATCGCTGCTCCTAAAGCTGCACGGGTGATTCCTTTGGATATCTACGACTACACCAAAGAACTCAACTTATTGAAAACCCTGCCAAAACAAAACTGTGTAGGCATAGTTAGCCTCAGTTCCGGGATTGCACGAGCAGCAGAAGTCATCCTGCACGGACTACGTGGGGATGAACTACTGGTGATGACTTCGCAACCAAAAGATGCTTATAAACTTCAGGCAATGGTTAAGCGGGCTGAGGTAATAATAAGTGATCAAGCCAGTTTTGCAGCAGTGCAAGCAGCCGTGCAAGCATTTGATGAAGATATTATTCGTCCACCAAAGCTGATTAAGGTTGAAAATTATATCGGGACAAACTCGATTAACTTGCTAAAACGAGAACTGGGTTTAGGTTAATCTCAAAATAATTCGACCAACATCTTTGAGAGCAACTAATACACGAGGAATGAGATGGTGCAGATTGTGATTGTGGGCGCAGGTCCAACAGGTGTAACACTTGCCCTGCTCCTTGTAAAACGTGGTATTGCTGTAACGTTAATTGAAGCAGCAAAAGACTTTCATCGTGTTTTTCGCGGCGAAGGATTAATGCCTAGTGGCTTAGATGCACTAGAGCAAATGGGTTTATCGGCGTTGTTGGAGCATATTCCCCATCGACAACTCGACGCATGGGAATTTATTCTAGGGGATAAACAGTTGTTTCGAGTTGATGAACCAATGGGAGCAACCCGACCCTGTACACTGGTTTCACAACCACCGTTACTCAATGCACTGATTTCGGAAGCTCAAACCAATGATGGGTTTGAATTTATCCAGGGTATTCCAGTCAAAGATTTGCGCTGGAGTAATCAACGTGTCGCAGGTGTAGTACTAAGTGATGGGAGAGAACTAACTGCTGACTTAGTGATTGGGGCAGATGGTCGAAATTCTCTTGTGCGACAACGTATAGGATTGGAATTGGTACGCCAGCCCAAAAATATTGATATTCTCTGGTTTAAACTTGCCGCCAGTCCTGAGTTTGCAGCCGATAATGTATTTCGTACTATTGTAAATGGCGATCGCGTATTTACTATCTTTCACGGAGCAGAGTCAGGAAAACTGCATCTGGCTTGGGTGATGTCCGCAACCGAAAACATTGACTCCAAGCAAGCCAACTGGGCAGAAATTTTTGCTTCCCTATCACCCTCATGGCTAGCAGAGCATTTCCGTAATCATGCAGAAACCATCGAATCCCCCATTCGGCTTTCTGTTGTGGTTGGTTATTGTCCACAATGGCACGCACCAGGGGTACTGCTTCTAGGTGACGCTGCACACCCAATGTCTCCTGTGCGTGCTCAAGGAATTAATCTCGCATTCCGTGATGTGATTGTCGCTGCTAATCATCTTGTGCCACTGTTGCAGAAAAAAACTGGACACCAGGATATTGATATGGCACTATCGCACATTCAAGCAGAACGTGAGCCAGAAATTATCCGCGCCCAGCAACTCCAGTTAGAAGAAGCTAAACAAGGTGAACTATTGCGAAAAAATGCACTGCTGCGTTCGCTGTTGATTCAACTTGCTCCCTTGCTCCGTAAAATAATTAAAAAGTCTTGGTTAAAGCGACAATATAAAATGCGTCAAGGTATCACACAAGTACACTTAACTGTTTAAAAAAACCCCTATCATTTATCCCACTTCTAATTTTGGGGTGTTAATTTGTAAAAACTCTTGCACCCGTTGTAGGTAAGTTGGTGCATCTTCCAACATTGGGAAATGGGCTGTGTTGGGAATCATCGCAAATTCCACTTTGTTACTCAGTGCAGCTGCTTTACGCCCCATCTCGGCTGGAATAATCTTGTCATACTCCCCCGCCACAAGCAGAGTCGGTACTGTCAGCTTGGCAAACTCAAGCGGCATCACTTCAGCTTGAGCCTTACTGACTGAAGTAAAAATTGTCCCTAATGCCGCATCGTAATCTGCTTCGAGAAAATCTTGCAGAAAAGCTTGACGCTCAGAATGTGGTATGGAACTATGCAGAAATCTGGCCATAAACATCTGATCAACAAATGGGATTTTGCTTAACCACTTGGGACGGAATTTCACTACATAGCCACCGAATTTATGAAAGGCACTAAAAGATTTTTCGTCGTATTCAAAAACGCCGCTACAAGTTAAAATTCCCCGTTCTACTCGTTGGGGGTAGCGGTTAAAAAATAAAGTGGCAACAGACGCGCCCATTGAGTGAGCATGGATATAAACACGCTGAAGATGCAACCCATCTAACAAAGCTGCCAAATCATCAGCGTATTCCTCTAATTCATAGGTTAACTCTCTGATTGCCTCTGATTCTTCCTGAGGGGACTCAGCGGCAACAGCTTCACTTGCTTGGACTATGGTTGGCTTCCCACCAGAACGACCAAATCCCCGCATATCGTAGAGTAAACAATCAAATTGCTCTGATAAGACATTGGCGGTACTTTGCCAATACCTAGCCGAACCAGCCCAACCGTGCATGAAAATCATCACTGGTTTTACCAAAGAACCAGATGGTTTTTTCAGCCATTCGTAGTAATGCTCAACGCCACGAATATTAATATAAGGCATTTTTGAGAGTTAGGAGTTAAGAGTTAGGAGTTAGGAGTTTTTAATTTTGAATTTGGAGTTTTGAGTTAATTACTCGTTCTCCACTCTTGACTCCTAACTTTCTGGGCTAAACCATAGCTATCCGCTAACAGCATTGATTTACGCTGATTCTGGTTTCGGTAATGAAGATGGATGTATTATGAGTTCGGCAGTTGATCGCTTCTCGACCATCTCCCGTGTTACTGTGCAGCGAGTTACATCCTTACGCGACGGTAATTCGTACATGACATCCAGCATCAGTTCTTCGACAATGCCCCGCAGCGCTCTAGCACCAGTTTTACGGCGGTAGGCTTCTTGAGCGATCGCTCGCAAAGCATCTGGTTTAAAATCTAACTGGACATTATCCATCTTCAGCAGCTTTTGGTACTGCTTCACTAAGGCGCTGCGTGGTTGGGTGAGAATCGCCATCAGCGCTTCTTCATCTAGCGGATCTACTACTGCTACCATTGGCACGCGCCCAATAAATTCTGGAATCATGCCAAATTTTACTAAATCATCCGGTGCTAGATTGCGAAGAGTATCTGCTGCCCGTTTTTCCTTAGATTGGCCTTCTCCCGGTTGCACAAAGCCGATTGCTTTTTTGCCAACTCTCTGATCTACAACTTTTTCCAAACCTACGAAGGCACCACCACAGACGAACAAAATATTACTTGTATCAATCTGGATGCAGTCTTGATAGGGATGCTTGCGCCCTCCTTGGGGTGGTACATTGGCGATCGTTCCCTCTAACATTTTCAGCAAGGCTTGCTGTACGCCTTCCCCAGAAACATCGCGGGTAATTGACGGGTTCTCGCTCTTGCGAGCAATTTTATCAATTTCATCAATGTAGATAATTCCCCGCTGCGCTTCTTCTATATCCAAATCTGCCACCTGCAACAGTCGCAGCAAGATATTTTCCACATCTTCTCCTACATACCCCGCTTCCGTCAGTGTCGTAGCATCGGCGACGGCAAACGGTACATCCAGGATTTTCGCTAGGGTTTGCGCTAAGAGAGTTTTGCCGCAACCAGTCGGGCCGATTAACAAAATGTTGGACTTTTGCAGTTCTACAGCATCATCCGCCCCAGGTTTACCACTAGCTTTAGACTGAATAACCGCCAGTCGCTTGTAGTGATTGTAGACGGCTACTGACAGCACTTTCTTGGCTTCGTCTTGACCAATGACGTGTTCGTCTAGATACTTTTTAATCTCTCTTGGCTTGGGTATTTGATTAAACGAAATACTAGAAGATCGGGTACGGCGTTTTTGAGGTGGTTCTGCTCTTGGTGCTGGTTGTGCTGCCGCACCATTTGTATCGAGTAACTCCTCGTCTAGTATTTCATTACACAAGTCAACGCATTCATCGCAGATGTAGACTCCCGGCCCCGCGATTAATTTACGCACCTGCTCTTGAGACTTGCCACAAAATGAACATTTCAAATGGGAGTCGTACTTAGACATACCAGCCTCTTATTTCAGAATGGTGACGTTTTCCCCTGCTACGGGAAGATTTTGCCTGGAAATGACCTGATCAATCAAACCGTAGTTCTTCGCTTCTTCTGCCGACATAAAAAAGTCGCGTTCTGTATCTGCTTCAAGTCTTTCTAGGGGTTGACCAGTATGGTGAGCCATTAACTGATTCAACTTAGCCTTAACGTAAAGAATTTCTCTGGCTTGAATTTCAATGTCAATGGCTTGACCTTGAGCGCCACCAAGTGGTTGGTGAATCATAATCCGGGAGTCGGGCAGAGACATGCGCTTCCCAGCAGCTCCTGCTGTCAATAAAAACGCCCCCATGCTCGCAGCTAATCCAAAACAGATGGTAACAACATCAGGGCGAATTTGCTGTATTGTATCATAGATTGCCATCCCTGCGTAGACCGAGCCACCAGGAGAATTAACATACAGTTGGATATCCTTTTCTGAGTCTTCGGCGTCTAAGAATAATAACTGAGCCACAATCGAGTTGGCAACAGCATCATCTATTGGCGTTCCCAAAAAGATAATCCGCTCTCGCAGCAGGCGGGAGTAGATGTCGAAAGCCCTTTCTCCCATCCCAGATTGTTCTACCACCATCGGCACAATGTTGCTAGGGCTGCTCAACTGGGAGTTAATGTTTATTCGACTTAAGTTGCTGATGGGGGAATTTCCCGATTGCGATCCAAGCATACAATCAAATTTGACGATAATTTAGGACAAATGTTTCCGCAGCATGTGCTGCCTTTTCGACGAATGAAATTTTTATCAGCTACGTGTTAACCATTATGCCTCATATAATTTCTTCTCGTGTAACACAGTATCAAGCTCAGGCGATAACATGTGTCACTATTTGCCGAAAATTCATTAATTCTTTAATTATTCTGACTTGAGCACTGAGTTTTGAGGAGCCAAGAGTTAAGAGGCAGTGGTATTTCATCTCCTCCTGCTCCCTCATCTCCTTTACCTTACCCATTTCACCAGTACTTTAACTCAGAACTGGTGAACTCATGGCTGTGGAATTTTTTATTATCCTTCTGTGACTTCTGTGGAATCGCTGCTTTCTTCCTCTGTCTGAGGTGCATCAGCATCAGCATCTAATTCTGTGGCTTCCGTTTCCTCTGTGGGACTCAAGGAGCCTTCGGGTACAAGTTCAACTGAGGAGTGTTCTAAGAGCCAATCGATGATTTTTTCGGTTAATAGTTCGTTTTGCACGATTGAGCGCAGTTTATCTTCATCAACCTCTTGTTCCTCCGAATACTGTTCCAAAAGTTCTGTGACTCTGGATGCAATTTCTTCTGGTGTTACCTCGATAGATTCGCGTTTACCGATTTCTCGCAAAGACAAGGAGCGTTTGATGCGTTCAATTGCCTCAGTGCGCGATCGCTCCCGCAGTTGAACAATAATATCTTGAGTAAACAACTTCTTCACATCTAATCCCTGCTGAGACAGGCGGATTGCTGTTTGCGTTAGCATTGCATCCACTTCTTGCTCAATCAACGTTGCTGGTAAGTCAACTTCTACATGCTTGAGCAGTTCCGTTAACAAGGCTTCCTGCTTATTTGTTTCTGTTTTGTCGTCCGCCTCTTTTTGATATTGCTCTACTAAGGAAGCACGTAACTCTTCTAAGGTTTCAAAATCACTGATTTCCTGGGCTAAGTCATCATTTAATTCTGGTAACTCTTTTTCCTTCAGTTCTTTGAGCGTTACTGTGAAAGTTGCCGCTTTTCCAGCTAAATCTTCATTAGCATATGGATCTGGGAACTGCGCTGCAATTTCTTTAGTTTCTTCAGGATTCATCCCCACTATTCCAGTAATAAAGCCTGGAATGAACTTATCTTCCTGCAATTCAACTTGAAAATCAGTCGCTTCGGCTCCAGGAATCGGTTCTAGTTCAGTTGTTTCTTCTTCACCCTCCCCTCTGGCGAATGAACCTTTAAAATCGACTACAGCAATATCGCCGATTTGGGCTGGACGTCCTTCCACAGGAATCAATGTCGCCAATTCTTGACGTTCCTTGTCGAGGCTACTGTCCACTCGTTCTGGATCGTACTTGACTTCTTCAGCTTGGAAAAGCAAATCAGTGTACTGCACTAAATTCACTTCTGGTTCTACATCAACAGCAGCCGAAATCGTCAGGGGTTTTCCAGGTTCATAATTCTTAATCAAATCCTCAAAGGAGGAGCGCAGTTGTGGCTGACCTATTGCCGGGATAGCTTCTTGTTTGACTGCTTGCTCAATGCCATCTTGAATTAGTTCTTCCAGCGCTGCTACCTTGATTCGAGTTGTACCCAACCGTTGTAGCAATATCGGTCGAGGCACCTTGCCTTTACGAAACCCAGGAATATTGGCAGTACTCGCTAAGTTTTTAATCACCTGTTCGTAAGTTTGCTTGGTAATTTCCGGCGTAATCTCTATTTCCAGACCAATTTGGCTGGCGGGGAGTCTTTCCTGGGTAACTTTCATGCTTCGTCTCTAGTTTGCTGATATTTTAAACTCGGAGTACACACAAGACGCAATAAAATAATTGTTTGCGTTTATGGCTTGATGTCTCTTAAGGGTAATGGGATGTTGCCACAAGGCTTTATGACATCCAAGGATGGATATTTGTCCTGGGGCAAAGATCCAGTTTACTGCCAATGACCAAGGACTTGACATTTTACCTTCATAACAATTAGTTAATCGGGGCATTGGACATTGGAAAACTCTTCTCCAGTCCCCAGTCCCCAGTCCCCAGTCCCCAGTCCCCAGTCACTCTAAATTTAGGAATTAATTATTTAGCAGACTAATGCTGTGATATCCTGGTTCTGAGCGAGTGGTTAGTACTCCCAAGTTAAAGTTATAGTATTGAGTCTAGCTATTATTAAGTTGTAGTCCGAGAGCGCATCTGTTATCTAGCTGCATAGCCCAGTTTTATGCTGTGCTGATTTTATGCATTTCGCTCTTAGTATATTCATCCTGTTGGTAAGCAACTTTGCAACCAAGACATTTGTTAACATTACTGGTGAGATGCCTATTAAAGGTCTAAGTGCAGATATCTCCATTTTTCTACTAAATGGCGTTTTGTTGTATAATAATGTATATTATAGTTTAAATAGATGTAAAAATTAAATAGCCATTGTTGTAAAATGCAACATCACTTAACTTATTAAATAGCCAATAAAATAAATGTATTAAATCTATAAAAATCGACTAAATTAGAGAAAAATCTAAATCTATTCAAAATGTATTTTAAGATTAATTGCGATCGCCATCTAAATATAAGTAAATTTTCAATTGTTCCAAGAAATTGCAAAGAAACCTCTTAAAGGAGGAAGTGAGTTTGTCTAAATCCTATCGTTTAGCTATTTTGGGAGCAACTGGTGCTGTTGGCACAGAGTTGCTGGAATTATTAGAAAGCCGTAATTTTCCCATTGCTGACTTGAAGCTATTGGCATCAGAGCGGAGTGTAGGGCGATCGCTGCGGTTTAAAGGGGAAAATATACTAGTAGAGCAAGTTCGCGATCGCGCCTTTGAAAATGTGGACATAGTACTGGCTAGTGCAGGTGGTTCCACATCCAAAACCTGGGCAGCAATTGCTATCGAAAAGGGCGCAGTGGTAATTGATAACTCCAGTGCCTTTCGGATGAACCCGGAAGTTCCCTTAGTAGTACCAGAGGTGAATCCAAAAGCCGCAGCTAATCACCAAGGCATTATTGCCAACCCCAACTGCACAACAATTTTAATGACTTTGGCAGTATGGCCATTGCATAAAGTAAAACCAGTGCAACGGATCGTCGCCTCAACCTACCAATCTGCTAGTGGTGCTGGTGCTCGAGCAATAGCAGAAGTCAAAACCCAAACAAGCGCTATACTACAAGGACAGCCGCCAGTTGCTGAGGTATTGCCTTACCCACTGGCATTTAATTTATTCCCCCATAACTCACCATTAAACGATTTGGGTTACTGTGAGGAAGAGATGAAAATGGTCAATGAAACCCGAAAAATATTTGGTACGCAGCAAATCAGAATCACTGCAACCTGTATACGGGTTCCCGTACTCCGCGCCCATTCAGAAGCCATTAATTTAGAATTTGAGACTCCCTTTAGTGCAGAGGAAGCTAGAGAAATTTTAAATTGCTCCCCTGGAGTGAAATTGGTAGAAGATTGGGAAACTAATCATTTTCCGATGCCAATTGAAGCAACTGGTCGAGATGAAGTTTTAGTGGGAAGAATTCGTCAGGATATTTCTCATCCGTGTGGCTTGGAATTATGGTTGTGTGGCGACCAAATCCGCAAAGGCGCAGCATTGAATGCAGTACAAATCGCCGAATTGTTGGTAGAAAAAAATCTACTAAAACCTGCTAAGGCTTACGTTTCAAGCTAGTTATTAGTAAAAATAAAAACTAATGACAAAGAGCAAATGTGCGAATCACTGTTGAAAGCAATATGCAGGTAAGTTATTACAATAGAAAACCACCAAGATACAAAAACATGGGTAATCAGGAGTGAAAACAGGGTGGGAGATTTTGGCAATGTTTTAACCGCTATGATTACGCCGTTTAAAGCAGATGGTAGTGTAAATTATGATCTAGCGGCAGAACTGGCAGCACATCTAGCTAATAACGGTACAGATACATTGGTGATGTGCGGCACAACAGGAGAATCCCCTACTCTAAGTTGGGATGAGGAATACCAGTTGTTTGTCGAGGTGTTGCAGTCCGTGGCAGGAAAAGCCAAAGTGATCGCAGGTTGTGGTTCAAATTCGACCAAAGAAGCGATCGCTGCCACCCAAAAAGCGTCTAAAATAGGAGTACATGGTTCCTTACAAGTTGTTCCTTATTACAACAAACCGCCACAAGCGGGATTGGAAGCGCACTTTCAGGCAATAGCACAAGCCTGTCCCGACCTGCCTTTGTTGTTATACAATGTCCCAGGTCGTACCGGACAAAACCTTCAGCCAGAAACAGTTGCCCGGTTAGCTAAGGTTAGCAATATTGTCGGGATTAAAGAATCCACTGGTAGCATAGATCAGGCAAGCGAAATTCGTCGCTTGACGCCAAAAGAATTCCACATCTACTCTGGTGATGATTACATGACTTTGCCCTTGTTAGCGATCGGGGCAAAGGGTGTAGTAAGTGTGGCTTCTCATCTGGTAGGAAACCAACTACAGCAGATGATCCAAGCTTTTAGTGCGGGAAAAATAGAGGTAGCAAGCGACATTCATCTCCAACTCTTCCCGTTGTTTAAAGCTCTTTTTCTCACTTCAAATCCCATTCCAGTGAAAAAAGCACTGAAACTTCAAGGTTGGGAGGTTGGTTCAACTCGTCCACCGCTATGTGAAGCTGACTTAGAAGTAAGTCAAAAGTTAGAAGCGGTTCTGAAAGAACTTAGTTTAATCTAGCCACCATCTGGTTAAGCGCTGATAATCTGCTGCTTTCTTAAGATACATATAAACAATGACCAGAATTGTTCATAAGTTGCAATTTAAATCCATTTTATTGAATAAAAAATTGAAGATTTCAATTAAAACTTGATTGCTTTGGGACTAACTTAAAAGACAGATGATGTTGTCTTAAATACAAAGAAAGTTACCTATCAACTAAATTAACCACAAGTAACAATCTAAGGAGAAAATGGCTAAAAACGAAGCTAATAATTCCGCCTTGAAAATTATTCCTTTGGGCGGTTTGCACGAAATTGGGAAAAATACCTGTCTTTTTGAGTATGATGATGAAATTATTCTGTTAGATGCAGGATTGGCTTTTCCCACAGAGGCGATGCATGGAGTAAATATTGTTTTGCCAGATACGACCTATCTGCGGGAAAATCGCCACAAAATTAAAGGGATGATCGTTACTCATGGTCATGAAGACCATATCGGCGGGATTGCTTTTCATCTCAAGCAATTTGATATCCCCGTGATTTATGGGCCCAGACTAGCAATGGCAATGCTAGAGGGTAAATTAGAAGAAGCAGGAGTGCGCGATCGCACGGAAATCAGAACAGTTCTACCACGTGATGTAGTGCGGATTGGGAAAAACTTTTTAGTTGAATATATCCGTAATACCCATTCGATCGCTGATAGTTTCACTGTTGCCATTCATACTCCTCTCGGTGTAGTCATTCACACAGGGGATTTTAAAATCGACCACACCCCAGTGGATGGGGAAAAGTTTGACTTGCAACGGTTAGCAGAACATGGTGAAAAAGGCGTTCTTTGCTTGCTAAGTGATTCCACTAACTCCGAGATAGCAGGGTTTACACCTTCGGAACGCTCAGTTTATCCAAATCTGGAAAGAGTATTTAGTCAAGCTACTGGGCGATTATTTGTCACTACCTTTGCTTCCAGCGTCCATCGCATCAACATGATTTTGGATATCGCAAAAAAGCAAAACCGTGTAGTGACGATTGTGGGGCGTTCAATGCTGAACTTGATTGCTCATGCCCGCAATTTAGGTTATATCAAGTGTGACGATAACCTGCTGCAACCATTGCACGCAGTCCGCAATCTACCTGATGAAAAAGTATTAATTTTAACTACAGGTTCTCAGGGTGAAACGATGGCAGCAATGACCCGCATTGCCAACAAAGAACATCCTCACATCAAAATCCGCGAAGGAGATACAGTAGTATTCTCTGCTAACCCAATTCCTGGAAATACGATCGCAGTAGTCAATACCATTGATAAATTGATGATTCAAGGTGCGAAAGTAGTCTATGGTCGGGATAAAGGGATTCACGTTTCTGGTCACGGCTGTCAGGAAGAACAAAAGCTGATGATTGCCTTAACTCGACCCAAATTCTTTGTGCCATTTCACGGCGAACATCGGATGCTAGTGAAGCACGCAGAAACGGCTCAGAGTATGGGCATTCCCGCAGAAAATATGATCATTATTCAAAATGGTGATATTGTCGAACTAACTGAAGATGCTATTCGCGTCGCTGGTAAAGTGCCATCTGGTATCGAATTGGTGGATACTACTAGTTCGGGTATGGTAAGTGCAAAAGTGCTGCAAGAACGGCAACGCATGGCTTCAGAAGGCATTATTACGATCGCAGCTGCCATTGATTGGAATGGTAAACTGTTGGCAAAACCAGAAATTCACTTACGGGGTGTAGTTACAAGTGTAGAGCGATCGCTCCTACAAACCTGGGTAAAACAACGCATTGAAGAAATCCTGACTGTGCGCTGGACAGAATTTGCTCCTGGCGAAGGTCAAGCAGCAGATATAGACTGGGGTGGATTGCAAGGTACTTTAGAACGAGAATTGCAACGTTCCATCCGTCGGGAATTGCAATGTCAGCCATCTGTGACTTTGTTGATGCAAATCCCTGATGAGCCGCCTGTAAAAGTTGCTGATGGGAGAAGACGCCGCACTCGGACTGCTGCTCAGGTAGCATCATAGAGAATTTAAGATAAAAATCTCACGTTAAAGCGCAGAGACGCAGAGTTTTTCTAACGTCTTTGCGCTTTGGCGTGAGATATAGTCTTTTATTATGGGTATAGAAATTACAGTAAATAGTACTTGCCTATAGTTCTTGGAAGCGATCGCTATGACTAAAACACCAATAAAAATTAGTACTCTTGAGGAATACATCAATTTTGATGATGGCACAGACAAGCAATATGAACTTGAGGATGGGGTGCTGCTAGAAATGCCTCCTGGTACTGGTAAGCATGAGGCGATTATCACCTTACTCTTAGTTCGCTTCTTTTTAGAAATTCAAAAAATGGGACTGCCTTTACAACCGCGTCCTAACGGTACAGAGGTGCTGACTAATAAACAACTTAGAAGACCTGATATTTGTGTGATTACCAACGAACAGGCAAAAAGTATTGAGAGTACTTCCGCTATCCTCAAAACTGCTCCACCCCTTTTAGTTGAAGTGGTAAGTCCTGAATCTATTGAGCGGGACTATAATCAAAAAACCTCTGAGTATGCAGCTATTGGTGCGGTCGAGTATTGGATTGTTGACCCCTTAAAAAATCAGGTGACAGTGTGTTTGCTAAACAATGGTAGTTACAAGCAAACTATGTTTACTGGAAACCAGCAAATTATTTCTCAAACATTCGCAGAACTAACCCTGACAGCCCAGCAGGTGTTTTCAGCTTAGGGTTGTTGCTACATATCCTCAATGAACCCAGAGGTATACTAGAAATAAAGTACACACTGTTAAAGGCGCTCCAAAACGCAGGTGTTCCCAAAAAGTTAGCTTGTAGCCTAAATCAGCAGCAGCTTCTACAACTATCAAGTTGGCGACTGAACCAAACAAAGTCAAATTACCAGCCAAAGTTGATCCGGCTGCCAACAATAGCCAATACTTAGTGTCACCTGGAGGAACCAGGGGATGCAGCAGAAGTACAGCAGGCACATTAGAAATTAAGTTAGATAAAACAACAGTTACACCCAAAAAACTCGCAGCAGAGTTGATTGCATGGGTAAATGGCTGAAGCAAATTCAACTTTTGCGTGACTCGCGTCAGAATAAACAATCCAGAAAACATTACCAGCAGATTCCAATCCACCTTTTGCAAAATGCGCTGGGGTTTAATCCGCCGAGTGATTAGCAACAAGCTAGCAGCAACTAGAGCAGACTCCGCTAAGGGTAAGCCGACAGTAAATGCAATTAGCAGCCCAATTGTAATGACTAATGTTTTTTTAAATAAGGGTTTAAAAATCCGTTGGTTGCCAACTATTACCTGTTCGCAAGGTTTGACTAAGCGCACATCTGGATAAAGTAGCCACAGTAATCCTACCTGAATTACTAAACCTATTAGGGCAACTGGGGCCAATATACGCAGAAAATCTAAATAGGAAATGCCTGAAAAGGAGCCAATCAGGATATTTTGAGGATTACCGCTCAAAGTTGCTACCGAGCCTATATTAGTTGCACCTGCGATCGCTAGTAAATAAGGAATCGGATTTAAGCCCAAAGCTAGTGTCAGGCTCAAAGTTAAGGGTGTGAAAATCAACGCTATAGTGTCATTGAGAAAAAAGGCGGAGAGGATACCACTACCAAAAGTTAAAGCAATCAACAAACCTAGAGGACTGCGAGTGATACTCAATATCACTGAGATTGATCGCCTAAAAAACCCTGCATAGGATAGGTTGGCATTAACTACCATCATGCTCAAGAGAAATACGATGGTATTGGCATCAATGGCCTGCCATGCCTCCTGTAAATTCAGAACACCTAAAGCAATTAAAAAGGCAGAACCAACTAAAGCGATGGTGGCGCGGTTCATGCGTAAACCAGGAATGTAGCCCAATGCTAATCCCAGATAAGTTAGCCCTAAGACGCTATAGATTGCAAATTGGAGAAGAATCACTTTCTTTACCGAGACTTTGCCACGACCGATGTTTCATGACTAGCCGCTCTGCATCTACTGACAAAGCCAACCCACCTGGCTTTAAGCCGCAGCCGCGTCTACAGGCTTCTCTTTACTTCTACGGCATTCAGCCAGCAATGAACAGGACGCTTTGACGTGGGGAAGTGGGAATACTCAGAGGAAACACGCCTACTTGGATATTACCAATATTTATACTTAGCAAAAATACTTTTAAGAAGAGCTTATATTAAGTTCTGTAAATGTTACACTAAAACCTATCCAATGACGGATGTCTTTATTAAAATTTAAACTATATCAAGTTATGAACAAGATGATCATATTACACTACCGATCCCCAAAAATTTGCGATTAACTTGACGTAGTAATAAATTAGGTTCTGACTTAAGTGGCTAATTAGGTATTACATTATATCGCAGTCAGAACGCGATTTTTCCGGTAAAGTTCGTTGCCACGTTGTATATATTCATCAAAAAGACGAACAGCCTCAATAACACAGGGGATTAACCATGAAGGTATCTGATAATACCACAAAAAAGATTTTTCTTGCAAGCTGGATATCAGTCAATCAAGCAGAGACTAGTGACCATAAAGTAACCCAGCTAGCCCGCTCTGCTTCCAAATCTTACTGGAATATTCTCCAACCCCTACGGCAGCGTGTAGATAGCATTCAAGTCCGCGATCGCCAACTAGCTCACCGCTTGTGCAAACTGATTCCATCTCAATGTCCATTTGAGCGAGATGTGAAATTATTTGGGAAAACCCTGTTTCACATTCCGCCCATGTGTAAGCTCAACCCCTTATATGAAGAAGTGGTTGGTTTACGTTTCCGAGCAATGTGCTATCTAGCGGACGAATGCGGCGAAGATGTGTCGCAGTACTGCTGAATGCTGGGGGAAAAGTGAGGAGTCAGGAGTGATGAGTGAGGAATTAAAACTTATAACTCCTAACTTCTAACTTCTAACTTTTAACTATTTTTTTACTATTTTTTTTGCCATTTTTGGATGACATCCTGAGCATCTTCGTAAGTGGCTGTCTCCTCTGGTACTAAAGCAGCGGTCGCAATTGCGGCATTGCTGTCTCCTTCGGCGGCGCGACGCTTGGCCAGGTCTAAAATTTTCTCACTCCATTTATTGATCGATTTTTGGGCAGTATCGAAGCCTGGTTGATCTGATGGTACTTTCTTAGCAACTTCGATCGCCCGATTGTAGGTAGATGCCTGTTCAGACTTAATTAAGGCATTAGCTGCATCTAAAAGAGTTTTGTTAGTCACATACTGCTTACCCTCTAGCCGCCACAGGTTGATTGATGCTTGTGCTTTGGCATAGAGGGCTTCATCTTTGGTGATTAATCGTGCAGCAGCAATAGCACTAGCATACTGTCTTTGTTTAGCACGACCCTCTGCTAAATCTAGAATCATCCGACTCCAAATCTTAATATTCTCCTGAGCTTGCTCGTACAGTGGTTCACCGGGTTGAATTTTTTGGGCTGTAGCTATCGCCAAGCTCAAATCGCTAGCCTGAGTTTGTCTGAGCGACATTTTGGCCAAGTCTAATACTGCTTGATTTCGCTTTTTCGACTCGGAACTAGAAATTATTTGGGCGCTAGATTGGTTTTTGAGTCTAACTGTTGGAGTGCGAGCGTTTGGTAAATTCTGGATAACCTGGCGATCGCTAGCAGTAGCATTAGGTGATGTGTTTGATATTTGCTTAATTCTAAAAGTTTCTTGATTACGGAGAAAAACTACGGCCATTAAACCTGCTACCAGCAGGCTACCTCCGCCCCACAAGATAAACTGTTTCCAAAAAGGGATACTTGGCTGATTCGATGGCAATCGAGAGACGTAACCTTTGGAGGAATTGGGGATAAATCTTCCCCTTGTATTCACTCCTAAAGAAGTTTCCGGCATTGGCTGGGAAACTAAGCTAGTAGCTGACTCCTGGACTGGTTGATTCTTAGACTTCTCCACCTTGTGAGCCTTCACCTGTTGGGAGGAGTTCACAGTAGCTTCTCCCCATCTGCCCCGCTCTGCGGAAGTTTTAGGGTAATCGTCCAGGGGAGGAGCCGCAAGGGCAACAGCAAAGGATTCTTCTGGATAAATCACCGGATTTGCTTCAAAGTCGCTTTCCATTGCCAATTGTGGCAAGATTACCTGCGGTCTTGATGGAATGATCGTGGCAGGGTTTTGGACAGGACGCCAGTGGTGTTGACATAATTTTGGCATCAGCAGACTTAGGTAGCTTTCTAAATCTGCCAAGTTGCTGCCATTACCAGAACGCAAAGCTTCTAATAAAGCTGCTGTAAAGAATCCGTGACCTAGTTCGCTACTTTCATGGGAAAATTGCTCTGGTTGGCAAGAAAGAATTGTAGCGAGTTGTAGTTCTTGGGCTAGTTCTATTGTTTCTTCGCCAACGGGAGCATCTGCTTGGGTACCAAAAGCGCGGTTGATATCGAGCAGTAACAATACATTCATCTCAACAAGTTGGAGACTTTGCATTAGCGATCGCAATTCTATGCCAGTCTCTTGTACGAGTTCGGGGTTACCTTCCACTGGCATTAAATAATCTTTGCCCTTGTAGTTGACCCCATAACCGCTAAAAAATAACCATAGATAATCTTCTGGTTGCCAACTTGTCGCTGCCAAATCCTCAAGCAGCAGCAAAATATTCTCCTTAGTTGGGTAAGTTGACCTATCCTCAATAGGCGGCGAAGTATCTGTCATGACTAGACAGTGTTTGGAGACAAAACCTCCTTCTGTCACCAAAAAATCCTCTAGTGCCTCAGCATCTGCTTGGGCACAACTTAAAGGTTGAAATAACTGATATTGATTGATGCCAATCGCGATCGCCCAGTAATTTGCCATCCCGCTCTTTGTCAGTTATTGTTTGCTGGTCTTAAAATTGCGGTCAGCTTTGCCAAAAAAACAAAGCTAACCGATGTTTTCTGTCTAGGTGATTCTGATCGAATCTTAAGTTAAAATGTAATTTTTATTACGTCAATAGACCGGAAAATACTTTCACCTAATTTCAATAACAGATCATCACTAAGGAGATAGAAGGTCATGAGCAAGATTTCTGCTCACCTACCATCATCGATCACTCCCTTTTCAGTTATTAGTCAAATTGCCAGAAGAATCCGGATAGTTCCTTTAATAGTTTTGCTCATATCTACCGTTCCTGCGTGGTTTTTAATGGAAGCGATCGCACCTCAGGTTGTGCGAGCTTACACCGCTAGAGTTGATCTAACTATTGACCGCCTGCCGGAAGAAAACTATGAAACCGTTCTCCGGAAAGCGGAAGCAGCCGCTAGGGCAGCTGCTCAACGAAGTTTCGACCAAGATATCTTGGTGACAGATGTTTCAATCATTGTGACCGTACAAAATTATGGCGCGATCGCACCAGTCCTGACATTAGAAGTCAGTCGTCCTCAATGGCGATCGCGCCCCGATGCTCAAAATTGGGCCACTTACTTCAAAACTGCGCGATCATTACTTTTCTTTGAAAATAGCTCTAATCCAGTTCCAGCAGCTAGCGGTGTGTCAACCCAAAAATGACGGATTGAGTTAGACACAAAGAGGTCACTCTTAGAATTTCCTCTGTCTGTGCCAGCGTCTTTGTGTTCTACTTCAGTCTCAACCTCTCAATTCAACTTACCTGTTGTCCTTGTCGTCAGTGGATGGCCTAGAATAAGAAGGTTGTCAAGAATCGCGATATCTGCTGACATGGCTGTTCCTAAGAAGAAAACTTCCAAATCAAAACGAGATAAACGTCGAGCTACCTGGAGGCACAAAGCCGTCGTCGAAGCTCAGAAAGCCCTATCTATGGGCAAGTCAATTTTGACTGGACGTTCTACATTTGTGTATCCAACTGCTGAAGAAGAGGAAGAAGAATCATAATTCCCCAGTCAGGAAAAGCATGAACAGCACCCAAAGATTATGATTGGCAATTAAATAACCAATCAAGCTTCTTACCACTGGATAAACGCTTTTTCTTAGCTTTTCTGATTGCATTATGGATTATAGATCCTCTACACAAGCTGATTGAATCGAGAAAAGTTGGTAGTGAGTAATTGGGAACATCCATTACCCATTACCGATCATTCATGAGTAATGATCAAGTAATTATATAAAGAGTAAAACATCTGGTGCTGTTGGCAACTCAGCAAAAAAGCTTGTAAATACCTTGAGAAAACTTATTTCTCTCCAACTATGCTAGGAAAATTTTTTCAGAAACCAGGAAAGGAAGAGGGGGAACGTGTCCCTCCTGGTCAACACTTAGCTAAAGGTTTTCCCGTATTAACTTACGGTGCAACTCCCCAAGTCAGCATTGAGGAATGGGAGTTTCGAGTTTGGGGTTTAGCAAAATCTGCTACCTTTAGTTGGTCAGATTTTATGGCGCTACCTCAACACGAATTCACAGCAGACTTCCACTGTGTAACGCGCTGGTCTAAACTCGATGTCAAATGGACTGGCATAAAAATGACAGATTTTATGGGTCTGATTGAGCTAGACCCCAAAGTAGCCCACGTTATGGAACACTGCTACGGCGGCTACACTACCAATATTTCTGTAGAAGATTTTATGCGCGAAGAAAACTTCTTTGCCTTTAAAGTCTTTGGTGAAGACCTTCCAGCTGAACATGGTGGGCCGATGCGGCTAGTTGTGCCCCACCTCTACGCTTGGAAAAGTGCTAAATGGATTAATGGTTTAGAGTTTTTAGCTGGTGAAGAACTTGGTTTTTGGGAGCGTAATGGCTACCATCGCCGTGGTGAACCTTGGGCTGAGGAGCGTTACAGTAACGCTTTTGGGTTTTAAGAGTTAGGAGTTATTCAATTTTGAATTTTAGATTTTCCTTCAATCCAAAATTCAAATAACTCATAACTTTTAACCCAGAAGTTTCTTGATTAGCGGCAATTTGCCCTCATAGGGAGCATATCGCCATTTTAAATCTAGCCAAAATGAGTTTTGCAACACACTTTTGTGATGGGAAAAGGTGTCAAAACTAGCTTTGCCGTGATAGTTGCCAATACCGCTATCTCCCACACCACCAAATGGTAAAGACGAGACACCAAACTGCATTATTGTGTCATTGATACAGACTCCACCAGATGAGGTTTCCTGCAAAACTCGCTTTTGCAGGTTTTTGTTTTGAGAAAATAAGTATAGCGCCAAGGGTTTAGGTCTAGAGTTAATCAAGGCAATCGCTTCGGTAATATCAGTATATTCAATAATGGGTAGAATGGGGCCAAAAATTTCTTCCTGCATTAAAGAATCTTCTAAAGCGACATTATCAATCACTGTGGGAGCGATATAACGCTCTGAAGGTTGATTTTCTCCACCAATGATAACTTCCCCATCTTTGAGAAAGTTAACCAATCTATCAAAGTGTTTTTGACTAATAATTCTAGCGTAATCAGGACTGGTTACAGGATTATCGCCATAAAATTCTTTTAGGCATTTTTTCATCCCATCTATTAAATCTTTTTTGATTTTTTTATCAACTAAAAGATAGTCAGGAGCGATACAAGTTTGTCCAGCATTAATAAATTTACCCCAAGTAATTCGTCTAACAGTGTGTTCAAGATTAATGTCAGTATCTACAATACAAGGACTTTTACCACCCAATTCTAAAGTAACTGGTGTGAGATATTTGGCCGCTGCTGCCATGATGATTTTGCCGATGGCTGTGCCACCAGTAAAAAAGATATGATCAAACTTTTCTGCTAGTAGTTTTTGACTTTTTTCAACGCCTCCTTCAACTACTGCAATATAAGCTTGGTCAAAATGTTGGGCAAAAATTTCAGTGATGATATGGGAGGTATGAGAAGCAATTTCTGAAGGTTTGATAATTGCACAATTACCAGCTGCGATCGCACCTATTAACGGTGAGATAATTAAGTTAAATGGATAGTTCCAAGGGCCGATAATTAAGACAACCCCTAACGGTTCTGGATAAATTCGGGCTGAGTAGGAAAAAAAATCCCAGGAAACCGCTGCTTTTTTGGGCTTACTCCAGTTTTGAAGATGTTTTATGGCGTAATCTATTTCCTTAATTACGCCGATTTCTAGGTAACTCTCCACTTCTGGTTTACGTAAATCCGCTTGTAATGCCTCGACTATTGACTGTTCATGCTCAATAATTGCTTGTTTGAGATTTTTAAGTTGTTCAATGCGAAAAGTGACATCTTTAGTTTTGCCAGTTTGAAAAAACTCTCGTTGATTCTGGATAATATTGCCAACGTTAGATAATTCAGTGGTAATCATTTTTTTTACTGTCAAAAAGTATTTGTTTAATGTTAGCGCTGCTAGATCAGCATATTTGATTCATCAGATTTAAGGATTTGATTTCTAATTGGAATAATTAATTTAAATTATTGGTAGAGAGTAGTAAAGTTATAAATTATGAATTATCATGGTAAAAATTTGAGAATTCATAATTTATAATTGCTAATTTTTTCATGCTTTGGTGGGTAGAAGGACAATAAATACACTACCTTTCGCTAACTCCGAATTAAGCAGAATGATGCCTTGATGTGCTTCAACAATTCTCCGAGCAAGGTATAGTCCTAAGCCACTACCAGAAGTCTTATGGTTGCCTTGGCGAAATCGTTCAAATATGGTGGCTTGTTCTTCAAGGGGAATACCTGGGCCAGTATCCGCTATCTCAATACTAATATATTCAACGGAATTAGATTTTTCCGAAAATTGAGATTGGCTACTTTTGTCTAACTGGCGTTGAGAAGTAAGACGAATAGTCACAGACCCAGAGTCGGTAAATTTGATCGCATTCCCGATAAGATTTGTGAATAGACGATGCAATTCTAAGCGATCGCCCATCACTGTATTTGACTCTTCAGTAAAATCTAAATTTAGCGACAGTGTTTTGTCTTGAGCTAGAGGTGCTAATTCTCCAGTCACTTCCTCTAGCAATCCGCTCAGATTAACTGGTTGAAACGCCAAAGTTTTGCGACCGGCTTCAAAACGATAAACTTCCAATAAGGTATTGACCATAGAAAGCAGGTTGATATTGCTACGGGCCATGATGGCGATTACTTCCTGCATTTGTGATGATAATGCTCCTAAAGCGCCTTGCTGAAATAGGATTAACATGCGATCGGCTGCCACTAAGGGAGTACGTAAATCGTGGGTGAGACGGGAGACAAAATCTTCTCGCTGACGGGCAATTTCATCACGTTCATCCATACTATGCTTCAAGCGCAGGAGCGATCGCACTCGTGCCAGCAATTCATCTACAGTTACAGGTTTGCGGATAAAATCATCAGCACCCAAGTCTAAACCGTGGGCGACGTTAGGCGCATCGTGGGCAGTGATCAGCAATATGGGGATGTATTGCGGCAATTTCATCTCTCCCCGAATGTGCTTGGTGACTTCGTACCCATCCATACCTGGCATCATCAGATCCAGCAGAACCAAGTCACAAGGAGAAGCTTTTAATTCTGCCAAGGCCGAAATCCCATTTTCTGCGGTGCTGATCGTGTAACCCTCTTCCTCCAAAATAGTTTTGATCAAAAATACGTTATCAGGAGAGTCATCAACAACCAGAATTTTGTCAGAGCGAGAAGATTGAGAAGTCATATAGATGCAAGGTACGGGATAAAAGTAAATTTTTAGGAAAACTGGTTTATTTGGTATAGTTTTTTTAGATATCACCCTTAGATATACTTTCTTTGAAGAAAAATTGTTTACCTAGAAATTTATATAAATTTACTTTCAAAACAACTTTACTTACCTTTTTCAGATATAGCCACTAGTTAATTAAATTATGGTTCGTAAACTTCTAGAACTGAATACAGAAGATGGCGGCACGATTTTGGTAGCAGTTGAGCTACCAGATGCATCAGTAGGTCGTGTATCGCTCACTGGTGAGTTACCTATAGAAAAAGTAGAGGCTAACTTCGATGCAGTTAAGGAATTGATTGTTCGCGGGTGTCGCCCAATTACAAAGGCGTTTCGTACCTTGCAGCAAGAATCGCAACCTGTAAGCGGAGAAGTTGAGTTTGGAGTAAATTTTACCGCCAAAGGCTCGGTTTATGTGGTTGAATCCACTGGGCAGGCATCACTGAAGGTGAAAATAACTTGGAAACTGGCACTCGAAGAAAACAAGTAATAAATTTTCATGAATTGGGAATTAGTTAAAGCTTGTACCGTGGCGATCGCTACTTCAGAAGGTTGCATCCAAGGCACGGGCTTTTTTATCTCACCCAAAGGACATTTACTCACCTGCGCCCATGTAGTTGAGTCGGTAGGGGGTTGGGAAGAAGTGCGAGTCAATGGGCAAGAGGTTGAGTTGGTTTATTTAGGCGATCGCACCCGCGATGATTTCGCCATATTGCAATTATCCGGTTATCAAGGCAACGCTGTACCTCTATCGCTAATCTTTGAGCCAAAGAATCAATTCCTGTCTATTGGCTATGGGCGTTTGGACTTTCCAGAAGGAGGGACAATTGAGGGCAATATCACTGATGCTAACCGTCATTCAGGTTTTAGTAACTTATTAATGTTGCGGTTGCGGGTAATGGCAGACTCGCAACAAATCATCGGTGGCTATAGTGGTTCCCCTGTATTTGATATTCAAGTTCAAGCGGTAGTTGGGATGATTGCTGCTTACGACAATACCCAAGGGGGACTGGCTGTACCACTGACGACAGTTCAAGAATATTGGTCTGATTTGACAGGGTTGCTAGATCCAGAACCATCCCCAGAACTGGAATTTCCGTTTTTCGAGCAGGCTTTTTATGATGATTGCTACAAGGTGGTAAAGAGTCCAGGGGGATTAATTCGGTTGAGAGCGCCTTTGCAATGGGGCAAAACCTACTTAATGTACCAGATTCTGGATTATGGGAAGAAGCAAGACTATAAAGCAGTACGTGTTGATTTTCAAGAGCCAGAAACAACAGTGTTCAGTTCGCTGAAACATTTCTTACAGTGGCTTTCTAGCAGCATAGCCGAGGAATTGAAGATACCAGATAACCTGGCTGAGAATTGGAAAGGTACACTAAGTGCGAACAAAGACTGTACAAACTACTTTGAACAATATTTGTTGCCAGCAATCAATAGTCCCCTAATTTTAGGATTAGATAACGTTGATGTAATTTTCTCCCATCAGATCGCTCGTGACTTTCTTCCCTTATTACGCTCTTGGTATGAGAAGGGCAGAAATAACACTATTTGGCAAAAATTACGGTTAATTATTGCTTACTCCAAAGAAGATTTTATTCCTATAGATAAACATAAATCGCCCTTCAATGTGGGGAAGGGTATCGAAATACCAGAGTTAAATCAGCTACAGGTGCAAAATTTAGCACAACGCCTCCAACTCCCTTGGAATGGAGAAGAAGTTACTCGATTAATGGCGATGGTTGGTGGGCATCCTTGGCTGGTGAAAGAGGCACTGTATAAAATTGCACGACGCGAACTGGCGTTAGAAGAACTATTGGAAATTGCTCCCACTGAAGAAGGTTTATACAGCGACTACCTGCTGTGCCATTGGTCAATCTTGCAGGATAATCCAGAACTTCTGAAAGCCATGAAGCAAGTAGTTGCTGCCAATAGCCCAGTTAGAATAGACGCTGAGAAAGCATCTAAGTTACGCAATATGAGACTTGTGAAATACACAGGCAATAATGTTCTGCCTTTGTGTAATTTGTATCGCCTATATTTTTGCGATCGCTTAAATGTATAGTGATGATTTCAAATTCCCCGAAATTTGCCCCAGTACCTATTTGCAAGTTGACAGAGGAGACGGAGAATGATTAGTGTGCAACTGCATTGGACATAACTCATGAATCCATCGCCTAACCCAAACTACGAATACCAAGTTGGGGGTACTTTACCTTCAGATTCTCTTACCTACGTTACCCGGCAGGCAGATGACGACTTATACAAAAAGTTGAAGGCGGGGGAATTCTGTTATGTCCTGAATTCGCGGCAGATGGGTAAATCGAGTTTGCGGGTAAGAACCATGCAAAGGTTGCAGCAAGAAGGAATTGCTTGTGCTGAGATTGATATTACTGCGATCGGCACTCAGGATGTCACCCCCGATCAATGGTATGCAGGTGTAATTGACAGTCTGGTTAAGAGTCTAAAACTAAACGATAATTTTGATTTAGAAAGTTGGTGGAGGGTGCAAAGATTACTGCCTCCATTGCGGCGATTGGGCAAGTTTCTTGAAGAAGAGATGCTAGCTGCTATTCCTAAAAAAATTGTCATTTTTGTTGATGAAATCGATAGCGTTCTCAGCCTGAATTTTTCAACTGAGGATTTTTTCGCTTTGATTCGAGCCTGCCATAACCAACGTGCTGATAAACCAGAATATAAACGCCTGACATTTTGTCTTTTAGGAGTAGCAACTCCCTCTGATTTGATTCAAGATAAACAGCGTACACCTTTTAATATTGGTCAAGCAATTGAACTCAAAGGTTTTGATCTAGATGAAGCAGAGCCTTTAGCTAAAGGATTAGTAGGTAAAGTCAGTAATACCCAAGAAAAGCTAAAAGAGGTTTTGGAATGGACTGGTGGGCAACCTTTTCTTACCCAAAAGCTTTGTCAATTTATTTTAGATGATGAGCAAAGATTATCTGTAGAAGAATTAATGCGATCGCGGATTATCCAAAATTGGCAATCTCAGGATGATCCAGAGCATTTGAGGACAATACGCGATCGGATTTTCAGTAATAAGCAACCTGCGGATCTGTTGCTTGAATTATGTGACCAAATTTTACGAAAAGGAGAAATTGAAGAAGATAACAGTCCGGGGCAAATAGAATTGCGCTTATCGGGATTGGTAGTTAAACAAAATGGCAAGTTAAGAGTTTATAATCGCATTTATGAGTGTGTTTTTAATAACAAGTGGGTTAATGAGGCGTTAGCAAATTTGAGACCTTATGCAAAGGAATTAGAAGCATGGCTAGAGTCTAATCGTCAGAATAAATCGCATCTCTTACACGGGCAGAAATTACGACAAGCTCAAGCATGGGCAGAAAATAAACAGTTGCTTGTAGAAGATTATCAGTTTTTATATGCTAGCCAAGAATCGGCAACACGAAAGCAGCAGCGCCTTGTCTCAATGCTTGCTCCAATAATACTAGTTTCAATTTCATTACTTGGGTGGTTATACTGGAAATCGCTACAAAAACCTCAGTTTGTTAACAATGAGCCAGTCCCAACACCGTCAATAACGAAACTACCAGAACAACATCTAGTATCACCATTCCTTAGTGAAGGCGAACGTACTTTGTTTAGTGGAAGTGAAAATCCAAGTCGCGCTCAGGGTTTTAAAGCTTTTCAAGACAAAATATATACTGATGCTGTTAATTATTTTCAAAAAGCTAGACAAGCCTTTCCTTTTGACCCAGAGTTGCGAATTTATTACAACAATGCTAAAGCATATCAACAAGGTAATCCACTTACTCTGGCAGTGGTTTTACCAAATACTAATAAAGAATCAAATATTTCTCAAGAACTATTGCGAGGAGTTGCACAGGCACAAGATAAATTTTACAGTTTAGGTGGAGTAAATCAGCGATTTTTAAATATAGTAATTGCTAATGATGGCAACGATCAAACTCAAGCTCAAAAAGTTGCTGGAGAGCTAATTAAAAACCAAAATGTTCTAGGAGTTATTGGACACTATACTAGTCCAAGTAGTCAAGCGGCACTATCTAAATATGAAAGCGCTGATATAGCAATGATATCTCCTGGGAGTACAATTACCTCGCTAAATAGCAAAGTATTTTTTAGAACAGTACTTTCTACTAATGTAAATGCTGGGAAGTTAGCAGGTTATGCTAGGAATCAGGGCTATAAAAGAGTAGTTATTTTTTACAATCCTAATGATAGTTATAGTAAGAACGTAAAAGAACAGTTTGAAAGCTTATTTAAAGATAAGAATGAGGAAGTTATACGTACTATAGATTTGGCTAATGCTTCATTGGATACATCTGCCGAAATTCAAAAAATTAATCAAGAAGATAAAGCAGATGCAATTGTTCTGTTTCCGAATACAGAGTTAACTTCTGTGGCACTTGCAATTGCCAGCGCTCAAGGTAGCAAAAAATTGCCTCTGCTAGGAGGAAATTCTTTGTACAATCCAGACACTTTGAAATCAGGTGGAGGCGCTTTTGAAGGTTTGGTTATATCTGTAGATTGGTTTGCAGAAGAGCAAAACTCAACAAAATCAACAAAATTTGCAGAGGACGCTAAGGGAATGTGGGGAGGACGGATTAGCTGGCGCACAGCTACAGCTTATGATGCAACTCAGGCTTTTATTAAAGCTATATCTATGTCTAACAATCCCACACATCAAACGGTTTTAAAAAATCTCAAATATCGAGATTTTTCTCTTCCACCAAACGAAACTTCAGGGTATACACTTCGTTTTAATGATAAAGGCGATCGCCAACAAGAACCTGTTCTTGTCAAAGTAGTTGAAGGCAACGACGGTCTGTTTAAATTTGAACAAGTTAAGTAACGAAGAAATTTATCGTAACTCAAAAATAAGCGATCGCTCATTCTCCAGATGTGATATTATCTAAAACTTGCTGGAATTCTGCTGTGGAAGGAATTGCGATCGCGCTTTTGAGAAGTATTTTGAGTACAGATGGTTCTTCTATCCCATTGATAACTTTCACAATAAAGCTTGGCACTTCTCCAAATCGTGTTTCGAGAACTGCAATTCTTTTCAAGGACTATCGTAATCAGTAGATTGCTCGGTTATAAATTAAAACAAAAAGTACCTTTGTGCCATTGGTAAAACTGTCGCAGGTTCACAAATCAGCAACTCACTATCTGCCCTGACTTCATAGGTTTCTGGATCAACTTCAATGTGGGGTAGTGCATCATTCAGCTTCATATCCCGCTTACTCAATTGGCGTGTCCCAGAAACTGCAACAGCTGCCTTTTGTAAACCTAGCTGGCTGGGAATTTCTTTCTCTAAAGCTGCTTGGGAAACAAAAGTTAATGATGTGGCATGACGCGCACCTGCAAAGCTACCAAACATCGGTCGCATATGCACTGGTTGCGGTGTGGGAATACTGGCGTTGGCATCGCCCATTTGCGACCATGCAATCATTCCGCCTTTAATTACTATCTCTGGCTTCACGCCAAAAAATGCGGGACGCCACAAACATAAATCTGCTAATTTTCCCTCTTCCACTGAACCCACATATTGAGCAATTCCGTGAGCGATCGCTGGGTTGATAGTATACTTAGCAACATATCTTTTTGCCCTAAAGTTGTCTGCCTGTTGCTCAGTTCCTTGTGGGTTAAGAGTTCCCCGTTGCACCTTCATTTTGTGAGATGTCTGCCAAGTACGAATTATCACTTCGCCTACTCTTCCCATTGCCTGGGAATCAGAAGAAATCATGCTAAATGCGCCTAAGTCGTGCAAAATGTCTTCAGCAGCAATGGTTTCCCGACGGATGCGAGATTCGGCAAAAGCGACATCTTCAGCGATCGCTGGGTCGAGGTGATGGCATACCATCAACATATCCAGGTGTTCGTCTAAGGTGTTGAGGGTGTAAGGACGTGTGGGATTAGTAGAAGATGGCAGAACATTGGCTTGGCCGCAAACTTTGATGATATCTGGTGCGTGTCCTCCGCCTGCGCCTTCAGTGTGGTAGGTGTGGATGGTACGATTCTTGAAAGCAGCGATCGTATCTTCAACGAATCCGGCTTCGTTCAAGGTATCAGTATGAATCGCTACTTGCACATCATAAGCATCGGCAACGCTGAGGCAAGTATCAATTGCTGCGGGTGTGGTTCCCCAGTCTTCATGTAGTTTCAACCCCATTGCACCTGCGGCTACTTGTTCTACAAGTCCTTGGGGTTGACTGGCGTTACCTTTACCCAAAAATCCTAAGTTGACGGGAAAAGCATCAGCAGCTTGCAGCATTCGGTAAATATTCCAAGGGCCTGGGGTACAGGTAGTGGCGTTTGTACCTGTGGCGGGGCCAGTACCGCCGCCGATCATGGTGGTAATACCAGAAGCGATCGCCACTTCAATCTGTTGGGGGCAAATAAAATGAATATGGGCATCAATACCGCCAGCAGTGAGAATCATTCCTTCACCAGCTAAGGCTTCAGTTCCGGGGCCAATAATAATATCTACATTATTTTGAATATAAGGATTTCCGGCTTTACCAATTTTGAAAATTTTGCCATCTTTAATGGCAATATCTGCTTTGACAATACCCCACCAATCGAGGATTAAAGCATTAGTAATTACTAAATCTACAGCACCATCGGCGTTAGAAATGGGGGATTGTCCCATCCCATCTCGGATGACTTTACCGCCGCCGAATTTTACTTCATCGCCGTAGGTAGTGAAATCTTGTTCAACTTCAATAAATAATTCTGTGTCTGCAAGTCGGATGCGATCGCCTACTGTTGGGCCATAGGTTTCGGCGTAGGCGCGGCGATCCATTCTGTAACTCATAATGCACTTTTAGTAATCGAGGTTAAAATCGAGTTTAAACGCAAAGTGACGCAAAAATATAAAGGCGCTGGGAATCACTGTGCGTCTTTAAAATTTTGCCTGAAATTTCATATTTAAAATCAGCTAGTTTCGTAGTGACTGCTTTTAAAGCTAAGTGTTCGTATTTTCTCCACAACTCGAATAATTTAGGTTTATGCTGTGAATGAGGATTCTTGGAGGCTTAGACAAAATGACCCTAGCAGACATAATTCCTATAGCTCGAAAGCTTTCTCCGTCAGAAAAACTCAAGCTGATTCACGTCCTTGCAGAAGATTTAGATACAGTTGAGGATATTTCTCCATTGGAACCCTTTAAAACCTACGATTTACCTACTCCTTATAATAGCTTCGGGGCTGGTGCAGTTCTAATGGAAGCAGTCCAACAAAAGGATTCCAGTGATTAAGCTGTATGCGGTTCAATTATTCCACTACAAGTTCCACCCAAAACAAATTTGATAGCTTACCTAGAATCCCCCTAGTTTTAATTCGAGAAAATCACAGGATAGAAGCAAATGGTTTAGTTGATAGCGGTGCTACTGTCAATGTTATGCCCTATGAGCTAGGGCTTCAGTTGGGTGGGATTTGGGATGAGCCTAAAGCTATCATTCAATTGGCAGGAAATCTTAGCACTCAACCTGCGATGCCTTTTTTCGCAAGGGCTGAAATCAGTGATTTTACACCAGTAGAGTTAGTATTTGCGTGGGTGGGTAGTCTTTATGCTCCCTTAATTCTTGGACAAACTAATTTTTTTTGGAATTCGATGTTTGTTTTTATCGTTCCAAATTGGAGTTGGAAATTAAACCTATTCAATAAGCTTTTTTAAACGCAAAGGGACGCTAAGGGAAGCGCAGAGGTTCGCGGAGGGTTTTTAGAGGTTTCCGTTAATTTTGGCGTTGAAGCCGTAGACTTGGCGAGTACCAACGAGGGGGATTAGAGTTATTTCTTTTTCGTCGCCTGGTTCAAAGCGAACTGCGGTTCCTGCGGGGATATCGAGGCGCATTCCTCGCGCTTGTTCTCTGTCAAAGTTTAAGGCAGCGTTGACTTCATAAAAGTGATAATGGGAACCTACTTGTATGGGGCGATCGCCTGTATTTGATACTTGCAATTTTATAGTTGGACGACCAACATTTAGCTCAATTTCACCTTCTGGTGTGATAATTTCCCCAGGAATCATAATAAATTTAAAAGTTAACGAATTGGATTATGTACTGTAACTAACTTTGTACCATCAGGAAAAGTTGCTTCTACCTGTACTTCATGTACCATTTCTGATATCCCTTCCATGACATCATCTCGCGTTAATAGTGTTGTACCATAACTCATTAATTCAGCTACAGTTTGTCCATCTCTCGCCCCTTCTAAAATAGCAGCAGAAATATAAGCGATCGCTTCAGGATAATTCAGTTTTAAACCCCTTCCTTTACGTCTTTCTGCTAATAAAGCAGCAGTAAAAATTAGTAGCTTATCTTTTTCCTGCGGCGTAAGTTGCATTCTTATTTTCCTCTTGGCGTTCTTGGCGTCTTGGCGGTTCGTTCAAACCTGCCAAACTCTTGGTATACAATTACCACGATTCAAAAAAGAAACTCGCAGCAACTGCCAAACATCAATAAACCAGTTTCTCACTTCAGATGTAGAAGCACCGCGATATCGACACAATAATCCATGTTGTAACCTGCTAACACCCACTTCTCCCTCCCCATCCCATAAATTTCGCATTTTTTCGACAATTTCTGCTGAAACTACACCACCAACCCAAACTAGACTACCGACGATTGGTTTTCCAGCCAAGCCGTGGGGACTGTGAAAAATATCTTCGCTACCCCGTAACCATTGCCGATCAATCCATAAGGGAATACCTTGTTGCCAAATTTCCGTATGCGATCGCCATTCTCCTTGCAAGAATTTTTCTCCTCTAGCACTGCGACCAAATCGGGTAATTTCCCACCCCAACCAACTAGCCCCGGTTGCTAATTCTACCCGTAAATCTTGCCGATAAATCGCACCGTTAAATAAAATTGTCTCTTGCGGCAACCATTCTAAACAAGCACCAACGTCAACTTGCATTTGGATGGTTTGTCTAGCTTGTAAGCCGTTACTGCGATATATCTTGCTTGCAGCAGCTGTAGTGATTAAAGCTTGGGCTTGGGGTTGGAGGTGGATGTTAGACGATAAGCGATCGCCTCCCACCATTCCCCCAGCCGTGTGTAAAATGACGCTATGACAAATTTCCCCTTCTGGGTAAAATGGGCGTTGTACCTTCAGGGGCGCTTGTTGGTGATTGTAAATTAACTGGGTTTTACCCTGGCGATCGGCATAGACTAAATTAAGTTTGCCATGCCAACCTTCTGCTATTTGCGGATTGCAGGTCATTTATAAATTCAACTTTAAAGTTCACATACTTTATATTTATTTAATACATTCTCTGCTACTTTTCCTGCAATTTATCATGATTTTTTCGCCAAGATTACATAATCATCTAATGCATAATTTTACTGATGCTTCTGACCAAAATACTGTTGCAGTATTGGACTCATATACACTTTTTTTGGTAATTTGTCTTGAGCAAACTTAGCAAATTCAGCACTGGGCAAAGATGTTCTTGAACCTGTTGAGGTAAGATATCTATATCAGACTAACTTTAATCCCAATTCTGCCAGAAATTTCTCCACTACATTTTTTTCGTGTTCTTGATTTTCAAGTTGATGAACATCGTATATTTTGAATAACTTCTTATCTTGCAAAATTAGTAAAATATAGCCTGAATTTTTTAAGCTAGTGGCAAATATTTGTTTGTAAGTATTATTTGCTTCAACCCTTTTTGCTTTATCTATAAAGAAGCAGTGGAAAATTACGATAAAGTCGAAAAACTCTTTGGGTAGATTATTCGATTGAGTTTCCCAACTAAAAATATCAGTAGTAACAAAGCGAAAGTAAGCATTTACTGTGGTTAGACGCGACTCTATATATCGTCGCCAAAACTGAAGTCCACGAAACTGGAAAGCATCTTGTTTTTCTAAAGAGTAGTAAGATATGTGCATTTGCGGGATATTAAAAAAACCGCTACTACTTTGGAGAAATAAAGCTAAACCATAAGCAACTGTTCCTGGCCCTGCTGCAATATCAAGGATATTAACCTTACTTGGTAGTAAAGCATCCTGATAAATGAGAAACCAAGCTAAATATATGCAATATACATTTTCTAAAAAATACTTCATAAAGTAGACATGAGGGGTTAGACTAAAACGGTAGTCTGGGTCTTGTCCAATTTTTAAGTTATTAATATCTTCAAGAGCATCTTCAAGCTTAATAAATAACTTTTTATCATGAATCTTACTAAATTCTTCTTTGAGATATTCAACTAGCGTTGATTCAAAATTATCAAAAATACGTTGATCAATATTAGTAGATTGCAGTTTATATTCATCGTGTTGTATTAAATTAAAAACTTTATAGATATATTTAACAAATTCCTCATCTGGCATTAATATGAGATTAGCTTTTTCCTGGGATACTTCTGTTAGTTGTTTACCTAAAATTTCTGTTTGTCGTTTGTATTCTTGGGAATAACGTTCAAGTTGAAGTTTATCCCTAAATAGTTTTTCTAACCATGAGAATGTTGCACCTGATTTTTGAATCTCTTGCAATAGTTGGACTGCACGTGGGATATCCCCGCGTTTTAAAGATAATTTTAACTGCTGACTTCCCCACCAATTTACGATAGGATTATTCATAACCAAATCCCTCTTTCCCTTCCATAATTTCTACACCTGGAAGCCGAGAAACTAATTTTTCCTTAAATTTCATATAGCTTAATTTCTCATCTTCATACCACCAAGCGTATTTTTGCTTAATTTTTTCAGCTTCTTGGCGAGTTGATGCCATAAGAGAACGACTCTGGCTTGGATGAAAAGCTTGAATTACAACTCTATCAGCGATGGCTAATTTGTCAATAAAAGTAGCTTCATCAGTTGCTAAAGTAGGAAGTAGAGGGGTAATAGTGATAGAAATTTTGGGAAGAAAACCTTTGAAATAATCAATACTTTGTTTAATTTTAGTGATAGCATTTAATCTGGCTTTAATACTGGGCGATCGCGGTTCAAAATCTTTTCTCACTAATTCGCTACCAGTGGGAATGCTCATATTAATTCGCAATCGCTTAAATCGTTGTAAATAATCAATATCTCTAGTAATAATTGGGCTACGAGTTTGAATCACCAAAGTTGGAGTTGGATAACCATCAATCCCCACATCTAGCATTACCTCCAACAACCGACGAGTCAGTTGATGTTTAGACTCAAGTGGTTGATAAGGATCAGTAACACTACTCATGTATATACTAGGAGGAATCTGGGGATTTTTTTCATACCATTTTTTTAATTCTTTGGCTAAAATCTCAGCAGCATTTTCTTTAAAAATTACCCATTTACCCCAGTCTTGGCGCATTTGAGCATTAGGGGTAAATGCAGCAGCATAGCAATAACTACAACCGTATTGACATCCTCTGTAAGGATTTAAAGTAAAATCATAATTACCAATAAAACCAGTAGCTTTTGTTAAGAGTGATTTAGCATTTTGTGCAAAAACATTGACATCTCCAAACTTTTCTCGGACTAATTTGGTAGGAGTGCATTCGCAATAACCTTCATATTTTGGTTGTGCCATGTGAATCTTGATATTTATTGAGAGTCAATTAACACACCCTACTTCTTATAATTCCCATTTTTATTTCTAAATGCTCTGTCAGAAAATAGGGTAAGGGAGTTATTTCAGGATTAATTTGGCTCATAGGTTTTTATGTAAAAGTAGAATATCGTGCGATCGCTGTAGTTCAGAAAAGCGATACAATAAGAATTAAAGTGGTACGCGATCACCTCTCAAAGTCTATGCCAAATCAATAAACCATGTAGACAAAATCACAGTCCTTATGAAAACGTTGATACAAAGCCTGCAAATAAATATAGATGTAAATTTATTTTTTTAAATACAGTGCTTAATTACTCTATCAGCTATTGTTAGAAAGCTATTCTTTAATGCCTGGATTTGATCTAATTGGTTTGGCGACCATTGCACTCGATCTTGAAGATTTCTTACTGGTTCCATTCGATCTAGTGTTGCGATAGGGCAGTTTAGCCACATACTATTTTGTACAAGAATGTTCATATCTTCTATTCCACCTAGCTGGAAATATTTAAAGGAGGTGTTTTTCAAAACAGAAGGATGTTCCTTTATTTTATTTTCTAGTGTTTCTACAAGTTCTTTAACCTTCTGTATAATCTGTAGTCCCATTGCGTTATCTGCTGCAATTATTTTCTTATTTGTCTCATCTTTAGGCTTTCTTGTGTCATATCCATTGAAAACCCAACCTGCAAATACAGGTTTACCAAGATTTATATATTTTTAAGTATGAGGGTTATTAGTGTCATGTAGTTGACATCCTATTTGCCATTCCTTAATAAACCTTGGTAATGTTTCTCCTATTAGTCCAACACAATACGAACAAAAAATATCAGATGTACAAGGAACAATAAAATAGTTAGAAGAATATAGTGCAGTTCTAACCAAATTATTAAATGAGGGTGGTAAGTCAATTAATACGTAATCATACTCCTTACTTTCGGTACTATTAGCTTCTTGTATTAGCCTGCTTATTATTGAATATTTTTCAAGCCCATTACCAGTGAGTAAATCCGACCCAACACTTAGTGATTCTGAATAGACATTCAACCAAGCATCACTAGCAATTAAATCAACATTATTGCTAGTTCTGTGTCCTTTATGTTTATATAACTGTAATGTACCTTCATTTTGTAAAAACCTTTGTAAATATGCTCTTCTAGTAGTTCCATAAGGATTTTCTGGGCTTGGTAAAATATTTGTAAATCGATCACCTAACATTGCTATTGAAAGATTTGATTGGGGATCAAAATCTATTAACAGCACTTTTTTGCCTCTTCGTGCAAGCGCATCTCCTAAATTCCATGTAATTATAGTTTTCCCAACACCGCCTTTATTGTTAAAAATTGAAATCACTTTAGTTTTATTGCTAGTCATATTTTCTACTCTAATCTAGTGTTTTGTACCTGATTATACTTGTTATATTAAAGATGCGTCAATTTCTCCAAAATGCTGATTTAGTCGATATCGGGTTATAGTTTATTAACCTAGTTTTATTGCTGCAAAATATCTTGATAAATTACAGACTATTTAATAATATCCTTCTGGAAAAATTTTAGTCTCTCTTCTGCTGCTCTAACCAAGCTACTAAATCATCAACTTCCGAAAAATCCAACAATGCCTCTCCCAACTCCTCTAACTGTTCAGCAGATAAATTCCGAACCTGCTCAACTAATGATCCATCAATATTACCAAAACGCCGTTTAAGTAGACGACTTATTAATTTAAACGCTTCTTTTTGAACGATATCTTGATAAATTACAGACTCTTTCATAATATCCTCCCGTAAAAATTGCCGAGCCAAATCTTTTTCAAATCGCAAACCCGCCAGAATTTCCACACAACCCGCAATATTTTGTCGCTCCTCGCTATCTAAAGGCAGTTCAAACGAAAAAACAGCCGCCTCCATCAGGAAGCAGCTGTTCTCACAAATTATGTGATTACAAAGTATTAGTAATCGAAGTCTCCGCCGCCAGCGCCAGCGCCAGCAGGAGCGCCATCCTTAGGCTCAGGCTTGTCAACTATGATACATTCGGTTGTCAACACCATACCAGCGATGGAAGCAGCGTTTTGCAGAGCAGAACGAGTCACTTTTGCAGGGTCAACAATACCAGCCTCTAACAAATCGACGAATTCGTTTGTCGCAGCGTTGTAGCCAACACTAAATTCTTTCTCTTTCACGCGTTCAGCGATCACAGCACCATTCTGACCAGCGTTTTCAGCAATCCGCTTCAGAGGTGCGGGTAAGGCGCGAACGACAATCAACGCACCAATCAACTCTTCATCCTTAAGATTGCTCTTTGCCCAAGTTTCCAATTCCGGAGCAAGGTGAGCCAGAGTTGTACCACCGCCAGGAACGATACCTTCTTCCACAGCAGCTTTAGTGGCGTTGATAGCGTCTTCTAGGCGCAGTTTCTTGTCTTTCATCTCGGTTTCGGTGGCTGCACCCACTTTCACCACAGCGACACCACCAGAGAGTTTAGCAAGACGCTCTTGCAGCTTCTCTTTGTCGTAAGAAGATTCGGTTTCGTCGATTTGACGACGAATCTGTTCGACACGAGCCTTAACAGCAGCTTCGTTACCTTCGGCAACAATTGTGGTGCTGTCCTTGGTAATGGTGATCCGGCGAGCTTTACCCAGGCTATCCAGCTTGGTGTTATCTAGCTTCAAACCAGCATCTTCGG
This sequence comes from Nostoc sp., assembly GCF_036917275.1. GTDB lineage: Bacteria > Cyanobacteriota > Cyanobacteriia > Cyanobacteriales > Nostocaceae > Nostoc. The sequence continues at coordinate 115,928 of NZ_JBALDF010000055.1, forward strand.
TAACTAGTTGACCACCAGTTAAAACGGCGATATCTTCTAGTAGTGCTTTGCGGCGATCGCCAAAGCCAGGAGCCTTAACAGCAGCAACGTTGAGTACACCGCGTAAACGGTTTACTACTAAGGTTGCCAAAGCTTCTTTTTCAATATCTTCGGCAATAATCACCAAAGGACGACCAGCACGAGCTACTTGCTCTAACACTGGTACGAGGTCTTGTACCAAAGCGATTTTCTTATCGGTCAGCAGTAGGAAAGGCTCATCAAAAACCGCTTCCATCCGTTCAGCGTCGGTAGCGAAATAAGGAGAGATGTAGCCTTTATCAAAGCGCATCCCTTCAGTGATTTCCAACTCAGTGAACATAGATTTCCCTTCTTCTAGGGAAATTACGCCTTCTTTGCCCACCTTGTCCATTGCTTGAGCAATCATCTGACCAACTTCTTCGTCATTACCAGCCGAGATCGCACCAACTTGGGCAATGGCTTTGGAATCTTCCACTGGACGGGCGTGTTCAGCAATTTTTTCTACGAGGAAGGCAGTAGCTTTGTCTATACCACGCTTGAGCGAAATCGCATTAGCACCAGCTGCAACGTTCCGCAAGCCTTCTTTGACGATCGCATGAGCTAAAACGGTGGCAGTTGTGGTGCCATCGCCCGCAGCATCGTTGGTTTTAGAAGCAGCTTGACGAATCAAAGCTACGCCAGTGTTTTCAATGTGGTCTTCTAATTCGATTTCTTTGGCGATCGTTACACCGTCATTGACAATTTGCGGTGCGCCAAATTTCTTTTCTAAGACTACGTTACGACCTTTGGGGCCAAGGGTAACAGCTACAGCCTCAGCCAGGATGTCAATGCCTCGCTCTAAGGCGCGACGGGCGTTTTCGTTATAGATAATGCGCTTTGCCATAGGTGTCTAAATCCAGGGATTAGGTCAATTTTTTCTTGAATTGGGTATTAGCGACTGGGGATTGGGGAACTTGGGGTTCCCTCCAGGGATAAGGGGTAATGGGGATTGGGGATTGTTCCCATACGCCATAACCCATACCTGATAACCCATAGCCCTCATAACCCATTAGATAACGACTGCTAAGATATCTTTTTCAGAAAGCAGTACATATTCTTCGGTGCCGAGCTTAATGTCGGTGCCAGCGTACTTCGAGTACAGCACCTTATCACCGACTTTAATTTCCAATTCCTGACGGCTACCGTCATCGTTACGCTTGCCAGGACCAAGGGCGACTACTTCCCCTACCTGGGGCTTTTCCTTGGCGGTATCAGGCAAATACAAACCACCTGCGGTCTTTTCCTCAGAGGCGTTCACTTTTACGAAAACGCGATCGCTCAAAGGTTTAACTGTAGAAACGCTTAAAGATAAAGCAGCCATATTATTTCCTCCAGAGTTTAGCACTCTCAACTCCTGAGTGCTAATCTACCGAAAAGTGGCGTCCAATGGCAAGAATTCCTTGAGTACGGGTTCCCGAACTAGAAGAGCATTAGGGTACTTAAGTATAAATGCTTAATTATTTATAGTTTTTAGGTTCCGTTCCGTAAGTTACGAATATTTTATCTGGTGAACTTTATTTGCAAAGCTTGGAAATTGTTATAGAACTGTAATCAGGGAGCCACTCGATGAGTAACAATACAGTGATCCGGTCTAGCCATCAAATCTCCAAAACCACTAAGTCTGTTGAACATCAAGCCCTGAGGAATTGTGTAGAAACTTTAGGACTTGCAAAAATTCAGCGATACATTTTTATTTGCGCTGACCAGACAATCACTAACTGCTACTCAAAACGAGCTAGTCTGGAATCCTGGGAATACTTCAAAAAGCGACTTAAAGAGTTAAAACTTGATCAGCCGCAACAAAGTTATCCCATTTACGTCTGTCTTTAGAACTTAAGCCAACTACTTGCGCGTTTGTTGTTCTGGACTCATAATGGTGGTTTACCCTGATGAGGCTTGGTATCGCCAAGCAAACCCGGAAGTTACCCTGCGGCTCATCCGAGAACACTTAACAGGCAATAAGGTGGAAGAATATGCATTTTCAACCCATCCTTTGCCAGAAACTTCCCTAGTTTCTCGTGAACACCTCATAGAGGCTTAACAACCGAAGGATATGTTATAGCAGTAAGCTTTAAGAAAGTGCGGGTTGTTTTAAGGTAGGGTCATCTTTAAGCCAATACTTACTTGTGAGTCAGAAAGATTATTATTTAATCAGTGTTTTTTACCCCGCCCCTTTCAAAGCGATATATAATAGCGCATTATAGATACTACTGCTATACGTATCCTTGCTGGACTTTTGCTATCGAGCTACTAGTCTATTGAAAGTGCTCGGCATTTTTGAGACTTCGAGACAGTAAAGGCAAGTTAAGTAGGAAAAAGGACACATCTCGAATAGCCCACCGTAGAGGATAAATATTCAAGACTTTGATGGACCGAAGCGCGACAAGTGCCACTGCTATGAAAGAGCCCAGCATGAAAGATCACAAACGACTTCTATTGATTGATGATGACCCTAACCTCATCTTGCTGGTGAAGGATTACTTAGAATTCCGGGGATACGAAGTTGTCACCGCCGAAAATGGACGTGAAGCTCTGGAAATTTTAGAGCAAGATGTTCCAGACATGATTATCTGCGACGTGATGATGCCGGAAATGGACGGATATACTTTTGTGGAACAAGTCCGGCAAAACGAACGCACCAGCTGGATTCCGGTTCTTTTCCTTTCAGCTAAGGGACAAAGTGCAGACCGAGTTAAGGGTTTAAATAAAGGTGCTGATGTTTATATGGTCAAACCCTTTGAACCAGAAGAACTCGTAGCACAAGTTGAATCCTCGCTGAAACAAACTATCCGTTGGAAAGAACACCAAGCCAAAGGAGGCGAAAACAGTTCCCGCATCCAGGTTCCCTTCGATGTGCAGTTGACCCCAACCGAACTGAAAGTAGTCCAGTTTGTCGCTAGGGGTTTAGCTAACCGGGAAATTGCTGAAGAACTCAATGTTAGTCAGCGTACAGTTGAAAGCCATGTGTCCAATATGTTGGGCAAAACCAATCTACACAACCGCACTGAATTAGCGCGGTGGGCGATTGAAAATCAAATGGCATAGCCGATTTTAGATTTTAGGTTTTGGATTTTGGATTATCAATCTAAAATCCAAAATCCGAAATCAAAAATTGATTACCACCCATTTTCTTCAGGACTGGATTGGTGCAAAACTTTTAAATCCAACTCATCCAGGTAAATTAAGGTGCTTTCAATCTGGGAAACAGTACCTCGCAGTTGTAGATGGAAGCAACTGTGTTGTGGCACGTTTGTGCTTACCTGAGCATCAGCAATAATTATTGTGACCCCATAGTGATAAACCAGTTGTGAAATGACTGATTCCTCATGCAAGTCTTTAGGAATACGAATCTGGATACAAGTTTGGGTGCGTCTATTATCTAAAATACCAGTATTAGATTTTACTTATTTATTCAAAATTACCATTCTAGCTTCCTACTTGACTTCTTGAATGAGGGTTTTGCTTTGAACGATTTCTTTTAACAATAGCTTTACTTATCCCACGCAAGCAAGAAAATATTTGCCTTTGCATTAATCTAGATGTAGTCAATGTGAAGAATTGCTCATAATTCGGCAGTTATGAGGTTAATTGTTATTCTATGGCGGTTTTCGAGCAAATTTAATATAGCCAGTCTGTAGGGTTACAACAATTGTTGTAACCCTAATTTATTGTGTATGAGATTTAATACTGAAGTAAGAACTGCTATATATGTTACTTTGCCAAAATTTCAGGGAACTCTATTAATAGAACCTTATAGATTTAGCCCTCTGTTTAGATATCAATAAAAATCGATTTTTTAGGATATTTACTTCTGTGTAATGACCTATTGTATAAATCCCCATTGTCCAAAACCTGTTGACCTAGTGAATGCAAACAACCTTATTTGCCGTAACTGTGGGTCAGAAATACTACTGCAAGGACGCTATCGGGTAATCAAACAACTAGGACAAGGTGGCTTTGGTAACACTTTTGAAGTTGACGAGTGTGGGAAAACTAAAGTTTTAAAAGTGCTGACTGAGAAGAACCCTAAAGCTATTGAACTGTTTCAGCAGGAAGCAAAGGTTTTGAGTCAGCTAAACAATGCGGGTATTCCCAAGGTAGAACCAGATAGTTATTTTACTATTTTACCTATAAATAGCTCTGTACCATTGCACTGTTTAGCAATGGAGAAAATTGAAGGCGTAAATTTAGAGCAGTGGATGGAATTTCGTAATTATCAACGTCTTTCTGAAGCTCAAGCTCTCAATTGGCTTAAACAACTTGTAGAAATTCTCGCTTTAGTACACGCTCATCAATATTTTCACCGTGATATTAAGCCTCAGAATATCATGCTGCGACCAAGTGGGCAGCTTGTCTTAATTGATTTTGGTGCAGTTCGACAAGTCACGACAACCATCGTGGCGGGAAATTCCCATACCAGAATTATTTCACAAGGCTATTCACCGCCAGAACAACAAAACGGTTATTCGGTACAGCAGTCAGACTTTTTTGCATTGGGACGGACTTTTATTTTTCTGCTCACAGGTAAGGAACCCCAGGATAAAGAAATTTATGACCCTCTGACTAACGAGTTGCACTGGCGAAAATCTGCACTCAATCTTTCTCCACTTTTGGCAGATTTAATCGACCATTTGATGGCTCCTACTGCAAATCATCGTCCTCAAAATACGCAAGTGATTTTGCAGAAATTGAACGAAATTGAAAAAGCTTTACAAATACCTAGAATACTATGGCAACAAACGGCAATTAAATCAAGCAATGGGTTGAAATCTGCTGCGTCATCTAGTTCTGTTGCTACTGTATCAGTCGGTGGATCTAAATCAGTCAATGCCTCTTCTAGCCATACTCAGAAAAACCAAAAATTTTGGAAAGTTGTCATTGGTTTAGGACTGGGATGTTTTGCTGTTGTTATTGCGGCTATTAATCAACCAAACACCAAAAATCCGGTTTCTGTTTCTCCTCTAGAAAATGTTCCGGTAGTTATTCCTAGTCCAGTTACCCAAATTCCTGAAATCCCATTAACTATTAAATCTCAACCTACAATAAGTCCTTCAACTTTGCATACATCTGACAAAGTTGAAACCGAACAAGCTCAAATAGAGGAGATAGAAAAACAAAAACTTCAGTCTGCTTTAAAAGCCGAGGAAGAAAGACAAGCGGCTATTAGAAAAGAAGCTGCTGTTAGAACAGAAAGAGAGCAGTTAGAAGCTGTGATAAGGGAAAGAAGAGAAATGAGGAAAAGAAGAGAGCAGTTAAATGCTGATATAAGGGCAAGGGCTTTAATAACACAAAAAAGGCAACAAGCCGATAAACAGCAACAGACAAAAATTAGCCTTGAAAAAGCTAAACAAGTTTATTTGCAAACTAAGCAGCAACCAAAAACAACTGTAACAACCTCAAATCAACGGCAAGTACCGCCTAAGCAACAAGTTACAACAGAACGGCCAAAAAATACAGTAGATACAAATAATGATGGGGCTAATATCCCTAATCCTTGGGAATCTACATATCCAATTCCTAAAACTTCTGATGAATTAGAACAAGTAATAAGAGAGGGAAATCAATGAAAAATTTCACAGTTAAAGGCTTAATCACTTTGCTGGTAACTAGCTCGGCTTTATTGTTAACACCAATGAAAAGTGATGCACAGGTAAATATCAACAGACTAGCTCAGGTGGCGAAAAGCTGCCAAGAAGATATATTTTCTTCTAACTATTACAAGCGAATGAGATTTGATAGAAATAGTATTAATCAATATCTGAAAAATTCCTATATTCCAGAGCAAGCAATCAGCTATTGTATACATGATCGATATCATTACTCCTTAGTATTGACTAAATATCCTTGGCTTAATTCAACAGGAGAAATACTGCCTGGATATCCTGGTTCTGTTGTTGTTGGAGCGTTAGCAAACGTATTTGATAGTTCTCATACAACTTCCATTTTAGACTGTATTGCCAATCAAGATGTATCGAGTCAGGAATGCTCTGAAACAAGGTTTGGAATTAGTAAAGTAAATTCCTTTATAAATTACTGGTATGAAAGTTATGCGGTTAACGTTTGTCCTTCTTGTGTTGTTGCCCATAATGAGGTATCTGGTTCACGAGAAGAAATTTTAAAAGCTTTTATAAAGTGGTTTTTTACACTTGACAAAGCACAAAGAAGGGAATTAATTTCTCTTTTAGGAGATGGCGATGAAGCTCAGGAATTAAGATTAGTGATAAGAGGTGAAGCTAATACAGCCGTAAACAAATATTCGGAAGTACGCCAAGGAGTTGAGGAGCAGGAACAGGAGCGGCGTAGACAAGAAGTACTTGGTAATTAGATGCTGTTTCAAACAGTGATGTATATTATGTTGGGTTTTCTTGCGTCAACCCAACATAAACAAATTTAATCTTAATAAACAATACCTGATACCCTTTATTTAAGGCTGTCATGTATGACAATATCTGTAAATTCATTGCCGAAAACTTCAAAGATGACTTAGCAACTTGGTTACTAGGTTCACCGATTAAATTAACAGAACTTAGCCCGACTGAATTATCAAGCGAACCAATTCGCACCGATTCGTTAATTTTATTGCAATCTGATGATTTAGTTCTACATACCGAGTTTCAAACCCACGCCGATAAAGATATCCCCTTTCGGATGTTAGATTATCGAGTTAGGGTTTCTCGCCGCTTTCATAACAAAGAAATGCGTCAAATAGTAATCTATTTGAGAAAAACAAGTTCACAATTAGTTACTGAAAACAGTTTTAGATTAAACAACACTTACCATCAGTTTGAGGTAATACGCCTGTGGGAACAACCAACAGACAGGTTTATGAGTATTCCAGGTTTATTACCCTTTGCCGTGCTAAGTCAAACAAACGATCCTACAATGGTATTAACCCAAGTAGCCAAAGCAGTTGAAGCAATTAGCGATCGCCAGTTACAAAGAAATATAGCTGCTGCCAGTGGAATTCTAGCAGGTCTGGTGTTAAATAAAAATGTAATTAACAAGATTTTAAGGAGTGAGATTATGCGCGAATCAGTCATTTATCAACAAATCCTAGAAGAAGGCGAAGCCAAAGGTGAAGTAGAAACAACAAGAAAGTTGGCTTTAAATTTGTTGCGAATTGGAATGAGTTTAGAACAAATTGCTCAAGTTACTGAATTATCTATTGAGCAAGTTCAAGTTTTACAAGAGGAGATTCAAAAATCTTAATTTTAATTAATAGTTTTAGAAAATACGTAGCTATACAAACAAAACCCGCATTCGCGGGTTTCAATGTTTTATTAATCCGCGCAGACGCAATCGGTTTGTGTAGACGCGATAATAGGTCTAAAATTTAAACTAAAACTCAGCACTTTGTGGTGTACGAGGAAAGGGAATCACATCACGGATATTTCCCATACCTGTTATAAATTGTACGAGTCGTTCAAAACCTAGTCCAAAACCCGCATGGGGAACAGTACCATAACGACGTAAATCAAGATACCACCACAAGTCTTCTGGGTTTAATCCTTGCGCTAACACGCGGCGTTCTAGAACTTCTAGGCGTTCTTCCCGTTGAGAACCACCAACAATTTCGCCAATTTTGGGTGCGAGAATATCCATTGCTCGGACGGTTTTTTCATCGTCGTTTAAGCGCATATAAAAAGCTTTGATTTGCGCTGGATAATCTGTAACGATCGCAGGTTTTTTAAATAATTGTTCAGCTAGATAGCGTTCGTGTTCTGATTGTAAATCTAAACCCCAACTCACAGGATATTCAAATTTAACATCAGCTTTTTCTAAAAGTGCGATCGCTTCTGTGTAAGTTAAGCGTTCAAACTGATTATTAATAATATTTTCGGCTGTCGCCAACACAGATTTATCAATGCGTTCATTGAAAAATTCCATATCTTCTGGGCAAGTTTCCAACACATATTTAAAAATGTGTTTGAGAAACGCCTCAGCTAAATCCATATCGCCTTCTAGGTCACAAAAAGCCATTTCTGGCTCAACCATCCAAAATTCTGCTAGGTGGCGGGAAGTATTGGAATTTTCTGCACGGAAGGTAGGGCCAAATGTGTAGACGTTAGAAAACGCCATCGCCATAACTTCCGCTTCCAACTGGCCGCTAACTGTTAAATATGTGGGTTTAGCAAAAAAGTCTTGGCTATAATCTACTGCTTGGTTTTCTGTGCGGGGAATATTCTTTAAATCTAAACTGGTAACACTAAAAAGTTCACCCGCGCCTTCACAGTCGCTAGCAGTAATGATCGGGGTGTGTACCCACAAAAAGCCTCTTTCATGGAAAAATTGGTGAATTGCTGTCGAACAAGCATTTCTGACGCGGAAAACTGCACCAAAGGAATTGGTACGCGATCGCAAATGTCCAATGGTTCGCAGAAACTCAAAGGAATGGCGTTTCTTTTGCAGGGGATATGTATCGGGATCAGCTTCTCCGTAAACTTCTACTGTATCGGCTTTCAACTCAATCCGTTGTCCTTTACCAAGAGAAGCCACTAGTACCCCTGTCGCCTCAACAGCAGCACCTGTGTTCAATTTTTTCAATATAGCTTCATAGTCTGGCAAATCTTGATTGATGACGACTTGCAAATTAGCTAGTGATGAGCCGTCATTGACTTCAATAAAAGCAAACCCTTTGGACTCGCGTTTCGTCCGCACCCAGCCTTGAACTTGGAGAGACTCATCAGGTTGACCACTTCGCAATATTTCTGCAATCCGTCGATTTACCATATTTATCCAGCATAAGACTTTAATATCCAGCCTATGATAACGCCCATTCCACCAAAGCGGACGACTTGCCAAAAAGGTTTTTTGAGGCTACGCCAAGAAAATAACTGGCTTTCTAATTTTAGTTCTAGCATTTCCAACTGCTGTTGAATTTGCCGTAACTCTGCTTTGATTTCTGGTGTCTGAGATTTATTGTGCTTCAGTTTATCTCGATGCTGTTGCCATTGTGCCTGTTGTTGGCGATCGCGCTGCACTTGATCATAACGTTCTTTTAAGGACAGGAGCGATCGCTCTACTTCCTCAAATTCTTGGTCAAAATCTGGTTCTGGAGTTTCCCCTGATGGCTGTGATTGTTTAGACGGCTTCATTTACAAGTAGTACAGTAGAAGTAAATGCAAATGTGCCAATAGATTATGTCCCAATCTACCCAGCTGCCTCAAACTAGTCAACTAAATGAACTTAGTACTCTGGAACTAGCTCAAGCCTTGATGGAAAGACTGAGCATCTCCCCTAACGATTGGCATCGCCTCAAGTCTAACCGCAATTCCCGCGCTAATGAACAAGTGGCAGCAGCTATTGTGTATCTTTTAAAGAATCAGCCACAAGAAGCTCAAGCCAGATTAGAACAAGCAGTTGGTTGGTTAGATCGCTCTATTTCTGCGCCTCCCTGTCAAACTCACGGAAAAACTTAAAAATTAGGAGTCAGGAGTTAAAAGTTTGAAATTTTTAACTCTTAACTCCTAACTCTTAACTTCTAAATAAACTACCGTCGCAGAGATAAACGGGGACGATTTTCCATTTGTTTACAAAGCCTCAATTCTGTGCCTTTGCGGTTCCACTCTACCTGATCAAAAATTTGATGCAGAAGACATAAACCACGACCACTTTCTGATTCATCTGGTGGTAAATAATCTGTTGGCTCCTCATCACTAGTAGATGAAGGAGTAAAGCCGCTACCCTGGTCTGATATTATCCACCAATATTGATTATCTATTAAAGAAAAACGGACTACAACTGTTTTACTTGGATCAAGATTATTGCCATGTTTAGCTGCGTTGACTAAAGCTTCTTGAAGTCCTAGCCGCAGTTCTGCTTGTAATTTTGCTGGGATTTCTGCCAACAGTAAATCTAATATTGGACAAAGGTAGAGGGTTGAGGCAAAACTAATAGTGCCCCAATAACGTCCAACTGGACGGAGTGAAATAGTAATCACAAGAGAAACCCCATAGCTTTCAGTTAGCTAGACATCAGTTTGCTATTACAGGCACTCTGATAAAACTTGAGGTGGTCATGCTGCCTTCAAACTTGCGTCTTTAAAACTAAATTTTGAAAATGCTAGGGAGCATTAGCTCTATAGTATGAGTTGGAATTGTTTAGATATAAAACGGCTGGAATAGTTTTGATAATGAATTAAGCAACTTAAAAAGATGCTAGTAATTTGACAGAGTATTGGCATACTCTACATTGATTGCCGATTTGTAATTTACACATCCAATTCATATTTTTAAGAGGCTATGCAACTTGAATTTATTTAAACAAAATGAATTTCTATTTTTATCTTAATTCAATTTTAGCATCTTTAGTATCCACTAAACTAAAAATTTCAAATTTCAGTTTTTGTAAAGGAATTACTATCCTTGTACAAATTTGATAGCGCAAGAAAGGCGGCAGCTTCAACATGAGCCGTTTGAGGAAAAAAATCAGCAGGTTGTACGCGTGTGATAGTATATTGCCCATCTTGACAAAGTAATTTCAGGTCGCGGGCGAGGGTGGCTACTTTACAGCTGACGTAAACGATCCGAGATGGTTTCAATTGCCGTAAAGTGTCGATCACAGCGCGATCGCACCCCTTGCGTGGCGGATCGAGTATTACTACTTCTGGTATTGTGCCCATTTTTGGCAGCAATTTCTCTACTGCCCCGACAAGGAAAGTCACATTATCAATTCCGTTATGGTGGGCATTCAAAATAGCTTGTTCCACTGCTGCTGGTTGCACTTCTAATCCTGTAGCAATCCTGACTTTTTTGGCGAGGGGTAAAGTTAAAGTCCCGATACCACAGTAAGCATCAACTAGCAACTCATGCCCTTGAAGATTGAGTTCTGATTGAATTACCTGCAATAGTGCCTCTGCTGTTTCTGTATAAACTTGGAAAAATGTATCTGGGCGCACTTGAAATTCCAATCCAGCAAAATTCTCACGCAGGTGTGGGACTCCAGCGATGCAACGGGTTTCTGATCCAAAGATAGCATTTGTGCGATCGCTATTGCGGTTGAGCGACACTCCCACTAACTGCGGATAGCGCTTTAACCATTCCTGGGCTTGGGTTTCAATTCCTGATAAATTCCAGTCCTTCACCACCAGAGTCAGCAACATTTCCCCAGTATGTCGGCCAATGCGTAAACCAAGATGGCGAATTTGTCCAAGGTGGCGCTGTTCGTCGTAAATTTGCCAACCCCGTTGTTGAATATCCTGCTTAACTTCGGCAAGTAAGGGATTTAATCGTGAGTCTTGGACTGGACATTGATTTAAGTTAATTAATTGGTGACTACCTTTTTGGTAGTAACCAGCTTGTACCTGTCCTGTTGCCGATGTACCCAGAGGATATGTAGATTTATTACGGTAGTTTAAAGCAGAAGGGGCGGCGAGTACCGGATCTACCGGTGGTTGGAGAAAACCGCCAATCCGTTCCAAAGCTTGGATAACTTGATTTTGCTTGGCTACTAGCTGGTAATCGTAATTAATCTGCTGCCACTGGCAACCACCGCACTTATCCGCCACAATACAACTGGGTCGGATCCGCTCAGGGGATGGTTCCAATAGCTGCTGGAGCTTGCCGTGGGCGTATTTTGGTTTAACATGAACCAAGCGGACAATGGCGCGATCGCCCGGTACAGTATCTGGGACAAACACAACACGCTCATCAGCGCGTCCCACACCATCGCCTGTATCACTCAGGTTAGCGATCGTCACTTCAATTAATTCACCCTGCTGCCAAATTATTTTAGTCATTTGTCATTTGTCATTTGTCATTTGTCATTGGGCATTGAGCATGGGGCACTTGTACTGAGCGTAGTCGTTGGCGCAGCCTCTCCAAGAGTTGTATTGGGCATGGGGCATTGGGCATTGGGCAAGAATCAATAGTTTTTCTTCTCCCCTGCTCCCTCATCTCCCCCACTCCCCACTCCCTAAATAGATAAATTCAATACATAACTAGCTCCGATCCCTTCACTTGTGTACCTCCAACTCGCTAAACTAACAGATAATATTTCAGGTGATTTCAATAATCATGACTGTAATTAGCCAAGTTATTCTCAAAGCCGACGACGAACTGCGTTATCCCAGCAGTGGCGAACTTAAAAACATCAAAGACTTTTTGGAAACCGGCGTACAACGGACGCGGATTGCGGCTACTTTAGCCGAAAACGAAAAAAAGATAGTTCAAGAAGCAACCAAACAACTCTGGCAGAAGCGTCCTGACTTCATCTCCCCCGGAGGTAATGCTTACGGAGAACGCCAACGCTCTCTATGTATCCGCGATTTTGGCTGGTACTTGCGTCTAATTACTTATGGTGTGCTTGCCGGCGACAAAGAGCCAATTGAAAAAATTGGTTTGATTGGTGTGCGGGAAATGTACAATTCATTGGGCGTTCCCGTGCCTGGAATGGTAGAAGCGATCAATTCCCTCAAAACAGCCTCCCTTAGCTTACTGAGTGCAGAAGACGCTGCCGAAGCAGCACCTTACTTTGATTACATCATTCAAGCAATGTCTTAATACAAAGTGTGTGCTGGCTTTAGGAGTATACTTCCAGTCTACTAGAGTGAGTGCAATATATTAGCGCTCCATAGGCATAAGATACCCAATTTGATCATACCTTCCCCACATTTGGTAGTGGCTGTGGCAAAATCTCTGTCAAGTTACTAACCAGTTGTGGGGAAATTTATTTAAGTATAACTATGGGGCATTTCTCAAAGGATGATAGACATACAGACATAAAAAACCGACAGTCCTTGATTAAGGCTGTCGGCTATTAAGTGTGTTCCCTATTAATGACTCGGCTAGAGTTCAGTTGTCATTAATTATGCCTAGTTAGCGATCGCAGGGAGACGATCCTAATCATAGATCCGTGTGATTTTCGTCACTTTATTGTTACAGCTAAACTGCATATAGGCGAGTAATCCCTGAGTTACAGTAAATCTATGCAAGTTTGGAGCTAAGAATATATACGCTGGTAGATGCTTTTTCAGATTAAGAGCAAATTACACCTATTAGACACTCAGGGGTTAAAACACGAGATAGAGGAAGTGACATCCTCCATACAGGGATACAAGGTAAGATAGTTAATAAATCTATGCCCCGTTTACCAAAGTACTGTAGCAGAAAGAGCTATCTGCAAAGATAAATTTCTCAAAGCCAGTGGTAGATAAGCTAATAGAGTTCCCATTGTTATTAAAAGTGATGTTGGCACTTTTAAGGGGATTGCCAGAAATAACACCAGATACGCTCAGTTGAGAGCGGTTGAAAGCTCTCAGATCAAGGGTGTCAAAACCGTCCCCACCATCAACCTTCGCAGCACCGAATCCTTTAAAGTAGTCATCCCCAGTACCCAGAGCAATCTTGATGCCGCCACCGATAGTCACTTTCTGCTGAACTCCATCTAGGATACTGGTGGCAATAATTTCGTCATTGCCATTACCAGTATCAATTCTTCCTTGTCCATAAATGCCATAGGCAGTACCACCAATTGTTGCTGTAGCCTGTCCGGTAAGCTTGTCAGAACCATTGCCAGTATCAATTATTCCGTCGTTGAAGATGCCATAGGCGGTGGCGTTTTTTCCAGAACTGTTGCCATAAGCGGTAATTGTGTCGTTGTCCAACCCTGTAATGATGGTGCCATTTTTACTGTTCTGGATGCCAGTGCCAGCACCGCCGTCGCCGATACTGCCGGGAGCGATACCGCCGTTGCCGCCAGTACTGATGCCGACAATAGTGTCTTCTCCGTCACCAGTATTCAGTTTGTTACTGTTGCTGATACCGATCCCTACTCCGCCCTTGCCGCCGATGCCCTGAATATTATTGTCGATTCTGTTAACATCGCCCGCCTTGCCGCCCTTGCCTGTGCCGATGATCGTGTCTTCTCCATTCCCTGTATTCAGTTGGCCACTGTTGCTGATACCAATCCCAGATCCGCCTGAGATGCCGGAACTGCCGCTGTCAACATCGCCGCCCCTGCCGCCGTTGCCCCCAGTACCAGTGCCAGCGATGGTGTCTTTTCCGCCCCCTGCATCCAGACTGCGACTGTTAGCGATGCCTGTCCCAGTTCCACCATTAGCGGTAAAGGAGCCGACGCCGACGTTGCGGATGCTGCCAGTACCGATGCCAGTGATTGTGTCTTCTCCGTCCCCTGCATTCAGATTGCCATTGTTGCTAATGCCTGTCCCAGTCCCACCGCTGCCGTTGCCGCCCTTCCCTGTCCCGGTGATCGTGTCTTTTCCATACCCTGTATTCAGACTGCCACTGTTGGCGATGCCGATCCCAGTAGCGTCGTCACCGGCGAAAGGGGAGTAGTTGTCGGAGGTGTCGTTACCGCCAGTACCAATGCCGGCGATCGTGTCTTCTCCGTCTCCTGTATTAAAATTGCCACTGTTGCTGATGCCTGTCCCAGTTCCAGCGTCGCTGACAATACCGCCGCCCCCCATGCCGCCCTTGCCTGTGCCAGTGATCGTGTCTCTTCCGTCCCCTGTATTCAAACTCCCACTGTTAGCGATACCAATCCCAGTACCACCCTCGCCACCGTCGCCATTGCCCGTCGAGCCGCCAATGCCGCCAGTAGCCATACCAGTGATTGTGTCTTCTCCGTCTCCAGTATCCAGGTCGCTACTGTTGCTGATGCCGATCCCAACTCCGCCGATGCTGCCCTGGTAACGGCCGTAGCCGCCGATGCCACCAGTGCCAGTGCCGGTGAGCGTGTCTTCTCCATCCCCTGCATTTAAAATGCCACTGTTAGCGATGCCTGTCCCAGTTCCGCCCTCGGCGGCACCACGATCTTTGCCGTCCAATATATCGCCCTCCAATATCTCGCCGCCATTGCCGCCCTTCCCTGTACCAACGATCGCGTCTTTTCCGTCCCCTGCATTTAAAATGCCACTGTTAGCGATGCCTGTCCCAATTCCGCCCTCGCCACCAGCCAAAACACCGCTGCCGTTGCCGCCCTTCCCTGTCCCGGTGATCGTGTCTTTTCCGTCCCCTGCATTTAGAATGCCACTGTTAGCGATGCCTGTCCCAGTTCCGCCAACACCAATGTCAACGCCTTTGACGTAGCCGTACGAACCGCCGTTACCGCCAGTACCGATGCCGATGATTATGTCGTTTCCGTCCCCTAGATTAATACTGCCACGGTTGTTAGCGATGCCAGTTCCAGTTTCGCCGTTGCCGCCGTTGCTATTGATATCAGTGCCGCCGTTACCGCCCTTCCCTGTGCCGATGATTGTGTCGTTTCCGTCCCCGACATTAATACTGCCACTATTAGCGATGCCAGTTCCAACTCCACCGTCGCCACTGTTGCCATTGTCGTTGCCGCCCTTGCCGCCATTACCGCCAGTAGCAGTACCAGCGATCGCGTCTTCTCCGTCCCCTGTATTCAGACTGCCACTATTGGCGATGCCAGTCCCAACTCCACCGTCGCCGCCGTTACCCTTGTCAACATCGCCGCCATTACCGCCAGTACCTGTACCAGCGATCGCGTCTTCTCCGTCCTCTGTATTCAGACTGCCACTGTTAGCGATGCCAGTCCCATTTCCGCCCTGATTCAAGTTGTCGATGCTGGCAGCACCCGTGCCCTTAATGGTGTCCTTTCCTGAAAGCGTATAAATCAAACCTCCAGTTAGAATATCGATACCTATTGCTGGAGATACATTTAACTGTTCCCCGATTAAAGTGTCGGAATTAGGGGTGCCAATGAAATTGGGTGGAACGGTTAGTCTAGCCATGATTCAAATTCTCTCAATTAGGTTAGTTTAGTTTGCTGATCCAAATGAGCAGCTTGGCAACAAAATTCCCAGAATTCTTTCTCCAAGAGCCATTTAGTAATTCAGTCTGCTGTTGTCATCACTTCAGCACAATCAAATTCCAAGGAATTAATCAGATTCCAGAGCATCAAGACTTGCGATACTACCGTTCGCGGAGCGTCTCGTAGAGAAAGCGGTTCGCTTCGCGACCATCGCATCCTCTGATTTTTCTGCCTTCTAATGGGTCATTTGACAGACTGATAGCCATTTTCGTCATCGGGAAATCATTTATGCACGTTACAAGAAAAGAAATTTTTATTACTTCATAATTATCAGTACAATTACCAATATTTTTGGATTTAATACAATCTATCTTTAGACGTATTACAATATTTATCTTTAGGGACTTCCAATTAAAAAAAGAACTAAATTGTAGGGGTATGGCATCCACAGACTTTCGGTAAAACAGATTATTTGATCGCTGCTGTAGTCTATACTTGTTCGATAAATTATTCTTTGGAAGTCCCTAAGTAGATTTATTTATTCAGCTGATCTGTAGCATCTAACGATGAACAATCCTATATCTGCATTTAGAGGGCAAGTAAATCGATAGAATAATGCTCTGTACAATTGGTGCATTATTTCCATGACCGCCACATCTCCTGCTCCCTTTTCCCCCCAAGAAATCGCTGCTGAAGGTATAAAACCAGAAGAATACGCAGAAATTGTCCATCGCTTAGGGCGTCATCCCAACAAAGCTGAACTGGGAATGTTTGGCGTAATGTGGTCAGAGCATTGCTGTTACAAAAATTCTCGACCTTTACTCAAACAGTTTCCTACCGAAGGATCCCGCATCCTTGTCGGACCTGGTGAAAATGCTGGGGTTGTAGATTTGGGTGACGGACTGCAACTAGCCTTTAAGATTGAATCCCACAATCACCCTTCAGCTGTCGAACCCTTTCAGGGAGCGGCAACGGGAGTAGGAGGCATTCTCAGAGATATTTTTACAATGGGTGCGCGTCCCATTGCGATATTGAACTCGTTGCGCTTTGGTTCCCTCGAAGATGCCAAAACCCAAAGGTTATTTACTGGTGTGGTTGCAGGAATTGCCCATTATGGCAACTGTGTGGGAGTGCCCACCGTTGGTGGCGAAGTTTACTTTGATCCTGCTTATTCTGGTAATCCTCTGGTGAACGTTATGGCGCTGGGGTTGATGGAAACGCTAGAAATTGTCAAATCTGGGGCATCTGGCTTAGGTAACCCTGTGTTGTATGTCGGTTCCACCACAGGGCGCGATGGCATGGGGGGCGCAAGTTTTGCCAGTGCAGAATTGAGCGAACACTCAATGGATGACCGTCCGGCTGTGCAAGTAGGCGACCCCTTTTTGGAAAAGTCGTTAATTGAAGCTTGTCTGGAGGCATTTAAAACAGGTGCAGTTGTCGCCGCCCAGGATATGGGAGCAGCCGGGATTACCTGTTCTACCTCAGAGATGGCAGCAAAAGGCGGTGTGGGAATTGAACTAGATTTAGATAAAATTCCCGCAAGAGAAACGGGGATGGTTCCCTATGAATATTTGCTTTCAGAATCTCAAGAACGGATGCTGTTCGTTGCCCATAAAGGGCGTGAGCAAGAATTAATCGACATTTTCCACCGTTGGGGACTTCATGCTGTTGTTGCCGGTACAGTAATTGCTGAACCCATCGTGCGGATTCTCTTCCAGGGTGAAGTAGCAGCAGAAATTCCTGCTGAAGCTTTGGCGGAAAATACCCCACTTTATCACCGGGATTTGTTGACAGAACCTCCAGAATATGCTCGTAAAGCTTGGGAATGGACTCCTGATTCCTTACCTCCTTGCACAAGTGCTGGAATAGAACTCCAAGGACGCCTGCAAACTTGGAATGATATTCTCTTGACTTTGCTCGATACACCCACGATCGCCTCTAAAAACTGGGTATATCGTCAGTATGATCATCAAGTACAAAATAATACAGTAATCCTGCCAGGTGGTGCAGATGCAGCTGTAGTGCGCTTACGCCCACTTGAACAAGTCCCTAATCTAAAATCCCAAATCCCAAATCTAAAATTAGGAGTGGCAGCAACGGTAGATTGCAATCCTCGTTATGTTTATCTTGACCCTTACGAGGGAGCTAAGGCAGTGGTGGCAGAAGCTGCACGCAATCTTAGCTGTGTGGGTGCAGAACCTCTGGCGGTAACGGATAACCTGAATTTTGGCTCTCCAGAAAAACCGATTGGTTACTGGCAATTAGCAGAAGCTTGTCGCGGTTTGGCAGAAGCTTGTCGAGAATTGGCAACACCCGTCACAGGTGGAAATGTCTCTTTGTACAATGAAACTTTTGATTCTCAAGGCATCCCACAACCCATTTATCCTACTCCTGTTGTGGGTATGGTAGGCTTGATTCCCGATATAACCAAAATTTGTGGTCAAGCTTGGCAAGCATCCGGCGATGTGATTTATCTTCTCGGATTGCCTCTGGCATCCAAAATTAGTTTAGAAGCATCCGAGTATTTAGCCACTATCCACAGTACTGTTGCCGGAAAACCGCCACGGGTAGATTTTGACTTGGAACGCCGCGTCCAGAAAGTTTGTCGTGAAGGAATTCGTAATAGTTGGGTTCGTTCAGCCCATGATTCTGCTGAAGGAGGGGTGGCGATCGCTCTAGCCGAATGTTGTATTGCTGGCAACCTTGGTGCCGAAATCAATTTAGAAATAGCACCAACCCAGTCACTACCTCGCCTTGATGAGGTGCTGTTTGCCGAAGGCGGTGCCAGGATTTTAGTTTCTGTAGCATCAGAACAACAAGAAATTTGGGAATCATACTTACAGGAACATCTAGGTCAAGAATGGCAAAAACTGGGTATAGTTGGCAATTTTGAGACGGGTTTGGGGGTTTTCACTACTGATAATCAAACCTTAATCAAAGTTAGGATCGAAGATATGGGCGATCGCTATTCCCATGCGATCGCCAGACGTCTCGCCATCCATACCACTACCCCCAGTTAAAGAAGTTAGGAGTTGAAAGTGAGGATATTAGGAATAAAAAGTATAATTCCTAACTCCTGACTCTTTTATTAGTATCCCTGAGCATAATTACGATACTGTTTTAATGGATGGTTAAAGATTTGTTAAGAAATCTGCTACCATCTATCGACATAATTCCAGTGACTTGACTACCGATTTTAGATTTTGAATTTTAGATTTTGGATTGCGGGTGTTTCTTCTGGTTCATGTCTTGCTCCTAGTGAGCAAAACAAATTTAAAAATAGCCACTCTCAAATCCCAAGCCGCACCCTAGTAGGAATGCGGTCAATCCAAAGTTGTAAATCTAAAATCCAAAATTGATTGACCCCCAATCAGGAGCAAAGCTAGCATGATTTCTATTCATTCTGTCACTTCGGATGAATACCCCGACCAGATCAACAACCAAATCAATAGTCATGAAAATCAGCCTGACAAGCCAGAAGAAGCTTGCGGTGTTTTTGGCATTTACGCACCAGGAGAAAACGTTGCTAAACTGACCTACTTTGGATTGTATGCCCTCCAGCATCGGGGTCAAGAATCAGCTGGTATTGCCACCTTTGAGGGTACACAAGTACACCTCCATAAAGATATGGGCTTGGTGTCTCAAGTTTTCAATGAATCCATCTTGGATCAATTGCCTGGTAGCCTTGCTGTTGGTCACACACGTTATTCCACCACAGGTTCTAGCCGCAAAGTTAATGCCCAACCCGCAGTGCTAGAAACCCGTTTGGGGTCATTAGCTCTAGCACATAATGGAAATTTAGTCAATACGGTGCAATTACGTCAAGAGTTGCTTGAGAAAAAATACAACTTAGTCACAACTACAGACTCAGAAATGATCGCTTTTGCGATCGCCGAAGCGATAAATGCTGGTGCAGATTGGCTAGAAGGTGCAATTCAGGCATTTCACCGTTGCCAAGGAGCCTTTAGTTTAGTTATTGGCACTCCTAACGGCGTTATGGGTGTCCGTGACACCAATGGCATTCGCCCTCTAGTAATTGGGACTTTGGCAGGTAATCCAGTCCGTTACGTTTTGGCTTCGGAGACTTGTGGTTTAGACATCATTGGAGCCGAATACCTGCGAGACGTAGAACCAGGTGAATTAGTTTGGATTACTGAAGAAGGTTTGGCTTCCTATCATTGGAGTCAACAGCCCCAGCGGAAATTGTGTATCTTTGAGATGATCTACTTTGCCCGCCCTGATAGCGTCATGCACAACGAGAGTTTGTACAGCTATCGGATGCGGTTAGGACATCAATTAGCTAAAGAATCCTTTGTAGATGCCGATATTGTCTTTGGTGTTCCTGATTCTGGTATCCCTGCTGCTATTGGATTTTCCCAAGCTTCTGGTGTAGCTTACGCCGAAGGACTGATTAAAAATCGCTACGTTGGGCGAACCTTTATTCAACCAACCCAAACCATGCGTGAGTCAGGTATCCGCATGAAACTCAACCCCCTCAAAGATGTGCTAGTGGGTAAACGAGTGATCATCGTAGACGACTCGATTGTTCGCGGTACTACCAGCCGAAAACTAGTCAAAACCTTGCGTGATGTAGGTGCAGTAGAGGTACATATGCGAATCTCCTCCCCACCTGTAACTCATCCCTGCTTCTATGGCATCGATACCGATTCTCAGGATCAGCTGATTGCTGCTACCAAGTCAGTAGCAGAAATTGCCAAGCAATTGGAAGTAGACAGCCTCGCCTATCTCAGTTGGGAGGGAATGCTAGAAGCGACACGAGAAGACACCAATAGTTTCTGTTCTGCCTGCTTCACCGGAAATTATCCTGTGGCGATTCCTGAGCAAGTCAAGCGTTCTAAGTTGAGTTTAGAAAAGGTAGTAGTGTAAAGTCTCCGACAGACTGAATGCGGTTACACAAACCAAGCCCGCCTGCGCGGGCTGAATAAATCCTGTCAATCTTAGGTTAGGAACAAGAATTAAATAACACACAATTTATGTCCCTAGCTTACCTCACCCTCAATCCCTCTCCTTGTAAAGGAGAGGGAAGCTAGATACAGGATGAAGTTTTGTATTTTATTTAATCCACGTTCCTTAAAATTGGTAAATCCTTCAATAGTCATGGTTTATGAACCAGCCGATATCTGAGAGAGTGCGCTGGACTACCGCCGATTTAGAGTTGTTTCCAGATAACGGTAACCGTTATGAAATGATTGACGGACATATCACCTAATTTTACTTGTGCGATGTCTACGAGAGGCTACTTAGCGATCGCATAATTATTTACTTAAATAAATTAGCAAGCGATGTCTGACGACAGGCTAAAGAAGCGTCTACGCTAATCCATAAATTTAACTGTGCTGCAAAAACTCAACCTTGGGCAATAAGGGATCAGTGACAATACCCACACCGCTAAAACCCCAGCGTTTGAGCAAGTTTCCCAACTGTGTACGCGCAATAGATTCTACTGCAAAGCGATTTGCCACTTCTGCCGCATGGGTGTTGAGATAACTAAGGGCATCAAAGTTTTCCTTAAACAGCAATAAATAACCTGATGTTTCGGTGTCAGGACGAGCTATGAGATAATTACCGTCAGTTTTTGAGCGCACCAAGTAATAGACTTCGGACAGCATGGAGATGAGATGGGGAGAAATGGGGAATGACTAATTGAGATTTTCTAAGCGAATGCGAGGATCGGCGGCTTTTAACATTAAATCGGCGATTAAATTACCAGCAATCAGCAAGACTGCGCCCATTACCAAGCTTGCCATTAACAAATATAAATCTTGAGCTTGTAAAGCCTGTATAGTCAACCTCCCTAAACCGGGCCAGTTGAAGAAATATTCCGCAATGAAGGCACCGCTTAATAAACCAGCTAATTCAAAACCCAATAAGGTAATCAAGGGATTTATCGCATTACGGAGTGCATGAACGTAGATGACGCGGTTTTCTGGTAGACCTTTGGCACGAGCCGTTTGGATATAATCTTGACGCAGCACATCCAATAATTCGCCACGAGTGATGCGTTGTAAACCAGCAAAACTAGTAATTGAGAGGGCGATCGTGGGTAAAATCATGTGCCAGCCAACATCTAAGATTCTGCCAAACCACGTCAGTTCTGAGTGATTAATGCTAGTCATACTACCCACTGGGAATAAAGGCGAGGTGAGTTGGGCTAAAACCAGCAGTGCTAAGACAGTGATGAAACTGGGAAAGCCTTGTCCAGTGTAGCTAATCACCTGTAAAATTCGGTCTGATAGCTTATTTTGATTAACAGCAGCAAAAATCCCTAGAGGGATGGCGATCGCCCATGTGACAATTAGAGATGCGATCGCTAATAGCAAAGTCGCTGGTACCCGTTCCCACAACAGCGATGCCACTGAACGTTGATAAATAAAACTCGTGCCAAAATCCCCTTTTGTCAAGATTCGCCATAGCCATAGCCAAAATTGCTCTGGCCAAGACTTATCCAGACCAAACTGCCGCTTGATTTCCTCAATTCTTTCTGGAGATATCTTCGGGTTTTGCCGCAGCGTATCTACATAATCCCCTGGAGCGAGTTGAATAATGAAAAACGACAACGCTGACGCCAAAAACAAAGTCAGTAGTGCCTGCAATATCCGCTTTACCACATAAATAAAAGTTTCGCTCGTGACTAGCCTGATTAGCCAATCCCGACCTGTCTCCAAGGAAATTCTCGTAGATGTCATTTGTCTTTTGTCCTTTTATCTAATGACCAATGACTAATATTCAATCAGAGAGATAATCGGTACGTCCGGCAAATATTTACGCCCTTCTAAATCCCGTAGCTCGATAATAAACCCAAACCCTACTAGTTCGCAGCCAATTTTCTGCACTAACTTTGCTGTTGCACTCGCAGTTCCACCCGTAGCAATCAAATCGTCCACAATCAAAACTCGGCTACCTTGGTGTAAAGCGTCTTGATGCACTTCTAAGCAGTCTGTACCATACTCTAGTTGATATTCAATTGAGTGAACCGCTGCTGGTAACTTCCCTCTTTTGCGGACAGGAATAAAACCAGCTCCTAATTTATAAGCCAAAGGTGAGCCAAAAATGAATCCCCTCGACTCCATACCAATGACATAATCCGTCTTGATCCCAGCTTCGTTGCATTTTTGTGTTAAAAAGTCAATAGTATAGCGCAGTCCCTCTGGATCGCGCAGCAGCGTAGTAATATCCCGAAATAAAATTCCGGGTTTGGGGAAATCTGGGATGTCACGAACGAGAGACTTCAAATCCATAAGAATAGGGATTGGGGAATGGGACATGGGGAATGGAGAGTGGAGGAGTGAGGGATCTGGCGTTGCAGGGGAAGAAAGAACTATTGATTATTGACAAATGCCCAATTACGCCACTTGCTTCTCCTGTTCAAAGACGCAACTCTTAGAGAGGCTTTCTCAACGCGAACAACCGCAAGAACCCCGGAAACGCAGTGGCTCCCCAATCTTCAATTTCAGATCCCTGAAAAATCGTACACTATAATGTCATACGCTGGGGGTCGAGGCTGAAGCTTCGCCCTTGATTGACGATAATTAGAATCTAAACCAAGCTAGAAAAGGTATTGCACTAATAAATGAGGTGAATTAACTTATGTTTTAAAACTTTGATTTCAATATAGGGAAAACTTTGAGTAGAAAGAGTTAAGTAATGTATATATCAGGTAGTCATACTACTACAAGTCTAATGTTCAAGTTTTGGCTACCGATTTTAAATTTGTTTTACTTAGTCTGTTGGAACCGCACAAGGTATTTATAGAATGAATGTCTCAGCAAGTTTAACGCCGTTCAACATTTCAACCCAAGAATCACTGCCGATGATTCTGGACACTTTACCAGATCCTGCGATCGCTTCTAAGACGTGTCCTCGGAGAACGCGGTTGCAAATTGACCTAATTTTATTGGCAATTGAAGCTTTAGAGCTTGGTGGTTCTGAAGCAATCCTAACTTTTGCCCAAGAGTTGGATCTTAAAGGAATTGTTAAAGATAGGGTGAATTTATGGCGGATGCGTAGCTCTAACCCGCTACGAAGAGCGCATATGCGTCGTCCTTTAACTATCATGGAAGCAAAAGCTCTGGTGGTCATTGCTTGCTACATAGCGCGGCGTTTAACTGTTGTCATCCGCCAGTTACTAATGATATGTCAACAAATGGAAGAAAAGCAGATTCCATTAGAACAGAATTTGCGCCTATCTAATTACTTAGAACGGTTTAGAGCGCATTTTAAGAGCCGGATGAATGCTCGACGTTCCGGCGTACTGGCATTAAGTTCTGATGAAAAATTAGATCAGTTAGCAATAAATTTGTTAGGACAATTACTATTTTGTACTGGTACAGCTGGAATGCAGCGGTTCTGGATTAGTCTTTTTGACGGTGAAGTAGAATGAATATTCAACGTAAGTACAGTCTACCTAATTGTACACTGCTTTTAGAAGGGTTAAGTGATGTCAGCAGGGTTGCACACTTCCAGGAAATGCGCCCGGAATTATCAATATTGGTAAATGCAGAATGCTATTTATCTGGTTATAATCAACCCCTAACGGGAGGGCGGGAATTTTTTGAAAGTTTGGTGAGGGCTGTTAGTGGATATGCCCAAGAATTTTTAAGTAGTGTACCTAATCCGCAAGCACATAACCAGGAATCGGAGCTAGTTGAGTTTCAAAAAGTTGACAGCAACCGACACAGGTTAATTATACATTCCGAAGGTGCTCCAGAGGGGTTCGATCACTCTAACAATTCTAAACGTCCGCCGATTGAAATAGATTTGAATACAGTGCAGTTGTTTGATTTAGTCGAAGCAGTGGATCAGTTTTTTGCTGATAGCCAAACTTTACCTGAACTTTCCCTAGAACTACAACCAGTTACCAGACGTTATGGCGGTGCTAGTCAAGCTTTAATCAGGCAGGCTGTTCCTGCTGCTGTGGGTGTGTCAAGTTTAGCAGTAGCAGCGATCGCCTTTAACTTGATTCCACCTCCCCAAATGCGTCCACCGCAGCCTAAACCAAATGAGCAAACTAGCTCTAGAATAAACAATATCACTCCTCCAGCATCAGCTGCTGTAACTCCCGTAGCTGCTGCAACGCCCACACCAAAGCCTACAGCTAATGTAAAGCCGGCAGTTAAAGATTTAGAAGCACTTTTAAATACAGTTCCAGAAATTACTGATCCATCCCAACTGCGTGCATTGAATCGTCAAGTGTACAACCAAATTCATCCAGCTTGGACTAATCGTTCAGGATTGCAACAGGATTTGATCTATCGTCTGGGTGTAGCCGCAGATGGAGCGATTATCGGTTATAAAGCAGTCAATAAAGAGGCGAATCTAGGAGTAGGTCAAACTCCTCTGCCTAACGTACTTTACAATCCAGCTAACCGCGCTCCTATTTCCAATGAACCAATCGCCCAATTTCGAGTAGTATTTAATACACAAAGTGTACTAGAAGTTAGCCCTTGGCGAGGATATGCGAGGACGCCAGAGGTAGTGGGTGCAAAAATTACTGACTCTAATATAGTCAAAGGTTTAAACCAAAAGCTTTATAGTACAGTTCGGCAAACCTGGAGTGGTACCCCCACCTTTACGCGAGATTTGAAATACCGGGTAGCAGTCAACAAAGATGGTGTAATTGCTGACTATGAACCACTCAACCAAGTCGCCTTTGACTATTTTCGAGAAACACCCCTTCCGAAGATGTTCAACGCTATTTACGGTTCCAATGTAGCAGCTCCCAACAATAAAGAACCTCTCGCCCACTTCCAAGTGATATTCAAGCCTAACGGCAAACTTGAAGTTATGCCTTGGCAGGGATATCAGTAATTGGGCACTTGTACTGAGCTAGTTCAGTACAAGTGCCCAATGCCCCATACCCGTTTAGCGAGTAATTCTCCGCATATAATTTCCCCACAACTGTGCTGCTTGGGCACTGCTACCAGATGTAGGGGAATTATTGTCGTTTCCCAGCCAAACACCAGTTACAAGCCGCCGACTGGGGATAAAACCTATGAACCATAAGTCAACGTTTTTATCAGTCGTGCCTGTTTTCCCAGCTTCCCCCAGTCCAATGGCAGCACTTCGACCAGTACCTCTTGTGATGACGCCGCGCATCAAACTAGTCATTTCATCGGCTACACCATTTGGCAGCACTCGTTTGTTGGCATCTGTATTTTGGTCGAAGGAGTAGATGACACGGCAGGTTTTGATATCATTGCGATCGCGGCAATCACCACTATCTAAAATTCGGTTAATCGCATGGGGAGGATTTGACACGCCACGATTGCCAATAGCGCCAAAAGCACCAGTCATTTCCAAAACATTGACGACACTTTGACCTAGTACCAAGCCAGGAACCGGATCAAGGGTTGACTTTATTCCCAAACGCTGCGCCATTGCCACCACTTTATCCAGCCCGATTTCTTTGGCAACTCGTAGGGCGATGGGATTTTCTGAAAGGGCAAGCCCCGTGGCAATATCTAAACTAGTGTCAGCACCAGCACGACAGGGTTTGTAAGTAAAGCCTTGCCAAGTTAAAGGGGCGCAAGAATAACTTTTTGATTCTGGAATCCCCTGTTGAATAGCGGCGGTGTAAGTAAAGATTTTGAAAGTAGAACCTGGTTGTCTTTTGGCTTGAACAGCGCGATTGAACTGACTTTTTTTGTAATCAGTCCCGCCCACCATTGCCAAAATGCTGCCAGTACTGGAGTCAAGGGTGACCAGCGCCCCTTGAGAAAAATTAAAACTTCTACCACCATTGTTGACTGAATTTCGCAATGCTGATTCTGCTTTGCTCTGAATCGCTGGATCAAGCTGGGTTTCAATGATATAATTCCCTTCCTTTGCGGCTCCCTCCCCCAAGATTGATTCAAGTTCAGAGAAGACGTAGCTGTAAAAATAAGGAGCGATCGTCTTAGCTTGCTGCTCACAAACTTTAGGACTAACTTGGACAGTCGAGCGTCTGGCTCGGTTCGCATCTTCAGGTTTAATTTTGCCCATCTCCAGTAACCGCTTAATCACGCGATTCCGGTATTCGGCTGCTTCTAGCTTATTTGGCCCATCCCCACAAAAATCGAAAGCGTTGGGAGCTGGTAGAATTCCTACCAATGTTGCTGCTTCTGCCAAAGTTAATTCTTTAGCCGACTTCTCAAAGTAATACCGGGATGCATCTTCAAAGCCAGAGGTATCTCCCCCCAAAAAAACCCGATTTAAGTACATCAGCAAAATTTCATCTTTGCTGTAAAAGGTTTCTAACTTCAGGGCGACAACTGCCTCCCGCAGTTTGCGTCCAAGGGTATCCTGTCTGCCTACATACTCGCGGAACAAACTGCGGGCAACTTGCTGGGTAACAGTGCTGGCTCCTTGTTGCACATCTCCGCTACGGCTATTGATCAACACGGCTCGTAAAATCCCCAGAGGGTCAACACCAAAGTGCCAGTAATAACGACTATCCTCTGAAGCCACCACCGCAGCAGACAAATAAGGGCCAAATTCCTCTAATCGCTTTATATCTACGTGAGAGATAGTTCGAGGCTCTCTTAGCGGGGTGGCTCCATCACGAGCGTAAACAACTACTGGGGCGCGTGTAGCTGTAGGTAAAGGTTTAACTGAAAATTTCAGCCATTCAACGCCAATTACTAACGCTAACAGGGCACTGACACCACCGACACCATAAGCTGTCAAACTTGCAGCTTTGACATACCAGGCTGGTGGATCGACGTATTGCAACCGCACAGAAGCGGCAAGTTCTGGAGGACCCAGTGTGAAAATATCGCCGTGACGCAGTTCCAGGGAATTGACACGACGCTTGCCACGATAAATGCCATTGGTGGAGTTTTCATCTTTGATAATGAAAACTGGTGTACGCTGAGTAGAATTCCGCGATAGCGATAGGTGAATTTGGCTGACAACAGGGTTACGGATGACGATATCGCTGGATTTAGAGCTACGACCTAGAATATAGCGATCGCCCAACAGTGGATATACCTCTGCCTTATCCGCCCCCGCATCCTGCACCCAAAGTTCCGGTACCTTGGCATTAGGCTTGAGCGCCAATTTGGAAAAATCGACCCTAGCTTGAATCGTATGTACTGCTTGAGTCAGTTGACCTAGTAACGTTTGTGGCTTGTGAGGGGGTTGGGGTGAACTCATCGGCTATTCACATCACACTTTTTAGTGAAGAATCGGGCGAATTACAATTTAGATGTTAGTCTTTCATCATTTTACTCATAAGCCAAAGCATAAATTAGATATACGGAATTTTTTGCTCTATTTTATACTTAATTTTACTTTGCATTTGTAATTAATTTGTTATCTTTATCACTTATTTCCAGAGGCAGAAATTTTTTATATATTCTCAAAGACTTATTTCATCTACTATTACTAGTTAAGTAACTACAAGCTTATTTTTTAATCTTGTATTTTTAAACACTAATTGTTAAAAAACAACAGATTTAATTTTTACCGATTTTACATATCCACACATTCTGAAACAAACCTAAATATCTTCATTTAGGAAGATTTTATAAATCTCATTGTCTGTTTTAATGGGTCGAGTGTTCCGTTGAGGTTAATTTTAGAATGATGGGAAAATCTCTGAGCCTGATTGGTACAGCTCTATTTTTGGCTCTCACCACTAATATTGCCGTAGCCGAATCTAGTAAATCCCCCATAGCCCAATCAAGTAGCGACTCTACTAGTGCACCAACGGAAATCAAGATGTCGCCAGAAGGGATGAAAATTCTGTGCGAGTATTTTCCGCTCAACTCCCGCTGTCCCGGCGGCACAGCAGTCGTCCCTAGTAGCGCTACACCAGCAGAAACCACGCCCAGTAGCACCACTACTCCAGATAGTACAACTGCACCAGGAACCAGACCAGGAACCAAAACACCACCTGGATCTAGCACTCCCGAAACCACTCCAGGATCAGGAACCCCTACCCCATCTGAACCTGGCAACTTAACTCCAGGATCAGGAAACATTACCCCATCTCAACCTGGCGCTCCTGGCAGTCCTACTGAACCAGGAACCCTCACCCCATCTCAACCTGGCGCTCCTGGCAACTTAACTCCAGCACCAGGAAGCATTACTCCACCTGGATCTAGCATTCCTGGCAGCAGTACTGTACCAGGAAACCCAACTTCACCTGAGTCTGGTACTACTGAAATCAATCCCGAACCAGGAAGCTCAACAACTCCACCTGAGTCTGGTACTCCTGGCAGCACTACCGAACCAGGAAACTCTCCCAGTACTCCAAGTTCGCCAAAAACTCCTACCACAGGCAATTAAATTAAAATCTGGGGCATAATCCGAATACTAGTTTGTCATTGGCGATCGCCGCTGCATCTTGACCTCTTGCACCAGTTATGCAAACTGGTGTAAGATGACAAATTACAATTGCTGGAACTATAGATAAAGTCTTGGCATATAGGACTGAGCAAATAGCCTGGGATTAATCATCCCAGGCTTAATAGTTTAATGGGGCCTGCCAGTTGAAGTCGGTGTTTTTTGCAAAGAAGCAATTAACAGGCAAACAATACCGATACTAATAAATGAATCTGCCACATTAAATACAGCAAAGTTAATCAGGCGAAAATCCAGAAAATCAACGACATAGCCTAAAACAAAGCGATCAATACCGTTGCCCATAGCTCCACCTAAAATCAAGCCATAGCCTAACTGATCCCACAAATTTAACATTGGACTAAATAAGGCCAAGCCTATCAATACTAAACTCACTCCTAAAGATAGCCAGCGCAACCACTCTACTTTCCCACTTAACAGACTAAAAGCGGCACCAGTGTTAGTGACATAGGTGAAGTTAAATATTCCAGGTAAAAGTGGTAGTGTCTGTCCCAAGCTAAAGGTTTGCACCACCCAGTATTTTGTTATTTGGTCTAAGAAAAAAGCTATGAAGGCAGCGATCCAGAAAAGGCGATTTTTTAAACGCATGAAACTAGGGGCTAGGGACTAGGGACTAGGGACTAGGGTATAGGGACTAGGGTATAGGGATTAGAAGAATTTTAAATTTCTAGCCCCTCCATAACTAATAAAACATTAAGTGACGCAATACATATGCTATTACGGTAACGGCACAAACTACACTTAATTGCCCTGGTAGTGCAAACCAGGAATATTTTAGGATTGCTTGCATTAATGGTAGATTTTCTGTACCTTTCCACTGAAAAATATAGCTAATAATTAAATAAGTAATACCCCATAGGTGGAGAGTTAATAAGCCACAGATGCAACTAAAGGCGAGAGTTTCGAGTCGAGGTCTAGCTTTGAAGGCGAAGAAACCACAAATCCAAGCTCCAGGAATAAAACCTAGTAGATAACCAAACTGAGATAGCTTAACATAACCAAGACCACCACCATCGGCAAATACAGGTAATAAGGTTAACCCCATCACTAAATAGGCAATTTGCGAGAGCGCACCGGCACTTTTGCCCCCTAAACAACCCACCAACAGTACTGCGCCAATTTGAAAAGTGACACCTAAAGAAAAAGTCTGAATTCCGTGCTTACTCCAATTCCAAGGTAAGGTGATGCCATAAGCTTCTAGGAAGGTACCACCCATTGTCAGGAGTAAGCCAATCATAGACCATAGTAATTGATTGGAAGCAGCAAACATTTATCAGGCAACCGGGGAAAGGCAAAAGAGAAAACCAACAGCAACTAATATGTTCATTAACATTGAAATTAAATTTGTACTGACACCTCTAAAAGGATGCTTGAAAAGTATTATTGCTAACATCAAAACTTCAGAAACTTAACCCCGCAAGCAAGCCTTCCCTACAAGGCAATGGGGGTTTAAAAGCCTCTATCCACTTCTGTTAAAGGAATGAAAGTGGGGTTTCTGGTATACTCTACGACTTCTCAAACATCCTCTAAGAATTAGCATATTTTTTTTGCCTTTTTGGTATGTAACTTTTCAGTTCTGCGAATTATAACTTAGGTGTCTATAGCTGTAATTTTATTGACTGAAGCGTAGTCTGATTATGGTATTTGACCTAATAGGTGTTCAAATTAGCAAAATTTAGGATTCAAACTAAGTTTTTAGATTCAGCGCCAAATTATGCTACAAAGTGTTAAAGATAATTCCTTAATTCACTATTTTTTAGCGATCGCCCCGCCTCCTCTTTATAAAAATAGGCAATTTATTATTTTCTGCTTTCTTTGAACAATAAGTTCACTGGCTAAACTTAGATTGTTTAATTATGACTTTAAGTCTGTTTAAACTGATAAACAGAAACAAATTTCATAAATTCCCAAATTTATTAAGTTTGAGATAATACCACATTTACATATTTTTTTATGACTTGACCAATAAATTTACATTATTTATAGAGTTTTGTAAATATCTGTAACAAAATTACTGTGGTACTTTTTGTAACGGATAACTAAAGCAGCAGTATTAATTTTATCAAGCAAAAGTAGAAACGAGTGTTTGTTCTTCATCAAAAAAAAACAAGCATTTTTTTGCTTTATTAACCTAACCTTTACCTTAACCATTATCCTTTAGGGGTATCCTTAGAAGCGCTCACCTGCAAAGTTACTCAAATTGATAGCGATGCCCTCACGTCTTAGTGTAATGAAAATTCATCGCCTCACAGGTTCAATTTCAGTGTTAGCACTGACAATCAGCCTAGCTGCATGTGGCGGACAGCAAAACTCAGATAATACAGCCACCAAGGACACACCTTCTGGTACTGCTACAGATACTACTGCCTCCAGCCCAACCAAATTAGATTTGGGTGGAAATATAAAATTAAGCGGGGCTGGTGCGTCTTTCCCAGCACCACTGTATGATACATGGTTTACGGATCTAAATAAAAAATATCCAAATCTGCAAGTTGACTATGCCTCAGTTGGTAGCGGTGCTGGAGTTGAGCAATTTATCAAAGGGACTGTAGACTTTGGTGCCAGCGATGTTGCCATGAAGGATGAAGAAATCCAGAAGGTGCCAGCAGATAGAGGCGTTATTTTACTACCTGTAACTGCTGGTAGCATCGTGCTAGCTTACAACTTGCCAGATGTTGCAGAACTAAAACTACCACGAGCCGTTTACGCCGATATTCTACTAGGCAAAATCAAGTCTTGGGATGATCCGCAAGTTGCCAAGGCTAACCCAGGTGCAAAGCTTCCTAAACTGCCCATCACAGTTGTTTATCGTTCAGATGGTAGCGGAACAACAGGTGTGTTTACAAAACACCTCAGCGCTGTTAGCCCGGAGTGGAAGACTAAAGTTGGTGAAGGCAAAACTGTCAACTGGCCTACGGGAGTTGGTGCTAAGGGGAATGAGGGTGTTACTGCCCAAATTCAACAAACACAAGGTTCTATTGGTTATGTCGAGTATGGCTATGCCAAACAAAATAGTCTCAAGTTTGCTGCTTTGGAAAACAAAGGCGGTAAGTTCATTGTAGCTAGTGAGGAGTCAGCCTCTAAAACTCTGGCATCAGTAACTCTACCCCCTGATCTCCGCGTCTTCATTTCCGATCCAGAAGGGGCTGATTCCTATCCTATCGTCACTTACACCTGGATTTTGGCTTACAAGAAATATCCCAATGCGGCAAAAGCTAAGGCAGTTGAAGCTGCGATCGAATACGCCTTAACCGATGGTCAAAAGCAGGCTACTACACTAGGATATATTCCTCTACCCGAAAACGTGATCACAAAGGTGGCTGCTGCTGCCGATCAAATTAGTCCAGATTATAAAATTGCTGTCGGTAGTGGTACTAGCGCTAGCAAGTAGCCACAGTCAAGACATGAGGTATTCCTAGACAATAATTTTTAGGCTGCTTACGAGACTATAAGCATTCGTAACTTGAAACTCTGTGTTACCAGTGTCTCAGTTTCAAAAAACGATGAAGCAACAATTTTGTTGATCTGGTTGCCTCCTACATTTTCTTCTGATTTAATTGTGAAAGTCGGTAGTCATGACTACAAATTCTCAAAACATTTCATCAGCGACAAAAAATCGCTCTGATGTAGAAAAATCTCTAGATCAGGGTTTTATTTGGCTTACTAAAATTTTCGCCTTTGGGGTTGCTGCCACTTTATTATGGATTGGCTTGCAGGTTGCAATTGCTTCTTGGCCTGCCATCCAAAAGTTTGGGGCTAGCTTTTTAGCTAACACGACTTGGAACCCAGTTAATGATAGCTACGGGGTGCTACCTCAAATTTATGGAACTCTCTTGAGTTCTTTTATTGGTCTGTTGATAGCTGTACCGATAGGGGTTGGTACGGCTATTGTACTAAGTGAGGATTTTTTACCCGCAAAAGTGAAGTTGGTACTGGTTTTTGCTATAGAACTGCTCGCAGCTATTCCCAGCGTTGTTTACGGCGTCTGGGGTATTTTTGTTTTAGTGCCTATCTTAACTAACTTGGGAAAATGGCTCAATAGTTACTTTGGCTGGATACCATTTTTTAGCACCCCCCCTACAGGGCCAGGAATGTTGCCAGCGGGAGTCATATTAGCAATTATGACTTTGCCCATCATCACAGCCCTATCACGCGATGCCTTGATTTCTATACCCCCCAGTTTGCGTCAAGCCGCCGTAGGACTAGGAGCAACCCGATGGGAAACGATTTTGCAAATTCTGGTTCCAGCAGCCTTTTCAGGGATAGTTAGTGCTGTGATGTTGGCACTCGGTCGGGCAATGGGAGAAACAATGGCTGTAACAATGTTAATTGGTAATTCCAACAACATTAGTATCTCACTGTTAGCACCAGGCAATACGATTTCTTCTCTACTAGCAAATCAATTTTCAGAAGCTAGTGGTTTGCAAGTTTCGGCTTTAATGTACGCTGCTTTAGTTCTATTCTTCTTGACCCTGGTAGTAAATATCATGGCCGAGTTTATCGTTCTAAGAGTCAAGCGACTGTAGCTTAGTTTTGGGTTGAATTATGACTTCTAGTTTTCCAGAGCGCAGTCTAACTCGCGCTCCCATGTCTCAAAGAACACTGTTTAATACAGTAATGACCGTAATCGCATTTATCTGTGGGGTATTGGCACTTGTGCCTTTGCTAGCAGTGCTTTCTTACGTCATTATTCAAGGCTTTAGCAGTTTGAGTCCCAGTGTATTTTTTGAACTGCCACCCAAAGCTTTACAAAAGGGAGGAGGCTTTGGTAATGCAGTTTTAGGCACGCTGCTGATGGTAGGAATTGCGGCGGTGATTAGTATCCCGTTTGGTGTTTTAGCGGCAATTTACATCACAGAATTTAGCTCCGCCCAAGTGGCGAGAGGGGTACGTTTTGCGGCTAACGTGCTGAGTGGAGTCCCGTCAATTATTGCTGGGGTATTTGCCTATGGCATTGTAGTTTTGACACTGGTAAAGTTAAACTTAGGATCATATTCTGCTCTAGGTGGAGGGTTTGCACTGGCAATTTTGATGTTGCCAATTATTGTCCGAACCACTGATGAAGCCTTGCAGTTAGTATCGCAAGATTTGCGACAAGCATCTGTAGGTTTAGGAGCAACTAACTTTCAAACAGTTAGTCAAGTAGTTTTGCCAGCCGCTCTACCAGCAATTGTAACTGGGGCAACGCTAGCGATCGCCAGAGCATCTGGAGAAACCGCACCTTTACTATTTACCGCCCTTTTTTCCAATTTTTGGCCCGATAGCTTATTCCAACCAACAGCTTCCCTTGCTGTTTTGGTTTACAAATACGCTATTTCTCCGTTTAAAAATTGGCAATCACTAGCTTGGGCAGCATCTTTGATTTTGGTATTGATGGTTCTAATCACAAGTATCATCGCCCGCTGGGCAACTCGTAAGAAAGCTTAGTGAAATAGCAATTTACATGGCGGATTTGTATCGTTAAAACTAATACTGCACTTAATTTATGGCTACCAATGTTAGCACAGTGAATGATACTCAAACCGTTTTACGCACCGAAAACCTCAACGTTTACTACGGCAAATTTTTAGCCTTGCAGAATATTTGGCTAGATATACCGAAAAATCAGGTGACAGCCTTTATCGGCCCTTCTGGTTGTGGTAAAAGTACATTGTTGCGATGCTATAACCGCCTCAATGACCTGATTGAGTCATTTCGAGCAGAAGGTAAAATACTTTTTTACGATAAAAATTTGTATGCATCCGACATTGATCCTGTAGAAGTGCGTCGGAGAATTGGGATGGTGTTTCAAAGACCAAACCCGTTTCCAAAATCAATTTATGACAATATTGCTTTTGGAGCCAAAATCAACGGCTACAAAGGTAATATGGATGAATTGGTAGAACGGAGTTTGCGGCAAGCGGCTTTGTGGGACGAAGTAAAAGATAAACTGCGACAAAGTGGCTCGTCTTTATCAGGTGGACAACAACAGAGGTTATGTATTGCAAGAGCGATCGCAGTCCAACCTGAAGTTATATTAATGGATGAACCTTGCTCTGCCCTCGACCCCATTTCCACGTTACGGGTTGAAGAACTTATTCACCAACTTAAAGAGCAATATACGATCGTTATCGTCACCCATAATATGCAGCAAGCAGCGCGAGTTTCTGATAAGACAGCCTTTTTTAATGTTAAAACTACAGAAACTGGAGGTCGTAACGGGTACATGGTAGAGTACGACGCAACAGAACTAATTTTCAACAATCCTCAGCAGCAAGATACTAAAGATTACGTTAGCGGCAGATTTGGATAAATAGATAAATATTTCTATTGTTGATGTGAGAGCAATGAGGGATACTCGGAAATTAAAGCTGTGCGATATTCCTCTATTTTTTTATTTGTTTACCAATTATGGCTATTTCTTGGTAAAGAAAAGCAATAATTAAGCTATTTAACATCAGACTTGCATTGACTGGGCAGATTAGACACCCGATCAAAAATAGCCCGACACACAGCGCAGTATTAGTGTTGGCTTGCCTTGCTATTTATTATCTACCTGTAGGTAGTGTGGTAACTACATAAGTAGCTAGGCGAAATTAAATATAAAATTTTTACCCCTTGTCTAATTAAAATCTCAGGTGGATTTATACTGTGCTGAACTAGTACACTTAAGAGTTTTTTCTAAGCGGGCGGCGGGAATCGAACCCGCATTAATAGCTTGGAAGGCTATAGTTTTACCACTAAACTACGCCCGCAAAATTCCAACCCTACAAATATAACACAGTTTTTGCAAAAACTGAAGCATTTAATTGGAATTGGCAGGTTGGATTTTGATCCATACATACAGATTGCTCAAATCTGGTTTTGTACCATCGTTGTTGTGAGCGGCAAGAAAGTTTTCTGTTTTGAAAACCTCGTTGAGAATTCGCTCATATGTGCTTTTTTCACTTTGTGATGTTGCTGGTTCTATTTCTATGACTAAAGCCTGTTGAAAGTTGCCCTTGTTATCAATTACTAAGCTGGCAAGGATCTGTGCAGGCTTTACTTTGGAATCGCCAGGGAGAAAACTTGAGTCCAATTGTTTTGTGTTGCTTCCCCTGTATAAAGCGATAACGTCTGGTAAAGCATCTTGTCGTAATCTTCCTGATTGTATTAAGTTACTGACTTTATCTCTAAGCAAAGGAGCTACTATGGCTACCGATGCTCCCCCAGTCGGAGTTGCTGGAGTTTCCCTAGTCGGAGTTGCTGGAGTTTCTCTAGTTCGAGTTGATGGAGTTTCTCTAGTTCGAGTTGCTGGAGTTTCTCTAGTTCGAGTTGATGGAGTTTCCCTAGTTCGAGTTGATGGAGTTTCCCTAGTTTGAGTTGATGGAGTTTCCCTAGTTTGAGTTGCTGGAGTTTCTCTAGTTCGAGTTGATGGAGTTTCTCTAGTTCGAGTTGATGGAGTTTCCTGAGTGGGAGTGCGTGGCGGAGTTTTTCTGTTTTCAGCTTCCGAAACTGGTGGATTTGATGGAATACCTGTTGATAGTAGTGTTCCCTTTCCCAGTTTAATCTCTTGACGGCGGTTCCAAGGTAGACTACCGACTAGAACTGTAGGTTTTGGTGTGGCTATAGGTGTAGGTGTAGATGTAGGTTTCGGTGTGGCTGTAAGAACTCTCTGCTGCCTAAAAGGTCGGCTCTTTTGCTGGAGATTCTCAGCAGAATTTATTGCGCCAAAATCTTGATTTCTAGGCGTTATTCGTGCTGTTTGTAGTGAACGTGCTGGTACAGACTTTTGAGTTGAGGATAGTAGCTTTGGCGAAACTGTTTTTGCTGTTGATTTTGATTTAGTTATTGATTTTGTTTTGGGAGCAATGTCTATCAATTCAATGGGAACAACAGATTGACTTTGCTGGGGAAACCACAAACTAAATGCATTAGATGAGCGCATTAGCCAGAACGCCAGCAAGTGCAGAGAGACTGAACCTATAACGACAGAAATCCACAAACCTGGTGGGTCAGTGTGTCGCCTCCAGACCTTGGCTGGAATTGGAGTTTTGTCTGCAACCGATGGTATCATATTATATAAACTGGATATGATTAGGCACTCTTACTCATTGGTAATGCTTTAAAATACCAGTCTAAATTTTAGCGATTAACCATTATCTCTGGTGTAACAGCGAAAGTCAAAACTGTCTCATCTACTCCTTTAAGTTGTAGCGGACTGCCTTTAGTAATTTCTTCTTCCTGCAAATAATCTGCCACGGCAGCAGAAACCAGGATCGTACCGGGAAGGGCAGCAGCTTGTAACCTGGCAGCAATATTCACACTTGGACCAATGGCAGTATAATCAGCACGTTCAGCACTACCAAACATTCCCACAACAGCTGTACCTTGGTGGATACCGCACCGGAACTGGACGCTAGTAAGTTTATCGCCATCGAATACACCTTGGTCTCGCCAGCGCTGGTTCAAGTCAGCCAGTGAGCGGTGCATTGCTCTTGCTGTATTGATAGCACGACGCACCTGTTCATTAGGAGTTAGTTCTTCCGGCGCTCCATATAAAGCTAAGATAGCATCTCCCATAAATTTATCTACAGTACCGCCATTGCCAAACACAACCTTAGTCATGGCTTCTAAATATTCATTTAGCAACTCTGCTACTCGCCGGGATCTGAGGGTATTTGCTAGCTGTGTAAAACCCACAATGTCACTAAACAAAACTGTAATTAAGCGTGGTTCTGGGCGCAAATCTAACGTTAAATCTCCAGTTGCGGCTTTTTGCACCAATACAGCCGGCAAAAAGCGCTTTAGCACCGATTCTGTTAGATAAGTATTTAACTCCACGATTCGTCGTTCATTTTCTTTCAATGCTAAAAGATTCCGAACTTCCGCCAAAAGTTCCCGATCATTGAATGGTTTTGCTAAATAAGCATCCGCCCCATGTTCTGTACCTTCGATGCGGGTTTCCTCGTCAACTTTCGCTGTCAGCAGAATGATTGGTGTTCCTTTGAGCTTCTCCTCATTGCGGATCATCTGAATCATCTCAAGTCCGCTCACCAAGGGCATCATTAAGTCAGTCACAATCAAGCTGGGTATAATTTCCCTAGCTATCCCATACCCTTCATAACCATTACGAGCTGTCTGTACATGATAGCCATTGCGGCGGAAAATTTCAGATACATAGGTTCGCAAATCCGGGTTATCATCTACAACTAGAATTGAGGAGCCAGCCGTGTGTAGGGGTTCCTCCTGTTGAGCGATCTGACGTTGCTGAGTCTTAAGTGCTGAGTCTTGAGTATCAATACTAGGCGAGAAGTTTCTTGTAATATCTTCAATATTGTCTGTTGTTGAGTCTACCAGTTCTAAATCAGCCAATTCTACGCTAGCGCGGCTCGTGTTCAGTTCGGTAGGCGTTTCTAATACTTGCAGTGCGGGTAAATGAGCGTTTCCAGTAATAAGCCATAAACTAAAGGTAGTGCCTTCGCCATAAACTGATTCCACAGTGACTTCACCACCATGTAATTCTACCAATTCTTTAACTAAAGCTAAACCCAAACCACTGCCTTCATAGGATCGATTTGCTGAACCTTCAGCTTGACGGAAGCGCTCAAATAGGTGAGGAATTTGTTCTTTAACAATGCCAATACCAGTGTCTTGTACTTGCAGTATGCAACGGTCATTTTCAGATTTTAGTCTAATGCTGATCGTGCCACCTTCAGGAGTAAACTTCATGGCATTTGACAGGAGGTTGTAAACCACCTTGTCAAATTTTTCCATATCTAAGTACACCGTAGAACATTCATCTAACTGAGTGACTAGATGCAGTCCCTTTTTCTCACAGTAGGGACGAAAAGATTCAACAATTTGACTGACAAATTCGACTAGATCGCAAGGGCGGAAACTAGGCTGCATTCTCCCCGCATCCAGGCGTTGTAAATCTAGCAATTGATTTACCAGTCGCAGCAGGCGACGGGAGTTACGCAGGGCGATCGCACTTTGGGAGTGAGATAATCCTTCACCAGCCGCCACCGCCGACTCTAAAGGCCCTTGAATCAAGGTAATGGGAGTGCGAAACTCGTGGGAGATATTTTGGAAAAATTCGGTTTTTTGTTTGTCTAATTCCAGTAAGCGTTCAGCTTGTTGGCGAGTTTTTTGATATAAGTGTGACTGCTGCACAGCGATCGCTGCTTGGGCTGCTACTGCTTTAGCCAAATCGATATCAGATGAGAGCCATCGGCGGACTTTTTTACTTTCATGTAAAGTAATACTACCGATACATTTCCCATCAGCCAATAATGGCACAAACATTAGCGATCGCGCTGGCATTTTTAAAGGCAAATCAAAACCGTTCACTTGTGAGGGAGAATGACCCACATTACCAATTACCACTGGTTCATGTGTCTGTAGCATTTGTTGGAGGATTGGATTCTCCTGTATAGATGCATGAGAGTAGGGTAATCTCTGAGTTAATAGGTTATTATTATTTAAATTTTTCTCTGGGGCTAGCAATGCCTGCGGCGATCTGTGCCTACGCAAATTTTCCGGCTGTTGAAAACTGTCATACAAGCCCACACACTGGACAAATTCATCTTCCTCTGTCCACAAAGACAAGACACAGCCATCGACTTGTAAGGCTTGCCCCAATTGCTGAGTAATAGCCGCAAAAATATCTTGGGGGTCTAAGCTAGAGCGAATCGCGCTAGTAATCGTATTAATTAGGGCTTCTCGCTTGGCAAGAGCACGTACTTGTTCGTAAGCATAAGCTTGAGACAAAGCTAAAGCTGCCTGATCCGCTACCATCAACACTAGCTGCACCTCATCATCCCCCCAAAAGCGAGGTAGAGAACACTGGTGCAGTGCCAGCACTGCCATCAGTTCTTGTTGGCAGATCAATGGCACAACTAAACTAGAACAAATGTTAGCAGCCGCAAAAGCTGCCTCACGTTGGCGCAGTTCGGGAGTTTTACCGTGAATGCGCTCATCATCGATCACATCGTGAATTACCTGGACTTCGCGGGTTTCCCACACCGTTTGAGCCAGCAGGGAGGAGGGAGGAATAGGAGGAGAGGAAGATGGGGGAACAAGAGGAAAATTGATTTGCTGATTTCCGTGTCCCCATATCCCCGTGTCCCCGTGTTCTTTTTCTTCCAGAGCTTTCTGATAAATGAATCCTTTATCCGCCAACTGCTCATCTTGGAAGGGACGCAACAGGCAGACATCCACCTCCAACATATGGCCCACTGTATCTACAATTGCCTGTAAAATTTGGCGATAGTCTAAAGCACTGCGAATCGTATTTGTGACGGTATTTAGCAGCGATTCTTGCCGGAGTGTGCGGGTAAGTTCGCGGGTGCGGGCTTTGAGGACATTGTGGGTATCCAAAGCTTGGCGTACTACTGCTTTGAGTTCCTCGGCTTCCCACGGTTTAGTGACATATTTAAATACTTTACCAGCGTTGATTGCTTCCACCAGGTCTTCGACATCGGTGTAGCCAGTTAAAATAATCCGGATAATATCTGGATATTGAGTTGCTGTTAGGCTCAAAAATTCTGTACCGCTCATCATCGGCATCCGCTGATCGGAGATGATCACTGCGACTTCTCCCTCTTGAGCCAGCAGATCGAGTGCCGCAGGACCAGAGGCTGCCCTGAGCACCTTATAGTCGCGATAGAAAGTGCGGTAAAGCAAGTCAAGGTTGTCTGGTTCATCATCGACAACCAAAATTTTAGGCTTACTGTTTGCTTGGGATTTCATGCACCGCTTTCCTGCTGCAACGGCAGTCGGATAAAGGATAATCTGATCAGGTAAGGATTTTTCTGAGTCAGGTAAGAGCAGAGCATTTCGACCAATAAGGCTCTTTGGCTACATGACTGCTGAGTGTAGGAGCGTTTACTCACAGTAATTTGTCTCAATGGCTTATGCCGATTACCGTTTGCTTTGGTGCAATGTAATTGCTTTCATAGTCAGTTTTAGGGTTACAGAGTCGATGCTTGCTTGCCAAATCTTCCTTTTCCTCCTGTGAGCAATCTCTGATACTACATACAGCACTCATAGCTAGCTGAAAAATCCAGATGAAGCTGCATATTAAGTTTTCCCTTCCCAGGAGTTGTACTAACACTTGCAGGTAAATTTTATTTATGGTAGTCATGGTACAATCAGCAAAATTAAAACAATAAGATTTAAAGCTAAAGTATACTATTAGACAAATATCTCTTTCCAATTTAGCAATCAGAACTATCATTAAGACAAGTGATAGTGGTTGAAAAGTTGGATATTAGGAATTAGGGAACCTTGCAGATTCTTACCCCAATAGCTGTACAGCCTGTTTTTATGACCCAGTAGCAAAGTCGTGTTAGTGTAGCGGCAATTGTAAAAACGAGTTCAGTACTGCAACCAAGGGTGGTTTTAAACCAGAGTTTGCCGTTGGTGTACTTACCTAACAATTTTGTAGATGCTGCCTACCGACAGGTTATGCTATTTCTCTGCCCATTCACCTCAACCTGTACCACTTTACAGATGTTTTTGTGGTAAACAGGCTGATATCCTCCCTACCTAAAGCAAGGGATGCACTTGAACTGACTGAACTTAAGATTGTAGATTTATGAAGCTGTAACTTCTAAGACTCTTTCAAAAATACAGGCTATAAAGCCTTAAACTAAAGTGTAAAACTTTGTCGGCTCCACAAGCAAAAGCGAATTAGCAATCTTAGGTCAGTTGAATCTCCTGGGCAGATATAAAGTTTTTATTCAGTTTAAATGGTGTTTGAGGATATTTGAGAAAATTTTCGTTGAATAAAATCAATCCTAAACTAGCCTTGAAATATCGGTTTTTTCATCCATACCAGCAACAGCCAATCGATCCAGCTTGCTGCCAATTTCAAATTCGTACAGCGACACCTGCTGATTTGATCGGTGTTGCCCAAATTATTGCTGAAAGCTTTCACTCCCAACAGGGTATGTGGGGATGGGCTTTTCCATTGCTACGTCTGGGTATTTATGAAGACTTAAGGCATCGCATGGCATCACCTTTGCCGCGTCATATTTGTTTAGTCGCCTTTGAAGCTACTACTGGTGCGGCTAATAACTTAGTGGGAAGTGTGGAACTAGGTGTACGTTACAGTGATTCGTGGAGCCAGGTTGGCATGGGTTTTCCTTACTTATCTAATTTAGCGGTTCACCCAAAATTCCGTAGACATGGTGTAGCTTCAGGCTTACTGACTAGCTGTGAAAAAGTCTCTCGCGAGTGGGGATTTCAAGATTTATATCTCCACGTTTTGGAAAATAACCATCAAGCAAGGCAACTTTATTTCAAGCTGGGATATCGGGTGCATAAAGTAGAATCGAATTGGAATACATTTTTCCTAAGACGTTCGAGCCAGATGTTATTGCACAAGCATCTGAGTGATGATTCCACTATTTGAATTTTGTTTTGCTATAAATTTTTATGTTGTAATTACTTTGGATAAAATCTATCACCAATATCGACGCTAAAAGTACAAAATAACCTAATTCAAGACTTAGCCATATTAGCTAAATAGCTAGATGTGCATAGCTTTGAATAATTTTTTCAGGATATTTTATTTAGACTTTTTACGGATATTCCCATTCGTCATTTTAATAAAAGTATAACTTTGGAAAAGTCCAATTAAATGATTAAATGTTAAAATTTGCCCTTTTTGATTTGTCGTTAAACAAAAAATAAAAAAACATTTTTGACTATTTTATATAATATAGATAAATAAATTATAATGGAAATAGCGGTAAAATTATCTTTAGGAAATTAGCAATACCTCATAATAACTTTGTAATTAAGATATTCATCTTTATAAAAACTTTAACAAAACACTCGTAGAGTTTACAGACAAATATAGTTATATCTCATAAAATATAATCACTCAATTACTAAACAACGCCTATTTATTAGTATTTTAGTTAAGTTGACCGAAAGATTCTTGATAATAAAAGAATTCAAAAACCTGATTTGACATAACAGCTAGTTCCCTTTTGAAGTGCATAGTACTACCAAATTCGTTGAAAGTTTAAAAAACATGGATAGCGAACAGCATCGACGCTATCAGACCTCTATGGTATCAACTTATTACCCTGAAACTAGTTTCCTTGACTCTGTTGTCATGCCAGATGGAACTGAGCGATCGCAAGGCTCGGATATCCTTACACGTTTACACAGTGGAGAAGTTTTCATTGTCAATAGTCGTAGACGAAATGGATTAATCCTCTTCAAACGATACCATGCAGAGTTTGCTGGACCTGGGGCTGCTGTAGGTGGGGATTACGATTGTGATTGCCAAAGGGCACTGCCCATAGGTAATCTGTCTTTATTAACTCCCGAATCTAATGAAGAGCGCCAGAAGGCTTACTTGATTAGGCGACAGTGGATTCGATTGATCAAACAAATTACAGAAAACCCAGTGCCTGGGCAGCGAGTTCAGAAAATTCTCGATCAATTTGAACAATACTTCCCACCAGAAATAGTGGCTCTTCTGCCGGATGTTGCTTTTGCTCTTTTAGTAGGTGTGCTGCCACAAACAGTGGGAATAGTACGCCGTTTGGGCAGTGAGGTGGACAGCCGATTTAATTACTGAGTAAATTGCTAAAATTCCAAATTTGCCAAAGCAGCTTGGACTCGATTAACAGTGCGCGCATTTTCCTCTATCGTTCCTACAGTAATTCGCAATCCTCCGCTAATGTGTCGCACAAGGGTGCCAAGTGTTCTAAGTTTCTGGTGGAAAGTTTTTAATGCAGTATCTTGTGAATTAAAGGCATTTGGTTTAAGACGTAGGTAAATAAAGTTAGCAGCACTTGCGGTAATTTGTAGTTCTGGTTGCTGAGATAAAACTTCGATGAGTTTGGCTCGTTCACTCAGGGTTTGGGGAATTGACGAAAGCAAGAGTGTGCGGTTTTGTAAAGCAACTAATGCTGCTGCTATGGAAAAGCTGGGGAGATTGTAAGGTAAGCGAACTTTTTCTAAAATGGCGATCGCTTCCGGATGAGCGACACAATAGCCAACACGGAGAGCAGCCAATCGGAAGGCTTTAGAAAAAGTGCGTAATATTACCCAATTAGGATGCTGTGCTAATTCACCCACTAGGGTAGTTTGGCTGAATTCAAAGTAAGCTT
The DNA here is from genome assembly GCF_036917275.1 of Nostoc sp. Taxonomy (GTDB): domain Bacteria; phylum Cyanobacteriota; class Cyanobacteriia; order Cyanobacteriales; family Nostocaceae; genus Nostoc. The sequence continues at coordinate 160,180 of NZ_JBALDF010000055.1, forward strand.
CATCAATTACTACCAAAATATGCTCGCTCAGACTTTTTAACCATGTCAACTCTGCCGTAGTTAAACTATTGGCAGTCGGCGAATTGGGATGCACTACAAAAACTATGCGAATAGGGGGATTTTGAGTTTGTTCGATCGCAGACTGGGCAGCGCTTATGTCGATTTCAAAATTTGTTTCATTTCTACCCACAGCCACTACAGGAATGCCCAAAGTTTGTGCCAAAATTCCGTACATAGAGAAAGTGGGATTGGCAACTAGAATTGAACCTTCTCCTCCTAGACAGGTGGCGATTAATAAAGAGCGGATTAGTTCATCTGAACCATTGCCCACAGAAATATTGGCAGCAGTATTGGATAGCGACAGACCGGCAGATTCATTGACGTATTCGGCGATCGCATCCTTAAGTGTTTCATGTCCACCATCAGGATAACGATTTGTTTCAATTACTTGCTGATACGTCCAGGCCAGCTTCTCTTTTAACTCCGGTGGTAAATCATCGGGGCTTTCATTTGTATCAAGTCGATCAAACTGTATGGGAACAGAATCGGCTGTATCGCTGCTTGGGTGGGGTTTATACGCAGTAAATTTGGCTAAATCTGACCGGATGAAGGGAAGCATATCAATTTTAGATTTTAGATTTTGGATTTTAAATCAATACTGTTCACAAAAGACTTATTTTCCCCTAACTATCCTTGATAGTGAGTGAATAAGAGGTTGTTTGAAAAGTGGTTAGCTGTGATTAAAATCACCCCCCTTAATCCCACGCCACTTGCTACAACGGAGGGAACCTCCGCAACGCAGTGGCTCCCCGATGTATTGGGGGGAGACCGGAAATCTAGTTCCCTCCCCAATCTTCGGGGAGGGTTAGGGTGGGGTAAAAAATATTTGATATATCAATCATGACTTTTCAAACATCCTCTAAAGCCTCCTTCGATCTACGAGTTAAGTTGTACTTACTGAAAAATATTCGGTTAGGTCTGAGTTTAATATTTTACAACTTCAAGGTAACTGGCAAAAGAGGCGAATTGCCTGCCAAATTTCTTCCATAACATTAGCCAAGGCATGGTCACTGGCGAGTTCGACTAACTCCACCCAAGGACGCAAGCGCACAAAGTCACGACTAGCTTCGATGGGGATGACTTCATCCTTTTTTCCATGCAAAATTAGGGTGGGGATAGGACGTTGTAAAAGCTCCTCTTGGTATTGGGCAGCATCTGTAACAAAATTGTAATTTAAGGGAAGCTTTCGCTCCTCCTTATAGTGGTAGACCATCATATATTTTTCTTGCTGCCAACGCTGTACTTCTTCATCACCTAGCTTGGGCAACCAATGAGATAAAAATCCCAAAGCTGGTGCTAGCAACACAAGACGTTCTACTTGTAAATATTGCTGTCCCAAGTGGGCAGCGGTAAAACCACCTAAACTTGAGCCAATCAGCGTTACTGGCGTAGAATCATTGCTGAATTCTGCGGCAACTTGAGTGATCTGACGAGTGATTGTCAACTGCGAAAAATTGCTAGCATTCAAATCAGGAATTTTTAGCTTCGTGTGAATTTGGGTAAAGCGATCGCCGATATCCCGCGCTTTGGCAGAATTAGGACTCGAAGCAAAGCCGTGAAGATATATGTATTGCAAGACTGTAGATAATTATAAGTGAGAAGAAGTTAGGAATTTTAAGTTAGGACTTACGCAAAAATTGCCAAAAAGCTTAATTTATCGAACCGCCAAGACGCCAAGAGCGCCGAGAATTCGTAGAGTATGCGTAAGTCCTAGTTTTAAGTTATGAGTTTCTTGCTTCAACTCATAACTCATAACTCCTAACTTTTATTAACGCATTGTGACAAATTCTTCCGCTGCGGAGGGATGGATACCAACAGTGGCGTCAAAGTCTTTTTTAGTTGCGCCCATCTTCACAGCGATCGCCACACCTTGAATGATTTCAGCGGCATTTTCACCCACCATGTGAGCGCCTAGCACTTTGTCAGTGTTGCTATCAACCACCAACTTCATCATTATCTTCTCTTGTTTACCAGTTAAACTATGGTACATAGGGCGGAAGCGAGTGCGATAAATTGTTACAGCATCACCGAGTTTTTCCCGTGCTTCGGCTTCTGTCCAGCCGACTGTAGCGGCTTCTGGGTTAGAAAATATTGCTGTGGGTACAGTTTGGTGACTTAATTGGCGGCGGTTATTCCCAAATTCGCTATCTGCAAAGGCGCGACCTTCGCCAATGGCCACTGGAGTTAAATTAATTCGGTCGGTGACATCGCCAACGGCAAATATATTCGCTTGACTAGTTTGACTATATTCATTGACTGCGATCGCACTTGTGGTTGGGTATCCAGGCCCTTCGATAGAACTAGCGACAACATCAACCCCAGCGTTTTTTAAACCTAGTCCATCTACATTAGGAGTCCGACCGGTCGCTACTAAAAAGACATCGGCAATTAGTGGTTGTTGATCATCCCCTGATAAAGTCAGTTTTAACCCTTCTGGCACACCTTCAATTGTTTTTATCACATTATTCTTAATCAGTCGAATTCCGTGGTTTGTCATCCCCTCTTCGATTTCTATGCGGACATCCTCATCAAACCCGTTCAAAATCTTTTCACCTCTGGTAATTTGTGTCACCTCAGAACCCAAACCTCGCATAATACAGGCAAATTCCGTGCCGATATAACCAGCACCAATAATAACGATGTGTTTCGGTTGTTCTTTGAGATGAAAGATTTCGTTAGAGGTAATGCCGTATTCCATCCCTGCTAAATCTGGCTTGACAGGACGCCCACCAACAGCAATTAAAATTTTGTCGGCTGTAACTTTGCGTCCATCAACTTCTACAGTGTGGGGGTCTACCAACGTGGCGCGACTAGGAATTAGTTCCACTCCCGCTTTTTCTAAAAAGTTTATATGTAGTTGCGACAGTCGTCGAACTTCCTTATCTATAGATGTAATGAAATGTTCCCAGTCCAACTCAGCATTACCGACTTTCCAGCCATAGCCTGCGGCGTCGCTGAATAGTGCGGGGAAGTGAGAACCATAGACCATGAGTTTTTTGGGAACGCAACCACGAATTACACAAGTCCCACCAACTAAATCATCTTCAGCGATCGCCACTTTTGCCCCGTAGCTAGCCGCCCGTTTGGAAGCCGCCAAACCTCCAGAACCCGCACCAATTACAAATAGGTCGTAATCAAAAGTCATAAATTTATGTTCTCTTTAGCAACAAGTTAGTTCCTGGGAACTTACACACAGAATCTGATTGAAATATATCTATATAAGGATATCCCGTGAACCCTGTGTAAGTCCTGTCCTTGATTTAATCTAGCGTTAGCAGATGCTCTCTAGTCGTAGGGAATATCACTTTTTGCTTTGGTTGCTGTAGAGGTAGTAGTTAACAGTTGTTATAGTTCTTTCAGCAGTTTTAAGTATAAATCAATACTAAAATCTTAAACATTTCTTTTTCTCCTTGTGTCTTCTACGCTTGGAGCGGTAGCCTACGCCAAGCCGCTACGCGTGTAGTTTCAAGTAGTTTCTGGAGGTTTTACTGGCGGATTTACTGGAGGTTGGACTGGAGGATTCACTGGAGGTTGGACTGGAGGATTCACTGGAGGTTGGACCGGAGGATTCACTGGAGGTTGGACCGGAGGATTCACTGGAGGTTGGACTGGCGGATTTACTGGAGGCTCGACTGGCGGATTCACTGGAGGTTGGACTGGCGGATTTACTGGAGGCTCGACTGGCGGATTCACTGGAGGTTGGACTGGAGGCTCTACTGGCGGATTCACTGGAGGTTGGACTGGAGGCTCGACTGGCGGATTTACTGGTAGACTTACTGGCGGATTTACTGGTAGATTTACTGGCGGATTTACTGGTAGACTTACTGGCGGATTTACTGGTAGATTTACTGGCGGATTTACTGTCCTGATAGGATTCTTTTTTTCAATATATTGCTCAGTATTTGACAGAACTTGTCTTATGTCCTCAAAGGAATTAGATGGGGAATCATCTCCAATGGACTTTATTGGGGAATCGTTGGTGGAAGAAGTTGAAGGACTAGTAGTTAGCTCTATAAAAGATGGGTTTTCAACTACTCCCTCACCTGTAATGGGTGACTGTGCTTTTAAAGCCGCAGCAGTTTCAGCTTGAACGCTAGCGATCGCCTGATCGGCCGTAGGCGTAGGATTTTGCCTAGTCAAATTAAGCCCCCGAACCAGATCGCTCGTTTGATAAAAATTTCTGAGATCAAAATCGTATAAGCCCTGAAATTCGCCTTTAACTATAACCATCATCTGTCCTGCTTGCAGCACTTGAGTTTGAGAAGCTTCCTGATTAGAAACTTCAATGCCGCTATTTGTCAGCGCACCCACAATCGTGGTATCTGTTTGTTTGTCGTAGCGTACAAATAATGCTGAACCACGAATTGCTGCTGCTGCACTTGGCGTTTGTATACGTGTTTGCCCCCTACCAGGTGGGATAAGCAGCAACGCAGTCCCGTTTGACAGTCTAAAGCTGCGAGTCTTTGGTAAAAATTGAAATATAGCCTGTTCGCCAACTCGTGCCAAAGAACCGTCGTTAAAGCGCAAGTCTGCTAGGGAAGCTCGACCAGTTGACAACCCATCACCAGGAGTCATTGCATCTAATTTGCGTGCAGGACGCTTCTTCAGTTGATCTTTGGGTATCAGTAGTACCAAGTTGCGGAGGTTCTGAATCTCCGCTCGCGTTAGAGGAGTTATGGCACTTACCCGATTTTGCAAAGGCAGTACTATAACTCCCCATAAACCAATCACTAACAATGGAAACAATTTATGAATCATAATTTTATAATTTATGAACTTCAACTAATAACAAAAAAGTTAAAGGTTTAAGAAGATGTTTAAAAAGTTACAAAGCATACTACAAACGCCACTTCCATTCTTCTCCCTCATAAGGAGAGAACTTTTAAGCCCCCCTTACTGATGAGGAAATGAGGGCTAGGAGATAAGGGTTGGGAGAGGTTGATGTTACCAAAAATACTTTTAAAACATCTTCTAAGCTTCTGCTAATTGTTCTAAGTTTTCCTAGTTAAATTCATTTGCATTTTAGCCTACATTTAATACATACATCAAATCGATAGCAAATAAATTATGTATTGAGTTTATTTAAGTTTTTTTTTGAACATGACATTTTATGCAATAAAATCTGTAGCAGATTTCAAAGTTATTATTTGATATCAATAATTAAATCAGGAGTACTTTACAGATAATCCTTTCTAATCAGATTAGCCACAGGATCATCAGTTATGTGGGAAAAGGAGTTGTTAGGGATATGTTGTGAAATGACTCACTGACTATATTTCACTAAAGTTGAGCAGAAATTGGATTAGAGCATCTCAGTTTTGCAAAAAAATCTAGGAGAAAATCCGAAAAGCAGCAATTTCAGTTTGTAGTTTCAGTATATACCTACGAAACGAAAAGAGATGCGCTTAATAGCTGTATCTTCTGAGTCGGAACTTCCGATACAGCTTATAGGTCTACATTCGCCAAACGCGATCAACGCGATCTAACCAGATGCGACTCAATAACTGGAAGAATTTGTTTTTTTGTATTTTGTTAGCTTCCAGTGGTGGAAGCTGGTGTTGCATTAGAGTAGATGCGGCAGAATCTGCAAATACAGATATTTGGCGTTCTAAAAATTTAGCAAACACACAGGTAACTTATCAGCTATGTCAGAAGTTAGAGCAAGAGGTAATTAACTTTTTGTGCAAACAGTCCAGTCAGTCGCAAAGTTTAGACTCCCAGATGCCGTTAAATCTGGCACAACAGCAAACACCAGCTACTACTCAAACCCCAGCTGCAACCGAACAACCTGGAGATACTCAAAAGCAAAATGACCCGCCCCAGTTAGAATCACAGCCAAGTGTTTTACCTACATCTCCTCTAGACTCAAAAGAGCAACTGTTGAATGCACCTCAAATAAATCAGTCCCAAAGGCTACAAAGGCTAATACAGCTGCTGCGATCGCCAAAACAGCCACCTGAGTCTGAGAGCGATCGCGAATTGGGGTTGTGGGTGCGATTACGACCTCTAGAACAACAGCCACTCCCACGGACACAACAATCCGTACCTAAGTTTAAACCCATAGGCTATCTACAAGGCCGTGTAGATTATTTCCAGACAAGCAATATTTTTTCCTCAAATGATAGTCCCATAGAAGATGGTTTAATTATTTCTGGACTGACGCTAGCCTCTGCATATTTCTCTTTAGGATCTAAGACTTATTTAAACGGCTCAATTGATGGCAATCTTATTCGTTATATCAATCAGTCAGAATACAATTACAACCAGGTGAGATTTAATCTCAGTATTTACCAGCAGTTCTCACGGCGAATGTACGGAGAAGTCAGTTACAGCAATCAACAGTTATTTTATGCCAATAACAGCCATAGCCTTGATAGCTTCAAAGCAGGCGATCGCTTTTTAAATGAGAATTCCCTGCTACTGTCTTTGGGACGGCGAGATCCCTTAACTCCAAAATTAACGCTAGATAGCTTCTACGAGTTGAGTGTAAATTTTGCTGATCCCCTAAGTCGTGATCGGATAATCAATTCTTTTTGGATTTCTCTGAACTACTACTTGCAAAAGCCTCTCCAGGTTGGTATTGACTACCAAGCGAGCTTCTCGGACTTTACACAGCGCGATCGAGAAGACCAATTTCATCGGCTATTCGGGCACTTAAATTATCGAATATCTAATACCACTAATATGAATGTAGAAGCTGGAGTTAGTTTAGGTAGTTCAACCGCCGAAAATATTGATTTTGATGGCTGGTTCTTCAGTATTAATTACAATTTGCAATTAGGTCGATTTTGATCAGAGACGCGATTAATCGCGTCTGTACAGGAGGTAGAAATTAGGAGTTTAGATTTTTTCTTCAGTCTAAGAGGATGTTTGTCAAGTCTCAATTCATATTAACCCTGGCAACTTCTAGTCGCACGCCAGTTGCTCATGGGGAGCCAGTGCGCTGGCTTGGCTATACATACAAAACCCACTTACAAAAGTATAAAAACCTTTGATTTTTTCTTAATCTACGCAGGTGGACTATGTAGTGTAGTAGCGACTTCTAGTTGCTTTTTAAACTTCTCACTCGTAACTCCTAATTATAAATAAGAAATCCAATCACTCCAGCTACCAGCATAAAGTTTACCCTTATTAATGCCAGCTAGTTCTAAAGAAAGTAAATTCACACAAGCAGTAACACCAGAACCGCAATACACTAAGATTTCTTCGGCTGTTGCTAGCTTTTCCCACCGACGGCGTTGTTCTGGTTGAGGAATTACGTAGCTGCAAGAGTCTGTAACTTCGTGCCAGGGATAGTTAACTGCACCAGGGATATGTCCAGCAATTTTATCAATTGACTCTTTTTCTCCTCGGTAGCGATCGCTTTCTCTTGAATCTACCAATACTACCTCGTGGCTGTCTTTGCGGTTTTTCACCACTGTAATATCTACCACCTTTTCTGTTTGTACTTGAGCTACAAACGTACCCATCTGGGTGTGAGGAACAACATTTGTAACAGGATATCCAGCTTTTTGCCATCCAGCAAAGCCCCCATCCAGTACCACGACTTGCTCATGTCCGAGATAGCGCAATAGCCACCATAGACGAGCCGCAAAGGCAAAGCGCGAATCATCATAAGCTACAACTAAACTTTTTTGGTAATTTATCCCAATCGCAGCAAATTTGTTAGCTATATCATTGGGGTTAGGTAAAGGATGTCTCCCGCCATGCTTACCCACTGGACTGGAAAGATCCTGATTCAAATCTACGTAATATGACCCTTCTATATGACTTGTCTGGTATTGTTGTTGTCCTAATTGTGGATCAGCTAGAGAAAAGCGACAATCCACAATAACGACTTGCGGATCTTCTAGATGTTCAAACAGCCAAACTGGTGAAACAACAAATTGAGGATTGGGCATAGGGCATGGGGCATTGGTCATTATTCAGTTTTTTTATAAGATGTCAGACTTAGAGAATTTTACACCCAAGTTAACAGCAGATGGTTCTTTCACCTTTGTCTCTCAAAAGCTTGGTGAATCCTTTCACAGCCATTATGGAGCTAGGCAGGAGAGTTTTTTCAAGTTTGTGGAACCTACTCTTCCAGATACTCACGCAACGAGTTTTTACGAGCCAAATAAATTAAATTTGTGATAGTATCTAATTTTACATACTGCTTAAGAGTATTTTAGTGTTGCTAAAAGTGAGTAACTAAAAACATATATACTTAATGTTACCATCAAGGCTTTCAACTCAAAACCCGATATCTTGATATAAAGCGAGTAATTACAGTGCTTTCTGGCGTTACCATGTTAAAAAATCTCCGTAAAAAACCTGATTTAAGATTTGTGCGAATTTATAATACTGGAATTACAAGCAAAACAAAAAATTTGACAACAAGATACCCCTTGTTCGTAACATAAAAGATACATACTGCGAAAAACTCAGATAGGTAGCTTGATATAATCCATAATCTCTATGGAACCTCTGGCTCAGATCCAGTTGAATATTAAATTTGTTTTTGAAATGTGACACTGTTAACTTGTGCAAAAAACTGGAGTGCCTTTGTGATTCAATGGAAACCCAACCATACAGGCTTTACAGAACAAATTGTTAGTGGCTCAAACCCCATTAGCAGAGTGAAGAGTATCGGTTCAAATCATGCCGTAGGATCGCCAAATAATCTGGAGGCTTATTCTTTAGGCTTATCTCAAGAAGACCTTATGCTTGAAGATAGCGGAGCAGTGTCTTCTTGGATGAAAGTTGATGTTAATTGTGATGATGATTCATTGGTCTCTAGAACATTACAAGCCAAAGGTTCTAAAGTGAGTGGGTTTGATTTAGATCCGCCGAAGGTTTTAGTAGTTGACGATCATGCCGCCAGTCGGATGACTGCTGTTGCCCTTTTGGGGATGGAAGGATACGAAGTAATTGAGGCAGACAGTGGTTACATTGTTGTAGGATTGGTAACTCAAAAACAACCAGATTTGATTTTGCTGGATGTGATGATGCCAGGAATGGATGGATTTGAAGTGTGCCAATTGCTCAAACAGGATGAGCAGACCAGGCTAATTCCAGTGATTTTTATTACAGCGTTAAATGACAGGCGATCGCGCATTCGGGGAATTGAAGTTGGGGCAGATGATTTTCTCACCAAACCCTTTGATCGTGTGGAACTGGCGGCGCGTGTAAAGTCTTTGGTACGGCAGAAGCGTATGAACGAAGATTTAGACCATGCCGAACAAGTACTATTTTCCATTGCCATGTCGATTGAAAGTCGCGATCCCAATACGGGCGACCATTGTCAACGCTTGGTAAAACTGGGACAAGTTTTTGGTGAATACCTCAATCTCTCACGCTACCAAATTCGAGATTTGATGTGGGCTGGTTATCTCCACGATATCGGCAAGGTGGGTATTCCCGATGCAGTGCTGCTGAAAAAAGGCAAACTCACCCCCGAAGATTGGCAGATCATGCAGCAGCACGTTTTGATTGGGGAAAAAATCTGCCAGCCACTACGCAGTATGCGGGGTGTAATTCCGATTATTCGTCATCACCACGAACGCTGGGATGGCTCAGGCTACTCTGATGGACTCAAGGGAGATGATATTCCCTACCTGGCGCAAGTATTTCAGTTAATTGATATTTACGATGCTTTGACTAGCGAACGACCTTACAAAAGAGCTTTTACTTCAGCAGAAGCACTTTCAGTGATGCAAGAAGAAGCTGATTCCGGTTGGCGTAATCCCAAACTAATGCAGCAGTTTGCCGAGTTTATTTGGTCTGGTCATGTAAAAGAGTAGGGAGTAGGGAGTAGGGGATCATGATTTGTAGCTGCTGTATGTAATAAGCGCAAATTGGTATTATAATCTCCGTCTTTTACAAAAGTAGTTCTCCTGACTCCTTTTATATTTCACTCTTCTATGATTTGCTGGTATGATTTGAGGCTACATTTTAAAGTACCAACAGGATTAATCATAATTTCACTGATAGCTGATAGCTAATTATGGTAGTTGTAGCAATTCTAGCGGCGGGACGGGGCACACGGATGAAATCACGCTTACCCAAGGTTTTACATTCTTTGGGTGGGCGATCGCTAGTTGAGAGAGTTCTCGAAAGTGTAGAACCACTTTCGCCCTCACGGCGAATCGTGATTGTGGGGTATCAGTCCGAGGAAGTGCAAGCCGCCATGCATTCAATTAAGAGCTTGGAGTTTGTCCAACAGACTGTACAACTGGGAACAGGTCATGCCATCCAGCAATTACTTCCTCACTTGAAAGACTACACTGGGGATTTGCTGATACTTAACGGCGATTTACCGTTGATACGCAGCGAAACCCTCAAGCAGATGTTACAAACTCACGCCCGAAATCAAAACGCCGCGACTATTCTCACCTCGCACCTACCCGACCCCACAGGCTACGGGCGCGTTTTTTGTAACGATGAAAATATTGTGCAGCAAATGGTTGAACACAAGGATTGTACTGCTGCTCAAAGACAAAATCACCGGATTAACGCTGGAGTTTACTGCTTCTGCTGGCCAGATTTGGCAAAGGTACTGCCCCATCTACAGACAAACAATGCCCAAAAAGAATACTATCTCACTGATGCTGTGACTCAAGTGGGACAAGTGATGGCAGTGGATGTAGAAGATTACCAAGAAATTCTCGGCATTAATGATCGCCTCCAACTAGCAACAGCATCTGAAATTTTGCAAAAACGAGTCAAGGAAAAATGGATGCTGGCGGGTGTCACCCTCATCGATCCCACAAGCATCACCATTGATGAAACAGTAGAATTACAGGTAGATGTAATTATTGAACCCCAAACTCACCTGCGGGGAAATACGGTGATTCAAACAGGAAGTCACATTGGACCAGGAAGTTTAATCGAAAATAGTCACTTAGCTGAAAATGTCACGGTGCAGTATTCAGTAGTAACAGATAGCACCGTGCAGGCAGGAAGCCGAATTGGCCCCTATGCTCATTTGCGCGGTCAGGTACAAGTGGGTACTGGTTGCCGGGTGGGGAATTTTGTGGAATTGAAAAATACGCAATTGGGCGATCGCACCAATGCAGCACATTTGTCGTATATAGGTGATAGCGTTGTCGGCAATCAAGTGAATATTGGTGCCGGTACAATTACTGCCAATTATGACGGTGTGAAGAAACATCGTACCAAAATAGGCGATCGGACAAAAACGGGTTCCAATAGCGTTTTAGTGGCTCCGCTCACCTTGGGAGATGATGTCTACGTGGCTGCTGGTTCCACTATTACAGAAGATGTGCCTAATAATTCTTTGGTAATTGCCCGTAGTCGTCAGGTGGTGAAACCAGCTTGGCAAAGAAAAAGTGTTGAAAATGAAACCACAGATCAACACAAATAATTTATCGGTATTAATCGCAGTTGATCTGTGGTTTTAGACAATAAACCAGGATTTTTGTAAGATGTCTAATCTAACTAGATTAGTAGTGAAGCCAAAATCTCAACACAATAACACCAGTAGCTGGATTTAAACTTGTTTTTTGTTTAAATCCCACTAGTTTACCGTTGTTTTTAAAGATAAACCTTTTTGTATCCGTGATGCTATCTTGCAAGTTTCTGATCTACTAAACTGAAAAATAAACCTGTATTAAATCAGTTACCTTCTCGTTTACAAGAGGAAGGCAGATTTTGTGATGGCTAATGAATAAATACTTAATTAATCGTCTACTAATTGCTATTCCCACGTTAATTGCCATCAGTGTTGTCATATTTACTATTCTGGTATTGGCACCTGGTGATTCAATGGGAGAATTTGCACTCAATCCCTCTATCACAGCCGAAGTTCGGGAAAATATTAGCAAGAGTGTTGCACGGCGGACGAATATCGATCGCAGTTGGAATTTTTTCGATGTCAGTAGCCATAACTCTCGGTACACTCATCGGCGCACTTTCTGGTTTTTATGGTGGCTGGCTGGATATTGCTTTGATGGGTTTGACAGATTTGTGTTTAGCTTTACCACGGCTGCCATTTTTATTATTGGTGATATTTTTGTTTCGGGACGCAATCAAAGCGATCGCTGGCCCAGAACTAGGTATATTTGTGTTGATAGTACTGATGATTGGCGGACTCAACTGGATGTCTGTAGCCAGATTAGTCCGAGCTAGTTTTTTAACAGTGCGAGAATTGGAATTTGTTACAGCAGCTCGTGCCCTTGGTGCTTCTCCTAGTCGATTAATTTGGATTCATATTTTACCTAACGTGATTAGTCCGGTACTAGTTGCTGCTACTCTTTCAGTAAGTACTGCGATCGTTACCGAATCAACTCTTAGCTTTTTTGGTCTAGGTTTTCCCCCTGATGTACTAACTTGGGGACGAATGCTTTATGAAGCGCAAAACTTTTTAGAATTTGCTCCCCTAAAGACAAATTCCTTTAAAGGTTTGTGGACACGGGGTGAGAGTTCCTGTTCTCGTAGTCCCTCAGAAAGAGTTTAAGGCTCTGGGACTCCAACGACTACGGATGAAGTCATGAACAGGATATTGCGTTTGTGCAAGTTTCTCAGTCATGTTAATGGATTTCCTCGTTGTTACTCGTAATGAACTGCAATGCACTACTGATTGCTCATAAATATCCTTCAACGGCTTGTAACCCTCAATAAAAGCTTTTTTTAGATAATGAAGTTTATACTACGATAAATCAATAGAAAAATAGTAGTTTTTTATAGAAATTAGGGTGCGTGAAATCAATAAAATAAATAAGTGCCGCAAATCCAGTGGTTTTTACTTGAATCAAGCAGAATTAATCGATATTCTGCAACAAGGATATCAAGTGGCACTGAAAAGAGCGGCGCTAGAAGCCTTTGTTCGCGCAGTGTTCCGCAGGAAAGGGCGTTATAAAGCCCAAGAATTAGCCGCAATGGTTGACTGGCAAGAAACTTTAGCCGAAGCACTAAAACTGATTCAGCAATAGCCGATCAGTTCGTTGTCAGTCCATTCCAAAGTATCGCCAATTTTTTCGCCGTCGTGGTAGGCGGCGAGTAAGATTTCGCAGGTTTTCCCCCAAGCGATCGCTCCACTAACATCTAAAGCGATCGCTCCCAAATCCCGCTTGTTCTGGTGGGCTTCCCCAAAGGATCGCTGCATGGCCTCTTTCAGGGACATACCATCAGTGACACGCACTACAATGCGTGGGGCTAAACACTCATCGATGATATCTTCGCCAATGCCAGTACAGCTAACACCAGCATTACTAGTAGCATAATTTCCTGCTGGCATCGCAGAATCACTTACCCTGCCAATCCGCTCAAAGCCTTTACCACCTGTAGAAGTGCCAGCAGCTAGCCTACCATAAGCATCTAAAGCTACCACGCCAATGGTACCGCGTCCAGCATTGCTGGTTTCTAAGATTTCTGGTTCTGCTACCACGTTAGCCATTGTGCTTTTAAAATTATCCTGGCGCTCTCGTATCCACTCTTGTAACCGCAAATCAGTTAAAGCGTTATAGCTGGGAAGTTGCATTTCCCGCGCCAACTCAGCCGATCCGAAATCTGATAGCACTCGGTCTGGGGAGTTTTGTAAAAATTGTGCCAACTCAATCGGATTTTTCACTCGCGAGATATTAATCACACCACTAAACCGCCCTGATGCCCCATCCATCAGCGAAGCACTCATGCGGATTTGCCCATCAGATTGCAGTACTGAACCAGTGCCAGCATTAAAGCGGGGGTTATCTTCGAGCATTTGGCAACCCTGCACCACCGCCTCAGAGGCAGTTGCTCCTGACAATAGCAGAGAATAGACGAATTCTATTACTGTATGGAGCGATCGGCGCACCGCCTCCAATCCTTCTTTACCGTGGAGAGAACTACCAGCCCCGCCATGAATAATTAATTTAGGTTGCACCTGTGACTCCATTAATCCCTTGCGCTATTTGCGTTTGTGTTGCGGTTAGTTTCATTTTGAGATTGAGAACGGCGACGACGACAACGTTCTGAGCAGTATTTCACATCGTCCCAGCAATCTTGCCACTTTTTACGCCATGTGAAAGGACGTTGACATACCGGACAGATTTTTGTCGGTAGGTCAGATTTAGAACGAATATGTCCCATATAAATACTGTCTAGATGAGAATTTAATTTCTGAGTGAGATGGAAAATAATTATAACCAGTTTGCTATGAAGGGAGGAGACTTCCGGCGAACAAATGTGTTGTCAATCTATCTTTGGATTTATTTTTTAGCTACTTGTCTGGGAATACAAAACTATGGGCAGATGGTTCGACTCTTAAATTAAGTCTGTAAATTTTTCCAGAGAAGGGCTTTGCCAGCATTGTCAAACAAAAAGAGAAACACTGAAGCGCTCTGTCAATGGCTCCTGCTTCAAAACATATAAGAAAAACATCAAGAAATGAGACTGGAAGTAGATAGGCACGAATAAACCTAACTATGCAACAAAATATAAATTATCTGAAATCATTGCGATCGCAACTCTTAGAGACCAAGGTGTAGCTTGCTTGTCGGTAGGAGTACGTCTCATTCGCAATTACATACTTATATGTAATAGAAAATTACTATGCGGACTTACTAAGTAGCGACTGGTAGAAGAATATAACTGAAATATCTAAATTTACGTAGTACAAATATTGTATAAGTATTAAAACTTTAAACTAGAAAAGTGAACAAGTTTTGGTCTGTTAAGTGACTAGTACCGCAAAGCAGAAGCCAAAAGTCAAAAGAAAGACAGCGTAAACGTTTCGGTGATTTGAAATGGATTGTTTATTTCCGCCGCGCTGTACTATTAGAAGCCAATAAGCTGTGAGGCACTTCGGTAATAACCGCAGTCTTTTTTGAAATATGAATCAACTTGCTATCAACTTGCTATTTTCACGTAAATATATACATACAATAGAAAATACAAAACACCTCAAGGAGGGCAATTATGAAAATAAATGCTCGGAGTATCACCTCTTTTATACCAATTAAAGGCTGGGCACGGATAGAGAAACTAGTGCAAAATATGGCATTTTTTCCGATCAAGCGATCGCTATATTGGACTAAAGCTACTCGTTTTTTTCGTAGCTTAGTGGCAATTGTTGCTATTTCGCTCGTAGTCCTAATCTATGCAACCCCTAAAGCTTTGGCTTCAGACCACCAGGACACAACCTTTCTTGCCACTCAACTTACTGCTGCGGATCTGACAGATTTGTTTGTGTTTGAAAGTCCCACAGACCCCAATAATGTTGTCCTTGTAATGGATTTCGACCCTCTGATTGTTTCTGGTGAAATGAGACCATTCGATCCAAATGTTCTTTATCAGTTCAATATTGATAACACTGGTGACAATGTTGAAGATATCGTACTTCAATTCAAAATAAATGGCACAGGTTCAAACCAAACTGTCACAGTCAGCCGCCCAACTTCTCCAATCCAAGTAGGAACAAGGTCAACTTTGCTTCCAGTAAGTAGGACAGGGCAACTCAACCAAATATTCTCCTTTAACGGCATTAACCCCACGAAGTTCTTTGTTGGCACACGCAAAGACCCGTTCTTTTTCGATTTGGAACAGTTCTTCAAAATCATCCCCGATCGGAACTATAGCCTTCAGCCTAATCCCAGTCCTCCCTTCCAAGTTCTTTCCTTTAGACCACCTGGACAAGCACAAGACACCTTAGCCCCATTCAATGTCCACTCAATTATTGTCGAGCTACCCAGGCAAGAGCTTGGTAATGGCAAGATTGGTGTTTGGATAACAACTAGTGTTGAAACTCCTAGATTCAGAAATCAGAATTTTGCTCAGATTGAGCGGTTAGCAGTTCCAGCCCTGAATGAACTTTTTATGGACTTTCAAGCTCATAATAATAGTAATATTCAGACACCAACCCAAGACGCTAGCAATCAATCCCAATTCATTCGAGCCTTTGTGAATGCGATTGGTAGACCTCAAGGCATAGCTGATGCAGTGATCTCAGTGGCGATTCCTGATGTTATCCAAGCTGACCTTTCCAAACCTAGTGGTAGTTATTTTGGGACTCAGTTAGGCAACAATTTTGGTGGTAGAAGACCAAAAGATGACGTAATCGATGTCACAGCATCTGTTGTCTTTGGTAATGCAGTTACAGGGATTACTACAGGCGAAATTCCGGGGCTGACTAGCGATAATGTTGGGCCTAATGATGCCAACTTTCTTCCTACCTTCCCTTATTTAGGTAATCCTTTGTAAGGTTTATGCATCTACGAATACTATGGGTGTTAGCGCTAACTAGCCTACTGGTTTTACTAAGACCCTCTGATACACAAGCGCTAAGTTTAGGCTACACCAATGGTAAGTTAGGCACATACTCCTCTCTTGTGCAACTGCTGACTGTTAATTCCAGGCAGATATTACCAGTTCAGCAGTCAGATTTAGTCTTCCCCGATTATTTACAGCGATCGCATATTATCAGCGTCTATGAGGAGAAAGTTGCCCAATCTCCCAATTCCTCAATATTTTTACGTCTGTTGGCTGATCAATATTTGAGGCGCTTTCGAGAAATGGCAGATGTGGAAGATGTGTTACGAGCAGAACAAGCAGCCCGTAGATCCCTGGCACTACAGCCGCGCCATAATCATGTTTCTTCCATGCTCTTAGCATCAGCTTTACTGTCTCAACACCAGTTTCGGTCAGCTTTAGATGTGTTAAATAATTCATCTGTTGATAATCCCAATATTGTCTCACTGAGGGCATCGATTCTGATGGAGTTGGGCGACTATGAAGCAACTCATCAACTATTGCAGAACCTTGTACAGAAAGAATCGAATAGTCATAACGCAGTTGTCGCCCGTTACTTAGAGTTAACTGGCAATCTAGCCTCGGCACGGCAACTGCTAGATGAGGCTATGCAAAAGATGGACTCTTTCTACACGATGAGCGCAGAAACTCGTGCTTGGTTTCATGTGCGGACTGGGGATCTTGCTTTTGCAGCCGGGGATTTAGCGTTGTCTGAGCAGCGATATCGGGAAGCTCTTGACCTCTTCCCACGGCATATAGCTGCGTTTACAGGATTAGCCCGCCTCTTAGCGGCCCAGCATCGCTGGCAAGATGCTCTGAATGCAGCAAACCAGGGTATAGAACTGATGCCACAGGTGGAAACGTTGGGGTATAAGGCTGATGCTCAACTAGCTCTTCTCGACCAAAAAGGCGCAACTGAAACTGAAGATTTAATCGGGGTAGTGGCTTACCTGAGCAAGGTTAAAGGAATCTACGATCGCGCTTTGGCAGTTTACTACACCGAACATGGAATTCATTTAACAGAGGCACTAGAGATTGCCCGTAGTGAAGTAGCAGTCCGAGACGATGTATATGCAGAGGATACTTTAGCTTGGGCAGCTGCGGCTAATGGGCAATGGCAAGAAGCCCAAAGGGCAGCCCAACGGGCAACTCGCTTCGGGACAGAGGATGCCTTGCTGCAATTCCATGCTGGCATGATTGCGTTTCACTTAGGTAATCGTGAAGAAGCAATAAAGCGACTAACTCAAGCTGTTAACCTCAATCCTCAATTTCATCACAAGTATGCTGATCAAGCTCATCAAGTCTTGGCAAACTTAACGCGTTCTGTCTCTCAAAATAACCTCTCCCACTCCTAACGCTATAGGGAGTTATTTATGAAAAAGCTGCTGTATTGCTTGGCTTGGAGTACTGCAATTATCGGAATATGTTTTTTTTGGATACTCCCGGCAAATGCCCATCCATTAGGCAATTTCACCATCAATCACTACGCAGGAGTGCAGGTAGCAACCAATGGTGTAGGGATTGATTATGTTTTAGACATGGCAGAAATTCCTGCTTTTCAAGAAATTAATCAGTTAGATACCAATCACAACCGCAAAGCTGAACCTCTAGAGACGGTTCAATACCCTGACCAAAAATGCCAGGAAGTCAATTCACATCTGGAACTGTTGATCGACAAACAGCCTTTAGCACTATCTTTGATAAAATCAACAGTCGAATTTCCTCCAGGTGTCGGAGGATTATCTACACTGCGGCTGAGTTGTAATTTTCAGAGTACAACGGAGTTAGTAGGCGCGAATCAGTTAATCGAGTTTGAAGATCAGTTTTATCCACAGCGCTTAGGCTGGCGTGAGATTACTGTGGCTGCAAATGGCGTTCCCATTCAAGGTGATTTCACCTCTTTGAGTATTACCAACCGCCTGAGAGATTACCCTACTGAGTTACTCAGCAGTCCTCTCGACCAACGTCGAATTGACTTTAAACTCAATCCGTCTTTGACATCGAGTGAACAAGCGCCTCCGCCGTCTGTTAAGTCATCCAGCCGCTTAGATAATGCTTTGACAGGAAGAAGCAACGATCTCTTCACCAGCCTAATTACCCAGGAAAATCATAATTTCTTGACTATTCTAATAGCTATAGCGATCGCCTTTTTATGGGGTGGTTTGCACGCTCTATCCCCTGGTCATGGGAAAACGATAGTCGGTGCTTATTTGGTGGGTTCCCGTAGTAATGCCCAACATGCCCTATTCCTGGGGCTGATTGTAACGATTACCCATACGGCTGGCATATTTGCTCTAGGGCTGGTCACTCTTGGCACATCCCAGTTTATTTTGACTGAGCAATTGTACCCTTGGTTAAGCGTCCTCTCTGGGGTACTGGTAACTGTAATTGGTCTGAATTTGTTTATCAGTCGATTGCAAGGGACTCAGGTTTCTCATTCACATGACCATCTACATAGTCATGAACACAGCCACGACTTGCATCATCACCATCACCATGTACACCATGAGCATTCGCATTTACCGCCTGATGGTGATCTAAGTTCTATGAACTGGTCTAGCCTCCTAGCGCTGGGAATATCGGGCGGCTTGTTACCTTGTCCTTCAGCCTTAGTAGTGTTGCTAAGTGCGATCGCAATGGGACGAATTGGCTTTGGATTAGCGCTGGTATCTGCCTTTAGCTTAGGTCTAGCAGCAGTATTAACTGGAATCGGGTTAATGCTGGTCTACGCCAAGGATCGGTTTGAGGATTTACCATTCCAGATACCCAAGATTAAAATGTTACCAGTCGCAAGCGCCTTATGTATCACCCTAATTGGCTTAGGCATTACTTCCCAGGCTTTGCTAGCTCATCCCTGGAACTAGATGAAAGTGCAGAATACATTTGCACTCAGTTTTGTCAAATAACCCTGAACAACTAGATGTCAGAAAATCTTATTTCGAGGAAAATATGAAACGATTTATCTTCATCTCTTTAATAACTGCTTTGTGCATAATCGGCTACTTTGAAATTAGCTTGTCACAGGCTGAAAAACTTTTTTGGCTCAATTTGAGTCTTTGAAATCCTGCTCACGAAATCATTTTGCACTTCGCACTGTAAATTTTCATTGTTAGTACATTTGTCGGGACGTATTGCAATACGCCCCGACGATGGGATATTTTTTAAATTTAATAGGACTTACGCACACTCTATGAATTCTTGGCGCTCTTGGCACGGCAGTTGCTTCAAGTCGGCAGAGCCGCCCAACGCACTGCCTCGTCTTGGCGGTTCGATAAATTAAGCTTTTTGGCAATTTTTGCGTAAATCCTATTTAAGTTCTGCAAAATGGATGGTTTGCATTTCTCACCAGACCATAGGCAATTTAATGCCTAATTCAGAGGGTTATACTCTGAGAGTAGATGATCTAAAAGCTTACCTTCGTAATGATTTAAATATGAAGCAGATGTTCCTAACTCCTGTAATTTCTGGTAAATAAAATCACGTTCAAATGTTTCGATACGTTCTTCTAAGTTTCCATAAAGTTCCTGAAAGGTGAACTCAGTTGCTAAAGCTAAGGCAATTTGTTCTCGATCTTTCCCAAGTGATCGACCGTTAAATTGATAATCACCTTGAGAATTCTGGGTTAGTAGCCCAAGAGCGATCGCTAAAATCACCGTTTGATAAGCTAGTTTTAATTCCCTACCAGAACCAATTTCCTCTGGAATTAAATCGGGAATGTTTTCGTCTGGCTCGATTTGTTCGTTCTGAGTCCGTTCATAGCAGTCTCGATAAAACTCAATTTGACTGAGAAAATAAGCCGGAAAGCCCAACGAACGGGTCAAAATAGACAACCGCTGCTCATCTTCAGCTACCAACGCGGTTAAAGTGCGACTAAATCGACTGTAAAACGCAAACATTTGTTCTTTATCTTTTTCTCCCACCCAAAGGGTAATCTCTCGTTGAGAAGTTGGGTTTAAGTTAGTATCAATATCCTGAATTCGCAGCAACAAGTTAGCGTTATTATAAAGTTGATTCAAACGCAAATTGGCAGTATTTGCAGCAATTAAATCTGATTGTTTTAACACTTCCCCAATAGACAAATTGCTCAATTGCTCGAACTGCTGGCGAGCAAAGGGGATAAGTTGGTTTTTAAATGCTTCAGCAGGAATTTTCCACGACTGAGAGCGGCTAATTTGTTCTTGAGTGAATGTCTCAGTTGTTAGTGTAGTAAGGAAATTTTGGTAATAAGCATCAATATCCGCATCGGTAAGAACTGTGAGTCTAATTTCCGAGAACTTCGTCGTAGCTTGATCGCGTTGAGCAACCAAATTATTGTATATCTCAGACAAGTCAGTAAGAGTTTGCCGTAAAGTCTCAGCTCTTTGTTTAGCTGTTTTAATCAGAGAATTCAATGCCTCGACGCGGAGATTTTGGGCGTATAAATCATACTCCAACTTTAATTGTTCATTATAGTTGCGGCGTAATTCTACGATGGTTGCTTTAACAGTGCTTTCTAATCGTTTAATTTGTTTCTGAGCCTTTTGAATGCGATCGCGAATATTAGTGCTGTACTTGAGCCAAACTATCCCTAAGTAAGTCAGAATTGTTACCGCAGTCCAAAGCAGATAACTAACTAAGTTAGCCCAAAAATTTTGTAATAACAGCCATAGTGCTGATTGACTGAAAATTCCCGTCAGAATCAGCAAGCCTAATAAAGCAGTAGCAAGAAAAATAGGATAAATGACTAGATACTGAGAGCGAAATTTGTTTTCTTCTGCTAGCAGTTCACTTAGTTTATCTGTGGCTGTTTCAAGTTGATTTTCAGTGAGAGTTAAGTGATTTTGAGATGAAACGATCGCAGCTTCGGCTTGTTCACGAGCATGAGCGATCGCCATAAAACGAATTTTTCGAGCTTGTTCGATTTCTGCATTTAACGCTTGGCGATACTCAGCAATTGCCGTTTCTAACTGTTTCTGAGTTGTTTGTAGCTCTTGCAGTTGTTCTTCAGACTTTCTTTCAGCTAAAATCTCTTGTAATTGTTGCTGCCGCAATTTTAAGGACACAACTTGGTTGAGCAACTTTTGAGTGGCTTCTTGATCAATTGTTACCTGCAATCTTGAGTCTAGAAATGCTTCAGCCGCACGCAATTCTGTAACCAGATTTTGGGATTGATCGCCAATGGCATCCGTTTGCAGTTCCAAATACAAAAAGGTCAATATGTTTAATAACCTAGCTCCTTCATGCAAGCCTCTAGGTGTAGCATCAGCATAGTTATTGATGGTGCGATCTAAGAAGGCGGTTAGTGTTGCCTGTAATTGTTTGCAACAATTTTCCAGTGTGCGTTTATAGGAAAGTAGCTCTTTATTTTCAAATTGCCGATAAGCACGCTGCAATTCCATCCCATATTCCTGAGCCTGGCCAGCACGCATCTCAAGGCGCGGATTAAAATCTTGCCAAACTGGTTTGCCGTTGTCTCGTTCTAATCCGAGAAAAGCATTGCTGAAATCTTCACTAAGGATAAATCCTTTGGCATCTAACAGGCATTTGCGAATTGCCTCTGGAGTGAATTCTGCCTTCGGTAAAAACTGCTCCATCACAATATCGGCAGCTAAAGCAGCACTCAAACGGTTAATAGTTATTTCTCCTGAAAAAAATAGTTCTCCATAACCAAATGCACTATATGCAGGTATTTTCCCCCGGACTTTTTGTGCGCCAATTAATAAGCCGTTAGTTTCCGGTTCGACGGTGAGAAAACCTGCCAAAGCATCAGCATAGCTGGGCAAATTATCCCTCAGTCCCCCAATTTGCTCGTCCATCAACCAGCAGTTATCAAAAGGCGGTACTTTTTGAGCGCCTGCAATCACAACTCCAGTAGTCATTTTGTAATCTAACTCTTTCAGGAGGGTGTAAGCAGCGCCGTAATCAGCAGTTGTGGCTTGGGTAAATAATCCTGGCAGTAGCAATAAAGCTTCTAAGCTGTAAGGAATATCTGTAAAGTACTTAGAAAATAGCCAACGAATCAAGCGTACTATGTCAAAAACTACTGCCCTAGCAAATTGATTGTTGACTGACAGCATGAGATATATTCGATGGGTACTGCTGATTTCCACTCCTTGGCGTTTCGCTGCGATCGCTTCTTTTGATTGATTAGCCGTTTTCAATAATTCAATCAGTGCAGTTTGTAGTTCGCCTGTCGCTTCGCTGAACTGGGTACGAATTTTGGAGACATAAGCTTGTTTACTGTGAGTTTGAGCGAGATCAAAACTCGTGTCAGCAAACTGATCTAACTCGCCACTAAAGCCAAAAGCTTGACCATCCCACATTAAAGTATAAGTTTGAATTAAACAGCTTTCGGCGGTTGGAAATTCTTGCAGTTGCCGTTTAATGGCTGCACAAAAAGCGGCACTGTGAGGATCGAGTGCAAGTAAAATAGTTGGTTTTGGCATGGGGACACTCTCAGAGTGCAAACTATAGGGCTAAATAATCACATCTAAATCTTCCAGGTAGGCTTCAATTTCCTGGATTTCCATTTCTACCTGTTCTTGAATCTGCGGATCAACCTTACCTCCCTTTAAAACCTGATTGAGGTGATTGATGTAGTTTTGCAAAGTAGATTTGGCTTTGTCTTGGTCTTCGTGGGTAATCCGCTCAACTTTGTCAGCAATTTCCTTAACTAGAGGCAAGTTACTTTTGAAAGCTTTAAATGCTGACTTGCGATCGCCTCCCAATGGCAAAACCCCGCCCTCTAATCTTTTAGCTTGCTCTGTAGAAACAAAATATTTTTTACTCTGATTGACAACCAATTTATATGGATCGGGTGCCAGGGCTAATGCAAACCAACGCAACGCTCCACCGTCGTCTTCCGGTGGAATTAAATTAGCTAAGTTTGTCCAATTGCGATGTAAATGCTTGAAGACTTTATTCGGATCTAGATAAGCTGACTCCAGTTCCCTCATTCCGTTGAATGCAAATAAGGGAACACCGACTTCCACTCGAAACAGCATGACCTTATGGGGTTCACCTGTTGGAACGAAAGAAGGATTATTATTTCCTTTAGGCAAGCGATTAGAAAGAGGTGGATCGCTAAAAATTGTGTTGTTGCTCTCTACTCCGTAGTAATAAAATTCTGTGATTAAGTGCTGCTGTTGAATGGGAATTTCCGATACTTCATACTGCCAAAGAGGAACTGCAAGTTTGCCAAGTTGTTGCAAATCTTGTCCCGCATCTTCGGGATTACTATCTGCTAAAACCTGCTCAACAGTCATGCTGGTGAGCGGATAGTAAGCTTCATCGACAAATTTCAAAATTTCGTTCTTGACATCTTCAGCTTTTTTCTCAGACCAATTCGTTAAAGTTTGAGACTGTTCTCGATGCCAACGGATAAAATCTTCGCCAGCAACTTTGGGGCGTTTCGATTGGAGATTGATCCGCTGAATGGTGTGAATAAAAGGATTATCGTTACTTCCTTGACGGCTGACCTCGTGATAACTCTGTTCTAAATCTCGATAAACTTTATCTAAGTTGCTGTGTAAACGCTGACACTTTTCCTGGATTTGCTCTACCTTAGCTCGTAGTACACCATAGAGTTCAGCCGCTTTATCACACCGTTTCCAATGTAAATAAGTTTTCCACTTTTGGTCAGCCCGTTCTTTGTATCTCTGACAAGCTGCTTGGATCGTGTTTTTATTTGGGAACCAAGTTTCTGCGGCTTCTTTAACTTTTTCTTCCTGAGCTTCTAATTTCAAAGCATTGAAACTGGATTGCGCCTCTTGTGATTTGTGCTGCACACTTTGCTGTAATTCGTCTAATTTTTGGGAAAGTTTGCTCAAAAATTCCAAAACATAAGCTAGTCCATTGGGACGATTAAGACCGCGTTCCCAGAAAGTTGCGATCGCAGCAGTTGTAGTCTGTTGTAAGCGATGAAAATTCAACCCCAATTCTTGAGCAGTGCGTTGTTCAAATTGATCCAACTGCCGTTTGTAGAGTTCTTTGATTGTCGGTAAAGCTGTGCGATCCTGACGGATTTCGCCAATTCTAAATTCGGGTTTCATCTGTCCGCCGCGATCGCTTTCAGTCAGCGCATTGAGGACAGTAGTCGCTTCTGCTAATTTGCAATCTTCTAAAAAACGGGCGATGTCGCTTTCTAAATCGATTGCTGGGGTAGATGCCATCAACTCATTCTTTAGCAAGCTTTGAGCATCTTCTAATTTCATCCGCTCATATTGCTGTACTGGCAAAGTCAGGGTAGCAAAGCCAAAACTACAATAATTTATATTGCGTCCTCGAACTTTTTCACCAGTTGCCAGATAAGCGCGAATATTATCAGCAACGTTAGCAGCGTCTAAACCAATTTGAGAACCAATTTGGATGTACAAGCCATCTGCAACTAAATTTTGCAAATCATCTGGACGACCGACTACAGTTCCATTTTTGTTAACCCCGTCAATTAAAAATACAGCATCAAAGGGAGGGCGATCGGCTTTGATTTTTTTGATGCCATAATCAATCTCAATACTATTAGATGGTGACAATCCGCAAAAGTGTTCGATTTCTTTGAGAGCGCCATAAGCATTAGACTTGACTAAGTGAGTTTGGGGAATATTGGCAAACACTCTGGGTAAAACAAATACCCCCGTAATATTAAAAAAATTATTGAGATGTTGCCGTGTTAAAAAAGCCGTATCTAAGAATGTGCCACTGCCCGTCCCACCTGCCAAACTACCAACAATAAAAACTTCGACACCATCCCGACTGGAAACTTGAAAGTCTCCTGAAAATATTGTTGTGCTAGTGCGAATTTCGCGTACAGCATTGATTGCTTGACCAATTAAAGCGTTAATATCGGCTACTTTAGCAAATAAGGCGAGCCGTCCCCGGGCCCGAATCTGTCCAGCACCACTGATCAGGCAGGACGTTGGAATGCCCTTAGGCCACCATTTAGCGATATGCTCTTCACGTATTAGGAGTTGTGGATTTGCGACAGAAATTGCATAAAGTTCATTAGGTTCTAAGATAACCTTGGTGCCATCAGGTGATTTTTCTCGTTCTTGGATATTTTCAGTAGTATCAATAGAAATAAAACGAATAACTTCTGGAACTGAGCCGTAAACATCTATAAATCGCTTTTTAAGTTTAAGTACGACTTCATAACCCGTTCCTCCTAGCCCGATAACAACAGTAGGACGAAAAACAACCGTGGGACGCACAACCGTGGGACTTAACATTCACTTTCCTGTGATATTATTCAAAAGTTTGTTTGCCCACTGCTTGGCTCAGAGGGTCTTTGGTGTTCAATCCAGTTAAATTGCAACTTAACGTTACCAATCTGGATGATGTCCTCGTTGAAGAGTTCATCTGTATTTATATTTTTAGTATTGACAAAAATTACACCTTTCAAACACCGCAAATCTATATTCTTTTTGCCTAACCGCCAAACTGTGACTAACTCGGCATCAGAATTTGTCGCAGCAATGGCTGGTATCAAATCACTCAGGCATACTCTACCCTTCTGTAGGTGAGTGAGACTAATCTCTTCGTCTTCCGATGATTGTGGCACTGGTTCTAGCACTACCAATGCTCCTTCTAAGCGTTTACGGTTGCGGAAATCTTCGACTAATTCCAAGGGAGTTTTGCGTTGAATTAAACAAATCACTATCAGGGCAATTAACAACACCAACAGCACTAAGAGCAACCAAATAACTATTTTTAGCCATAGGGGCATCAAAATATACAGATGAACTTCTGCACTGACAGGATTAGCAATTGAGTTATTTGGAGTTAGGACTAAGGTGAAGGTGCGATCGCCTGCAAAACTGCTATCAGTAACCTGCAACTGCACAGGAATTTTAGTTTCTCCGGGTTGTAAGGATATGGCTGCTGAAGGTTCTGCCATAGAAACATCTTTGGAATTGCCTTGCAGTTGTAAGCTAGCTGTTCCAGATATATTGGTGCGAACTACAAAAGTTTGGGTTTCAGTGGTTTTCCCTGCTTCTATTGAGCCAAAATCTATCTTTGTAGGTTGTATTTGCAGTTGTGACTGAATGGTTACAGGTAGGTCAATTTTTATTGGTGCGATCGCTTGGTCTGCGATCGTCAACACTAAACGCAACTTACTAGCGCCCCCCTTTGCCTCTGCTGGTATCTGTAAACGCACCGGAATAACAGTTGCTTGATTAGCAGCTAAGTCGATGGTGCGATCGGGTGAAATTAAGCGAATACCACTTTGATTAGGGTCTTCCAGTTGCAAACTTACCTTACCATTGACATTACTGATGGTATTAACATTGAGCGGTTCAGTAGTTGTTCCCGGTAATACTGGCGGCAAATTGGCAGTGGGTAAATTTACATCAAGCTTGGGTGTAATCAGCACTGGTCGGATATTTTGAGCCAGCTTGTTGAGTTGAACTCCTCCCGGATCTCGCAATACCTGCCCCTTCCCACAAAGCGCTGGATTACTCGCAAAGTCATTCAGCTGCTTTTCGTGTTCTTTTAATCCTAAAGACACAAAAAATATATAGGGTTTGCATTGTTGCTCTCGTAAAAATTGGGTATTACTAGGAATAGAAATAGGATTAGGAATACCACGCACATCTTCTAATCCATCTGTCAGAAATACTATGCTGACAGTCCGACCAAGAGCATCAGCACGTTTGTTTAACAGGGCGGAATGTTCCAGCGCTTTTTCCACAGCCTTACCTGTATGAGTCCGCACACCCTCAGCTTGAAGTGAGCTAATTATTTGCTTGAGTTTACCTCTGTCTGGATTACTGGTAATCTTGATATCATCTGCATTTAACGTTACATCTTTGTCAAAAGTATAGATAGTAACGGTATCGCCTAATCTTGCCGTATTAACAAATTCTGTAATAGAATTCTTGACTGGCTCAAAAATATTTTTTGTTCCACCTACACCACGCATGGAAGCAGAAGTATCTACTACTAAAATCCAGTCAATTCCACCTTTAGGATTAGTCTGAGCAAATGCACCACATAAGTTAGGAATTGATATTAGAGCCAAAATAATAATGCTTCGGATTGAACTAAATCTCAACCAATGCTTGAAGTATCTAAAATTCATTGATAGATTTCTCCAAACAGATTAATTTTATATTGGTCTTCCTGAAAGCAGTAGTTTAACAGCTTAAGTTTAATCTGCTTAATGCCTGTAAATATATTTTGATAACTTCCATCTATTTCTATTTTTAGTGAACTGAAAATTGACAATCTGATAGTTATGATTTGATGCACTGATTTCATCTAATTACCTAAAAAGTAAGGTTTAAGTTGCTATTAACATACTAAAAATGATATAAAGTTTTAATTAATTATGTAAATTTATAAATACAATATATAAGTGAAACAATAAAATTTTATTTTTTATTCTATGTACAAAATATCTTGGTTAAATATCACCAAGATATTTTAGGAAGTTTTTCTAATAAAACTTTAATCTGCTGCACAACAAGCCTTAAAAGATTACTGTCCTTATTCTCCTAATTGTTCACTTTTGCGAAACCAACGCTAACGAATAAATTGGTAATTTTTCTTGTAAAAATCCTATTAATAGCCAAATTTTTGGCTAATTAATTATTTTTTCTGAATTGAAAGTGTGTATTTGTATTACATCCGAAATGAATGATTATGGTCAGTGTTTCATCAAGTTACATACTAACTATATTTCAAAATAATGTCACGTTTTTTTGAGATATTGGAGTTATTCTAAACTTACAGATGACCCCTTGATGAACTCAGTAAATATATACAAACTAGTTGAGATAATTGCCAAGATAATTTTATATTTCCGTTTAATTAACCTTGACATTGATCAGTATGAATTGTTAATCTTTGTAGTCATTTTAAAAAATGTTACTAAGAATCATGACCAACTAACGGCAACAGCAAGCGGCTAACTACTCGATTATCTGGTAATTGATAAAAATTCAACTGTCCTCCCAACTTCTGCACGAAATTTTGGCAGATTAGCAGGTGTAAACCTGGTGGTTGGTCAAGGTTAGAGGCAGCAAGCACATCTTTAAATGTATTATGATGTAGCTCTGTCAGTAGCTCTGGTTCGATCGCACCGTTATATGTAATCGATAGTTCTAGAGATATCCGATGTTCAGCCCCTGTACTTGCAGAAGAATAATTTGGCTCTACGGTTTTAGATACATCTAAACGGCGACACCAAATGTCAATTCTGCCGCCGATTTGAGAACGGTTACAGGCAGTAACCAATAATTCATGGATAACTAATTCAATTTTGACAATATCACCAGCGATCGCCATTGAAGATTGAGTGTTTGAGGTAGGAACGCCTTTGGCTACTGAAGAGTTCTTTGGCGATTGCTCCTCAATCTGTTGTCCCAAACCATGTACACCAATCCACAGCTTTTGTTGTTTGACTAAATTTTCGATGCGTTCGAGCGATCGCTTCATTAAACTGGCTACGGGTATAGTTTCCCAACTTATATTTAATTGCCAGTGTTCAAGTTTTAGCATTCCACTCATGGAGGTGGCTGTGTGGTCTAACTGCCGCAGCAATAGCTGGTAGCGCATCAGAGTAAGTTCATTAGCAGGAATGCCCAAATCATGTATTTGTCTAAGGGAGTGCGCTGTTATTCTTTGGATTTCCTCTGAACGACGATGTTTGTACCAGTTGAGTTGTCGTAATTCCTCTGTTGTGGATTCTAGAAGTTGGGTAATTTGCTTTTCACGACGCCACCAGGCTAATTGAGAAATCAGAGTTATTGTTGCACTGAGGTTTTGTTCTGACCAGCGACACTCTTGATAGTCTGCCAACAAGACTACACCTGTGGTTTCATAATCAGCATTGGTACGTAATGCCATCAATAAAATTTGACCTTTGTCTGGAACATTTAACCATTTTCGAGTTTCTGGGGGTAAATCATCTACCTTCAAAATCAGGTAACTCTCCGTAGCAAGGGCCCACTGAATTAAGGCTTCAGCCTGGATAGGAATAGATGCTTCAGAAAAAATCCCAAATTTACTATTCTCAATCACTCCAGGGATAATTTTTGCCCAACTTTCACCAGGTGACCAGGATAGCAGTACCGCTAAGGGACAGCCCAAAATTGATGCTATTTGTTCGAGTGCTGTCCGTTCTAAATGCTTTTTTTTGACCTCGATTTTGCTGTTCTGGGATTGTGTCAGGATGCGTAAGCATTCCTCAAATGCCTGGGAAGTTTTTTGCTGCTGGGTGGTGCGGTTGTGTAATTGCCACTGACGAAGAATGACACCAATCTGTTGACTGACGGCCCACAGTAATTCCTTTTCCAGAGTTGTCCAAGAACGATGGGTTTCGTGAGTGATCAACAGAAGCGCTGCTGGTATATGCTCGTGAGTGCATTTACAAACAAGTAGCGATCGCACCCCAGCTTCTAGTAAAAAGGGACGCCAGTTAAAAAAGCGTAAATCTTCATCTAAGTTCTCAATTTCCACCGCTTGAGTTGAACGTTGCAAAAGCTGCCCATCTAATTCTTTGAGAGGATGAAGCGTAAATGTCAATGCTCGGCGGTTATAGGGCTGACTTTGGTAAATAAATTGATAATTATTCTGCTCAGGGTCATACTGCAACAATAAAAAGCGGGTGGCTGCTAATCGAGCTAAAACTCTCTTAGCACAGCTGTGTAAAGTTTCCTGAAGGTCATTTTGACTATAAATACCTTGGGCAACTTGGCTAGTCAGTTGAGCATCCTCTTGAATCTGTTTAACGGTGCTTTCCATGCTTTCAGCGGGTGCAACCAGGGAGATTAAGCCAGCAACACCTTGGACAAAATTTTTGTCTGTCTCCGTCCAGATTCGAGGTTCATTGCTTTCCACCGCCACAAAACCGAGCAAGTTCTTTTGCCAAATTATCGGAGCTGCCAAGAGCGATCGCACCTTCAAGCGTTGCAGCAATTTTGCCGTAAAATGGCTTTTCAAGGAACTACGGGCATCACCAATCGAGACAATTTGGTTAACTGCTAAAGCATAATAAAAGTCGCTCAACTCCTGTACAGTAATTCCTGCTGCTTGCTGATTGCTGGAATTGCGATCTATTTTGACCAGCTGATTGCTCATCCGACACCAAAAGTAGCGCCCTTCCCGCTCAAACCAGTAAACATTTGTCCGACTGGGGGAGACAAATTTATGAGTTGCTTGCACCGCTGCTTCAAGTTTTTGATTAAGGTTAGTCAGGGTGCGGAAATTTTCTAGCAATTCTAATAATGGCTCGTCGGTTCTCTTGGTTTGCTTGTACTGCAAATCCATCTCATTTTGATAAAGCACTGCTCCCAATTCACCTAAAACCATCATCAAACGTGCTTTTGCTTCCCCTGTGAGTAAGTAGCCCCAGCGTTCTGAACCCAGTAACAGCAAACCTAAGCAGCGGTCTTTATGGCGAATAGGTAAAATAATGGTTCCCTGGATGTGGAATTTTTCTGCAACTTTTCGCCAATCTGCGGCGCGGATTTCAGTTTGCAAATCGGCTATGCCCAAGGGATGCTGTTCAATCACCACTTGCTCTAATAAATCCCCAGGACTGAGAACAACTCTTTGTCGTAAAAAGCTCGTGTCACGATCAGGTGTGATACCCCCTTTCCCGAATAAAATGTGATTCAGGCGATCGTAAAGAGCAATCCAAATCAGTCTGTAGTCAAATTGTTCTTTAAGATAACAAATAGTAGTTTCAATCAGAACGTCAACATCATCTTCTTCTCTGAGGCTCTGGAGGACACGTCCCAAGGAGAGGATCTGCTGTTCGGCGGCTATAGGTTTTTGCGGCTGCCCCATCTGATTTATTGGTTTACATAACTTGTAATATATAAGATGCCCAGAAAAGCACCCTGAGTAATATTGCCACGGGTGTTTGCTGAAAGTTCTAAGTAACACGTTCGTTGAAGTTATAGCAATAGCTAAGGTGGTTAGGACATTAACACATGATAAAACTTAGATACAAAAAGGCTTTTCACCCAGTCCCCAGTCCCTAGTCCCCAGTCCCTTGCTATAGATCAGGGAGTGCTAGGGAAATGGGCGAAACTTCATCCGATAATCAAAAGGAGCAGCGACAGCTTGCTGAAGAAGTCAGGGAGACTGCTGAAGAAATGCGGCAGATTGCTCAACAAGTGCGGCAAGCTAAAGAAGAACTCCGACTAGCTAAAGAGGAAGCGCGGCAGTCTACCGAATTCGAGTAGTATTAAGAATTGAAATGGATATTTATCAACTTGCCATTCGTCCGCTTTTGTTCAATCTGCTAAAAACCGATTCAGAGTGGTTACACCAGCAGACGATTCGCAGTTTTAATTGGCTATCCCAAACAGGCATTCACCAAAAATCTAGTTGGGTAAACCAACGCCTAAAGCAGTCCTTATGTCTATATGATTCACGCTTAGAACAAAATTTGTTTGGGCTAAACTTTCCAAATCCTCTAGGATTAGCAGCTGGCTTCGACAAGGATGGAGTAGCTGCTGGCATTTGGTCTAACCTGGGTTTTGGCTTTGCAGAACTAGGAACTGTAACTTTTCACGCACAGCCAGGAAATCCGCGTCCCCGTTTGTTTCGCTTGCCGTTGGACAAAGCTGCTCTCAATCGCATGGGCTTTAATAATCGCGGTGCAGCAGCAATGGCGGCCCGTTTGGGACAGGAAAAGCAGGATAACGTCCAGTTAATACCCATAGGGATCAATTTGGGTAAATCTAAGGTAACTCCCCTGGAAGCCGCCGCACAGGATTATCTCGATAGTTTTCGTTTACTCAAGGATTTAGGAGACTATTTTGTTGTTAATGTCTCTTCCCCGAATACACCAGGGTTGCGATCGCTCCAAGATCCTTCTATGCTCAGTACCATCTTGGATTTATTGCAACAAGAAAATTATGCACAAAAACCAATTTTTGTCAAGATAGCGCCAGATTTGGATTGGGTTGCGATCGCTGACATTATTTCTTTGGCTAAAACCTACCAACTGGCGGGAATTATCGCCACTAACACCACCATTCGCCGTGATGGACTGAAAACCCAAATAATTGACCAAACAGGCAAATCACCCCAGGATGAAGCTGGCGGAATTAGCGGTGAACCATTGCGCGATCGCTCCACTGAGGTAATTCGTTTTATTTGGCAGCAAACCCAAGGGCAAATCCCAATTATTGGCGTTGGTGGTATTTTTTCTGGTGAAGATGCTTGGGAAAAAATTACTGCTGGTGCTAGCTTGATCCAGGTTTATACAGGCTGGATTTACGAAGGCCCACTGATGGTACGCCGGATTCTTTTAGATTTGCTTGTCCGACTAGAACAAAGCGGATTAAATTCCATCAACGAAGCTGTGGGTTTACAAACGAAAATTCAAAAATTCTAATTTTGAATTGTTTAACCTTCTTCCTCCACTGGGAAAAACTCCTTAATTTTTTCCGAGTATGACCAGGCAATACCATCAGGGTCTTTGCTGCGACTCCACTCTGGAAACTCTGGATCATTTCGCCGTTTATAAACTGTACTGGAATAGACATTTAGCCGTTTGGCAAGTTCAGATTGGATCAAAGAACCAAAAACTAATTGTTTTTCTAGCGATGGTTTAGCTGATTCAGGGTTTGGCTGAGGGAGTGATTCGGTTTCTAGTTCTTCCTCCTGTGGGATTGGTGGTAGTGGTGCTAGGAGCGATCGCGCAGTCTTAGTAACTGGTTGAGTAGGAAGTTCTTTGATAGGCTCACTACTATCAAGAATATTGCCGAGAATGCTGGCAGTTATAAAGTAATAAGACTGCCCCGCCTCTTCAGAGTTGAGTATACTGGCACCAAATTCCGAGGCTTTACCATCCAAGTAGCGTTTTGCCGTTGTTCCAGGAAAATTGCCCCTGATTGCCAAGTCCATTGGCGTAAGTCTGCCCTGATTTTCACGAACCAATTGATGAAAAATTGGGTTAACTCGTACAGTCCACTGTTGCCATTGATATTCCTGCCAAAGCTTGAAGCCAATTACCAGGAAAATTACTGCCAGTAAAAGTCTCCAAGTGGTAACTAGGAAAATAATCAAGAACGAGATGGGCAAAAGTAAAACGAGAAAAGCCTTGCCGTTATTTTCTATGGGTTTCTCACTCATGCCGATTTTTGCCAAGTGAATTTTGGGAAATAATACTATCTATATTGGCAAAAATTAGGACACTTTTTTGTATCTTTTGGCAAAGTTACGGCAAATTTGTCGGCAAAACCTTTGTTTCGTGAGTGTTATAACCTTCTAAACTTGCAACTTATCTAATATTGGTCTGCGATGCCTACGGCGGTAAACTACGGGCAAAAGTTTTTCCAGAGAAAATAAGAAAGTTTTGACGAGAGCGATCGCAATCCAGTGTGGATAATATTCCCCCGAAATTTTGAGTAGCAGCTCGCTTGCTTGTGCCACTCAAACTTCTGTTTCCACAATAATTCTAAATTATCTTGCCAGCCCCTTGACAACAAATAATACATATACTACATTAATAATACAAGTCAACTTTCATTAGGAAGTTAGCTTTCACCAGTAGCGGATAGCTCAAATGACAGAGCGCCCACCTTGCCCGGAAGGGACGACATATCGAGGGTTATCGCATATAACTTAAATACCCTTGATCAAACTTCTGGAGGTGCAGGTAAAAATCCTGTTTCGCTACACCAAACTAATTTTAGATAATGGAATTGAATCTAAAATCTAAAATTTAAAATCTAAAATTTTTCATGTGGTGGGTAGCTCAGTGGTTAGAGCGCCTAAACCTTATTCACCCCTTGCCTGAAAAGGCCGACGAATTGAGGGTTATCGCCTGCCAAGCGGGAGGTCGCGGGTTCGATTCCCGCTCCACTACACCAATTAATTTTAGATTTTGGACTTCGGCTCCTTTCGGCAACTCTTGGAGACGCTCTTGCGTTCGCTCAAGCCAAGTCGCTCAGTCGAACAATTTTGAATTTTGGATTTAATTTAAAATCTCAAATCAAAAATTTCATGTGGCGGGTAGCTCAGAGGTAGAGCGCTAAACATCCTTGTTCACCCCTTGCCTGAAATGGCCGACGAATTAGGGTTATCGAATCGGGTTCGAGAGGTCGCGGGTTCAAATCCCACTCCGCTACACCAAATAATTTTGGATTAAATTTAAAATCCAAAATCCAAAATCCAAAATTTTCATGTGGCAGGTAGCTCAGTTGGTAGAGCGCCGAAAAACATCCTTGTTCACACCTTGCCTGAGAAGGCCGACGAATTAGGGTTATCGCCTCTTAAGCCGGATGTCGCAGGTTCGATTCCTGCTCTGCCACCTTTCATTTTTGCCTGTAAGGGCCGGGAGATGAAACGATGAATTACAATTTTTTCACTAAAAAGAAGACAACTACACCTCAAAATCAGCCTATCCCCGGACGGGAAGCGGAAATGGTTCAGGGACGTTCCGGCGGTTGGATGTTTGATGCTGGTATTTGGAAGATGCTGCGCCGTTGTCTGTTGGTTGGCACAGCAAAAAGCACTTACTACGCTGGTAAACAGGAATTAACTGAAGATTTTGTGACAGTTGTAAGACTTGCTGTTGCCGAAAATCCCAGCCGTGCAGCAGAAGAAATTTTGTATGCTAGCGATGGACGCGCCATCAATAACAGTGCGCCTATCTTAGCTTTGGTACTGTTGTCGATGGGTGAAGCACCAGAAGCAAAACAGGCTTTTGGTGAAATCTTTCCGCAAATTGTCCGCACTGGTAGCCACTTCTACGAATGGTTGAACTACACCAAATCTCTGCGGGGATTTGGCAAGGTAGTGCGGGAAGCTGGTAAAACTTGGCTATCGCGGGAAGATGTCAAGGGTTTAGCTTATCAACTGTTGAAATATCAACAGCGTCAAGGCTTCTCCCACCGAGATGCGTTGCGGTTGTTTCATGTCAAACCGCCTACAGAAAATCACCGTCAACTATTTGAGTGGGTAGTTAGAGGTTGGGAAGAATTGCCAGCAGATATCCCCTCGGAGGCGTTGGCGCAGATTTGGTGGTATGAGTGGCTGAAGCGGAATCCTACCCAAACCCATGAAGCTATTTCCCAAGGACGCTTAACCCACGAAATGGCTGCACCTGTGGGCAAAATGGACAAGCTTGCTTGGCAGCTGCTATTTCAGGAAATGCCAATAGGTGCAATGCTACGTAACTTGGGTTCTTTAACTGAACTGGGCGTGTTGCGAGCTGATGAAAGCGCCAATTTGCTGCAAGTGGAAGCAGTTCTTAATCGCAGAGAACATCTGCGTAAAGGTCGCATCCATCCGATTGATGTTTTGAAAGCACTCAAAACTTATCAATCTGGTGGAACATTAGGACGCAGTAAGAAAACTTGGAACCCAGTTCCTCGGATTGTGGACATCTTAGAAAAGGCGGTTGAACTGTCTTTTGATGTTGTGCAACCCACAGGTAAAGTGTTTATGCACGCCGTAGACGTTTCTGGTTCTATGGGTAGCTTGGTTGCAGATATGGGGCTGAGTTGTTGTGAAATTGCCACTACAATGGCACTGGTAACAGCAAAAGCAGAGAAAAACTATATGATTCGCGGCTTTGCTACCGAATTCCGTGAATTAGGTATCACCGCCAAAGATAGTTTTAGTTCTGCGGTTCGCAAAGCTAGCAACCAAAACTTTGGTGGAACTGATGCATCTGTAGCTTACGACTGGATGATTAAGAACAAGTTTAAGGCAGATGTAGTCTGCTTTTGGACTGACTCGGAAAGCTGGGCGGGAAATCAGCATCCTAGTCAAGCCTTGAAAAAGTACCGGAAAAAGGTAAATCCTGACGTTAAAGCGGTGTATGTTAGCTTGACACCTTACCAGATTACCTTGGTAGATCCTGAAGATTCGCTGTCTTGGGATTTGGCAGGGTTCGATCCGGGTACGCCTCGGATCATCCAAATGCTGGCTACGGATGAGTTGTAAATATTGCTGAAGGGTAAAGAATGAAA
The DNA here is from genome assembly GCF_036917275.1 of Nostoc sp. Classification (GTDB taxonomy): domain Bacteria; phylum Cyanobacteriota; class Cyanobacteriia; order Cyanobacteriales; family Nostocaceae; genus Nostoc. The sequence continues at coordinate 196,383 of NZ_JBALDF010000055.1, forward strand.
ACCTTATCCTTCATGCTTCATGGCGGGTTATCCCTGTTCGCAACTTGCCTTTCGGGGCCGAAGAATTTAGGGTTATCGGTTATGTCTCCACCATTGTGGGGATTAGCGGGTTCAAACCCCGCACCCGCCTTTATTTTTAATTTTTACCTGACGCAAAGAAGAAGGCGATTTAATTTTTGAATGGTCGTTTTTCTATTTCAGCGATGGGTAAAAGTAGGGTGTCTTCGATGTGCGATCGCACTTCATCGGTTACATCATTATTGCTCTTGAGACAATGTACTAGTAACTTATTGGCATCATAATACTGTTTTAATAACTTCTTATCTTCTTGAGTAAATGGAAATTTATAAATATAATTATCTACTATATCATTTTTGAAACAAAAATAACAATCACTCTGTAAAATTGATTCATCTGAATTTACTATAGCTTTACCTATTTTTTGGAAAATAAGCTTGGATCTTTCCTTATTCATAACTGCCATTCTTCGAGTAAAACTTTCTTTGATACCACAGCTAATTTCTTTGAAAATATTAATATTGTTATTCTTTTGAGCTTCAATAAAGTTATTTTTCGCTAAACTTGATATTATTTTACCTATTAAATTTGCGACTATGTTTATGTAGTCTTGCTCTTCATCAGTTTTCTTATTAAAAAGTTTAAATATTTCCTCCGCAAAGTTTTCCCAAATTATTTCTAGTACTTCTAATACTATTGTTTGGTCGTTTATTTCTTTATATTTTTTTATAATAGATTGGCGAACTAAGTCTAAATTATTATTCAGATAATTCAATATAAAATTACAGTATTTTTTCTCAATTAAATCTGCTAATTGCTCAACTAAACTATCTAGATAAGAAGTTTTTTGTATTTTACAGTATATTTCAAAAATTGGCTCAATAGAACATGCAAGCTCATGATAATACTTGTCATTATCAAAATTAAAATTCTGATTTTCAATATTTTCTGCTATAACGAAGCCAAGATAAAATGCTCTAAAAGCAGTTTTTTTGTATTGTTTAGATATCTGAAAAAATTTTCCGTTTATCCAGCAAAGTAGGGACTGTAAATTACACGATATAGTAATTAGACTATCAACTTCTTCTTTGATAGACAATAAACTTTTATCATAAGAATATTGCATTAATTTTAAATTTTCTACTGCTTCTAACCGTATAACTGGATGCAAGTAGTAACCAAAACTATTAATCTTTACAAGAGAACGCTCTACTAAAGCATCAACTAACCGCAAACGTAGATGTTTAGGTACATCCCACATCAAACAAAATAGCCATATTTCTGGCACGTAAGGATAATCTTGATTAAGATGGTATCCTAAGCGACAAATAAGATGATAAGCCTGAAATTCATCTTTTTTGAGTTTTTTAAACTGACTCTGCACCAGTAATTTTAGAGACCGATGTCTCAATAAATCATGATGGTTCTGCTGCCAATAAGTCTTTAAATTACCCTGATACTGCCTTAAAATTTCAGCGCTGAGAATAAACATTGCCTCAGCATTACCTCCGTAAGCTTCGTGAATTCTACTAAGTGCAACAGTATCTATATTAATACTGAAACTTTCAAAATAGTTTTGCCACGCCTTTTTATTCAAACCATCTAAGGGATAATTCTTAATAGTTTTAATACGCTTTATTGTATGTTCATAAACTTGCTCACGACTTGTAATTAAAGTGACTGAATGCACACTGCTGTGTGCTAAGACTGTTAATAGTTCTACAAAGTAGCTGTGATGTGGTTCGATAAATTCACCATTTATCAAAGCAGGTTCTAGATTATCAATTAATACGCCGATTCTTTTTTCTTGGAGCTTGCTTTTAAATTGCTCCAGCATAGTCATAAAGTTTTGCTCTGGATTCATTTTAAAGTCATCTCTGAGCTTGAGCCTTACCCAATCTTCTACTGAGTTTAGGTTTTGGGGTGTCATTCCTACCCGCAGTTCAAGATATTCTAAACCTTGAAGCTCAAACCATTTTCTAGCCAAGGTTGTTTTACCTATGCCACCCTCTGCGTGAATTAGAATAACTTTTGTACCTTCGTTAACAAGGTTATTGAGGTGTGCGATCGCTTCCTCACGTCCCACAAAATCAGAATTGTTGGATATTGGTATCTCAGAAATTGACTCTTGAGACTGAGGGTTTGTGGCTGAGTGCTGAAATTGTACAGTTGATTGAGCAAATATCCTTGTTAATTCACCTAGTTCAATCCCCAACGCAGTTGCTATTTTTTCAAGTGTGGTTGGTGTAGGGTTAGCAGTCTGTCCGGTTGCTATCTTGCTAATGACGCTTTTATCCAGACCAGTTACTTGCTCAAGTTTGTATTGGCTAAACTTTTTTTCTTTGAGTAAATTCTTAAACGCCTCTCCAGCTTGCTTGTTCTTTTTAACTCTTGTCACTGTGAATAAACCTCTATGTTCAACGGTTGCACGTTCAACTAGTTGCACAACTACAACTATTCAAATTTTAGAAGACGAACAAAACTAGTGAATAGCAAGTAAAGCGATAAATCCAGGGATAATTTAATATGCGTCACAATAACTTACAGCAAGAAGTAATTCAACTTGAGTTGCTTAAAAAAACTTTGCACGGTTGGCAGCCAGCTTTTCCAGTTGTTGAAAGCTATGAATGGTCAACTGATCAGCTAGAGCATCACTTCGGTATTTCACGCCAAGAGTTATACAAAATCAGGAGTAAACCCCATCTCTGGCGTTCCTCAATTTTTGTTTTTTTACACCTGCGAAAAAATAAATGGCGGGTTTACAGCCTCAACCCTCTACAAATTGGGGGATAAGCTAAAAACTACTGCCCAGAAGTGCGATCGCCTACCCGCCTAAACTAGGCATCGCAAACATTTACCTCTGGTAGAATAGACAAGATGCTTTTTTAGCAAGATGATGTAATATAACGTAGCAATATTCGAGCGATCGCTGTTCCTTTTGGATGTAATTGCTATTAAGGCGGCAATCTGCTACATATTAGCCTGGTTTCATCCCAATTTGTCCACCCAAAGACAGTAGATGAAGTCTTGTCTGAGTAACTATAAGGGATGAAATAGCTCTGCTTTCCAAAAAGTGAAAAAGGAACAGATTTTTATGACATTTGATTACGACCTGTTTGTCATTGGTGCTGGGCCTGGGGGATTGGCAGCAGCTAAAAAAGCAGCTAGTTACGGTGCCCGTGTAGCTGTTGCTGAACAAGAAGCCATCGGTGGAACCTGTGTAAATCGCGGTTGCGTTCCCAAAAAACTGATTGTTTACGCCGCTGACTTCGCCCTGCAAAATCAAATAGCGCAGAGTTATGGGTGGAGTGAGTGTCAAACGTACTTTGACTGGACATTATTTATTAAGTCAGTACACCAGCATATTGATAAGATTAACCAATCCTATTTTCAACAATTGCACAAAGCTGGGATTGAACTAATTTCTCAACATATCACTTTCATCGATACCCATACTATCAATATCGATGGACGTAAAGTTACAGCAGACAAAATTTTAATTGCTGTGGGAGGACAACCCCTCAAGCCCCAAATCCCAGGTATAGAATACGGCATCACATCCCGCGAGATGTTTCAGTTGCCTTATCTGCCGAAACGTTTAGCAGTCATTGGCGGCGGCTACATTGGTGTAGAATTTTCGAGCATGATGCACGCTTTTGGCTGCGAGGTGACGCTAATTGAAAAACACGAGATAATTTTATCAGGGTTTGATAATGACATTCGCTCTGCGGTACAACAAGGTTTGAGCAAACGGGGAATTAAGTTGTTCACCAATAGCACCAGTCAAGAAATCAAATTCTCAGAAGAAGGTTTGTTGTTAACTATTACTGGTGAAAACCGAGAAATAATTATAGCAGATACCATCTTAGTAGCCACAGGTTACGCTCCAAATACCAAGAATCTTGGTTTGGAAAATGCCCATGTTGAACTTGGTGAAGATGGTGCCATTAAAGTAGATGAATACAGCCGCACCAGCCAAGAAAACATTTTTGCTGTAGGTGACTGCACCAGCCGCCTGCAATTGTCTCCAGTGGCTAAGGCAGAAGGTATTGCCTTTGCCAATTCAGTTTTTGGGAACAAGCCACAAAAACTGAATTACGATTACGTGCCCACTGCTGTTTTTTGCCGTCCAGAAGCGGCTAGTGTGGGAATGACAGAAGCGAAAGCACGGGAAAAATTTGGTGAATCTGTACAATGCTACTGCACCCAGTTCCAACCACTGTTGTATCAGTTAATCGAACAGAATGAGCCAACTACTATGAAGATAGTCTTAAATAGTGATTCTGGGCAAGTTTTGGGCGCTCATATGGTAGGTGAACACGCAGCAGACATCATTCAAAGTCTTGGCGTGGCAATTCGCAAGGGCATTACCAAAGAAGATTTGGATGAAACAATAGCCATTCATCCGACGACAGGAGAAGAATTCTTGTCCTTAAATTAAAATCACGTGCAGGATTGAGTGAAGAAGACACGAACAGAGAAGGGGGCGGGGTGTATAGGAGAAAATTCTTCTCTGCTCCCCACCCTTATGCCTAATTATTCTTAGGGAACTCCAAAAATTAAATTATCCAAATCCTTGTATCCAATACAACTATCAGATTCTGCTTCCCCTGCTCAAGAACAGCTTCCACAGTAATTGGATATTTTTTTATTTGTCAGTCTCTTGTCCTTCTGAACAAGATTTTGTGGAAGTGCCTAAATCATCTAAAGTATTCATTAATGAGTCATCCTGTGGCATGAGGTATCTGCTTTGGGAATTTACAACATCATTAAAAGCTTCAAGAGCTTCAAGATCCTCAAAAGCCTCTGATGCAGACTGATATCGCTCTTTAAAGTCCTCCAGCACCATTTTACTGAGAATCTGAGCTAGGGAGTGGCTCACCTGGGAGCGTAGTTTACCGCCGTAGGCATCGCTCCATTTTATCTCTCCATCACCATCTCTATTTAACTCACGGGGTGCTATACCAGTTAAGGCTTTAATTCCAACCATGCCGACTGCATAGATATCACTACTGTATTGTGGCCGCCCAAAACATTGCTCGCTTGGTGCGTAACCCTGAGTACCAATGCCAATGGTGAAGGGGATTTGCTCTTGATGATCAAGCTGTTTTGTGCTGACTTCTTTGACCGCTCCAAAGTCAATCAGTACTAGTTTACCGTCTGAGTGTCGCCGGATGATATTACTGGGTTTAATATCCCGGTGAATCACGTTGTTTTTATGGACAAATGTTAATGTTTGCAATAAGTCCCTGACAATTTTGATAACTGCAACTTCTTCAATTGCTCTACCCGTTGGGAGTTCCTGATTTAAAGGATGACCAATTATCTGTTCTTGCACTAAATAAAATTCTTCATCTTCTTCAAAATACGCTAAAAGTTGAGGGATTTGACTGTGCGTTCCCAATTTTTCTAGTGTTTGCGCCTCTGAGTTAAATAAACGCCTGGCAAGTTGCAAGGCTTCTGGTTTGGTGCTGGCTGGTTTTAGTTGCTTGACAACACATCGCGGATTACCAGGACGTTGGGTATCTATGGCAATGTAGGTTTCGCTGAATCCACCGGAACCGAGAACTTTGACAATTTTGTAGCGTTGAGCCAAAACTTTTCCTGATAAGGCTAAATCTCGTTGCTGGATTAGGTCTTGTAAGTCATCCTGTTGGCTAATAATCTCTTGGACAATGGGGGAAGTTTTATACTTCTGAAATATATCTAATAATTGGCGTTTTCTGATACTTTCCCTTACCAATGAAGTTGTCAGATAGGAAAGTCCGGTCATCGCGATCGCGATCATTGGTAAAGTAGTAGGGAAAATTAATTCACTATAGACAAATAACCCATAACTAATTCCTACCCAAGTGCCAGAAAGGGCAAGGCTATATAGAAATCTATTAATACTACGTTTGCGTCTGCTAATCATCAAGGCTGTACTGCCAACTAGAATTAGCACAAACAACCCCTGCAACGGTGGACTGTTAATTGCTGGGGCGATCGCTTTACCTTGCATCAAAGTTGCGATCGCATTGGCGTGAATTTCTACGCCCGACATCGGTTGAGTGCTGTTGCTAGCAGCGACTGGATAATAATCATTGTTTAACTTATCTGTCGCACCAATCAGCACTATTTTGTCTTTGAAGGCCTTTCCCTGTTGTAAATAGGTGTTCCAGTTTTCTGGATCGAGTACATGCCAAAAGGGTATTTGCTCAAATGTACCCGCAGGCCCCCAAAAATAAATGCGATCGCCCTTTGGTTGAGGATAATTTACTTTTGCTGCCTTAAGCGCTGCTTCATCAAAAGAAGGTAGTTTCTCGAGCAAATTATCTTCAGCTAGCAACTTAGAAAACTCACTCGCCAATTGCTCAACTTTACCATCTACCCCTACGGGGAAATTTACTGAGCCAATGGATACTGACCCTTTACGAAACATCTGTTGTGGGTCTATGAGCTGTATAAAAGACCCTTGATGCGTCAGGGAATTTTCGTAGACGGCTGCTAAGGTAACTTTGCTGCCATATTTTTGTAATACTGCCTGGAGTTGGCGATCGTCAGTAACTCCATAACTACTTCCCGTGTCAAAAAGGACATCTACCGCTACAGAGCGGGCACCGGCTTTGATTAACTTTGTGATTACCTGAGCATATGCAGCACGTTTATAAGGATAAGATTTCAGTGTTTCTAGGTAGGCATACTGTTTCGGATTTGTTTTATAGTACTGTTCGGGAACTGATATTGACTGATCGTCTATTGCTAAAATTACGATGTCTTCTGGAGGCACAATCGACCCACGCAGTTGAAAAAAGCCAGAAAGCGCCTTATTTTCCATCACTTGAACCAAGTTCCCACCAGAAGCACTCAGCACTCCTGCACTGATTGCCCAAGCACCAGCGAGGAGATGACCTAAGCGAACCATCCACCTAGATTGGCGAGCCGATGCTGTTGACGTTACTTTTGTCGGTTTACTTGAGTGTCTATTGGCAGCAGAGACATAGTTTTTAGTTAAAGTAGATGTAGGTTCTTCTGCCATATCGTGTTACTGATTGATTTAAGTCCAACACTTTTATTTATTCAGACCACGTTTTAGTACAAGTACATTGAAATAAAACTTAGATGATAATCTTATACATTTGTAAAGTATCTTCTATTCATCAACAAACTTTTATTGGCACTAGCCCCCAAGAGATTCCTACTCAGGTAGTGCTTAAGTTATTCTTTTCCTGTTGAGTGAGTTACAAGTAGTAATTGTCTCACAGTTCAGACCCGGATATACTTCGCCTCTGCACTTGGTTGCGGCAAGATTTTACCCTCGCCTAACCAACAACTACGCTCTTAACTGGGTGTTTTACCAGAAGCTGTACTAAGTCCGTCTTCTGTCTTTAGCGCAATATTGGTACTTCCCACAAAGCGTGTCCTGATACTGAAAGCTTTACTTATAGATAGGCATTAATTTATATCCTACCCTAAGCCTATGCTATACCTCTTTAGGAGTAAACTTTAATGTTATACAGCGATGAATGCTGTTACTGGTTCAATTTTATTGGTAGATTTTGATCACTGGGTGGCTCTTGCAGTGCCGGAGGTGAATAAGGTTTAGCACCCAGGATCTCAAGTCCAATGTTGCATCCGTTTTGATGCCTTGAAAGAGGTAGGATAAAACCTATAGATGAAGAGCTACTTTATAGATATTAGCAAACTTGCTATTTGAAAATTGCTATAATCTATTGTTCCATCTAAATTCATTTATATTATTAGGTGTAAATTTGTATGGGTTCTCCAATGAATCGTCTGTCTATTTTTGTAGATGGAAACAATATGTTCTATGCTCAACAAAAAAATGGCTGGTTTTTTGACCCGCGGCGAGTCTTAGAATACTTAAAACATGAGCAATCAGAAACAACCTTAATTAATGCATTCTGGTACACTGGTTTAAAAGACCCACAAGATCAGCGAGGTTTTAGAGATGCTCTAATTAGTCTGGGATATACAGTCAGAACTAAAATTCTTAAAGAATACTATGATGATACTTCTGGTCGCTACTCGCAAAAAGCGAATTTAGATATTGAAATTGTTGTAGATATGTTTAATACAGTAGACCAGTATGACCGGGTAGTATTATTCAGTGGCGATGGAGATTTTGAAAGAGCAATCGAATTATTACGCTCAAAAAATACACACATTACGGTAGTATCAACAGAAGGAATGATAGCTAGAGAGCTACGCAATGCTACTGACAGATATATAGATTTAAATGATATCAGAGAGCAAATAGAAAAAACCGAAGGTTAGTAGCCTTAGCAATTATTAACAAAGGTTAAGAGTAAAAGAAAAACTAAGGTTGAAGATATTTTGAGCTACAAGTAACAACTAAACAACAAACGGCATATGACAAATACAACTGATCGAATCATTATTTTTGATACTACACTGCGAGATGGAGAGCAATGTCCCGGAGCGACTCTGAATATAGACGAAAAGCTAGTTATTGCCAAGCAATTAGCGCGTCTGGGCGTGGATATAATTGAGGCAGGCTTTGCCTTTGCTAGTCCGGGAGATTTTGAAGCAGTTAAGAAAATTTCCCAAATTGTGGGGACAGAAAATGGTCCAGTAATTTGCAGTTTGGCAAGAGCGATTAAAGGAGATATTGAAGCAGCCGCAGAAGCATTAAAACCAGCAGTTAACGCCAGAATTCACACATTTATTTCGACTTCTGATATTCATTTAGAGTATCAGTTGCGGAAGTCACGGACAGAAGTGCTAGCGATCGCTGAAGAAATGGTAGCATACGCCAAATCCTTCATGACAGATATAGAATTTTCACCAATGGATGCGGCTCGTACCGATCCAGAATTTCTTTACCAAGTCTTAGAGCGAGCGATCGCAGCTGGTGCAACAACAGTTAACATTCCCGATACAGTAGGTTACACAACCCCTAGCGAATTTGGGGCAATAATTAAGGGGATTATTGAAAATGTCCCCAACATCGACCAAGCGATTATTTCCGTTCACGGTCATAATGATTTAGGCTTGGCAGTTGCTAACTTCTTAGAAGCCGTGAAAAATGGCGCACGGCAACTAGAATGTACGATTAATGGGATTGGTGAACGCGCCGGAAATGCATCACTAGAAGAATTGGTAATGGCGCTGCATGTGCGGCGGCAATATTTTAATCCCTATCTCGGCAGAGCAGAAGAATCTCAAGAATCCCTGACAAATATCGACACCCGGCAAATTTACAAAACCTCACGCTTAGTTTCCAATTTGACGGGAATGTTAGTACAACCAAATAAAGCGATCGTTGGGGCGAATGCCTTTGCTCATGAGTCTGGGATTCACCAAGATGGTGTGCTAAAAAACAAACTCACTTATGAAATTATGGATGCCCAATTGATTGGCTTGACAGACAATCAAATAGTTTTGGGTAAACATTCAGGTAGAAATGCTTTCCGCACTCGGTTGAAAGAATTAGGCTTTGAACTGTCGGATACTGAGTTAAATAAAGCATTCGTCAGATTCAAAGAGGTAGCAGATAAAAAGAAAGAAATTTCTGATTGGGATTTAGAAGCGATCGTTAACGATGAAATCCAACAAGCACCTGATTTGTTCCGGGTAGAGTTGGTGCAAGTTTCCTGTGGTAGCAATGCCAAACCCACCGCTACAGTCACCCTCCGCACCCCAGAAGGTGAAGAATTAACCGATGCTGCGATCGGTACTGGGCCAGTGGATGCAGTTTACAAAGCCATCAACCGGGTGGTGAATGTGCCCAACGAGTTGATTGAGTTTTCTGTGCAGTCAGTAACAGCTGGTATTGATGCCATTGGAGAAGTGACGATTCGTTTACGTTATGAATCTAGAGTCTTTTCTGGTCATGCAGCGAACACAGATATTATCGTGGCATCTGCTCAAGCTTATGTAAATGCACTTAATAGGCTGTATTCTGCATTGCAAACTCAAGAAAAGCCAGAGAAAGTAACTGCACAGAAAGTGTAAAAATAATCGAACCACAGATAAACATTGATGTTTATCTGTGGTTCTTTTTGCTCGTATTCGGATTTTTGCAAAAAGTCAAGTCTATTGAGTTCATTATGAATATTGTTTACTTTTTTAGATTTTTAGATTTACCTTATATCCATAAAACCTTATTCTAAAAAATGTTATAGTCAGTTAGCTTGTATGAGTAGCGAAAAAACTCCAGGATTGCCGCTCTGGGTACAAGATAGAGATATAGTCATTGCTCATGATGAAGAAGTACAGTGGCGAGAAGGAATACGCCCGGATTATTCTTACACTAATGAATTTCTTCATCAAGAAAGCAAATTTCAGCATCCAGAAGGTTCTTTAGAAGCGATGTCTACGACGGGCTGCGCCTACGCCCAAAACTTAGTCCGAACTTTTGAGATGGAAGCTTCTAATAAATCTAATCCTCAACAGTGGCTTTCGATTGTTACTGATAAGTTTAGGATGAGTAGCAATGGGGGGCAGCAATTCACTGCTCAAGAGGTCGCCCACGAAGGTACTTATAACCTATTTCTGGGTAAAAGTGAGCATTATAGCTCTGAAACAGAAACCTTTGAATCTTCATTTGAGGTTTTTCATAATGCCTTTCAGAATGGCTTTCTTTGGGAATTAACAGAAGTCCTATCGGGGCCGCCTAATGTAACCTTTAAGTGGCGACATTGGGGAACATTTAATGGTTCCTATAAAGACTATGCACCCACAGGAGAAACAGTAGAAATAGTCGGAGTTAGTATTGCTCGCGTGACTGATGATTTGAAAATTGAGCTTTTAGAGCATTATTTTGATAATAATGTCTTTCTTGATAAATTAACGGCAGGCGGTTGTCCCTTCCATTCCCCAAATCAGAACAGTCAGTAATTTTTATATAGTTCACTCGATCAGCGCTTTTAGTAAATAACCAAGAGTGCTTATAGCGCTTCTGTGTTGAGTCCAAAAGACCTAACCCCCAGCCCCTTCCCTTGTAGGGAAGGGGAATAAGATTCAAAGCCTCTCTCCTTTTAGGAGAGAGGTCAAAGTGCATTGCATAAAAACGAGAAGCGATATATCGAGTAAAATTGGTTTACATAGGCTTTGCCAAATTTAGACATTGCTTATGCTTGATTAGTATTCGGTGCTGATGTAAAATCTGTGTTTTAATTATTCGTTCATCTATGTGAAACTTGTATTTAATATGTTAATGCCTAATAATTAATTGTAATTCATTCTTGCAGTCAATGCGTTGCAACCTAAGATGATGAAATTACTGAACCATTAGCTGGATAACAGAGGCTATATTCAGTGTTCAAAGATATGGGTGCATCTACACATTGATTATGAATCAGCCTACAACAAAATCTTGGCAAGAAGTTCGCGCAGCTTTTCAAAAAATCTGGGGTTATGAAGATTTTCGTCCACCACAGGGAGAAATTGTCAGCAGTTTATTAGCACAAAAAGATGCGCTGATTATTATGCCTACAGGTGGAGGGAAGTCGATTTGTTTTCAACTTCCCGCACTGCTACAAACAGGATTAACTTTGGTAGTTTCACCTTTGGTGGCGTTGATGGAAAATCAAGTACAGGAACTACGAGAAAGCCATCAGAAAGCTGCACTTTTACATAGTGAATTGTCTTCATCTCAACGCCGTGCAACTCTGCAAGCTTTAGAACGTCAACAGCTAAGATTACTTTATTTATCGCCGGAAACTTTGTTAAGTGCGCCAGTCTGGGAAAGATTATGTCAACCACAATTGCAAATTAATGGCTTAATTTTGGATGAAGCTCATTGTTTGGTGCAGTGGGGTGATAGTTTTCGACCAGCTTATCGCAGATTAGGGGCTGTGCGTCCGGCATTACTAAAATCAAAACCACTAGGAACAAAAATTAGCATTGCTGCTTTTACCGCTACTGCTGACCCCTCAGCCCAAAAGATTATTCAAACAGTTTTACAATTACAGCAACCAGAGATTTTCCGCTTGAATCCCTACCGTCCTAATTTGCATCCCAGCGTCCGCATTGCTTGGACACCAAGAGGTAGGAAACAACAATTATTAAAGTTTATTCAAAATAGACCGCAACAATCTGGATTAGTTTATGTTCGCACTAGGAGAGATAGCGAGGATTTAGCCCAATGGTTAGCAGACATGGGTTATGCCACAGCAAGTTATCATGCGGGATTGGGTGCAGCAGAACGCCGTGCAGTAGAAGCAAGCTGGTTAAGTGGCAAAATCCCCTTTGTGGTTTGTACCTGTGCATTTGGTATGGGAATAAATAAATCAGATGTTCGTTGGGTAGCCCATTTTCACGCGCCACATCTGCTTTCGGAATATGTGCAAGAAATTGGCCGGGCTGGAAGGGATGGGAAACCGGCAGAGGCGTTGACATTAGTGAGTGAACCTACAGGGTGGTTAGATTCGGAGGATAAGCAAAGACAGGAATTTTTTCAAGAACAAATGCGATCGCAACAGCAAATAGCGCAGCAACTTGTGAAAAAATTACCAAAACAGGGAGAAGTGAATGCAGTAGCCCGACAATTTCCCGAAGGTGCGATCGCTTTATCTTTACTCCATAGCAACGGTCAGTTAAACTGGCTTGATCCTTTCCATTACACCATTGGGCAAAAAGCCGGAAATCAGCCACCGACGCAATTATACGCTGCTAAACAAATGCATCAATATCTGACTACCAAGCAGTGTCGTTGGCAGTTTTTATTAAATGCCTTTGGTTTTGACAAAGAAGCTGCTAACTTGCGTTGTGGACATTGCGACAATTGCCGCTAAACTGCTGAAGGACATGGTTTTGCCAGACCAGAAAATCGCTTGCACTTTTTTGCGATCGCAGAGAATTTTCTCGCCAAATACATAGGTGGTAGATTTGAACCTTTGGCAGATATCCCCGGTCATTCAGGAATAGTTAAATAAAGTTTCACGCATGGTGGTTAGTGTAATTCATTGACCACCTTTTGGCGGCAAATATTTGAGAAACTTAGATTTCGCACGCTCCCACATCTGCTCAGACAATACGTGCCCCTGGTTCTCCTCAATAAAGTAGGTAAAGCTATCTTTGGCTTCATACTTATAATAAGCCTTCTCAATCGTCTCCATAGCCTTCCTGATCTCAAGCATCGGACTGCGTTTATCCTCGGTGCCAAAATTGAGGTGTAGAGGACGAGGAGCAATCAGGGCTGCAATATCTGGTGTATCTCCGTATTGGTTCAAACCAGGAATAAAGATGCTGAAATCAACAATCAAACGAGTCCTATGAATCGCTGAGTAAATAGGCAAAGTGCAATTTCCCACCAAACATTTGAGCCGTGTCTCCCACGGGCCAACCAGGGATGTGAAAGTCGAGCCAAGGGAATGACCGTAGCAACCGATCGCATCAGTATTCACATCCGGTCGCGAACACAAGTAGTCAATAGCTCTATGCATATCAAGTATGTATTTCCATGCAAGGCACTTCCCGTTCACGAGATAGCGCAAGAAAGCAAAGCGCTCAAAATCACCTCCTCGAAGAATCGAGTCCTGTCGTTCCTCAAAGCACAGGGCGTCTGGACAAAGCACAATATATCCTTCATGTGCCAGAGCAACACCTGTGAATTGTGTCGGATCGCCTATAAGACCAGCCGGTTCGCTTTTGCCAAGCGCCCAATTATTATTATGCTGATGCCAGACAGCGATCGCTGGGGCAGGTGATTTGGAAGTCACACCATCTGGTACAAGAACATATGCAGGCACACGCTCTCCAAGTTCGACCTGATATGTTACTTTGTCAATTCGATATCCCTCACGAGCTATAGAGTCCTCCAGCCGTGGATCGAGCGGACAAGGCTCGGGCCACTCACCTCCCAAGCATCTGAAAAGATTCCGGCGAAAGTCTTCTGATTCGTTCATTTGGGGTAAAATCAATTAGCAGAACTGGCGTTGCCTCTAGTTTACAAAAATAAACCTTCGGGACTAATTAATAGTTTCGACCACAGTAACAGTCACAGCTTTAACCTACTTTGATGCTCAGACTCTTCTTTTTGCAAGAGAAAATCAAGATAGTCTTGTAATTGCAACAGCCTCACTTTAGATAGCTGGCGTAACTTGGCTAAAATCATTTCTTCTTGCTGCCACTGGGCAATGAGGATAATTTGAGATGCTGGTACTTCGATCGTCACATGGGGCAGATCAAACCCTTCCAGACTATACCCGTCTTCTTCCCCTTCAGGCATAGGGTAATGTTCCACAATTGTTGCAACATTCCCGCGCTTCAGCTTGTATTCTGGTAAGTCTTGCGCTAAGGCAACTTGGGAGAATAGGGGGTGCTGTACCTTCATGAGTTGGCTCCTTGATCTGGCACTAAGGTGACAAATTTGGTTGTATCGTTTGCAACCATCCAAATGCTTAAGATATTGAGTTCAACGCCATTAATTCCTCGCAGACACGCACGAATGATATACTTTTCACCATAGCGAGTGATGAAAGTTTGAAAAGCGATCGCACCTCTCAAATCACTTGGTCTGTCTTCCTTTATCCAGCGTTGAGTACTTGCTCTGTGGTTAGCTGTAATTCTGGAAAAATATTAAAACCACAGATAATTCATGAGTGTTTATCTGTGGTTCCATTTTCATCAAATTGACTTTTGCAAATTTAGTAAACGCCTGATTATTTACAGCGATCGCTTCCCTAAAATTGCTGCAAAAACCGCAAATCGCTAGCATACAAGCGACGAATATCATCGATTTGGTGTAACACCATTGCAAAGCGTTCTACACCAAAACCGGCAGCAAACCCTGTATAAACTTCTGGATCATAACCCACAGACTTAAGTACATTCGGATCGACCATACCGCAGCCCATCACCTCTAGCCAGCGCCCATTCCACTGCAAATCCACCTCAGCCGAGGGTTCGGTAAACGGAAAATAACTAGCGCGGAAGCGAATTGGTAACTCGCCAAATATTGCTTGTAAAAATACCTTAATTGTGCCTTTGAGGTCTGTAAAAGTTAGTCCCTCATCAATGGCTAAAAGTTCTATTTGATGGAATACTGCTGAGTGAGTCGCGTCTACATTATCTCGCCGATAAACTCGCCCTGGAGCCACAACCCGAACCGGTGGTTCCTCTCTTTCCATGTAACGAATTTGCACTGATGAGGTATGAGTCCGTAATAAATTACCATCTGGGAGGTAGAATGTATCCTGCATATCACGAGCAGGGTGGTCAGGCGGGGTATTCAGAGCCTCGAAATTGTAGTAATCTGTTTCCATCTCTGGCCCTTGAGCCACGGTGTAGCCCATACCGACAAAGATATCCAGTGCCCGGTCGATAATACCATTGAGGGGATGAATCCGACCTTGGGGGCTGTAAATTCCCGGCATAGTTACATCGAGAGTTTCCGCCTCTAGCAAAGCTTGAATTTGTGCAGCTTCCAGGGCGGCGCGTTGCTGGTCTAGACTAGTTTGCAGAGATTCTTTGACTGTATTGGCGATCGCTCCAATTTTCGGTCGTTCCTCTGCACTCATTTGCCCCATACTTCGCAACAGTGCCCCTAGTTCCCCTTTCTTACCCAGATAGTTAACTCTGAGTTCCTCCAGACGTTCTAGGGTATCGGCGGCTGCGATCGCTTTTTCTCCTTCTTGCCGCAGTGCTAAGAGTTGAGCTTCTAAATTACTAGTCATTAGTTATTAGTCATTGGTCATTAGTCATTAGTCTATAGTCAAAAGCTGTGAACTGCTCGATAAATAAACTTACAGCTATGCCATTAACATCAGCTAAAGTTGAGGGTCGAAACCAAACTTCTGTTTATCAGTTAGAGACAATTGGGCTAGTACAGCTTGGCTCAAATTCAGCTAACATCTAAAGTCCCAAAACTTGAGTAACTTGTTAAAGGTAGACAAACTGACGCCACAGTGTACTAGTGAGTATATATGTTTTTTTGCTGGCTGTGACCTCCGACATTGACAAATGGCTAATAAAAAATAACAAATAACTAATGAGCAATGACCAATGACTATGAAATTACTAATTAGCAACGATGACGGCATTTCTGCCTTGGGTATCCGTACCCTAGCCAACTACTTGGCAGAGGCAGGTCATGATGTTAGTGTAGTTTGCCCAGATCGAGAGCGATCGGCAACTGGACATGGGTTAACTTTACACCAACCAATTCGCGCCGAAATTGTTGAAGGGATTTTTCATCCTGCTGTCAAAGCTTGGGCTTGCGATGGTACACCTTCAGATTGCGTCAAATTGGCGCTGTGGGCTTTGCTAGATACTCCCCCCGATTTGGTTCTCTCTGGCATTAATCAAGGTGCGAATTTGGGAACTGAAATCTTGTATTCCGGCACTGTTTCGGCGGCAATGGAAGGTCTAATTGAAGGCATTCCCAGTGTAGCCCTAAGTCTTATTAGTCACACATCTAAAGACTTTCAACCTGCTGCTAAGTTTGCCAAAATTCTCGTAGACCAGTTAGCCCAAAAACCGCTGCCAGATTTGATGCTACTCAACGTCAATATTCCTGCTGTTCAGTGGGAAGAAATTGCCGGAGTTACTCTTACCCGTCAAGGAGTGCGGCGTTACATTGATGTGTTTGATAAACGAGTTGATCCTCGTGGAAAGACGTACTACTGGTTAACCGGAGAGGTAATTGAGGAAGTAGAACCTCCAACCGGATTAAATCTGCCTCAAAATGTACCTACAGACGTGTACGTTGTACGTAAAAACTATATCAGTATTACCCCGTTACAATATAATCTTACTTACGTAACCGGGCTAGATAAATTGTCTGAGTTGGAATTCAAGTTTTCGTGAATCATTTGATTAATCAGGATAAAACCGGGGTTATTCAAATGCATTACAGAAAAATGTAGGCTATAACGTAGGGGCGCTCTTGAAATAACTTATACACACCCACCCCAAAAAATTGAGAATTTTACTTGAGAGTATCTTATCCACATTTACACAATTAGCCAGAAACAGGGTATGCTGTTTTACCAAGAAATCCTTCCTCTAGCAAAATCGGTGAGACAGCATAAACTTAGACAAAATAAGTAGCAATTTTTCATTTATCGCCCGCTCAGTCCAGCAAGCAACACCCATGTCTAGGATAGAGAACCAGTTTACCGTACAATTTTGGGGCGTTCGCGGCAGCATCCCCAGTCCAGGACCACACACCGTTCGTTACGGCGGTAATACCCCTTGCATATCAATGCAAGCGGGCGATAAACGCTTAATTTTCGATGCTGGCACGGGACTACATGTTTTGGGGCAATCTTTGTTGTGCCAAATGCCGTTAGAAGCTCATATATTTTTTACCCACTCTCACTGGGATCACATGCAGGGTTTTCCCTTCTTTACCCCAGGATTTGTAAAGGGGAATGACTTTCATATCTACGGCGCGATCGCTCCTGATGGTTCTACCATAGAACAGCGCCTTAATGACCAGATGTTGCACCCGAACTTTCCTGTACCCTTGCAGATTATGCAAGCCAATTTAAATTTTTACGACATTCGACCGGGGCAACCAATACACATCGATGACGTTACTGTAGAAACAGCACCTTTAAACCACCCAGGTGAAGCCGTAGGATACCGCGTCAACTGGCATGGTGGTGCTGCTGCTTATATTACCGATACCGAACATTTTCCCGACCGACTTGATGACAATGTGCTGTGGCTAGCTCGTAATGCTGACATTCTGATTTACGATTCCACCTATACAGACGAAGAATACCATAGCTCAAAAACCCCAAAAATTGGCTGGGGACATTCTACTTGGCAAGAAGCAGTGAAAGTGGCACAAGCTGCTAACGTCAAAACTCTGGCAATTTACCACCACGACCCCGCGCACAATGACGACTTTTTAGATCATGTAGGGAAACAAGCATCTGCGGAATTTCCTGGGGCTATCATGGCACGGGAAGGAATCGTACTCCAGGTTCCCACCTCAGTTTCTTTATCAGAATCTTTTCCTGTTAGTAAGTTTTCTACCTAAAGATTGCGATCAGAGGAATTGGAGATTTTAGATTAGATTGGTGATCAGAAGCTTTCAGCGCGATAGCGTACTTGTTGGCTGTACGGTGAGACAGCGCTGCCCAGAGTTGTCACGCCGACCACAGGATAAGGGCGACAACAGGAGGACACACTTTATAGATTCTACCAACACAGCCCAGATACCCACAGACGCCCTCTCTTGCGGCTGATGGGAGGGTAAAACCTTGTTGCAGTCTCAACACAAAACTAGAGCCTTTTTAGCTCTCGTATTTGAGGTTATCTGGACTTAGCAATTAGCTGTCAACCAATTTTGGATTTGTTTTGCCCTAACATGGCGGGGCATGAACCAAAAAATCTTTTATCTAAAATCTAAAATTCGTAGTTAAGCTAATTGCACAAGAAACCATCTTGAGTGACTTGCCGTGGCTTAGGCTTTTAGCTGATAGTTAAAAGGAGTGACATTAACACCCTGGCTGATAGCACAAGACCTCATGGGCAGTTGGTGGAAGTTCAGACCGTCTACAAAAGCTGTCCTCCTCAAGGCGGTTTACCATAAGGTAGCTTCCTGCTGATAGCTAAAATAAACCTAAAATCTCAGAATCCACGTGCTAAATTTGTCTAAAAATGGGTGTTCTATGTGGGTTGCTTCTTCGAGCGAAGGGCTGCTAATGCCTACTGCTGTTGCCCTTGGCAAGTTTGATGGTGTTCATCTTGGTCATCAAAGGGTAATTCAACCAGTCTTGCACGCTGGTAGTCACTTGTCAGTAGCCAGTAGTCCGCAGTCAAAGGAAAATCGACAACTAACAACTGACAACGGACAATTGACAAATAAAGAATATACTTACTCAACAGTTGTCACCTTTGACCCCCATCCACAGGAGTTTTTTACGGGGCAACCCCGGACTTTGCTAACACCACTGGATGAAAAAGTCCAACAATTGCGATCGCTTGGGGTGGAACAACTGGTACTACTACCCTTTGACAAAGAATTATCTGCCTTGACACCCGAAGAATTCGTACAAAGAATTCTCGTGCAACAACTGCGATGTCAGCAAATTAGTATAGGGGAAGATTTTTGTTTTGGCGAAAAGCGTAGTGGTACTGCCAAGGATTTGCAATTAATCGCCGCCAAGCACAATATCCCCGTTACCATTGTTCCTTTACAAACTTATACAGGTGACTCGCCTACCCAAAGCAATTGCGTCAGTACTACTTCGACTCAGGATGCCCGCATTAGCACTTCATTGATCCGCCAAACCCTTGAGCATGGCGACATCGAAAACGCAAATCTTCTATTAGGACGCCCCTACACTCTCATTGGTGTTGTCGTTCAAGGTCAACAATTAGGCAGAACCATTGGCTTTCCCACCGCCAACCTCGAACTACCAAAAGAAAAGTTCTTGCCCCACCAAGGAGTTTACGCTGTCCGCGTTTTCACTCTCAGTGAAACATCAGATGCTACTCCTAGTGAGAGCTTGGGCATAATGAATCTCGGTAACCGCCCAACTGTAAACGGTACTTATTCATCTGCGGAAGTACATTTATTCGATTGGTCTGGTGATTTATATGGTAAAAAACTGGCTGTGCAGCTAGTTAAATTTTTGCGCCCTGAACAAAAATTTTCTTCTCTAGAAGCTCTGAAAACACAAATTCAACTTGACTGTATTGTTGCTAAAGAAGTTTTGAGTGCTGGAGCGCAAAGTTAAAAGTTAGGAGACGCGATTAATCGCGTCTGTACAGGAGTTAGGAGTTAGGAGTGGGAACAATGTATTTATGGAAATTGGGCATTGGGCATTGGGAATAATCCAGTTCCCAGTCCCCAGTCCCCAGTCCCTATTCCCCACTCCCCACACTGCATGAGAGAAAAAATTGACGTTTTAACACAAAATCTGGCTCTTACCATCGTTGGTAAAACTGAGGCAATACGCTTGGTGCTAGTCGCCCTGCTAGGTGGTGGTCATGCCCTCCTAGAAGATGTCCCTGGCGTTGGTAAAACCCTGCTCGCTAAATCCCTAGCTCGTTCTGTGGATGGCAAATTTCAACGGCTACAATGTACCCCTGATTTACTGCCAACTGATATCACTGGCACCAACATCTGGAATCCAAAAAGCGGTGAATTTACTTTTCTTCCTGGGCCAGTCTTTGCGAACATCCTCCTAACTGACGAAATCAACCGTGCTACACCCCGCACTCAGTCAGCTTTACTGGAAGTCATGGAAGAGCATCAGGTAACAGTCGATGGTGTCTCTCGTGCAGTTCCCCAGCCCTTCTTTGTTATTGCCACTCAAAACCCTATTGAGTATCAAGGTAC
Source organism: Nostoc sp. (assembly GCF_036917275.1). Classification (GTDB taxonomy): domain Bacteria; phylum Cyanobacteriota; class Cyanobacteriia; order Cyanobacteriales; family Nostocaceae; genus Nostoc. The sequence continues at coordinate 216,670 of NZ_JBALDF010000055.1, forward strand.
TTTTCCGCTGCCGGAAGCGCAAATGGATCGGTTTATGTTGTCGCTGAGTTTGGGCTATCCTTCCGAGGCAGAAGAACTCCAGATGCTGCAAAATCTCCAAAATGGCGTAAAAGTTGCTGATTTGCAGCCTTGTATTACCTTGGCCGAAGTACAGGAATTGCGTTACTTCTGCTCTCAAGTAAAAGTGGCAACCTCCTTGCAACAGTACATCCTCGAATTGGTGCGGGCAACACGCCAAGATGAGGAAATAGCCCTTGGTGTCAGTCCGCGTGGCACATTAGCATTACAACGGGCTGCCCAAGCGCTAGCTTTTTTATTAGGGCGTGATTATGTCATTCCTGACGATGTGAAATTTCTCGTCCCTCACGTTCTTTGCCATCGCCTCATCCCTAGAGGAGGACGCAACGCAAGAACTGTTGTTGAGCGGTTATTGCGATCGGTTTCTATTCCTTAAGACCTGAGTTCGATGTGAGATAAAAGTCTCTTAAACAGGTAGAAACGGGAGCAATGCTCCAAAGTTAGATCGGGTTTTAATTCTCAGTTATATAGCTATATTATCAATAAAAATAGCTATTTGGCTGCGATGCGGGCTATTCGGGGTTGCACTATTAAAGAGGTGATTTATACCCCTAATTATTTAGCACCTGACTTTGGAGCACTGTTCTCGGCAGAAACTGAGTTTTATTCGGTGCGGGTTAGATGATAAGGAGCCAAGGTTTCATCTCTTAAGAAATGTGTCTCTGGTAGTAAATCTAAAGCGTAGAGAGTGCATCTAAGGTTTCCCTAACTAGAGCAACTGGCGTTGGGCACTGCACATAAACTAAAAATAAGGGTTTGAGCGCACGGTAGGCAATGCCCACGCGACAAAAATTGCTTAAGAATTTAGGGATTGTGACACTAAGTTAGTTTTATTACCCATAATAAAAAGAGTAACCCTTGAGCAATTTCTTGGTGTACTCTACTAGAGAATCATAACTATATTCTTGAATATGACTACGCAAACACTATCTGTACCAAAAGTTTATCAAGGTCAGTTTGGAGAATTTACAATTACTCAGAGCGATCGCACTGGTGTAATTATCTATCGGGCTGGGTTATTAGTAGCAGCACTGAGCTTTGCCATAGGCAGTGCTTTAGTTTTGCTCAACAATAACCCGACTGTTTTTACCACACTTACACCTTTATATGCTTGTTTTATTCTCGCTCTTGGTGTAAGTTTATTTACCATTCATATTTACATGGCATCACTGCACCGAATGTTGCAAATTTTTTGGGCTATCGGTAGTATAGCATCAGTGATTCTGGCAATCTCTAGTAGTGAACCTTTGGCTCTCACTATTTACAATCAGCCTGTTACCTTATTTGGAGTTGGTTTTATCTTCGTTGCTTTAACAGGTATTTATTTTAAAGAGGCTTTTTGCTTCAATCGCCTGGAAACGAAAGTATTAACCCTAACAGTACCGCTACTGTTGTTAGGACATTTGGTGAGAATTTTACCAACTCAGGGGGAAAATGTTTTATTAGGAATTTGGGCGACGTTGTTTTTGGTGTTTGCGCTGCGAAAGACAGTGCAAGCAATTCCTGATGATATTGGAGATAAGTCTGTATTTACTTACTTGAAAGAACAACGTTTAGCTAAGGTTTAATGCAGACAAAAAATAGTCGGCGTCAAAAATTTCCAAAAATCAAACTAATAAAACGCCAAGAAATGTGGATATTTACGGCTCATGGGTGGGCGATCGCAATCGCTTTGATTGCTTATTTAATATTTTTCACTATTACTCATGTACACTCATTTCTCGCCGTGACTTCCCCTATGAAATCAGCAGAAGTATTAGTCGTTGAAGGATGGCTGCCTGATTACGCAATAGAAGAAGCTTTGACTGAATTTAAAACCGGTTCTTATCGTCTAGTAATTACCACAGGAGGCACAATAGAAAAAGGAAATTACCTTAGTGAATACAAGAACTTTGCAGAAGTGTCAGCCGCCACCTTCAAGAAACTCGGTTTAGAATCAGACAAGGTGGTAGCTGTTCCCACACCTACGGTAATTAAGGATCGTAGTTATGCATCTGCTGCCGAATTTAAGCGCTGGCTATCTAATTCAAATTTACAGCTACAATCAATTAATATTTTTTCCTTAGACGTTCACACCCGTAGGAGTTGGTTGTTGTTCAAAAAACTACTTACCCCTAATATTAAAGTTGGTGCGATTGCTGCTAAAACACAAGATTATGATCCAAACGAATGGTGGGGTTATAGCCAAGGCGTACGGACAATTATTGATGAAGGGATCGCTTATATTTATGCGCGGTTTTTGAATTGGAAAACCTAAAAGTGATAATTAGTAATTCGTAATTAGTAATTTGTATTTACGAATTACTAATTACTAACTATGTTGGATAAAACGTAACTTTGGTAAGGTGGTGTGATTTTATCTGGGCAATTTGACGGACATTATATTACTTTTGCAGTATTTCTAATAATGCTTGTCGATAGATTTTTAAACCCTCTGCATTCAGATGGTCACCATCACTCGTCAAATTCTCTTTAAGAACATTATTTTCATACAATGGTGCTAGTCCTGCTGCTGCAACTGGCACTTTTTCTGTTTCAGAAACTTGATTAATTAGAACATTAATTTGTTCAACTCTAGAAAGTGGGGCTGCTACAGTTGGATCTAAGCTTGCTGCAACTGTTGAATAAAAAGCCGGAATTAGAAAAATCTCTTTAGTTTGCATTGTGCGGATAAGTGCGATCGCCTCTTGCAGATTTTTGCTAAATAACTGATCACTAATTCCATACCAAGCATCATTTCCACCTATGGCAATAATCGCCTTTTCGCATTTAAGCTTGGTAGGAATTAAACTTTTCAGTTGTTCCAGTAATGAAATTGTACTTAGACCATTTAACCCAAAATTAAAAGTACCATTTCCAAGAGTATTACCAAGTTCAGCCGAAATAGAATCACCAAATAAGCAACCAGAGAACTGTTTACCTTGGGCGGCGAGTATCTGATATTGCAGTGCAATTTGCCCTAAGGGTGAAGAACTTACATTGTCCTTTGGTGGTGCATCAGCAGAACCAGAAGATGCATTTGCCATGCTGAGTAGTTTGGAAACTTTTGACACATCAATAACTAGTTGATTACTGGGATAGGCTTCTAGAAAGCTGGTTATTCCTAAACCTTCTGGTGATTTTGCTCCTAAGATAATAGCAGCTCGTAGGGCTTGTATACTGCCTTGATCACGACGGGCGATCGGGGAGCGTGTCGGAAAGACAGTCGCTTGAGAAGCAAAAGATAAAATTTGCTTGCCTATTCCTGTATTTATCAGCTTATCTAAAGCCGCAATATCAAGAGACATTTTCACCTGAAGAGCATCTTGGAACTTCTGTTTCTCCTTAGCGCTGAGGTAACCCAAGAAAGATTGCAAATCGCCAGAAACCTTTTGTGTCTCGGCATACTTGCGTATATCTGCCACTGGGAGCGATTGCTCAAACAATCCGTACCTGGCGACAATCTTTTCGGCGGCGAAACTCGGCAACAAACCAAAACCACTATGCAGCAGTAAAAATATTAAGCACCCAGATAGGCATATTAAAAGACGATAGAAATATTTCATTACAGAAGATAGTGGAATAGTCAACAGTTAATAGTCAATGGTTAAGAGTCAAGAGTCAAGAGCCAAGAGTCAATATTTAATAGTTAAAGGCTCAACTTCCATGTTTTAAGAAACTTTCCCCATCTCCCCCACTCCCTTTTTATATCAACAGCTAAACCTAATTTGGGAATACTCAATCAAGTAGGCGTGAGGATAGAACTGTGGTAGAGGAAGGTGCATATTGGCTAGCTTGGACGCAAATTTCTGGAATTGGCCCGGTATTACTGCGACGGCTGCAACAGCATTTTGGCACGTTAGCAACAGCTTGGAACGCTACCAAGGTACAGTTAGGGGAAGTAGAGGGTTTTGGTTTTCAAACACTAGAAAAAGTAGTACAACAGCGATCGCGTTTGCACCCAGAACAACTATTCACCAAGCACCAGCAGGAAAATTCTCATTTCTGGACACCAGCAGATGCAGATTATCCCCGCTTACTGCTGGAAACTCCGAGTCCACCGCCGATTTTATACTATCGCGGTGAAGTCGAACTCCAAGAAAATCTTGGACAAAAACCGATGGTTGGAATTGTCGGAACACGCCAACCCTCAGAATACGGCATTCGTTGGACTCGCCAAATTAGTACAGCTTTGGCTAAAAATGGCTTTACAGTTGTTTCTGGTATGGCAGAGGGAATTGACACAGAAAGCCACATCGCCGCCATGAAAGCAGGTGGACGCACGATCGCAGTTTTGGGAACTGGTGTAGATGTCATATATCCACATAAAAATCGGGATTTGTACAAGCAAATTTTGACGGCTGGGTTAGTCGTGAGTGAGTACCCCACGAAAACCCCACCCGATCGCACGCACTTTCCCCGCCGCAACCGAATTATTGCAGGTTTAAGCCGCGCCATCCTGGTAATGGAAGCGCCGTTAAAATCTGGTGCTTTAATAACAGCTACCTACGCAAATGAATTTGGTAGAGATGTCTATGCACTGCCTGGGAGACTGGACGATTATCCATCTCAAGGGTGTTTAAAGTTACTGAGTCAGGGAGCAACTTTCATTCTCAAAGAACTAGACGAACTGTTAACAATGCTAGGAGCAATACCACAAATTGATGGAGTCGAGGCTTCCACAGCACCAGAACAGTTAATGCCAACTTTGTCGCCAGAATTACAAACGGTAATGGATGCGATCGCCGCAGGCGTGCCGGAGGCACTCGCTAGTGATGCTTTACCCTTCGATTTTATTATCCAACAAACCGGCATGGCTGCTGGCTCTGTTTCCGGTGCTTTGTTAGAGTTGGAACTTATGGGTTTAATTTCGCAACTGCCCGGAATGCGGTATCAAAAAAGTTAAGCGTTAAAAGAGAACAGCATAGTTGAGCTTTTTAACTTTGTTTTTAACGATTTAACCCTGATATTTATGGGAATATAAAAATACAATTTTTATATGAAAACAAACTACTTAAAATCATGAATCAATGGGCTTTTGAATACAAAGTAGAAAATATAGGTAAATCTGTTATTTTGCACGCAGATTGTTTCGAGTGGCTAAGTCGAATCCCCGAAAACAGCATTCATGCAGTAGTTACAGATCCACCTTACGGCGTGAAAGAATATGATTTTGACCAGTTGCTAAAAAGAGCAAATGGAAACGGAGGTATTTGGAGAATACCACCATCATTTGATGGACATCAACGCGCACCTTTACCACGATTTACAGCACTTACTACTAAAGAACGTCTAACTTTAAAAAATTTCTTTGTAGAGTGGGCAAAACTAGTAGTAAATGTACTTCGCCCTGGTGGTCATGTTTTTATAGCAAGTAATGCATTTCTTTCCCAGTTAGTTTTCTCTGCTCTAGTTGAGGGCGGTTTGGAGTTTCGCGGAGAATTGATTCGCCTGGTGAGAACACTTCGTGGTGGCGATCGCCCTAAAAATGCCGAAGATGAATTTCCTAATGTGTCTTCCATGCTCAGAGGATGTTATGAGCCGTGGGGTATTTTACGAAAGCCGATACCAGTAGGGATGAAACTTAGCGAATGTCTGCGAGAATTTCAAACTGGAGGGTTAAGACGCAACAGAGATGGTACACCTTTGGGTGATGTTATTGCTAGTGAAAGGACACCTCAGAAGGAACGAGCTATTGCAAATCACCCAAGTCTTAAACCACAGTCTTTTTTACGTCAGCTCGTTTATGCTGCACTACCTTTAGGTGAAGGCATAATTGCTGATACTTTTATGGGTTCTGGTTCGACAGTTGCAGCGGCAGAAGCTGTTGGTGTTTGCTGCATTGGTATTGAGCGGAATTTAGATTATTACGAGATGAGTGGCACCGCTATTCCTAACTTGATAACTTTAGAAACACCTTCCCCAAATATTACAGACTTGCAACTAACGCTATGGTAAATTGGGAATTTTATAAATCCAGTTGGACATCATTTTTTGATATCCAGATTTAGTAACACTGGCAGTTATTGTTCTGCGACTAATTTCCGAACGTCCAGAGAATGACCAATCATTTTTTGTGAGGCTAGCACCAATAACCTTGATAAAACGAAAGGGCTTTGGCTGAATACTTTGAACAGCGTCACCAGGACGGTTGCTATCAAAAACAAATACCATTAGCCAAGTATCTTCGGGATTATGACCCTGCCATCCACTCTGATAACGAGAAGCTTTTACTTCAATACCAACATGAGAATGCTGTACAGAGTTTTTAGGAAACATCCCAGCAGGGATTAAGTCAGGATGTCCGTTATGATATTGATTTTTCACCAAGTTAGAGCAGTATTTCGGAATATTTGAAATCATGAATTCTCCAACCATACTACTAAAGTTGGCTGGCATCAGCATTACCTCAAGACGTTCCATTTGCTTACTGTAAAGCTGTTGATTTATAAAGCCTAAAAACTCTACAAAATTATTCATTACCAAAAGAATGTGTTCAATTGTACAGTCGTATGGCAGAGTCGCGTTAGGATTAAAACCGTTACTCTCAATCGGGTGAGGTTGGCAAGCAATCAGTTCTAGTTCGCCGCTCATTTATGAGGGGGGGGTGGATGTGATGAACAATGCAAAATTCCAAAATTTCAAATTATCTTTGGGGATAATACTGCGGATTCATGACTGGAGATTGATAACCATTTGCCGGCATACCTCCCATAGTGTTAGGTACAGGACTCACAACAGGAGGCTGATAGACACTCATGGGTACAATGCCTGTCGTACCGTTGGGTAAAGCCGGACTTACAATAGAGGGCTGATAACCATTTGCGGGTATAGTGCTTGTGGTAGTGTTGGGTGTAACAGCATTTTGGCTAAACTCTTGGTAGGCAGCACTAGAAATTGAGCTAATCAGTTTTTCGGCACGAGGGTCGTTATTAGGGCGTTGTACCATCACAGCAGCTATGTAGCGCTTGCCAGTTGGCAAAGCAACTAAACCTGTATCTGCTAACATTGTGCCAATATCGCCAGTTTTGTGGTATATCCTCGCGCCTGTTCCCAAACCCGATGGTAGCAGAGTGTCTCTCTGAGTGCGACGCAAGATATCGAGCATGATATCGCGTGATGGCATACTCACTAAATTTCCCTGACTCAAAATCGCCATCAAATTCCCCAATTCCCTCGGACTAGTGGTGTTTGTCCCTTCTAAATCTGGGAGTTGATTACGAATTATTGTGTTTGTCAATCCCCAGTTCCGAAAACGCTGGTTTAAAGCTTCCATTCCTCCCAATCGGGCAATCAGCATATTTGTCGCTGTGTTATCGCTGATTGTAATCATTTTAGTGGCGACTTCCAGAGCGGCGTACTGGGTTCCGGCTGGTTTGTATTGCAGATTTCCAGAACCGCCAGCTATCATATCCTGTTGCATGGTCAGCATTTCATCCAGGCGAATTTTTCCCGCGTCCACATCCTGGAAAAAGGCAAGCAAAATCGGCACTTTAATTGTGCTAGCTGCTGGAAAACTGGCGGAACTATTGACATCTACATAATTACCAGTATCTAAATCTACCAAGAAAACTCCGGGTGTAAGATTTGGGTTGGTCGCCGCCAAATTTTGCACGGCATTTTTCAAAGGGATAATTTCTTGGGATAGGTATAGGCTTGAACCTGGGGCTGGGGGAGTTTGGGTAGGTTGTGGCTGCGATCGCGCCACATTACTATTAGATTGCGTCACCGAATTTGTGCCGATGCGATTAGCCGGGTCTAATACTGACAACACGGTGCCAACGATCGCACCCATTCCCACACCTACAATTAACAACCGCACAACATACAACATGGTTTTGGCCATTGGCTTTAATCGCGTCTTCCGTGATGATCGCCGGCCTCTTTTTGGCTTTTCCATTTGCACTGTTTTCACCATCACAGCACCTGGTCGAAAAGGAGGAATCCCCTTAACACTAGGTATTGGTTTTACTGCTGCTGGCATGACTAACCCCGATTTTACCCTGCGTGTAGCAGTAGGGATTGGGGGAGGACTGCTCTGATCTTTTGGGCGTGTTTGCGCCGCTTCTTTGCCAGTGGCACCTTGCTGCTTCTGGCTCTTAACTTTCACTTTCTTCTGTACCACTTTTTGAACCTTTTGTGGACGCTGGCGGCCATTTAAAGGTTGACGCCGCGAGAAAGCTGTTAATTCGTCACTTGACTCTGACACCGTTACTCCTTGTGACCCACTAGGCTTTTTTATTGCAGACTCCTGACCCAAAACTTAATCTTTAAGCAATATTAATACTCAAATTCAACTTTGCCACTAAGTAGCATTTTTGTGTTTATATAAGCCATCTTAATTATTTTGGGGGGATGATTGCGTACATATTAAACGAATAATTATAAGTTTTCACCATCCCTCTGGTTTTTAAGCGCCCATTCTACCTGCTGCAAAATCCCTCGCAGCATGGCTACTTCCCCTGTTTTCAGGTGAGCGCGATTATATAGTTGGCGAAATTTTTCCATGCGACTAGCTGCCGTATGTGGATACACATAACCAATTTTCAGTAATAATGATTCTAATTGCTGGTAATATGCTTCCACTATATCTAAGGGTGCAAGTTCTGTTTGGGGTAAGGTCTGAGTATCCGGTTGTTCTACGCATTGTGACAATTCGTAACAGCAGATTGCTACGGCGGTAGCTAAATTCAGGGCTACATAATTTGGACTCGTAGGAATGCCAACAAACCTTTGTGCATAATTTAATTCTTCATTGCTTAATCCCCGGTCTTCCCTACCAAAAATCAGGGCTGCCGGTTTTTCTGGTTCCTCCAGTAACCAGGGTAGTGCAGTGCGGGGTTTTTCTAAGGGTGTTTCCCAACTCCGAACGCGACCAGTAGTAGCGATCGCCCGTACACATCCATGCAATGCTTCTGGTAATGTCGCCACTAATACCGCAGATTCTAAAATTTCCTTAGCATGAACAGCCATCTTCAAGGCTTCCACTGATAGCGGATCGCATTGGGGATTTACTAATACTAAATGATGTATTCCGAAATTTTTCATAACTCTGGCGATCGCCCCGACATTTATCGGCCCAGCTGGCTCTACCAACACAATTCTTAATCCAGCCAAGCCCATTTTTTGCCTCCTGCGATCGCACCAGATAATATTTACAGACTAATTCTCAGCATTGGATGTTCTGCTGAAAAGTTTCCTTTAAATTATTTTAGCTGTGTATCTGATACATAAAATCGACTCAGGTTATGAAGTTTATCATCTATAAGGGGTTAAAGTGCGAACTCAATCCTCATGGATTACCCTGTAGAAGCCAGTCATCCGCCGATTGCTCGGTTTTGACTGAACGAATCGCACTTCATTTGCGGCGTTGATATCTTTGTGCAACTCGCATCACATACTTAATATTTGTGGATGCGAGTTGAAAGAGTTTTTTTAGCAATTTAGATAGACAAAACCCAATCGCCTAAAAGTTGGTTTACTCTATCAGGTATTTCATCATGGGGGCAATGACCGGCTGTTAGGAAATGTTCTGTGAGTTTAGGATAATATTGACGAAACTTTTGGGAACGTTCTCTAGCATTCATCCAAGGGTCAGCTTCTCCCCACAACATCAACAGAGGACAAGTTAATTGCTTTAGTAGCACATCAACTTTTTCCCCTTGAGGAGTGCTAAAGACTGACACAAATACTTCCATTGCACCCGAATCGTAAGCAGGGCGAGAAATTTCTTCTACCAATTGGTCTGTAATCGCACTCTTGTCAAGATAAACTTTTTCTAAGGTTTGTCGAATTACCCAACGTTGTCGCACGTATTGAAATAACAGAGATTGGGCTAAAGGTTGTTGAAAAATCCACTTAGTACTGTCACCGAGAAGTTTCTGCAAAGTAGCAGGTTGTTTCGGTGGCTGAATTTCTGATTGTAAAGTTTCAGGCTCAGATGTAGGTTGGCTTTCGCTAAAAGGGCCGGCACTATTGAGTAACACTAAACCAGCCGCACTGTCAGGACGTTGTGCTGCAACACACAAGCTAGCATAGCCGCCAAGAGAATTACCCGCTAATACTGCTTTTTGACCAATTACTTCTTTGATAAAATCATGGAGTTGATCGCGCCACAAGTCGCCACTGTACTGCAATTTGGGTTTTGCCGATCGCCCGAATCCTAAAAGGTCGATTGCAAATACTTCAAAATTTTGACACAATCCTGTGATATTCTTGCGCCAGTGGTCTGTGGAAGCACCAAATCCATGTACCAAAAGCAAAGGCGGACGTTGCGATTGTTTTTCTCCCGCACGCACATAGTAAACGTTGTGCCCCCGCCACTGCCAATATTTACCAGGAATTGGAGTTGTAGAGGGGGCTGTAGTTGCCTGCATAATCATAAGAAATGTTAAGTAGCTTTTAATAATTGTAGGCTAGTGCAAGAAGGTAGGGGGCAGAGAAAGCAGAGGAGTCAGAGGAAGATGAAGGAGATAAAGAAGCAAAAAAGTCTGAAGTTTCAGCCTTTGAACCTCAACGATGAGCCTTTGAACCTCAACGATGAGCCTTTGAACCTCAACGATGAGCCTTTGAACTTCAACGTTGAGCCTTTGAACCTCAACGTTGAGCCTTTGAACCTCAACGATGAGCCTTTGAACCTCAACGATGAGCCTTTGAACCTCAACGTTGAGCTTTTGAACCTCAACGTTGAGCCTTTGAACCTCAACGTTGAGCCTTTGAACCTCAACGTTGAGCCTTTGAACCTCAACGTTGAGCCTTTGAGGCTGATGCTTGACAAATCACAAATCACAAATGACTAATGACAAATGTCAAAAGTATTAATTACAGGTAAAACTAAACTACTCGGTGTAATTGGACATCCGATAGAACATTCGCTATCGCCAGTGATGCATAATGCAGCGTTAGCGCAGCTCGTCGTTCGCGTAGCGTCTCGCAGAGAAGACATCGCTGATTTAGGATTAGATTACGTTTATCTTCCCTTTCCCATAGCACCAGAGAATTTAGAGGTAGCGATCGCAGGTTTCGCTACTATTGGGGTTGTCGGTTTTAATGTGACAATCCCTCATAAACAGGCAATCATGCCCTTCCTCTCAGAAATTACGCCCCTGGCTAAAACTATCGGCGCAGTGAATACTGTTAGTCGCCAAAATAACAAATGGGTGGGCACAAATACAGATATAGAAGGATTTATCGCTCCTTTGCAGACAACATATAAACAGGATTGGAGTCAGAAGGTAGCGGTAATTTTAGGCAATGGTGGCGCAGCCAGGGCAGTTGTAGCAGGTTGTCACCAGCTAGGTTTTGCCAAAATTCATGTTGTTGGACGGAATATGCAGAGATTAGAAGAATTTGCCAAGAGTTGGAGCAATTCACCCATAAGTGAGAATTTAGAAGTTGATCAATGGGAGGAACTTTCAAAGCTAATTCCCCAAGCTAATCTGCTGGTAAACACAACCCCCATAGGTATGTATCCCAAAGTTAATGAGTCGCCTTTGAGTGTAGAGGAAATAGCGAATTTACCAACGGGTGCGATCGCTTACGATTTAATATATATCCCTAAACCGACGCAATTTCTAGAGCAAGCTCAAAAACAAGGTGCAATTGCGATCGATGGATTAGAAATGTTAGTTCAACAAGGGGTAGCAGCCTTAAAAATTTGGTTGCAGCAGGAAACTATACCTGTAGAAGTGATGCGCCAAGCATTGCAAAATCACCTGGGTTTAAGGAAATAAGTTATTCCAAAACTTATGCACCAATTCTCTAGTATTTCTGACTTTTAAGGCAAACTATTTCCGTACATATGGCTCATTTGTATTTATTTATACAAAAAATTGAGAAGCTGAATGCGATCGCCTAATCTTAGAGGTTGTTTTAAAAGTGGTTAACTGTGATTTTAATTGCGTTGTTACCCCCCTTAGTCCCCCCGATATATTGGGGGGAAACAATAAGAATTCGGTTCCCTCGCCAATACATAAGGGGAGGGTTAGGGAGGGGGAAAAAATATTTGATACATCATTATGGACTTTTCAAACATCCTCTCAGCTTTAGTGCATCTTCAAAGTAAGAATACTTATTAAAGTAATATGACTCAACATGATTTAACTATTGCCAACCGGAGCATTGGCGGATAGATTGTACTTCTTTAAAGTCGTTATTACAGCACTTTAATTTATGTTTGCTAAACCCAAAATACTTTTCTCCTGGCTTGCATTATTACTCAGTTTTGCAAGTCTGTTTCTCAGTTCTTGGATTCTTCTTCCGGCTCCAAATATGTTTTTACTCACCCTAGCAGTGGGAGCGCCAGAAATCAGTCCTTGGTTATTGTTATTAAATTTGCTCTCTTTATCACTTGCTTTTTTCTACATCCGTCGTTATAAACTACAGCGTTTAGCTTGCATTTTCAGTTTGATAGGATTGCTAATTTGTGGATGGGTGCTAGTGAATATTCCACTGACTCAAATGCAGATGGATAAAGCGATGAAACAAGGATTGGGAGGAAATTATCTAGAGCAAATTCCAGTCCAAGTAAGGGCTAAGATGCAAAATAATCCCTTTAACTTAGTTAATTTCTTCAAGGGTATTGCATTAGGTAAAACGCGTCATCAAACAGATATTATTTTTGCTACTCCTGCGGGAGTGCCTTTAAAAATGGAAGTTTACCAACCCTCAGAGGTAGGGAAATATCCAGCAGTCGTAGTAATTTATGGTGGAGCTTGGCAATATGGCAATCCTCATGCCAATTCTGAGTTTAATCAATATATTGCTAATCGTGGATATACAGTATTTGCAATTGACTATCGACACGCATCTAAATATCAGTTTCCAACTCAGTTAGATGATGTGCGTACAGCCCTAAATTTTATTCGCAAACATGCAGCAGAATATGAAGCCGATCCAAAACGTATGGTACTTTTAGGACGTTCTGCGGGAGCGCATTTAGCAATGCTAGCGGCTTATCAACCAGATGCACCACCCATTCGTGGTGTGGTGAACTATTACGGGCCTGTTAACTTGACTGAAGGATACAAAACACCGCCAGTTCCCGATCCTATCAACACCCGCGCTGTTTTAAAAGCATTTCTCGGTGGTTCTTTAGATGAATTGCCTAATCAGTATCAAATTGCTTCACCAATAAATTATCTAACGCACCCTTTACCACCAACTTTATTAATTTACGGCAGTCGTGACCATTTGGTAGAAGCGCGATTTGGTAGACAAATGTATAAACGTTTACATGAATCTGGTAATACTGCGGTTTTTTTAGAAATTCCTTGGGCAGAACACGCTTTTGATGCCGTTTTTAACGGTGTGAGCAATCACTTAGCGTTGTATTATACCGAAAGGTTTTTGGCTTGGGCGTTGTTTAAGCAATAATTTCATCAGTATATATAGCGGTTTCCATTCAGATGCGGTACAACATTATATCGCCAGGTGTAGGGGCACGGCAGTGCCGTGCCCCTACAGGTGTACCTCACGTAAAGAGAACCGTTATAGCAATAGTCAGAGTATAAAACACTCATTCACGAGTATCAAAGACTCATCAACGGAGTTAAAAGGTCGATGAACGAGTATTAAAGACTCATCAACGGAGTTAAAAGGTGGATGAACGAGTATCAAAGACTCATCAACGGAGTTAAAAGGTGGATGAACGGAGTTAAAAGGTCGATGAACGGAGTTAAAAGGTGGATGAACGGAGTTAAAAGGTCGATGAACGGAGTTAAAAGGTCGGTGAACGGAGTTAAAAGGTCGATGAACGAGTATTAAAGACTCATCAACGGAGTTCTGAGCCTGATTAATGAGTATCAAAGACTCATTCACGAGGATTAAAAACTCAGCACCGACTAAACACCCCGCTATCCATGTACAGCACTACTTCTGAGGCCAGCGCCAATTGTAGCGATTCCATTCGTACATTCCTTGAATTTCATACTCAGCGCCGTTGAAGAAGCGAACGACGCAGTTAGTAGAGGAATCATCGCCGTTGCTAATTTCCTCGACTTTGATCACCATACAGGGAAACCATTCGGGCTTACAAGGGCCATCCTCTTGCACCCATTCCCATAGTGCATTGGAAACTTCAATGCGATCGCCTACTCTTAACTTTAGTGCATCCTCAAAATAAGAATACTTATCAAAATGGTATGACTCAACACGATTCAGCCACTGTAAACCATAGCGTTGCCGGATAAATTGTACTGTCCCAGAGTCATTTTGCAGTAACCAGTCGTTGAGTAATTGCACTTTCCAAGTGCGGTTAAGTTGTTCTTCATCCTTAACAAACTGTAAAAATACTTCTAACTCCTCTGGATTTAGTTCGTCTAAGGGATTAGCAATACTTGACGCCCCAGAGGTATTTCCCTGAATTTGCTCGACCACTTGCAGTAATATCTGTTTCTGCGTGTCAGTGAGAGGACAGCTTGCTGCATCACAATCATTAAAGGCTGCGAGCATAGCTGCTTCAATCTCATCTGGAGTCATAAGTTAATAGCAATTAAGGGTTTATTTCCCTAATTATTACAAAGGTTAAATTAAAGTCTTCAATCCTGTTGTACTTAAAATCAGGTAAGCTGAGGCTAGAAGTTACATATTGTTGGATTAAGTCACGGGGTCTTGTATGCGGTTGCGGTCACTCACGGTCATTTTTATTTCCTGTCTCATCACCTTTCTATCGTGGGTGATCACTCCCCCTGCTGTAGCGTTGACACAGATTAAATTATTTGATGTTTCTTATAAAGATTGTCCACCAGAACTAGCACAAGGGGCTGTGAGCAGTAGTGGTAGCGCAGCTGCCAATTGCTTTATTGTCATTGGCAAAGCAGAAAATGCTACTAATAAAACAGCTTACGACGCGGATATTTTTGGACGCATCTATGATGCCAACAATGACTCGGTGATGCAAAACCGCACCCGTCTTGGTTCTATTACCGAAGTTCCACCAGGTATTAGCGATTTTGAATTGAGAATTTCTGTGCCTGCGAATCAGCCTACTCCATTAAAGCTAAAGCAGTTTAAAGCAGCCGGATTTAGCGGTCAAGTCCGGCGTTAAGAGATAAGTTAATTCAGTCTAGGCTAACCAGCCCAGACTGAAAATCTTTTAGTTGAACCTTGAGCAAACTGCAAATTCTGCTTTATGCGTAGGCTTGCAAACCACCTATCAAACCACCTACAACTTGAAGCAGTATAATCGCTAACATTGCAGAAAAATCCATACCACCCAATGGGGGAATAACTCGGCGGAACAAATCCAGATAAGGGTCAGTTATCTGGCTCAAAGCAGAAAATGGCTGGTTATACCAGTTAATTGTCGGGAACCAGGTCAATAAAACCCGAATAATTAGCAAAACAGTATAAATCTGAATGAAAGTAGCCAGAGTGGTAATTAGAAGGTACATGGATTTGTTGGTTTCCTACTAAGTGTCAAACGCGGTCTTATCTTTTAATTTTAATTTAGTCCATGTCATGGTGTTTGCCGATTCCACATTTACCACAGAAGACATTTTCACCACGCCTGAACGAATTCAGGAGTCCTTAGTGAGGGAACGGTCATTGGTTGCTTCCGGTGAACCACCATTCACATTACCTAGTTGCTTTCGCACTTCATCAATTGTGGCATTTAGCTGGGCAATTTTATCTTCTAGCGATCGCCGGGCCGTTTCTATGCCGATGTTCTCACTTTCGGAAGCTTTCATCTGACGCCGCCTAGCTGCTATTTTCCTAGCTTCGGCTTGGCTATCTGTCAGTTCTGTGTCCTCCTGTGCTATCAATTGGGGATCGCGTCGAGAAGCAATCAGTGCCCCGATGACACCGCCAAATACACCACCGACAAACGCCCCTGCTACAAAACCACTGCCAAAACCATCTCGCTGACTCATATCTTTACCGCCTTCAACAAACCTTGCAACTGTTACAGTAGTTATGCTACTTTCCTGCCCTAGCTGCATACTAGCTTAAGTCCCAAAGATGCGATCGCCTGCATCTCCCAATCCTGGTACAATATACCCCTTACTGTTAACTGTTTCGTCAATAGTCGCCGTGTAAACTATTAAACCTGGATAAGCTGCACTCAGTTTTTGTAAAGCTGGTGGAGCCGCCACTACACAAACAATCCGTATCAGGGCTGGATCTGCACCTCGTTGTGTCAATTCTGCCATTGCAGCCATTATCGACCCTCCTGTTGCCAACATTGGATCGGTAATTAACACTAGTGTTTCGGGGTCAAATTTTTCTGGTAACTTGTTTAGATAACAATGAGGTTGCAGTGTCTCTTCATTTCGTGCCAAGCCAAAATGGTAAATCGATGCCAAAGGTAGTAAAGTCTGCGCTCCCTCAAGTAATCCTAGTCCAGCCCGCAGAATCGGCACTACTGCTATAGGCACTTGTGGATCAATCACAGTTGCTGGACAAGTATCCAAGGGACTCTGCACCATTGTTTCTTGGGTCGGCAACCAGTCTCGCACAGCTTCATAAGTCAGCCATCTTCCCAACTCAGTCATCGCACTGCGAAATAATACTGAAGGCGTGCCAGCATCACGGGCAACTGCCAGCCAGTGTTTGATCAGGGGATGGGGTGGAACATAAACACGCAATTGTAGCGTCATAGTCAGAATTTGGCGCTTTTTTATTGTATGAGAACTGAAACACCATAATACTCTTTCCTGTATCCGGCTGACACCTAAAATTAACAGTCTCAAATTTATTGATAAAATTTTTCATTAGTAGTTGACATCTATTCTCAATCAAGGCTATATTGTTCTACAGTGTTCTCCTCTCTTTTAAGGATCGGCAGACGGGATTAGTCAGCAGCAGCAGGCTCGTCCCTCTTTTTTGTCATTGGGTATTGGAAAATAAACAAAGGACTAATGACAAAAGACAAAAATGCAAGATTTTGATGCGATCGTGATTGGATCTGGTATTGGCGGATTAGTAACAGCGACCCAGTTAGCGGCGAAGGGAGCGAAAGTGCTGGTACTGGAACGTTATTTGATTCCAGGTGGGAGCGCCGGTTATTTTGAACGCCAAGGCTATCGATTCGATGTTGGTGCATCGATGATTTTTGGATTGGGACACAACGGCACTACTAACTTACTCACCCGTGCATTATCGGCTGTAAATGTCAGCCAAGAAGCGATCGCAGATCCGGTGCAAATTCACTATCATCTACCCCAAGGTTTAGACCTGAAAGTTGACCGGGTTTATGAAAAATTTTTGCAAAATCTTATTGCTCATTTTCGTCATGAAGAAGAGGGGATTCGTCGCTTTTATGACGAATGCCAAAAAGTATTCAAGTGCCTCAACAGCATGGATTTGCTGTCGCTGGAAGAACCTCGGTATTTACTGCGGGTATTTTTCCAACATCCTTTGGCGTGTCTTGGTTTGGTTAAGTATCTGCCTCAAAATGCTGGGGATTTTGCCAGACGCTACATCAAAGATCCCCAATTATTAAAATTTATCGATATGGAATGTTATTGCTGGTCAGTAGTTCCATCGGATATGACACCAATGATTAATGCTGGGATGGTCTTTTCTGACAGGCATTATGGCGGAGTGAACTATCCTAAAGGCGGAGTGGGACAAATTGCCCAAAAACTGGTGGAAGGTCTAGAGAAGGCTGGAGGTAAGATTCAGTACCAAGCTAGAGTCACGAAAATTCTCACAGAACAGGGAAAAGCAGTAGGTGTGCAACTGGCTAATGGTAAACTATATCGGGGTAAACGCATAGTTTCTAATGCTACACGCTGGGATACATTTGAACAATTACTACCAGCAGAAGAAATGCCACATAATGAGAAAAAGTGGCAAGAAAATTATCAAAAATCTCCAAGCTTTTTGAGTTTGCACATCGGGGTAAAAGAGTCAGTTTTGCCTGCGGGGACAGAGTGCCACCATATTTTTCTAGAAGATTGGCAAAAGATGACAGCAGCAGAAGGGACAATTTTTGTTTCTATTCCCACATTGCTTGACCCAGATTTAGCACCAAGTGGATATCATATCATTCATGCCTTCACGCCTCACTGGATTGATGATTGGCAAGAACTTTCTGTGAGCGAGTACGAAGCGAAGAAAGAAGAGGCGGCTGGGCGAATTATTGACCGCCTAAAGAAGATTTTTCCAGGCTTAGATGCTGGATTGGATTATTTGGAGGTAGGCACACCCCGCACCCATCGCCGCTTTTTGGGTCGTGAGGATGGCACATATGGGCCAATTCCCCGACGCAAGTTGTGGGGGTTATTAAAAATGCCCTTTAATCGCACAGCTATTCCAGGACTTTATTGTGTAGGGGATAGTACGTTTCCGGGTCAAGGATTGAATGCAGTTGCTTTTTCTGGGTTTGCTTGCGCCCACCGCATTGCCGTAGATTTAGGACTTTAATGTGTATCGCGGTAGTCCCTACACTCAACTCTTAGTGGGGTGGGGATGGACAGCGATGAAAATTGTAAATTGACTAACTGAAAATATGAATGCAGCACTTCGATGTATTTCACTAGTGTCAACTTAAGCCCAAAGCTTTTAAAACCCAATACTGCGTAGGTTTTGCCTAAAAAATAAAAATGTGTAGGTTGGATTGAGGAACAAAACCCAACATTTTTCAGGGTTTGTTGGGTAACACGAATGTTCAACCTAACCTACAAATATTCTTAACCGAGCAGTATTGCTTTAAAACCTCATTTCTAGCCTCCGGCTGGAAATGCTTTTCAAAGAGGCTCTGCCGCGAATAAGGGAGGCGGAGCCTCAAAATATGCATTCCCAGTCAGAGACTGGGAACGAGGTAAACGAGATAATTTTGAATCTTCAATTTCATTATCCAAAATCCACAATTTAAAATCTAAAATTAGGTAATTATAGGAATAGCTTACGCAAAAAGCCTAGTAAGTGGATAGCAAAATCTATGTTTACCTGAGTTTTACGTGCAGTGTTGATTTCTTGTAAGATTTTCTGCATCTGTGCTAGATTTTCTTGATTTATTCCGATGATACTAACATTTATAATCGCTGCTCTTACACTATTGAGAGTAAGTTTACATTCGGTAAGCGCTAACTCCAACTTGTTTATTTGCTTCCAGTTTCTCTGATTTTGCGCGTTTAAAAGCTCAAATTGAAGCTGAGAGAAAATTTCCAGTAATTTTTCTTCTGTATTATTGAGTTGTTCTAAATTACTTTGATTACCAGGAATTGCTTGAAACTGAGAAATTATTTCTGCAAAAGTATCTAAAATGTTATCGTTTGTCATGATTGATATATTCAGTTAAATTACGAACATTTTTCATGACTAGCTACACCCGAAAAATTATTGACATAATTGAGATGTTTGTGGTTGTATTTGTCTGTTTCTAAGAGATATTTCTTTCATAAATTCTTTCAATACTTTATCTTCGTTTACTTCTTTTTCTAAAGTGTTAATCTTTATGAGTGTCAAGCTGTAGTCGTTACTACTGAAACTTGTAGCTACCCCAACAATCTGAGTAACTCTAGCAGCAAGAACTTCAAAGTTAAGATTAGGGTAATCATCAATAAGTTCTGATAGTTTTCTTCCAGTGTCAGCCGCTACCAAAAGTTTAAAGATGGATTCATTCAAATTTTGTTGTTCATAAAAATTAACTTTTCGCCACTCATCTATCTGTTTAGCAACTTGACGCTTGATTTCTTCTGCTTCTGGTTGTGAGGATATACTTAAATTTCTATACTGTTCACCAAGACGCTTTAGTTCAAAGCTAATGACTACCCGTTGTGGATCGCTTGGTCTTGGTGGTTTTTCCTGAATTCTTTTGGCTAAAAGCAGCATCTTTACTGTTAAACATCGTGCCGGCTGGGCAGTTTTAGCAACTATCCTTGCACTTTCATAATCAATTGTTTCAAGCTTATTAAATATTTCTGCGGCTGTGTCATATTCTGCTTTCAAATCATCGAGTACTTGCTCAACATCTGATGGCTGGATATTTTGCTGACTTTCTCCTGTAATAATTCTATTTACTTCTCTAGGAATTTCAAATTGAATACTGGTATCATTTAGTAATCTTTCAATAACTAAATTATCATCTCTAGGTAAATCATCAAGTTGGTAGATTTTCTTCACCGATATAATAGCATCAGCCGCGCGATCGCGAAAATTCTCGGCAGTTACTCGGAGCATTGCTCTTTTTTGAGGCGTACAACCGCTGATAGTGAAACTGATAGTACAGGCTACTATACAAAATTTCCATAGGCTGAATTTCTGGATATGGGAAACTCTCATAGACATATTTAGCTGTGCCCAGATATAGTTAATACTTGTTTACCACTATTAGATCATCCAGTATGGAAATAATTAAAAAGCTAACTGCGTCCGAATTAAATCTTTTTTGCCAATTAGCTGGAATTTTCAGAGATATTACTCACTAAACGTAGAGGATTACAGAATACTTATATATTGGTTAAATTAAACACTTATAACAAATGCTTTTTCGTATAAGCAGATAATTTACAAAACTTTTTATAATTGTGCTTTAATGGTGAGCGGTTTTTGTTTATCAAGAATCTTCCTCACATAAAAAGCGATCACCGATGCTCCTCACATACAAAGAAAACATTTTAAAATTTAGCTGGCTTCTACCCAGTTTCTTAAGTTTGTTTCTGTTTGGCTCCAGTGTCAAAGCTGCTGCGATCGCCAATGTTCAAATTTGCGGTGTCCAGATCCCCGACTTCTTTAAGAAGTCGGGGATCTAACTTTTCATATAATTGTAATTTTACTTGCGGCTCTAGTTGCTTTTTCCCTAGCTTCTTGGACATTAACACCTTTCGCTAAAGCTACGCCCATTCGCCGATATGGATGAGCATCAGGTTTACCAAATAATCTAATATCTACATCCTTTTCTGACAAAGCATCGGCTACACCACCAAAAGCAATAGAATCAGATTTTTCGGAAGCTAAAATAACGGCACTAGCTGATGCTCCTAGCTGTTCTATATGAGGAATTGGTAAGTCTAAAATAGCTCGCAGATGTAGTTCAAATTCATTGAGATTTTGTGATATTAATGTCACCATACCCGTATCATGAGGTCTGGGAGAAAGTTCAGAAAAAATCACTTCATCTTTGGTAATAAAAAATTCAACGCCAAAAATTCCGGCTCCTCCTAAAGCATCAGTGACTTTTATGGCTATTTCTTGGGCTTTTAATATCTTATCTTCAGAAATTAATGCGGGTTGCCACGATTCTTGATAATCTCCTCGTTCTTGGCGATGACCAATAGGAGAACAGAAAATTGTCGGTGCATTCCACTGTTTAATTGTCAGTAAAGTTATCTCGATTTCAAAGTTAATAAATTCTTCAATGATGACCTTTTGACTGTCTCCTCTAGAATTAGCGATCGCATAATTCCAAGCTTTCTCAACTTCACTCTTATCTTGCACCACAGACTGACCTTTACCAGAGGATGACATCACAGGTTTAACAACATTACTAAACCCAATTTCATCAGAAACTGTAATCAATTCTTCTAGAGTTGTTGCATAACCATATTTAGCTGTTCTGATGCCCAATTCTTGATGTGCCAGTTCCCGAATTCTGTCGCGATTCATTGTATAGTTAGTAGCAGCCGCAGTTGGTATAACTGTAATCCCTCGATGTTCAAATTCGATCAGTTTTTCTGTTCTGATTGCTTCAATTTCTGGTATAATAATATCTGGTTGATGTTTTGTCACTACAGCTTCTAAATCATCAGCACTGAGCATAGAAATAACTTCATAAGCATCAGCAACTTGCATGGCTGGAGCATTAGCGTAACGGTCAACAGCAATCACATAATTACCAAGACGTTGAGCAGCGATCGCAAATTCCTTACCTAGTTCTCCTGAACCCAGCAACATCAATTTTTGGGGCAACTTAATACTCATTAACTTATCCAGAACAATTTTAATTCAATAATTTTATAATTTTTCGTGTTTTAATTCCCATCTTCTAAAGAATTAAATTTAGCACCGCGTACTTGTAAGTCTTGACGTTGCAGATAATTTAACCCACTACCTACGCCAAGCTGACACTTATCTACTAAAGTCTCTAACCAAATAGTCTCGTTAAGAGTTGCACCTCGTAAATCTGCATTTGTCAAGTCGGCTTTTGTAAAATTTACAAATAAGAGGTCTGCATTGATTAAACTACTACCTTGTAGATTTGCTCCTGATAAGTTTCCTCGAATGAAGTTTACACCATCTAAAATTAAACCAGATAAATCTGCTCCTATAAGATTAGGAAATTTTAGTTGACTTGGAGATTTAAAAAACCGCATTATACAGATGATATTTGCTTCATTTAGGCGTATTTTGGTTAAAAATTCATAACGAGCTATGCCTAGATTATTAAGAATTTGTAGACGCTGTGGGGGACTTTGTTCTAAAAACTGAATAGCTATGTTGCGTAAGTCTTGAATCGGGAGATTTAACATGATTCTCAGATTGTCGTGCTGATTAAAAATTTAACAGCAGATGTAGGCAAATAATAGATAATATAGCAGTCTTAAATCATTCATGAAAAACAATATCCCCGACAACTTTTACGAAATCGGGGATCCAACATGTCTCAACTACTTACCTAACGTCCTGCCAATAATGCTTTCGTAGCAGATTCGCCTGCTAATTTCACCTGCCTTGTCAACTGGAAGTTTAACAACGCTAGAACACTCAAATCAGCTAAAAGTGCCATAAAAACTGTTGTCACTCCAGCGTGTTCTACAGCTGCCCAAGGAAAAGTTGTAAACATCCAGACAGTAGAATATTTCCACGAGGAGATACCGATGAATTCTAGAATCATCGGTGGTAGGAACACGGCTCCACCTAAAGTCCCAATTGCCCACAAAGAACGCTTAGGAGTTTTCAGCAAAAGTATCAATTGGGTGATGGTAGCGTAAATCATCATTAAGCTGATAGACAAAGCTATAGTTAAAAGTACTTTAAACCTGTCAATCTCGTTAACGATCCAAGTTCGGCCATCGTTTGCGTCAACAATAGATGTAAGTGAAAGCCAAATTAACCAGGGGATAGTAACAATTGTTAAATTAATTGCGATCGCCACGAGTGCAGGGCTTTTTTCAGTCCAGATTAGATCCTGCCAAACACTCTTGTGGCTAGAAACTCCCTGATGTCGATATCTTGCCCAATCTTGTACATCTTGACGGTGAGGGGAAAGAACCGCAATTAAACTTAAAATCAACACCAAGTTGTAAACTACCAGCAAAACGAAATTTTCCCCAACCTGTTCATCCCATGTGTGATTATTTTTACCATTTTGTAGTGCAAATCCCCATATCATCAATTGATAAAAAGCTACTAGTAAATAACTTTGCTTCTTGCTGATTATTAAGGCTTGAGGATTACGGAAGCAACGTTTAAGAACTTGTAAAATACCGTAACTGCACAATCCAAAGTTTAATAAATGCAAGCCAACAACACTAACAATACTTGTCCCTAATGGTAAATAGAAAAACTGCAAGTTTTTTAGGGGAGAACCTTGGTATAAATGGAACAAGTTATGAAATAGATAATTTGTTGTATCCCAAGGAGCAAACAGCCTCAACCAAGCCGTTGAATTATACCAAGCGGTTGAATTATCAAATGATGCTATCTGAAACGTTATGCACAAGAAAAGGAAAACTGCACCACTACTTAACCAAGGCTGAAAACCACTAAACCAACGAGTAGCTAAACCAAAGAGTAGTGCGGCGCTGTAAACGAAAACACAGCTAGCAGCAAGAATAGCGTAATAACTCAAAATGTAACTAAAGGCAATATTGGCAGAACGCCCAGCCCACAAATGTAAAGGAACTGCTACTAATACGATCAGATAAATTAAACTCGGAACTCCTAGTAACTTGCCAGTCAATATACTTGTTTCTGATTGGGGACTGAGACGGATGAAATTCAGTGTACCGCGAGTTTCTTCTTTGGCTAAATCGTTGATTAACAAATAAGTTCCTGCAACTAATAGTGTAAATACAAAAATTACACTAAATGTTAGAAATATATATTCGCAGTGGTTTCGCCACCACAACTCCCAATTAATTTCGCTTTGAGGGCAATAATTCTTTGAAATAAAATCATTTAAATCAGCAATTTTAGATTGATTTGATTGCCGATAAACCCCATTTTGCTGCTGTTCGTATAGTTCCTGCAAACGACAGTATGTACCAGTTAGTGAGTATTTCTTATCAGGAAACTCCCGTAACTGATATAAAAAAACTACCATTTGCAGTAGTAAGGATGTTGCAAGTGCGATCGCTACATTCAAAAACTTCAGGCGTCCTTTGAGTTCTCGCAATAGTTGCGGATTCCAATCGCCGATTTTGTCTATCAAATTGGGCATCATAGCAAAAAAATTTCCAAAAATGGGGAGTGATATTTATTGATGTATCAAGATGCTTGTTTGTGACCTAATTTTAGGAAAATACTTTCTAAGTCTTCTTGCGTGCAGTGAAAATCAGTCAGAGGAATGCCTGCTTTGATAAGCGATCGCAATAACTCAGCACTATCTTCCTCTTTGCCCGAAAAATTCACCCGCACACTGTTTTTTCCTGGAATCACCTCCCACTCTTCTACTAAAGGATGATGTTTTAGTTCGCTAAAAAGTGTCTCTAAGTTCCCTAAAGTTGATAACACAATTTGCTGGTGGGAAAGACGTTGATAAAGTTGCTGTAAAGAAGTACTTTCTACCAAAAAGCCAAGTTCCATAATGCCTACAGAAGTACACAGTTCCGCTAAATCACTGAGAACGTGGGAAGAAATAATTACAGTCATCCCAGCTTCTCGCAAAGCCTTAATGATTTCACGAAACTGCATCCTCGCAATGGGATCAAGTCCAGAAACAGGCTCATCCAGTAGTAGTAAAATTGGTTCGTGGATAATGGTTCGCGCTAAACTTAAGCGCTGTTTCATCCCCCGCGATAGAGTAGAAATCTGACTGTGGCGTTTATTACCAAGTTGGATTAGTTCTAAAACTTCATGCAAGCGTTGAGTGCGGCGTGGTTCTCGTAAGCGATACAGACGCGCAAAATAATCTAGATAGTCCCAGACTGTCAGATCCTCATACAGTGGGTAGTCATCGGGTAAGTAGCCTAGACGACGCTTGAGCTTAGGATTACTCTTGTCACGGAGTAGGCGATCGCCATTAATATAAATCTCACCTGTAGTTGGTTCCTCAGCAGTTGCCAACATGCGGATGAGAGTTGTTTTACCCGCGCCATTCGGCCCAATCAGTCCATATACTTCACCAGCCTGGATATTAAACTCAACGAGGTTGTCGCCAACCCCGTTGGTCTTCAAAACCGTGCGTGAGACTTTCATCTCACACGGCTCCTCAATGTTTTGGTGCTT
>NZ_JBALDF010000056.1:0-265230 GCF_036917275.1 Nostoc sp.
TATGGATGAAATTGAACAGCAAATCGACCGTCTTACCAATTCAACACATGAAAAATTTCCCAATCTCGGTAAGTGGTTTATTGATATTTGTTGTGAGGGAATTTTGTATGATTGATAATCCTTTTTCAAATTATTTTGATGATTGGTTTGATTTTGAAGCTGAATCATCTCAAGATGAGACTGAAACAAATAGGAATTGGACACAATTAAATAGTGATGACCTAGAAAATTGTGCAGATTCATTTCAGAATTATAGTCAGCCATCAATGTTTGATAACCAGTTAAATTCTCTAGATAATTCATTGAAAGAATCTTTTAACGATGGTGCTTCAGAAGATATCAATACTGCGGTTGTGGAGACAATTCAGATTGTCGTTTCAGGTGTAGTAGAGGCTGTAAACTATCATTGGTTAAAAGGAGAAAATGCGGATAATAGTGTTTCTAAAAGTGTGGCAGATACAAATACTATCGAAACAGAAATATCATCACCTTTGCCTTTAAAACCTTCTCAAGACTTGACTGAGTGGATTCGTCTTTGGCTTGATGAATGTTTGGTATTATCAAATCCCTCTGGTTGTGAAGACATTACTGCTGAGTTAAGAGCGTTAAATTCACGCTGGGAATTGCCAGGTTTCCGTCTAGCGTTTGTAGGTGAGTTCAGTCGTGGTAAAAGTTCTTTACTCAACCGCTTATTAGAGGCAGACATCCTGCCTGTTGGTGATCTCCCAACTACAGCAACCTTGACCTCAATTGTCGCAGGTTCAGAAAACTGTATGGAAGTTCAAACTTCCAAAAATGGATGGGAGAATCGTCCAATAGAAGCACTATCTTGGAGAGACCTAACAGCTATTGATCAAGATGGTAGTGAGCAAGAGGTGATTGGCCAAGTACGTTTAACATTAACTCACCCCTGGTTACAAACACTTGATGTTGAGTTGATTGATACACCTGGAGTAGGAGACTTGAGTGGTCGTCGTGCTGCTCTTGCATTCGACGTGTTAAGCCATTGTGATGCATCTGTCCTTGTTGTCAGTGCTACATTACCTTTCAGTATGACAGAAGCAACCTTTTTAGAACAGGAAGTAATGGGTCGCCATATTCCCAACATTCTGGTTGCTGTTTCCAAACTTGACACTATTCCTGAAGAGGAAAGGTTAGAGGTATTTAATAGTATTCGTAAGCGAATAGCAAAAATTTCCTCAACAATTCCTGTTTTGTCGCTCTATCCTGTCAGTGATAGTAATTCAGAAACTGAAGTATTTGAAGCAGTCAAGGCTCAGATTGAGTTAATGGTAGCAAAAGGCGATCGCCGAATATGGCGTAGCCGTAAAATTGCAGGTCAAATAACAGATTATCTTTCACATCTAATCAAAGTTGGGGAATTAGCAATCTCTACTGCTGCAATGGATGTAGCAGAGAAAGATAGTGCCTTAATGAAAGTAAATGAGGAAATACAAAACGCCCAAATTGACTGGGAACGAATTCGCCTGAATTTGGATCAAAAACGCTTACAGCGTACCAAGGCGCTACAGCAAAAAGTTCTCCAAGCCAAAACAGAGTTATTAGAAAATCTTTCACTAGAACTCAAAAGAACGCAAGACCCCAAAACTTGGTGGGAGCAAGATTTACCTTTTCGGTTACGACGTGAGCTTTTCAGGTTGAGCCGACAATTAGAAAGCGATGTTTTAAAAGGTTTGGCTCTAGATTTTGAGTGGCTGCAACATGAAGTATCGGAACTGTTATCGAATCGGATAAATCGAGAAGATATTGACACTTTAGAGGCAGTTAAAATAGATTTAGATTTACAACAGGTATCGCTGACTGAAATCGAAAAATATCAAATTCTCACACGACTTGGAGGTAGTGCTGCCACAATCTGTGGCTGCGTTTTCGGTGGACCAATTGGAGTAGCTGTGAGTACAACAGTATGGGTCGTCAGTGAGCAAGTTATTAAGGGAAAATTGCAGGAGCAGAGAAAGTTACTTAATCAAGAGTTAGAACATAGTATTGACCGTTCTATTGATGAGTACTTTAAACGTTTAGCAAATCGTCTCCAACAACTATACAACCAATTGAGTGAGGAAATACAAGAGGAAAAAATTGCTTGGCAAGCTGCCTCTAAAATTGCCTTCAATAGTAATAATGAGCAATCAGAAAACCAGTGGTCACAAATAATTCCTCAAGCTTCTGCCTTGAAAAAAGAAATTTTCCGGTTGCTATTACCCTAAATTAAAGTTTTTTCAAGTTGATCAATAAAATAAATCTGCAAGGAGATTATCATGGTAGTTAAAACTGTCATATACCAACAGTATGAAGCCTTTCAAGAAAAACAAAATATACTAGCAGCTTTGATTAAACGCCACTTGAAGCTAATTAGTTCCTTAAAATGACTCAATCAGAAAACTCACTCCAGCAACTAGAAACTCTAGTTCAGTCAAATAGCTTTAAGGTATTGGTTTTGGGAGAGTTTAAGCGTGGTAAGAGTACTTTTATCAACGCTTTGCTAGGTGAGAAAGTTTTACCTGCGTATGCCAGACCTTGTACTGCAATCATTAATGAAGTGAAATGGGGAGATAGCCGTCGGGCTTTATTACATCCAGCAAAATTGGCAGATAGACCTATGCTTCAGCCTCAAGAAGTTCCTGTTAACCAAATTGAAGAGTATGTCGTGATTAAAGACGACGTAAGTGAGATTAGTAGTAACCCCTACGAAAAAGTTGAATTATTTTGGCCTCTGGAACTTTGTCGTAATCGAGTAGAAATTATTGATTCTCCTGGACTTAACGAGCATGATACTCGCCAGAAAGTAACAATGGAATATTTGTCTACTGTTGATGCAATACTGTTTGTGCTTTCCTGCGAGGCACTGGCTTCTAAGTCGGAAATGGATATCATTGACAATACCTTAAGACCTGCTGGACATAAAGACATTTTCTTTATTTGCAATCGCTTCAATATGATTGAAGACGAAGAAAAAGATAGCATTAAGCAACATGGAATCAACAAACTAGCTCCTAAAACAAAACGTGGTGCAGAACGAGTGTTCTTTATTGATGCCCGTGGTGCTTTAGGAGGGAGACTCAAAGGTAACACTGGGCAAATTGAAAGTTCAGGTTTAGCTTTGGTTGAAAGAGAACTAGAAAAATTTTTGGCGAACGAAAAAGGTAACATCAAAATTCTTAGACCTGCGGCACAACTCCAGAGAGCAATTTATGAAGCGCGAGTAGTTATTCCTCAGCGGGAAGCGATGCTAAGAACTGATTTTAAAACCCTGGAAGCTCGATATGAAGCTACTCAAGAGCCACTACACCGTCTGCAAATTCAGCGAGAGCAGATAGTGCAACGGATCTCTAATTTTTTGGAAGATATCAAACAGACTATTAGTGCTGAAGGCTCTAGTTTCCATCGTCGTCTGGCTGACAAAGTTGTTAGCGAGTGGGTGAAAACCTTGGAAATAAAAACATCAATGGTGTTAACTAAGTCTCAAATTGAAACATTAATCAAAGAGGTGACTGCTCATCTTTCCCGCAAGATGGAAAATGAATTATTAGTCTGGCAAAATGAAATATTACAACCTTTAGTTAGTAGCCGTCTAGAACGCCTTACCCAAGAGATAGATGAACGTGCCCACGAATTTGTAAATCAATTAGATAGCTTGAGAATTCAAGTTGTAGGTAGCATAGTTTCCATAGAAGACCTTAACATCAAAAAAGTTAGTGTACTCGAAAGAGTACTGGCCGCTAGTGGAGGATTTTTGTTAGGAGCAAATATTGGATTAGCCGGGGTTGGTGCTGTTTTTGGCTATCAAGAGATGGCAAAGGCTATTATTCCTCAACTAATCCTTAGTGTGGCAGCAATTACTCTAGCTGCTGCAAATCCTTTGTTGATATTTGGAGCTATGGCTGGTGGTGGACTCATTCAAGGATTTTTGACTGCAAAGTCTACAAAGAACAAGATTAAAGAAGAAGCTGCTAAACGATTTGCAGCTTCAATTCGTGATTCAGCACCACAACGAGGTGATAAAATAGCCGAGGCTGTAGTAACCAAGCTAGCTGAAATTCAAAACTCAATAAACCAGGGTCTTGGTCAAGAGATTCAAAAGTTTCGAGAACAGGTAGATTCAATCCTGGAAGAAAAGCAACAAGGACAAGCTAACGTTGATGAAACAATTATTGAGTTACAAGTACTTAGCAGAGAATTAGATGCTATTGACCAGGAATTAGATGCTCTAGTAGCGCAGGTTGCAATTACAGATTCTTAAGAGGAAACTCTTAAACAAAGTTAGTTTAGCCAACTCCTAAAATGGGTTGGCTTTTTGATGATTTTTACTTTTTCAACAACTGCCAATAATGTTGAGCGATCGCCTAATCTTCTTGAGTATGAATAACTAATACCCGCACTACTGAATCGGGTGTAGCAATATCCTCATCAACAGGCTGTTGCTGATTTTTATCAAGGTCTATTTTCAATCCCAAAAATCCAAAGGCTTCACAAGCAGCTTGGCGAATTTCCAGAGAATGTTCACCCACACCTGCTGTGAATACCAAAGCATCTAATCCGCCCAAATTGGTAAAGATGTTGCGAATTGCAATATTTGGGCAACTCTACAAGACGCTACCGCGTAGCTTGCTTCTTTGTTCGCGGAGCGTCTGATAGAGTTGGAGTACCCTTCATTCGCAATTGACAAGTAACGATTTTGGTAAATTTTTGCATTGGGATGCTCCGATCATTTTTCAAAGCGATCACTATTTAGATGCCCTTTTGGTGAAAAATATTGTAAGTATGAGTAGTGTTTGTAAAAATTAGAGCTTATGTTTGACCATCTATCCTTTGGAGTGAGTAGTTTAGAACGCAGTCTAGCCTTCTATGATGCTGTGCTTGCGCCGTTAGGCGTCAAGCGCCTATTTAATTTACCTGACATCGCTGCTTATAGTGCTGGTACTTACCCGATGTTTTGGATTGGGAATCGTCGAGAGTTTACCAATGAAGTATCCAAGGGCTTTCATCTGGCATTTGCGGCTGATAATCGCCCTGCGGTGGATGCTTTTTATCAACAAGCGATCGCTTTCGGAGCTAAGGACGATGGCAAGCCTGGATTACGTTCTCATTACCACCCCAATTATTATGCCGCTTTTGTGATTGATCCTAACGGATATCGTATAGAAGCTGTTTGTCATCAACCAGCTTAATTTATCATTTGTCATTTGTTATTCTCCCCCTGCTCTCCTTGCTCTTATTGCGGTAAACCCCCTACCCGCATCAAATCCAATTCCCGTTCAAATATTTCATCAATTGGTAACATTTGACCATCAATAGTCATAAATTTATGGTCTTTTGTTGCCCGAATCACTAAACCATCTTCCAAGCAATATTCAAACACCTCTTGTTGTCCGCGATCGTGCCACTGTGCTACAGGTTGCGTGTAAATATTTCCATTATTATCAACACTGTACACAGTACATTCAATGCGTTTTTCTACAATTTCCCCAATCGGCATCAATCCATATTCTACTGTCAATATTTCCGTGTCATAGTTTAAACAATATTCAGCAAACTTCAACATTTGCTCAAATAATTCATCCGCAACTTTTTTCGGAACACCATTTTTAGCTGCACCATCCACGAATTTTTCTCGCTGCTTTTGCATCTCAGAAACTTTCTTTTTACCCATCGCCCGACGCAGCAAGTCAGCTTGTCCTAAGGAATATCCAGCCATATCCTGAGCAATTTTCATGATTTGCTCTTGATAGACCATAATTCCATAAGTTTCGTCTAATATTGGTTCTAGAATGGTGTGTTGATAATCAATATTTTCTCGCCCGTGTTTGCGGTTGATAAATTTAGGAATCAATCCCGCATCTAATGGCCCCGGTCGGTAAAGTGCCAAAATCGAAGAAATGTCTTCTATATTAGAAGGTTTTAAATCTCGCACAATCTGACGCATTCCAGAAGATTCTAATTGAAAGATCCCTTCTAACTCACCTGCTTCTAATAGTTCATACGTCTTTTGTACATCTTTTGGCAGAGTGGTATGTTCACCTTTAGCTAATATCTTTTGGGCTTTTCTCTCTTGGTGGGTGATTTCATCAGGATCAACACGATATCCTTTAGTTTCTTGAATTAAATCAAGGGTATTTTGAATCAGCGTCAGGTTCCGTAAACCCAGAAAATCCATTTTCAACAAACCCATTGATTCCAGGTCTTCCATGAAATACTGGGTAATCACGGAACCATCATTATTCTTTTGTAGCGGGACAATTTCATCAAGTGGATCGGCAGAAATTACCACACCTGCTGCATGAACACCAAAAGTTTTGTTAGTACCTTCAATTCGCATCGCCATATCAAGCCAATGGCGAACATGCGGTTCTTTATCATATTTCTCTTTAAACTGTGGTTCTGGGGTTTCATTAGAAATCATCACCTTGAGTTTCGTTGGTTTTCCCCGCACTACAGGAATTAATTTCGCCATTTTGTCAGCTTCCCCGTAGGGAATATTCAAGACTCTGGCGACATCTTTCAAAACTGCTTTAGAAGTTAGGCGGTTAAAGGTAATAATTTGGGCAACTTTATCTGCACCATATTTATCAGTTACATATTCAATAACTTTATCTCTTTGTTCAATACAGAAATCCGTATCAATATCAGGCATGGATTTCCGTTCTGGGTTCAAAAAACGCTCAAATAGTAGCCCATGATGCACAGGGTCTATGTTGGTAATTCGCATCGCATAGGCAACTAATGAACCAGCCGCCGAACCCCGACCGGGCCCCACAGGAATGTTATTATCTCTAGCAAATTTGATGTAGTCCCATACAACTAAAAAGTATTTGGAAAAACCCATCTGCTGAATCATTTTCAGTTCGTATTCCAATCTTTCTTTATAAACGGAATCGACCTCATTGCGAGATTTCCGATTTAACCGTTCTAAAAGTCCGTTCCATGCAACATCTTCGGCGTAAGTGTCGGCAGTATGACCAGAGGGAATAGGGGGTGTAGGGATCTGAGGCTCACCCATAATATAGTAAGGCTCAACTTTATCAGCAACTTCTTCAGTAGTGGCGATCGCTTCTGCAATCACATCATCTGGCAAATGGTCACGAAATAGCTGCTGCATCTCCTCACCAGATTTGAGATACTCTGTGCCACTATAACGCATCCGCTTATCTTCAATAATTAGCTTGCCAGTTTGAATACATAGCAAAGCATCGTGGGCTTCAACGTCAAAACAAGAAATAAAATGAGAATCATTGGTAGCAACAAATTTAATCCCTAGTTCGCGCGCAATTTTGACTATTTCAACATTAACAATCCGGTCTTCCTGTGAGCCGTGGTCTTGAATTTCTAAATAATAATCATCACCAAATACATCTTTATACCACTGAGCAACTTTTCTAGCTGCATCTGGTCTATTACTAAGAATTGCTTGGGGAATTTCTCCACCCAAACAAGCACTGGTGACAATCAACCCTTCATGATATTCTTTTAGTAAATCTTTATTAATACAAGGACGAGAAAAAATTCCTTTGCCTTGAACACCTTTGAGGTGAGAAATTGTGGTTAATTTGACTAAATTTTTGTAACCTTTGGTATTTTTAGCTAAAACGACTTGATGATATTTCGGACGGCGTTCTTGTTTTTCAATATCGCCATTAATTATATACATTTCATTGCCGATAATCGGCTTAATATTTTGACTACGGCAGATTTTGATCAGTTCAATGGCCCCATACATGACGCCATGATCAGTAAGAGCGATCGCTTTCATCCCTAGTGCGATCGCTTGATCCACCAACTCTGGTAGCTGACTTGCCCCATCGAGCAGACTGTAGTCACTGTGAATATGTAAAGGGACAAAGGACATAAGCATCTCCAACCACAAGCCAAGATATCTCTAGGGGTCTACCTTGTGGTATACCTTTTCGAGCTAGATTTTGCAAAGCAACGGAATCTTAGATTAACAGTTTTTAACCAAAATTCAAGCTGTTCTTTTTCCGAAATTGTCACTATCATAAGTGTTGTTTTAATAGTTACAGCAGTTAATCAGCATCTAACTAATGAGTCAAACAGAGAGTACTACTTCGCCTGAAACCAAAGCTAGCCCTTGGTGGCAGCGTATCCCTCTCACATTGCAAATTCTCATCGCCCTAGTAGTAGCAGTCAGCGTCGGAATTGCCCTTGGTGCGGGGAATCCCAATCCCAGCAATGCCACTTTAATCAATAATTTAGCAATTCCGGCGGAATTAGTGTTAAAGGCTCTCCGCGCCCTAGCTACCCCTCTGATTCTGGTAGCGGTGCTGCATACCTTAATGACTACGAATATCCCCGGTACAGCCGGACGGCGGCTGGCAGTGCTACTTTTAACTAACACTACCGTAGCTATTTTAGTGGGACTTTTGGTGGCGAATGTGCTGCATCCAGGAACTTGGGGCAATGTAACCACCCCAACAAGTACAGAAATAACTCCTCAGAGTCTTGATCCTTGGGGAATAATCAAAGATGCTGTACCGGAAGCTGTTCTCAAGCCGTTAGTCGATAATAACGTTATTCAACTGATTGTGATTGCCCTGAGTTTTGGCATCGTCCTGCGAGGATTAAAATCTGAACAAATCACTCAAGGCAAGAACGGATACCAGCCAATTGAGGATGTCATCGGGATTTTATTTGAAGCGGTAGTCCGTATCCTCAACTGGGTAATTGCCTTAGTGCCGTTCGCAGTCTTTGGGATTGTAGCTAAAACTATTGCTATGCAGGGCTTTACACCGTTTAAATCTTTGGGTGCATTCATCGTGGCGGTGCTGTTAGCATTAGTATTGCAGGCGTGCTACTACCTCACCAGAGTCAAATTTGGTTCTTGGGTACATCCGTTAAAATTCCTAACTGGCGGTTCTGATGCTTTTTTGACAGCTTTCTCAACTTCTTCCTCTGCGGCGGCAATGCCCGTAACCTTTGAAGTTTTGCAAACAAAAGTCGGTTTAAGGGAATCTTCTGCTGCTTTGGGGGCATTAGTCGGGGCAAATTTCAATAATGATGGCACTGCCCTCTATGAAGCAATGTCTGCGTTATATATTTCCCAATTAATTGGACAACATCTGAGTCTGGGACAGCAGTTAATTGTCATCCTTACCTCGATTTTTGCATCCGTAGGTGCGGCAAATATTCCCAATGCTGGACTGGTAACGATGACACTAGTGTTCACTTCTGTAGGCTTACCTACCCAGTACATCGCTTTGCTAGTTACTGTAGACTGGTTTCTGGATCGCTGCCGCACCGCGATTAATGTCATGGGAGATATGACTGTCAGTGCTTTACTTGACGGCAAAAAGCCTCGTTCTGTAGACGAGGCTTAGTTTACGGCTTTTCAGGTAGCTAATGCTGTTGAGGCCCTTTGGCATCACATTCTTTAGTCCAGCAGCGTTCTAGAAGTCGAAGACGCCAGATGAATGCAAAGCGATGGGGATTCAATACTAATTTAGAATCGTGACTAAATAAAGGCTGGTTCAGATACTGCCAAAGGGGAAATTTAATTTTGGTGTGTTTTGGAGTCATAAGAACAACGAAATATTATAAAAGTTTAGTGGTACTAGTAGTTTGCCAATGGAACTTGGCTTTTTAAAGGGTAAAAGGAAAAGGGAAAAGGTTTTTAGCCCCTTTTCCTTTTACCTTTCCCCTTTCCCCAGTCCAAACCCAGCAATTTTGGTTTGGCAAACTACTAGTTGGCATTTTGTCTAGCAACTCCTTAATACTGTTTTTCTAGTTAAAGGCTACACTGCGTTTCTACAATTGTCTTGGTGGCAATTGCGGAATTTCAGCAAGTGAATTTATGTTATTTCCGCTTTAATACTGAAATTGCACGTACCATTTTTCTAATTCCACATCCCATGAAGAGTCATACGATTTCACGAAATTCATGCTATAGTAGGACTTACGCAAAAATTGCCAAAAAGCTTAATTTATCGAACCGCCAAGACGCCAAGAGCGCCGAGAATTCGTAGAGTGTGCGTAAGTCCTATATAGATAACGTTGCTAGGAGCGTAGACTCGAAGCCGCCACCGTTGATGTCCCCTCCATTGCTGATGGAACTGCCTAAAAAGTCTGTACGTTTGATCAGCTGCACTAAGCGATCGCACTTGAGACACTTTCTAGCTGGTGGTTCTTCATTAGAGTATTGTCGGAGTCCTTTTAAAACAATAGATAATTTTGTAATCTCAAAGTATGTTGTGTATAATATAAAACTTAAAAATCTCGAACATCTGTCTAAAGATGATAACCTCGTAGATATAGCAAGGGACTGGGGACTGGGGACTGGGGACTGGGGACTGGGTGAAAAGCCTTTTTGTGTCTAAGTTTTATCATCTGTTAATGTCCTAACCACCTTGGCTGTTGCTATAACTAAAATTTACTTGGGCGGACTCTACATATCTACAAAAAAACTGGGATGGGCATCTTGCCTATCCCACAATAAAAAAGAGAATTTTTGTCATAAAACGCCTTGGCTATATTCAAGCTAAGGCGGTTTCGTTAAGTTAAATTATCTCATTATCTAATAATGAGTGCCTGTTTTCCGATGATTGATGGCAGTAACAGCATCAGGCTTGAGTAATTTACCTTCATCCACAGTTGCATACACAACCCAATGATCGCCACATTCCAGACGTTGATTGACTGAGCATTCCAAATATGCTGATGCATCAGTAAGGATGGTACAACCGTTATCTGCAACTGCTGTACTAAAGTTGGAAAATCTATCTTCTCCAGGCGCGAAAGATTTACGGAAATGTTTCATGTAGTCTTGATGATTGCCTTCAGGTAGAATATTTAAGGCAAACTTACCACCTGGATACATCAAAGATTCGATCGCTCGGTCTTTGGCGATCGCAACAGTTAGTCCAGGTGGGTTGAAGGTAGCTTGAGAAACCCAAGCGCCTAACATTGCGGTAGACACTTCTCCAAGTTTCGCTGTAACCACGCAAACAGAACCAACGATCCGACCGACAGCCTGTTCCATTGGAGTAGCGGCTTGTTGTGGTACGCGTACCTTTTTAGCCTTTTTCAGTGCTTGGGCAAAGTCTGTGCCTAATTCTTCACAGAACTTGAGAGTGACATCATCAGGTTTAAACTTGACCTTCAGGGTGTCAAAGCCAAAGCGATATCCAGCATCCCGGAGTTTACCTTCAATTAAGTCAAATGCTTCGCCACTCCAGCCATAGGAACCAAAGACCCCAGCGAGTTTGCTATTGTCACCACTCGATAGCACAATCCCTAAAGCAGTATGAATAGGAGTTGGCGCATGACCACCAATGGTAGGAGAACCGATAATAAAACCGTCTGACTGTGCTAAGTTGATGCGAACTTCATCAGGGGTAGCAAATTCACAGTTAATCGATTTGACTGCGACTCCACCTTTAGTCAGTCCCAGAGCGATCGCCTGTGCTAAAGTCGCCGTATTCCCGTAAGCTGAAGCATAAAGTAGGGCAACGGAAATCTCGCGATCGTTGTGAGCACGGCTCCACTCTCCATAAGCTTTGGTAAGCTCGATTAAGCCGGTGCGTACCAAAGGTCCGTGACCCACAGCATACATTCTCACCTGCAAATCTGATATTTTCTCCAAAGCTGCTTGCACATTAGGAGCTTGGGGAGCCATCAGGCAGTTAAAGTAATAACGCTGGTCTTCTTTGAGCGCTTCCCAGTTATCATCAAATAGTTCATCACCACAAAGATGAGTTGCAAATAACTTATCTGTGTAGAGAATTTGGGTTTGCTGGTCGTAAGTACAAAGTCCTTCTGGCCAACGTGGACTAGGAATGGGGAAGAATTTTAAAACATGACCCTTGCCCAAATCCAGAGTTTCTTTCCCCCGCATCACCAAGACTTTCAAATCGTGGTCTAGGAAAGCAGCACGCAAATTGTTCGCACCGGGAAGAGAACAGACAAAAGTTACCTGTGGTGCCAGTTGTAGAATTGCTTTCAGGGTTGCAACTCGGTTAGGATTAAAATGACCCAGGATTATATAATCCAAACGTTGCAAATCTAAAGTCTGCCGCAATGTCTCTAAATAAATTTCGGTAAAGCTTTCTGGGGGCGGATCAATAAGTGCGGTTTTATCAGCTTCAATTAAATAGCAATTGGAAGTAGTACCTCTTTCAAGTGCGTATTCAATTTCAAACCGCAGACGTGACCAACTACGTGCTCTGATCGCCTTAGTATTTGTAGCAATTGGTAGAACTTGTACGTCGCGTGGCTTGGAATTGGTCATAGCTGTTGGGTAAAGTTGGGGAATTGGGCACTTGTACTGAGCGGCGTCGTAAAGCCTGCGGTATAGCTACGCTTAGGGCGCAGGCTCTCCAAGAGTCGTATTGGGCATTGGGAATAAGGAGAAATGACCCATACCCCATGCCCAATCCTTAGTAGTAATTACCTACTTTGCGATGGCGAACAGCTGTCAGTCCATCGTTTTTGGAAACACGACCTTCTTGGACGGTGCAGTATAAAATCCAGTGGTCGCTGCATTCCATGCTGGTCTGTATTTCACATTCCATGTATGCCAGAGCATCAGTTAGAATCGGGGAGCCGTTTTTCGCGGTTTGAGTTTTCACCCCAGCAAAGCGATCAGCACCAGGATGCAAGCGCTTGAGAAAATGCTTTTTCAATTCTTGATAATTGCCTTCTTCCAAAACGTTGAGGACGAAGCGATCGCCTACTTGCATTAAGGAATCAATGGCGCGGTCTTTAGCAATGGCAATTGTGAATCCTAAGGGTTGCAAACTCGCTTGCGTTACCCAGGATGCCAGCATTGCACTTGACACATTTTCTTTTTTCGTGGTGACTATATATAGTCCACTACTAATTCGACCCAGCGCCTTTTCCATGTCAACGTCGAGGGACTTGATGTGCTTGATATTGCGATCGCGCACCAACAATTGTCCCAAGTCTTTACCCGCTTCTTCACACAACTGGAATGTTGATGCGCTAGGAACCTCTCTAATCCGAATGGCTGGGAAGGCTTCTTTGATGCCAGAGTCGAGAAATTTTCTGCGGAGTGTATCAATGGGTTCATCATCCCCACCGTAACATTCAAACAGTCCAACCATTTGCTTGTTCTTGGCGACAGCTAGCAATGAACTAATACTAGCTTGAGCGGCGGCGCTTGTAGTCGGGGGCATACCAATAATGATGCTAGCTGCTCTTCCGGCTAGTTCCTGGATTTCTTGGCTCTGGGCAGTACTTAGATCCAGTACTTCTACTCCAACCCCAGTTTTCAGTATACCCTCAGAAATTGCATGACCAAGGCGCTCACTATACCCATAATCTGAGACAAAAAACATGCCAACTGTTGTTTCTGCTTTAGCTTGTTTTTGGCTCCAATTTTCGTAGCACCCGGTTAAAACATCTAGGTGGTGGTATAGTAATGGGCCGTGACCGTTGGCGATAATATTAATCTTCCCTAGTTCACCCATCCGCTTCATGGCATTCACCAAAGAACGAGCGTTAGGGCCCATCAAGC
The DNA here is from genome assembly GCF_036917275.1 of Nostoc sp. GTDB lineage: Bacteria > Cyanobacteriota > Cyanobacteriia > Cyanobacteriales > Nostocaceae > Nostoc. Next base: position 13,505 of record NZ_JBALDF010000056.1, read on the forward strand.
AGTCGTAGTAAAATCTAAAATCAGCTTCGATCGCTTCTAAATCTTCATCGAAGGTGCGATCGTCACAAAAGTGCATCCCAAAAGCATCACAGGTGTAAAGGGTTTGGGTTTTGCGGTCAAAGCTAAAGATTGTATCCGGCCAGTGCAAGTTAGGCGCACTCACGAATTCGATTTCGTGTCCTTTGCCGATATCTACGCGATCGCCAGTTTTCACAACCCGCTTACTAAAAGGATCGTGGACTAACCCTTCCAAAAACTGAAGCGCAACTTTTGAGGCTAAAACGGTAGCTCTAGGAGCTAACTGGAGGACATCTTCTACTAAGCCGCTATGGTCTGGCTCTGTGTGGCTGACAATTATGTAATCAATTGTTTTGGGGTTGACAAGACCTTTTAGAGTCTCTAAATACAGATCACGAAACTTCTGGTGAGAAGTATCAATCAAAACTGTTTGTTCACCCCTAATTAAATATGAATTGTAGGTTGTACCGTTTTGCAGTCCAAATTCGATATCGAAGCGATCGCGATCCCAATCAAGAGAGCGAATCGCCGTTGTATTAGGGGCAATTTCTACAGTTTGTATAGTTAGGCGATGTTGAATATTCTGTGCGATCGCTACCATTATTCGTCTCCGAGCGCAAATTAACAGGTTTTTCTTCTGCCCCCATTGTCTCTATTATTTTTTGTTTAAGTTGTAATAAATATCAGTTTTTTTAAACTTGGACTTGTATCAATTATTGCTGTTTTTTTGCAAAAAATATTACTCCAAAAATCTACTAGATATTAATTTATTCCTGCTAATTCACTGAGTATTTAATTTTGCTAGCTTATCTAAATTTCTCCTAATTCAAAAATATCATAATCATCATATTCTTGGATCAGAAAAACTTAAAAAATTCAAATTTAAAAAAATATCACACATCCAGGATTATTATGCTAACCTTTTCTTTTGAGAATAACGGATGAGTGCTAAGGATATACCATAATTACAAAGAGACTCTGTAATTGTGGTGCAAAATAGTAGGCGATCGCAAAATTGATGTCTTAATAGAATAGATTTAGATGTCAAATAAAAAAAGTTAATTTTTTGACGCCTCTCTTATAATCAAGTTGGAAAAGTTGGAAAAGTCGGAAAGGTAGGAAAGGTAGGAAAAGTAGGAAAGGTAAGATAAATTTTTTACACCTTTTCAATACGCATCAAGTAAGCTGTTAAGATTATTTTTCGCAATGGGTATTGAATATATTTTTGGTTCAGACAAAAATATTGTTACGTAAAATATAAAGTTTCTGTAAAGTCGAAAAAACAGATGTCTTTTTAGAGATAATGAAGGCAAAGTTTCTGAGACAATCTGAATAAAAAGAACTGAGCCTGTATATCTTTTTCTGCTCATTCAAGTATAAACTAGTGTAAAAATCATTTTTAAAGTTTCGATGAATGACCGTAACAATACGAACAATATAATAATTTTAATGATACAGTTTTTTATTATCGACCTTAGGCAGTAATCAAGACAACGCCAAAAAATTATTTTCATCTTAGCCATAAGCTACAGCGCCTGGCTATTTAATCTATATGCCCATACAAGCTAAGGGCGTCGTTTTTTCTCTGCATAAGTTTTTACGAAAATTCATTACCGATGATAAATTACAAGCTTTAATAATGTTCTCAAGCTACTACTTCACCCCTAACAGCTATAAGGCTAAACTTCGGTATACTTAATACTTAGCATTAAGTTTATAAATGTATCATTAAATACATGGCGAAGTAAAGATAGAGGTGTAAATAGACATATACAATGCCAAAAATTGACTATGTGAAAGGTTATCGTTTATGGGATGCCGATTAAAAATCTTTCTAACTGACGAAGAAAAGCTGACTTTAGAAGAGTTGAGAAAAGCCAAAGATGTTCCTCAACGTACGAAGGATCGTGCTCAAGTTTTACTGCTAAATACTCGCGGCTTAAAAAATGAGCAAATCGCTAAAGGCTTGAACTGGGCGACTTCAACAGTACGTCAAACTCTTCATCGCTGGGAAAAGATGGGTTTAGCAGGTCTGTGGGATGCTCCTGGTCGAGGAGGAAAGCCCCGATATTCAGAATCAGACTTGGTTTATCTAGAAAATTGTTTAGCTCAAGAGCCACAGACTTATAACTCTAAACAACTGGCAAAAAAACTGGCATCTGAGCGTCAAGTAAGCTTGAGTGCAGACCGATTACGACGAGTACTTAAAAAAAGGGGAAAGAGGTTTGGAAGCGCACGCAAACAACCCCAGGAACAGAATAATTAGCAGGACTATTTCATTTTCATTTAGCCCGCCTCAGAATGAATTCACCAGTCTAATAGTGAAAGTAGTCTTTAGACCCATACGCTTAGGTTAAGGATATTTGTAGGTTGGGTTGAACGTAGACAAAGGAGGCGGCTTCAGACAGGTAGTGAAACCCAATAAACCATGAAAAATGTTGGGTTTTGTTCTTCAAAGGCCACTTGCTTGAAGTCGGGAAACCGCATTGCCCTTGGCGTCTCCCCTTGGGAGAAGGGCGCAATGGCTCTCCAACCTACGCAGGTTTAGGTATTTTGGCTTTAACCCAAGCGTATTTGTCTAAAGACGACTGAGAAGAGGTTATAGTCCGTTAAAACGGATTTTAGTTCTGGGTGGTTGATGTCTAGAACGGAATAGTCCTGGAATAATTATCTCAATAAAAATAACTGATAAAACAAAATCCACCTAAACATTAAAGTGTTTGGTGGACTTGTTATTTATTATTAGTGGATCCGAGCAGAGTCGAACTGCTGTCCAAATTGGGTATTGACTCCCCGCTCATTCACAGGTTTAGCCTTTCTGACCCTCAAGGCGGGAATCGTTCATTATCCCGAACGTAGGATGCTCTGATTTAATCTTAGCCAGCAAGCCAACCAGAGAACGCTTGCTAGAGCATCCGTTGGGGTTTGGTCTTCAGTCCTTAACGGAGTCAAACTAAAGACGCTCGAACCTATAAGAGGTGTTTAGGCTGCTACTAGAGCAGGCTTACGAGCAAAGTTAACGATGTTATTCGCATTTACTTTTTGTTTGAGCCTTTGATTTCCGAGAGGAGACTCACTCTCGACCTGAATCACAGAGCAGCGTTCGCCAACCTGTCGAAACCGTGACGGACCCATGCGCTTCATACTTTAATTATAATACGTGATTTGTAATTCGTAACTATCAAAGTCAGGATATATGCCTCCGATTACTCAAAATAGCCAATCGCTAATTTTAAAATCATTAGCAATTGGCTATTTGCCATGAGCGACAATAAATATTTTCCTAAGTTAGTGCTTCAGCACCACCAACAACTTCAAGGAGTTCCTGGGTAATTGCAGCTTGTCGAGCTTTGTTGTAAGACAGGGTGAGGGTGTTAATCAGTTCACCCGCATTCTCGCTGGCATTACTCATGGCTGTCATCCGCGCTGCTAGTTCACTAGCCGCCGATTCTTGCAGCGCTCGCAATAGCTGGTTACTTAGATAGAGGGGCAACAGAGAATCGAGAATCTGCACTGGATCTTGCTCGAAAATCATGTCAGGAGCCAACGCGCGGACTTGGTTAGTCACTTTCTCCCGTTCTACTTCAAATTTACCGCCACGGGTTGTCAAGCGGAAGATTTCGTCATCGGCTGCTTCTAAGCCTTGAGTATCCAACGGAAGTAGGGTTTGCACCACGGGACGGGAGCTAACCAAGGAAAGGAATCTGGTATAAATTAATTCGATGCGGTCTACTTTTTCCGATAGAAATAAGGAAAGTAGTTGATCGGCAATCTGATTGGCTTCCGCAGCAGTGGGTATTTGCTCTAAGCCGCTGTAAGTAGCATCAATGGGCTGATTGCGGCGTTGAAAGTACTGTGTAGCTTTGCGTCCGACGAGCACAAATTGATAGTCTAAACCTTCTGCCTTAATTTCTTTGGCGCGGTTTTCTGCACGACGGATAACGTTATTATTGTAGCCGCCGCATAGACCGCGATCGCCTGAAATTACCAACAGCCCGACTGACTTAACTTCCCGTTTTTTCAGCAGTGGCAGGTTTGCTTCTTCAAATCGGAGACGGCTTTGCAAACCATACAATACTTGTGCCAAGCGATCGGCAAAGGGGCGAGTCGCTAGCACTTGTTCTTGCGCCCGACGCACTCTAGCCGCAGCTACCAGGCGCATGGCTTCTGTGATTTTTTTGGTGTTTTTGACCGACTGAATGCGATCGCGTATTGCTTTTAGATTGGCCATATTCTTGAGTTAGGAGTTAGGAATTAGGAGTTAGGAGTGTTTCATTAACTTTTAACTTTTAACTCTTCACTCCTAACTTTAATTACGCTGTAGCTTTGAAGGTCTTCTTGTATTCGGTGAGTGCTTCCTTTAAGGCAACTTCTTCTGCATCACCTAGTGCTTTAGAGCCTTGTACTCCTTGCACATACTGCGGTTTACCAGTCTTTAAGTACTCCCGCAGACCTTGGGTAAAGGTGGTGACTTTATCTACAGGAACGTCATCCAAGTAACCATTAATACCTGCATACAAAATTGCCACTTGTTCATATACTGAAAGTGGCGAATTTTGTGGCTGCTTGAGGAGTTCGCGCAACCGTTGACCCCGTGCCAACTGGTCTTGAGTGGTTTTATCTAAGTCAGAAGCAAATTGCGCGAAGGCTTGCAAATCGTCAAATTGGGCTAATTCCAATTTAATTTTACCGGCAACTTTCTTCATTGCCTTGGTTTGAGCCGCAGATCCCACACGGGATACTGAAATACCAGGGTTTACAGCCGGACGGATACCAGCGTTAAACAAGTCAGAAGACAGGAATATCTGACCATCGGTAATAGAAATTACGTTGGTGGGGATGTATGCTGAAACGTCACCAGCTTGGGTTTCGATGATTGGTAGGGCGGTCATACTGCCTTTACCTAATTCGTCACTCAGCTTTGCTGCTCTTTCTAACAAGCGGGAGTGGATGTAGAATACATCTCCAGGGTAAGCTTCGCGTCCGGGTGGACGACGTAGCAACAGGGACATTTGGCGATAAGCTTGGGCTTGCTTGGAGAGGTCATCGTAAATAACAAGGGTAGCTTTACCCTTGTACATGAAGTACTCAGCAATAGTTGCGCCTGTGTAAGGAGCTAGGTATTGTAGGGTTGCTGGTTCACTGGCGCTAGCGGCGACGACAACGGTGTAATCCATCGCGCCTTTTTCTTGCAATGTCTGCACCACGTTAGCGACTGTGGAAGCCTTTTGACCGATCGCAACGTAGACACAAACTACATCTTCTTCTTTCTGGTTGATGATGGTGTCGATTGCGATCGCAGTTTTACCAGTTTGGCGGTCACCAATAATCAATTCGCGCTGACCACGACCGATGGGAATCATTGAGTCAATAGCTGTAATCCCCGTTTGCATGGGTTCGTGTACAGACCGACGCTCAATGATACCAGGTGCTGGAGATTCAATCAAACGGCTTTCTGAGGATTTGATGTCTCCCTTTCCATCAATGGGACGACCCAAGGCGTCTACAACTCGTCCAATCAAGGCTTCTCCTACAGGCACCTGGGCAATTCTACCAGTCGCAGTTACAGAGCTACCTTCTTGAATTTCTATCCCTTCACCCATAAGCACCGCGCCCACATTGTCTTCTTCCAAGTTCTGGGCGATGCCAATTGTACCGTCTTCAAATTCTAAGAGTTCCCCCGCCATAGCCTTTTCGAGACCATAGATCCGGGCAATACCGTCACCAACTTGTAGGACAGTACCAACGTTAGCAACTTTGACCTCTTGATCGTATTGCTCGATTTGTTGTTGGATTATGCTGCTAATTTCGTCAGGTCTAATTGATATGCTCATGTGTCTATCTTTTTTGCTTTCGAGACGGAAAAATTCAATAGTTAGGAGTGATGAGTTAAAAAAGCAAAGGTTAAAAGTTAAAAGTCAAAATAAATTACTGTTTACTTAACTCCTAACTCCTAACCCCTGTAGAGGCGCGATTAATCGCGTCTCTACTTCTAACTTTCTAGCTATTAGTTAAGCGTAATGAAAGGCGGCGCAACTGACCCCGGATACTGGCATCAATTACCTGCGAACCTACTTTAATGATTACACCACCAATTAACTCACTGTCTACCTTGGTTTCTATTTCTACCTGGCGAGCATTAGTTATAGCAATCACTTTTTCTGTAATTGCCTGCTGTTGAGCTTCTGTGAGGGGAATGGCTGAAATTACTTCCGCTAATACGGTTTTATTCAGCTGCCGCAACAGCGCCAGATACTGTTCAAAAATCGATTCCAAGAATGCAATGCGGCGTTTGTCTACTAAGATTAGCAAAAAATTGCGTAAGTAGGGGTTAGCGCCTTCACCGAATATTTGTTTTATCAGAGCTTTTTTGTTCTCAGACTGAATAAACGGGTTGCTGAAAAAGTTTTGTAGCTGTTTGTCTGCCCTGAGCAAACCCAGGAAAGTCCGCGCATCTTCCCCGAACTCTTCTGTCAAATTTTTCGATTGCGCTATTGACAAAAGTGCCTGTGCGTAGGGCTGGGCTACTTCAGTTGTTGCTACTTTGCTTGTCATACATTGCCTCCGAGTTGTGCGATGCTGCGGTCAATTAAACCTTGTTGAGCATCGTCGGCAATCCCGCCTTTGAGTTGCGATTCGACTTTTTGCAATGCTAGAGTAGCTACCCGTTGCCGCAGTTGAGCGATCGCTCGCTCGGTTTCAGTGTTTAAATCTGCTGCTGCTGTTTGTTTCAAGCGTTCTACGTCTTGCACTGCCTTCGCCAACAAGTCTTCTTTCGCCTTTTGGGCGTTTTCTGTGGCAGATTGGCGGATGCGTTGTGCCTCTGCCTGAGATTGTTTCAACTGTTCTTGCGCTTGGGAAAGAGCAGTCTTTGCCTCTTTTAAGCGCCCTTCTGCTTCCTGAATTGCGGTGGCAATATTGGATTGTCGCTCGTTCAGGATATTGCTTAAAACTTTACGTCCGAAGTAGAATAATATGCCAACTAGAATCGCTAGATTGATCAGATTGGTTTCAAAAATGTCTAGGTTTAGACCGAAACCACCTTCTGCTGCGCCTTCTGCCAATTCAGAGTGAACAGCGTTCGCTTCTGCGGCAAGTAATAACAATGTCCCCATGATACCCATTTACAAGTGCGCTGCTTGCTTGCTAATACGTTGTATTTTCCCGTAGGGAAATTCCAGTATCTTTTCCCCGTAAGGAAATTAAGTATCTTTCCTCCGAAGGGGAAAAAGTGCCTTTTTTTGACACTTAATTAAGCGCTCTGGACTAGGGACCAGTTGCGCGTATGCTTTTACAGAACCAGTCTTGTTAGCTTATCTAACTGGAGTTGGCCCCAATAGTTTTTCTAGAATCTGCCTGCTGAGAGCATCAACTTGTTGCTCTAAGGTGCGAAAAGCTTCCTGCTTTTGTTGTTCTATTTCAACAGCAGCTTGTTCTCGTTGAGACTGAGCTTCCTTTTGGGCCTCAGCTATTTTCTCGGAAGTAATTTTCTTAGCTTCAAGTTGAGCTGCTTCTAGGGTAGCTTGCGATTGTTTGCGAGCTTCTGCGAGTTGCTGCTCATATTCAGTAGCCAAGCGCTCGGCTTTAGCCAAGCTCTCCCGCGCCTCAAGGGTATTCGTTCGGATATAATTATCGCGATCGTCTAATACCTTGGTCAGTGGCTTATAAAAAATTGCATTCAACAAGGCTGCCAATAGCAGGAATTGCAATGCCATGAAGGGCAAGGTAGCATCGAAATCAAACATTTCTCTCCTCTTTGGCTGGAGTAGCAGTTTTCATGGCTAGCAACATCATCCAACCTTTCATATTTTAGAAACCCATAGCCAACAAGGGTCAAGTAATTTTGGACTTTAGATTGACGATAGCGTAGGGTTAGCGACGTAGAAGCGTCTTTTAGATTTTAGAGCAGGCATAGCTCAGGGGCATGTACCGAAAACTCTTGATAATCCAAAATCCAAAATCCAAAATCAGTAGTTAATTGAACATTAGAACTATTAAGATACCCAAAATATTTCGATTGTAGAGGCGTGATCACTCACGACTCCACACTCACAAAAACTTTAAGGTATTAGCTGAAGGGATTAGCAAACAGCAATACCAGGGCAATCACTAGACCATAGATAGTCAAGGATTCCATGAATGCCAAGGTTAATAGCAGAGTACCGCGAATTTTTCCTTCTGCTTCAGGTTGACGGGCAATACCTTCTACTGCTTGTCCAGCAGCATTTCCTTGACCAATACCAGGGCCAATTGCAGCTAAACCAATCGCTAAAGCAGCAGCGAGAACTGAAGCAGCCTGCACTAATGGATCCATGTTGATTTTCCTTGCTTTGATTACAAAACTAACAGACATTACGTTAACGATTAGAGACGTGTTTTTCACGCTGCACCGAGTTCTTCAGATCGCGCTTTGCGATGTTTTGAGCGAAAATGCTCTTGGAACTGTGCTATCAACTGAGAAGTTTAATGCTCCTCATGTTCTTCCCCACCATGTCCCTCCATGGCCTCATGAATGTATGCTCCGGCTAGGGTGGCAAAAACCAGGGCTTGAATAGCACTGGTAAATAAACCTAAGGCCATTACAGGCAGAGGTACAAATAGAGGAACTAGCAGCACCAATACCGCAACTACCAGTTCATCCGCCAAAATATTACCAAATAGACGGAAGCTTAGGGAGAGGGGCTTGGTGAAATCTTCGAGAATTGCGATCGGCAATAGAATAGGTGTTGGCTCTATATACTTCTTAAAGTAGCCCAAACCCCGTTTGCTAAAACCTGCGTAAAAGTACGCTAAGGAGGTTAGCAGTGCCAATGCAACAGTCGTATTGATGTCATTGGTAGGAGCTGCCAATTCGCCTGAAGGTAGCTTGATCAGCTTCCAGGGAATTAGCGCACCTGACCAGTTCGATACGAAAATAAACAAGAACAATGTGCCAATAAATGGCACCCAAGGGCGGTACTCTTTCTCACCAAGTTGGTTTTTTGCCAAATCCCGGATAAATTCTAGGGCGTATTCCATCAAATTTTGGATGCCCTTGGGAATTCTTTGTGCGTTGCGAGTAGCAGCAATAGAAGCCACTACTAAAATGCTAATCACAAACCATGAGGTAAGAAAAACTTGCCCATGAATTTTAAGATTGCCCAATTGCCAATAGAAATGATGACCTACTTCTAATGCGGCGAGGGGAAAAGAACTAAAGGCGTTTAAGACACTAAGCATTTGCATTCTTCAAGCATTTTCCCCAACGAGCGAGGATGGGATTACTATCTTTGTGAGCCTGACTTTTCAAGAATCAGGAATGAACGCAATTTGCACCATATAAACCAGGAGCGTGGCTTTGTAAGTTAAAAATCCCAAAAATATGGGCAGAATCTGTAGCTCACGCCATTGAGTTGCCACGACGATCACTCCCATAAATAGAGCAAAACGAGTTTTGCTCAAACTGGTTTTTTCACTACCAAGCTGCTCAACGTCTCTAGCCAGCATTTTTAAGTAAACCACACCTGTACACGCCCCAATTAAATAATTAAGAGCAATGTTCAAGGAATAAAAGATCCACACAGAGATAAAAATAACCCCCGTCAAGACAAGCGTGATTACCAACAACCGCTGGAAGAGTTGATAGAACTCTTGCATGGAGTTATCTGATTCTGTATCTTCAGAAACAGTTTTAGCATCTTGTTGCGTTGTCGGAGTGGGCGCAATTGATTCGTCTGACAAGCTCACGAGACTTGAAACCAGTACAGCTAAACATTATGACTGCACATTCAGTCAGATGAATCATATCACGATCCGGTAACAATACTTTAGGAAAAAACAATTAACTTCTTGGCAACGTTAGACAGTCAGTAAAATCACGCTCCCAAAAGTGAGAGAGCGGCTGATGAGGTGAGGGACTGTGGGGCTAAATAATCAATAATCGCTACCTGAAAATTCAAAATTTCTGACAATTTCAGCTTTTTTGAGTGAATAATTCTTCTCCAATGTCGTTACATAGCATCTTGGTGTTTGAATTAAGTCGGTATCAATAAAATCAACTGGTGCTTGAGGAGTGTATGAGCCTACCGCAAATCAGAAATCGTAGAGTAGCGGCTTGTCATTAAATCATTGCACCACTGCTGAATTCCAAAAAACTCAAACTTTTGGGATGTACAATACCCCGTTTGTTGGGCACTTTCCTAATCTACATTAATTTGCCAAAAGTGGTGATGGGCGATCGCTCATCACCATGAGTATAAATTGTTTATGTTAACCCAGTATCGAATTGGAGTGCGATTAAGCAGGTGTCAATAAAATCAGCTGCTGCTGAAGAAGTTTTCTTAGCTGATCTAATTCCAGTTGCACACCTGCCAAAATCTCTGCAACTGTAGAATTAGCATCACATTTTTGCATAAATTCAAACTCTGCTACAGATAAATTAACAATCTGGTAATCGTAATTAAAAAAACATTGACTGGGAAATCCTTCAATACAAGGATTAAGTTCGGGAATAGCTGCCAATAGGGCGTTATCGTCTGACCACTCCGACTTAATTGAAGGAGGACGACCCAGGAAAAACTCGTAATGAGTTACTTCTGGATCTAATAATTCTATCAGACGATAAAGCTGGCGATCGCTCAATTCTTTTGCTCGTTCTACTAACTCTGGTGCTTTGCCCAAAAGTCTCTCTAAATCCCAGAAACTCGGATTCGAGAAACCAATAAACTCCAATCCCGAAGCATCTATTAATTCAAATAGCGTCTGAATGTTATAGTCAATTTCCTGGGGGTGAACGTACATATCGGCAAAGTGTTCATCCTTGTGGTTTTCTAATGACCAACGCTGCTTTTCGGATTTGACAATTCGGTTAGTTTCTGGTAAAGAAGAAAATATTTGTCGCCCGACTTGGACACCATCACGATAGTCGCCTTTTTTGTCACCTTGAAGAAGGGCGATCGCTTTTTGCATGAGTTGAATTTCCCAGCGCCCCAACTCCCCATACACAAAAATGTGCATTAAGCCGCCTGGGGCTAACTTTTTCGCCAAAGCTTGAATACCGCGAATTGGATCAAGCGTATGATGCAAAACGCCAACGCAGTTAATTAAATCAAACTCACCCGGTAACTGTTCCACATCAAACAAACTGAGGTGATGAAATTCAACACGGGTAGCCCCTGAACGCTGACAACGTTCTTTTGCTACAGCCAAAGCGCCTGTACTGAGGTCAATTCCCACAACAGAAGCCTGGGGATTGAGGTGAACCAGGTACTCCGTACTCACCCCTGTACCGCAACCTGCATCTAAAATGCGAATATCTTGCTTTTGGGGTTTTTGACCCGTGCAGAAGTTATGAGCGGCTAGCCAATTCCAGCGCCAGTTGTAGCCTGGAGGTGGTTCATCCAATAGGGCTTCCGGCGGAAAAGGGTAGGTATTGTAGAGTTTGGCAACAGCAGCACTGACAGTTTGGGAATCGGACATGATGAGGAATAACGCAGCATTTCTGAGTTTAGCGGATAGTGGCTGATTAGAGCAAAGATTACTATTGCTTATTTACTGCTATTTATCCAACAGCAAAGTCAGTAAATTCGTGTTTATAAGTAGCATTAAATCCTAATACAATATCTTCTTTAGGTACTCCAGGAGCAATTAATTCATTCGCAATACCGATTTCTGTACTATCTCTTTATATCCAATTTTTTTTGTTTTTTATATCAACATGAATGATAACTCCATAAATTCTCCGTTGTTCTTTTCAGCCAATATTTAAGACTTGATAATGATGGCGTTCTGCATCAAACAACAAATGAAGGTCTGTGTCATTAGCTATGTCATTTGCCGAATGGTTATTTAGAATATCTTCAATAATTTGAGAGTAATTTATTCCTTCCATAAAACAATGTCCTTCAGGTATACAGTTAATTATGATCGCCATCAGCCCATATATTTTAAGCAGGAAAGTTGTTTCAGTAAAAACACTAGTGTTTAAGTATTTATTAGCTAATAAAATTTAATTGTATTTTTGTATAATAATTTACTTAATCAGGAGTATTCAATGGCTGTAGGAATGCCTGAATTCGTTGAAAATCCAGAAAATCGTTGCCCTGTAATTCTGTTACTCGATACTTCTGGCTCTATGTCAGGTCAGCCTATCCAAGAGTTAAATCGAGGACTTGCTGCTTTCAAAGCAGATGTACTAAAAGATTCCCAAGCATCGCTGAGTGTAGAAGTGGCCATGATTACATTTGGCCCTATAGTTAAACTAATACAAGACTTTGTGACGATTGACCAATTTACACCGCCTACATTGGAAGTAGATGGTGTTACCCCAATGGGTGCGGCGATTGAGTATGCCTTGGATTTTCTAGAGAGCCGGAAACAGACTTATAAAGACAACGGTATTCTTTATTATCGCCCTTGGGTGTTTTTGATTACAGACGGCGCGCCAACTGACTCCTGGCAATCAGCCGCGCAAAGATTGAGAGAAGCAGAAGCACAAAGCCGACTTTCATTTTTTGCGGTTGGTGTAAAGGGTGCTGATATGAATATCCTCAAACAAATTTCTCCACCTGAACGTCCACCAGTTACGCTAAATGGCTTAGATTTTCGTGAGATGTTTGTCTGGCTTTCTGCTTCGATGAAACGGGTTTCTAGTGGCAAAGTGGGGCAAGCTGTAGCTTTACCAGCTATGGGATGGGGTCAAATTACTAGTTAGAGGAAATTTTGTGAAGTGGAAAGCTGTTGCACGTTCTGCGATTGGAACGAGTCATCAAAAACAGGGGATAGTTTGTCAAGATTATGGAAAATATTGCATCTTTGATGATGTGATTGTAGGCGCTGTTGCTGATGGTGCTGGTAGTGCTAAATATTCTGATGTTGGTTCTAAGTTGGCGGTAGAAACGGTAATCAAATATCTGGGAAGAATTAGTGAATATCTTCAGAAGCGCAAACGCTGTTGGCAAAATATTTCTCAAGAATTTTCGCAAACGGAAGCCGATAAATTATTTACTAAAACTGTAAAAAAGGTAATTGTTGAGTTAGGCAAGCAAGCAGCCAAAAGAGATTATTCTGTCAATGATTTAGCTTGTACATTGTTGGTTTTCGTGGCAACTCCTGACTGGGTTGCAGCAATGCAAATTGGGGATGGATTTATTGTAAGGCGTTCCCAAGAGTCAGAATATGAACTGTTGTTTCAGCCAGATAAAGGTGAGTTTGCTAATGAAACAACTTTTATTACCTCAACAAATGCACTAAAAGACATGCGGGTAAAGGTCATTCCCAAAAAACAAGAGTTTATTTGTGCTTCCACTGATGGACTGGAAAAAGTAGCAATTCGCTTGAGCGACTGGAAACCTTTCTTACCTTTCTTTAAACCTTTGGAGGAATACTTGCATGAAAGTGTTAATCCAAAGGAGGATAAATATCTGATAGAATTTCTTAACTCTGAACGGCTAAATTCTCGCACTGACGATGATAAAACCTTACTTTTGTGCTTGTTTGATAGAGAGTAAAATTCGATGACAGTTCTCACCTGTGCCAGTACGGGAAAATCGATTACTCTGCTGGGTGAACCAATAGCTAATAGTGGTGAAGGTAAGGTTTTGCGAACTAATCACAATGGTTACTTAGCAAAAATTTATCACTCGCCAACTCCTGAACGTGTGCAAAAGTTGGCGGTGATGATAGCGCACCGTCCCAAAGAGCCAAACTCTCATCTCAATCATATTTCTTTTGCTTGGCCTAAGTCGGTACTGAAAGATACTCAGGCTAATTGCGTGGGCTTTTTGATACCAGAAATTAAGGAAGGAAAAGAACTTATTAATGTATACAACCCTAAGCAAAGAAAGGCTTTGAAGCTTGAAGTTGATTGGCGTTTTCTCCACACAACGGCACTGAATATCGCCTCAATTATTGAAGCAATTCACATTTCTGGCTATGTTTTAGGTGACATCAAGCCGCAAAATATTCTTGTAAACGATCGCGCCTTACCTTCAATTATTGATACTGACTCTTTTCAAGTTCGGAATCCGAAAAATAATAAGGTTTATCGTTGTTCAGTTGGTTCAGATGGCTTTACACCACCGGAACTGATTGGCAAAGATTTTGATAGCATTGATCAAACGGAAATACACGATCGCTTCCGGTTAGCAGTGATTATCTATCAGTTGTTGTTTGGTGGTGAAAGTCCTTTTGCAGGAAAGTGGATAGGTGCGGGGGAAACTCCAGAAACTAATGAACTTATCCGTCAGGGTTTATGGCTGTATGCACCAAACAGTTTGATTCAACCTGTAGAAAGGACAATTCCTCTTGAGATTATTCACCCAGAGGTTCAGCGATGTTTTCTCAGATGCTTTAACGATGGTTATAAAAATTCTAACTTGCGCCCAACTGCTGGGGATTGGGTAAAGGCGCTCAGACTTGCTGTTAATGAGTTAATTATCTGTGGAAAGGTAGACAGCCACTACTACAGCCGAACTTATGGTAAGTGTTATTGGTGCGATCGTTCTACAAAACTTGGTGTTGATATATTTCCTGGGTTTGCTAGACCAAAACAAGCTGATTTTGCTGAATCAACATCACTACCTTCACTACCTAAAGCTTTTGCCACAGATAAAATTATAGAAAATGTTGCAATAGGAGAGCAAATCCATACCCTCCAAGGGCATTCCAATTATGTTTATTCCGTAGGATACAGCCCAGATAATAGAAGCATTGTTAGCGGGAGTCATGACAAGACTATTAAATTGTGGAATTTAGGCACAAGAGAAATTTACACCCTTCAGGGGCACTCCTCTTATGTTAATTGCGTATCTTTCAATCCAGATGGCAAAACTCTTGCTAGTGGTAGTGATGACAAGACTATCAAACTGTGGGATGTGACAACAGAAGGGCAAATACGCACTCTCCAAGGGCATTCCTTTAATGTTCATTCCGTAGCTTTCAGTCCAGATGGCAAAACTCTTGCTAGTAGTAGTAAGAGTATCAAACTGTGGAATGTGACAACAGGAGGGCAAATCCGCGCTCTCCAAGGGCATTCCTTTAATGTTCATTCCGTAGCTTTCAGTCCAGATGGCAAAACCCTTGCCAGTGGGAGTGATGACACAACTATCAAATTGTGGGATGTCACAACAGGAGTTCAAATCCGCACTTTTCAGGCGCATTCTGACTGGGTTCGTTCGGTTGCCTTCAGCCCAGATGGTAAAACCCTTGCCAGTGGAAGTCATGACAAGACTATCAAACTGTGGGATGTGACAACAGGAGCGCAAATCCATACCCTCCAAGGGCATTTCAACTATGTTTATTCCGTAGCTTTCAGTCCAGATGGCAAAACCCTTGCCAGTGGGAGTCATGACAAGACTATCAAACTATGGGATGTAAGCACGGCAAGAGAAATCTACACCCTTAAGGGGCATTCCTCCTATGTTAATTCTGTAGCTTTCAGTCCAGATGGCAAAATTCTTGCCAGTGGGAGTGATGACAAAACTATCAATATTTGGCAACTTGCATCATCAAGCAATACAGCTACTTCATCGTCAACTAAGCCAACTCAATTTAACATTCCTCAACCAGCAGCTTCTACACCTCATACTCAACCTGTAATAACCCAACCACCGATAAAACCTACCACTACTTCATTATTTACTTCTATAGAGGTATTTTTCTTGTTAGTCTGGTTAGGTGACGGAGTTTTTTTTGTTATTGTAGGTAGTATGAAGGGAAGTGCGTGGTTTGTGCTTCCATTAGGTGTTTTTCTGTTGCTTTTTGCTTTGCTTTTTGTTCTGATTCGTAAGCTGAACCGGCACAGTACCAAATAGCAGTGGATATTTTAAATTCAGCTAAAGAATACTGGGAGGCTAATAATATTTATTTCAAGTTTTTAGTTATCAACAAATAGACATTGATGATGGTATTGGTCATTCTTGTTGAGCATAGCCTGAATAAATACTGTATTTAAAAACAACCTTTCTTGATTCATTTTATTATGTCATCGTTATTTTTAGGGCATTCCATACAAATAGTGATTATGTTGAATTGACCAATCACTTGGTGCTTCAACTGTTCCTGTTAATGCCTCTAGTACATCCCAAGCGTTACCCTCAGAGTTGAACATTTCCGCAGCTTCCATTAAAGGAGATTCGATTTTAGGAGGGTAAATTCCTTCTAAAGTAAATATTTTAGGGTTTCGTTCCTCAAAAAGCTTAATGAGATTATATAAAGCTTCTTCTTGATTCTCACCAAAACATTGATAGTCTGGTAAACCTAACAATGTTGCTTTCACTGTGCCATCTGGTTCGGTTTCAATTAAGACATCATAATTTAACTTAGATGCTGTATTTTTAGGATAAGTTTGGATAGTTAAATTCATCATATTTTTCCCATTTAATCGTTATTTTAATTATAACTGCTGACATTATTGCGTAGTAAGGAATTTATTCCTCAAAGTATTTTTATGGTGCGTTAGCGGAAAGTACAGCAATATTTTTCCGGATTTAGTGCGTTACCCTATTGTCTTTGGAACTGTAGCGATCGCTCCAATGATTTACAACCAATCAGAGTTTGATTTACGCTGTGAATGGGGCCCCCAAGGAGTTGCTCAACTCGCTCCTATCAGTGATGTAATTGTAATAGTTGACGTTCTTTCTTTTTCTACCTGCGTGGAAATTGCCACCAACAACGGCGCGATAATTTTTCCCTACGCAATGAAAGATGAATCTGTTATAGATTATGCCAAATCAGTGCGAGCAGAGTTAGCAAGTCATAGACAACGTTGGACTACAACAGGATATTCTCTCTCGCCAAAATCGGTAGCTCAGATTCCTGCTGGAACTAGACTAGTTTTACCCTCACCTAATGGTTCTTTTCTGACTTTACATACAGGGAATACACCAACTTTGGCTGGTTGCTTGCGAAATTGCCAAGCTGTAGCGCAGTTTGCTCAAAAGTATGGTGATAAAATCGCTGTGATTCCTGCCGGTGAAAGGTGGAAAGAAGATGATAGCCTCCGCCCTGCATTTGAAGATTTAATTGGTGCTGGGGCAATTCTCAATTATTTTCATGGTAGTTTATCACCAGAAGCCGAAGTGGCTGTGGCAACATTTCAAGCTTTCCAGCAGGATTTACTGGGATACTTGAAAAAATGCAGTTCGGGTAAAGAGTTGATTGAAAGAGGTTTTGAGCCAGATGTTGAACTGTCCGCCGCCTACAACGTAAGTGATTGTGTGCCTTTGTTTACTGATAATGCTTATGTAAATTCCAGGTAACACATTTAATCAAAGGTCACATTGATTAGTTTGGCAATATTTGGCATTATTTATAAATTCTGGCAGATTTCTCAAGGGAATTATCTGAAATGATGACCCACCCTGCACCTCAGCAGTGATGTAAGCAAACTTTTGCCCACGATAAAACTGGTCACGACCAACTTTGGTGACATACCCAGACTTCTGGAAGTCATTGGCGATGTTGTAATTATAAATATTTTGTAAGAGTTTCACCGCTTTGACATTTTTTGTGGTGAATTTGAGGCGATCGTCACCACTAACGGTTATTCCTTCTTTGGTCACTCTCCCATTTTGCTTTGTAACATCAGCATAAAAGTATAAATTTCCCTTTGTACCCTCATAACCGTGGGCTTCGCTGTTGTATCTCAAAGTTGGTAGTTGTGATCGAGTTTTTGCCCATTTAACAACGGTGCTAATATTTTGTTCTGGGAGCGCATTTGCAGGAGTGATAGCTAAAATAACTGCGATCGCAGACAGAGTAGCATTGAATAAATAGTTAAATTTAGAACTTTTGTGCATAGTATTTTCCGGTTAAAGAATGCTGATAGCTAATGCTTAAACCACGACAATTTGAGAATTATTTCCAGGGTGGCATTATTTCTTAATATTCAGTCACTAGTAGCAAAAATAACTTAACATCGACTAATCACTACTGTCCACTAATGTTACTGAAGGGAATTTTATTTCAACTGAGATTTTGCCCAAATTGCGATAATTGTCGGGTGGACACTGCCACAAACTATCAAAATCGAAGTTTTCGGCATCGGTAGACCGTGCTTACCCTAGTACTTGAGTTACAAAACTTAGATTTTATCTCAGGCAAACAAGAGTTTCCATTGTTGAGATTGGATACATTCAAGATAGAGGTTCTACACACTTCTTAATAAACCAGCCTTGAGAACGCAAAACGTTCTAATCTAAAAGCTAACTGGGTTAATTTACTGGCAGTTTTGCAGGCAGTACTCTCAAGCTCATCTAGCATAGACACAGCAATGTGTCAAGCCTCAAAGCGACCCAGACTTAACACATAAACGATTATGATGGGAGTTTTACAAATCCGATGAGTGTTAAGGCGAGTGGTGGAAGCTCAGTTGCGCGTCCGCAACTATATCAAACCCTAGCTGTAGCGACAATTACCCAAGCCGAGCAGCAAGACCGCTTTTTGGGAAGTGGTGAATTAAATGAACTGGCAAGCTATTTTGCATCTGGTGCAAAGCGTCTAGAAATTTCCCAGAGGCTCACGGAAAATGCCGAGATTATCGTATCTCGAGCTGCCAACCGGATTTTTGTCGGTGGTTCGCCAATGGCTTTTTTAGAAAAGCCCAGAGAAGTGGAAATAGTACCTGTTAGTGCTGGTGCTAATGTTCAACAAGGGATGCAACTGGGAACTGTAACCTACGTTGAAAGTCGTGGTGGGTTCCTAGAAAATTTACGATCAATCTTTAACTCATCCCCCAGTGGCCCAACACCTCCAGGTTTCAGACCAATTAACATTGCCCGTTATGGTCCGAGCAACATGGCCAAGAGCTTGCGGGATTTATCCTGGTTCTTGCGCTACGCTACTTATGCGATCGTTGCTGGAGACCCCAACATCATAGCGGTGAACACACGAGGTTTGCGAGAAATAATTGAAAATGCCTGCTCTGGTGAAGCAACGCTAGTAGCTTTGCAGGAAATCAAAGCCGGGTCACTTTCCTTTTTCCGCAATGATGCTGAGGCTACAGAGATTGTGTCTCAGTACATGGATGTTTTGCTAACAGAATTCAAAGCAGCCACACCTTCAAATAAACTGCGCCAACGCCCCTCTAGCGACCAGCAAGGGTTGGAACTACCGCAAATTTACTTTAATGCGGCAGAACGGCGTCCCAAGTTTGTGATGAAGACTGGGTTATCAAGTAGCGAAAAAAATGAGGTAATTAAGGCTGCATATCGGCAAATCTTTGAGCGCGATATTACCCGTGCTTATAGCTTGTCCATATCTGACCTAGAATCCAAGGTAAAAAATGGCGACATCTCCATGAAGGGGTTTGTCCGTCGTCTAGCTAAATCTCCCCTTTACCAAAAACAGTTTTACCAGCCTTTTATTAACAGCCGAGTCATCGAACTAGCTTTCCGTCACATTCTGGGACGGGGCCCAAGTAGCCGCGAAGAAGTACAAAAATACTTCTCCATTATTTCTAATGGTGGTCTGCCAGCCTTGGTAGATGCCTTAGTAGATTCTGCTGAATACGGCGACTATTTTGGCGAAGAAACAGTACCCTATCTCCGGGGTCTGGGTCAAGAAGCACAAGAATGTCGCAACTGGGGCCTGCAGCAAGACCTGTTTAACTACAGTGCGCCTTTCCGCAAAATACCTCAGTTCATTACCACATTTGCTGCTTACGAACAACCGCTACCAGATCAACATCCTTACGGTTCTGGGAATGACCCCTTGGAAATTCAGTTTGGGGCGATTTTCCCGAAAGAAACTCGCAACCCCAGCACCAGTCCGGCTCCCTTTGGCAAGGATACCAAGCGTATCCTAATTCACCAAGGAGCAGGGATTAATAACCAAAATAGTAATCCCAAAGTGCGGGGCGAAGCTCCTGGAACCCTTGGTCCCAAGGTGTTCAAATTAGATCAACTGCCTGGTACTATTAGTAGAAAAGCTGCCAAAGGTTCTAGTGTCAGATTCTCTGAAAGCTCGACGCAAGCAGTGATTAAAGCTGCTTACTTGCAAGTTTTCGGTCGCGATCTTTACGAAGGTCAGCGCCCGAAGGTATTGGAAATCAAGCTGGAAAACGGCGACATATCCGTGCGGGAGTTTATCCGTGCTCTGGCTAAGTCGGATGTATTCCGTAATCTGTACTGGTCATCGCTATATGTTTGTAAAGCGATCGAGTATATTCACCGCCGCTTGTTGGGTCGTCCGACTTATGGTCGTCAAGAAATCAACAAGTACTTTGACATCGCCGCTAAACAAGGCTTTTACGCGGTAGTTGATGCCATTATTAACAGCGTAGAATACAGCGAAGCATTTGGTGAAGATACAATTCCTTACGAACGGTATCTGACTCCTGGTGGTGTATCAGGGCGACAATTGCGCGTTGGTAGTATTCGTGAAGATGTTGCGGCGAAAGTTCAGAAGGAAGTAACGCCGAGCTTTGTGACACTGGGTACAGTCACAGAAAATCGATCAGAGCCAGACATTCAGTTCCGCATTAACCAAGGTGTCAGCAAGCAACGCGAACAAACCAAAATCTTCAAGCTGGTGGCCAATACCAGTGATAAAGTTGCGGTAAAAACTTTGATCAGCGCTGCCTATCGTCAAATTTTTGAGCGGGATATTGCACCTTACATCGCCAAAAACGAATTTACAAAATGGGAAAGCAAGCTGGGGAACGGCGAAATCAGCGTGAAGGAATTTATTGAAGGTTTGGGTTACTCTAACCTCTACCTGAAAGAGTTCTACACACCCTACCCCAACACCAAAGTGATTGAGTTGGGAACCAAACACTTCCTGGGACGTGCGCCATTAGACCAAGCAGAAATCCGCAAGTATAACCAGATTTTGGCTACTCAAGGTATTCGTGCTTTTATCGGTGCTTTGGTAGATAGTGTGGAATATAACCAGGTGTTTGGTGAAGATACGGTACCTTACCGTCGCTTCCCAACCTTACCTGCGGCAAACTTCCCGAATACAGAGAAGCTGTACAACCAGCTTACTAAGCAAAACGATGACGTAGTTGTGCCTAGCTTTAAACCAGCGCAAGCCCGCGTTGGAGCGAGCGATACACCGCTTTTGGCACAGGCGATCGCAGATATATCAGCGCAAACAAATGGTATAAACCAGAGTCAGCCCTCATTTGCTGAACTAGGTCGTTCCTACAACGATGGTAACGGACAATCCGTGGAGCTAGGTGTGCGTAAACATGCACGCATTTACCGTCTGGCACAGAGCACTAACCAAACCGAAAGACAACAGGCAATCAACGCCATTTACTGTCAAGTGTTGGATGTTAGCGGTGAAGTGCCTGATAATTTCCGCCGTACTGATCTAGAGGGCAAACTCCAGAATGGTGAAATTTCCGTCCGGGAGTTTGTGCGTGAACTAGCCAGTTCCCAAATTTATCGCCAGCGCTTCCACATACCTTATCCTCATGCCAAGGTAATTGAGTTCCTCTTCCGTCACCTGTTGGGGCGTACACCCACAACTCAGGAAGAAATTAGCCAGTATAACAAGCTGCTAGCTGATAGTGGTTTGTCGGCTGCTGTAGAAGCAATAGTCGAAAGCCCAGAATATAGCCGCTACTTCGGTGAAGATGTTGTGCCTTACAACCGCTTCCCATCTCTGCCAGCAGGTAACTACCTCGGCAGTGTACAGGCGGCTGAATAGGAAATAGGGATTGGGGATTGGTGACTGAGGAGTTAATTTTCTTCTCAATGCCCAATACCCAATATCCCTTCGTAACCTTTCGTAATATTGCTCTCAAATTACAGCTAAAATAGGGAATTCTGAAAAGCAATATTACAAAGTGTTAAGAGCAGTCATAAATGCTCAACAGAATGCCGGAAAATGTTTTGCGGAAGGTAACTGAGTTTAAAAGCTTGTGTACTTGTGTTGACTCAAGAAAACTCCTAATTCATTAGCTATAGCAGTTATTAAACTGTTGTATCTAAAAGAACTAGAAAATAAACTCAGTGAACCAAATTAAAGTCGTAGCAGTTTAATCAAATCCTAGTTTCATTCGTATTGGAGGAATCCATTAATGAGTATCGTCACGAAAGCTATCGTGAATGCTGATGCAGAAGCCCGCTATCTCAGCCCTGGCGAATTGGATCGGATCAAATCCTTTGTTGCAAGTGGTGAGCGCCGTGTGCGGATTGCTCAAGTTTTGACAGAAAATCGCGAACGACTGGTTAAGCAAGCTGGCGATCAACTGTTCCAAAAGCGTCCTGACGTTGTGTCTCCTGGTGGAAACGCTTACGGTCAAGAATTGACTGCTACTTGCCTACGTGACCTAGATTACTACCTCCGCCTCGTTACCTACGGTATCGTTGCTGGTGATGTTACCCCGATTGAAGAAATTGGTGTTATCGGCGCCCGTGAACTGTATAAGTCATTGGGAACTCCGATTGATGGTGTTGCTGAAGGTATCCGTGGGCTGAAGAATGTCTCTGCTACATTGCTGTCTGGTGATGACGCTGCTGAAGCTGGTACCTACTTCGACTACTTAGTTGGCGCCCTGCTATAAGGTGATGCTGTTTCCCTACCGAAACAGAAGTATTGCAATACGGTTGGAAATAAGGAATTAACAACATGGCTCAAGACGCAATTACTGCTGTAATTAACTCCGCAGACGTTCAAGGTAAATACCTAGACGCTTCTGCTTTACAAAAGCTAAAAGGCTACTTCGCTACTGGCGAACTGCGGGTACGTGCTGCTAGCACCATCAGCGCCAACGCTGCTGCGATCGTCAAAGAAGCTGTAGCAAAATCTTTGCTATACTCTGACATCACCCGTCCCGGCGGCAACATGTACACTACCCGCCGCTATGCTGCTTGCATCCGTGATTTGGATTACTACCTCCGCTATGCCACCTACGCAATGTTAGCTGGCGATCCTTCCATTTTGGATGAGCGTGTATTAAATGGCTTGAAGGAAACCTACAACTCTTTAGGAGTTCCCGTTGGTGCTACCGTGCAAGCTATCCAAGCAATCAAGGAAGTAACCGCTAGCTTGGTTGGTTCTGATGCTGGTAAGGAAATGGGTGTTTACTTAGACTATATCTCTTCTGGGTTAAGCTAAGAACTAGTTTGCGCTTAAGAATTTAGGTGCGGCTCTATTAAGGTCTGGAAATCAACTGTGAGTGCTAGAACGTTATATTGCTTATCTTGGTAAATTATCAGTGATGAGTGTTGCTGGTCTAGTATTGATGTTTGATTTCCAGCCTTTGATTATTAAAAGATTTGCACTCAAGATTTTGAGATAAAAAAAGTTTTCACAAAGTATACAGGAGATTTTCAAAACATGTCTCGTTTGTTTAAAATTACTGCTCTAGTTCCCAGCCAAACCCGAATTCGTACCCAACGCGAACTACAAAATACTTACTTCACTAAGCTAGTTCCCTATGAGAACTGGTTCCGCGAACAGCAACGCATCCAAAAAGCAGGTGGCAAAATAATCAAGGTGGAACTTGCAACTGGTAAGCAAGGTGCCAATACTGGCTTGTCGTAATTCTATAAATAGAAGGTTATTTTAGGAAATTGGTAAGAGGTCGAAAAAGACCTCTTTTTTGTTGCTTAGATTTTTGAAAGTTAGAAAATGCGATCGCTCACTGGTGATTCTGCTAACAATCCTTGTATCATCATATCTCCTAAAAGCCAAGCAGTTAATCGGATTAAGTCATTGAGTTATGGTAAAAAATTGCCATAATCACCACTGACGATTAGCCACGATTAAAGCTTCTGCTGTTGAACTGTCCAAGGGCTTGGAGAAAAAATTTCCCTGACCATATTCACATTTCATTGCTCTCAGGAGTGCTAATTGTTCTGCCGTTTCCAAGCCTTCTGCTGTGACAGTTACACCTATTTTTTTAGACAGGGTGACAATTGTCTCAACAATATCTAAATTTCCTTCACCAACACTCCTTCCACTAACGAAGGAGCGGTCAATCTTTAACTCATGAATCGGAAAGTGGTGAAGGCGACCTAATGAAGAATAGCCTGTACCAAAGTCATCAATTGCCAACTTAATTCCTAAATTTCTTAGTAGATTTAACGTGGTAGTGACATTCTCGCCGTTTTCCATAATTACACTTTCTGTGATCTCCAATTTCAAACTCTGTATATCTAAACTAGTCTCCTGTAAGACTTGATTGATGTGCAGCAGTGGCTTTTGTTGACTGAACCAAGAACTACAAAGATTGACGCTAATGGTCAAGGCTTGCTCACCCGAATTCCCTGATTTTGGAGGGAATCGGTCTTGCCACTGCTGTGTCTGGCGGCATGCTTCACGCATCACCCACTCATCAATTAAAATACTCAGCCCAGTTTCTTGAGCAGTTGGCAGGAAATCTTCTGGAAAAATAATACCCCGTACTGGATGCTGCCACCGCACCAGTGCTTCAAAACCAGTTATCCTCCCAGTAGTGAGTGACACAATTGGTTGATAATGAATCCGAAACTCCTGACGTTCAATAGCTCGTCGCAGAGCCGTCTCCAACTGCAAGTGTGCCATTGCCTGAATATGCATATCAGTATTAAACATCTGGTAGCGCACCTTGTCTTGTGCCTTAGCTCGGTACATTGCAATGTCAGCGTTACGCAGAAGGTCTTCTGGTTGGTTATAATCTGTGATGCTCAAGGCAATACCAATACTGACTGTGGTAAACACTTCTTGCCCATCTAAAACTACGGGAATTGCCAGTTTTTCTTGTATCTGTTCAGTCATGCGTACTACGTGGTTAACATCCTGAATTCCTCCCAACAGGATTGTGAACTCGTCTCCTCCCACCCTTGCAGCTACATCTATAGAGCGCAAGCATTCCTTTAGCCTTTGAGCAATAGTCAGCAGTACTTGGTCACCAAATGTGTGTCCCAAGCTGTCGTTGATAAATTTGAAGCGATCTAAGTCTAGAAACAGTACGGCAAATAAATAATCTGAATGCCGTTTTGAATAATCGATCGCATTTTTGAGGCTATTCATAAAGAAAGCGCGGTTTGGCAACCCCGTTAATGCATCGTGAAATGCCAAATGTAGCAGTTGTGATTCTGCTCGCTTACGCTCTGTAACTTCAATTAGCAATTCCTGATTTATTTTCGCTAGTTCTGCTGTTCGTTCTCTGACACGAGTTTCTAGCTGATCATGAACTATTCGTAACGCCTCTTCTGCTTGCTCTAGTTTCTGATTCTTTTGTGAAAGTTTTTGAATGTAAGTTGCGATCGTTTGGATAAGGTTGTTGAAGGATATTGACAATAGACCGATTTCATCTGATGTGGTGACCGGAACTCGCAAAGTAAAATCTGATGAAGAACTAACAAGTTGAGCAACCTGAGTCACAGCTTCTATCGGGCGGGCGATCGCTCGACTGGTAGAGAAGCCTAAGACAGCAGCGAACAAGACTGAGAGTACCATACCGATAGCAATAATCTGGTTTCGTAAGTTCTCTGCTTGTATCAAGGCGTCCTTTGCTTTTTTCTCTTGCTCTCCAGCGCTTTTAATAAAAGTTGTGAGATCGTAAGCAGAGCTAACAATTGCACCAAATTCGGGGCCACCTGTAAAGTCTGTAATTAGTTTCTTAGCTGCACTACTTGATTGTGGTTGTAACATCTGCGGCTTTATCTGGTTGAGCACGACTTCAAGCTGTTGGTAGAATTTTTCCGCAGCCTGATAATCTTTGGACAACAAACGATCCAAGTTTTTTGTAGCTGTAGTTTGTGGTGATCGCTGGAGTTCGTTGATCAGCTGCTTAATTTTTTCTGCTCGCTCAGACAATTCCGACTTGTGTTGCTCAAACTCTTTCGGCTTTTTGAGTAAAGGTACAAACTCTCTAGTAGGTAGAGTCCGAAGCATGGCTACTTGCAAGTCACCCAACAGATCACCTTGTTGATTAGCACTGTCTTGACTAGTACTCGCTTGTTGCTGGTAATAATTGCCAAGGGTCAATCCAGCGATCGTTCCTCCTACAGCAATGCTCAGAGCTACAGCATAGCCGCCAATAATTTTATTTCTCAAACTCAAACGACGCAGGATGTCTGATATCCTGTTTGAACGAGTTTGTAATGGGATAAATCGACAGATGAGATTGGGTTGACTCTTCACAAGATTCTAGCTTTTAGAGTAAAGAATTCTGCTACAGTTATATAAATCAAAGGAAGTAGCCTTCATTCTTTTACTCTAACCCGTACAGCAGGGCACAAATAAACCTACCATTTAAAATGAGTGAAAACTTTATTTGGTAAGCTTTATTAATTTTGAATTCTACGTAGCGGTACTACGGTTAGGTGTTCTATCAAGCCCTTGGGAAGAGTCTAAAAGTTTATTGCAGCAAAGGTTTTAGATTAGCTGGCATTTTATAAAAGCTACTCTAAATATTACTTACTACCACTACAGTAATGAAACAGAGCTAATTAACTCTCAACAGTGTTGATAACAGAAGGCAGTAGAAGTTCTGGTGAACTCATCCACCAACGAATAATTCTTTCTTCTTTAACGCTGCACTGTACGGCACCCCCCACTGCTCTTAGATATGTAATAACCTCTGGCAAAAGCTGACGAATTATTTTGCGTGTTCCTTGGGCAGTAAAGATTTCTACTTCCCCAAATAATTTTTCCATATAGACTGAGTAGAATCCCATATCTCGCAAGGAATTAATTAATCTTGTGTCTGACTGCTCCCGCGATAAAGTAATGTGCAGCTCATCTTGACGAAATGTTCCAGGTGCTAAAGATGCCAACTTAAGCTTAAAAGGAATTTCGATTTCTGGATTGAAAGATTTTTCCTCAATTTCTACGTCAACGGGAATATATTCCGCCTCAATGTACCCTTCTATAGCTTCAGAATTATCCTCTAAGTAGCGGAGAATACTAGCAAACTTTTTTTTTACTTCTGATCCATATTTAGTTTTTATTGTCAAGTGTTTTTTTGGAGGACGATGAGCCAGTCCTTCGGGATGACCTGAGAAGTCGGAATTCCAAAAGTTCTGAGTCTCAATCAGAAATTTTTCAAAAGGAGTTGAAAGCGTCTGAGCATCTATATGAATGTGAAACTCACCTACTAATGCTGGACGAGTAGATTTACGCACAATTGTGTTTGTGAAGGCTTTGCTGTTATTCGTCATATTTACGCAAGCTTTTAAAATAAGCTCAATTAACCATAGCCCTAGCAAAGTTAAGCCACTACCGTAATATTACTGAAACTTTATCTAGGCTTTTTATGAGAAACTTTCTGGATGCGTGATAACTTAAAAATTTTTCGGTTTGTCAAAAGTCAAATCAAGGAAAGCAAAAAAAAAGTATTGTATTGTCAAATTTGGTACTGCTCTGAGAAAAATATCCTTTGTATCAATTAGCGATCGCTAGAACCACCGCAGTCAAGGCGACTAGGAATTAGATTAACAGTTGCTAATTGATCGAGCGATGTATTGAAGTTAACAACTCTAAAATTTATGGTTCTAAAGCCTACTTATGAGTTATAAGTTATGATTTATGAGTTTTATTGCTAAATCCTAACTTTTTACCCGTACTGATCGTGAATCTACGCCGCCTGATTCCAATTTTTGATAGTTCAGTCTCGAACTGGGCATTAGAAGCGCGGTTGTTGCGCTGGTTAACGTTGATTTGGCTGTTCGTCGGCTTGATCATGCTATTTTCAGCATCCTATCCTGTAGCTGACGCCCGTCATCATGACGGGCTGTACTACTTTAAGCGTCAACTGCTTTGGGTGTTAGTTTCTTTAATCGGATTCAATATTATTGTTAATTTCCCGTTGCAGAAAATTTTGGGACTATGCCATTGGTTTTTGTTGCTGTTTTTGGCGTTAATTTTCGTCACACTGATCCCAGGATTGGGAAGGAAGGCTTTTGACGCAGCGCGTTGGATTGCGATCGGGCCAATTCCGATTCAACCTTCAGAATTAATTAAACCCTTTTTGGTGCTGCAAAGTGCGCGGCTTTTTGGTCAGTGGGAACGAATCAGTTGGCGGGTTCGTTTGGCTTGGTTGGGTATTTTCGGTCTGGTACTTTTAGGAATTCTTGCCCAGCCTAACTTAAGTACAACAGCACTTTGCGGCATGACTATTTGGTTAATTGCTCTAGCTGCTGGGTTACCTTATAAGTACCTGGGAGGAACAGCAATTGGTGGAGTGATGTTGGCAATTCTCAGTATTAGTATTAAAGAGTACCAGCGTAAGCGGGTGATGTCATTCCTGAATCCGTGGGCGGATGCTACAGGAGATGGCTACCAGTTGGTGCAAAGTCTACTAGCCGTAGGTTCTGGTAAAACTTGGGGAGCCGGATTTGGGCTTTCCCAACAAAAGCTGTTTTATTTACCAATTCAGGATACCGATTTTATTTTTGCGGTGTTTGCCGAAGAGTTTGGCTTTGTGGGCAGTATGGTGTTGTTGGTACTTTTAGCTACATTCGCCACTCTCGGATTAATTGTCGCGCTGAAGGCTAAAAATATAGTGCATCGATTGGTAGCGATCGGCGTGACGATTTTGATGGTAGGACAGTCATTGCTCCACATCGGTGTTGCTACAGGTTCTTTACCAACTACTGGCTTACCTTTGCCCATGTTTAGTTATGGTGGTAATTCCATGATTGCCAGCTTAATAGCTACTGGGTTGCTGATTCGGGTAGCACGCGAAAGTAGTGAAGCTGAGGTAGTACCGTTGCGAAAACCCCTGTTGGAAAATGGGCGCAGACGCCGAGCTTTTCAGAAAAATAAGAATTGAGCTAGTACGCTCTTTGCACGATCAAAATTGAATAGATTATGAAAGACCTAAAAAAAACAATAATCAGCTACTCCAATACAGACCTGGAACAGCGCAAAAACTGGTATTCTCCAGCAGCAGAAGCTTACAACAAGGTAAGACCCCGCTATCCTCAGGATTTGATTCAGCAAGTTGTGAGAGTTGCTCAACTCTCCACAGACTCAAAAATTCTGGAAGTAGGATGTGGTCCTGGAACTGCAACAGTAGCGATCGCTCAATTGGGTTGCTCAATGATTTGCTTAGAACCAAACCCAGATTTTTTCCAGTTAGCTCAACATAATTGTCAACCGTATTCCAATGTAGAGATTCAGAACACATCCTTTGAAGAGTGGAAACTCAAGCCATTTGAATTTGATGCCGTCTTAGCAGCAACTTCTTTTCATTGGATATCACCAGAAGTTGGATATCCAAAAGTTGCAAACGCCCTACAAGAAAATGGCTACCTGATTTTATTATGGAACAAGGAACTTCAACCCAGCTACGAAGTGTATCAAAGTTTATCGCAAGTCTATCAACTACATACTCCATCTCTTGACCGATATGAAGACCAAGAAACACAAAATTATATCTTGAAACAATTAGGAAATATGGTCATTGATTCGGGGCAATTCAAAGACTTGAGATCCGGACAAGTTATATCAGAAGTAACCTACACTGTCGATGAATATTTAACACTTTTGAATACTTACTCGCCATATATAAAATTAGATCCACACAACAAAGAGTCTTTATTTTCGGGATTGAGGCATCGCATAGAAGATGATTTTGGAGGCAGTCTTCAACTTTCATATATCTCTGCTTTTCACATCGCCCAAAAAGTTACCTCTGAGGGAAGGGAGTCTTAAACGGGCTATTGTTGCGTGGCAAAGTAGATGGAATTGGGTTAATGCTAGGTATAGGCGTAGGAGTGGGCACCACTTTTTTGATGACTGTGATTGCAAATCCTTTTTGCTGGGGTTGTTGCTTGCCAGATATGTCATTAACTTGCAGTGCGATTTGAGGCGGGAAGGCTTGATTGACTGGAAGCTTTATTGAGTCAACTGGTTTAACGTCATTGCCGTACGGCAGAAGTTTAACCTGAATATTTTCTCCTTCTACTCTCCAACTTAGAGTAGTAAATTCTCCTTCTTTAAGAACCAGATTTGGTTGCTCACTACCGTTGATTGTAAAAGAGATAATCTTAAATGGTTTTGGTAATATTTCAATTTTTGAATCAGTATTTTTTAAACTATTTTTTTGACTTCCATTGTTAGAAAAAGCTTTGATTTGAAACGCAAAGTTCCCAGCTTTATTTGCTGGTAGAGGAATATTTGTACATCGCAGTTGTTGATTTTGTTGTATACATAGTTTTTGAACTTTAGGGTCGGCAATCTTGCCTTGATTAAATTTATAAGCAATTTGTTGACCATAGGATGTACCATCATCTGCACTGCCAGCAATTTGAATTTGTGCTAACAATAATGGACGGGCAATTGTCCAACTGAAAAGAATATTTTGACCTTTTGTATATAGTGGTTTGTCTGCTTGGAAACCAACTACCTCAGCAATTTGTTTTTCAGCTATTTCTACTTGTGTTGTTTGGCTTACTACTTGGTTTTTTGGAGAGAATAATTGTATACCATTACGATAAAAGGCTTGTAAATCAAAAGTGTAATTTCCTTTTGTTTTCACTCCAGTTTTAACGTTGCTACAAATTAGCTGTTGTTTTTCTTGCACCTGACAAGGAGGTATTTCATTAGCACTTCCTTTGCCTAGTGTTTCAGGAATACCATTGCTAAAGTCATAGGTAATAGGCTGAATAGGTTGTGAACCTTTAGTCGTCAGAACCAACTTTTGCAACTGTTGATAATTGTGAATGTCCCACTTTAAAGCTACCTCATCTTCCTCTTCAGTAATTTGAGGGTTATTGGCACTAAAATTTTCTAATCTCAAAGGATCAGGATTTAAAATTCGCCAAATGATAAATCCTATCCCTCCTATTAAACCCAAAATTGCCAAAAGTAGTAGAAAAAATTGCCACAAAGGACGAGGTTTCCATACCAAACTTCCTTGAGGCAATGTGTTAGGTAAGGGTAAATTTTGTTCATCTTTGATATCTAGTTGAAAGTTGACCACTAGCCCTGTGCCAAACCACGGCCTTCGCCACCAAGGTCTGGGTTTAACCGTCAAATTGGCGGTAGTAGTTCTATTGGGTAATAATCTTACTTCAGTCGGATCAAATTTGTAAGTATATAGTTCTTCTTCGTCTCGACTTTTTAAAATTAATATTAGTTCGCGAACAATATTGCCCTGGTTTGCTAGTGATAATTCGTACTTGCCAAGACTACGGCTAACTTGTCCCAAGATGGTATTAAGTTCTATATCTAGGTGATAATTTGTCGGAATTTGGATGTATACCAAATCTAGCAGTACTAAGTCTGGAGAGCTTTCCGAATACAAGCGGATTGTTGGAGAATAGCTTCCCGCAAGGGTATCTCCAGGTGGATGAAATTTCAACAATATTTGACCCTGAGTACCAGGGTTGAGTTCTAATGCACTCACATCAGACACCAACCCTGGCCCCTCAAGTCCAGTTGCAGGATAATTGAGTGTGAACCAGTCATTATCTAAATCTGGGCAACTCAAGCGGAACCTGTCTACGAGATAAGAGCGATTGTCAACTATCACCTCCACTTGCAGAGGCTGACTAGGATTGAAAATTAGTGGCTTGTTGGGGTTGGTGTTAGGGCTAATGGAAAATGTCGGGTCATTCACCCGAATTGCGGTCTGTTCTTTTAGTAAAACTTTAATTTGGTTTGGGAAGGTTATGGGAGTATCTTGTGGATAATGTAGAGGAGAATCTACAACTAGTGTATAGTCATAGGTTCCTGGGAGAGCATTTGCGGGGATTTGAAATTCAAATGTTATTTCGTCACTATTCTGTTGGGGAGCTAATGCTAAACTTTCTCTAGGAGAACTAGACCAACCGGTTAAATTTTGAAATACTTCATCAAAAACAAAATATAAATCAATAACGGCACTCTGGTCTCCCTGATTGATTACAACAACATACAGTTGAATGGTATCTCCTGGCATCCCAAATTGAATTCCAGGTGGGTTGATAATAACTTCCAGTGGATTGAATTTAGCTTGCATGTCATCGACTCCCTTATTTGATGCGGTGTAGTTTGACCTGAAAATCTTCACTACCACTCACAATCATGGTTCCTTGATTACTTTTCAAGTCGATACTATTGATTTTTTTAGAGCTTTGGTAAATTGGTTTACCTTTTGCTGCCTTTGTTTTGTCGAGCTTATGTTCGGGGGTTAAGTACCAGACCACTACTTGTCCATCATCGCCACCACTTACTAACAGACTACCATCATCACTAAATGCCAAACTACGCACAGATGTTTTTGATGCTGACCAGCGGTCTAGTGGCGAACAATTGAGTTCATTAACTTTTTCCTGCGGATTTTGATTTTTGATAGTTTGGCACTGATTTAAATTCCAAATCGTAATGAATCCCGCAGAATCGGAGGTTGCTAAGATTTTTTCTGCTGAGTTAGGAACAAAAGCCAATCCCCAAATATAGTCTTCACGCCCAACTAATGGATCTAGTTTTTCTAGATTTTGGACTGATAAACCTGGGAATTGTTTATCAGATTGAGTTCGATTCCATTGCCACAAGATGAAACGCTTAAAGTTTCCGGCAATTACTAGAGTTTTTGCATCTGGGCTGAGATTTAATGCCCGGACTTGGAAACCTGATAGTTTCAATGTACTTTGTACGTCGATAACTTCTCGCGGTTCTGGCAGAAAATCGGTGTTAGACGCTGATCTTGACCATAATCTAACTTTACCGCTGCCATAACCACTGAATAAGTTAAGTGAGTTTGAAGTGAAAGCTAGGTCAAAGACGCGATCGCCTTTTGCCTTTGGATCTTTAAGGTCTTGAAGTTCACTGATCTTTGCACCTGA
This sequence comes from Nostoc sp., assembly GCF_036917275.1. Classification (GTDB taxonomy): domain Bacteria; phylum Cyanobacteriota; class Cyanobacteriia; order Cyanobacteriales; family Nostocaceae; genus Nostoc. The sequence continues at coordinate 46,216 of NZ_JBALDF010000056.1, forward strand.
GGGGACATCTCTTAATTCAATTACACCATTATCTAAACCAACAGCAACACGATCATTTTGTAACGGCATGAAGCGTAAGACTTCTACAGCGTCGTCAGTAATCGCCATTAAACCTTTGGGTTGTTGCGCTTTATCACAAGCAACAGGCCCCCCAGCATATGTTACTCTGTCGTCGGGGTCTAACCTATCAGCACCGATTCTCCAAAGTCTTAAGGTGCAATCATCTGAGCCACTGACCACAGATAAACCAATGCCACTAAAACGCACTGAATTCACAGAACGTGTATGCATTACATCTCTTGGTTGCAGTATCCATGCTAGGAGTGCGGCTAATAATGCGATCGCAGCCAGCTGTAGCCATAAAGGTATAATTGGCAGAGTCTCCACTTCTAATGTCTGCGTGGCCGGGTCTGTACTCCCTAAACGTTGGTCGGATAACTCAGATTTAGCCTCCAGCAACAAAGTTTTGCCGATTCCTACCCAAGGGCGTTTTGTTTTAACATCAAGGATGACTTTACTTGTCTCTCCTAGATGGAGATTGGCAATTTCGGGAAGCTTTTTGAAACTACATTTTCGCCAGTCTCTACCCTGCACTTGGACATTAATTTCCTGGTTGAGGTTGCTAGCGTTTTTAAATAGTAATTCAAAGGAAGCTGTATCCGACTTCCAGTCAGGCAACCATGCCGATTTACTAGGAATTTTCAGGTGTTTTTGTGTAATACTAAAGTCTATAAAACCCACAGGCAAGACTTCAACATTACCTTCAGCACTAGTTGGATAACCATTATTGCTAACAGCTTCAATAGTAAAAGGGTAATTTTGACTGGGCGCTTGCACTACAGAAGGAGGAAGGCATTGGAATGTCGCTTCTGCTAAACCACCTGCTTCTAAGAATAATCGGCGTTCTGCACTGCCTGTTAGCCAAGAAGGATCAACGCCTGTAAAACGTAGTACCACATCGGTAGGTTGTTGCCCCAAGTTCCGCACCCGTACTGGTATATCTAGAGAATTTCGGGGATAAACTTGGAACTCCCGCACAGGCAATTCCACACTTAAATGTGTTGGTCTGTTGTCTCGCTCGATTTTCAGCCTCAGTACAAGTCTGGACTGCTGTGCTAATTGCGGTGAAAAAATCTTCACCATCAGGTTGACAGTACCGACAAATCCCGGAATGGGTGTATTGAATATGAAGACTTGGAATATTGTACTACTGCCTGGTGGCTTCGCTGCTGCCACCTCTGGTTCGAGTCGATACCAGAGATATCCTGTGTTCCGGGTTTCTCCTGCTGCGGTAACTTCTATCTGAAAATTGACAAAGCGATCGCTGTCATTATTGACAGTTACCTCAAATGAGACAGGAGTATCACCTGGACGAAAGGTTAGGTTCTGAGTAGAAAGACTGGCATTAATAACACTTTTTTCCATGCTATTATTTATACTTCTTTAGTATTTTGCATGACTAAGACTCTTAAAAAGTTAATATCTGCGAAAATGTCACAATAGTTTTTTTGGTTTGATTATTCAAATGTATATATTCAATATTGTGTAATAAATTTGTCAATTTATAAAATTCATTTTTAGAAAAGCTATATATTCAAATCCAAATTCATCAATTGCATATCTGGTACAATTCCCAATAAAACTTGATAAACCGGGTTTATGGTTGGAAAATTGAGGTTTTCAGGTTGAACCAGTATAAAACCTGATTTTTGATGCCCACGCTAAATATGAGTTGGGCTTAGTAAAATTACATAGTTTGATTGCTTTACAAAAGTGGCAACTTGCTAGATAATAGCAACGAAAGGGAAAATAATTAGTAGTATAGTTTTTTGAGTTCTCGGTAGTTGTGTGAAAACCCTGTAATTACAAGGCTGAAGTCGGTTTGAGTTTCCCTCATCACCTAAGCTCAAAGTAATAAAATGGCTACGTTACATACCTCAGACTTGCAAGTAAATTCCGCAACTTCCACCTCCAATACCCATAGTATAGTTTTTATCGACATGGCCGTTGAAGACTATAGCGGTTTAGTCAATGGCGTGCTTGATAATACCCAAGTGTTCCTGCTTGACTCGACACAGAACGGTGTTGAGCAAATTACGGAAATTTTGGGTAGTTACACTGGCGAGAATTTGACTGATATTCATCTTGTGTGCCACGGTGCCCCAGGTTGTTTACAATTGGGGAACACGCATTTAGGACTTGATACCCTCGAGGAATACAGCCAGCAACTGCAACAATGGCAGAAAATATTTTCAGCCTCTGCCAAAAGCGATAACCGCTGGAACTTACTCATCTATGGTTGCAAAGTGGCTTTTGGTGATGCGGGGGCAGAATTTGTCGAAAAACTGCACCAACTCACAGGAGCGAATATTGCCGCTTCCGGGAAGCTGATTGGCAATGCAGCATTGGGTGGGAACTGGGAGTTAGAAATTCGTACTGCTGATATGGAAGTAAATCTTGCGTTTGCAGAAACGACGCGAGAAGCTTACGCAGGAGTACTGGCAACGTTCACAGTGAATAATACCGGAGACACGGATGATGGGAATGCGAACAACGGTATTACTACCCTCAGAGAGGCAATTAAATTAGCCAATGCCACTCCTGGGGATGATACGATTACTTTTGGGGGTGTATTCAGTGATACTACCCCAGATGTGATTACCCTCACCTCTGGACAACTGACGATTACCGATGATGTGACTATCTTGGGGACTGGGGCATCGAAGCTGACTGTGAGTAGCAAGAATGCCTCTACAATATTCGAGATATCGGGATTAGCGACAGATGCCATCATTGATGGCTTGGCGATCGCTAGCGGCAGTATTAAGGTTAATAAAAATTCCATCCTTAGCCTAGCTAACACCAGTGTATCTGGTAATACAGCAGAAAGTGGTATTTCTAACAATGGTATCTTCCGTCTAACTAACACCAGCGTCTTTAGCAATACACAGGGCGGTATCTATAATGGTGGTGCTCTCAGCCTAACTAACAGCAGTGTTTATAGCAATACCGGGGGAAGCAAGATTTATAATGGCAATACTGCGGGAGGCGGCATTTTTAATGACAATTTTAGTAGTAGTATCGGTATTCTCAGCCTAACCAATAGCAGTGTCTCTGGGAATACCGCAGACTCCGGTGGTGGCATCTATAATCAAGGCGGTACTCTCAGGCTGACCAATAGCACTGTCTCTGGTAATAGTGCAAAATTCGGTGGTGGCATTTTTAACGGAGATGATAATAGTTATTTTTCCGGTTCAGCTACTTTAACTAATAGCACCATCTCTGGCAATACAGCGTTAGAAGATGGCGGTGCCATATACAATGGCAATGCTTACGTGGGAAACAACGAACTCACCATAATCAGCACCACAATTAATCACAACACAGCTGACTCAGATGGTAATGGTACTGGTAATGGTGGAGGTATTTTTAATAGTGCTGAGTATATTAGTAATAGCAACGTCAAAGTTAGTAACACCATCATCGCAGGCAATTTCGACAACTCCACCTCTGGTGATATAAACCCCGACGTGCGTGGTGAACTGATTGACTCCGGCAATAACCTGATTGGCAATAATACTGGTAGCACTGCCTTTACCACTAGCACCCTCGTCGGCACAAGTACTAACCCCATTAATCCTAAACTCGGACTGCTGCAAAATAACGGTGGTGCAACCTTAACTCATGCCTTACTTGCGGGTAGTCCCGCTATTAATGCTGGCAAGAATTCTTTAGTGACGACTGGAATTACCACTGACCAACGCGGTACTGGATTTAACCGAATATTCAACGGTGTTATTGATATTGGTGCTTATGAAGTCCAGCCCCCCACAACTAAGCCACCTGTTAATACTGACACAGTAGTGACTAATACTAACGATTCCGGAGCAGGATCGTTGCGGCAGGCTATCCTCAATGCTAATGCTACTCTTGGGGCAGATACGATTACCTTTGCGGGTGTGTTCACCGATGCCACCCCGGATATCATCACCCTCACCTCTGGGAAATTGACGATTACCAATGATCTAACTATTTTGGGGACTGGGGCATCTAACCTCACCATTAGCGGGAATAATGTCTCAGGCGTGTTGGAGATATCGGGTGCAGGCACAGATGCAAGCATTGATGGCTTGAAGATTGCCAATGCTAATGACCTCTTGGGCAGTATTTTGGTCAATAGTAATGCCAGCCTTAACCTGACAAGAAGCACTGTCTCAGACAATAACGGGGTGGTAGGTGGTATATTTAACAGAGGCACTCTCAGCCTGACGGGAAGCACTGTCTCTGGCAATAGTGGGTCGTTGTTAGGCGGAGGCATCTTTAACAAAGGCAACCTCAGCCTGACAGGAAGTACTGTCTCTAATAATAATGTAGACCTAGATTTTATCCCTGCCTATGGTGGCGGTATATTTAACATAGGCAAGCTCAGTATAACAGGAAGCACTGTCTCTAATAATAGTGCGTTTGCTAGGGGTCTTAATCGGGGAGTTGACAATTCTGACCCTCCATCCTTTGGTGGTGGCATTTATAACTTAGGCAGCGTTGATATCACTCGCAGCACTATCTCTAATAATAGTGCCTCAGACGGCGGTGGCATCTCTAACTCAGGTACTTTTAGCCTGACGGGAAGCACTGTCTCTACCAATAGTGCATACTACGACGGCGGTGGCATTTATAATAGCGGCACTCTCAGCCTTGCCAACGACACCATTACAGATAACACATCACAAGGCTTTAGGGCGGATATAGGCGACGGTGGGGGCGTTTTCAATAACTCTGATGGGACTGTTATTGTTGGGAACACTGTCATTGCAGGCAATTTTGATATAGCACCCAACTTAAATTCTGAATCCTTTATCTTCACCCCTGACGTTTTCGGCAGCTTCACTGACGCTGGCAACAATCTAATTGGCGATCGCACTGGTAGCACAGGCTTTACCACCAGTACTCTCGTTGGCACCAGCACTAACCCCATTAACCCCAAACTCACCCCTCTGCAAAATAACGGTGGTGGAATCTTTACTAATGCTTTACTTGCCGATAGTCCCGCAATTAACGCAGGCAAAAATGCTCTGATTCCAGCAGGGATCACCACCGACCAACGTGGCACTGGATTTGACAGAATATCTAAAGGTACAGTTGATATTGGTGCATTAGAGTTTAACGGGCTGAATGGAACCAATGGCGCTGATAATTTAGTGGGCAAGAACTATGGTGACATCATTAACGGTCAAGGCGGGAATGATACGATCACAGGGAATCAAGGCAACGATTTCCTAACTGATGGTGGCGGCAAGGATAAATTTGTTTACAACTTAGGTGACGGTGTAGATACCATCACCGATTTTGGTGGGTTAGGTAAAGGCTCAAATCCCTCGGCAGCGATCGCTAGCGAATTGGATACCTTAAAATTCCAAGGGACTGGATTAACTGCCAAAAATCTGCGACTCACCCAGAATGGTAACAATCTGGAAGTCACCTTTGATGGGGTGGCTAATAACAAAGTTATCCTGCAAAACTTTCCTCTGGAAAACCTAGACAACCTATCAACGCTGGGCAATATCCTGTTTGATGGGCAAAATAGCATTCGTGACAGCTTTGATGTCTTCGATGCCAACTCCACTCAAACCAGCATCTTCAACAAAAACACAGTCACCTTTCTCAATGACCTAAATAACAATGTCAATGGCTTTGACAACTCAGCTGATGTGATTAATGGTCAGGAGGGTGATGACTACATCAATGGCTTGAGTGGCAACGACCTGCTACGCGGTGGTACGGGTAACGATACCTTGGTTGGTAGTGCTGGTGATGACATTTTAATTGGCGGTAAAGGTAAGAATAACCTCAGTGGTGGCGCTGGTAATGATATCCTCCTTGTTGGTAATGATGATGTTGGTGATTATTCTGGTGCTAGTGAGTATAATGATATCCTTTACGGCGGTAGTGGTAATGACCAGTTTATCTTTCAAACCGATAGCACTGATAATACGATTATTGACTTTAATCAGAGTGAGGATAAGTTAATTCTTACTAACGTGCTTAAGGGTGAGGGCTACACTGGCAGCAATCCCATCAGTGATGGCTACCTAAAGTTTGTGCAATCGGGTACTGCTACAAAAGTTAACAATTATTTCGATGGAACCTTGGCGACTTTGAATAATTTCACGGCTACAAATCTGGTAGTCGGTACTAACGTCATCGTCTAGCACTCAGTTCTAGCCTGTAGTGAAAAACAGCCATAGCACTGCTACGTCTCTATAAGAGTTTTGGATAAGGCATAATTAATTTCTGGAGATATCTATTGCTTGATTCTGGATTTTAGATGTTTCTAAAATCCAAAATCAAGAACTCTTACAATTGCCGCACTAATGGCTGACCATCTTTGACTTCACCAATCAAAACTAAATCGACACAGTTAACGAAGATACCATTTTCCAAAACGCCGGGAATGTTATTCAATGTCTTTTCTAGGCTGGCTGGATCTTCAATAGAGTCAAATCTAACATCTAAAACAAAGTTCCCTTGGTCAGTGATCACTGGGCCAGCTTTTTTTACACCCATGCGGAGTTCTGGTTTACCACCGAGTTTTTTGATGGCATTGGTAACAGGAGTAATTGCCATTGGAATCACTTCCACAGGCACAGCGAAACTAGAACCCAAGCGGTCTACTAACTTACCACTATCTACCACGACGATGAACTGTTCTGCCAGGTAGTCTACGACTTTTTCGCGGGTATGTGCTGCACCACCGCCTTTAATCAAATTCTTCTGCGGATCAACTTCATCTGCACCATCAATGGCAATGTCGATGTGGTCGATAGCGTCCAAGGTGGCGAGAGGAACACCATACTGCTTCGCCAGCACTTCTGACTGAAACGAGGTAGGTATACCAATGATATCTTTGAGTTCACCAGACTTGAGGCGATCGCCCAAAAACTGAATCGTATACGCTGTAGTTGACCCCGTACCCAACCCAACGATGGAACCAGATTTTACCAGGGCGGCGGCGGCTTTGCCAACTTCTTGCTTCATCAACTTTACGGGATCTGTTGTTGTCATTCCCAAAACTCCTGAAAAACTGACTATAGTCCATAGTAGTGGGCAGATAACGTCAAAAGATGAAAGGTAAAAAACAAGTTTTTGCTAATTTCTACTTCCTTGATTAGGGACTTCCAAAAAATCAAACATTATAGTGTCCGGGACAAAGGAGATAACCAATGTAATAATAGTGTATATTAATATACGAAAATTATGAATAAGCCACAGTACACTGCTTCTACTTTTGAGCAACTTTTCGCTGAGATTACCCCGGAAGTAGCAAATACCTTCACGGTAGAGCAATTAGAAGCTATAAAAAGGGGTTTTGTCTCTCGTAGTCGAACCCGTCATGCTTTAGACATAAGAGTTTCACTGCCAATTCCCGGATTAAGGTTTTATCTGGTGTTATTAGCAGGTTCAGAACGTCGCTCTAAAGCGCGTTTACGCTTTGAAAAAGGTTTATATCCTTTCTGGACTCCAGCCAATGTCTTGTTTCTCATCGGATTTCTAATTATTCTATCGGCTTGTAGCTACACTATATTTTCTTTTGCATTGTCTTCACTTAGTCCCATATCTACCTCGTATTACCCTACTTCAATTCCTTGGATTGAGGATAAATCAGAATGTGAACACACTAGTAGAGTCTGGCATGATGGGAAGTGCTGGGATTCTGGACACAGTCCTAATTTTTAAAATTTATAGCTACACCCTACCTAGCGGGAGCAACATTGCCCAATTTAAATTCGTCACTAATTAAGTTACAGGTTATTAGGTATACCAAATCTCGCCTTAAGCTCAATAACGTAGTTTTTTAAATTCATTTAGCAGCTAAAAGTGGTTATTATAATGCGTCAGCTTTCAATTACTCTATCTTTAGTGGGCCTACTACAAAACTTACCAGCAATTGCTCAAGCTCAAGTGCCAGAAACTACTTCTGGAATCCCATCTGATTCCATTCAACAGGTAACTGCTGTCAAATGGATGACAAACTTTTCCGATGGCAAGTTTTATCCAGAAAGGTTAGTGAGTAGGGCCGAATTAGCGTCAATTATGGTAAAAGCATTTGGGCTAAATAAAAGACAAGCTGTTAGCAAAGAAAATTTAGCTATTCCAGATGTTCCTGCTTCTCATTGGGCATTTAATGATATACAGACAGTCTTAAAAACTGACATTATGAAAGGCTATCGGGGCAATGAATTTTTCCCTAATCAAAAGGTGACAAGGGCAGAAGCTCTTGCTATTTTCGCCCAAGCTTATGGTGTATTTCAATTTCCTGATGACGCTGTTAATGAGATTCTGGCTTCACATCCAGATGAAAAGTCTATCCCAGCTTGGGCTAGAAAAGCGATCGCAACAGTGGCTAGTGAGGGATTTCTTAACACAGATGCTCAAGGAAATATTTCCCCATTAAAACCTGTTACCCGTGGGGATATAGCTTATGTACTGAGTAAATATTTGCAACGACAACAGCGACAACCCGAAACACCAGAAATTCCAGTTATTCCAGATAGCCCACAATCTCCTTAACTGAATAAAATTCAGTTAAGCGACGTGTTTAAAATCAGTTTTGACCAGGACTTCTATACTTATCTCGAATCTGGCGAAGATATAAGGAATTAGACTGTGTTGGTTGCTGCAACACATAATTAGACTGTGGTAGTTGCGTCGGCTGCTGCAAGCCATAACTCCCATAATTAGACTGTGGTAGTTGCGTTGGCTGCTGCAAGCCATAATTCCCATATCCCACAGGGTTTGTTGGGGTGACAACGCCTTGACTCGGAATCTGCCTAGAGTAAGGTGAAATATTGCTTGGTGTGGCAGAGGTGACTGGGGGCGTCACTGGTGATACATTAGGCACTACCTGACCACTATTTAAATTATTATAGGGATTTTGCGGTAAGTTCGTACCCGTTGACGGATAACCTGTACCAGTATTTAACCCACTACTAGGCAATACCTGACCGTTATTTAAATTCCCGTAGGGATTTTGTGGTAAGTTCGTACCCGTTGACGTGTAGCCGTTCCCAGGAGTTAACCCACTACTTGGCAGAGAATTCTGACTGGGTAAGCTGTTGATTGGTGGCATTAACGTTGTTCCTGAGTCAGAGACTCGACCCAAGGGATTTGTCTGAGTTGCAGTGATCCCATTGAAGCTAGACGATTTCTGGTTTGTTGATTGGTTGAGTGCTGCTTGCAGAGGGCTGAGGGAGACAGGATTTTGATTTTTTTTGGTTTGATTAGTGAATCCAATATCCAGGCTAGAGGATGTTTGTTCCCCCTCTGTTGGTTCAGACGCTGTATTTAAGGTCTTCAGACCTAGAAACTGGTTATTACTATCAACCGTCCCAGTCCGTAATAAATTTTCTGTTTGGACAACAAAGGGATTTTTCACAGCTGGGGAGGTGTCGCCATTAACACCTAAACCAGGATTTAATTTGGTATCACTACCAGACTTTTGTTTTTTAATTACATCTTCTAATAAGCTTTTGCTCTTTTTTTCCTCAGTGTTTTCATTAGGAATATTTGGCGTCAATGAGGCAGTTGCTTGGTCAAAATCATTAAACAAAACTGGCAAGTTATCAATATCTGCGGCAATAGCTCTGTCTTCTGCTGACAGTGAGGAATCAGCAGGCTGTTGTGAAGCGACTTGGTTTTTTTGCTTATAAACGAAAATATCTGGATTTGACCAGTATTCCCAGGTTACTAGCCCTACTATAGATAAAAAAATTGCAGTTCCCCAAAAACCAGGTCGCCCTAGATACCATAACCTGGCTTTGAGATAGCGTAAGTAGGCGGGAGGATAATGACGATGTGGCATGGGATTGGTAATTGAAATTTACTCGAAATCGGAAAAACTTGACGAAAGTTGAAAGCGTTGCTGTTTAATGCTTTTGCTTGACTCAACAGAAAATATCTCAACTTAAGTTTGAATAGTGATTTCATCCTAACTTCTCCATCAGTTATTAGTCATTACCAATAGACATGTAGTAGTCAAAAATTACTTTTTAGCGGCTGGAGTCCTTTGGCAGATTTTCTAGAAAGTTATGGTAATTCATGCTCAGTTTTTGGCTATCGGTCACATTGGATAACATCAGGAGTTGACAACTAGTCTAATTTATTGTTGTAGCGGGACAAAAGTTCAACTTTTTTACTTTCTAGTTAGCAAACTGTGCGCTGCAATGCTTCGATACGCCTCTGAGGGCACTGTGCTGCACCGTACTATTAACCAGGAGACTACAGCAATGATGAAAGCTGAAGATATTATGACCAAAGATGTAGTTACCATTCGCGGTTCGGCGACTGTTGCTGAAGCGGTAGGGGTAATGAAGGAAAAAGGATTGCGGGCGCTGGTTGTGGATCGTCGCTATGACAATGATGCTTATGGCATTGTCACAGAAACGGATATTGTCTATAAGGTAACAGCCTACGGTAAAGACCCAAAGCAAGTGCGGGTTTACGAAATTATGAGCAAGCCCTGCATTGTGGTCAATCCTGATTTGGGTGTGGAATATGTAGCGCGGTTATTTGCTAATACTGGTATTCATCGAGCACCTGTGATTCAAAGCAAGCTGTTGGGTATCATCTCGATTACCGACATTTTGACCAAAAGCGACTTTGTAGAAGCTCCAAAAGCCCTACTGCTGGAGGAGAGAATTCAAAAAGCTATTGAGCAGGCTCGGTCTATTTGCACCGGACAAGGTGCTTATTCTAAAGCTTGTGCAGCTGCTTGGGATGAGGTAGAAGAACTTCAAGCAGAAGCAGCTCATCAGAAATCTGAGGGTATGGTATCAGCCAAAGTTTCTTTTGAAGAATACTGCAAGGAAAACCCAGATGCACCCGAGTGTCGAAGTTATCATCCGTAATTGAGGTGTGGGGATGAAGGGGAAGGGGGCAAAGGGGCAGGAAGAGGCTCCCCTGTTCCCCGCTTCCTTTACCGTTTGGCAACTCGCATCAATAAAAATAAACCTATTCCCAAAAAAAGAAAGTTCGGCAACCAAGCCCCCATAAAGGGAGAGAGGACACCTGCTTGCGCGATCGCACCACCAATAAAGAAAATTAAGTAGTACGAAAATATAACTACAACACTAATCCCAAAGCTGGTGCCTCTTCCAGTTCGCTGGGGTATGCTTCCCATAGCTGCACCTACCAAGCCAAAAACTACACATACAAAGGGCAAAGAGATTTTTTGTTGAATCCGCACTTCGAGTTTACGAATTTTTTGGCGATCGCCACCGAGAAGTTCCACTTGTAGTTGATCTAGGGCTTCAGAAATATTCATCTCACCGTAATCGCGGCTTTTTTCTGCCAGACTTAATGGTGTGCGCGGTAGTTGCAGTTGTTGGTGCTCAAATCTAACGATGTTGCGATAGGAGCGATCGGCAGCAACAAAATAGATCGTGCCGTTGTAAAAATCCCAGACATTTTGAGAAGCATTCCACTGGGCAGATTCTGATACCACAATTTGATTCAGACCTTTTGTTGAGCGGTCTATAATCGTCAAACCTTTCATCCGCTTACCATCAAACTGGTCGGCGTAAAACAAGCGTGTCAATATCCGATTCTTAGAGCCATCTGGCTGGACAGCATCCTGGTATTCAGGATAGAAAATATTTTGCTGTTTCAAAATTGGCTTGTCTGATTTCAGGGCTTTATCCAGAGTCATTGCCGCTTGGTAATTTGCTGCTGGTGCAATTTGTTCGTTAAACACAAATGTCATTCCTGTAACCACAAGACTTAACATCACAGCAGTTAGCACTATGCGATAGACGCTGACCCCACAACCACGCAGGGCAATTAGTTCGCTCTCGCTAGAAAGACGACTGTAGGTCATCAAAGTTGCCAGCAACGTAGACATGGGGAAGGCTAAAACGATAAAATTGGGAAATTTTAACAAAAAAACTTGAATTGCAATGTCTATAGGTAGCCCAGATTCTACGATTTTTCTGATGAGATCAAATACAGCATCAATAGTGACACCAAGTGATGAAAAAGCTCCGACACCAAAGAAAAACGGCGCTAACAATTCGCTGGCCAGATAGCGATCCATGATCGTAAAAGGCAGTAGCGAATAGAGTTTGTAGAAGGACGTGAACTTCTTTGATATCATAAGCAAAATTAAATATTTAAATATTGGCAGTTCTAGTGAAGTAAAGTATATCTACTGTATTTAAGATCAAAATTTCATTTTAAATAGCTAAAGTTAACTAATAAATTCATGCTTATACCAATTCTTTAGAAAACTGCACAAAATCAAGCTTGGTCAGACTTGGGGCAAAATTCCCAGGTTCAGGAGCAACCTCAGAATAAAAAATCAAAATAGCCTTTGAAATTATTAACTAAATAATTGTTAATTTAGACTTGAAAATTATCCCCTAAATAATATTGCCGCACAAGGGAATTGCCGTAGAGTTCGTCAGTAGCGCCAAAAGCGAGAATTTGTCCCTCGCGCATGATGTAGGCGCGATCGGTGATCGCCAGGGTTTCGCGGACATTATGATCTGTAATTAAGATTCCCATACCGCGATCGCGCAGTCGGGCGACGATTTGCTGAATTTCTGAGACTGCTATAGGATCAACTCCAGCAAATGGTTCATCCAAAAGCAAAAATTTTGGACCTTCTTGTCCAGCAGCTAAAGACCTTGCTAATTCTGTCCGCCGTCGCTCACCACCAGAAAGTTGAATTCCTTTGCTATTAGCTAATTTTTCCAACCGAAACTCTCGCAGTAAAGTTGTGAGTCGTCTTGTCCACTCCCATCGTGGCACATTAGTTTGCTCTAGCACTAACAGAATATTATCCTGTACCGAAAGTTGGCGGAAAACACTTGGTTCTTGTGCTAGATAGCCAATACCCAGTCGCGCCCTTTTGTGCATTGGCATTCCCGTAACGTCCACATTACCTAGCCAAACTTTTCCTTGATTGGGTTTTTCTAAACCTGTGGCAATGTAAAAGGTGGTGGTTTTACCAGCCCCATTGGGGCCTAGTAAACCAACGATTTCGCCTTGAGCAACAGAAAGATTGACACGATTGACAATTACTCGCTTGCCATAAGATTTATGAATATTCTCTAAAACAATTTTCATTGTTCGCGCCCTTTCTTGATAGTAAATGCTAATTAGAACGCTTGAATGCTGGTGTCTGTGGAGCAGGTTTTGCAGTTTGTCCATCATTATCTGATTCCTGGATCATGTAGATGGACTCTACCTGACGATTGGATTGGGGTAAGGCAACAAATCGCCCTTGATCAATTAAATAGGTTACCTTCTCCGCCCGGATACTGTTACCGCCCTGTTGCAAAATATAGACATTGCCACTGAAATCAATTCGGCGTTCCTTACTAAAATACTGTGCTTGGGCAGATGTTGCTTGAATTTGGCGAGCCGGATACGACATTTGCACGTTACCGCGAGCAGTGATTACTTGATTTTTGGCGTCATATTCTTGTACATCAGCACGGATAGTGAGGGGGCGATTTTCTCTCGGTGTTTGTGCAGTAGCAGTTTGCAATTGGTTAGGGAAGGCGACGCCCAAGAGTGTAACTGGCAGCATTAAAGCTAATCCAAAGCGACGCATCTGGGATATGGGCAATTGATAGCAGGGCATCATAGCAATTGGGGATTCAGGATTTCAGCTTGCATTCTAATTATCCAAGTACTTTATCCAGATATGAAATATCCAATCTGGAGTGATTTACGATAACTACTGGCTGAAATAGTGACGCTACCCCCAACCTCAAGGTTTCAGGTAATTGGTCTTTGAGTGAAAATGACGTAGGCACAATACCCTACGGGAAGCCGCTTTGCGTCTACATGAATTGTGCCTACCAAGGATTTCGAGCAACGCATAATTAATTTCAACAGATGTCTAATCAGTAGTTAGCAGAATTATAGGCAAAGATAAGACTTGATTTTCACCCAGATCACCAGCTGTAATCTTATCTGGACCTATTTGTTGTAATGTCGTCAACAATACTGCGCTCTGACTCAATAGCTCATCTACATCAACGCCGCTGTAACTAGATGGGTAACGCCGCAGGCGATTGCTACCTTCTCCCAGTAGAATAACTGCACCTCGCCAGTTTCGATTCTCCAAATGATACAGCGCTACAGCAATTTGGAGAATGCCTTGATAAAAGGTTCTTTCCGGTTCGCCAGCTTCAATCCACAAAGCTTCTAAAGTGTCATGACAGGCGTAGAACTCACCAGAATTGAACTGTTCTACGCCTTGCCAAAACTCTTGGGGGATGGTTTGGCTCATCCCATGCTATCTCGTACTTCTTTAATTGTTTCGAGAGAGATTTCTTGTTTTTCTCCAGCAAACTCGTTGTCAGGGGTAAGGAACAACATGCAGTGACACTCTTTGCGTTCTCTCATTGGTACACAGGGACAGTTCCAATATGTGCCGTGAACCTCAGCCTCTTTATCTTCGTAATGGCGACAAGGACATAAAGGCGCACCCAGTTCATCTTTATGTTTGGCTAGTCCCTCGATCACAACTGCGGTAACAGAAGGTTCAGAACAAAAGTATGTTCCAGTCCGCTTGGCGTATTGTTCGGAAAAATGCCGCATTGCCTCTAGGCTTTTATCGCTGGATTTTGTGTTAGCTTCTGATGAGATCATGTGGATCGGCGACTCATAATTTAAATATTTCTTTGCATTGTACCTCAGCCTCATGTGGGGATTACTGGGTGTTTTTCCCCAACCTTACCTGCTCAAATTGTTTTAGCTTTGCTCAAAGGCTGATATGTCCGGTGGGCTGGGATCAGAGAAAATCTAGGAAATCGCAGAAGCTTAACTTGTCAGCAGTCTTTTGGAATTATAAAATTTGAATTGATTTATGAATGTAATGTTTTTTGTAGTTGGAGTTGCAGAGAATGTAGGCGTAGCCCGTCGGAGACATCGCTTTGCAAAACTATACCAGGGTGTTCCCAATTGATTACCTCTTGTGCTGGTGGTGAGGAAATATTTGGCCACATTACCCAGCGACTGCCTTGAGGAAGAGTAGAAAGACTCAGGGAGTTTTGAGTCAGCCAAATCAAGGGATAGCTTTTAGGAACTACTGAACTGGCATCTTCTAAGGCTGTGGTTGCTGCTAAGGTTTCTAAAACAAAACGCTCACCTTTGATTAAACTTGTTGATGCTGTCCACAGTTGCACCTCTAATTGCTGTTGCTGTGCATAAAAATACAGTGATGCTGCGGCAATTACTGCTTGTTCAAAGTTTTCTTCTTCCCAATTGCTAGTGCTGTCAAGGGCAATAACTATCTCTTGTCCACCTGTAACCATTTCTAACTCCCGCACCCTTAATTCGCCATAGCGGGCGCTAGTTCGCCAATGAATTAGACGAGTAGGATCTCCGAGGCGATAAGGACGGAGCGATCGCACCAGCCCTGTTGTCGCTGTCTGCAAGGGTCTACCACGAGGATCGCCCCTTTTGCTCTCTTCTTGCCCCATTTCATCCACTAAGGGGCAGGTAGCCAAGGGTAACACTGTGGGATAGACGATCGCTGTGGCAGCACAATCACGTTGACGGCGACACCAAAACAATCCCAAAGGCGCACCAGAACCCAGTTCGACTGTGTGCCAACGATAGACGCCCCGACGCTGGGTAGGGTGGTAGTATACCCAACGGTAACTGCCTTGGCTAGGAATTGTTTCTATTGCTTTTTGTACTGGTTTCCCTAAGACGAAGGGTAGTATATCTTCGACTTGCAATAAGCTTACAGGCTGCTGCGTCTGATTGCGGATTTCTAATTCCACCGTCAGATCATCGCCTGCTGACACAGGTTGGATGGGACGACGGGTGATGGATAAACCTGTGAGCGATCGCGGCGGTAAGATGGCTGCTACACCCAAAAGGGCAAAACTGATGCCGCTAATGGCGTACAGCCAACCAGCCATCGTATTGATACCAGCTCCAAAAAAACAAATAGCCGTTGCTGCTAGTACCCAACCGCCGTATGCAGGGGCACAAGCGCGGGTTTCTAACCAATTGGTGATGGGTTTGATGATTTTCATGTTTCTTTTTTAACCCAATACCACCCGAGATTCACAGTGTCTCAAAGGTTCGCCAAAAAAGCCATAATAGTAATATTTATGAAGCGTCAAGCAATTTGAAGCGTGCTGAGTTCAGGGATGGATTCGCCTTCTGCTTCCCAAGCTTCCAGGTACATTTTAATCACTTCTTCGCCATTATCAATGGCTTCCTCACGAGTTTTGTCATAAGTGCAAGGCATGACAACACGATTAGCAAACTCTGGAATTGTGATTAGTGTCAATTTTTCCGCTGTAACCAAGCAAAAACTTCATCAACAGAGAGTGTCAAATTTAAATCTTCTAACACTGGTAATATATCTTTTCCTGCTAACAAATGTGGCAAAGAATTAGGCTGATAAACTAAAATACAGTGTTCACTTGGATCAATCAACCATCCTAGCTGACTGCCATTTCTCAAACAGTGTAAAATATTGCCAGTTACTTTAGTTTGACTTTGAGCCGGGGAGAGAATTTCTATTACCCAAGCAGGTGCAAAATTAATACCACTGCTAATAATCTCACCACTTTCATCCAGTGGTAGTTGATTGGTAGAAATAACAACCACATCAGGAACTACTGAACGATTACCGCAGGTACAGCGCAATTCAGGAAAAGCTTCGTAGTTACTACCCAACGCATCAATCACTGCAACTAAACGTTTTTGCAATAAACTGTGTTTAGCCCCTCCCATTGGTTTCTGAATTGCCTCTTTGTTAATATATTCCCAAGCTGGTGACTCCTCAATGTATGGAAGTTTTAAGAACTCTTCTAGAGTCGTGCTTTCTGAAACTGTAATTTTTCCTTGCGTCAACTCAATATTTTTCATAATTCGGTTGGTTACAAGTAAAAGCAGGTCAGCCGTTGGAACAAGTGGTTTTTCAACAGGTCAGCTTTCACAATATTCACTTTCCTTGCGTTTGGCTTTACGAGCCGAAATGATCTCGATTATGTTGTTGTGTTGGTCTGCTGACGTTGAGCGACCTGAATTAACAACCTCAATGCGTCATTCACCGCTTCATCGTTGGGAAAAGCTTGGGCAACATCGGGATCTAAAAGCACTAAGTTGGTTTTTGTCCGATATCGCTCAACATATTTACCTCTAACCCCCCCTTTCATTTGAGCGAAGTCGTACTCAGGACGTAATTCATCTTCCATTTCGTTTTCAACTTCCTTCTTCATAAAACCTCTTCTCTTGGCGAGTAGCTTTTCTGGCGCTAATAATTCGTATCTTTTCCTCTCTATCAGTATGTGCAACAACTAAAAGTTGTTCAAACCTATAACCTTTCAACTGCGCTTTCATCGATATCTAATTTTTAGATCGCAATAAACTTTACTATTATTCGGTTTCCTCGTTCTCACCTTCCTCAATTTCAACTTCTTCCAAAGACTGCCCATCACTACTGAGTAACTGCCAAATATCACGATAAAATAAATTGTCAATGGTCTGGATGTGTTGTGAAAGCAATCCATCCGTAATCATATTCGGACGAATATCGCAGTAATATACACCATCGAGTGGATTTAGTTTGATGGTGTAAGCTTTGAAGTGTCCTGGCAAAAACGTTGCATTAATGCCATAACGATTTTGCTGCTTTGCTTTTTTTCTCTGCACATCGTTTAAGAAAATTGCAATGTGAGGCAAAGCAGTGCTGGTTAGCTTGTTGTATAAGAACTTATCTACAAAAATTTTATCAATACGGTCTTTACTCGAAGTTTTAACCGAACCAATTATCTTGAGATCGTCGTCTTGACTAATCAACAAGTCATGCTGATAGCTAGTATGAAATAATATTGCTCCGCTCTCGTCTCTAACCGGAACTTGTACTGTTCCAGAAACGCAATCTACGTTTAGAGATGCAATCAAAAGTCGAATTAGACGCTCGAAAAGATCCCCATTCACTTTACGAGCTTGGT
The DNA here is from genome assembly GCF_036917275.1 of Nostoc sp. Classification (GTDB taxonomy): domain Bacteria; phylum Cyanobacteriota; class Cyanobacteriia; order Cyanobacteriales; family Nostocaceae; genus Nostoc. The sequence continues at coordinate 64,203 of NZ_JBALDF010000056.1, forward strand.
TAGACTTTCCAGAAGGTAATGCGTCGAGAACTGCCCCAATAGCTTGCTGAACTGTATAGATGGTAGAGATGACAACCTGCCTCAATGAGTCATCAGGTAACTGTCTCTCTCGCAACTGTTCAAGAGCTTGTAAAAATTGATTAGAAGCAATATCAAATGTTTCTGCCTTATACATTAACTGAGTATTTATCGGGCGAGTTATGTTGTAATAACCATCATCCCGATATTGATAAAACTGGTAATGATTTTCATTTTGTGAAACAATTCTGGCTTGTAAACCCGTCGTTATAAATTGTAGATAATTTCTACAAAAGGTAATATAGCTTTGAATAGTCTGAAAACGTTCTTTGTCTACTACGTGATTTACCAAATCCTCTAGACTCATCGGATAGACTCTCTTCGTTCTGCATTTTTACGATCAAAGGCTATCCATTCTTCCTTTGTCATGCGACGGACATTTTCTAATCGTCTAGTTGCCCAACAGTTGTACTCAATATTTAAATCGCATCCCATCCAGCGGCGGTTAAGCTGCTCTGCAACCACAAGAGTTGTTCCTGAACCTGAAAATGGGTCAATGACCAAATCTCCTTCTTTAGATGATGCAAGAACAAATTTTCTCAATAATTCTTCTGGCTTTTGAGTTGGATGGGGTGTTGTCTCACCCATCCCGTTACAAGTAGTAGGAATCTCTATTACGTCTTTGGGCTTCGCACCTTTTGGGTTAGGTGTCCAATTATTATGTTTCTTGATTGCTCCCTTTCCGTAGGCGCTTGTCTCTGCTTGCGGGTGAGATGGATATTTTAATGTATGCGCGCTATAAGGAATTCGTACATCGTCAATACTTAGTTTAACGGCATCAGATTTACGAAAATGAATGATGCTTTCATGAGAACGTCCCCAATCACTACCTAAGTTAGCCTTGTTTTTATAGTGCCAAATTAACCAACGACAATTTTTGAAATATTTTGATGCTGGATGCTTTAAATCAGCCAAGATTTCGGAAAAACCACAAATATAAAAAGAGCCACTTAACTTTAGTATACGTGAAGCTTCACTAATCCATTGAATTGACCACTCAATATATTTCTCTTGGTTCTCAAAGTTGTCCCAGTCAGCTTTCTTAATGTTATAAGGTGGGTCAGCAAAAACTAAATCAACGCTTTCACTATCAAGCGATGCAAGCCAATCAATTGAATTACCTTGATAAAGCTGTCCCTGAGGATGTGTGTATTGCAGTTGAAATCCTTGTGTTAAAGGTTGCAATTCTTCTTCACCGACTTGTTGCTCTGCAACTTTAACATCTAGAGAGATTTGTGCCATGTTCAATGCACTATTATAACTGACCATTATTGTTCATCCTTCGCCATTTACACAAAAATCTGGTGTTAAATTATATTACAAAGATACATCTGAACACTTAATCTTTCATAGTAAGCCGAATCCGAACCTAATTAGGTAGGTGTAACTAACAAATCAAAAAGCCCGCATCCGCGGGCTTTCTCAATTAATTAAGTTATTACTTGACTTAGCGTTTCGCCAACTTCTTTGACATCTTCCGTAGACGAATTGATTGGGGCGTAACTTCCACCAATTCATCGGAGCCAATATATTCCAAAGCACGTTCTAAGCTCATGTCTATCGGTGCTTGCAACTGAACCAGTTCATCGCTACCAGCAGCGCGGTGATTGGTTAACTGCTTGGTCTTACAGATATTCAGTTCCAAATCTTGGGGACGATTGTGTTCTCCCACAATCATGCCTCTGTAAACCCTTGTACCAGGAGTAATAAAGAATGCTCCTCTATCTTCAGCGTTTCTCATGGCGTAGAAGGTAGAAACACCCTCTTCAAATGAGATTAAAACGCCTTTGTTACGGGCTTCAATGTCGCCACTGAGTTGACGGTAGTCTAAGAAGCTATGGTTCATGATGCCTTCGCCACGAGTCATCCGCATGAATTCACCCCGGAAACCAATCAATCCACGGGCGGGAATGACAAACTCTAGTTGGGTGCGATCGCCACTACCTGGTTGCATATCTTGCATTTCGCCTTTGCGTTGTCCCAGGCGTTCAATACAGCTACCCACAGCATCAATAGGAATGTCTAACACCAAGAGTTCAAAAGGTTCGCAAGGTTGGCCGTTGACTTCGCGGTAAATAACCTGTGGCTGAGATACCTGAAACTCGAAGCCTTCCCGGCGCATGGTTTCAATTAAGATACCCAGGTGGAGTTCTCCACGACCGGAAACGAGGAATTTATCGGGAGAATCGGTTTCTTCAACACGCAAAGCCACGTTGGTTTCAAGTTCGCGGAATAGGCGATCGCGCACTTGTCTTGATGTCACCAACTTGCCTTCTTGACCAGCAAAGGGCGAATCATTCACACAGAAGGTCATTTGCAAGGTTGGTTCATCCACTTTGATTAGTGGTAAAGCTTGCGGTTCATTGGGGTCAGTAATCGTTTCCCCAATATAAGCATCAGCGAAACCAGCCACCGCGACAATATAACCTGCGGTTGCTTCTTCCAGGTCTACGCGCTTCAACCCTTCAAAGCCCATCAACTTGGCAATTCTACCCTTGACAATGGTGCCATCTTCTGTTACCAAAGCTGCTTGTTGTCCTGAGCGGATAGTACCGTTGTGAATTCTGCCAATAACAATCCGTCCCAGATATTCAGAATAATCTAGGGTTGTGACTTGCAATTGCAGAGGCTTATTGCTGTCGCCCACTGGTGAGGGAACGTGTTGCAGAATTGCGTTAAAAAGAGGTTGCATATCTACCGATTCTGCTTCCAAGCTTTCTTTAGCAAAACCTGCCATACCAGAGGCAAACAGATAGGTAAAATCACACTGGTCTTCATCTGCCCCTAATTCCAAGAACAGATCCAATACTTTATCGACAGCAATGTGAGGGTCAGCTTGACCACGGTCGATTTTGTTGATCACAACAATGGGGCGCAACCCTTTTTCTAAAGCTTTTTTCAGGACAAAGCGTGTTTGGGGCATGGGGCCTTCGTTGGCATCGACAATCAGAAGACATCCGTCAACCATGCCGAGTACTCGTTCGACTTCGCCACCAAAGTCAGCGTGTCCAGGAGTATCAACAATATTAATTAGTGTTTCTTTGTAGCGAACCGCCGTATTTTTGGACAGGATAGTAATACCCCGTTCCCGTTCTAGGGCGTTGGAGTCCATAACGCAATCCGGAACGTCTTCGCCTTCGCGGAAAATGCCGGATTGTTTGAGGAGTGCGTCAACCAGGGTGGTTTTACCGTGGTCAACGTGGGCGATAATGGCGACGTTGCGAATTGGGAGCGTCATAGAAACTTTTGGTGAACTCTAGAGGGGGTTTTGAGATTTACATTTGAATGCTAGGCTTTTGTAACAGAATTAGGTATCATTAGCAAAACTCTGTAAAGAACCTTTAACAATTCTAGCGTAATCGTCACAATTGCGGTGAGGTTTGTCAAGGCTGCATTGCGATCGCCTGAGTACACGTCACCGTAAAAGGGCTTTGGAAATATTGAAACTTGATGTTGGGTTTCACTACCCTTCTCCTGTCGGAGACGCTACGCGAACGGGAAGCTACCCTTTGGCTGTCTACGTTCTACCCAACCTCCGAATGATTAAATTTCATACCCTTTTTGTGCTGTCTCGACCAAATTAGAAATAAAGGGTGAAGACAAGTAGACGAAACAGCAGGAGAATTAACCGTAAAGGTTGAGGTAGTGAACTAGGAGATTAATTTTTAATAGTAAAAATGTACTATTTTAGAGATTTCAACTAAAATAGTAAGTGTAAGTGACCGTTAAAAATAGCTAAGATAGTTAACCAGTCTTAATTTGCGAGTCTGATTATGATTGATTGTCTAAATGTGGCTCGCTACTTCATCGTCAGAGCTTACGAAGACAGTATAGAAGCAGAAATGACCAATATGAAGGTTCAAAAGCTTCTGTATTACGCGCAAAGCTTACATTTGGCGATGTATGATGAGCCATTATTTGAAGAAGAAATACAAGCATGGCGCTATGGCCCTGTTTGTCCTCCGGCTTACAGGTTTTACAGTGAATTTGAAGCTAAACAATTACCTATTCCTAGTCAAGAATTACTGTTACAGATGCCTGAGGATAACAGACAACTTCTAGAAGAAGTATGGGAATATTTTGGTGGCTACCATGCTTATCAACTTAGTGGTATGACCCACTTGGAGTTTCCTTGGAAAAAGGCGCGTAAAGGTTTGCTACCTGAAGCTAGCTCAACTAAGCCAATTCTTCTTGAAGACTTGAAAGCATTAGGACATCAGAAACTAGACCAAATAGAGCGTGACCATCCTGCCTATCAATTTGTAATGCAGGAAATTTTAAAGGACGCTTGTACTTCGGAATCATCAACTCGTATTCGTAAAGGAGAAGTGCGTGACTGGCTCAACTCCCTTCTCGATTGAAAAATCCGATAATTTCAGACGTTCTTTCAAAAAACTTGCAAAAGCTTACAGATCAGATTTTGTCGAGTATATTGCAGAAGTTTTAGAAGATTTAATTGAGGATCAATATCCCATCAATTCTCGTAACGAACCTTTACCTAGAAAGATTGAATTAGCTGAAGGATGGTCATTTCACAAGCTAGAGTTGAAGGTATCCAAAGGTGCTTCGGGACAAATTAGATTAATGTATTTAGTCAATACAACTGATTGTGTAATCAAGCTTGTGTGGATTTATAGCCATGAACAATTTGAAAAACGCCCTACTGAGGTGGATTTAAAGAGCGTTCTTAAAGAAATCTTAGATTATTAATATTTGAGTTTTTAGATTTAAGTAGCTAAGTATAAATCAATTAAAGTTTGTAGTAAAAACTTTAGTCCTGATAATTGTTGTTTTGAGAGATGAATCACTTATTAGCAACTATAGGTTTATTTTATGCTTAATTATACTTATCCATTTAAAATATATTATTTTATAAAACTAACATTAAAATGTTATCCGCCTGGAGATAGAATACAGATTTAAATATTATCTATCTGAAAGTATAATCACATAATTTGTAACTAAAAATCTTGTTTTTCTACCTATAGTTGTGAGAGCGATCGCTCAAAAGAAAGATGGAATATCCCTAACCTCTATGTCAAAGTTATATCAGTTAAGAATTATGAACACTGCCGAGGAGAACACTGATGGTAGCTACTTTAGATGATACGAAACGCAATGCTATTGCTCTGAAATTGGCAGACCTGAAAGCACTCCAACAATTGGTCATCGAAAAAGAGCAACTCTTTTTGAAAGAAGGACTTGATGCCGAAATTGCTGATCGCATCCGAAATTTTATCAATGATGATCAAAAAAATCTTGGCGTTCTGGAAACCATAATTGGTCAGTATGGCATTCAGGCTGAACCAAGAAATATTGTGAGAGAATTTATTGAAAAATCGAGAGAATTGTTCAAAAGTTCTGAGTTAAGCCTGTATGACAAAGTATCTCAACATGAATTGCTGAAACATCAACTAGTAACCACTGGCTTGATAATTCACAAGGCTGCTCAAAAAGTTGGTGCTGACGTTTTGCTAGCGATCGCACCTTTAAATACCGTTAATTTTGAGAACCGCGCTCACCAAGAGCAACTCAAAGGTATTTTAGAAATTCTCGGTGTCCGCGAACTCACTGGACAAGATGCAGATCAAGGAATTTGGGCCCGTGTTCAAGACGCTTTGGCCGCAGTCAGTGGTGTGGTAGGTAGTGCTGTTACCCAAAGCAGCGACAAAAAGGATATAAATATCCAAGATGTTATCCGCCTCGATCATGGCAAGGTAAATACCCTATTTACCGAACTCCTGCAAAGCGACAATCCACAGAAGATCCAAGAATACTTTGGTCAAATTTACAAGGATTTAACTGCCCATTCTGAAGCTGAAGAGGAAGTAGTATATCCAAAAGTACGTCCTTTCTACGGTGAAAACAACACTCAAGAATTGTATGACGAACAAGCCCAGATGAAGCGGGTATTAGATCAAATTAAAGCTATCAGCCCTTCTTCATCTGAATTCAAAGATCAAGTTAGACAGCTTATGGAAGCTGTTGGCGATCATATTCGTCAAGAAGAAAGCACAATGTTTGCTGCCATTCGCAACAACTTGAGCACTGAGCAAAGTGAACAACTGGCTACTGAATTCAAAGCTGCTAAGACCAGAATTCAACAAAAGCTAGGTGTTGTTAATGAAGCGAATGTGTAGGATGCTTTCGAGCTTTCTATATCCGTTAAAAAAAGTTAGTTAAACAAAAACTCCCAGCAGATCAGCGCTGGGAGTTTTTGTTTAAAGATTTTGCTGACAGTATTTATAAGCCGCATAGGCCATAGTCACAACCCCGGTAATAATAGCAGATTCATCGACTTCAAATTGGGGATGGTGTAATGGGTGGTTAATGATTCTTTCTTTGTAGCCTACACCCAAGCGAAACATCGAACCGGGGGCGTGATCCAAATACATAGAAAAATCTTCAGATCCAAGGGAGGGTTCGAGTAAAACTTGGACGCGATCGCTACTCCAAGCTTCTTCGGCGGCTGATTGCAACAATTGCGTCAGGATGTAATCATTTTGGACGCTGGGTACACCCTGGTGATAATTGACTTCATACTTTGCCCCGTAAGTATGGCAGATATTAGATACAATGTTTTCAATCCAGTTCGGGAGCTCGGCACGAGTTCCGGGATGGAGCGATCGCACGGTTCCTAATAATTGCACTTTATCTGCAATTACATTCGGCGCTTTGCCACCATTAATCTTCCCTATGCTCAATACTACAGGACGCAAGGCATTTTGTGTCCGGCTGATAGCTTGTTGAAGTGCAGTAATCACTTGGCAAGCAATCCAAATTGCATCAATTGCCTCATGGGGACGCGCCCCGTGCCCAGATTCTCCCATAATTAGAATCTCTAAATTATCAGAGGCGGCTGTCAATGCTCCGTAACGCACACCAATAGATCCTGCGGGTATAGAAGGGAAAACATGAACCCCTAATACAGCCGAGACGTTTTCCATAGCGCCATCTTTCATCATCCAGTTTGCCCCTTGAGCAATTTCCTCGGCTGGCTGAAATAAAAATCGCACTTTACCACCCAACTCCTCTGCAACTTGAGACAGCACCATCGCTGTTCCTAATCCGACTGTGGTGTGGACATCATGACCACAAGCGTGCATAATACCCTCTGCGCCAGAGGCGTATTCCAAATTGGTGCCCTCTTGAATTGGCAAGGCGTCCATATCGGTACGAATTGCCAATAAACGGTCATTTTGGCTAGTGCCTTGCAGTTCTCCAATGACGCCCGTTTTGCCAACTCCCTCTTGTACATGCAGACCACTGGAAGACAAAACACCAGCCACATAGGCTGCTGTTTGGTACTCCTGACCGCTGAGTTCTGGGTGAGAGTGGATGTGGCGGCGAATTTCAATCAAGCGAGGCGCTAATTCTGCTGCTAAGTCTTTAATACGGGTAAGCATCGATTTAATTAATCTATAGGCTTTTTTCCCATGATAAAGAAATGTTAACAAACAAAATGCTTTTTGCCATACAACCATAAGTGAAGGATGAAGCAAAGCGGCAGGGGGGAGGAATAATTACTCATGACTTAAACAGTGAAAACCTGAAACTTTGATCCCCCTTAAAAAGACTACTGTGTACACACAAGTCTCTCTCGATGCAATTTATGGTTTATCGAATAGTGCAATCAAACCTCAACCTGCTTTTGCTACGCAAAACCTATCCCTCTCCTTAGTAAGGAGAGATTAAAGTCAGGACAAGGTGAGCTTTTGAAGGACTTTTTGGGAATCAGATAACTTGTGTGTACACAGTAGCTTAAAAAGCAGGGAACCAAAGAGCCAACTTTTTAAGGGGGTTGGCGGATCTCTTCTGCATAAGTCCTATTCCTAACTCCTATAGGACTTACGCAAAAATTGCCAAAAAGCTTAATTTATCGAACCGCCAAGACGCCAAGAGCGCCGAGAATTCGTAGAGTGTGCGTAAGTCCTATCCTAATCTAATGACGCCACTTGCTTCTCCTAAGGGAGACGCGCAAGGGACAAGCCAGGGAACCCGGACAACACAGTGGCTCCCCAATCCCCCATTGCTAGTTATTTTGAGTAGCAGGTTGTGCCTCGAGTATTTTCGGGTTGGAACTCGTTACATTCTCTGGGATTTTGACGCTCTAACGACCAGCCATAGGGCTTGTCGGAGGTGACAACACCATTAGCTAGAGTTGTTAGTCGAAAGTTAGCTCCTCGAAAATTAGTAAACTGCAATTTGGTATCTTTTAAGTTTGCTGCTTCCAAATTGGCGCTGATCAAACCGGCATAAGACAGATCAGCATTTTCCAGGGATGCTGATTTCAAATTTGCTCCTGTTAAGGAAGCACCACTGAGATTCGCCGAATTCAGAATCGCACCTTCTAAATTTGCGCCGGTGAGATCGGCATTCGTGAGATTAACTTGAGATAATGTAGCGCTGCTCAAGTCAGCCCCTCGCAAATTTGCTCCAGTTAGATTCAGTCGAGTTAGGTCAGCACCACTCAAATTACACCGGGGACAGGCACTTGTTGCCTTCAACTGATCCAAGTCTAGCTGATTTAAGGCAAGGGCCTGCTCTGCAAACCCAAAACAAGCTAACAGGACGACGGTAGCAACAATTTTAAGTTTCATATTTTACAGATATTTACAAAAATGACAATTTACGCACATTGCATACTGTCATACTTAATAATATGCTTCCCAAAAGAACAACAGGGATGAAGCATTGATTAAGAACCTGTGAAAATAGTATAAATTCTGATGGTAAGACTACTCAAACTGAAATATAGATTATAGAATCGAATCGTAAGCAACTATACCGAACCTTTTATAGACTACCACTTATGTGATCCCCCTAGCTCGATGAAAAATGCGACTAGGGGGATCTTGTTTTTAGGTATTGGGCATGAGGTGAAGCATTGATTAAGAAGCTGTGAAAATAATATAAATTCTAATGGTAAGACTACTCAAACTGAAATAGAAATTATAGAATCGAATCGTAAGCAAGTATACCGAACCTTTTATAGACTACCACTTATGTGATCCCCCTAGCTCGATGAAAAACGCGACTAGGGGGATCTTGTTTTTAGGTATTGGGCATGGGGCATTGGGCATTGGGCATTGGGTATTGATTATTTCTCCCTCATTTCCCTCATCTCCCTCATCCTCCCCTGCCCTTGTGCCCCTGCCTTCTTCACCGCCATCCTAAAAGGCGCAATCCAGGCACAATTAGGTAGTAACTCACTCCTAACCAGAAGCTGATCAAGAAGCCCACAGAACCAAAAAAAGTCAGAGGTAAGTATAACTCTGACCAGGCTGGTTGACTAGAAAATTGGAAGATCGATGGTGCTAACTTCAAAAGAATCAAAACTGCATAGGCGATCGCACTGCCAAAGGCAGCGAACACAGCGTACACTATGTGATGGCTGCGAAGACCTAAACTCAAGGTGAGTAGGCAAACTGCCACTAAAATTACTGCCACTAAGCCCTCGCCGCTGTCTTTTGGTGTGATTAATTGCAAAATCAACCAGCCAAAGCCATAGCTAATCATGCCCATCAGCGACGCCACTAAAAAGCGCCGCCGTTGACCAAAACACCCAGATACTGTTAGTCCCCATGCGGTTCCCCAGCCTGCTGCGATGAACACCAAAATATCTGCCCCGAAGACTGGTTGAGTATTTGGCACTAATTGGTTTAGCTGACTCAAAATCAATTCCACAACCTGACGACCTAAGCTGGTGCGATATGCCAAAATAAAACCAGCGATCGCACCAAAACAAGCGCCGATACTAGTCAGGATCATCGCCCAAATCGTCGCTAAACAAGCTTGGAAAGTTTTGATGATTGCCTGAGCAATAAAAATAACGGTTTTAGTTACAGCTTGGCTAAAGTTAGCTAAAGCTTGTTTAATAGCTTGTGTTAGTAATCTAAATCTCTGGGAAGCTTGCGTTGAGGCTTGCTTAACGTTATCCCGTAGTTGGAAAAATAACCCTGACGGCGGTAATGGTCGAGAAATCTTCGCCAACCGTCTTTGAATCATAGCTGCATTTGCTGGACGCGATCGCACATCCTCCTGCACCATTTCATCAAGCAAAGAAGCTAGTTGCGGGTTGACATTTACCGCAGTTCGCCAGCGCAATTTCCCTGTTTGCTGATCTTCCAACTCTAACGGATATTTGCCTGTTAATAGTTCAATCACCGTTCGACCGAGGGCATAAAAATCAGCACTTGGCCCGACAATACCTCCAGTCACTTGTTCTGGTGGACTGTAGCCAGAAGAAAATAATCGGGTGGAACTAGAGTGAGAACGTAGCTTAGAGGCGCTAAACTGTTTTGCTCCTCCAAAATCAATTAGTACCACGCGATCGCCCTCTATTTGCTCTTGAAGCGGGGTTACAGATGGCGAATCCAACATTAAATTAGAAGGTTTGATATCGCGGTGAATAATCTGACGTTTATGTAATTCCTGTAAAATCTGTACAGCTTGGGCGAACCAGTTTAAAACCAAATCCTCTGGACACCCTTGGGGAAACTTTTTTAATATCTCCTCTAAAGTCCGCCCATTGATTTTTTCCATTACCAAACAAGGCAGTTGGTGTGGTTTGGGATTAAACAATTTTACGTGAAAATACCCATCGGCATCAACTTTGGGGACGCCTGGATGCTGCAAGCTAGATAAAACTGCCGCCTCTTGGGTAAATAATTCCAGTGCCTTTGGTGAATCTTCTACCAACACTTTTAGCACTTTTTCGGTTTGAGTTTTTTCATCCCAAACCGTGTAAATTTGAGCAAATCCTCCCGACCCTAAAGGCTGAAGTGGAACATAGCGGTCTAACAACTCTAGCGGTGCGCCACAGCTGTTACAAAATTTGTTTCCCCAAGGCTGAGGATAAGGACGTTGACAATCAGGATTTATGCAGTGAACCGCACTCTGAGTGATGTGGGACACAACCGCTACAATACAAAGGCTGACTTGATTTTAGCGTTTCTTTAGGTTTCCTGATTTTAAAATAGGCAAAAAGAAAACCCTCATAGATTTTATGAGGGGATTCGTTTATATGTATGTCAGTCCTTAATTACGAAAACTTCTCTTACTTTGCCTGTGTTTGGCAACTTCTTTGCGCTTGCGTTTTTCTAAGGGCGTTTCAAAATGACGATGTTTTCTCATGTCTGGAAAAATTCCAGCCTTGGAAACTTCTCGCTTAAATCGTCGTAAGGCTGACTCGATGTGTTCATTGTCACCTACAATTACTTGGGTCATTATTTCTCCTACTAAGTTGACTTCATCAATAGCTATGCAGGCAGTAGCAGTACAAAAAAAAGACAGACTCTTTGTCTGACCTTAAGACTCTTGGTAAATTTTTTTCCAAGGTTAGTAGCGGGAGCGTCCGCCACCGCCACCGCCGTATCCTCCTCGGTTACCACCAAAGGAACCTCTATCACCTCTGTCTTCTTTAGGTTTAGCCTTATTCACTTTCAGGTCACGACCCATCCACTCAGCACCGTCTAGAGCTTCAATGGCAGCTGTTTCTTCGGCTTCAGTTCCCATTTCCACAAAAGCAAAGCCTCGTGGACGACCAGTTTCACGGTCAGTAGGTACTTGAACCCGCTTTACAGTACCATATTCTGCAAAAATACCACTTAAATCCTCTTGTGTAACGTCATAAGAGAGGTTACCTACATAAATTGACATCGATTCTCTCCAAAATCATCACTGTGTAGAGATTTTAATTTCTCTGAGAAGTCTGTAAATACTAAAAGGAAAAAGCCCTTCAATACTAAAATCAAAGACATCACCGAATTAACTCTCCTAAATCTAGGATGACATAGGAGCCAGCTCTCTGCATCCAGTAGATAGTTAATCAGTGATGCGATCGCACCTACGCGATCGCCTCCCCCCACCTACCCTAAGTACAGCCCATTGCAAAAAAGGTTTGGAAATGCAAGAAGATAAATTCTGTAGGGTGATAAAGGAAATCAGACATGGAGGGGCGCATCTTTAATATCCGAATTGAACGTTTGACTGCATTAACCATAAAGCATTACTTCCAAATTTTAATATGAAAGGCAAAGTCAGGCAACAAATAAAGGCTATGTCGGCTTGTACTTCTTTGGATAACCAGCTATGAAAGCAACTGCGGTCTTCTCCCAACTTGAAGGAGCATCGTCCAAAAGTTGGGGAGCAAGTGGCGTGAGAGGCTAAGGGTTGAACTTCTCCTATGGCCGCGGTTACGCAAACGATGGTTTTTAATTTTTTTATGACATTTTGGCTATGTCTCCTTATCATCACCTTTCCAAGCTGTTTCCAATTCGGCTTTGACAACTTGAACGGCCTCATGTTTGCCTAGTGCCTGCAAGCCAAATAGAGAATGCCCATTATGGGGATACTTTTTTAAACTCTCTATAATCACCCTTAGCCAAAAGCACACTGCCCAGAGATTCCCGCGTGAGAAAGTGGAAGTCTGGTGATTCTAGGTAATCAAGTCCGGTATGATTTGGGTTACATTTTAGAACAGACTCCGAAACAGAATTAAAACTTGTCTAAAAGTAATATATAAACATTGCAACGCTTTTTTAGCAAGCAATAACTAATCAACTGCAATGATTACCATTATAACATAAACTTATTTGTGCATTTACTACTCTTGCTACTTCCTTTTATAGCCATCCACTAGTACAAATTTTGATAACGTTTATGGGACAGCATTTCTATAAACAATCCAAAAATTTAATCATTTCATACAACGAATCATGAGTGTATACACTCTGGTTGTTTGTGATTTTCCACAAAACTTGTTTAGATTTTGTTATCACTTTTACTGAGATTGGTAAGCTATTGTTATTTTGATTAACTTGGAAGCCTGCACGTTTTAAAGCACGAATAGTCCACACAGACGCAATCCCCTCACCTATTAAATTAATTTCTCCTTTGTAGGATGTATGGAGATGAAATTCACCAGAAGCAACATCAAACTCTACACCTTCACTATGGAAAGTATCAGCAAATGCACCATTCAATACCAAATCTTCCGGTGCCCCAACGTGTAAAAGACCATTAGTTGATAATAGCCAAACTTTATCTGCAATCCGCAAAGCTAAATCTAAATCATGGGTAGAAAGGAGAATTGCTTGATTAGTTTCCCGTACTAACTGGCGCAACAATTGCATAATTTCTACCCGTCGCGGTAAATCGAGAAATGCTGTTGGCTCATCAAGTAACATAACAATAGGTGATTGAGCCAAAGCACGCGCAATCATAATTTTTTGACGTTCACCATCACTTAATTCGCTAACTTGGCGTTGTGCTAAGTGTACTGCTCCTACAGATTTAATTGCCCAATTGACTATAGCTTCATCTTGGGGTGTCAAATTTCCCCACCAGTCAGTGTAAGGATATCGCCCCAAACTCACCAAGGTGTAGGCTGATAGCATTCCCACATCAACTTTCTCAGTCAGTACCAAACTCAGACGTTTAGCTAAGTCTTGTGGTGCTAATTTGTAGACATTATCTCCCAAGAGTCGCACTTCGCCTGCAATTGGTGGTTGCATTCCGGCAAGCGATCGCAGTAATGTAGATTTACCTGCACCGTTGGGGCCAAGTAAGCAAACTAGTTCTCCAGCTAAGAGAGATACAGAGATATCCGATGCAACACACCGAACAGTTTTTCGGGATGTCTTGTAACCAATAGTCAAGTTGTCAGTTGTTAAAATCGCATCATTCATGAGGGAAAAGATTTTTGGGAATTACGCCGCAGAATTACCCAAGTGACAACAGGAGTTCCAATTAAAGCGGTGACAGCATTTAAAGGTAAAACTATCTGACTTACCCAAAGTTGGGAAAACAAATCTGCAATTAGCGCTAATATTGCACCCATGATTATTACACTAGGGATTAATATTCGATGATCGGAAGTATTGAACAGACTACGACACAGATGGGGAATTGCCACACCTAAAAATGCTATAGGGCCACAAAAAGCGGTAATTCCACCTGCTAATATAGATGCACTAGTAATAATAGAAAATCTGGTTTTTTGCACCGTTAAACCTAGACTACGTGCATAAGATTCACCAAGTAAAAGTGCATTTAAAGATTTTGATTGCAATACTGCTAAAAATAAACTTAAAAGTATAACTGGAATTAAAACAACTAACTGTCTCCAAGTCACCCCAGCAAAACTACCAAAAGTCCACATAATATAACTTTGAATACGTTCTTTTGAACTAAATTGGAGCAGTATACTGACAATTGCACTCGTAGCATAGCCAAACAATAAACCTAAAATCAGTAGCGTCATTGTGTCTTGCACTCGGCGAGAAACAACTAACATCATTCCTAAAACTGATGCTGCACCGAGACTTGCAGCTATGACTAAACCAAAATCACTAATTATTCCCAAATCTGCTAATAATGTTGGTGTCGTAGCACTTGCTGTCAGCAGAACTAACGCTACACCTAAACTTGCACCAGAACTAATACCTAATACAAAAGGCCCTGCTAAGGGATTTCTAAATAAAGTTTGCATTTGCAAGCCACTCACACCTAAAGCTGCACCGGATAAAGTTGCAGTTAAAGCTTTAGGTAAACGAAATTTGAGAATAATATTAGCCCATGTCGCTTTTTCTATTTTTTGTCCTAGCAAAACTTTGACTACTTCATTAATAGGAATATCAACTGAGCCTAAAGCTAAGTCTAATAAAAAGGCAAATATTAAACCTATTAGCAAACTTGAGAACAGAATACTTTTTAGAGTCAGAGCTTTTTGGCTTAATAAGGTAATTGTAAATTTAGTTTTTTTAATTAACATTATTAAATAAGTTTACGATAATAAAATAGTTGATGATTAGGTAATATATCTGAATGCAGTATCTTAAGTAAGTCAGATAAAACAACATCTGGGTTACTAATACCATCTTCCCAGTAATCATTACCCCCATTTTCATTGACACGGGCATTATTATTATAAAGATTTCCCTGTTTCACAGCCTTAAAATCAGCATAACGATTATCTTCAGCAACTAAATCTTTTAAATTATTCCAAGATTGGCTAAAATTCAACCAGTAGTCAGCATTGGCTGCACGTTCCAAAACGACTTCAAAAGATAAAGGTAAACTACCAGATGATTTATCATTACTCCACAGGTAGTTTGCTCCTGCGTCAGCCAGATATTTTGCTACGTAACTTTTGCCTCCAGGCATATACCAAGTTCCTTTAAAGTTAAATCCAACAAATACAGTCGGGCGATTCTTTGCAGATTTAGCTTTTTGAGCTATTTGTTTATATTTATAAGCAATTTCATTGAATATTTTTTCTGCTTGTTCTTCTTTATTAAAAAATAAAGCCGTAAATTTCAACCATTCACTTCTTCCCAATGGTGTGTCTTCCATATATTCGGCATTTATCGCCACTTTCAAACCTGCCTCTGTGAGTTTGGCATAGCTATCAGTTTGGGAATTTCCAGTACCATAAGTTGTTACCAAGTCAGGATTTAATTCTAATAATTTCTCTATATCCACATTGTCATTCTTACCTATTTGTGATACTTTCCCAGCTTTGATTCTTTCTACCACATCAGGAGTATTTACTTGCTTACTATTACTAACGCCAATCAATTTATCAACTACTCCTAACTTTGCTAAGTGCGGTAAATGAGTAGTAGAAAGAGAGACTATAGAATTTACTGGTACTGTAATTACCTGTGTTTGATTAAATCCTTGTGGCGTCGGAGTTCCACATTGAACTAGAACATATTGAAAACCTGTCTTAACATTTTGCCAAGGATTTTTGATGGTGACTATTTTGTAATGTTTGTGATATTCTACTGCCAAGCCTGTGGCATGAGTAATTTTGATTTTAGTTGGGAAGTAATCAGTATTTTGCTCGTATTTTTGAATACAATTATTGATATTATTTGTAGATGTGTTGATTGCTGTACTATGACAAGCAATGATAAAAGTGACAATTAATAAGAATTGACTCGCGCTTACAGCAATACGAAAAACCAGCTTTCTATTACGAAAAAGCCGCGCAACTATAGCCATCATCCGTACCTCGCAGATGGTGTGAACAGTAAGTTAACCATCGGCGGGCATCCTGACTCAAAGACTAAAGCCTCTTCACAGTTGCGGGACAGCGTCGGATTTACACCGGACTTTCCCCCTTGCGTCTAATGGCTGCTCCCCATCAGAACCGACCTCTGCATTGGAGCATATTTTGAAGCGTGCTATCTGCAAAAGCAACAAATTTTTAAGAAGTATAGGACTCACGCACACTCTACGAATTCTTGGCGCTCTTGGCGTCTTGGCGGTTCGATAAATTAAGCTTTTTAGCAATTTTTGCGTAAGTCCTGAAGTATATCGCTTGTACGGGTTGATAGAGTTACAGGTGAAGCAAGGATTGATAGCGATCGCTCTGGCAAGTTCAGCAAATTCTTAATACTAATTCACTTTCAATAAAGCAACAGATTTAAAACAAGGAAACCTAAATAAACGCTAAAATCTTGGCGTAAACCTAAGTTGGCAGTGAAACCAGGCGTAAAGTTAATTTCATATCTAGCAAATAGCGCCCCTTGACTAATACTATCGTCGTAAGTAACTATTTTTGTATTAATAGAAAAGTCGGTGGAAGTGCGATCGCCACATTTTGGTAGCGAGTAGGTTTGAGCATTGGCAAATAAAGTAAGTTTTAGGGCATTAAGCTTGGTTGAAATTCTGACCAACGGTTGCAAACTTGTTCGTAGCAATCGGGTGGAGTAATTTTTAGTTGATGTAAGAAATTAACCTCAATCTGAGGTTCAGCCTTTAGCACCAGAAGAATATCTTGATGGGGATTGTATGTTGCGATCGCTGGGAAAATTGATGAAATCATGGATGAGCAGATTGATTGCGATATAGCTCCGCAATCTTGAAACGATCGCAAGTAAAACATAATCAGATCAGAAGGCAGAAATTGGAGGGTGAAGGGAACTGTATCAAAACTTGTAATTGTCGGGTGAGTAACTTGAGTATTCACATCACAAATAACCACTCCCCGCCCAAATAACTGAAATCCCTTCCATCCTGTGTAACCGATTACCAGTATATTGTTATGGATAAAGCTGTTTTGCCAGTAACCAAAATTTCCTTGCCAAACACTATTAGAAGGTCGCATTCATTTCCTCCCCCAAGACAATTGACTCAATGCGAACCTGCTCAAGCTCCCGTCCAATCAACACTAATCGCGTTTGACGGGGTTCCTGGGGTTGCCAAGTCCGGTCATAAAAGTAGTCAAATCGATTACCAACACCCTGTAATACCAGACGCATGGCTTTATTCGGAACTGCTACGAATCCCTTAATTCGATAAATTTCTTGCTGTTGTACCAATGTTTGCAAGCGTTTAACCAAGACAGCAGGCTCAAATGCTTGGTCTAGCAGTAGTTGCACTGCATTAATCCCTTCATCATGTTCGTGTTCGGCTTCGTTGTCGTGGTGACTGGGACGACTATCTAAGTTATCTTCTACCGCAGCGTTGAAACCGAGTAACAAATTGCTACTGATTTTACCGTCCTGGCAAGGAATAACTTTTACACCAGGAGATAAGTTCTGCTTTAGCCAATCCTGCACTCTAACTTGCGTTTGGGAATCAACGCGATCGCTCTTAGTCAGCAATACTAGATCAGCACAAGCCAGCTGATCTTCAAATAGTTCCTCAATCGGTGTTTCGTGTTCTATGCTAGAGTCGGCTTGTCGCTGTGCTAAGAGAGCTGCTAAATCCCCTACATATTGATTAGTTGCCAACGCTTCACAGTCCACCACAGTAATTACGCTGTCAACTGTAGCGCCTGTGCGAATCTCCGGCCAACGAAATGCTTGTACCAATGGTTTTGGTAATGCTAGTCCAGAGGTTTCAATCAACATACAGTCTAGGCTGGCGCGTCGCTTCAGTAATTCTTGCATTGCTGGGAGGAATTCTTCTTGCACCGTACAGCACAGACAACCGTTGGTGAGTTCAACAATATTACTGTTGGGGTCTTCTTCATCGTCACAAACTTGGCAATCACGCAATAGTTCGCCATCAATGCCGATTTCTCCAAATTCATTCACCAAAACAGCAATGCGTCGTCCTTCATTGTTTTGCAGTAAATGGCGAATTAACGTCGTTTTGCCTGCGCCTAGAAATCCTGTAATAACTGTGACGGGAATTTTTTGCATATAAAGTATGTTGTTTGTTAATTAAGGGAGCGATCGCAAGAAAGAAGTTTCAACCGCAGATATCATGCTGTAGAGATGTGGAATTTCCCCTCTCTACTAATTTGCGGGTGATGTGGAAGGTAATTGAATTTATGCGGCATGAACATTAGCTAAATAAGCGTATCCATCTTTTTCGTGAATAGTTACGCCAAAGATAATTAGTGCCAACGATGTCTAGGACGGGCTACGCCTACGCAATTTATACCCACAATTAACCACCGACCATCTCATAGAAAGCTGTAACCTGTAGCGTCTTGATATGTGTGGCTATGAGAATGTAAAGTCTGGTAGTTGTAGAAATCTTCATAATACTTATCTGTGCCTCGCAGATGTACAAAATTTACAAGTTAACTTCGGCGGGCATTCTGACTTACAAGGCAGGCCTTGATTACAGTTGCGGGACAGCGCCGGATTTACACCAGACTTTCCCCGTTTCCTCTAATGGCTGTTCTCCACTAGAACCGAGATTCTTTTGCATATTAACACAAAAGTGCGCTCGTGTTGAGTCATAAATGAATAAAGAGTGCTGAGTTAAAAAATCGGGTCAATTACTCGGTACTCTGGATTCTTCACTCCAATAAGTAGCGAGTACTTTCTACTTGACTCAGCATTACTGAAAAAATAGCGATCGCAATTATAAATAGACATAGGAGTGAAAATTAATTCTACGTAGACATCTAAGAGGTTGTTTGAAAAGTGGTTAACTGTGATTTTAATTGCGTTGTTACCCCCCTTAGTCCCCCCTTATGAAGGGGGGAAACAAGAAAGATCCGGTTCCCTCCCCAATATATCGGGGAGGGTTAGGGAGGGGTAAAAAGTATTTTATACATCATTATGGACTTTTAAAACATCCTCTAAGGGCATTTTGCACATTTGGGATGCTCTCGGTTTTAGAGAGGGCGAGAAATTAGCAATAAATTATTTTCCGTGAATTCTTGGTGGTTGCCCGAATTCAATAAACGATTGCCCGAATTCAATAAACGACTGCCCGAATTCAATAAACGATTGCCCGAATTCAATAAACGACTGCCCGAATTCAATAAACGATTGCCCGAATTCAATAAACGACTGCCCGAATTCAATAAACGACTGCCCGAATTCAATAAACGACTGCCCGAATTCAATAAACGACTGCCCGAATTCAATAAACAGCGGCAATAATGTTGGTTTAGCCGCGTTCAGCACTAGTTCAGTCTTTTTCTCAAATTCTGCATCTTGTTTTCTTTTACAAAATCAGAAGCTAAATGTTTAACGCTACCGTGTCATTGCTTACTTCCTTGCCAGATATAGCCACAACTTGAGGCTATATCTCCACAGCCCGGTCATCAGTCGCAGCAGTAGCCGCCGCAGGAAAGACCAATAAATAGGAAACTCAAAATTGGTCATCATGCGTAGGCGCAACCTGCCGCAGGCATCCCTACCCAACCAAGCTTGAAGGAGTTCCCTTAGCAAGGTTTCTATCCATCAATTCTGTATTCCCGTTCGCCCGTACAGCGCGGAACATTCCAAATCGACACAGCCCTGCACCAAACGCCAAACGCATCAGCAAAAACGTCGGCACCTCGCGCACAGACTTGACGAAACCAGACAGTCCATAACGCAAAAATCCGCTCGGTCGAACTACCCCTTGCCAAAGCGAATCTAACCAAGAAGGAAGCGTTTCTTGCGTCCAGTCTGCCGTAATTACCTCTCCCTCGACTAAGGAAGTTTCTGCTAAAAGCTCAGAGAATCCCTCAATGCTAGAAAAAGCTGGATGAGACCACTGATCTAGAAGTTGTCGCATCACTGGTTTCTCCCAGAAATTTAGCGGCTTTTGGCGGTCATCCCTCTGATTCCAGTCAGCTACAACCAAAACTCCACCTGGCTTTAGCACCCGCATTAATTCTCTAGCAAAAACGGTTTTATCTGGCATGTGGGGACCTGCTTCGATTGACCAGACCACATCAAAACTGGCATCTGGAAACGATAATGCCATCGCATCATCGACCGCAAACTGGGCGTTTACCTCTTGGGGCGTTAACTCCTGGGCACGCTTCACCTGAATAGGGCTAATCGTAATCCCTGTGACAGCAAACCCATAATCTCGCGCTAAAATCCGGCTGCTGCCCCCAATACCACAGCCAACATCTAAAACGGTAGTACCAGGAGGTAATTTTTCTATTCCACCCCATTTAACCATTTCATGTACAAAGTCAGATTTAGCAGCCAAAAAATCCTTCTGTCGTGGCGGCGAACCGTAATGACCGAGGTGAATGTGTTCCCCCCAATAAAACTCTAAGATGCCGTCAGCAGTCCATTGATCGTAGGAATCGGCAACTGTGGCTGAGGATTGATACTTGCGGGCAGTCAGGAAATAAGTCGCAATTCCTATTACCAAAAGCAGAAGAAAACCAATTAGAAAATATAATGAAGTTGACATTAGCAAGAGCAAATAATTCCACTACTTGCTCCATATTAAACTTCGCTGGCGTACCACTGCGTTCAAAGTCCTGTAATCTTTCAATCTCGATTAAGAACATGGGTATAAATCATTGTCGTTTTCACATCCTTGAGGATGTTATGAGGAAAATTCTGTACAACACCAAGGGATATACGGAAAAATTCTATATAACCCTCCCGTGAAGGATGATTATACGGAAAAATTCTGTGTAGTATCTAAATAAGTTTGTATCAAGAAAATTTTTGTATATTCTGACAGGAATTGCCTGTAATGCTTAATATATCTTTATCCAGAAAAAGATTATACGGAAAATTTACGTATAATAAATAGTTATGCAGCACGGTGATTGGTAAAAGAGATAAGCTAAAGAGCTTCCTTGACGTTCAAGGGTATGTTTTCCATGAATTACTTATAAGTTATAGATATGGAGCTAGATGAACTTAAAAATTTTGTTAGAGCAGGAGAGTTTGGGGCTATTACCTTAGACACGTCAATTTTTGATGCTCAAGGCTTGAGGTTGGAATCAGGATTACTTAAGCAATTGGAACAATTTCAAGATAGCTCAACAAGGCTGATTCTCTCCGAGGTAGTAAAAGAAGAGACGTTATCGCATCTCATGGGAAAAGCGAGAGATGCACAAAAGGAAATTGAAAAGTCTTTGAAACAAGCTAGAGATCATTGGCGGGTTGAGGATCAGGATATTGAAGAGATAAAAAAAATAGTTTTTGGTGGGCGCGAAGCCCAGGAAATCGTATTTGAGCGATTTAATCAATTTGCGAAGTTGACATCACTAGAGATAGTTGAAGCCCAAAACTATGTGATGGTCGGCGACTTAATACAAAAATATTTCAAAGCAAGACCTCCGTTCTCGGAAACAGGAAAAAAGAAAAATGAGTTCCCTGATGCCATTGCTCTGATGTCATTGGAGACATGGGCAAATAAAAATCAAACAAAGATTATTGTTGTCACATCTGATAACGATTGGAAAAGTTTTTCTAAAGGCTCTGACAGGCTGATTGCTATTGATGATTTTGCAGGAGCTTTAGGGTTATTTCAGCTTCAAGATGCTGATGATATTTGCAAATATCTATCAGAAAAGTATGAAAAAGGTGAACTAGAGAATGTAAAAGAAGCTATCTCTAATGCTCTGGAATATCAAATGAGCGATCTTGAAATTTATCCAGAAGTGAGTTCCTCATATATGTATGAACAGGATTCAACAGAAGTAACTTTGAACGGATTTGAATTTAACTTATTCGAGTCTCCGAATTTAATATTTAGACCAGTTAATTTTGATGATGATAGCTTAGTGGCTGAATCGAAATTATGCGTTGATGTCAACATTGAATGTAACTTTTCGTTTTATATTTACGATTCTATAGATAAGGATGAAGTTCCATTTGGAAGTGGTAGTGCAAATCTTCAAACTAATTTAGACGTAGATATTTTAGTTTCATTTGTAGGCAGTTTGGACAAAATTGGGGCAGAGGTTGAAGTGGATGACGTTGAAATTGAGATTAAAAAACTTGATGCAGTTGATTTTGGCGAGATTGAGCCAGATTGGATGGGTGAAGACTATGATTACTGAAACTGAAATTGACTAGTTGCAATGGCTACCTTTTTCAGGCGCAATGCTTGCGGTGTTCTCGTTGCGATGGCGTACCCGCCCACTGTAGGCGATCGCTAACTCGCCTCACTAGCTGACACAGATTGCGTAGGCGTAGCCCGTCGTAGACATCGCTGGTGTCTTAGTTTTCACCAGCTACAGGTAGACGGATAGTGAATGTACTACCCTGCCCTGGTTCAGATGTCACATCGATTGTGCCTTGATGTGCTTCAATAATACAGCGAGATAGATATAGTCCCAAACCACTACCAGAACGCTGGTGTTTACCTTGGCGAAATCGCTCAAATAATATTGCCTGGTCTTGTTTAGAAATTCCCGGCCCCGTATCTTGGATATCAATAGTCACATCTGCTGGAGTAAAATGGCTATGAATATCTACAGAACCTTTGTCTGTAAATTTGATGGCATTGCCGATGATATTTGTCAAAACTCGCCGCAGTTCTACGCGATCGCCCATGATGGTGCTTGCATCACCTCTATCAATATTTACAACTAATCCTTTTTCTTCGGCTAAGGGAGTTAATTCTTGGGTAACTTCACTAACTAATTCCTGAATATTGCAGGGAGAAATTTTTAAGGTTTTACAGCCCGCCTCATGACGATAAACTTCTAACAAGGTATTTACCATTTCCAGCAGGTCTTGATTGCTGCCAATCATGGTATCAATTATTTCTTGCAATTGTGGCGAAACTTCGCAAAACCTGCCTGACAGCAATAATTTTAATACGCGGTTGGAGGCTACCAGTGGTATGCGTAAATCGTGAGTAAAACGCGAGACAAAATCTGTCCGCAGGTTAGCCATCTGATCTCGTTCGTCGATACTATGTTTGAGGCGCAGGAGCGATCGCACTCGTGCATGTAATTCATCAGGATCGAATGGTTTACGAATAAAGTCATCTGCACCAGCATCAAGTCCTTCAACAACGCTAGACTCATAGTGAGCCGTGAGCAGCAGAATTGGGATAAATGGCAACGCCGGATTCTGTCGGATACGTCGAGTAAATTCATAGCCATCTACCTCCGGCATCATCACATCTAACAGAATTATGTCTGGTGGTGACTCCTCAACCATAGTCAGAGCAATTTTGCTATCTTCTACCAAGTGAATCTCATAGTCCTTATCTTCTAGGACTGCTTCTAATACCAGTAAATTGTCAAAAACATCATCGACAACGAGAATTTTATCTTTTTTAACAGTTTTAGTTAAAGACATGGCTAAATAAAAAAAGAAGTGCTTGGCTATCCCTAGCAAATCTAGTAATAGCTTACTTTACCAGCGGTGAGATTATTAAGGATTGACATTTTCCTTTAAAGTTTCCCAAATTAAATATCTGAGAATTATACGTAATTACACTGCCCCTTTAATAAAAAATGTATTTATTAAAGAATATTACTTTTTTACAAGTATCTTATCTGTCCGATTATCCAACCAATATCTCTGCCTGGATGCTAGGGTGAGGTAGTTTAGTCCCTTTTATGTGCGTCATCCTAGCCACTGCAAGGGCAACTATTTAGTAGTCACCCACTCTTGCTTGTTAACTAGGGGATTTTCAGGGAGTTGTTTACCATAAAACATTTATCCTCAAGTAAATGTATAAAAATATTTTTTGCTCAAATTATATTGCCATATCGAAACTCTTGCTTTAGAAAAACTTCCGAGATAAGGTTATTTATGTCTAATGGTAGATGAACTTAGGGGAATAACACCAAACGCATTGCTTTTTGTATAAAATCCCGAATAGAAGAACGAGATTATTTTAATCTGTACTTTAGATAGATAACAGTAAAATTAAGCAACTATGAGTGAAATCAAGATCCTCGTGATTGAAGATCACAACCTTACGAGAATCGGCTTACGGGCTGCTTTGCAAACCGATCCAGAGTTAAACATTGTTGGTGAAGCAGCCAATGCAGCAGAGGGCATCAAGCTTCTGAAAACTCTCAAGCCCGATGTTGCTACTATTGATATTGGCTTGCCTGACATGGATGGAATTGAGCTAACACGCACATTTAGGCAATATCAAGCTGAGAATGAAGATTATACAACAAAGCTGCTAATTTTAACGATGCAGAATAGCGAACAGGCAGTTTTAGCAGCATTTGCAGCAGGTGCAGATTCTTATTGCATGAAGGATATCGAAACTGAGAAACTAGTAGAGGCTGTACGAACAACCTATGCAGGTAGCTCATGGATCGATCCTGCGATCGCAGACCTTGTACTACAACAAATACGTCAAGATTTCCCCGATGGCAACAGAGGCGCAGCTGGAAAAAGAGTTTTGATTGAAGGTATTGACCCAGATGTTGAAAAAAGTATAGTCACCTATCCTTTAACTCATAGAGAGATGGATGTTTTAGAGTTGATTGTCGCTGGCTGTGACAATGCAGAAATTGCTAAAAGGCTTTATCTAACGGTCGGTACTGTAAAAACTCATGTTCGAGGTATTCTAAATAAACTCTGTGTTGCTGACCGTACACAGGCTGCTGTCCGGGCTTTGCGGGCTGGATTAGTACCGTGAGTGAGTAAGCAACCATCATCAACTGCGTATACAACAACACTTAACAAATAAAAATATTTCTTTCATAGTCTCCAGTCAATTGTTTTTCGGTCAAAGCAGTTAACTGGGACAAATATTTATGAAGAAATTGTTACAAAGTTTTGTAGAATGACATAATTGACTAAATAAGTATTTTTATATACATACATGATAGCGGATCAATTTCCCTGGCTTACTGCAATTGTCTTACTGCCACTTGTTGCTTCCCTGCTCATCCCTGTGTTACCTGATAAAGATGGTAAGCGCGTGCGGTGGTATGCACTGGGTGTAGGGATTGCAGATTTTGCATTAATGTGCTATGCATTTTGGAAGCATTACGATGCCAGTAGTGCTAGTTTTCAACTTGTGGAGAATTATGCCTGGATGCCTCAGTTAGGTTTGAACTGGGCGGTATCAGTCGATGGACTTTCAGTTCCCCTTGTGCTTCTGGCAGGATTTGTCACTACACTCTCAATTTTTTCGGCCTGGCAAGTTAATCACAGACCTCGCCTCTTCTATTTTCTGATGCTGGTGCTGTATTCTGCACAGGTAGGGGTGTTCGTTGCCAAAGACTTGCTGCTATTTTTCATTATGTGGGAAGTAGAGCTGATTCCCGTCTACCTACTAGTCTGTATTTGGGGTGGGCAAAGGCGTCGTTATGCGGCTACGAAATTTTTGTTGTACACCGCAGCGGCTTCTATATTTATTTTAGTGGCAGCCCTGGCAATGGGGCTATATGGCGGCGGTAACATGACATTTGACATAACCGCCCTCGCCAGGAAAGAATATCCTCTTGGTTTACAACTGCTACTTTATGCAGGGTTACTGATTGCATTTGGTGTCAAGCTTGCTGTTTTTCCGATGCATACTTGGTTGCCTGATGCCCACGGCGAAGCATCCTCTCCTGTATCGATGATTTTGGCTGGTGTATTGCTGAAGATGGGTGGATATGGACTAATTCGCCTGAATCTTGAGTTGCTTCCCGATGCACACATTTACTTTGCACCGATTCTAGCCATTCTCGGTGTTGTCAACATTATCTATGGTGCATTGAACTCCTTTGCTCAGACGAATATGAAGCGGCGTTTAGCTTATTCGTCGATTTCCCACATGGGATTTGTATTGCTTGGGATTGCGTCTTTCACTGATTTGGGAATCAACGGCGCGATGTTGCAAATGATTTCACATGGTTTGATTGCATCAGTACTGTTCTTCTTAGCAGGTGTTACTTACGATCGCAGCCATACAATGGTAATGAAAGATATGGGCGGTATTGGTCAAGCCATGCCCAAAGTCTTTGCCCTGTTTACAATCTCCGCCATGGCATCTCTGGCACTTCCCGGTATGAGCGGCTTTGCTGGCGAACTCTCGGTATTTGTTGGTATAACAAGCAGTGACGTTTACAGTTCGACTTTCTGCACCGTAACGGTTTTTCTAGCAGCAGTTGGAGTCATCCTCACACCTATCTATCTACTTTCCATGCTGCGAGAGGTATTTTATGGTCAGAGTGCAGCACTGATCTGCGACATTAATAATGCAGGCTTGGAAAATCAAGAGGATGACGGAACAGTTTGTTTTGGTACGGACTGTCTCGTACCAGAGGAAGCAGTCTACGACGATGCTAGACCGCGTGAAGTGTTTATCGCTGCCTGTTTTCTGCTGATGATTATTGGTATTGGTTTCTATCCCAAGATGGCGATGCAGATGTACGACGTGAAGACTGTCGCAGTCAATGCTAATCTTCGCCAGTCTTATGCCATAGTCTCGCAAAGCAATCCCCAGATTTATGCTCATAGATTCTTAGTTCCGCAAATTTCCGAGGTAGAGGTAGCGCCCGTTTTAGGAACTTTGAAGTAACCTTTTTGACTAATAGACTTGTGGAAAAGGGTATTGTCTACGCTTCTATAGCCCAGCTAACTGTTAACAGCTTGGGTTGTTTGGGAGAAAAACTTTGCGCTCATTATTTCAAAATTTTTCTCCCACCAGTCCAATGTTCTTTGTTACCTCTAGCACCCGATTTCAATTACTTTACCGTATATACTGACCTTTCTCTTCAATCCTTTGTGAGCAAGCTTTTTGAGACTTAACGGACAAAGTCAGATTTATCACAGGTAACAGCATTATATAAAGCTTGTATAAACTTGATTATTGCTTGATAATAAATGTCTTCAGCTTACATATAAAATTAACTTATGTAGTTTTCAGCACAATCATATATCACAAAATTATTTCTGTTACAAGAAGAAATTCCGTTTTTGTTAAGAACAAAACAAAATTTCATAAAATATAGACTTTTAAATAAGCGAACGAAATACATTTGTGCAAAGGATAAAATTTCGCTTATAAGCATTTGAAAAGGTATTAGATTTATATAAGTTTACATCTTAAAGATTGGGTAAAGAAGTTTACTTGGACTGGAAATAGTGATAAATATACAGCTGTGTTGACTAAGCAAAATAAAGCACTCAAAAAAACCATTTAAATAAGCTATTTTGCTAGATTTCGGGAAATTATTACTGAATAAAATTCATAGGTAACTTTTGAAAAACTAATGAAACAGTCGCATAAGTTTTTCATCGTGATTGCAAGTAAGCGCCTGCTTTTGATTAATAATACCTTCGCTTTCTTCAGGAGTATTGCCTATTGTGCGTCATTGATATACCCTATTTACATAAAATATTGATGTTTTGTCGTTTATCGGAACAATAGTAGCGATCACATTATTACCATTTCACCCTATAGTCATCAAATTCGTAAAAAGCGGATTAAAGCTCACGAGAGACGTTAGTTTAAAGCCCAATTACTTACTTTGTGAAACCCTTCAGTAAGCTGAGATTTTTAATTAAAAGTGCGGTCAAGTAATAGCAAATTCTTTTTAGTAGTGGAGGATATTAGTGACTGTGATTAAAACTTATTCATCCTGTAAACAAGCGCTTGGAATTGTTACAGTAGCATTAGTCTTTGTCATGCCAACAATTAGCAGTAGTGCTAAAGAAAGTCCGTGTATATCGGATAATCAGTGGAGATTGGGTGGTCAAAACTTAAACAATACTCGCTCTCAAGCAGGTGAGAAATACCTCAATCCAAAGAACGTAACACACTTGTCTCCCAAATGGGTTTTTAGTGCAGGTGGTGAACTCTCTGCAACACCAGCAGTTGTAGATAAAACTGTATATATGCCAGACTGGGGCGGTAATTTTTTTAAGATTGATGCACAGACGGGTACACAGATTTGGGCAAATAGCATTGCCAGCTATATTAATGATCCAAGTATCCCAAAAGCTGTCTCACGCACAAGTCCAGCAGTTAAGGGCAATAAAGTGATTATTGGTAGCCAGGAAGGTGCTTTCCTGATAGCAATTAACAAAGATACTGGGAAGCTAATCTGGAAAACAAAACTTGACAAGCATCCTTCTGCTATTATTACCCAATCACCGAGCATTTATGGCAATCGTGTGTATGTTGGAGTTGCCTCTTCTGAAGAAACAGCAGCAAGCCAGCCAAACTACCCATGCTGTACATTCCGTGGAAGCATGACGGCAGTAGATTTGAATACTGGAAAGCTTCTGTGGAAAACTTACACTGTACCAGAAAATTATGGTCAATCGGATGGCTACTCAGGTGGAGCAGTATGGGGTAGCACACCAGCAATCGATCCAAAGCGAAATTCGGTATATATTGCAACAGGCAATAACTACAATGTGCCTCGAACCGTAAGAAATTGCATTACAAAACTCTCTTCACAGAAAGCTCCTGATGAGTCGCAATGCCTCGATCCCAATAATTATATTGACGCGATCGTGGCACTTGATCTCGATACTGGCAAGATTAAGTGGGCAAATAAACTACAGGGATACGATACCTGGACTGTTGCCTGCTACTATGGTGGTATCTCCAATTGCCCTGACCCCAAAGGACCAGATTATGATTTCGGTCAGGCACCGATGCTTTTCACTGTTAAAGATGTTGGAAAATCGCGCGATTTACTTGGTGCTGGTCAGAAGAGTGGTGTCTTTTGGGCGCTTGACCGGGATACTGGAAAAGTCGTCTGGAGCCGAATTGTTGGTCCTGGTGGTCCTGTTGGTGGAATAATGTGGGGTTCGGCTACGGATGGTCAACAAATCTATGTAGCGATTTCAAACTACGGATTTCAGGAGTACACATTAAAGCCCTCAGGTGAGACTATTAAGGGTGGGTCATGGAGTGCGCTTGATGCAGCCACTGGCAAAATTATCTGGCAGACAGCAGATCCAGCAGGTGAAAGAGATATGGCTCCAATGACAGTAGCGAATGGAGTGGTATATGCTGGCTCGATGGCATCAGGAGCCGATAAGAATAATATGTATGCATTAGATGCAAAGACTGGTAAGATTCTGTGGAATTTTAACAGTGGGGGATCAGTAGTTGCAGGTGCAGCAGTGGTTGATGGTACAGTGTACTGGGGTTCTGGCTACAGCCGCATCCCAGGCGGGTTTAAATCTAATAATAAGTTTTACGCATTCACAGTCTCAAAGCATCGATAACAGTTAAGGTCATAAACAATTTGTCAATAAATAATAGTGCTTAAAATTCTCTCGAAAATGGGGGCGAAAAACACAATTTTTCAGCTAGCGATAGTGCTGGATTAAAGAACATTAAAAACTCGCCCCAAAGTGCTACCAATACATGGGATGCTAGTTGATGATTAGTGAGTTTTACCAATGTCTGTTGTTTCTGCCATCACTGTTACCGTTCCCGCCACAACTGCTAATTTGGGGCCTGGTTTTGATTGCATCGGGGCAGCTTTAAAGCTGTACAACGAGTTCAAGTTCACTCGCTTAGAAGAAGGTGGGCTAACTATTCATGTCACTGGTACAGAAGCTGAACGAGTCCAAACTGATGAGAGTAATCTCCTCTACCAAGCGTTTGTCAAGTTCTATCAGCATATAGAACAGACACCGCCGATTGTGAAAATAGAGATTAAGTTGGGTGTCCCACTGGCGAGGGGTTTGGGTAGTTCGGCGACAGCAATTGTTGGTGGGTTGGTTGCTGCTAATCAACTTGAGGGTGCGCCGATGAGTCAGTCGCAGGTGATGGAGTTAGCGATCGCAATGGAAGGACATCCTGATAATGTAGTTCCAGCTTTATTGGGAAGATGTCGTCTCGCTGCTACCAGTGGCGCAGGTTGGGAAATTTGTGATGTTCCCTGGCATAAAGATGTTGTACCAGTTGTGGCTATGCCTGATTTTGAACTTTCCACTTCAGAGGCGCGGGGCGTTCTCCCAACTGAGGTAAGTCGCGCTGATACGATTTTCAATATGGCACATTTGGGGTTATTGTTGCGCGGCTTGGAAACTGGTAACGGACAATGGTTAAAGACAGGTTTGCAAGATAAGTTGCATCAACCCTATCGCAAAGCTTTGATTCCTGGTTATGATGCTCTCAACATCGCAGCTGTTAGTGCTGGTGCTTATGGTATGGTGATTAGTGGTGCGGGGCCGACACTGTTAGCTTTGACGGATAAGTTACACTCAGAGGCTGTGGAGGCGGCGATGTTAGCTGCTTGGCAACAAGAAGGAATTACAGCCGAGGTGCGATCGCTTTCTCTCGATACCCAAGGGGCAAAAAGCTTTTAAGAAATTAGATGACTATTTTACTCAGCACTTAAAACTCGATTTATGGAGCAAATTCAGGCTGAAATGGCGGCGCTTAACTCTCAAATTCAGATTCTCCTAGAAGAACGTGCTGCACTCACTATTAATAATGTAATCTCTGCCGAGAATGATTCACCCCAGGCAATGGTTGAAGCGTACCGTCGTCAAGCCAGGGAAAATGCCCAATTATCAGTTGAACTCCAAGGCATAGATGCGGCGATCGCAGCTTTGGAAGTCCAGATAAAACAAAAACAAGGTAAGTTAGTGCGATCGCAAGGTGAATCAAAACAACTTATCCAAGAGCAGCAGCTAGAGGAAGCTAAAGAAGTGGCACAGGTTCATGCTCAACGCATTAATCAACTAGCTGGGGAACTGGCGACAGAAGTCCGTTTGCTGAAGGCTTGTGCCAATGAACTGAGTCCAATGTATTGGCGAATTTATTACAAACCCTTCATCACTGGGTTTAAGACAATCTCTGTTCCCTATGTCCGCTCAGATGGGGAAGTGTGGACAATTGTCAACCGGATTGTTTAATGTTTTAGCCTTTTCGTTTGTATGCAATACATTGACCTCACTTCCATTCCTCTCTCCTAAGAGGCTACGGTGTACACATAAGCATGAACAGCACTATGTTTCAACTCTTCTAGTTGTTTCGTAGGGTGCGTTATGGAGATGCCAAGATAACAAATGAGTTCGCCGAAATAACAAATGCGTTCGCCGAAATAACAAATGCGTTCGCCGAAATAACAAATGCGTTCGCCGAAATAACAAATGAGTTCGCCGAAATAACAAATGCGTTGGCGTAGACCGCACAACTCTACCAGACGCTCTTGCTAGCTTGCAACTCCTGCGGAGTACGACAAAGCTACTTCGACTGTATCCGTATCTGCGCCCGGACTTGTTCAGGAATCTGGCTCACTAGCTTAAAGGTTCAATCAACCCACGTTTGACAGCTTCGCTCAATGCAGTGGCTTTTCTTAAAAGTCCTTCTTGATAGACCTGCATCAGGATTTGTAACTCTGAGCGATCGCCTTCACTAAGAGTACCTGATTGCTGGCGATGTCTACGACGGGCTACGCCTACAAGCAGTTCGCTTAACCGGGCATTCTGTTCTGGTTCCATTTGCAGTTCGGTCAGCACCAGGACTTCTTCATCAGAAAGGACAGAGACAGGCTCAAGGTCGGTAATCTCGCCACTAACAGGCGGAATTGAAAGTTGAATGGTATCTACTAAAATGCTGGCAACATCACGATTTGCCAACCGGGCAAAGCGTTCTGCACGTTGGTAAATATCTTCTGGCAGGGTAATGATGATTTGAGTACTCATAGCTCTTGTAAATACTCGTTTCTATTCTCACTTGCAATTAGTAATTATGTGTTTCAAGGTAACAAAAACTGAATAATCTAATTTAAGACACTGCTTAAGAATCTCTCCCTAACCTTCACTTAATGTTCCAACTTTATTAAAAAGTCTGTCAACAAATTCTTGTTTTGAAAAGTAGCTCGAATTGTATCGCTATTATTATAATCAACGATAACTTCAAATTTTTCAAATTCTCCAACTGGACTATCAATATTAAGTGTATCTAGCCCACTAATTGCATCATCAATACTATCAAATTCGTATCTCTTTCCGAAAAGCGGAATTAAAACTATATTACTAATGTAACGCTCAAGACAATTTCTAAGCGTTTCCATAAACCTATCTACTTCTTCTTGAGAAACTCGCATCAAAGCCTGTCGCAGTTTTTCTTTATCTGAACTAGTAAGGTTATCAAGTTGTTTAAATGCTGTAGTATAGCTTTCGTCAGCAGTATCTTCATCAAAAGCAACATCAAAATCAATTACTTTAAATGCTGATACTACACCCTTATAGGGGATATAAATAACTGCAAAGCCATTATTTTTTAGTTGTTCTAGGGCTGGCTTTGTAAAATCTCCAGCTAATACTACCCCATAAAAGGGTGCAGATAGATGATGAAGCTCAATAATTGGTAATATCGCCCCTTGGATTTCCTGAGCTTTATTCTTTGAGTGCTTTGTATATCTACGCCACGCAGATTCAATAAATGCAACAGGTCTGCCAAGCTTATTATCCGTGCCATCGACTTCAATTACAAAATCTAGATCATGCTTATTTCCATACTTATCCTCCCAAGTAACCTTTTTACCACTTCTAGCTGGACGCGATCGCTGCCAGTCAAGATAGTAATTTTTGACTTGGGCAAATTGCTGTAGTCGAGGTTTAAGAATATCGTAAAGTACGATATCTTCAAGAAGTTTGCCTAGTTGCTGACCAAACTTGTGTGATGGTGACAGTGCCATAATTTAACTTTCTATCCAAAGCCTTCCTTCATGTAAAGGAATATTATGTTTTCTATTTTTCCATTTGACGTTACGTTGTCTAATTTTCTCAAAAGACCATAAGCAAAACCCTGCCTCATCTGCTAATTTTCCAAACCACTGCTCAACTGGAACATACACCCCATATGGAGCCGAATCTCCAACTACAAAGCAAATCTTGCAATCAGATGTTGTAACTCGACGAAGGGCATGGAATACAGATCCCATATCAATAAAGTATGCGGCGATCATTGTGTGATAAGCCTTGTTGCCAGCTTTAGTCTCTCGGACTTTTTCTAGCTGTTTACAAACAGTGATTAGCTCATCTCGAATTGGCTCAAGGATTGGATCAGCTATCAAAGCATCTAATTTCAATCGATCCTTTGAGACATGTTGCGAACTTGAACGAATCAGAAACTTGCGAACTGTATCATGTAAATCCCCCCAAGAGTTAACCTCACCCCAAAAGGTCATTTCCAGACGCGTGGCATCAGCATAGTCATAGTTGTTTGCATATGGTGGAGAGGTTATTACTAAATCTATTGACTTATCGGGAATACCTTCTAAAATCCTTGCATCTTCTTTAAGCAGGGTAGCTTGGCTTGCTGTTCTAATACACTGCATACAACGCATATCTTCTAGCATCAAAGCGACTTGGGTATCTAGTGCATTAAGTGGTTTAGAAATCTTGACTTTTCGTTTGTTTGGAAGAATATATTGCCACTGCGCCGTCCCTACATAGCTTGACAATCGTAAAGTAGCAGAGATTGCTAGAAAGGTGAGAGACTGTAACTCTTCAGATAGGGTTGGAGCTAGCTCTAAATAGGCTTGCCTAATTTTGAAGAGATGTATTAATACCTCCTCGGTGTAGCATTTGCTTAGTAACACTGGCATTTTGTCTGGAAACTTTGGCTGAAGACTAGTAGCAAGATTTTTAATCTCAGTGATTGCTTCCAAAAACTCATGAGCATGTATCTCCCATGAGAGCTTCCCTTGTGCAAGGCGATAAACAAAAGGGTGCGCTTCAATGCCGTAGGAGTTGACACCAAGTTTATCAGCAGCAATACAAACAGTACCCGATCCTGCAAATGGATCGAGGACAATTTTAGGTTCCAGTTCTGCGATTACTCCCTCAACCCAAGTTGCTGAAAATCCAGCAGAATACCTAAACCATCTATGAATAGGTAATTTCATATTGTCAGTAAATGTGCCTGCTCTTTCTGTAATAGCTCTTGATTGAAAATCATTGCGAAATTCAGGCATCAAATTTAAAAGCTAAAGTTAATAAGGCTTACTTATTTTAAATTAGTATTGACTAAAGTCATCAAAAATCGGGACTGAGAAATACATCTCAGTCCCGATAAAAAAGCGGGCTAACCGCTATTTATATGGTTAACCCGTGCAGCTTTGGGAACGCGCAGAGAAATTGTTATTGCAATACCAATTTCACATTGGCGTTTTGCAGACCGCGTTGTTTTACTTCAGCCAAAGTTTTGTTAACGGCATACTTTTGGTTGATGGAGTTGATCAACTCGGTTTGGTTGTGCTTCTTAGCAACTCCCCACAGGTCAGCGATTAGGTCAAAGGAACCATCGCTGTTGCGAGACCAGCCGAGGTCATATTCGCCATCCAACATAGCAACGATGTCAGAACGGACACGCTGACCGTTATAACCACGGACATCAGCTTCAGTCTTTACGCTGATACCGAGGTCGCGCAAGGAAGCCTTGAGGATTTCGGCATCGGTGATTTTGGTACGCAGGGTGCTAAAGTGAGACATTTGGGGTTTCCTCCAATGAGAAGATTGAGAAAAACGACAACGGTTTGTTTTGGGCGAAGCCGCGCTTAACAGGATGCGGCTTTTTTTATAACTGCTAGCATTGGGAGCTAGCCTTTCCCCCTGGGATGGCAGAGGAAAGCTTTTAAAACTCCATTCGCTGATATTCAGCTACGGAGGATGCTGCGGGGCGGGCGCGCTGTCTGGCCCAATCTCTCAGAGCCGTTACTTGTTCTTGCATCGTTCGAGACAGCGGCAATGTTGCCTTCAGTGCAGCAATAATATCTAATTGGGTGAACTCCCGATCTTGGGCAAAAGCTTCATACATTGCCGCAACGATCGCTTGCTCAACTTCTGCCCCAGAAAAGCCATCAGACATCTTAGCTAGTTGCTCAAGATCAAATCGAGAGATGTCTTCACGGCGCTTGGTCAGATGAATATTGAAAATCTGCTGCCGTTCTTCCGGTGTTGGCAGATCGACAAAGAAAATTTCATCAAAGCGTCCTTTCCTCAAGAACTCGCCAGGTAAGCGTTCTACTCTGTTGGCAGTTGCCATCACGAACACTGGTGATTTCTTATCTTGCATCCATGTGAGGAAAGAACCGAAGATTCTACTTGAAGTCCCCCCATCAGAATCGGAGGAACCTCCACTACCAGCAAAGGATTTATCCAATTCATCGATAAATAAAATCGCTGGGGAAATAGATTCTGCTGTTTTCAGGGCGTTCCGCAGGTTTGCTTCACTTCGTCCTACCATTGAGCCGTCATAGACTCGCCCCATATCCAACCGCAACAGTGGTAAACCCCACAGCCGGGAAGTAGTTTTGGCAATTAATGACTTACCACAACCGGGAACTCCGAGAATTAACATCCCCTTTGGTTGAGGCAAACCATACTCTCTCGCTCTTTCTGTAAAAGCGTTAGAGCGTTGCTTGAGCCATCTTTTTAACTCTTCTAAGCCACCTACTGCATCAATGGTTTCATCTTCTTCAATATATTCTAAGATTCCATTGCGCCGAATTAGTTGCTTTTTCTCAGATAAAACTATATCTACTTCATCTTCCGTCAAACGCCCTGTAGTTACCTGCGCCTTCCGGTAGACTTTCTCAGCTTCATCTTTAGTTAGACCTAAAGCTGCTCTGAGAAGCTTTTCTCTAGCCTCTGTTGTCAGCCGCCGACCACGATTTTGGTCTACATGCTGAGTCAGTACTTTATTTAACTCTGCCATATCTGGCAGTGTAAAGTCGATAACAACAACTTCTTTTTCTAACTCTATAGGTACTTGTTGCATCGGCGACATCAAAATGATGTTCTTTTGCGTACCTTTAAAGCTAGCGATCGCATCACGTAACGATCTGTTTGTTGCAGGCGCATCAATAAAGGGATGTAAATCTTTAAGAATAAATATACTTGCTTCTTTCTGCCGGATTATCCATTCAATCGCGGCCTCTGGAGACACGGTATTATGTTGGGTGACATTCCGGGGTTGACCATACTCTACAATCCCGTGTGTTACTGTCCAAACAAATACCCGGCGCTGGGGCTTTAACAACTGGGCGATTGTGGAAACTGCTTGCTCGGCCCGCTCTTCCTCGGAGGTCACAAGGTAGATTAAAGGGTATTGAGCTTGAATTAGGATATTGAGCTCTTCTTTCATACATCGACCTACTTGAGACCTTATAGAGACAGTAGAGACATTGCTTCTGGTAAAGACAACCGAATCATGAATAAATAATTCATAATTTCTATTTATCTAGCAAGGAACTAACTCTTCCTCACTCTTGGGATGGGTTTCATCTTTATCCATCTCATCAATAGAAAGATGTTCTTGACCAACTACTCCTGGTTGATTGCCCAAAGTTACCAGTTCCCCATCGCGTAAGACTAGTGAGGTATCACAAGTTGGGCATGAATAAACTCTATGAGTCCGCCCATAAGAAGAATCTTCTACCTCATCAACCAATTCTGAATTAGACAGGTAAAAAACGAGGGCACGTTCCGCAAGTTCTGACATTGGTTCTGAATCGACTGCTGAACGAATCTTCAACTTTCTGTGCAACTCTGGCGATAAATACAAAGTGACCTTTTGCTTAGTTTGCGTTTGCATATAACTCTTTAACGGTCTTACCCGGGTATGTATATCAAGTTATCGGTTCTTTTATTGGTTGTCAAGATGGCAAAGCGTTTTAACGGCATTTTTGTTACATTTGTTTACATTTAGGATTTAGATGCTGTTTTAACTAGTACAGCGGGCGTGTAAATCCATCTACCATCTCAATTAAGAAGACTTGCAGCTTAACAAGGGGCAAAATCCCCTTGTTAAAGGTAGGCAAACTGACGCCACAGTGTACTAATGACATCGTTACCAAACTGAGTTATTTACGAAACAGTTATCTGGGGTTAACTAGATTTAATCAAGCAACAGTATAGTATGGTGGCTCTAACTTGCCCGTGGTATTTCTCTAAAATCAATAATTTTGGCAAAATGCGTAATATAAATGACTACTGCTAATAAAACCTGTAGTTTGGGGCGAAGAATTTATCGGTTTGCCTCCAGCGTTAGCAAAGCCATTGCCCTGTTCATAATCCTCTGGGGTTGCACTGCAAACGATTTTAACGCCGGAACTATCACATGGAAAACTTATAGCAACTCCCGTTATGGCTTTGAATTTCCATATCCAAGTAACTGGACTTCATTAGCAGCCCCAGAAAATGATGATGGAATTGTATTTATTTCACCCCAGAACAAAACAGTGGAAATTCGGGGGTGGGCAAGTCAGCAGCTACCAAATTCGATTGTTACAGACCAAAATTCTGTGAAAAAGATAAATCCCAACTTTCAGACTGCCCAAGGAATATCTGGGGTGCTGGTTGTAGAAGTTGACAAGGGAGTAGGTTCGATGACACTGACACTAACTCAGAGTCAAGTAAAATACTACTGGCAGGGACGATGCAAGAGCCAAGAATTTCAAGATTACTATCGTTTGTTTTATTACATTGCCCAGCAATATCGGATTTCCAAGTTTTGAGTTAGGACTTAGGAGAGACGCGATTAATCGCGTCTGTACAGGAGTTAGGAGAATTCCCCTCTCCCCCTGCTACCTAAATTGACATCTTTGCCAGAATGATGATTGAGAGGGGACAGAAACCTGGTAGATTTAGCTATCAGCAAGTAAAAACTGGTGAAGATGAAAGTCCTGGTTATTGGTGGTGATGGATATTGCGGTTGGGCAACTGCTCTTTACCTTTCCAATCGAGGTTATGAAGTTGGAATTTTAGATAGTTTAGTGCGGCGGCATTGGGATAATGAACTGGGTGTCGAAACTCTCACTCCGATCGCACTAATTCAGCAACGCCTCCAGCACTGGCAAGATTTGACTGGCAAATCTATCGACCTGTTCATCGGCGATATTACTAACTACGAATTTCTCAACAAAGCATTACATCAATTTCAGCCAAACGCCTTAGTACATTTTGGAGAACAGCGTTCGGCTCCATTTTCGATGATTGACCGCGAACATGCAGTTCTCACCCAGGTCAATAACGTAGTTGGTACGTTGAACTTGTTGTACGCCATGCGGGAAGATTTCCCAGACTGTCATTTAGTGAAGCTGGGGACGATGGGTGAATATGGTACACCCAACATCGACATAGAAGAAGGGTACATCACTATTGAACACAATGGACGCAAGGATACCTTACCTTATCCCAAGCAGCCTGGTTCAATGTACCATTTAAGCAAAGTCCATGACAGTCATAACATCCACTTTGCTTGCCGGATTTGGGGATTGCGGGCAACAGATTTAAATCAGGGTGTAGTTTACGGCGTCTTAACCGAAGAAACGGGGATGGACGAACTGTTGATTAATCGGCTTGATTACGATGGCGTGTTTGGTACTGCACTGAACCGCTTCTGCATTCAAGCAGCTATTGGACACCCCTTAACGGTTTACGGTAAAGGCGGGCAAACTCGCGGATTTTTGGATATTCGGGATACAGTCCGATGTGTAGAATTAGCGATCGCTAACCCTGCACAACCTGGTGAATTCCGCGTATTCAACCAATTTACTGAACAATTCAGCGTCAGCGACTTGGCATTGATGGTGAAAAAAGCTGGTAACGCTATGGGATTGAATGTAGAAATCAATCACTTAGATAATCCTAGAGTCGAGAAAGAGGAACATTACTTCAACGCTAAAAACACTAAATTGCTCGATTTAGGTTTAGAGCCTCACTTGCTTTCTGATTCTCTACTCGATTCTCTGTTAAACTTTGCCATCAAGTATCAGAAACGAGTTGATCACAAACAAATTCTACCTAAAGTCTCTTGGCACAGAAATTAGGGTAAACTCTGCGTGCGGTTGATAACAGAACCTTATTTAACTCAAGTCAGTAATTGGCCGAAAAATGGTCGTCATATCTTAGCACAATATGACGACCATTCAATTGTTGTTTATCAAGCTTATCGTCCAGCTATTGGTGACTTCGCCGCCACCTATGGTTATTTTGGTGGTAAGTTCAGTTTTGAGCGCATGAGTTGGATAAAACCTAACTTCCTCTGGATGATGTATCGTTCCGGATGGGGTACACAAAATGGGCAAGAGGTAGTGTTAGCTATTTGGATTAAGCGTTCGGCAATTGAAGAAATTTTAGCGACGGCTGTTCATTCTAGCTACGTTCCAGAACTTTATCCCAATAAAAGTGCATGGCAAAGAGCATTGAAGCGATCGCAAGTTCGCCTACAATGGGACCCAGACCATCATCCATCTGGGGCAAAATTAGAACGACGCGCTATTCAGTTAGGGTTACGTGGTGAAGTACTAGCTGCTTACGCCAAAGATTGGATTGTCAACATTGAGGATATCTCGGACTTTGTACAAAAACAGAGGCAAAACATTAAATCTGACTGTACAGAGTTGATTACACCACAGGAGAGGGTCTATTCTGTGTTTGATACCGAAACGCAAGCAAAGCTGAGATTATCTGCCTGGACTGAATAGTTTTATATGAGAATTGCCCTATTCACCGAAACCTTCTTGCCCAAGGTTGACGGCATTGTGACGCGCCTGCGCCATACCGTTGACCATTTACAGCGTAGTGGTAATCAAGTTTTGGTGATTGCCCCTGATGGAGGCATCACTGAATACAAAGGCGCTAAAGTTTACGGCGTTACTGGCTTTCCTCTGCCATTGTATCCAGAATTGAAAATGGCATTACCCCGCCCAGCCATTGGTTACGTCTTAGAAGAGTTTAAGCCAGATGTTATTCATGTCGTGAATCCAGCAGTTTTGGGTTTATCTGGGATATTTTATAGTAAAATCCTCAAAATCCCCTTAGTGGCGTCTTATCATACGCATTTACCCCAATATCTCCAGCATTACGGCTTGGGGATGCTGGAAGGTTTTCTTTGGGAACTACTCAAAGGTGCTCATAATCAAGCAGCTTTGAATCTGTGTACCTCAACAGCAATGATGGAGGAACTGACAGCACACGGTATTGAACGGGTAGATTTATGGCAGCGTGGGGTGGATACAGAATTATTTCATCCTGATTTGGCTAGTGTAGAGATGCGATCGCGTCTATCACAAAACCATCCAGAAAGTCCATTGCTACTTTATGTTGGGCGGCTTTCCGCTGAAAAAGAAATTGAGCGCATCAAACCTATTTTAGAGGCAATTCCCCAAGCGCGGTTGGCATTAGTTGGGGATGGTCCCCACCGTCAAGCATTGCAAAAACACTTTGCTGGCACAAACACTTATTTTGTTGGGTATCTCATGGGGCAAGAGTTGGGTTCTGCCTTTGCTAGCGCTGATGCCTTTATTTTTCCCTCCCGGACAGAAACACTAGGGTTAGTACTACTAGAAGCGATGGCTGCTGGCTGTCCGGTGGTAGCAGCCCGTTCGGGGGGAATTCCTGATATTGTGACAGATGGGGTAAATGGATATCTTTTCGAGCCAACAGCAGATGTTCAAGGAGCGATCGCTGCTACTATTCGCCTCTTAGAACAAAAACAACAACGAGACATCATCCGTCAAAATGCTCGCCAGGAAGCAGAAAGTTGGGGTTGGCCATCTGCCACCAGGCAGCTACAAGATTACTACCAAAAGGTGATATTTTCAGAACAGCTGACATAGGGGAGTGGAGAAGCCTTGGAAGCGGTAACTAAGCAATATGATTGTGATATTCCTTTAAGTTAATTTACTTACAAACTTTGCAGCGATCGCATTTGGGTGCGCCAGTTAGATAAAATTCGCGTCAAAGGAAAACACTAGGCGGTGAATATCTACAAGTTAATTGGCGATCGCAGCACCCCTCTAGATGCCAACACTCAAGAGTTTCTGTTTAACTATCATATCCGGACGCACTGCTTATTTACCACGCACTTCTCACAAGCGATCGCCTGTTTTGAATCCACCAAATGCATCCAACCTAAAGACTGATCTGTTGATATACACTAACAACATCTGTATCATTAATTACAAAAATTTTGTCATAGTCCTGGGATGGTATTTGGACAATGCTTACTAAGTAGTTTTGAGTGAGAGACTTAGGAGTTATGAGTTATCAGTCCCAGCGTCCCCGCCTCTCCCCTTCAATCTTGAACCTCTCCCTGGTCATCCTGAAAGGGGTCTTCACCAATTCTTAGCTCTTTTTTTGAGCGTTTCAACTGTTTCCATAGATCCTTTATTTGTTCGTAAGCTGCACCTGGAGGCAGTTTTCCACCTGTTTCTAAGTTGCAAATGTAGCTTACTCGTTGGGCAAATTCCTGGAGATTCGCATTAAAAACCAAGTTTTCTGGCTTTACCTGACCGTAGTAGCGACCACGAGGGTAGAGAAAATCATCTTTGTTCACTATTTTTTTCTCCAAATTATTTAACTCCCTTTTTATTTAAATGTCTAAAGCTGAATCACTAGCTACCCTAATCTTTCTTTTATCAGACTGCGGGAAATCAAATCATCCAACTCCTTTTCAAATTGGTGATGCAGAAATTGGCTGATTCAGATTTTGAGGCTAGAAGATAAAGCTTGAAATACTTTTACCTTAAATATTACAAAAAATTCCCTGTTAAAACGATTAAAGAGTATATTTTACTTCCCTCCGAGTTATCAATTTATCTCAT
The DNA here is from genome assembly GCF_036917275.1 of Nostoc sp. Lineage (GTDB taxonomy): Bacteria > Cyanobacteriota > Cyanobacteriia > Cyanobacteriales > Nostocaceae > Nostoc. Next base: position 105,958 of record NZ_JBALDF010000056.1, read on the forward strand.
CTTAATTTATAAAGTTCAGATTGTAATTAACTTCAGTTGAAACCCTGGCTTACAAAGTATTAAAAGATGTACGTGCTTACTAGATTTTTTTGTAAAAATGATTACTAATTTATTGAGTAAAGCACTTAGATAAACCTACTATATAATAAAGCTAATTGTCGTCTGTTAAAAGTTAGAGATTCAGTTCTGAATGTTTGGCAACTGGCCAATGAGGCATTGGGCAAAACAGTTCTGAGTTCCGAGTTATGAGTGAAGAAGTGAGATTTACCACTCAGTAGTCGGCACTCAATAATCGCCAATGACTAATAGTCAATAACTAAAGATAAAATGGTGAAGCCCGAAACGACAAAAATCGTCCATCGCCTAGAACTTTACCTGCCACCATGTCTGTTAATTCCAAGTTATACGAAGGCAAAGCAAAAATTCTTTATACAACGGACGATCCCGAAGTCTTGTTGGCTGATTTTAAGGATGACGCCACGGCGTTTAATGCCCAAAAGCGTGGCAGTATCCAAGGAAAAGGAAAAATTAATTGTAGCATTTCCAGCCAGCTTTTTAAACAGTTGGAGGCAAATGGTATAAAGACTCACTTTATCAACAGCCCTGCCCCGAATCAGATGCTAGTGAGAGCAGTAAAGATTTTACCCTTAGAAGTAGTTATCAGAAATATTGCTGCTGGGAGTCTGTGTCAGCAAACAGGGTTACCAGTGGGTGCAATTTTGAAACAGCCTTTGGTAGAGTTTTATTACAAAAACGACCAATTAGGAGATCCTTTATTGACACGCGATCGCCTGTATCTGCTAGAACTAGCTACTGCGGAACAAGTAGACGCAATAACACATCTAGCATTGCACATCAACAAATTTCTCAATAACTTTTGGCAGCGGTGCGGCATTACTCTAGTAGACTTCAAACTAGAGTTTGGTTTGGACTCACAACAGCAGTTGCTCTTGGCCGATGAAATTAGCCCCGACACCTGCCGTTTGTGGGATACCGCAGAAAATGACTCAAACCGCCGAGTAATGGACAAAGACCGCTTTCGCCGAGACTTAGGAAATGTAGAGGATGCCTACCAAGAGGTTTTACAAAGAGTGCTAAAAGCTGTAGAAACTACAAGTTAAACAGGTAAAAACCAAAAGGTAAGAAGAAATTATAAGAGAAAGCAGGAGACAAAAGGAAAGAATTATGAATGAAAACTTTAGTCATGGGTCATTAGCCAGTTTAAAAAGAAGAATTGTCTCTCACCTCAGGTGGTGCGAGATCCAAAGCGTCCAAGATCAATCCCACGCTTTTAAACGTGGGTTACTCCTGCCTCCTGAAATTTGACTTTTGCCTTTTGCCTTGTAAAGTAAAAAAGCAAAAGAAAAAAATTATGTTTTGAGTTTTACCTTTGGCATGAGGGCATTATTGCCTTGTGATGGTGTGTGTGTGGTCGTGAAGAGGAATCAATAAGTAAAATGCGTTTATCTCCCATATTGCTGGCAGCAGTAGCAATTGCAGTCCCTTTGGGCGGTTCATTGAGTGCAAATGCAGAAACCGCCAACAGTTCAAAACAAACAAGAGAAGTTTTGACACTAGAAAAAAATCAGCAGCCAGAAAAGGATACTGGTCAGGGTGACTCTAGTAAAAGTCTAGTATTTCGACCTAATCCCACAGGAGTTATAGAGGGGGAGGGTCTCCAATCCCGCATTGTCGCAATTTACCCTGCCAATCCAGCAGCGATCGCGACATCAAAGGTAATAATACCAACCTCCACAACGCCAAAAACTGCACAAACCGCTCAAATCATCAATCCTAGCCCTACTCAACAGCCATCTCCCGCTCCAGACATTCCACCGCCAGAAATTCAACAACCAACGCCTTCCCCAACTCCTGAAACCACTCCAGTCCCAGAAAATGTCAATCCACCGACAACGGAACCTTTATTACCCACAACTCCAGACATTCCCCCCCCAGCTAGTCAACAAAGAACACCTGCCCCACGCCCAGGCGCTACTCCCAGTCCGCAGATTATTAACCCCCCGACAACTCCAGGAAATACTCAACCCAACACAGCCCCAGGTGCTATTCCCAGTCCGCAGAATATTAACCCGCCAACAACTCCAGGAAATACTCAACCCAACACATCCCCAGGTGCTATTCCCAGTCCGCAGAATATTAACCCGCCGGCAACTCCGGGAAATACTCAACCCAACACAGCCCCAGAAGCCAATGACCCCCGCGTACTGGTATCAGAAGTATTAATTAGATCACAGGCTGGGCAACTATCACCAGAACTAGAAGACCAAGTTTACAAAGTAATTCGTACCCAACCAGGACGAACGACAACCCGCAGCCAACTACAAGAAGATATTAACGCCATCTTTGGTACTGGCTTCTTCTCTAACGTCCAGGCAACGCCAGAAGATACCCCCTTGGGAGTGCGGGTGAGCTTTGTTGTGCAGCCTAACCCCGTTCTGAGCAAAGTAGAAGTGCAAGCTAATCCTGGCACTGGTGTTGCTTCTGTACTACCAGCTAATACTGTGGATGAAGTATTTCGGGAGCAGTATGGCAAAATCCTCAACTTGCGTGACTTGCAAGAAGGCATTAAGCAGTTAAACAAGCGATATCAAGACCAAGGTTACGTGCTAGCCAACGTAATTGGAGCGCCCCAAGTCTCTGAAAACGGAGTTGTTACGTTGCAAATAGCAGAAGGGGTAGTAGAAAATATTAGAGTCCGGTTCCGTAATAAAGATGGTCAGGAGACAGACGAGAAAGGACAACCGATTCGGGGACGCACACAGGATTACATCATTACACGAGAATTGGAGTTGAAGCCAGGACAAGTATTCAATCGCAACACAGTGCAAAAAGACCTACAGCGCGTGTATGGAGTAGGGCTGTTTGAAGATGTGAATGTGTCCCTTGACCCTGGTAGTGACCCCAGCAAGGTGGATGTAGTAGTGAATGTAGCTGAACGCAGCAGCGGTTCTATTGCAGCTGGGGCAGGGATTAGTTCTGCTAGCGGACTTTTTGGAACAGTAAGCTATCAACAGCAAAATCTGAACGGTAGAAACCAAAAGCTGGGGGCAGAAGTACAGGTGGGAGAACGGGAACTGCTGTTTGACCTACGGTTCACAGACCCCTGGATCGCGGGAGATCCCTACCGGACTTCTTACACAACAAATATTTTTCGCCGAAGTTCCATTTCATTGATTTTTGATGGCAAAGATGAAGATATTAGGACGTTTGACCCAGATAATCCCACTAATACAGGTTCTCAGGATCGCCCCCGCATTCTCCGTATAGGTGGTGGTGTTACTTTTACCCGTCCCCTGTCTGCCAATCCTTACAAAACTTCCGTCTGGACTGCTTCAGCGGGTTTACAGTATCAACGAGTTTCTGCCCGTGATGCTGATGGCAATCTCAGAAAAACAGGAGCGGTATTTAATGATGATAACGGCATCCGCACCAGTGATGAAATTCCACTGACTTTATCTAGCAGCGGTCAAGACGATTTATTACTGCTGCAACTGGGGGCACAGCGCGATCTCCGTAATAACCCGCTGCAACCCACTAGCGGTTCTTATCTCCGCTTCGGGGTTGATCAGTCGGTTCCTATCGGACTAGGCAGCATTTTCCTCACCAGATTCCGGGGTAGCTACAGCCAATATTTACCCATCAAGCTGATTAGCCTTAGCAAAGGGGCACAAACCTTAGCATTTAACCTGCAAGCAGGAACCATCTTCGGTGACTTGCCTCCCTACGAAGCTTTTACCCTTGGCGGTAGCAACTCCGTCCGGGGTTATGAAGAAGGAGCATTAGCTAGTGGACGCTCTTATGTGCAAGCATCAGTTGAGTATCGGTTCCCAGTTTTTTCAGTAGTCAGCGGCGCAGTATTTTTTGATGTCGGCAGTGACCTGGGAACTAATACTAGGGCAGCTGAAGTGTTGAACAAAAATGGTAGTGGTTTCGGCTATGGTCTTGGCGTTCGCGTCCAGTCTCCACTGGGGCCAATTCGGATTGACTATGGTATCAACGATGACGGTGATAGCCGGATTAATTTCGGTATTGGCGAAAGGTTTTAACCAGTTAGGAGTTAGAAGGGGCGCGAGGTCTTGCGCCCAGGAGTTATAAGTTTTAATTCCTCACTCCTCACTCTTAACTCATAACTTTTTTGGATTAGCTTGCTAATTTTCACATTTACCTCAATACTGTTCCGATAAAGGGATTAATGACATTTTTAGGGAAATATCAGGGATTTTACCAAAACAGACGATGAACAATACTAAAAGAAATATATTGACTTTTCGACTATGCAACAGCACACTCTAGCCGCCCAAATCATCCAAACAGGGGTGGGACTGCATAGCGGTGTGAGTACCCAGGTGCGGATACTACCAGCTGAGGCAGGAAGTGGACGCTACTTTGTGCGGGTGGATTTACCAGATTTGCCGATCATTCCAGCCCAAGTTGCGGCAGTTAGTCACACTGTTCTCTCAACTCAGTTGGGCAAGGGTGAGGTATCTGTTCGCACGGTAGAGCATTTGTTGGCAGCACTTTCTGGTATGGGTGTGGATAATGCCCGGATTGAAATTGATGGCCCAGAAGTTCCACTTTTGGATGGTTCAGCAAGTGTGTGGACAGCCAACATTGCCCAAGTTGGCTTAGTATCACAACCTGTTAACAACCAAGTTCCCAAGGCTATTACAGAACCAATATGGGTCTATCAAGGGGATGCCTTTGTATGTGCCCTCCCAGCACCAGAAACCCGCTTTAGTTACGGTATTGATTTTGACCTGCCCGCCATTGGTAATCAATGGCATAGTTGGTCACTAAGTGCTGAACTAGGAAAAGCTTCTGCTAGCTTTGCTGCGGAAATTGCTCCTGCCCGTACTTTTGGGTTACTGCATCAAATTGAACACTTACAAAAAACAGGGTTAATTAAAGGTGGCAGTTTGGATAATGCACTTGTTTGTGGATCAGAAGGCTGGCTAAATCCACCATTAAGATTTGCAAATGAGCCAGTCCGTCATAAAATCTTGGATTTAGTAGGAGATTTAAGTTTACTAGGAACTTTTCCTAGTGCTCATTTCTTAGCGTATAAAGCTAGTCATAATTTACACATTCAACTGGCTCAAAGAATTTTAGATTTAGGACTTCGGCTTCTCTACGAGACGCTGCGCGAAAGCTCAGTCGAACGATTTTAGATTTTGGAGTAGAACTAAAGCCAAAAATCTAGGATTATTAAGCTTTGGATATACGCCTGCCTACTCAACTTTCAGATGAAAAATCAACTACACGGTCAATGTCAATCCTCACTGAAGTGAATACCATCGATACAACCACATCTACCGAACCACAGGCTAAAAATGAGACTACAATCAGTTCTGAGATTAAAACAAGTTTCACATCTGAAGAAATTCAGAAATTGCTACCCCACCGCTACCCATTTTTACTTATAGATAAAATAATTGACTACGTTCCAGGTAAAAAAGCTGTTGGGGTTAAAAATGTCACTATCAATGAACCCCATTTTCAAGGACATTTCCCTGGACGTCCACTGATGCCAGGGGTGCTAATTGTCGAAGCAATGGCGCAAGTCGGGGGCATTGTCCTGACTCAAATGTCTCCGGAAGAAGACGGACTGTTCGTCTTCGCTGGTATCGATAAAGTCCGCTTTCGCCGCCAGGTCGTACCGGGGGATCAACTAGTAATGACGTTGGAACTGTTATGGGTAAAACAACGTCGTTTCGGTAAGATGCAAGGTCGTGCCGAAGTTGACGGTCAACTTGCTTGTGAAGGGGAATTAATGTTTTCTCTAGTTAACTAAAAGTTTGCTTTCGTGGTATAGGCATAGCCGTGAAGTGCCCTTACTGAATCCTGAAAAAGGATAACAGTTAAAAAAAATCCACAACAGCATCTGAATAATTTATTGATTTTCGACGCCCTCTCTACGAGACGCACTCACAAACACACTTAACTTGCTTTGCCCGACACTTTCGTTCACTGAAATACTTCACGCTCTACCAGTCACCTTGATGGGACGGCAGTAGGTACAACTCTCTTAACCAGAGTAACTACGCTGCCTGAGAAACCCCGTCTGGCGCTGGCTTATCAAGACAGTTCTGGAGATTCACCCTTGAAAACGCTAATTCATCCAACTGCTGTAATTCATCCTAAATCGGAACTCCACCATACAGTGCAAGTCGGTGCCTATGCTGTGATTGGAGCGCATGTCAAAGTGGGCCCTGAAACAATAATCGGCGCTCATGCTGTGCTAGAGGGGCCTTGTGAAATTGGGGCGCAAAATCAGATTTTTACAGGTGCAGCCATCGGCATGGAACCTCAGGATCTCAAGTTTGTGGGAGAACCAACCTGGGTCAAAATTGGTGATAACAACTTAATTCGTGAGTACGTTACTATTAACCGTGCTACTGGTGCCGGTGAAGCGACGGTAATAGGTGATGGGAACCTGCTGATGGCTTATGTCCATGTGGCTCATAACTGCGTGATTGAAGACCAGGTAGTGATTGCTAACTCTGTGGCGTTGGCAGGTCATGTCCATATAGAGTCACGCGCTAGGCTGAGTGGGGTTTTAGGTGTCCATCAATTTGTACATATTGGTAGACAGGCAATGGTAGGAGGCATGGCACGTATTGACCGGGATGTGGCCCCATATATGCTAGTTGAGGGAAATCCGGCGCGGGTACGAACCCTCAACCTTGTCGGACTTAAACGCTCTGGTATGGACTCAGCAGATTTGCAAATGCTGAAAAAAGCCTTCCGTATTCTCTACCGTTCTGATTTGTCCTTTAAGGATGCCTTGGAACAACTGGAACTGTTAGGGGATAGCGAAGAATTGCAGCATCTGCGCCGCTTCCTGCTACTTTCTCAGATGCCAGGAAGGCGTGGCTTGATTCCCGGTAAGGGGAAAAAAGGCGTGAGTGATGAATCGTGAATTATAAGTTAGGAGTTATGAGTTGATGAATTAAATTTTTAACTCCTAACTCCTAACTATTCACTACCTCACTTTTAAGTTTTCACTAATTACCAATTATCAAATGCGGATATTTATCAGCACTGGCGAAGTATCTGGCGATTTACAAGGGTCGCTGCTAATTACAGCGCTGAAGCGTCAAGCTGTGGCGATTGGGTTGGAATTAGAGATTGTGGCATTGGGCGGCGAAAAAATGGTAGAGGCTGGGGCAACTCTATTGGGAAATACCAGTAGTATTGGCTCAATGGGTATTCAAGAAGGGCTGCCTTATATTTTACCGACTCTCCAAGTGCAACGTAAGGCGATCGCTTCCCTAAAGCAAAATCCACCTGACTTGGTGGTGCTGATCGATTACATGAGTCCGAATATAAAAATTGGGACTTACATGAAACAGCATCTGCCAGATGTGCCTGTGGTATATTACATCGCTCCCCAAGAGTGGGCTTGGTCAGTCAATTTCCGTAGGACTAACAGGATTGTTGGTTTTACAGACAAGCTGTTGGCAATCTTCCCACAAGAAGCCAGTTACTTTCGCGAACAAGGGGCAAAAGTTATTTGGGTAGGGCATCCATTGGTTGACGGAATGCAAGACGCTCCCAGTCGCCAAGCAGCTCGTGCAACATTGGGGATTGCACCAGAACAGATTGCGATCGCACTCCTCCCCGCCTCTCGCCACCAAGAACTAAAATATCTTTTACCAATTATTTTTCAAGCCGCCCAAACTATTCAAGCTAAATTACCTGAAGTTCATTTTTGGATTCCCCTATCTCTGGAAGTCTATAGACAGCCAATTGAAGAGGCTGTTGAGCGTTATGGTTTGCAGGCTACAGTTGTATTGGGTCGACAAAAGGAAGTTTTTGCGGCGGCTGATTTAGCTATTAGTAAATCTGGTACTGTCAACTTGGAACTGGCTCTGTTAAATGTGCCGCAAGTTGTAGTTTACCGCCTCAGTTCCCTGACTGCTTGGATAGCTCGTAACATTCTCAAAGGTTCCATAACCTTTGCATCACCACCCAATTTAGTAGTGATGAAGCCGATTGTGCCAGAATTTTTACAAGAGCAAGCCACACCAGAGAATATTATCCAAGCAGCGATGGAACTGCTACTCAATCCCCGTCGCAGACAGCAAACTTTGCTAGATTATGAAGAAATGCGGCAAAGCTTAGGAGAAGTTGGGGTGTGCGATCGCGCTGCTCAAGAAATTTTGCAAATGCTATCAGGGACTGGGGACTAGGGATTAGGGACTGGGAAAATTTTGTATATTTAATACGCGATACTCAATACTCAATACCCAATTCCCAATCTCTAATCCCCAATACCCAATACCCAATCCCCAGTCCCTAATCCCTTTAGAGGCGTCATGGCTTATGAGATGAAAAAACAAAGAGCGATCGCAGTTGATTTGTTCGCTGGCGCGGGCGGTATGACTCTTGGCTTTGAGCAAGCTGGCTTTGATGTGCTGGCGTGCGTGGAAATCGACCCGATCCATTGTGCAACACATGAGTTCAACTTCCCTTTTTGCTCAGTTTTATGTAAAAGTGTTGAACAGACAACCGGGAAAGAAATTAGGAATCGGTCTGAAATTGGCGATCGCGAAATTGATGTGGTAATTTGTGGCTCACCATGTCAAGGATTTTCCCTAATTGGTAAACGGGCTATTGATGATCCACGAAACTCTTTGGTGTTTCACTTTCATCGACTGGTTTTGGAGCTAAAACCGAAATTTTTTGTGATGGAAAATGTGCGGGGGATCACAGTTGGCGAACATAAACAAATCCTCCAAACCTTAATTAGCGAGTTTAAAACTTACGGCTATAAGGTAAAAGAAAGTTATCAAATTCTCAACGCTGCACATTACGGAGTACCACAGTCCCGTGAGAGATTATTTCTCATAGGCGCAAGGGAGGATCTAGAGTTACCGAAATATCCTCAACCGATTACTAAACAAGCATTACCAAATAATTTAAATTCTAAAAAAATATCTGACATTCCATTGAGTCCTACAGTATGGGATGCAATTGGAGATTTACCTGAAATAGAAAAATATCCTGAGTTACTAACGAGAAATTGGGTAACAGCAGAATACGGAAAGCCTAGTAACTACGCTCGGATACTTCGCGGGATCAGATGCCTAAACGATGATTATTCTTACAAACGTGAATATGATTTGCAAATACTTTCTTCAAGTTTAAGAACAAAACATTCAACAGAAACTATTCAACGTTTTCAGGAGACTCAACAAGGCGAGAGAGAAAAAATTAGTCGTTTTTATAAGCTGCACCCTGCTGGTGTCTGCAATACTTTAAGAGCCGGAACAGACAAGTATAAGGGTTCTTTCACATCTCCTAGACCGATTCATCCATTTACGCCCCGTTGTATCACAGTCAGAGAAGCAGCAAGATTACATTCTTACCCCGATTGGTTTAGATTTCATGTAACTAAATGGCACGGATTTAGACAAGTCGGTAACTCTGTACCACCCTTACTAGCAAAGGCTGTGGCGGCAGAAATTATTCGCAGTTTAAATATTTCGCCTTTTAAACCGAGTTTGGGATACAAGTTGCCAGAGGAAAAGCTACTACAATTTAATATGTCCCAAGCGGCACAACATTATCAGTCCTGTTTATAAGAATACACTCTGTAATATGTGCAAGGTTGGGCTAAGTCTAGGCACGGAAGAATATACTATCTTCCCAGATATTACCAGTCCGTTCAGCGATCGCTGTTAATTCTTCCTTTTTAAGAGGCACAAAAGCCCGTGCTGTCTTAACATTATTCTCTAGATGTCTACGACAGGCTATGCCTACGCACTGCTTTTTCTAGTTTAACTTTAAGGTGCGATCGCATTACTTGCCACCGACGGCATTTTTCTCAGCGTAGTTCAGATTTTTATGATATTCTATGATTTTTTGCTGGGCTATTATATAATTTGGGCTAGAAGATGGCACAGTTTTCATAAGTGCGATCGCAGCTTCCCACTGACTTACAACTGTTTTCCACTCATCTGGAGATTTTGCTGATTGAGTAAGGTTAGCTGCATTAATTGCTTTACTTACTGCCTCTCGGAATGTATCAGTTTCAAGTAACACAGTCGGCGATTTGGAAATCACTGGTGAGGGTGTAACTAATACAGACTTTGATGAGATTTGTGTTGGAACTTTAGAGGTAAAGGGAGGTATCTCTACAAATTTTGATGAAAAGTATATTCCTACAGCAATTGAAAATATTAAAAAAATAAGCAGCCAATTTTTATTTAAATTACGATATTTATGTTGATTCTTGATGATTGGGATTTCTTCTTTATTTGAGAAAGTATTTGATTTCATTTTGTGTAAACCCATTTCACCGCGCAATCTATTTAGTTCTTTATCTGCCTTTAAATCAGTGGTGGATTTACTTGCATCTATTTCTTTATTGCCAGAATAAGTAGATATAATTCTGTGTCTTACCAAATATTCAATTTGATAAGTTATTGCCCCACCAGAAATATAGAAAAACCCCAATATTAACATTATATTATTAATATTTGGTATTTGTGTGTAGTCTTCAATTAGTCTGACATAATTAAGATTAATGGATGGTAGAAGTATTGTAGAAAACAAAGCTGTTATCAGTGTAGAAATCGCAATTACAAGCCAAGCATACAATCCTTCCCACCAACTCATTATTCCTGGTAAGAATCCTTGTGTTCTACCTATTTCCGGTGCCTGAATTTCTGGTATAAATCGACCAATGAGCAAGTGTAAGCAGTGATGAGTAAAAGAAATTATAGGAATTGGAGATAGGAGTAACAGTATTGTAAATATAAAAAATAATTCTGGACTGTTTACAAAATAGACGATCTGATAGCCGATTTTTCCAGTATTATTGATTATAAATATAATAACTCTCAAAAATAGAGTCAAAATCAATGCTTTTAACCAAGAACTAGGATAAGGAAACATAAAGGCCAGTAAAACTTTTGTAGCTTTTGCTTACTAACTTCCTGAATATTCGGCTGTGTCATAACCAATAAATCCGAAAATCTGAGAAATATCTTCTATCTCATGGTTCCCTAGTTACAGGTAAAAATAACATTTTTAGCCCCATATTTATAATTTACTTAGATTTACTATACTTATTGTAAAAACCTCGATTATAAACTCTTTGTCTGCACCTATATGTGAAGCATATTAAATACTAACGTTCCTTTGTAATCACAGAAATCCCATTACTAATACTTACTTTTTGGACAAAAATTTCAGTATAGGATGATAAAATATCACTACTTATTTGATTGGCAATCAATTCAAAATCTTGGTTTGTTAATCCTTGTGCAGTATCACCACTTAAGTTAATACAAATAGTTAGAGTTTGAGAATTACTAGAAGACTGTTCATCATCTATTGTTTCTATTTCAACTTCTGCTATGCCCAAATCAAACTCTTTACTCCAAGCTGGAAACTCCTCACCCGTTTGTTGTCCGTAAACTTTCACTCTTTCAATAGATGCAGCCCCTAAACCAGTTAAACCTTTGCGAATAAATGCAACTAAGGTTTGCCGATTTGGTACTTGGGCAGATTCTAGGATTACCTCTAAGCAAGCATCTTTGAAGGCAACTTTTGCAGTGATCCCTTTGGGGTATAGATGGCGGTTCATCAGAGATGCGATCGCCTGGGTATCTCCCTGTTTTGCAAGTTTTAGAATATTTGGCTGTGTCATAACCACTAAAAGAGAAAATTTAGGAAATTAAACTGATATTCTCAGGATTCCCTCTTGACAGCCGGAAGTAACATTATGATGCAATATATAAGGTAATCTGGGCTAAAATATCTAGTATAAAGATAGTATTTCACAGATTTTTGTAATAAAGATATTTTCCCGGTATCTACATCAAAAACTCTTGTTTTTGTGTTTGCCAAATTAACAAGATTAATATTAATCAGTTTAATTCCACTTTTAAATATGAAAATTTATCACGATCATGCTTGGCCTTCAACGCTGGAAGAAGCCATAGTTATCCAAGAAAAGCTGCGCGATCAAGTAATTACTGAGGATCAACTGCAAGAACCTATCCAGTACGTTGCTGGAGTGGATATGGGTTTTGAAGCTGATGGAACAATTAGCCGGGCAGCTGTCGCAGTCCTGAGTTTCCCTGATTTGCAAGTGCTCGAGACAAGCCTAGCACACCGTCCTACGAGCTTTCCTTATATTCCTGGGTTCCTCTCATTTCGGGAAATTCCAGCCGTTCTTGATGCCTTAGAGAAGATTAAAACAACACCAGATATGATCCTGTGTGATGGTCAAGGAATTGCTCATCCCCGCAGATTAGGTATAGCTAGCCATCTAGGGTTACTTATAGATATGCCAACAATTGGTGTAGCTAAGTCGAGGTTGATAGGTAAGCATGAAGAATTGGCAGAAACCAAAGGCAGCACACAAGCACTAATATATAACGGTGAAACTATTGGGGCAGTTTTGCGATCGCGCACCGGAGTAAAACCTCTGTACATCTCCAGTGGCCATCGAATTAGTTTACCGACAGCAATTGACTATGTATTACGCTGCACGCCAAAATATCGCCTGCCAGAAACTACACGCATTGCAGATAAATTAGCGTCGGCGAAATAAAGCTTGTTGAAGTTTTTTCTAAAGACTTGCTTGCACCGACTCAATCGTGTTAGGAATCGCACAGATAGAAGCTGAAGTAGCTAAATACAAGTTATGAAGTTAGAACAATGAACGCACTAACTTTACAGTGGCACGATGCAGGTAAAGATAAAACTCAGAACATTTACGAACAACAGTCAAGTCAAAATCCTGGCACTGTCCGCATCGGTCGCGACCCACTCCGGTGCGATATTGTTCTGAGTCACCCTACTGTCTCTGGTCTGCACGTTGAAATCTTTTTTCATCACCAGCAACAGGGCTTTTATATCAGGAATTTGCGATCGCAAAATCCCCCTATTGTCGATGGACGGCAATTAGTCCAAGGTGAAATGCCTTTAACTGAAGGCACTAATATCTCTTTAGGACAAATAAAACTCAACGTTACTAGCATTTCCACGGGCAGCATTCCAGCAACAATTTTGCTCTCACCCCATCCACCAGTACACGGACATCATCACTATCCAGCCACACCCCCCGCACCACTGCCAGGAGTTTATGGTTTAGAATGCCCCAAATGTCATAAAGTTTCGCCAGGAGAGAATTTACAAATTGGCTGTCGTTGGTGTGGGACATCTTTGGCTGCGGCTGTGAGTGTGTTAGTAGCACCGGGTAGTTGAGAAGGAGGGCAGAGGGGCATACTTCGACTGCGCTCAGTAACCAGGGGAGCAGAGGGGAATGACTAATGACAAATGACTTACAAATTAAATTGAGTTGGGAAGATCCAGCGACGGGAGAACGGCGAGAACCAATGTTGAGTATGCCGATCGCTTTTGGTCGAGAATTCGCTCGGTTACCTGCTGAACTCAGGGGAGGGCGGGTTTCTAGGATGCTGCTTAACAGTAACGAAGTTTCTCGGTATCATGCCCTAATTGAGTGGGAACAAGACCATTTGGTGGTGATTGACCAAGGTAGCGTTAACGGTGTGTATGTCAACGGTCAACCACAAACCCGCAGTGTCCTGGTTAATGGCGATACGTTGCAAATTGGCCCCTATGTGATCATGGTGACATTTGCTGCTAGCGCCTCTGCACCAGATACCACCCCCCCTTCAACGATTCACTTCAATGCAAAGACCAATCTCCCAGACCCCAGTTTGCCTGCCGTTCAGCCGCTAAGACCCTTGGCGAGTAATTTCCCGCCATTAGCGTTTCAGTCCCAAAAAGTCGCTGTGCAAGCACTTCATGCTACGGGTTTACCAGTAGATGAATCTGATTATCTAGCGATCGGGGCAGGACTGGGTAGCTTTTTTTGGGCTGATTTGCTGCGAATTAGTGGTGTGCCTGCTGACAAAATTGTAGCTTTGGGATTAGAGGCGGAGCCTTATGCTCGTTACAAGCGCCTTTGTTTGAATTCGCAAATTCCCTTACATGAAAGACTGCGATCTAATTCTGACTCTTGTCCTGATAATATTTGGGGTTGGCCAAGTTATGCCTTGCGTGAGGCTTGGCACGATTTCACCAAGGGAGAGATGAAGTCAGCATTCAAGTATTTGTGGCAAGTGTTTGCTGAACCAACATTTGCAGAAACTTATACTCCGCGTGCGGGTAATGTCTTTGATTCCATAGATAGGGAGGCGAAGCGGATTGGCTGGAATCAAATTTATCGCTATGGGCGAGTTAGGGTAATTCGCAAAACTGATGATGGCAGGTATTGCGTAGCTTATTCTCGTGGGCCAGGAAATTATGCTTTTTTAGTTACTCGTTATTTACATTTAGCTACTGGGTATCCAGCAATTCAGTTTCTCCCAGATTTGCAAGCTTATAGGGAAAAATATCAAGACTTTAAATCTGTCGTCAATGCTTATGAAGCCCATGATCATGTTTATGAGCAACTAGAGCAACGAGGTGGTACAGTATTGATTCGTGGGCGGGGAATTGTGGCTTCGCGGATTATTCAACGGATTTATGAAGCTAGAAAGCGAAATCAGAATATTGCAGTTTTGCATTTAATGCGATCGCCTAAACCCCAAGGCAATAAATTTCAAAATACCCAGCGCCTCGTCAAAAATCATTACGAATTTCAACCCTTTAACTGGCCGAAAGCTTGTTGGGGCGGCGAACTCCGGGCAATGTTAGAAAAAGCTAGTCCTGATGAACGCAAGCGTTTACTAGCAGACTGGGGTGGAACTACCACCGCCGACCGCCACGACTGGCAACAAATTACTGCCCAAGGCATCAGCGAAGGTTGGTATCAAATTACCTTCGGAGAGGTTTTGGATGTAGAACGAGATGCCCAAAACCGGACTATTACCCGTATCCGAGAGCAAAGCTTTGGGGAAATGAAACTGCTAGCTGACTTTATTGTTGATGCTACTGGACTAGATGCCAAAGTAGATGCCAATCCTCTCATAGCAGATTTGGTGAAACATTACAACCTCCCAGTGAATCACCTGGGACGATTGACTGTAGCGAACAATTTTGAATTAGTAGAAATGCGTAGTGATAAAGGTCAAATGTATGCTGCTGGAGCTATTACTTTAGGTGGCCCTTATGCAGCAGTTGATAGTTTCTTGGGCTTGCAATATGCCGCATTAGTGGCCGTTGATGGACTCGCCGCCGCCCGTGCGCCTGGAGTTCAAAGGTTGAATGTTGTAAGTTCCTTTGGACAGTGGTTGAAGTGGGCATTAAATCAGTCACCTTAGTATAAGGAGGCAGAAGGCAGGAGAAATAGAGTATTTACCTGGCTGTTTCGAGTACCAAATTCCAAATTTGAGGTTCAGAGGCTCAACGTTCGAGTAAAAAGGTGCAACGTTCGAGTAAAAAGGTGCAACGTTCGAGTAAAAAGGCTCAACGTTCGAGTAAAAAGGCTCAACATTGAGGTTCAAAGGTTCAACGTCGAGGTTCAAAAGCTTAACGTCGAGGTTCAAAAGCTCAACATTGAGGTTCAAAGGCTCAACGTCGAGGTTCAAAAGCTCAACATTGAGGTTCAAAAGCTCAACATTGAGGTTCAAAGGCTCAACATTGAGGTTCAAAGGCTCAACGTTCAGGTTCAAAAGCTCAAAGTCTCAAGTAACAGGCGATACCTTCAGCCCGCCTGCGATTCAAATCGCAGGCTAACAGCATAAGTCAGTTAAAACTGACTCAAATTAACTAAAATTTAGTCCGTTTGAATGGACTTAAGCTATTAGTCTCGGAATTGATTCCGAGGCGGGATAGCAACGAAGCGAAGAATTTGCCTTTGCTAGTCCCCTCACTTAGTTTTTTCGCTTGTTGGGCGTACTAAAGTTTTAACTAAACCCGTAATCGCCACAATCATAGAGGCAATTCCCCCAATCGACAATGAAGTTAAAATTGCCGCCGCGAGAATGATTTCAGTAGGACTGTATCCATCTCGCATCCAGGTAGATGGATTCTCTACCGATGTTGGCGAGGCGGGGATTAATTGCAAAGTTTGGGTGGTTTGATTAGAGTTGACTGGAGTTGTTAAGGCAGTTTTCATGGCTGAACCTCTTCTAAATGTTTCTATGCAAATGGTATTTCTGCCAGAAGAAGAGGAGATTCCCTAGAAATGGAGACAAAGTAGAGAGAAGGTAGAAATTAAGTAGAATCGAGAAGAAATCTCACAAGCTGTCTATGCAATGGGCTGATTTTCTAGCCAACGAAGCTGCTACTAATAGCTTATCCCCAGAGCAAACGGCAGCTTTTGTTGAGCGATTGAAGACTGAAAACTCAGGGAAGAGTGAGGCAAAACTTGCCAACGAGTTGAATATTAGTGCGGCTGCATTGAAAAAGCGGATGACTGAGGTTTATGACAAATTCGCCCAGAGTTATCCTGAGTTAGCCAATTCTGAAAGCCGGGGTAAGCTAGAAAAGTTACGGGCTTGCCTGACAAGGAAATATAATGGCGGGCAAGATATCCACCCCACAATAAAAGAAATTCATCACAATATTCCCCCTGCTATTCCATTTGAAAAATTTGTGGGGCGTGAGGCGGAACTAGAAAACCTGCACTCCTCATTACAAACATCTTGGCAAGTTGCGATTGTGGCTGTGGCGGGTATGGGTGGAGTTGGCAAAACTGAACTGGCTACCCAATACGCCAAACAGCATTTACAGAATTATCAAGGTGGGGTTTGCTGGTTATCTGCACAGAGTACTGATGTGGGAATTCAGATTCTCAGATTTTTTGAATTAAAATTCAACAGAATTACACCGGACGACTGGGAATCAGCAGATAGACTGAGATACTGCTGGCAGAATTGGCAACAAGGTGAAGTGCTGCTGGTGTTTGATAATGTCACCGACTACAAAAAACAGGTTCAGCCTTATCTACCCCCAGAATCACCCCGGTTTAAAGTATTGCTGACAACGCGCGAGAAATTTGACAGAACTTTGCCGCAATTACGTTTGGGTGTTCTCAAACCATTAGCGGCGATGAAATTATTAAAATCGCTGGTTGATAGAGAACGACTTAAAAGCGAACCTTGGGTTGCGAGAGAAATTTGTAAATTCTTGGGATATTTGCCTTTGGCGTTAGAGTTGGTGGGGCGATATCTGGATACAATGCCAGATTTGTCTCTGGAAACACTGCTGAAGCGGCTAGAAAAAAAGCGACTGGAACACGAAGCAATAGCCAAGACTAACCAATTGATGCATTATGAATATGGTGTGGCTGAAGCTTTTGGATTGAGTTGGGAACAGTTGGATGAAAATGCACAACGCTTAGGCTGTAGGCTGAGTTTGTATGCTTTGGCTGATATTCCGTTATTAGTGGAGACGATAGAAGATGATGATGAACAAGAACTCTGGGAAAAAGCTATAGCCCAGTTGCGGAAACTGCATTTAATCCAATGGCAAAGTAAAGGAATTTATCGTCTACATCCACTGATTCGGCAATTTTTCCAAATGAAGTTGGATGAGTCAAGTGAGGCGGATAAGCTAAAAACAATCTTTGCAGCGCTTATGCTAGAGGTCGCAAAGCAAATTCCTCCACAGCCTAACCGTGAAGATATTCTCAACCTCACTCCCTTTATCTCCCACATTGCAGAAGTTGCAATCCACCTATCACAATATCTCAGCGACGAGGATTTAATTTGGCCTTTCACAAGCTTAGGCTGGTTTTATGAGGGTCAAGGACTTTATCAGCAAGCAGAACCTTGGTTACAACTGTGTGAAAAATTCACTAAAAATCGTCTTGGTTTAGAACATCCCCATGTCGCTACTAGCCTGAACAATCTCGCAGGACTCTACGTTTCTACAGGACGTTACAACGAAGCTGAACCCCTATTTGGGCAAGCTTTAGAATTAAGAAAACGTCTGTTGGGAGAAGAACATACTGATGTTGCTGCTAGCCTGAACAATATTGCAGAACTCTACCGTTTGACAGGACGTTACAGCAAAGCAGAAGTACTGTTTAAACAAGCTTTAGAACTGAACAGACGTTTGCTAGGAGAAGAACATCCTGATGTCGCCACTAACCTGAACAATCTTGCATTACTCTACGGTTTTACACAATGCTACAATAAAGCCGAACCCCTGTTTAAACAAGCTTTAGAACTGAGTAAACGCCTGTTGGGAGAAGAACATCCCAATGTCGCCACTAGCTTGAATAATCTGGCAGAACTCTACGTTTCTACAGGACGCTACAGCGAAGCCGAACCCCTGTTTGAGCAAGCTTTAGAACTGAGTAAACGCCTGTTGGGAGAAGAACATCCCGATGTCGCCACTAGCCTGAACAATCTTGCAAAACTCTATCGTTCTACAGGACTCTACAGTAAAGCAGAAATGCTGTATCAGCAAGGTTTAGAACTGAGTAAACGCCTGTTGGGAGAAAAACACCCCGCTGTCGCCACTATCCTGAACAATCTCGCAGAACTTTATCATTTTACAGAACGCTACAGCGAAGCCGAAACCTTGTTTCAGCAAGCTTTAGCAATTTGCGAACAGACTTTAGGTGTAGGTCATCCCGATACAATGAGGGTTCGGGGAAATTATGCCAGGTTCTTAAAAGAAGCATAGCGCTACGCGATCGCACCCTTTCACAAAATCACACCAAATTAATGCCACACAACAGTTGTAGTTCAAACTTTAGCAGCGATCGCTCCCTCTTAATCTCTTTCTCCGTGTCCTCTGCGCCTCTGCGGTTCGATTTCCATGCTAATTGACAACGTGCAATTACCCTTTTATATCTAAAGTACAGTGAAAAATAGAGCGTAGGCGTAGCCCGTCGTAGACATCGCATAGCCATTTTGAGTACAAACACTCAAAATTTGAGGTTTAGAGGCTTTGAAAGTCCCTTAAAGGATGTTTGAAAAGTATTATTACTAATATCAAAATCTCAGAAATCTAACCCAACGAATAAGCTTTCCCTCTCTTAGACCTCTTGCATAAATCTAAATTAGTGAACTTAAACTACGGGTAAACACTCACATGCATCAGTGTTTATCTGTCCTTAATTTTGCTCTCACATCACATTTAAATCAACTGATCACTACTATTATCGTAACAATTAATACAATTAAACTTTGATTTTGGAATTGTTTGTGGAATAAGTTTTACAGAAACTTTATCGTTATAGATATTAAGTATAAACCTATGTTGGGAAGCATAATATATAACCTGATGAGGGTTGGGTTCCATGAGAGCTAATTCTACTGGATTGCGAATCAAAAATACTCTTTTGCCAGGATAGCTCGGAACTAATTCGCCAACTATCAAACAGAATTTATGAAACTCGATCACAAGCTCTACTTGTATTCATTCCTAGCTCATTTCGGATGGCTCAAGAAAAGTTACACAGCTAAAATCATGTTGGTGGCATTTTTGGGCACTCATGTACCACTTCTGACCTTACTCTTGAGTTTCATCATCTCAAACTCCTATTCCTTGGAGATGGCGGTGCGAGTTATGATCATTGCTCTGTTGGCTACCTTAGCGGGTACGGCTGCCACTCTCTACGCCCTACACTATCTCCTCAAACCAGTCATTTTGACATCTGCTGCATTGCAAAACTATCTGAATACCAAAACACTACCTGAACTGCCTACAGAATTTGTTGATGAAGCGGGTACCTTGATGGCGGATACCTCACAAACTCTTCACAAATTAGATGAGTTAATTCACTACATCACTAATTATGATGATCTAACTGGATTGCCCAATCGTGATTTATTTCGCGATCGCCTCTATCAAACTCTATCTCAACCTGAAAACAACCAGCGCCTTGTAGCTATCTTTTTCCTGGCTATTGATGATTTCACCGATATTAGTCATGGGTTAGAGCATGAGACAACAAATTTGTTGTTAAGAGCAGTTGCTTATAGGTTATCAACCTGCATGGCGCAAACGGATATTCTTGCCCATTTAAGTGGAGATGAATTTGCCCTTGCCCGCATTAACATTCATTCTTTTGAAAATATGATTAAGTTATCTCAGATGCTTTTGAGTACCCTGAGCAAACCCTTTTTTATAAAGGGTAACTCGATTCATCTCACCGCTAGCATTGGTATCACAATTAATGACTTAAATGATCCTAATAGTGTAGATAAACTCTTGCAACAGGCTCACATAGCACTGTATCAGGCGAAGCAGCAAGGGCGTAGCCAATACCAATTCTATTCGCCAGAAATTAATGCTCAGTTGCAGGAGCGACTGACTTTAGAAAATGAATTACATGGAGCGCTTGGGCGCAATGAAATGCTGGTTTATTATCAACCTATAATTGATTTACAGAGTGGACAAGTTACAGCTATGGAAGCGTTAGTTCGCTGGCAGCATCCTACGTTCGGTTGGATTTCTCCAGTAAAGTTTATTCCCATTGCAGAAGCCAATGGTTTGATCGTACCAATTGGCGAATGGGTCTTACGAACTGCTTGCGCCCAAAACCGTGCTTGGCAGCTTGCTGGATTTACCCCAATTCGGATATCTGTGAATTTGTCAGCTCGACAATTTGAACAACCAAATCTAGTTGAGATCATCAGCCAGATTCTTGAGGAGAATGGACTCCAAGCATCTTACCTGGAACTGGAAGTGACAGAAAGCTTCTTGATGGGTGACATTGAGCGATCTGTTAAAACTTTAAAGCAATTACGAGAACTGGGTATATGGTTGGCTCTAGACGACTTTGGCACGGGTTATTCCTCATTGAACTACTTAAAGCGTTTTCCTGTGAACATGCTCAAGATTGATCAGTCATTTGTGCAGGATGTCATATTTAATCCTGATAGCGCCGCCGTCACCGATGCGATCATTGCCTTAGCAAAGAGCCTCCGGTTGAAGATCACGGCAGAGGGTGTGGAAACTCAAGAACAGCTTGAATACCTGCAAATGCGGGAATGTGATGAAGGTCAGGGTTTCTACTTTAGTCGTCCTGTTCCTGCTGATATAATTGGTGCAATGTTGCACAAAAGTTCTCAGCAGATGGAGACAGTTGCAGCATAGGTGGATGCCTAATACCAATTCTGGATGAAGATGCGCCTATAGTGCAAGAAATAAAGAACGAACCGCCAAGAGCGCCAAGTACGCCAAGAAATAATTAATTAAGAGATTTGGCGCAGCTTCACAAATAAATGGTATAAGCCATTACAACGTGTTCCATTTTGTACCTATCTAGGCGGCCACCCGAATACTTGTATAACGCTACGCACCTAGATTGAGATTCTTTTTGTGTGGTAAAAAAATTGTCCGGGTTTAGCCGCATTAGAATCTATTGGCAAATTCGCAGTAGTAAAAAAGGCAAGGCTAATCCTCTAGGAACTGCGATCGCCCATTGTCTGCGAAATCCTTGAGTTTTAACCACTTGACATTAATGGCAGGATGCCCACCCCATAAGAATCATCTCTTGATTCAGCAATATCTATTTTGAAACTGTGGAAAGCTTTGCAACCATCTGAGTCCGTGATGAAACCTCAAGCTTGCGAAACATCCTTTTTAAGGCTTGCTTGACAGAGTTTTCAGTAATCCAAAGTTCAGCACTAATTTCTGCATTGGTTTGTCCTTCAGCCACCAAGTCAGCAATTTGCATTTCACGAGGCGTTAAACGCTTTGTCTGTAATAGTGGTTGTTGTAATCTCACCGTTGCTACCCAAGTCGAAACGTGCAGACAAAGCGCACTCAAATCTATAAGATTTTGTGAGTCAAATGCAGGCATTCCTTGCTTACGGGTAAAACCTACCACGCCTACTAACTGACCATTACTGACAATCGGCCCTGCCATAACGTGCCAGTGATCAGCACGAGGACAAATCAACTTCCACGTCTTAGGTTCTACTACCAAAGCTTCATGAACAGGGGCATGGTGTTCTAGTAAGTAGCGTGCAACTGGATTGTGTTGGGGTGATAATGCAATTTGCATTGCTTTTTGGAGCTTGCTGTCAACTAGAGAAATTTGAGCAAAGAAAAATAGCCCACCTCGTGTAGCTGAAAAATACTGACTCATTTCTGCGGATATGTGCGATCGCAACGTCTGTTCATCTTTAGCTTGAGCAATTGCATGAAATAGAGCTTGTAAGGCAATCATGATTGGCAAAGTGTACCCTTTCGAGGTCTAGGCGCAGTATAGCAACCAGACTTATCTTAGCTTTAGTCACATCAATAGGACTTACGCACACTCTACGATTCTTGGCGTTCTTGGCGTCTTGGCGGTTCGATAAATTAAGCTTTTTGGCAATTTTTGCGTAAGTCCTAATCAAGTCAAATCCTTTGTTTGCTTTTTTTGGATTACTTTACCATGACTGTAAATTCTGGCATTGATCACACACAGATATCCGGGCGCTGGATTCAAATTAGTTTTTTAATCGTAGCAGTGTTTTTCAATCTCTGTTTAGCAACCCAAGTATTGAGTGTTGGATTAGCTTACTTTTACAACTCTGATTGGTGGAACCTACATATTTGGCTCGTGCGAGGATATAGCGGACTCTCACTAATTTTATTGATATGGGTGTTTTTGATTCCCTTTCCCTCAAGAGTCCAGAGCCTTACAGCAAGTATACCAGTACTGCTGGGACTGCAATTTCTCACAATTCACTTGAAGACTTCTTTTCCTTTAGCAGTCTTCCACCCACTTATCGGCTTTTCCTTATTCTCTATTTCTACAACCCTAGTACATCGGACATCACACATCGTATTTCCTAACCACAACTAAGACTAAATCCGAAAAGGAAACACAACTTTCAATTCTTTTAGCCATATTACAGGAGAAATATTAAATGTCTCAATACGCTGATTCATCCGTTCTCGTTGATACCCAGTGGCTAGCAAATCATCTCAGCGATCCAAACGTTCGCATTATCGAAGTAGATATGAGTCCAGAGCCGTACAAAAATGCTCACATTCCTGGTGCTGTCTTCTGGAACATATTTACAGACTTACTATTGCCTGATTTGAAGATGAATTGGGATGCACAAGCTTTTGAGAAGTTGATGGCACGTTCAGGCATCACCAATGACACAACAGTGATTGCCTATGGTAGTTATCCTGGAACAGGAGCCTGGATTTTCTGGTTATTAAAAGTCTTTGGGCATGAGAATGTCCGAGTTCTCAATGGTGGCTACCAGAAATGGAAGTCAGAAGCTTGTCCACTGGCAACTGAGTTATCCACCTTTGCTAACACTGATTACCATGCCAAAACTCCTGATGCTCATCTGCGAGTATTACATAATGAAGTTCAGGCATCGATTGGTAGAAGCGATGTCTACAACGGGCTACGCCAAAGCGTATTGTTGGATGTCCGAACACTTCAAGAATATTGTGGTGAGTGGTTTTTCAATCAGCCACCAAAAGCAGGTGAACTCACTGGACATATTCCAGGTGCAGTGCATCTTGAGCATATCTTAATTCTCAATGAGGATGGAACTTTTAAATCATTTAACGACCTGAAAAATCTTTATAATAGTCATGGCATTACAGCTGATAAAGAAGTATTCCCCTACTGTACTATCGGTGCGCGTTCTGGATACATCTGGTTTGTCTTGAAGTATTTATTGGGTTATCCGAATGTTCGGAATTATGATGGCTCTTGGAATGAGTGGAGTCGCCTCCCTGATGTAGCGATCGAGAGATAGTCAGAGTTATTTGGAAATATACTTGCTTTTCTTGTACCCATTTTCTTGAGCGTGATACTAAGCCTGGGGATAATCCCTGCCCTTTTTGGTGATGGTACGAAGTGTGACTGCTGCTATCTTCTCCTTTGTAGCGCCGCGTTTTACTAAAGCTTTCATTACTAGAAGATATATCTGATTTACTAGAGTTCACTTCAATATCCCATAGTTCTTAGTACAGCATTTCAGTAATTCATAGCAAATTAATCAAAGACAATACCCTGCAATGCTAATGCGTTGGCTTACATTGTTAATGCGTTGGCTTACATTGTTAATGCGTTGGCTTACATTGTTAATGCGTTGGCTTGCATTGTTATTGCGTTGGCTTGCATTGTTATTGCGTTGGCTTGCATTGTTAATGCGTTGGCTTACATTGTTAATGCGTTGGCTTACATTGTTAATGCGTTCCCCTACATTAAAAACGCTATGCTTCTATGTAAAATTGTACTTAGCGATTATTAGAGTTTATCTTGTTTATCTCCTAGTTCTCTAGTAAACGCTTGAAGATGTCATTACTCTTGTTCGCAATATTCCCAATAACCGCACCTTTACCGACGGACACCACTACCGTCATCAAGATTAAAATCTCTTAACCTTTCGTTACACTAAAGACATCGAGAAGGATGAAAGCAAACCTCTCGAAGCTGAAATCAAAGGTGAACGACATGAATGGCACAATTCGCGTTGGTAATCTCTTCGGAATTCCCTTCTATATCCATCCGTCGTGGTTTTTAGTTCTGGGCTTAGTAACTTGGAGCTATAGCAGTGGACTGGCGGCGCAATTTCCCCAATTGTCTGCGGGATTAGCTTTACTATTAGGATTGATGACAGCGCTGATGTTATTTGCCTCTGTCGTCGCCCATGAATTAGGCCATAGTTTCGTTGCGATTCGTCAGGGAATTGATGTTAAATCCATCACACTGTTTATATTTGGCGGTTTGGCTAGCTTAGAAAAAGAGTCAAAAACCCCAGGTGAAGCTTTCTGGGTAGCAATCGCAGGCCCGTTAGTTAGCTTCATACTATGCGGTATCGTTACAGTGATTGGTGTTACTACTGCTGCATCAGGGCCGTTAGCGGCAATTCTTGGTGTTCTAGCTTCTGTTAACTTGGCATTAGCCCTGTTCAATCTTATTCCTGGCTTGCCCTTAGATGGCGGAAATATACTGAAAGCTATCGTTTGGAAGATTACAGGTAATCCTTATAAAGGTGTGACCTTTGCTAGTCGAGTTGGGCAAATCTTTGGTTGGGTAGCAGTTCTTTCTGGTGTACTTCCCCTACTATTATTTGGCAGCTTCGGTAACTTGTGGAATTTGTTAATTGGCTTCTTCTTGTTGCAAAATGCTGGTAATGCGGCTCAATTTGCCAGAGTGCAAGAAAAACTCACAGGTTTGACCGCTGAAGATGCTGTAACTCTCGATAGCCCAATTGTATCTGCTAATCTTACCCTGAGAGAGTTTGCCGATGAGCGAGTCATAAGTGGGCAAAACTGGCATCGGTTTTTAGTGACTGATGATCATGGACAATTAGTAGGTGCGATCGCTGTTGATAATTTACGAACCATCCCAACAGCATTGTGGTCAGAAACTCAAGTCAAAGAAGTCATGCGACCAATTACCGAATCTACCACAGTCCAATCCGATCAACCTCTGCTGGAAGCCATGCAGTTACTCGAACAACAAAAGCTATCTGTGCTTCCCGTAATTCGTGAGAATGGCGTTCTAGTTGGAATCTTAGAAAAAGCTGCAATTATCCAACTACTTCAAAGCCGAACTCAACCTAGCCCTGCATAGTTTATTGACACTTTCCCACCAAGCTACGCTGTGGTGGGAAATTTTTTTTCCCCATAAGCAGGAGTAACAGACGCAAAAGCCAGTGGTCTAAAGGATTTTAAACAAGATTACCCCGTTAATAAACGATGGTGCGATCTTTAAAGTTCAATAAATCAAGTATCATGTACTTATATTGTTAGTCAACACCTGATCTCTAAATCACACTAGACATAGGAGGATGATATATGAATTCGACAAATCCCCCTGAAAACGTGATTAATTATTTGCAGACTATTTTGGCTGCCACTGCGGCGGGAAATTACGAACTTTTTCTTACGGTAGGTGATTTAGAGTACAGAAGAGATATTACCAAACAAATATTTGACCAAGTTAGCTCCCCGCTAATTCCACGCATGTCTGAGGGTTATACAACTACTTATTTCGGTCATCTCAAACAAGGAGAAACTCAGACCTATTTGTGGAAGCTGAGTTTTGCTGATGATGGACATGAATTTATAGTACGTGTGGGGATGAAGGAAGACAAAGTTAATCTGATATGGATTACTTAAGATATACCCATATCTGCGGTGATAGCACGTTCCCAAGTTAATTCTTTTGTAGTTTCATCCCAATGCCAGCGTAATAAATTAGCGGGTTGACTCTTGGCAATTCCTGGTAAACCAATCGCTTGTCTAGGTGCATTAGTAGCTAAAGCGATCGCACTTTCTACGTCACAAATTCCCCACTTCATCAAATTCTGCACTCCCACCAATAAGGGTAAAGTCGTCCCAGACAAAGTGCCATCCGCTAGTTGTGCTGTACCGTTTTTAACTTCAATTTGCCGACTATCCCAAGGATACACGCCATCGGGTAGCCCCAAAGGTGCAAGGGCATCGCTGACAAGAAATAACCCTTTTTCTTCATAGCTAGCGCGAAGTAAAATTTGCAGCATCGTGGGTGAAACGTGTTTCCCATCAGCAATAAAACTACACATTACATCAGGATGAATAATTGCTGCCCCTAATAATCCTGGTTCGCGGTGATGTAATCCTGGCATAGTGTTGAAAGCATGAGTTACCATCGTTGCACCCTGATCAAAGGCACGTTGCGCTTGGGCAGCTGTTGCTTGAGAATGCCCTAAACTGACAGTAATCCCCAAAGAACGCAAATATGGAATTACTTCACCAGTGGGATCTAACTCCGGCGCTAAGGTGATCACTTTCACAATATGGGCATAATCAGCCAAAACCCGCTTTACCTCGTCAATTGTTAGAGGTAACAGGTACTCTGCTGGGTGTGCGCCGCGCTTTTGGAAATTTAAAAATGGGCCTTCTAGATGTACTCCCAGAATCTTGGCACCTGCTTGCTGACTAAGGAGAACCTCAGCAATAATAGCAAGCGATCGCTGAATATTTTCTACCGAAGTTGTTACAAGTGTCGGTAAAAATCCATCTATTCCAGCATCCCACAAAAATTGTGAGATTTTCACCAACAAGTGAGCATTTTCAACTGTCAAATCGGGAAATGCCAAACCTAAAGCACCGTTAATTTGCAAATCAACGCCACCTAGAGAAATCCAGTCACCTGCTACATCTAGTAGAGGCGCACGGCTGTGTACTCCTAGTGTAGCCATTGGCAAGATTTGCTCAATTATGCCCTCTTGATTAACCAAGAGCATCTGCAAATTTTTGTAACCAGGCACTCTAGCATTGATAATGTCTACGGGACTTTGTGTTGCTTGAATCATCACACTGGTGAAAAGAAAGCTAAATCTCATCCGATTTTAGATGAAAGTGCGATTCGTTGCTTAGTGAATCACGGTATCCAGCCCGTACATAACTAAGCCAGCCCGACAGCAGATCACTGTCATTAAAGGCTGAACTCTCGGTCAGATGCAAGTGCAAGTCTTGCCATTCAGACTCAGAATTGACTCCTTACCTGCCCACACCGAACAAGCTCGGTTCTTGTAGAGTGAAGCTGGGAACAGGGTGCAATCAGACAGCCGTTGCGGGCTGACACTGGCGCTAACAGGGAGTTCCCATGATGAAACAGAGCCTATAAAAGCATCTTATAAAAAGGCAGGACGCAACACAAAAACCCCTGACCTCACTGGAGTTCATTCCCGCCGAATAATTTCATAATATCGGCAAAGAGTCTAGGGAATCCAGTAGGTGAATTGGCTACATCTAAAGGAACAATCAATCTCTCCGAGGGAACGAATAAAAACGAGTCAAAGGTCTTGGGGAAGTCGAACCCCAGGTAGGTAAGACGGGATACGGAAATCCTTTGAGTCGGGTAGGACGCAACGTAATTGTTGCGAGGTGTTCAGAAAAATACAAACTCCAGAAGAGAAAATGATTAGACACAGTTATAAAACTAGTGAATCTTGGAAAGCCTTACCGTGGAAGAAATTCCGCCGAAATCTTTTCCGCCTTCAAAAGCGCGTATTTAAAGCTGTTCAAGTTGGAGACAAGCGGAAAGCGCGGTTACTCCAAAAGCTTATTCTAAAATCAACCTCGGCTCGATTTCTTGCAATTAGACTTGTATCTCAGCTAAATGCTGGTAAAAAGACGGCTGGTATTGATGGTAAGAAATCCCTTTCATTCATAGAACGCTTCAACCTTGAAGAACTACTGAAAATGAATAGTGGAAACTGGAAGCATCAAGGACTACGGGAAATCCCCATCCCCAAGAAGGATGGGACTACCAGAATGCTTAAAATACCTACCATCGCGGATAGAGCCTGGCAATGCCTCGCAAAATACGCACTCGAACCAGCGCATGAAGCCACTTTCCACGCCAGGAGCTACGGGTTCAGAACTGGGCGCTCTGCCCATGATGCACAACGGTACATCTTTGGAAACCTTAATTCTAGTTCCAACGGAATAGAAAAACGAGTAATCGAACTCGATATCGAAAAGTGCTTCGACCGGATTAACCACACGGCAATAATGGACGAACTCATTGCCCCTAAAGGCTTAAAACTCGGAATATTCCGATGCCTCAAGGCTGGAGTCAACCCAGAATTTCCCGAACAGGGTACACCACAAGGTGGAGTGGTTAGCCCATTACTAGCAAATATCGCACTCAACGGGATTGAGAGTATACACAGACATCACGCAAACCTAAAACACAGAATCACTGATAAAACCTCAACCAAGGATATCAGAGAGCCATCAATCCGCTACGCGGATGACATGGTTATTATACTCCGACCCAAAGATGACGCAACAGAGATACTTGAAAGAATCAGCGAGTTTCTCCGCAAACGCGGAATGAATGTAAGCCAAAAGAAAACCAAAGTTACCGCCGCGACAGATGGGTTTGATTTCCTCGGTTGGCATTTCAAAGTGCAAAGCAATGGAAAGTTTAAAAGTACTCCCTCAGTGGACAACTTCAAAGCGTTCCGTAAGAAAGTAAAACACATCGTCAACAACTCGAATTATGGCGCTACCACAAAGGCTGAGAAATTAGCCCCAGTAGTTAGAGGGTGGAGAAACTACCATAAGTTCTGCAAGATGGACGGGTCAAAGTTATCACTTTGGCTCATGAACCACAGAGCCTGCACGGTATTTAACAAGGAAACCAAGCAATTACGCCACACTAGCAAAGAGTTAGTTAAAAAAGCATTCCCAGCAGTTTCCTACTCCGAAAATAAACACGTCATGGTTCAGGGAACAAAATCCCCCTATGACGGAGATACAGCCTACTGGAGCGAACGTAAAAGTAAGCTCTACGACGGCGAAACTTCTATTGCCCTTAAGAAGCAAAGCCATAGATGTGCTTCCTGCGGTTTAAAGTTCATCGATGAGGAACGGGTTCACCTGCATCACATCGATGGAAATCATGGCAACTGGAAGAAAAATAATCTTGAAGCAATTCACGAGAGT
Source organism: Nostoc sp. (assembly GCF_036917275.1). Lineage (GTDB taxonomy): Bacteria > Cyanobacteriota > Cyanobacteriia > Cyanobacteriales > Nostocaceae > Nostoc. The sequence continues at coordinate 135,280 of NZ_JBALDF010000056.1, forward strand.
TGCCACGATTACAAACACATGAGCAAAAGCGCAAGCTGAGAACATCGGGAGCCGTGTACACGGAAACGGGTACGCACGGATCTAACTGAGAGGTGCGGGGAATAATATCCCTCATCGACTCAAACCAATCGGCGATTAATCCAAAATCAAAAATCAAAAATTCTATGACTCCTTTAGTCGGTATTATCATGGGCAGCGATTCCGATTTGCCCACTATGAAAGACGCGATCGCAGTTTGTGAGGAATTTGGCGTTGAGAGCGAAGTGGCGATCGTTTCTGCTCATCGTACCCCAGAACGGATGGTACAATATGCTCAACTTGCACACCAACGCGGTATTAAGGTGATTATTGCTGGTGCCGGTGGTGCTGCTCATCTGCCTGGAATGGTAGCGTCTTTAACTCCACTTCCTGTGATCGGTGTTCCTGTACCCACCCGTAACTTACAAGGTGTTGATTCTTTGTATTCTATTTTACAGATGCCTGCTGGTATTCCTGTGGCAACAGTAGCGATCGGTAATGCCAAAAATGCCGGACTTTTAGCAGTACAAATCCTCGCAACTGGCCAACCAGAATTGCTAGAAAGAGTGCAGCAATATCGCCAAACCCTATCTGAATCAATAATTGCAAAGCAAGCAAAACTAGAAGAACTAGGTTATGAGCAATATTTACAGCAGATGTTTTAATAAATGTTAACAGCAGAGTGGTGCAGCAGCAGAGCAGCAAGTCTTTCCCCTCGCCCCTCCATCCTCTCTACCCCATGAACAATAACAAATAAGAAATGACAAATGACTAACCAAACTATTTGCGTAATTGCCCATTTTATAGCTTTGCCTAACAAAGTAGAAGAACTAAAAGCTGTACTGTTGGAACTGATTGAGCCAACCCGTCAGGAAGCAGGTGCGATCAAGTATGAACTTTTGCAAAACCAGTCTGATCCAACAGACTTTACTTTTGTAGAGGAGTGGACTTCTGATCAAGCCCTGAATACTCATCTAGATTCACCCCACCTCAAAGCGGGAGTAGCCAAACTCGAAGGTTTAGTGACTGCTGCACCAGATGTCCGCCGATACCATCTTTTGGCATAGTCATTGCTAACTTGAAGCAGATTCTTTATTGTAGGGGAGCATTTAAAATATTTGATTAAATTTCAAGATTGAAGCGATCGCTCCAGAATCAATGCAGCATTCTGAAGTATCTTGATCCTGAGGCCTTAGTGAAAAATTGAGAGCTACAACATCCATGTGCCAATTGCTCGGAATGAACTGCAATGTTCCAACGGATATTTGCTTTTCTTTTGAAGGGTTTTCTACACGGGGAGGAAAAACGGATGATCATCGCGATGGTTGGGGCATTGCTTTCTTTGAAGGAAAGGGATGTCGGATGTTTTTAGATGCCCAACCTTCTGTTGTTTCTCCAGTAGCAGAGTTGGTGCGGAGTTATCCCATCCACTCAACCCATGTCATAGCCCATATCCGCAAAGCTACTCAGGGTGAAGTTGCCCTACACAACTGCCATCCTTTCCGCAGAGAATTGTGGGGTCAATATTGGGTGTTTGCCCACAACGGTAATTTGCCAGATTTTGATCCGGAAAATTTAGGCTTTTATCAAGCTGTAGGTAACACTGATAGTGAAAAAGCATTCTGTATGATGCTAGAAACATTGCGATCGCGCTTTCCTGAGGGTAAGCCTGACATCAAGGAACTGTACCCTGTACTGAAAGAAATTACAGATGTAATTGCAAAATTGGGTATATTTAATTATTTATTATCAGATGGAGAACACTTATTTGCTTATTGTTCAACCAAACTCAGTTACATTGTCCGCCAAGCGCCCTTTGCAGCTGCCCATTTAATTGACCAAGACATGACTGTAGATTTTCGGGAGGTGACTACTGAACGGGATCGCGTCGCTGTCATTGCTACCACACCCCTGACTGACAACGAAGTTTGGACAAAAATCCAACCGGGAGAATTACTAATTTTTCAGGACGGATTACCTCTGAAATATGCATTTAGTTAAGAATAAATAATTGCTCAATTTTTCCCATTTAGAAACTTTCTAGATGGGTTTTGTTTTTCATACTTTTCATATATTATTAGCATTTTAAGCGCAACTGTTTTTACTGATACAGGAAGAATTTGTTTTTGGGCGAATACAAGTTTTACCTACTTCGGCTAGAGAATTAGCTAACACTTCTTTATAAATGCAAAGTAAATTCTCTAGATGATCTCCGCTTAATTGGTTAAAGGGTACAGGAAATTATTCTACAGGTATGATACGTCTATTTTTTACATTCAAACCTAGAGCGCGACATCCAGTCTTAACACCTGCATGAAGATAGACTACCTGAAGTTCTCCACAACCCACATAGTGAGCAATACGCATTGTCACATCATAATTGGCTAATTCACCAAAGCCTTTAACTTCCTTTCTAACAGAGCGAACAAATTGATCAATAGTTTTAAAATTGTCAAAACCAGTAATACACTCAGCATCAAAATGTTCTAAGGCAATCTCAGCCGCTAAAGGTAAACACTTGGGAATACCATAACCAGCTTGATGGTTTTCAACTTCTCCGTTTTTGTTTCTACTAAGAAAAGCTTTTTCGACAGCATCTCTTAAATTTCCAGCTTCTTTATACCAAGAATATTCCTCCTCTGCACAGGGATAAACATTAGCCAAATAGTCGTTGTATATGTCGGTGTAGGATTTCATATCTAAAAACTTATCACTCAATATCTAGTGTAATATTGGAGACGATAGTCGTCAATTTTACTAAGGTTTCTCTAACTGCTCATTTTTAGCCAACCAAACACCTGAGCAACAGTTAACTCCAAGTCTATCCCCGATAACACTGCTAAACGCTAATCACCCTGCAAACGACCTACTGATAGCTTCGCCCAGGTTGGAAACTGGAGTATCCATCGACACGAGGGTTAAATAGTTGAAAGTAAAAGCATTGTAATTGCTCACAAAACTGGTAGAATCACCATATTCTTGATAAAGAATGTGAGGTTTTTTGGTGTTTGCAACTAGATAGATGGAATCATCCAGTATGATAAACACTATATAACTGTATTACCATCAATTATCCGTAGATATAGTGGAGGAAATAGAATGAGTTTGTGGCAACGCCCACTGAAAAGATTACAAGCGATTGCTGAACATAGAACCTATCGGTTCAGACTAAATTCGCTCAAAAGCTTTGTATCGCTCTTTTTAGTAGGTACTTTATTGAGTATGGCGCTTGCCGCCTGCTCTGGTGGAACTGGAAGTAATTCTTCCTCTGAAACCCCTACAGCTAGTCCTGTTGCTGCAAGCAAGGATAATATTGAACTAACCCTCGTTTCCTTTGCTGTCACCAAAGCAGCTCACGAAGCAATTATTCCTAAGTTTGTAGAACAGTGGAAGAAAGATCATAACCAAACTGTTACCTTCAAGCAAAGCTATGGCGGATCTGGTTCCCAAACTCGTGCTGTTATCGATGGTTTGGAAGCAGATGTTGTTCACTTGGCACTAGCTGGAGACACCACAAAGATTGAGAAGGCTGGATTGATTCAACCAGGATGGGAGAAGGAAGTTCCCAACAATGGTATTGTTTCCAAATCTGTTGCAGCAATAGTCACTCGTTCCGGCAATCCTAAAGGCATCAAGAACTGGCAAGATTTAGCCAAAGACGGTGTGAAATTGATTACTGCTAACCCCAAAACTTCTGGCGGTGCTAAGTGGAATTTCTTAGCACTATGGGATTCTGTAATTAAAACAGGTGGCGATGAGGCTAAAGCTACTGAATTTGTGACTAAAGTTTACAAAAATGTGCCAATCTTGCCTAAAGATGCGCGGGAAGCTACTGATACATTTGCCAAGCAAGGGCAGGGAGATGTCTTAATCAACTACGAAAACGAAGTTATTTTGGCACAGCAAAAGGGCGAGAAGGTTGATTATGTCGTTCCCGATGTGAATATATCCATTGACAATCCGATCGCTGTGGTAGATAAAAATGTCGATAAGCACGGAACCCGCGAAGTTGCTGAAGGTTTTGTGAAATACCTTTATAGCCCAGAAGCACAGCAAGAGTTTGTTAAATTGGGATTCCGTCCTGTGGATGAGACTTTAGCTCAAAACAAGGAAGTCACAGACAAATTTCCCAAGCTGAAAACTCTGGGTACAGTTGCAGATTTAGGCGGTTGGAGCGCGATTGACAAGAAGTTCTTCGCAGATGGGGGCGTGTTTGATAAGATTCAAGCCCAAACTAAACGGTAATTAGTCATTAGTCAATGGTCGGTGGTCAGTATAAAAAACAACTGACCACTGGCAAAAAACTTTTTTTGAAATTAAAATTTTGAATTTTTGACTATGACGACTGTATCTCCTTCTGTGGAAGTTGAACGCAAAACGCCATTCTGGAAGAGATTGGGGCAAGTTCCGTGGACTTGGCGAATCACTATAGGATACCTGACAGTGATGTTGTTTATCCCCATAGCTGCGATGTTCCTGAAAGCGAGTACGGAACCTCCAGCAAGATTTTGGGCGATCGCAACCAGTGAAATCGCATTAGCTACATATAATGTCACTTTTGTTACAGCAATATTTGCTGCCTTACTAAATGGCATTTTTGGAACTCTAATCGCTTGGGTTCTGGTTCGTTACGACTTTCCCTTCAAACGCTTGATTGATGCCACAGTGGATTTACCCTTTGCACTACCAACTGCGGTAGCAGGGCTAACTCTGGCAACAGTTTACAGCGATAATGGCTGGATAGGTTCGCTACTAGCACCACTGGGAATTAAGGTATCTTTCACCCGCACGGGAGTAGCGGTGGCAATGATATTTATCTCACTACCTTTTATCGTCAGAACTGTGCAACCTGTGCTTCAGGAAATGGAACATGAAATTGAAGAAGCCGCCTGGTGTCTGGGGGCTTCTCAATGGCAGACTTTCTGGAAAGTGATTTTGCCGCCTTTATTTCCGACGATTTTGACTGGTGTTGCCTTGGGTTTCTCCCGTGCAGTTGGGGAATATGGGTCAACTGTGATTATCTCTTCCAATACGCCATATCAAGATTTGATTGCACCTGTGCTAATTTTCCAACGGTTAGAGCAGTATGACTATTCTGGTGCAACAGTAATTGGCATAGTTTTACTATCAATTTCGTTGGTATTGCTATTGGCAATTAATTTTTTACAAGCATGGGCAAGGCGATATGACAGTAGATAAGCCAAGTTTTCACTCATCTTCTGCGTCTGATACAGAAATAGCCAAGCCTAAAGAGCAGAAAAGTTGGGTACCAATAGTTTTAATTGGTGTAGCGATCGCCTATTTAGCCTTAGTTCAATACATCCCTGCAATCAACGTTTTTATCCAAGCCTTTAGCAAAGGATTTGGGCCGTTTCTGTCCAACCTGACGCGACCAGCTTTTCTCCATGCAGCTTGGCTAACACTGTTGCTAGCTTTGATTTCTCTGCCTATAAATACAGTATTTGGGTTATGTGCAGCCTGGGCGATCGCTCGTCATAAATTTCCTGGACGCGCCGTAGTTTTAAGCATTATTGACCTGCCCTTTTCGATTTCGCCCGTAGTCGCAGGATTGATGATTGTGCTACTTTACGGACGCAATGGCTGGTTTGGCCCTTGGCTGCAAGCACATGATATCAAGATAATCTTTGCCTTTCCAGGTATGGTGCTGGCTACAGCCTTTGTGAGTATGCCCTTTGTGGCGCGGGAAGTAATTCCTGTTTTAGAGGAATTTGGTAAGGATCAAGAAGAAGCTGCGAGAACTCTAGGTGCGAAAGATTGGCAGATATTTTGGCGCATCACCTTACCTAGTATCCGTTGGGGCTTACTCTACGGGTTAATTTTGACCAATGCCAGAGCAATGGGTGAATTCGGGGCGGTTTCGGTGGTATCTGGCAACATTGCTGACCAAACCCAGAGTTTACCATTGTTTGTAGAAGATGCTTACAAACAGTACGAAACCGAAGCTGCTTTCTCTGCGGCTGTACTGTTAGCGTTGTTAGCAGTAGTAACCTTAGTACTAAAGGAGATTTTAGAACGGAAAACCCGCATTAAAGATGTTGAATAGAAAAATCAAGCGGTTAGAACAGTTATCCTTTAAATAGAATACAAGAAAATACAGGGGACATGGTACGATCTACCTAGAACCTCTCAGAAAATTACTATTAGGGTTAAAGGTAGTTCTGTATCAATCCGTTATCAGCGATTGAAATAATTCAGATATGGCTAGTGACAATACACTTACCAATAAACGGATTCGACTAAGAATTCCTAAAGATTATCACCAGGAACCTGTCATTTCTCGCCTGGTGTCTGACTATGGACTGACTGTGAATATCACGGCAGCGATTTTGGGAGCCAACGCTGTCGGTGATGGTTGGTTTGATCTTGAATTACAAGGAACAGATGCACAAATTCAGAGTGGGTTAACCTATCTCCACGACTTGAAGTTGCAAGTCTGGGATGACGCTCAAGCGAGTGATTGGTAAGGGTTATAGCAACACATAGTAGGAGCGTACAGCTAGCTGCACGTCCCTACTATGTGTTAACCTAAACCCTCTTGTTTTTTCTGGCTTTTCACAGTATTTGGAAACCTCTCTCTAAATGTCTCTCCTAAAAGAAGAGAGACTTTGAATTTTCCCCCTTCCCGCGTCGGGAAGGGGGTTAGGGGGTTAGGTTTTTCTTTAATAAGCAATAGAAATTAGTTTTTCAAAATCCTGGTAATCAAAATTTTGTTGTTTTTGGGAATATTTTCCACATAGATCATAATAAACTTTATTTTCTTGTATATTGAACAAATATCCTTCTATTTCAGATTGCTGTTGTTTAAGTTTAAAAACTACTTTATTAGTTGTATATTTAGCGTATTTTCTAATCAGATAAGCAAAACTATCAAAATTTCCATTTTGAGCTTTTTTAAAATATAGCAATAGCCAGATGAGTTAGGACGCCAAACGTAAGACAGATTCCATAGCCTCTCGAAGAGTGTCAAAATGCTGAATTTGTTTGCGGATTCGACTCTTGAGCCATGACCAACATTTCTCAATTCGGTTGAGGTCTAGGGAATAAGATGGCAAATACAAGACTTCACAGCCAGCCTCTCGAATCAACTGTTCAATACGTCCACCTTTATGAAAGGTGGCATTGTCCATTGTGACAACTTGCCCTGGTTTAAGTACAGGTACTAAGCAAGTTTCCAACCAGGTCTCAAACACATCTCGATTTTATTCATCAAAATAATCATCATCTAATCTACTAAAGTATTCATCATATCCTTCCTCAAGTTCAGGATAATACATGAATCTGTATAAAGGTTTAAGAAATTTATCGCTTAATAATTCAAAAATGTTTAATGTAGCATCTATGATTTCTACTGCTTCTTTTGCAGAAATTGGGATCACATCATATCTAGGGTTTATATGATCCTCCTTCTTTATACCTTCTTTAAACATTCTTTCTGCGTTGGGAAATTTATCTATTTCTAGCTTTATTTGTTCATGAACTGTAAAAATATTATTGAATTTGTCAAGTATATGAAATAGTTTATGTCCATACTTTTTCCTTAAGGTATCTATTAGTTCTGTTTGTGATTCTATTTGTTCAGGAAATATATAAATATTTTGGTCTAATTGTTTTAACAATGGTTCTGCAATTATGCAAGCTTTGAAGAGTTTTTCAATTGCTTGTGAAGCTGGAAAAATTACAAATTGATAATCTCTGGTATTTTTTAAAGTAACAATAGCAAGATGTAAGTCTTCAAGTGCAAAACGAATAAAATCTATTGTTTCATTAGGTAAATCGAAAAGATTATCAATAATCTTTCTTAGTTTTTCTGGATTTCTGGGGTCGCAATACCTAACAACATCTTCTAAATTATTGATGGTATATAATTTATTTTTGCCTTGCTCATATAAATTTTTTAAATGCTCAATGTCCTCTTCTGTTAAATTTTGCTTGACTATTTTTGGGAAATTTGTGAATTCAATAGCATTAGAATTGTTGTCAACTTTCTCGGGGTGTGCAAAGTACCAAATTTCACCTTGGAAAAAAAATGGAGTCTCTTTAATATTTAAAGAAAGATGATATATCTTATCGCCATAATTTTCTTTATACCAATTATCAACTTCAAAAAGATAATTTAGTAAGCGGTCAGGAGAGACTCTACCTAATAAAGCATCTACATCTGGATAATCATCTTCATTTGAATTTATATCTGGAAATAATTCATTTCTTACTATATCAAGTCTGTCAGCGATAGAGATATTTTCACTTGTTAATCTACAATCTATTTTAGCTATTTGAACATTTATTTCATCTTTATTCATTGTTAATTCATCCTCAGATATTACGTAAAACAAGTTTTATTTAGACAATTATAAGCTATCCATCTACTTATAATATAAATGAGAAAAAAATCTAAAACTTGTCAAGCAAGTTTTTATCTTTTTAGTGGATAGGAATTTTTTATTATCATTAATTATTATATTATCTCAAAGATGCTTTCTAGAAATTTGATGTTATACCTCGTCCATCTTGAAAACTTGAATTTCCGATATAGGAACTATAGGTTTCAGCTTAGACGCAGTATACTAAAGAGGCTTTCTATAATCTGTTTAACAGATTTATGACAGATTCATAGGTTGCAATATTACCTTGAGTCATAAATAATCTTGCAGCTTGTTGCAAATTTTTTATTGCTTTTTGTTTCTCATGAATTTGATAATAAAGAACACCAAGATTGTAGTAAGCTTGAGCTAAATCAGGATTAAGTTGGATAGCCTTGTTGTAATCAGCCAGTGCTAATTCCCATTCTTTCTGCTCATAGTAAATAAGACCGCGATTGTAGTAAACTTTGGCTTCCTCTTCTCGCGGTTGTTGTAGATTATTCATGATTGGTTAATGATTAGTTTCATATATGCCGGATTAACCATAGCATAGCTTGTTCACAAGTTTAAACAATATCCTATCTCCTTAACAGGAGTAAGGGCGACGAATTAAGGTTAATAAATCCTATGTCTACAGTCGCCCTACATCAAAAATATCGACCCCAGACAATAGCCGAATTAGTTGGACAGCCAATAGTGTTGGAAACCTTGAAGTCGCTTATTAAGTTAAAAAGATGGCAGATAGCTGTAGTTTTTCCTTGACCAATAGTACCTATAAAAACAATTTTATATTTATCTATACTAAGAAGTTTCTTGATTTCTTCTAATCTTTCTAGCTTTGAATTCAGGTTATTGATGCAAATATACTTAGGTATATTATTCTCTGAAGCACCTGATAGTTTGCTGATTTCATGTCTTAATTTTTGCTTCAATGATGTAATTTCTTCTTGTGGCTGTGTCGTCAACATACTGTTTTCTCTGTTTTGATGCTACTTACTTGATACTTGCAGTATGCCCACTATGAAATAAAATCTAACAAAATCCTTGCAACACCACCTAACCTGACTTCGGGAACTCTTTAATCACTTGGTAATGAGTAAGGCGATATCTACGACAAAATCAAAAACTTATTATCTGTCAACATTCCTTGTAAATAAATTTTGATAACTATTTGCAATTGCTTAGTCATATCCTGTAATCTGGATTCTCAAGTAGCTGATTACATATCTCAGTAGCTAGCAGCTATTTGCTGATTTATTGAGAGTTAATGGCAGCCGGGGAGTAAGTGTAGGGGTGGCAAATGGTGTTCAGGCAAATATTGAAAGTTCTGCTGGTTACAAGCTCTATTTTGTTCTGCGTTCCAATAAGTGCAAGAGTGAGAATTAGGGGATTTACGCAAGAAATAACTTTTCGAGATGGAATTCGTGACAACTTTCCATCCACAGATTTTGCAAATGTGGAACGGGTTGAGGTACTTAAGGGTTCAGCATCTGTGCTTTTTGGAGAAACTGAACCAGGTGGGATTGTCAATATTGTGACGAAGCAACCTCTAAGTGACCCCTACTACAATGTCGATCTCAGTGCTGGAAATTATGCTTTCTATCGTTCAGCTTTGGATTTATCAGATCCTCTAAATGTATACAAAACTCTGCTCTATCGCCTCAATATTGCATACGAGAATACTGGTAGTTTCAGAGATTTTATTAATTCCCAGAAGATATTTATTGCACCAGTCATCGCTTGGAAGCTTAGTGAAAATACGGATTTAAAGTTATTTTTTGAATATAATGACAGAGATTATAAACATTATTCTCGATATATTTTCTCAACAAAGTGGTATTGTTAGATCAACTTAAATCTGCTTTGTCAAAATCACTTGCGTGCTAAGAGGGGACTGGGGATCGGGGGACAAGGAGAATAACCAATGCCCAATAGGAGTTTTAGTCACCAGGCCTTACATCTGTACATGGTGGTGTTCATGAGGATTGATAGTTTACTTAGGGTTTACAAAAGAAAATCGATACGCATTTTACCCTTAATACTCAGTTTAATACTGGTTTTGTTTATCGGAAGCCGCACTATAGCTGTACCAACGAAATCCACAGAGATATTATGGGATACCTATGGTGTGCCGCACATCTACGGAAAAGATGACCAAAGTGCATTTTATGCTTTTGGTTGGGCACAAATGCAAAGTCATGGAGATTTGCTTTTGCATCTCTATGGTCAAGCACGGGGACGCGCAGCCGAATATTGGGGAGATAAATACCTAGATTCAGATCGTTGGGTACAGACTGCGGGAGTCCCAGAACGCGCCCGTTCTTGGTACAAGGCACAGAGTCCAACTTTTCGTAGTTATCTTGATGCTTTTGCAACTGGGATTAATGCTTACGCAAAACAAAATCCTGACTTGATTGATGATCAAGTTGAGGTGGTGCTACCAGTCAAGGCAGAAGATGTCATGGCTCACTTACATCGGGTACTAAATTTCACCTTTGTGGTCAATCCAGAGGAAGTATTAGACCTGAGCAAAGAAAAGTTGCAAGCAGGATCTAATGGTTGGGCGATCGCACCAACTCATTCTGCCAATGGGAACGCCATGTTGCTAGCCAACCCACATCTACCTTGGTCAGATTTATTTTTGTGGTATGAAGCTCAAATTACCGCACCAGGAATTGATGCTTATGGAGCAACACTTGTTGGTATTCCCGTATTAGCGATCGCATTTAACAACAACTTAGGTTGGACTCACACCGTTGACACCTATGATGGTTGGGATCTTTATGAACTCACACTCGCAGGTAATGGGTACCGCTTTGATGACAAAGTTCGTAACTTCCAGAACAAAACTGTTTCCTTAAAGGTGAAGCAGAAAGATGGCTCCTTGCAAGAGCAACCATTAGTAGTGAAAAGTTCTGTCCACGGGCCTATAGTAGCCGAGAAAAATGGTAAAACTCTGGCGCTGAGAGTTGCAGGTCTTGACCGACCAGGTGTACTCCAGCAGTGGTGGGATATGGCACGAGCAAAAAACCTTGCCCAGTTTGAAAAGACACTCCAGCGCTTGCAATTGCCAATGTTTACGGTGATGTATGCAGATAGAGAAGGGCATATTATGCACCTATTCAATGGTCAAGTTCCAGTGCGCTCTAGGGGTGATTTTAAATATTGGCAAGGCATAATCCCAGGGAATACATCTAAAACCTTGTGGACAAAAATTCATCCTTACCAAGATTTACCGCGCATAGTTGACCCGAAGAGTGGCTGGTTGCAAAATACAAATGACCCACCTTGGACAACTACATTTCCAGCCGCCATTAAAGCAGATAATTACCCGCCTTACATGGCACCTCATTTCATGGATTTCCGGTCACAACGTTCTGTAAGGATGTTGGCTGAAGATAAAAAAATCTCTTTCGATAAAATGGTTGCAGACAAGTACTCTACCCGTATGGAACTGGCTGATCGGATTTTGGATGATTTAATTCCGGCTACACGCAAGTACGGTGAGGACTTAGGGCAGCAAGCAGCTAATGTCTTAGAAACCTGGGATCGGCAAGCCAATGCAGATAGTCGCGGGGCCGTATTATTTGCCTTTTGGGTAAAACAGATGGACTTAGATAAGATGTTTAGTAAACCCTGGAATGAAAATTCTCCACGCACCACACCCGATGGTTTAGCTAATCCTGAAAGTGCAGTTGCAACTCTGCAAGCAGTAGCAGCACAGATAGAAAAGACTTATGGGGCGATTGATGTACCCTGGGGCGAGGTTTTTCGGCTACAGTTGGGTGATGTGGATTTGCCTGGTAATGGTGCGGATGGTGATCTGGGAATTTTTCGTGTACTCCATTTTGCGCCTGCCGAAAAGGATCAGTTCAAAGCCGTTGCAGGTGATTCCTATGTTGCTGCGATTGAATTTTCTAACCCAGTAAAGGCAATGGCAATAACTAGCTACGGCAATTCAACTCAAGCTGGATCACCCCACATTAGCGACCAGTTACAGATGTTCGCCAATAAAAAGTTGCGTCAGGTGTGGCGCGATCGCTCTGATATTCTTGCTCATCTAGAAGAACGTAAAGTATTCTGAATCAGTAAGCGTGAGTACGTCACTTGAGGGAATCGACAAGAAAGCTATCGAACAATTAAGGTGCTGATTAAACATCCTTAATGTAGGAAATCCAAGTGTAGAGCTTATGGAAGCCAACGGATTCGTAAAGCTGTAAAGCACCATTCGGGTTATTAAAATCGACTGACAGCTTTGCTATATCTATACCAGCAGCTTGCAACTGACGCATTCCGAAAAGCAACATTGCACGTCCCAGCCCGATCCGGCGAAAACCACGTCTTGTACCGAGTTCATCAATCCAGCCTTCGTTGTGTCCGTTGCGAGTATTACTCTCTAGATTAATTATGCACTTGCAACAGGCTGCAAAAGTGCCATCAGGTGCGATCGCCACCAGATCCAAATCGGGTCTGTATGTGGGGTGACTCCGTAGGTATTTGTAATGTTCGACGGTTAATTTATGGTGATTCCAAGTGTCGATAAATGACTGGTTATGCATCTCTACCCATGCTTCGGCATCTTGTTGATCCCTAACTTGGCGGAGGGTAAAATTTGCTGGTAAGTGTGGTTCTGGGATGGGTTCTTTAAGCGATCGCCTCATTGTCAGCAAGTAACGCTCAGACTTGAAACCACTACTTTCGAGTAGAGCAATAAAACCTGCTTTGTCATCACGAGCCGCAGTACTCAATTTAACACCCACACCCAGATCCTGTTGAACCTGGCGCATCCGCTCTTCACCCCAAGCGATAATCTGCCTTTCCAGGTTGCCACTACGGGCGCTAGGGTGGACGCGGCACGAGAGAAAGCCATTGACAATCTCATCTGATGTGGAAATTTCCAAATGACCAATGCCAATTAGCTTCCCCTCGGGGTCTTCCCACAGACGGACATCACGCCCTTTGTCCAGAGATGGGTCATCAGATGCCTGCCGCAGTTCGCAGACGGATGCCTCTTGGTTCAGTTTATCAACTGCTTCACAAGCCTTTAGTAGGTCAGAAATCGACTGTAAATCAGTTTCGCCCTCATAAGAGCGGACTATTAGACTAATCATCAATTCCTCCGAACAGCTTTTATGTTTTAGCCAATTTGTCAGAGATACTAGGCAAAAAACCTCCGTCTCGCAGTTCCCTTACACTATCCTTAATAGCCTGAATAATGAAATCAAGGTCTTCATCTGTATGGGCTGTGGATAGTGCATGTAATGATGAGCGCAGGTAAACTCCTTTATCGAGAAGGTGATGGTATAGTAACAGACTTATGAGCTGCATCTTCTCTAAAGCATCCGAACTAACCGATGAGGCTGAATTTCCAAAACGAACAGAGTTAAATATTGAACCAAAATTCGCAAGTCTGATAGGTACTTCATCAGCTTCAAAGTAAGTATTCAGCGTTTTAACGAACTGCGATGTGCGTTGATTCAACTGTTCCTGAAGGTCAGGTCCTTCACTCTTAAGACGCTTCAGTACTGCTCGTGCAGCAGCCATAGCTAGCGGATGCTTACAGAAGGTACCAGAAAAAAATGTCGTTTCTGCCTCTGGCTGAGGATAAGATAGATCCCCATAGTTCCACATACCACCGTCGATTTTATCCATGTAGGTAGCTTTACCAGCAATAATACCAATTGGCATACCGCCCCCGATAATTTTTCCATAGGTAGCTATATCGGCTTCAACACCAAACCAAGCCTGTGCGCCACCTAAATGAACCCGGAAGCCAGTAATTATTTCATCAAATATTAAAACTATCCCTGATTCTCTTGTCAATTGCCTCAGTTCCTGGAGAAACTCTTGAGGTTGTAAGTCTGGTCGGCTACTCTGTACTGGTTCAACGATTACAGCTGCTAATTCCTGCTCATGCGCTTTGATGATTTCAAGCGACTGAGGATTCACATAGTCCAGAACTAAAACATCAAGAGCAACATTTGGCGGGACTCCTGGATAACCTGGTACTGAACGTAAGCCGTCTGCTTTCTCTGCTTTAACTAAAGTGCTATCAGAATGCCCATGATAAGAGTCTGAAAACCGAACAATTTTATAGCGACCTGTTGCTGCTCGTGCCAAGCGTATTGCTGTCATTACAGCTTCTGTGCCTGTATTACTAAAGGTGACTCGCTCCATCCCCGTTAGTTCACTGACTAACTCAGCAACCTCACCAGCAAGATCTGATTGTGGTCCAAAATGTATGCCTTGTTCAAGTCGCTGTTCCAGAGCTTCCTTAATAAAGGGGGGGTTGTGACCAAAGAGATTCACCCCAAACCCCATTACTATGTCTATGTATTCATTGCCATCGATATCCCAAACTCTAGAACCCAAAGCGTGCTTACCAATAACGGGATAAACCATCTCTTTTATCAGAGGGTAAAATCCTTCTAAACCTCTTGGATCAGCCAAAACCGGACGATAGGCTTGCATCAGTTGTTTTGATGTTTTTGTGCGTTCGGTGTAGCGTGCAATTAAAGTTTCTAAATGTTTTTCTTGACGGTAATTCAGACCTTCTATTGATATCTTGTTGGAAGATAGTATCGAATCAATCTGCGGTTTATTGTCTTGTAATTCAGATTTTATTTTTTTCATTCTTCTATTTATTAACCTGCATGGAAAAAATAAATATTTCCAAAGTCAAGCATCTAACTCTGTCAAAACAGACAGTAATTATTCATGAACTTAGCCAATTTTATGCTGAATATTTAACTTGGCTTTCGACAAACAAAGCAGACCATATCAGCCTCTGCAATTAATTCTAAATCAACTTTTATGTCATAGATAATAACTTCTGTAAAGCCGATATTTTCTAGAGATGACTGAACTTCATCCTTTGAATAACTCATCAGTGAAAAAGTAGTGTCTAAGCGTTTCCAGCAATCTACGTCTCTTAATTGAAATGTCGTTACAAAAACTCGACATTCTTTGCTTTCTGGATGATAAATGTTTTTCATAGCCCAAGCATAGTCATCCTTAACATCGCCTAATACACGATTGTTTAAAGTGGAACTATATGCATCTTCTAGACGTAAGTCAAATACAAATATACCGTTGCTATCAAGTGCATTGTACACATTCTGGAAAGTAGCTATTAATTCTGACAAACTCAGAATGTGATTGAAACCCAAACCCATTGAAGAAACTGCATGGAAAGTAGGCGGCAATTCAAAGAAGCGCACATCGCTAAGAATCAATTTACAATTAGGTACATTCTTATGAGCATATTCCAACATTCTCTGAGAGCGATCAATTCCAGTCACCTGATAACCTTTATTTAGCAGCCATTGTGACACTTCCCCTGTACCACAACAGAGGTCAAGGATATTCGCTTTTTCAGGAATGTATGGTAATAATAATTTTTCCAAGGTTGGCAAGGCTATTTGATTGTAACTTGGACCCAAAGTCTCGTTATATATTCGGGCAAATGGTTCATCGAATTTGTTATAGCTAGTTGCTGAAGACGAAGACATAAAAGATTTCTCCTTGCTTTACGTTTAGTGTTAGACCAAACCAACAGCCAATAAAGCTTTACCTAGAAACGGAAATTTCACAATTAGCGGAAAAAGATGACCTTTTATTGGATTCCGCTTTAAAAAACCTTGACGAACTAATTCATAACTCCATTCATTCATCGTGTTGATAGCCAAGCCGATTGTGTTTTCGAGGTTTTTTAGATGATGCCACCAATCCGGCGGTATGTAGAGCATTTCTCCCTTATTTAGTATGCATTCCACTGGTTTGGCGTTGGCGTAGAGTGGAAACTTTTGTAAGTCTGGGTTAAAGCAGTCAACTTGACCTTCGTACAAATATTTTTGTTTGTCTGGTGACAACAATACAACTTGTTTCTGCCCAGAAATCACTGCAACCCATGCATTATCATGACGGTGATCGCAATGAAGACCTACCGATGTATTTTTCTGACCTATCTGGATATCATAGGTATCGTTGATATATTTTTTAAAGATGTCTAATGGTATTTTCCTATACCAATCGTTGAAATATATTGGATCTTTGCAATCTTCCCAAAGTTCGGGATGATCGCCAACATGGAATTCCGATAAGTAGAGCAATTTGTCACAAGTACCACTATTTATAACATCTATATAATCAGCAATATTCATTGAAATGTAAGTTCGACCCCACATCTTAGTTTCAGTCTTATAATCTAATACAAAAGCCTCGAATGAGCCGTACTCTAACTTGAAGAAATCCATATTCCACTTCGTTAAGGCTTTCCAGTTTTTCATCGCATCAGTTATGATTACAGGCTTTCCAACAGATGCGTACTCTTGAACAAACTCTTCATAGGAGAGGTTACTACGACGTTCAACAGAATCAACTGGCGTCCATATTAACTTACATTTGTTATTGTACCTCTGAGATTTGGAATAGCTAGTTGTTGAAGACGAGGACATAAAAGATTTCTCCTTGCTTAATAATTAATGAAAAATGACAGTCTATCACGTGAATATGCAAGTTAAATGTGAAACAGCTTATCATAACTTAAGGTTACTTAGAGTAGTAAAAACTTGCCGTCGCTTATCGTTAAATGCTCCACGACCGTGTAGAAATCTGGAATTATCCATCATCACCAAATCACCTGCTTCCCACGGGATCTTTTCCGTTAACTTGTCGAATATTGTCTCTATTTCTTTAGCGACTTCATCAGAAGCTCTTGAACCGTCCTCAAAAATTGCTTCTTCTGTCTTTTTTTGATATACCCAAAAGTGATTAGCAAATGCATTTTGATGATTATATTTGTTTTTTACCAGAGATGAGCAAGTATATTCTACAGAAACAGTTTTATCATCGTCAAACTGATAACTTACACCATCAAGACTGTCCAATATTCGCTTGATCTCATCTATACTATTAGCATTTGAACCTATAAATACCTTCAATCTATCAAGCGGAACATTATTATAAGAAAACTTTAGTTTCTTGGAAAGAAATAACTGTTTTGACTCTTGACTTAGTTCCTCCCACACTCGAACACCATCCCAGAATAAAGTTTCGCCTTCTTTTTCTGCTGGTACAGTACAGCAAAACCAAATAACATCCGGTCGAAAGGGAAAACAAGAATTTTCACTATGAGGAATAAGACTATCTATCCCGCCATCTACAAAATTAACAAACTTGTCAGAATCAATGCTGACTTTTGTAAAGTCTATGATGTGTCTGCCACTAAATTTTTGGGAAAAATCTTTCATCTGCTTAGGAGTTACCCCAAAACCTCGAAATAGAATAACTCCAGATGACTTGAATATCTCCATAGTCTCTGCTACGGAGAGGTTAAGAATATTTTGGTTATGACTACTATATAGGATCTTTCCTGTGCTAGTGCCTAGTGGCTCGATTTTATTGCTCATATAATTCATCTCTCTGATTTTTTAGGGATTTTATATTTATTTGGCTAAAAAAATATCACTTTCCGACTAAACGTAAAAAGCATTTATTTAAGCTAGAAATATTTGTCTAATGAACATCTTTTAACTTATTTATTAGCACCTTATTCTGTTCATTTTGGTGCTGATTTAAAAACAAATTTAAATGTTTTACTAAAACTTGAATATGAGGCTTTGTGATAATTGTGTAATGATTGCTAGGGATCGTAACTATCTCTATTGGTTCACCTGAAAGTTCATTCCAACTTAAAGTAGGATTATGCAAATCATTAGATACTTCATCGCTAGCATGAAAGTATATAATTCGGTTTGGATAAACTTGTGGTATATAACTCTGTAGAGCTAGTACGTTACTCTTAAAAACCTTCAGAAGATAACGAAGCTGTTCTAGTTCAAAATCCAAAGGCACGAGGTTAACTATCCTTGCTTGCTTTAAAAAATAGCTTAATTGCTCATCCAAAGTCAGTCCTTGAAGTTGCTCAACCGAACCCGATAAATTTTTCCCAGCAGACTGTGCCATATCTATGGCAAAATCGACTAATATTTTGACATCGTTGTAGTGATCAATTTCTGCAATTTGCTCTCTGTTAACTGGTGCTGGGCTGTCTAGCATGGCAAGCATGGCAACTCGATCGCCATTTCTTATTAACTGAGTTGCCATTTCAAAAGCGACAATACCGCCCATAGACCAACCTCCCAGAAAATATGGGCCATTCGGCTGAATCTCGCGTAGTGCTTCAATATACTTAGCTGCCATATCTTCTATTCGGGTATAGGGCTGCGATTCCCCATTCAAACCTAGTGCTTGCAGCCCGTAGAATGGTTGATCTGAACCCAAATGAAGTGACAATTCGTAGTAGCAGAGAATATTCCCACCTACTGGATGCACAAAAAACAGAGGTGGCTTGGAACCCTGAGGTTGAATTGCGACTAAGGGGGACGAGGTTTGATAATTAGCCTGCTCGTGCAAAATATTTGCTAACTGTTTGATAGTTGGACTCTGGAAAATAGCAGATAATTGAATATTTTTACCAAACTGTTTATTAATTTTTGCTATTAAGTGTACAGCTAAAAGCGAGTGTCCCCCAAGCTCAAAAAAGTCATCGTTTATGCCTAAGCTCTCAATACAAAGAATTTCTTGCCAGATATGAGCAAGGGTTTGTTCAATATGAGTGCGAGGAGCTACATAATCATTTCCTAGATTGGGGCGGGAATGGAGCATTCTGGCAAGACTTGTTGAAGCTAATTTCTCTTTTATGTCTCCAGCAAAAGAGGTCTGCTCAACATCGCCTAAAGATTCTAGCTTTAGCCATTGGTCAAACCTAGCTTGTAAATCTCCTGTTGAGACAACAACTTGAGTTATCTTCTCACTTCTTAAAATACGTTGAAAAGCTTTTATACCTTCTTCTGGTGTGAGAAATAATTCAGATAATGTTGTTTTACTAGCTGTGTTTTTTTCTTCTCCAAGTTGCCAGCGATCGCAATTAACACTAATCCAGGGAACGGGATTTGTTTGATTTTGTTTGTGAGCAAAAATATCCATAAAAATGTTCGCGGCTGAATAAGCGACGGATCTTAACCCTCCCAAAATGGATGATAAAGAAGATATCAATAGATAAAAATCAAGCTCTCTCCCTTGCAAGACTTTTTCTAGTACGAATAGTCCATCAGCTTTTGATTGAAAGTGACACTGACAATCCGTTTGAGAAATTTCTTGAACAGATTTTAGTGAGTTGTCGCACACAATCTCTGCTACGTAAATAACACCATGTATGTCGCCAAAATGCTCCGTAACAAAGGCGATCGCTCTTTCCATCTGTTCAAAGTTGGTTACATCTGCACTCAAAACTAAAACCTCGGCTCCTAACTCCTCTAACGCCTGCAATTTCCTGATTTCGCAGCTCACCTCATCCTGATGATCGTGAGTTTCCAGCCACCCGAACCACTCAGCTTTTTGGGGAAGATTCTTCTGTCCAATTAAGACGAGTTTTGCTTGTACTGTCTGAGCTATATACTTCGCCAGTATCAATCCAATATTTCCCACACCCTCAGTAATTAAGTAGACTCCGTGGTTGCGTAATCTTGATGTTTTTCCCTTAGCTTCTGACAATCGTACTGGCTCAAAAGTTTGCACCCAACGGTTCAGACCACGGTAGGCTATAACCAACTCCGAGGATTTAGTTTGTAGCTCATCCAGCAAATAATCTACAAGTTTCTCCTCTTGCCAACTTCCTGGCTTTGGAAGAACAACATCAATGCTACGACAGATGATGTTTGAGTATTCTTGAGGAATGACTTTAACTGGCCCAAGTACAGTCGCTTTCTCTGGGCACAACATTTCTTCTGCTGTGACTGATTGTATGTTGTTGGAGACAACTGTAATTTGATTATCAGTCCAATTCTGTTTTCCAAGTGCCTGGGTGAGAAACAACAGGCTGTAGAATCCCAAATATTGAGCGCTGTCAAACCGCTCAAGTTCTGATTTTGCGCGGTCGTCTGGTGTGACACTCCATAAATGAATAATTGTCTTAGGGATCTTGTTTTGTGTTAGAAGTTCATTGAGCAAGGCATCGTAATCATTACTTTGTCGAGGATTGAGGGTATATAGGCGATCGCTTAGTTTGGAGAATTCTGACCCGATTTTGATGGCGATCGCATCTTGTCCCTGCTGTTCGAGTTGTTTTATCATTTGAGAACCCAAGCCGCACTCATCGATAAATACAAGCGTGCAGAACTTTTGCTCTGCCAAGTCTTTTTTACCAAGTAGCCCTGGAGGTGCAGATTGCTTCCAAAAAGGTAGATAGAACCAGTCCGCGATATCGGGCTTTTTACTCAATGACACTTGCGCGCGGATATCTCGTGGTTGTGGCGAAATCCAGTAACGCTGACGCTCAAATGGATATGTTGGTAGGGGGATGCGATAACGCTGTTCATTCGCATAAAAGCCAGACCAGTCTACTTGAACTCCGAAAAGCCAGAGGCGACCCAAAGTATTGAGTAAAAATGCTACATCTGACTGTTGCTCCTGGGGATGGCGGATTGAAATCAGCACCACAGGTTCCAAATTATCATGCTGTTTGACAAAAGTACTCAATGTCTCTCCTGGCCCAACCTCTAGCAAGATTCGCTCTGGTTGTTTAAGTAATTCAGTGATTCCTTCGCTAAAGCGCACAGTCTGCCGTAGATGGCTTGCCCAATGGTGAGGGTCTGTTGCTTCTGCTGTAGTAATCCAAGTCCCACTTACGTTAGAGATAAATGGAATTTGGGGGGGATTTCGCTTGACTTTTTGTAATAACTCGGTAAAAGGCTCGATGATGGCATCCATCATCTGAGAATGAAAGGCATGAGATGTATGCAGGTTTCGACAGCTGACATCTTTCTCCAGTAATTGCTGCATCAGTTGTCCTCTAGCAGCTACTAGCGCCAAAGCATCCTTGAGGGAGAAAACCCCGGAAAGAGTTGCTGCCACATATTCCCCAATGCTGTTACCAATCATCGCTTCTGGTAGCACACCCGAAGCTATCCATAATTTGGATAAGGCGTACTCAATGACAAATAGCGCACTTTCGGTAATAGAAGTTTGTTTTAATTGCTTTGTAGCTGTTTCAATTTGTGCTTCGCTGGGATAGAGAATATCTCGTAAATCTAGCCCCAAGTGAGGTTTTAGAATCAGGCAGCAGCGATCGACTTCCTCAGTAAATTGGGGTTCGCTGTGGTATAACTCCCGCCCCATATTCACATACTGCGCTCCCTGTCCAGGAAACATAAATACAGTAGGTCGATTACAGGGTTGTTGGTAGTAGGTGAAAACTCGTTGAGTTTCCAAAGTATGCAGTGCCTCAACTGCATCATCAATATCATCACACACCAGTATCCGGCGATGGTTGAAAGTTTGACGACCAACTTGGAGAGTGTAAGCCACATCAGCCAGATTCAAATCGGGATGCTGTTTAAGATGATTTGTTAGATTTATTGTGGCGGTTTCTAAAGCAGAACTGGTTTTTGCAGACAGTATTAACAACTTATGGGTTCGCCCAGCGTTAGATGCTTCGATATCAGGGGCTTCTTCAACAATCACATGAGCGTTAGTTCCACCAAAGCCAAGAGAAGTAATTCCAGCCCGACGAGGAATTATGCCCGATTTCCATTCCGCCAGTGTGGTATTAACATAAAAGGGACTATTAGCAAAGTCGATCTGGGGATTGGGCTGCTCACAATGTAAGCTAGGTGGTATTTGTTTGTGTTTGAGAGCCAGAATCGTCTTAATTAAGCCTATGATCCCGGCAGCCGCATCCAGATGCCCAACATTGGTTTTCACTGAACCGATCGCACAGAAACCACGCTTGAGTGTACTGGTACGAAAAGCTTTTGTCAAAGCTTTAATTTCTATAGGATCGCCTAGTGGTGTTCCTGTCCCGTGAGCCTCTACGTAAGTGATAGTATCAGCTTCTACCCCAGCAGCAGCGATCGCTTCTGCAATCACCTCTGTTTGACCTTCTACACTCGGAGCCGTGAATCCAGCTTTCAAAGAACCATCATTATTGACAGCAGAGCCTTTAATTATTGCATGAATGCGATCGCCATCAGCAAGAGCATCTTTTAACCTCTTGAGAACCACAATTCCTACACCACTACCGAAAATAGTTCCCTTTGCCTTAGCATCAAAGGCGCGGCAGTGTCCGTCAGGAGACAAAACCCCATTTTCTTGATAGAAATAGCCACTTTTTGGTTGCATATCCAATATCGAAATCCCACCCGCCAAGGCCATATCACATTCGTAATTGAGCAAGCTTTGGCAGGCAACGTGGACGGCAACTAAAGAAGTGGAACAGGAAGTTTGAATTGCATAACTTGGCCCAGTTAGATTTAATTTGAAAGAGACGCGCATGGAAAGATAATCGGGATGATTTCCCAGACTAATTTCCACATCGCTCGCTAATTCTCTAATATTGGGGTTTGAATAAAGATTGAACAAATAATTACTTATAGTTGAACCAGCGTAAACCCCTATTGAACCAGAGTATCTTTGAGGGTCATAGCCAGCATTTTCAAGCGCACCATACGCACACTCCAAAAAAATGCGGTGTTGGGGGTCTATAATTTCAGCGTCTCTAGGGTTATAGCCGAAGAATGACGCATCAAACAAATCTATATCTTCTAGTGGAACTGCTGCTTTTACATAGTTAGGGTCACTGAGGGTTGCAGAGTCTATACCCGCGGACTCTAATTCTTGAGCAGAAAAAAATGAAGTTGATTCTACTCCGTCTCGTAGATTCTGCCAAAACTGTTCAATATTCTGTGCTTTAGGAAACCGCCCAGATAGACCGATAACAGCTACATCTGCCTCATCTACGTCATTAAGTTTTTCTAATTTGTTCATCATAATTTATATTTTTGTTAATTAATAATTAGTTGTAGCTATGTATAGCAATCGTTGCAGGAGTTGTGAAAAATAGTTTTTTAATCTAACTACAGAGACGCAGAGAACGCAAAGAGATAAGAAATAGAGATTTTAACAAATGATTTAGGACTGCTATAGTATTATCGTTCACTTCTTTTTTCTCTTCGTCTTTGACCACGAGAAATACTTTGTTTAGCAGAAAGTATTTCATTCTGTTCTGGGCAGAGAATATTCGCAAGAGAGTTTATGGTTGGTGCTTCGTAAATACTCTCTATAGGAATGTCAACGTCTAATTTTTTGTTTAACAAAGAAATAGCCTGAAGAGCTGTTAGAGAATCACCGCCCAACTCAAAGAAGTTGTCGTCAATGTTCACGTTGTCAAAACCAAAGAGTTCTTGCCAAGTGTTAGCAATAGTTTTCTCAACCTTTTTACGGGAAGCAGCATAAGTATTTCCCAAAGCATCAGGTATTTGCTCAACTAGGGTTTCAAACAACTCATTAGCAGACTTTGCATTTGAAGTAATCGGCAGAGATTCAGTAACTAAGTTTAAGGATGAGCCAGTCAAAGTTTGATTGGTGATCATCTGTCCGCCATTTGTTGAAATCTGTTCCGATGTAAAAAATCCTCCTTCTTGCATTTCAACTACGCTTTCCTTGACCGCCCAAATCACCTGTTCAATGTCTTCATCAGTATGAGCGGTAGATAGATATAGAGTGCGTCCCTCCCAGACATAAATTCCTTTTGCAAGCAAGTGATAGAAAAGTAAATTACTAAATTGAGTCTGGCAATTAAAACGGAAGAGTGAGCCAAAATTAACAACTCGAATTGGTACTTGCTTTTGTTCAAAGTAACTATTAAGAGTCTCGGCTAATTGTGTTGTCCGTTGATTTAACTCCTCCTGAAGTTTGGAACCACTGTTTTTGATGTGATTGAGTGCAGCCCAGGCGACAGCTATGACGAGAGGATGCTTGAAAAAAGTACCAGCGAAAAAAGTTGTTTTGACCTGGGGGTAAGACTCATCTCCATAGTTCCACATACCTCCGTCCAATGCATCCATGAAAGCAGCTTTGCCAGCCACTACCCCAATAGGGATGCCAGCAGCAACAGCTTTACCATAAGTAGTGATATCTGCTTGAATACCCCATAAAGCTTGAATGCCGCCTGGGTGCATCCGAAAGCCAGTAACCACCTCATCGAAAATTAAAACAGTTCCAGTTTCTTGAGTTAATTGTCTTAGTTGAAATAGAAACTCTTTAGGCTGAAAATCTGGCCGACTGCTTTGTATCGGTTCAACTAAAATCGCTGCTAAATTATGAGCATGGTCTTTAAGAATGTTGAGAGATTCGGAAGTACCATACTCTAGCACCATCACATCCTCAGCCAAGTATGATGGAATACCTGAAGTCATCGGGACAGAACGCAGCGTTCCGTCGTTGGTTGTTATTCCTTTGACCAAAACTCCGTCAGAACCGCCGTGATAAGAACCAGCAAATAAAGCAATTTTTGAGCGTCCTGTAACAGAACGTGCTATGCGTACTGCCCCCATCACTGCTTCTGTGCCATCGTTACAAAAAGCTGTCCGTTCTGCACCCGTTAATTCGCAAATTAACTCAGCTAATTGACCTGCAAGACGCGATTGTGGGCCATTTAGTATACCTTGCTTGCTCTGCTCTTGAATGGCTGCGATCGCAAAATATGGCGAATGACCAAATAAAAGCGTACCAAACCCCATTGAAATGTCTACATATTCGTTGCCATCGACATCCCAGAGTCTAGCACCCTCGCCACGCTCTGCATGAATTGGATATATCATCTCCTTAATAAACGGAAAGAACCCTGATACTGCCCTGCTATTGGCATGGCAAGAACGATAAGTTTGGGTGAGTCTTTTAGATTCTTGGGTACGCTTGACAAAAAGTGCAATTAAAGCATCTAGATGTTTATGTTGGCGGGGACTCAACATCATCGATTCTTTTTCGATTTGTTGGGAAGCAAATTTCCGGTCTTTGATTTGTTGCTCAGAGTTTGCTCTAGTAAATGTAGACTGATTTACACTAAACGCAGAGCCATTGGTTGAAGTTTGAGCAATTTGCCCATTTTGATAGATAGCTCCCAATGAAGGCAAAACTTCTCTGGGTAAACTTCCCTGTGGTAATAAGTCTACCAGTTTAGACATAACCTGAAGATGCTGTGAAATGATCTGTTCAATGACTGTATTTGCTATAGGTTTCTCGGATTTTTGGTTGACTATTTGCGTATCTGGAGCATTGATTGATAATGGTGGCTGTTGAGACACAGGAATCTCCTTTTTAGGCGATGGATTGTGATCATTAACTAAGATCGGCTCAATCCAGTATCTTTTTCGCTCAAAAGGATATGTTGGCAAGGGAATACGATGACGTTCTTCATGAGCATAAAATTCTGACCAATCCACATTTATTCCCTCCAGCCAGAGTCTACCCAATGTATTTAGTAAAAACGCCACATCTGATTGTTGCTGCTGTGAATGTCTTAGTGAAGAAAGAACTACCTGCTTGGCTGCTTTTTGCTTGTTAGCTAAGGTACTTAATGTCCGCCCTGGCCCAACCTCTAAAAGAATTCGCTTTGGCTGTTGCAGCAATTCGGCAATTCCCTCGCTAAAACGCACTGTTTGGCGTAAATGTTTTACCCAGTATTTCGGGTCTGTTGCTTGGGCTGGGGTTATCCAAGTGCCGGTGACGTTAGACACAAAAGGAATTTTTGGAGAATTAAGGCTAATTTTGCTCACCTGTTCCTGGAATGGTAACAGAATCGAGTCCATCATTGGGGAATGAAAAGCATGGGAAGTATGCAGACGGCGACAGTCTACACCTTCCTCAGTCAATCGTTTTTGTAAATCATCAACCGCTTCTTCCAATCCAGAAACTACACACATATCTGGTGCATTGATTGCAGCTAAAGAGAGTTTTTCTCCTAGAATGGGTTGGATTTTTTGCTCTGGTAGTGAAACAGCCATCATTGTTCCCGATGGAAGCTGCTGCATCAGTTGTCCTCGGTTGGCTACGAGTATCAATGCGTCTTCTAAGGAAAACACACCAGCAATGCAGGCTGCGACATATTCTCCAATGCTGTGACCAATCATTGCATTCGGACGTATACCCCAAGCCATCCACAACTGAGCCAAGGCGTATTCAACTACAAATACTGCGCTTTGGGTAATATGAGTTTGTTGTAATTGCTGTGTTGCCGCTTCCGTTCGCTGATGCGGATACAATAATGTCCGCAGGTCTAACTTCAGATAAGATTTGAGAAATTCACAACAGTAATCAATCTGTTTGCGGAAAATTGTCTCAGTATCATATAATTCTCTACCCATGTCTACATACTGGGCACCCTGTCCGGGGAACATAAATGCAATCTGTTGCCCAGATGGTTCGGTGAATTTGGTGAAAACCCGTTCCGAAACAGGCGTTTCTAAGACTGTGACTGCATCGTTAAGGTTTTGACAAACTAACATCCGGCGATCGCTAAAAGCCCTTCGACCCAGCTTCAGGGTGTAAGCAATATCGCCTAAGTTAAGTTCAGGATGTTGCTTTAAGTGCTTTACTAAGTTTTCCGTTGCAGTTTCTAGTGCAGAACTGGTCTTAGCAGAAAGCAGCAATAACTGCCAAGGACGAGAAGAACCAGAAGTTTCAACAGCAGGAGCTTCTTCAAGAATTATATGAGCATTGGTACCGCCAATCCCAAAGGAACTAACCCCCGCACGGCGAGGAGTACCGTTTGACTTCCATTCTGAAAGCTTGTGGTTTACATAAAAGGGGCTATTAGCAAAATCAATCTGGGGATTGGGCTGCTGAAAGTGTAAATTGGGTGGTATCTGCTGGTGTTTGAGTGCGAGAACAGTCTTGATTAAACTAGCAACACCAGCCGCCGCATCTAAGTGTCCGATATTGGTTTTTACTGAGGCGATCGCACAAAAGTTCTTTTTGTCTGTGGGGCGAAAAGCTTGTGTCAGCGCGGCGATTTCAATGGGATCGCCTAAAACTGTACCGGTGCCATGAGTCTCTACATAGTTAATCGTCTCCGATTCAACCCTAGCCATTGCAAGAGCCTCGGCAATTACTTTTGCTTGCCCATCTACACTAGGAGCCGTAAAACCAACTTTCAAAGACCCATCATTGTTAATAGCTGAACCTTTAATCACAGCATGAATACAATCTCCATCTGCTAAAGCATCTTCTAACCGCTTGAGAACTACAATACCCACGCCGTTGCCGCTAATAGTTCCTTGGGCTTTGGCATCAAAAGCACGGCAGTGTCCATCGGGAGACATAATTCCCCCTTGCTGATAGCGATAACCAGTTTTGTGTGGCACTTGGATCGAAACACCACCTGCCAGAGCAATATCACTTTCGCCATTAAGTAAGCTTTGGCAAGCTAAATGAACGGCAACTAATGAAGTCGAGCAGGCCGTTTGGACGTTAATGCTTGGACCCTTAAGATTTAATTTATATGAGATATATGTAGGCAGAAAATCTGGACTATTGCCAATGGACATTCGGTAACTGCCCACTGATTCTATAATTTTCGGCTGTGTATAAAGATGTGATAAAAAATAAGTATTTAAACTGACACCAGCGTAAACACCAATCCGACCTGCATATATTTCCGAATCGTAGCCAGCGCCTTCCAAAGCTTCCCAAGCACACTCCAGGAATAAACGGTGTTGTGGGTCAGTGATTTGGGCTTCTTTCGCAGAAAAATCAAAGAATGAAGCATCAAATAACTCTATATCTTCTAATACAGATCCTGCTTTTACATACTGAGGTTGACTCAGCATCGCTGAGTCAATTCCAGAAGACAACAATTCTTGATCACTGAAAAAAGAAATAGACTCGACACCATCTTGGAGATTCTGCCAAAACTGTTCGATATTTTTGGCTTTAGGAAAACGACCAGCCATACCAACGATCGCTATCTCATCGAGGCTATCAAATGCATTTGGTTGATTCATCATAGCCTCCTCCTAATGGCTTTTTTCTTGATGTTTTTGTCGGAGTTGTCTTTGTTGTTTCTTTGATTCTCTACGAGTCTTAACTAAATCATGACTTGGTTGCAAATCAGTTTTTTCTGCTAATTGTTGACTTAAATGTTTCGCCAATGCACTAATCGTTGGATATTGAAACATTTCGACAATTGATATATCTTTATTAAGAGTTTGATACAGTTTGCTGTGTATCTGAACCATCAGCAATGAATGACCGCCAAGATCGAAGAAATTGTGATGAATGCCTACTTTCTCGACGTGAAGTACTTCTTGCCAAATTATAGCAATAGTTTGCTCAAGTTCAGTCTCAGGAGCCACAAGATTTTCTTCGAGATTCAACTGTGGCTGATCGGGTAGCACTCGGCGATCTACCTTGCCGTTAGGCAATAGTGGCATTTCCTTGAGCAGAACAAAAGCTGACGGGATCATATATTCAGGTAGATGATCCAACAAATAGCGGCGAAGTTCACTAATGATAGAAACTGGCTGCTGGTTAGCAACCAGATATGCCACGAGGCGCATATCTTGGAGTTCCTGCTTCTGGGCTATAACTACAATCTCCCGCACCTCTGGATGTTGATCCAGTACCGCTTCAATCTCTCCCAGTTCAATACGATAACCCCGGATTTTAACCTGCTGGTCAAGCCTTCCCAGAAATTCAATGTTGCGATCGCTCTGATAACGAGCTAAATCTCCCGTTTTGTAAAGGCGCATTCCTGGGCGATCGCTAAATGGGTTAGGAATAAACTTTTCGCTAGTTAAGGCAGCTTGGTTGAGATAGCCTCTAGCTAAACCATCACCACCGATATAAACTTCACCGATAACGCCAACAGGAACAGGTTGCAAATGAGAGTTAAGTAGATAAATCTGCGTATTAGCAATGGGTTGACCAATCGATACTTGCCCTTTGATTTGTTGAGAGCGACAATGGTATACACTGCTCCAAACTGTGCCTTCTGTTGGCCCATACTCATTAAATAAAGATGGTTTTGATGGCAATTGGTGATGACGTTGTACTAACTCTGCTGGACAAGATTCACCAGCAACAATGATGGTACGAAGTGATGCTAATTGTTCGGGTTTTACCTCCTCCAATAAAATAGTATATAAAGATGGAAGGCTTAATAAATGGGAAACATGATTTTCGACGATTAACTCTAATAGTTTTGGGATATCCAATTGCAACCCTTCTTGTGGAAGACAAAGAATTCCTCCAGAACAAAGAGTCCAAAAAAGACCCGCCACAGAACTATCGAAAGCAAAGGAAGAAAGTAATAAGAAGCTACTAACAGCTTCTTGATAGTAAGTAATCCGAGCAGTTGTAGAGTTTACTAAATGGCGATGTGCAATCTGCACTCCTTTAGGTTTGCCTGTAGAACCAGAGGTATAAATGACATAAGCTAAGTTTTCACTATGGGTTTTGAACGGGAGATTTTCTTGACTCTCCTGAGCAATAATTTCCCAAGCTGTATCCAAGCAAATTGTTTGGGCGTTATGGGCTGGTAAACCCGAAAGCAGTGGTTGTTGAGTCAATAATACTGGTGTTTTGGTATCTTCTAATATGAAGGCTAAACGCTCTGATGGATAATTGGGGTCGAGTGGAATATAAGCTCCACCAGCTTTGAGAATGCCCAAAATGCCAACAATCATTTCGAGCGATCGCTCGACACAAATTCCTACCAATACCTCTTTTCCAACTCCTAACCTTTGGAGGTAGTGAGCCATTTGATTGGCACGAGCGTTTAATTCATGGTAAGTAAGTTTCTGTCCAGAAAATGTAACGGCAATATTGTTTGGTGTTTGCTCTGCTTGTTCTTCAAATAAGTGGTGAATACACTTATCTTGGGGATAATTAGCCTGTGTTTGGTTGAACTCAACTAGAAGTTCATGTCTGGTGCGATCGCTTAAAATTTCTAATTCACTGATTGCACCTTCTGGATTATTTACGGCACTTTCTACTAACTTGTGAAATTGCCCTGCTAATCCTTCAATATCCTTTGCACAAAATAGGTTAGAATCATAATGAAATTCTGTATTTATTAAATCATCCCTTTGCTGACAAGAGAGCTTTATTTTAAAACGTTCAATGCAGGTGTAACGCTGGTAAATTGAAAATATTATACTATCTGCAAAATACTTTCTATCTTCTGACTGAAAATCAAAGCCAAAAGGTAAAAAAGACAAGTTCTCTGATTTGGTATCCAATGATATTTGTTCCCAAGTAAAACCATCTTGCCATTTGTAGATAGATTCTACAGATTTATGAATCTCCTGTAGAACTTCACTAAACCGGAAATTATCTTCTAGATCACAACCAACTGGTAAGTATTTAGCAAACAGCCCTAATGCGTTTTTTAGCTCATTATATTTTCTGCCATCAACAGCGTTGCTAACTATTATCTTGGATTGTCCAATAAGTCGCCAAAGGAGAATCAACCAGCAAGTTAAATAAAATATAGAAGCAGATGTATTATACTTCTGAGCTAAAACTTCGATTTTTTCTATTAATTCAGATACAATTATTGAACTTAATAATTTTGGTTCAAATTTCTGTTTTTCCGAAATAGAGATTTCATTATGAAGCTGTAAATATTCAATAGCAGAAAAGTCTTGCTTGCGCCAATAGTTTCTTCCTAGTGCTGTTTCCTCTGCCTCAAGGATTTGATTTTGCCATTCCGAAAAATCTGCGTATTGCAGTGGTTCTTCAGATAGCTTATTTGGCGATTGATTGGAATATAAAATGGCAATTTCTTCTACCAGATTTATCAGACTTGCATTATCTCCGCAAAGAGCAGGTAAACTGATAAATAACAGATGTTTCTCTGGCGATAAAGTTATCAGGGATGTCTGTAAAATTGAACCTTGCTCATAGTCAAAAGATAACTGGTTAAATTGCTGAGATATTGCTTCAATCTTAGCTTCTTGTTGTTGAATATTCAAATTACTAAGATTGTGCTTTGTGTCTAATTTTAACTTGTGGTTTGTAATTACCTGTACTGGAAGAGTCATCCCAGGTAGACAAGGAAAATAGGTACGAAGTATCTCATGGCGATCGACAATATCTTGCAATGCCAATTCTAGGTTATTTATACCGAGATTACCTTCAATTAAAATCGCGCAATTGCTACGATACGCTTCAGTTTTATCAATTTGTTGCAGCAACCATAGATGCTCTTGCTGAGGTGAAAGTTGAAACCCCTCCATACTTTCTGCTTGCATATTTATACCTCTGTGTCAATTAAACGCATTGGGGAGTATACGGTTCAGCCATTCCTACTAAAATTTTTCTGGGAGGGACAAATGGATTACGGGCATGTATTGATAACATATTGTCCAACATCAATACATCTCCTTTTTGCCAGGAAAAGGTGATCATTTCCTGTTGATAAGCTTCTCTCAGATGAGCTAACACTGATGGCTCTATTGG
Organism: Nostoc sp.; assembly: GCF_036917275.1. Taxonomy (GTDB): domain Bacteria; phylum Cyanobacteriota; class Cyanobacteriia; order Cyanobacteriales; family Nostocaceae; genus Nostoc. The sequence continues at coordinate 166,980 of NZ_JBALDF010000056.1, forward strand.
AGAACCATCTCCGTAATATGTGTTAGTCGGTAAGTCTTCTTCTTGTAAATTTGTCAACAATGAATCGCGGACTGTTGGTTCCAAAGTGGAAACGTGGAAAAAAGTCGCGTGGTTGAACCAGACCATTTCACCGGTCTGAGGATGTTTGATAATAGCGGGTCCAACTTGTCGAGTTCTTAAGCGATCGCCTGTTTTCCATTCAACCTCAATTCCATGACTTTGGCAATACTCCTTTACCTTTATTTTGTCTGTTGTTTGAAATACAGTTTGCCAAGGAAGACCAAATCCATCGCCAAAGTTACGCATATACATCACTTTCTTTTCAATAAAGCGATCGCGGATAGTTGGATTAATCCGTTCAAAGACTTTTCGACAAGAACCAATTGGAGTTTCTCCTCCTGACTGCGCTGGACTCATGCAAAAGAAGAATATTTTTAACGGGAAGGTAAGAGAATATGCGTGTTCATTATGAGGAAAGATACTTTGTTCAGCAGGATAGTCAGTTGAAGTATAAATTCTACCACCTACTTGAGTTCGTGGAGATGCCCGATAACGATACTCCATTGCTTCTCCACAAATAGCTGCGATGATTTGCTCTAATTCCTCTACTGATTTAACTTTGAAATCTCGAAAAAGTATAGCTCCATATTTTAATAATTCGGTGTTTACAAATTTACGATTGTTCTCAGCCCAGTTTTCCAGATTCACACCTTTTATGCTAGGTTTGATCACTAAAGGAAAGTTAGTGTCAGACTCAATAAAGTCTGTTTTTATTAAGTTTTCTGGCGATAGATTGACGCTCTTACGTCTTCCTGTTCCTAAATGATTGATATTGTATCCTTGAGGTTCAGTTTTTGTCATAAATTGTATTTTGTTAAGCTTATAATCTACTATTATTTCTGCGTTTAGCGTTCATTAATTTTTGTTGAATAGTGTTTTGATAAACTTGTTCTTGGGCGAGATTATGCTGCTTGTCTGCTTCAGAGAGAATTGTTTTTAGCTCATTCAATTTTGTTTCTGGATGTGTCGAAATCTTGCCTAAAAGTATTTCAAAGTTTCTTGACATCTGGACAATACTAGCAGTGTCAAATAGGTCTGTATTATATTCCCATACACCAAATAGTCCTTTCTCTGTCTCATTTAGCTCTAGGAGCAAGTCAAACTGCACTTGCACTGTTTTATTTTCGACCTTTAAGGAGCTTATAGTCAGATTTGGAAGTTCTAAAGACGGGGTTTGGGTATTTTCCAAAACTAGCTTTACCTGAAACAACGGTGAGCGATTCAACTCTCGTTTCGGATTCAGAGCATCTACCAGTTTGTCAAAGGGCAAATCCTGGTGAGCATAGGCTTCCAGGGTCATTTCGCGGACTCGTTCTAATAACTCTAGAAAGGTAGGATTTCCTGATAAATCGGTACGCAATACCAGTTGGTTGGCAAAGAACCCGATCAATCTCTTGGTCTCGGCTTGGTTGCGGTTGGCGATATCAGTACCCACGACGATATCTTCTTGCCCTGTGTACCAGGAAAGCAAAGTCCCAAAGGCTGCAAGTAGTATCATAAATAGCGTAATACCTTGCCGTTGATTCAAAGCTTTAAGCTTCTCGGATAAGGTTTTGGGTAACATCAGAGTTTCCCTTGCTCCGGAGAAAGTCTGAATTGTTAGTCGAGGACGATCAGTGGGTAGTTCTATTACAGGTAGTCTACTACCCAATTCCTGCTTCCAGTAAGCAAGCTGAGTTTCTAGTTGCTCTCCTTGTAACCATTGTCGCTGCCAAACGGCAAAATCTGCATACTGAATAGATAGTTGAGAAAGCGGTGAGGGTTTTCTCAGAGAAAAAGCTTCGTAAAGGGCTGCGATTTCACAAATAAGCACACCTATTGACCAGCCGTCAGAGATGATGTGATGCATTGTCAACAATAGGACATGATCCGTCTCGCTTTGCCGCAGTAGAGTAACTCGGAGTAAGGGACCTTTGGCTAAGTTGAAGGAGTGTTGAGCTTCTTCATGAGCTAGTCGCAGAACCTCAACTTCCCTCTTGTCTTTGGGAAGTTGTTGCAAATCTACCACTAGTAGTCTAAAAGTAGGAGTCGGAGCAATAACTTGTATTGATTGACTATCCACTGTAGTGAATGTGGTTCTTAAAACTTCATGACGCTTCACCACTTCTTGGAAGCTTTGCTCCAACATCGGCACATTTAGCCATCCTACCAGACGCATGGATTGGAAAATGTTGTAGGCGCTATGACCAGGCTGCAACTGGTCGAGAAACCACAGGCGCTGCTGGGCAAAGGATAGGGGAAACGAGTTGGACTCTCGACTTTGAGGGACTATTTGCGATCGCAACAAGACCTCCCCTTTTTTGTTATGAAGCTTTTGCAGGAGAAGTTGACGTTTTCCTGGGGTAAGAGCAGCAATTTTTTGGGAAAGGTCACTCATTTACACAAACTAATATCAAATGATAAAGCGCTAATTGTTTAAGAAATATTAGGTTTAAAGTAAACCAACAGCAAGCAGAAATCTACTCAACCAAGGAAACTCCAAAATTAATGGTATAAGATAACCTTTGATAGGACTCTTTTCAAGAAAAGATTGGAACACTAATTCTGAGTTAGATTCGTTCACAAAAATATTTCCCATACCAATACTGTTTTCTAAGTTCTTCACTTGATGCCACCAGTTAGGCGGGATATAAATAATTTCTCCTGGTTCAAGTGTGACTTCCACTGGCTTTGCTTTGGCGTAAAGTGGAAACTTTTCTAAATTAGGATTGAAGGCATCTACTTTTCCTTCGTACAAAACATCTTTTTGCTCTGGTGTAAAAAAAATAATTTTTTTTCGTCCAGAAATCAGTCCCAACCAAGCGGCACAACTAGTAGGATCTTTGTGAAGACCGACCGATGTACCCTTATAACCTATAAATATTTCTGGGTTATCATATTCATATTTTTGTAAAAGTTTTCTTGGTAGTCTTTGGAACCAATTAGAAAAGTAAATAGGTTCTTTGTAGTCTTCTAAAAGTTCCGGGTAATAAGAAACCACCCAATTAGCTAGGTACAGACATTCCTCACGATCATTGAGACTCATATAGTCAATGTAATCAGCGATAGTCATGAAAGCCCTATCTTCATTTTTATTGTTCTTTACGACATACTCAATTGAGCCATAATGCGACTTGAAAAAATCTAAAGTCCACTTTTTCATAGCTTTCCAGTCTTGCATCATGTCAGTAATGATAACAGGTTTGCCAACAGATGCGTACTTCTGCACAAACTCATCACATGAAAGATTACTGCGACGCTCAACAAAATCAATAGACGTCCATACCAACTTGCATTTGTTCTTTTGCCACATTCTCTTGAGTAGATAAATGATTAGGCGTGTTGTAACAAACAATGTAATTAAGACAAAACTCAATTTCAGAGTGTCGAAAAAAGAAAAAGATTCTATAGCCATATTAAGTCTAGTTGATTTCCTTTAAAAATCGCACTTTTCATTCGTTAATAGTGGAATCAAAACCTTAGATGAAACCAATAGAAAATAGAACATGACCTAACCACGGAAATTTCAAAACTAATGGAAAAAGATAGCCTTTTATTGGGCTTACTCCCGGATAAATTCATCATTCGAGAGGTTAGTGCGATGCTCAACAAAATCAACAGGCGTCCATACCAACTTACATTTATTTTTTTGCCACAATATTTTAAGCAGATATATAACTAACGGTGTGACAATAATTAGCCCAATTGTCAAAAAACTAAACCCAATAATTTCAGAGAAATAAAGTGGTGATTCAATAGTCATATCAAGCTCAGTTAATCACTTCGTTTTGGAAAGCAAGTATTGTCTGCGTCTCATCTTCTGATAGTTGTTCAATCTCTGCTAAAGCTCTAGCTAAATCTTCCAAATCAGTCTGCTCTGCCAGCTTTTCTACGATAACCTCAGCTAACTCAGCTACTGTCGGCTGATTAAAAAATCCCTTATAAGAAAGTTCTATTTGGAAAGTTTTGCACAGTTGAGAAACTAATTGAGTGGCAAATAAAGAGTCTCCTCCTAATTCAAAGAAGTTGTCATGAATACCTACCTGTTCAATACCTAAAATTTGTTGCCAAATGTCAGTAAGGTTTCGCTCAATTTCATTGCGAGAAGCAACATAAGCATTTGCAAGATTAGGGCGGGAGTGGGTTGGTTTGGATTGACTCAGCTGGGCTAATTTTTCCTCTAAAGACTTAGCTGATTCCTTTGGCTTCATCAGGCTGGAAAAATCTTGAGTTGATACAATCATCTCAGGAACTGTGCTACTGCACAAAATACGTTTAAACGCTTCAATACCCTCTTCATAAGTCATTCCTCCTGTCAATTCTTTTCCTGTTATCTCCTGATGTCGTGCTTCGACCGAAACTGCCATTCCTAAATTGTTCCATCTATCCCAGTTAATAGATTTGATGAATGTGCCATGTTTGGAAGCACTGTAGTGAGCGAAGGAATCAAGGAAGGCATTCTCGGCGGTATAATCTACCATCCCGGATGACCCAATAAATGAACTCATTGATGAACACAGGACAAAGAAATCCAGCTTGGTTTCTTTGAAGAGAGCTTCGAGTACTCGTGTTCCCTGAACTTTCGGTGCTAAAGCACTTGCTGCGTCTTTTTTTGTTTTTAGTTGAATCATACCTCCGCCAAGGATTGCTGCGGTATGAATCACTCCATTGATCTGACCAAATCGTTGATTTACTTTTGCGATCGCCACCAACATTTGTTCAGAGTCAGCAACGTCAGCACTAATCGTCATGACTTCTGAACCCAGTGCTTTTAAGCTTTGCAATTTGCGAATTTTAGAACTTATGTGATCTTGTTGATCATGAGTGGATAGCCATGTTTCCCACTCGTCTGGTTCCGGGAAAGGCGATCGCCCCAACAATACTAATTTTGCCTGTACGCTCTGTGCCAAGTATTCTGCTAGTGTCAAACCAACTCCCCCCAATCCACCAGTGATCAAATAAACTCCTCTTTCTTTTAATCGAGGGTTTTCGGCAACGGTTGCATCTAATCGGACTGGTTCAAAATCTTGCACCCAGCAGTGAAGTCCACGGTAGGCAATAATCTGGTTGGAAGGTTGGCTTACTAGTTCCGCTAGGAGTTGGTCGAGAAGTTGCTGCTGTTGCCTACTTTCAGATTTTGGAATAACAATATCAATGCTACGGCAGCTGATGTTTAAATACTCTAGCGGTATGACCTGACATGGGCCAAGAACTAGTGCCTTCTCTGGACACAACACCTCTGCACCCGTTACTGCCTGCATATTGTTTGAGATCACTGTAATTTGACAATCAGTGGGATTGTGTTCTCCAATTGCTTGGGCAAGAAACAGTAAACTATAAAAGGCCAGTGCCTTTATCTTCTCCTGTAACTTAATTTCTGATTCTGGTTCAATGTCGGGTGTGACGTTCCATAAGTGAACTATTTTGTTGGGAATCTTATTTAGTTGACGCAGTTCTTTAAACAGAGTATCGTAGTCATCCCGTTCTTGAGGATTAATCGTATATCTGCACTCACTCTCACGCTCAAATTGCTGCCCGATTTTTACACCAATTACATTCTGACCCGCAAGTGCTAGCTGCTGCACCATTTTTTCGCTCAAGCCGCACTCATCCCCAAATATTAACCAGTATCCCGATTGATTTTTCCTAATTCCAGGTATAAATGGTTGCGGCGGCATGGAGCGCTTCCAGGAAGGAATGTAAAACCAGTCGGCAAGATCAGGTCTTTTATCTGGAGATAATTGAACATCTTCTCTTTGAAGCAAAACTGTAAATGCAGTAGGTGCTGAATCAGTTGCCGAAGCTCTAGCCAGAAATATTTCTTCCCCGAAAACTTCTGTCTCTGAGAAAACAGTGACCTCACCAAACCCATGCGATCGCAGTTTTTCTTGCCATTGCTCTTTGGACAAAAATGGATTACCTCGGCTGCGTTCTTCATCCTCTAAGGGATTCATCAGCAGACCGTCTGTTATGTCAAAATCTAATTGAGGTTTAGTTATCTCCCAGAGCATCAAAAATCCTCCAGGAGCTAACAAAGAGCGTAGGTGCTCTAGAGTTTCTGCAATGTTACGGGTGACATGTAATACATTTACAGCGATGACAACATCAAAGCCGTGACTGGAGTAACCTTGCTCACTGGGAGATTTTTGAATGTCCAGGAAACGATAATCGACGAAAGGATAATCAGCAAATTTTTCTTTGGCTCGGTTCAAGAGCAAACCACCCACATCCGTAAAAATGTAGTTTGTTTGTTTTGGAGGCAACACAGGCAATAATTCTGTCGTGGCAATACCCTGTCCACCACCGATTTCCAAGATTCTTAAGTTCACGTCTTCCGGTAAGGACTTCACCACTTGTTCCAGACTTGCCCGGAGAATTCCTTTCAAGTAGGTATTTACAGAGAATTCAGATTCTGATGTTTTTGCCTTTTGATCTGCTGTAGCAAAGTACAACTCTAACGGTTCTTTTTCCCCCATCAGCAGGGCTGGCAGATTTTCGCCAGACTGCTTAATTAAATCTACCATTTGGGGTGTGTCTGCCCATCTGTGGTTAATTTCTTCTAGCAGAGTATTTAAATACTCCGTAGAAAATGGTACAAACTTAGTAAACAGTTTCTGATCTTGCTGTAAGTAGCCTTGCTCTATCAACACATCCAAAAAGCGACATAACAATTGTTGATAGCGAGGAATAATATGGCATTGCTCAAATAACTCTTCAAAAGAATACTTGTCATCAGAGTTACCAAAAGCACCTAAACGTCTCAGAGCAAGGTTGATGTAGGCTGTACATAAACTATTCAACCACCGTTTGTTTTCCTGGTAGGTTTGAGCGTCAAACTCAGCTATTCCGGCACTAGCTTGGTTCTGACTTGCTTTTATCAGAAATTCCCAAAGCTCTGTTGGTTGCAACTGTTTTTTTGGAAGTAGCTGTTTTTGTTCTTCAATCCAATAGCGTTGGCGCTCAAATGGATAGGTCGGCAAAGGGATATGATGGCGTTGTTCATTTGTATAAAAACCAGACCAATCTACTTTGACTCCTAAAAGCCAGAGCCGACCTAAAGTGTTGAGTAAAAATGCTGCATCGGACTGTTGCTCTTGTGAATGGCGTATTGAGGTTATTACCACGAGTTCATCTTTTTGATGTGCAAGTGCGAAAGTACTTAAAGTCCGCCCTGGGCCGACTTCCAGCAAGATGCGCTCAGGTGTTTTGACCAACTCAGTAATTCCTTCGCTAAAGCGCACAGTTTGCCGTATATGCTTTGCCCAATAGTTGGGGTCTGTTGCTTCTGCTACAGTAATCCAAGTGCCACTAACGTTGGAAATAAATGGGATTTGGGGAAGATTGAGCTTGACTTTTTTTAATTGCTGTGTATATGGCTCAATGATCGAGTCCATCATCTGGGAATGAAAGGCATGGGATGTATGCAGTCGCCGACAAATGACTCCTTTTTCCTGTAATTTTTGTTGCAATTCATCTACTGCTTCAGTCAGACCCGAAACCACACATGAAGATGGTGCATTGCTTCCTGCTATTTGTAAAGATGTTCCAGAGAACGTCTTTACATCCAAAAAGAGTCGAACCTCCGACTCACTAAGTTGCACGGAGAGCATAGCGCCAGGAGGAAGTTGCTGCATCAATTGTCCTCGCTTCGCTACTAGCGCTAAGGCATCTTCCAAAGAGAAAACTCCAGCAAGAGTTGCTGCCACATATTCCCCAATACTGTGACCAATCATTGCTTCGGGACGCACACCCCAAGCCATCCACAATTGCGCCAGAGCATACTCAATCACAAACAGCGCAGGCTGGGTAATATGAGTCTGTGTCAATTGCTGTGCTGTTTCTTGAGCTTGTGCTTCACTTGGATACAGCACAGAACGCAAATCAAGACCCAGATGCGGTTTGAGTAATTCTGCACAGTTATCGACTTGTGAAGTGAAGGTAGGCTCATTCTGATAAAGTTCCAAAGCCATGTTCACGTACTGAGCGCCCTGTGGGGAAAACATAAATACTACAGGGCGATGACAAGGTTTTTGGTAATGTGTCAAAACTCGTTGATGCTCTGAAGATTTCAACGCCTTTACGGCATCCTCAAGATTCTGGCACACCAAAATTCGGCGATGATCGAAAGCTTTACGACCAACACCAAGAGTGTGAGCGACATCAGCGATATTCAATTCAGAATGTTGCTGCAAGTAATCTGCCAAATTTGCCGTGGCGGTTTCCAATGCTGTACTCGTCTTGGTAGAAAGTAACAACAATTGCCAGCCTCGAGAAGGGCTAGAGGCTTTTACGACAGGAGCTTCTTCAATAATCAGATGGGCATTCGTCCCGCCAATTCCAAAGCAACTGACACCAGCACGGCGAGGAGTGCCATTGGTCTTCCACTCAGAAAGGGAAGTATTGACATAAAAAGGACTGTTAGCAAAATCAATCTGGGGATTGGGTTCCTGAAAGTGCAAGCTTGGTGGTATCTGTTTATGCTTGAGAGCTAGAACGGTTTTAATCAAACCTGTTACCCCAGAGGCGGCATCTAAATGTCCGATGTTTGTTTTTATCGAACTAATTGCACAGAAGCCCTTTTTCTCAGTATTGGTGCGAAAAGCTTGTGTGAGAGCGGCGATTTCAATCGGGTCTCCTAGTGATGTTCCTGTCCCATGAGCCTCAATATAGGTAATCGTTTCGGGTTCAACCTCGGCAACAACTTGAGCTGTTCTAATTACCTTGGCTTGACTATCTATACGAGGTGCGGTGTAGCTAACCTTAAAAGATCCATCGTTATTGATAGCGGAACCTTTGATGACTGCATGGATAGAATCTCCATCTGCTAGAGCATCTTCTAATCTCTTCAAAACCACAATACCTACACCTTCGCCGCTAACAGTTCCCTGTGCCTTTGCATCAAAAGCGCGGCAGTGTCCGTCAGGAGATCCAATTCCTCCCTCTTTATAAAAATAGCCACTTTTTCTGGAAGAACTTATGGAAACACCACCTGCTAAAGCCATATCACATTCACCATTAAGCAAGCTTTGGCAGGCTAAGTGAACAGCAACTAATGAAGTTGAGCAGGCGGTTTGAACTGTATAACTTGGCCCGGTTAGGTTAAGTTTGTAAGAAACGCGTGTTGTGAGATAATCTTTGTCACCTGCGATCGCAAGTTGGTGAGAATCTATAGAACTGATAATATTTGGGTTTAAATAAACATTAAGTAAATAGCTACTTAAGCTAGATCCGGCATAAACTCCAATCGAACCTTTGTAGGTTTCTGAGTCATAACCGGCATCTTCAAGGGCAACACACGCACATTCCAAAAAAATCCGGTGTTGCGGATCGGTGATTTCGGCTTCTTTGGGATTGAAGCCGAAAAATGAAGCATCAAAAAGTTCTACATCTTCTAATACAGCGCGTGCTTTGACAAACTTTGGGTCTTTGAGTATGGCTGGATCTACCCCTGAAGATAACAGTTCTTCATCAGTAAAAAAAGAAATTGACTCTATACCATTTTGGAGATTTTCCCAAAACTTATCAACATTTTTTGCTCCAGGAAAACGTCCTGCTATGCTAATGACCGCTATCTCTGAACCATTTCTCGAAGTAGATTCTATCGGAGTACTCATTCTTCTTTAACTCCTTTATTATTCATTGACTTCATTTTATTAAGGCGTTTTTGTTGTTGAGATTTGCCAGCAGATATTTTTTCTATTTGAATATGAGTTTCATTTAAAGATGATGTTTGATTTTTCGCTTGATTGAAGAATTCTGCGAGAGAGCTTACGGTTGGGTATCTAAACAAATCGAGCAATGATAAATCGATTTTGAATATTTCATGTAATTGAGTATGAACCCTAACCATAAGTAATGAATGACCACCGAGTTCAAAGAAGTTATCGTGAATGCCTATCTTCTCAACATTGAGAGATATTTGCCAAACAGTGGCAATCGCCTGTTCTATCTCCGTTTGTGGCATCACATAAGCAACTTCTAACTTTGGGCGCAGAGTTTCTGGTGCAGGTAGTGAGCGTCGATCAAGCTTTCCGTTGGGCAGAAGTGGCAAGGCTGAGAGTACAATGAAAGCCGAGGGCACCATGTATTGTGGTAGCTTCTCCTGAAGAAAGCCACGCAGTTCAGTGGCTGTAAGTGTCTGCTCTGGATGAGCGGTAACATAGGCTACTAAATGCTTATCACTCTGCTCGTCTTCCCAAGCTACTACTAACGCTTCTCGAACTTTAGCGTGTTGGCTTAATTTCGATTCAACCTCGCCTGGTTCGATACGGAAGCCCCGGATTTTAACTTGATCATCTATGCGTCCAAGAAGTTCAATGTTGCCATCACTGAGGTAGCGGCCTAAGTCGCCCGTTTTATACAGGTGCGTCCCTGATTTCTCGCTAAAAGGATTGGGAATAAATTTCTCAGCAGTGAGTTCAGGACGATTGAGGTAGCCCCTAGCAATCCCAACACCACCGATATACAATTCACCCGGTACACCGGATGGTGTAGGGTTCAAATGTTTGTCTAGTAAATAGACTTGAGTATTAGCAATCGGACGACCAATAGGTACAGAATAAACTGATTGGTTTTCTTGGCAGCTAGCTGGTTCATAAATTGTCACACCAATCGTTGCCTCAGTCGGGCCGTAAGCATTAAGCCAACGAATGCGTAGATGCCCGGAGGGCAGCTTCTCGTATAGATCGCTTCCGGCGGGGTTTTGCCCATCGCCTACCAGTTTCTCCCAAAGCGCAAGTTTTTCTGGTAAAGTTTGCTCAGTTCCGACAATCACTAAGCGAAGTGTAACAGGTAATGGTGCTTCTGTTTGAGCGAGGTTAGATACCCACTCATGCCAGTATGCTGTTGGTAAATTAAGGACAGTGAGTTTTTCCTGTTTCAAGAATTGGAGGAAGTGTGCAAAAGCTAGTACCCGATTAGGTCGAATCACAACAGTTGACCCGCTTAACCATGATGGAAACAGTTCTTCTACTGCAACATCAAAGCTAATAGAAGCAAATTGGAGAATGCGATCTTCTGGTTGAAGTTCATAGGCTTTTGCTGCGGCGATACTGTGGTTCACCAAAGCTTGATGCGTTATCAGAACGCCTTTAGGTGTTCCCGTAGACCCGGAGGTGTAAATCACATAAGCCAGGTTTTTGGCTGTGACACTACTACTGTGGTTCTCCTGAGCATAGCTAAAGTCATTTATCTCCCAGTCTGCATCCATGCACACAACTTTAGCCCCATGTTTAGGGAGTTGTGCAACTAGCTGCTTTTGAGTAAGCAATATCAGAGGTTTTGCATCTTCTAGTATTAAAGCCAAGCGTTCCTGTGGGTAGGATGGGTCTAATGGTACATATACTCCACCACCTTTCAGGGTCGCTAGGATTGCGATCGCCATATCAAGCGATCGCTCCACACAAATTCCCACTAGTACCTCTGGACTGACGCCAAGCGATCGCAAGTAGTATGCTAGTTGATTCGCTCGCTGGTTCAGTTCTTGGTAGGTCAACTGTTGGTCTTCAAAGACTACTGCTATACTATCAGGCGTGCGTTCTACCTGAGCCTCAAACAACTGATGAATGCACTGATGTTGAGGATACTCAACCGAGGTATCATTCCACTTCACAAGCAATGTCTTCTCAGGTTGAGTTAACATTGATAACTCTGACAGGCGCTGCTGTGGATTGGCGACAATCCCAGAGAGCAACATTTGCAAATGCCCTACCATCCGGCAAATGGTACTTGACTCGAATAAATCAGTATTGTACTCCAGAGTTCCAACTAGCCCCTGTACCCTTTCTGTCATATCCAGAGTCAAATCAAACTTGGCAGTGCTACTCTTACTTGCCAAAGGACTGAAAGTCAAACCAGGCAACTCTAATGCTGACATCGGTGCATTCTGGAGCACAAACATTACTTGAAACAGTGGTGTGTAACTCAAGTCTCGCGGTGGTTGCAGTTCCTCTACCAGCTGCTCAAAAGGCAAATCTTGGTGAGCATAGGCTCCTAGTGCCAATTCCCGCACACGAGTTAATAGCTCCCTAAAGGTGGGATTACCTCCCATTTTAGTTCGCAGTACCAATGTATTGACAAAAAAGCCAATCAACCCTTCTATATCTGCACGGTTGCGGTTAGCTATAGGCGAACCCACCACAATATCTTCTTGTCCTGTGTAACGCCATAGCAGGGTCTGAAAAGCTGCCAACAGGGTCATAAATAAGGTAACTCCTTCGTGCTGGCTCAATTTCTTCAGGGCAACAGATAGCTCAACAGATAGCTCGAATGAATACGTAGCACCTTGAAAAGTCTGAGTGGCGGGTCGCGGATGGTCAGTAGGTAACTCCAGTAATGTTGGTGCACCCTCTAAGTGCTTCAGCCAGTAAGATATCTGCGATTGTAGTACCTTTCCTTGCAACCATTGCCGCTGCCAAGCTGCGAAGTCTACATATTGGATTGGCAGTTCCGCTAAGGCTGAGGGTTGTTCATCACAGAAGGCTTGATAAAGTTTTGCTATCTCACGCACCAGTACGCCTATTGACCAACCGTCAGAGGCAATGTGGTGCATCGTCAGTAGTACTATATACTCTTGTTCCCCAAGGCGCAGTAATTTCACTCGCAACAGGAAATCGCTGTTGAGGTCAAAGGGTTGTTGTGCTTCAAAATATGCTAATTGTCTGACTGAGGCTTGTTGTTGACTTGAAGGTAACTCACTGATATCAACCAGAGGCAACGGTAATGGTATTGCTGATGAAATAACTGCTACAGGTTGCCCTTCTATTGTGTGGAAATTCGTTCGTAAGCCTTCGTGGCGGCGTAGAATTTCGTTGAAACTCTGTTGTAGTGCTTCTTGGTTCAATTGTCCCTGTAGGCGAACAGCAGCAGGGATATTGTAAAAGGGGCTGTTTGGTTCTAACTGGGCAAGGAACCATAGTCTCTGTTGAGCAAATGATAGAGGTAAATTTTGTGAGCGTGAAATCCGCTCAATGTTAGCTGCTTCGAGTCCTAAACCTGCCTTGGTCGCTTTTTCAATGTCTTTGGCTAGCCCAGCTATTGTTGGTTGTTCAAATAAACGACGTAAAGGAAGCTCTTGCTGAAAAACTTGCCGTACTTGGGAAATCACGCGAGTTGCAAGGAGCGAGTGCCCTCCCAAGGTAAAGAAGTTATTGTGAATGCCTACTTTCTCAATACCAAGCACCTCTGCCCAGATTAAGGCTAGCATCTCCTCAATTGGTGTGGAAGGAGCGATAAAATCGGATTCAGATAATAACTGTGTGACTTTAGGTGCAGGCAATGCTTTACGATCCACTTTACCATTAGGTGTGAGTGGTAGTACCTCCAGCATGACAAAAGCTGCTGGCATCATGTAGTTTGGCAACTTCAACTCCAGAAAGTCACGCAGTTCAGTAATTGTCAGTGTTTGCTGTGACTGAGGAACAACATAAGCTACTATTTGTTGAGAATAAGTTTCATCAGAACTAACGACAACTACAGTTTCTCGAACTTTGAGGTATTGGCTCAGGTGTGCTTCAATCTCAGACAGTTCAATGCGGAAACCACGAACTTTTACCTGATGATCGATACGCCCTAAGTATTCAATCTCTCCATTTGGCAGATAACATGCTATATCTCCTGTTTTGTATAAACACGTCGCTAATTTGTCACTAAAAGGGTTGGGAATAAACTTTTCTGCTGTCAGTTCAGGGCGGTTTAAATAGCCACGTGCTAGTCCTTCCCCACCTATGTATAGTTCGCCTGGTATACCAATAGGAACGAGTTGTAACTTTTGATCTAACAAATAAACTTGTGTATTGTTAACAGGGCAACCAATAGGCGGGATGTTGCTGGTTCCCTTCTGTATCCAAGCAAATGTCGAATAAGTCGTATCTTCGGAAGGACCGTACAGATTGAAAACCTGCTGTATATTATCCCACTGATAAAGTTGCTGTACAAGTTTGTTTTGGAGTGGTTCACCAGCTATATTAATTGTATGTACTGAAGTTATAATGCCCTCAGTCTTCAGTAACTCTGCAATTACACTGGGAACCGTATTGATTAGAGTTACATTATTGTCTGTTCTTAAAGTGGGTAAATGTAATGCATTCTCGACCAAGATAACCTTGCCACCGCAGTTGAGAGGAACAAATATCTCAAAAACTGAAAGGTCGAAGCAAATTGAGGTTGACGCCAAAACTCCAAGCAAAGCTTCAGCCGCAAAGATTTTTTTTGCCCAATCTAACATAGCAACCGTGCTATGGTGTTTGATCATTACACCCTTGGGTTTGCCAGTTGAGCCAGAGGTATAGATGATATAAGCCAAGTTGTCAGTAGTTACCTGATTAATTGAATTTTCCTTACTTTCCTGGGCAATAGCCTGCCAATCAGCATCTAAACAAACGACTTTGGCTTTGTGTTCAGGCATTCCCTTCATGAGCCGCCTTTGAGTCAGCAGCACCGACACTTGGGCATCTTCTAGTGTAAAAGCTAATCGCTCTTGGGGATAAGTGAAGTCTAGCGGCACATAAGCGCCATCTGCCTTGAGGATACCCAATAGCCCGATAACCATATCAAGCGATCGCTCCACACAAATTCCCACTAGTACCTCTGGTTCCACTCCCAGAGAACGCAGATAGTGCGCTAGTTGATTCGCTTTGGCGTTCAGTTCTCGATAGGTCAACTGTTGGTCTTCAAAGACAATAGCAATTGCATCAGGCGTGCGTTCTACCTGAGCCTCAAACAACTCATGAATGCATTGGTTTTGAGGATAGTCAACTTGAGTGTTATTCCATACCAACAATTGATGTCGTTCAGCTTCAGTCAACAGTGGTAATTCGGACAGGCGTTGTTGTAAATTTGCGACCATCCCCTCTAATAATGTTTTTAGATGCCCTAACATCCGGTTGATCGTGTTGGCATCAAAGCGTTCATTACCATCGGAAGTAATTTGAAGCAACAACTCTTTACCTGGGTTTACGCTTAGGGTAAGGGGATAGTTCGTCCTTTCAAAAGCGCTAAAACTTTTAATCTCTAAGTTTAGATCCAGTTTCCGTAAGGAAGCATCTACAGGGTAATTCTCAAAAACCACGATACTCTCGAACAGAGGCAGACTTCTAGGAACTTCACTCCATCCCTGGACTTTTAGCAATGGACTATATTCATATTGACGTGTTTCAATTTGTTGAGTTTGGATCTGTTTGAGCCAAGGTAGAAGAAACTCTTTTGGTGATACTTTTACTCTTACTGGTAGCGTATTGATAAACAGTCCTACCATAGACTCTGCTTTGGCTAAGGTGGAGGGACGACCGGAAGTAGTAGCCCCAAAAACTACATCTTCCTCACCACTATAACGGCTTAATAGCAAAGCCCAAGCTCCCTGTACCAGTGTATTGAGCGTTAGCTGCTGCTGCTGTCCTAAAAATTGCAATGCTGCTGTTTTTTCGACTGAAAGCTTAATTTCTTGCTGATTATTGTCATCTTTTGAACTGAGCAATTGCCCAAAACCTTTGTCTACCCATAGCCGTGTTGGAGTTGTAAAACCCTTGAGCAGTTGCCGCCAGAATGCTTCAGCCTGGGATAGATTTTGCTGCTGTAGCCAGACGATGTAATCCCGATAACAACGAATCGGCTCCAGGTATACGTCTTGATCTTTACTGAAGGCTTTATAACAGTCAAAAACTTCTTTAAAGATTGTGGCATTAGACCACCCATCGATCAGCAGATGATGATGGCTCCAAGTAAAGTGATAATAGTTTTTTGCCAGATGGTGAAGTGTCAGACGTATCAACGGTGGGCGAGTCAGTTCAAAGCCAACAGAGCGATCGCTTTTCAAAAAAGCTTCCAGCTGTTGTTGCTGTTCGACTGAAGAGAGATGCCGCAAGTCTAGCAGCACCGACGGTAGCGTCACTTGCCGATGCACAACTTGCACTGGTTCTTTTAAACCTTCCCAAATAAAGCCGGTTCGTAGAATTGAATGCCGTTCTACAATCTGCTGCCAAGCTTGCTGAAATGCCGCAATGTTGAAGTTTCCTTCCAGAGTCCAACTCAATTGCTCAAAATAAACTCCGGATTCAGGAGCAGCAATACTATGGAACAAAATGCCCTGCTGCATGGGCGATAGCGGATAAAAATCTTCGATGTTTTTATTTTTCACACTCATGTCACATATCTCCAATTGCTCCTGTAATGGCATCAAGGTCAGCTTGACTCCATTGGCTTTGTTCAAACTTTGCAAAGTCAGAAGGGGTGAAACCGCCTGCATCAGGTGATTGGCAGTGGGTGATGAGCGATCGTAGTGCCTCAATAAACCCTTGAGCAAGTACTTCAACTGTGGTTTGGCGATGCAGCTTCTGGCTATAAGTCCAGCTCATTTGCAGCCGTCCCTGAGAAATGCCGCCGTTAATTTCCAGCAAATGAGTTCGCTTGCTTCGTAAACTGTGACTGGGGCCGATGGACTCCTGAGCTAAACTAAATAAAGAGGATTCCGGTAAAACTTGGTCAAACTGTCCCAAATAGTTAAAAATCACTTCAGCTTTTGGCAATAAACTTAGCTGCTCAGTAATTTCCTGATCCCTAGTAAGGTAGTGCAGCAGTCCATAACTAATACCTCGATTTGGAATAGCTCGTAGTTGCTCTTTAATTGCCATCAAGGATTTTCCTGGCTGGGAAGCGTTTTCTAGACTCAGGTGTACCGAAAAGATAGATGTGAACCAGCCCACAGTCCGTGATACATCTACATTCTCAAATAGTTCTTCTCGCCCATGTCCTTCCAAGTCAACTAGTAGAGAACTTTTTCCTGTCCACTGGGCAAATGCTTGTACCAGTGCTGTCAGTAATACATCGTTAATTTGCGTCTGATAAGCTGCTGGCACCTTTTGCAGCAAGGCTTGAGTTTCCTTAACAGAAAGTGATACCGACACCTTACAGGCTGTTTCTTCTCTGTTGTTTCCGCCTAAATAATCTACGGGTATAGGCTCAACGGGTTGATCAAGAATTGTCAGCCAATAATCTAACTCTGAACGTAGCGCTGAAGAACGTGCATATTCTTGCAAACGGTTAGACCACTGCTTGAATGAAGTTGTTTTGGGTGGCAACTGTATCACCTTGCCCTCAGAGAGTTGATGGTAAGCTGTTTGAAAATCTTCAATTAAGATTCGCCAAGAAACCCCATCAACAGCTAAGTGGTGGATAATCCAAAGCAAGCGACAAGGTTTCTCGCCACCCAGGTCAAAAAGGGCAACCTGAAATAATAGTCCAACTGAGAGATTCAAGCTACCTTGAAGTTTAGCAGCTATTGCTTCCATAGCAGCCGCTTGTTCCTCTTTTGGCAGTGCTGACAAATCTAAGTGTGTTAGTGGCACTAAATGATCAGGACTAGCAATAACCGCCTGAGTACCAAATTCTTCTTGTATAAATCGCAAACGTAGGACATCGTGATGTCTTTGTAAAGACTGCATCACTTGCTCTACAAGTACAGGGTCAATGCTCTGCTTGAGTTCCAGCAGCACCGCCTGATTCCAGTGATCTGGTTCTGGTTGTTCTTGTTCAAAAAACCATTGCTGAATAGGTGTTAGTGGTAATAATCCAGTTACTGCACTCTGTTCGGCTGGAATTTTCTCATTTGTGCCAGCTACGGCTGCCAGTTGAGCGATCGTCTGGTATTGAAATAGTTGCTTAGGAGTTAAGTACAACCCTGCAAGGTTTGCTTTGGATATGATTTGAAGGCTGAGGATTGAATCCCCACCCAACTCAAAAAAGTTGTCGTTTATACCTATACTTTCTAAACTGAGTACCTGCGTCCAGATAACAGCCAATTGTTTTTCAACGCTTGTCTGAGGTGCAATAAAGGCTTCTTCTAATTCTGGGCGTATTTGGTCAGGCACTGGTAGGGCTTTGCGATCCACCTTACCGTTAGGAGTGAGCGGTAGTGCTTCTAGGATGACAAAAGCTGCTGGCATCATGTAGTTTGCCAACTTCAACTCTAAGAAACCGCGCAGTTCACAAATTGTTAATGTTTGCTCTTTTTGAGGAACGACATAAGCGACTATTCGTTGAGAAGAAGCTGAATCAGAACGAACGATAACTACAGTTTCTCGGACTGCTGGGTGTTGGCTCAGGTGTGCTTCAATTTCAAACAGTTCAATGCGGAAACCACGAACTTTAACTTGGTAGTCAGTACGTCCTAAGTATTCAATGTCTCCATTGGGTAAGTAGCGTCCCTGATCGCCGGATTTATAAAGGCGTGCGTTTGGTTTATCACTGAAGGAATTGGGAATAAATCTCTCGACAGTGAGTTCTGGTCGATTCAGATAACCTCGTGCTACACCAGCACCACCAACGTAAATCTCACCCCTGACTCCAATCGGTACTAGTTGTTGATATTGGTCTAACAAGTAAACTTGCAAGTCAGGAATTGGACGACCAATGAAATTCCCACAAGCAGCTTCTAAGTCTGCGCTCGTCAGTGGACGATATGTCACATGCACGGTTGTTTCCGTAATGCCGTACATATTGACTAACTGGGGAAACTGGTCACCGTGGCGCTCAAACCAAGGTTTTAAACTCTGAAGTTCCAAAGCCTCTCCACCGAAAATTACTAGTCGCAGGCTCAACTTGTTGGCATCTCCCAACGATTCCTCTGCTTGTATAAGTTGGCGGAAAGCAGAAGGGGTCTGGTTGAGTACTGTTACTTGCTGTGTTGACAACAATTTGTAGAAATCTTGCGGTGAACGACTCAACCAGTATGGTACTAACACTAACTTTCCACCATATAGCAGGGCACCCCAGAGTTCCCAAACCGAAAAATCAAAGGCATAAGAATGGAACAGTGAAAAGACATCCTTTTGGTTGAAGTTATACCAAGACTCAGTTGCTACGAATAAACGCACAACATTGGCGTGATTTACCAAGACGCCTTTGGGTTGACCTGTTGAGCCGGAAGTATAGATAATATAAGCTAGGTTATCAGTTGTGCAGTTACTGATTAAGTTCTGTTGGCTTTGTTGGGCGATACTTCCCCAATCTGTGTCTAGGCAAACAGTCCTTGTTTGAGATTCTGGCAACTTCTCTATTAGACGCTGTTGGGTCAGCAGTACTGGTATCTGTGCGTCCTGCAATATGAAAGCTAATCTTTCTGCGGGATATGCTGGATCTAGTGGTACATAAGCACCACCAGCTTTAAGTATGCCCAAAAGTCCGATCACCATTTCCAGCGATCGCTCCACACAAATTCCCACGAGTACCTCTGGTTCTACTCCTAGTTTTTGCAGATAGTGCGCCAGTTGATTGGCTCTTGCATTTAGTTCACAGTAGGTCAACTGCTGGTCATCAAACACCACTGCTACAGTATCGGAGGTGCGTTCTACTTGAGCCTCAAACAACTGATGGATGCACTGGTGTTGGGGATACTCAAGCGAAGTATCATTCCACTTTACTAGCAGTGCCTTCTCGGCTTGAGTTAACAGTGGTAACTCAGACAGACGCTGCTGTGGATTAGCAACTATCTCAGAGACCAACGTTTGTAAATGCTCAGCCATCCGGCTGATGGTGCTTGACTCGAATAAATCAGTATTATACTCTAAACTGCCAATTAATCCCTGTGCTGTTTCTGTCATCAACAGAGTCAAATCAAATTTAGTACTACCACTCTCACTTGCTAGAAGATTTAAACTCAAACCTGGCAACTCTAAAGCCGACATCGGTGCATTCTTAAGCGCAAACATCACCTGGAACAGTGGCGTGTAACTCAAAGAACGCTGTGGTTGCAGTTCGTCTACAAGCTTCTCAAAAGGTAAATCTTGGTGAGTATAAGCTCCTAATGCCACTTCCCGCACACGAGTCAGTAGCTCCCCAAAAGTGGGATTACTTGCTAAGTTAGTTCGCAGTACTAGGGTATTGACAAAAAACCCAATTAGCCCTTCTATTTCCGCTCGATTGCGGTTGGCGATGGGTGAACCGACCACAATATCTTCTTGCCCTGTGTATCGCCATAACAAAGTCTGGAAAGCTGCCAGCAGAGTCATAAACAACGTAGTTCCTTGCTGCTGGCTCAATTTCTTCAGGGCTTGTGATAGCTCGACAGATAGCTCAAATGAGTAACTGGCACCCTGAAATGTCTGAACGGCAGATCGCGGATGGTCAGTTGGTAACTCCAGTACTGATGGTGCACCTTCTAACTGCTTTTTCCAGTAAGATATTTGGGATTGTAGTACATCTCCTTGTAGCCATTTTCGCTGCCAAGCTGCGAAGTCTGCATATTGGATTGCCAGTTCAGCTAACGGTGAGAATTCTCCAGTAGAAAAGGCTTTATAAAGCGTTGCTATTTCACGAATAAGTATCCCTTTTGACCAGCCATCAGAGATAATATGATGCATTGTAAACAGCAACACGTATTCTGCCTCGTCCAGTCGTAGGAGAGTACATCGCAGTAGGGAACCTTCTACTAGATTGAATGGCATTTGAGCTTCCTTTGTAGCGAGGCGCAGAACCTCTTTCTCACGATCTGCGTCAGGAAGTTTTTGTAGATCCACTACTGGCAGCTTTAATGCTAGAGTCGGAGCGATGACTTGGACTGGTTGCCCCTCGACGGTACTAAAGGTAGTGCGTAGGACTTCGTGGCGGTGTAGAATTTCATTAAAACTTTGCTCCAGTACGGCTAAATTCAGCGCTCCTGTCAGACGCACGGCCGCGGGTTGATTGTAAAAGGGGTTTCCTGGCTCCAACTGTTCAAGGAACCACAGTCGTTGTTGGGCGAAAGACAACGGGAAAATGTTGGAATCTCGACTTTGAGACGTGATTTTTGTTCGAGAAGCGTTTTCTTTTTTCTGCCTGAGTCGTTGCACAAGAAGCTCACGTTTCTCCACAGAAAGATTAGCAATATCTTTAACTAGATCACTCATTTCCTGCTCTCCTTCCAATTGATTCACTGTTGTTCGCCAGCAAGTATTGCTTGAACTTCCTCTTGCGAAAGTTGCTCTAGTTCTGCAAAGGTCTGAGCCAGTATTTCACTATCTCCCGCTTGAGCCAGCCGTTGTGCAATAGTCACGGCTAAATCAGCTATGGTAGGTTTCTCAAAAAGGTCACGCAGGGCTAAATCTACCTCGAAGGTGTCGCGTAAACGAGACACAACTTGAGTGGCTAGCAAAGAGTGCCCACCTGAATCGAAGAAATTGTCATGAACACCGATGCACTCAAGCCGCAACAATTCAGACCAGATTTCTGCCAGATGTTTTTCAACAGGGGTTCGAGGTGCTACAAAAGTATCTTCTACATTAGGTCTAGCTGTGTCCGGTGAAGGTAGTGCAAGGCGATCTACTTTCCCGTTGGGGGTCAGGGGCAAGTTCTTTAACAGTATAAAGGCAGATGGCACCATATATTCAGGTAGCTTGTTTCTCAGGAAAAAACGCAGTTCGCTAGTGCTAGAGCCTTTACCTTGTCTGGGAACAACATAGGCGACTAGGCGTTTGTCACCGAGTTTATCTTCCCGATCTATAACTACAACTTCTCGCACGTGGGGATGTTGTCTGAGTGCCAACTCAATTTCTTCTGGCTCGATGCGGAAGCCCCGAACCTTAACTTGGTTGTCAATCCGTCCAAGAAACTCCAGATTCCCATCACTCAAGTAGCGAACCCTGTCTCCTGTCTTGTACAGCTTTGCTTTCAGTGTGTCACTAAAGGGGTTAGGTATGAACTTAGTGGCGTTTAGTTCAGGATGGTTTAGATAGCCTCGCGCTAGTCCTGCACCACCAACGTATAACTCACCTGACACGCCAATGGGAACTGGTTGCAGCTGCTGATCCAGCACATAAACCTCTATATTGGCTAGGGGTTTTCCTATGGGGACAGTTTCAGAATAATGATTTGTTTGCTGTTTTTCCACTAAATAGGTTAGCACACCCACAGTGGTTTCTGTTGGACCATAGTGGTTGAAAATTTCACAAGCTGGCAAGTACTGCTGAAGCTGTTCAATTAAGTACCAACTAGCAATTTCACCACCAAGAATCAGACGCTTGCGGGGCAGGATTTTCTCTGAGTGAGAAGATGTCAGGAGAACTGCTAAGTGGGAAGGGACAATTTTGAGACAGTCAATAGGATAAAGCTCAAAGTAAGCTATTAAGGCTGCTGGATCGGAAGCTCGCTCTTGGGACACCACATGGAGACAACCCCCATTACACAAAGCTGGAAAAATTGCTGTGTTGCCTAAGTCTGCTGCAAAGGAGGAAACTGTTGCAAAGCTGGCACTAGGCGGCAGATCGAGTTTGTCTAAAATCGCATTGATATAATTGAGAAGTTGTTGATGTTCGATGGCAACTCCTTTGGGTTTGCCTGTAGAGCCTGAAGTGTATAGTACGTAGACCAAATTCTCAACTGTTGTCTCACTATTGGGATTTCCATTATTGTGTTGAGCGATCGCATCCCAGTCCTTATCCAAGCAGATTACCTGTGCTGCATTGATCGGTAGATCATTGACTAGCTGCTGTTGAGTCAGTAGCACGGGTACTTGGGCATCCTGCAACCGGGAAGCAAGACCCTCATTTGGTAATGCGGGGTCTAGTGGTACGTAAGCTCCACCTGCTTTGAGGATACCCAGTAGTCCAATTATCATATCAAGCGATCGCTCTACACAAAGCCCAACTAAAACTTCCGGCTTGACTCCCAATGTTTGCAAGTAATGAGCTAGTTGATTAGCTTTGCGGTTAAGTTCTGCATAGGTCAGTTGTTGATCTTCAAATACAACGGCAATGTTGTTAGGTGTTTTTTCTACTTGTTCTTCAAAAAGCTTATGTATACATTTATCTTGTGGATAATTAATCTGCGTTTGGTTAAACTCGACTAGTAGCTGTTGGCGATCGCTTTTGCTGAGTATCTCTAATTGACTGATTTTCTCCTCTGGATTTGCAGTCGTACTAGTTAATAAAGTTTGAAATTGTCCAGCTAAACGCCCAATAGTATCTGCCCTGAAGTAATTGACATCGTAGTAAAATTCTGCAATTAAAGAGTTATCGCGCCGAGTACAAGTAAGTTTAATTTTGAATGGCTCTATACAGCTGTAATATTTATCAAGATAAAATGAGACGCCACCGACAAAGCGTTTTTCCGGTAATTGGTCAAACTCGAAACCAATGGAAAAAGCTAGGTAATTGTCATTTTCTATAGGTTCAGGAACGAAATAATCCTGCCATTCTGTGGCATCAGCTAGAGTTTTTTCAGCGAGTTTCAAGACTTCTTGAAAGCGCAAGTATGGTGTCAAATGATTTTTAATTGGTATCCAGGTGGCAACAAGTCCTAGTACGTCTTGAAGTTCTTCATAATCTCTGCGATCGCAACCCATGCCAATGACGATATCTGGCTGTCCTGTAAGTCGCCAAATCAGTGTTTGCCAGCAAGCTAATAAGACGACAGCAGCGGAAGTATTATACTTTTGCGCTAAAGTTTCAATCTTGGCTGTCAGTTCCGCAGCTATTACCAATTGGGTACAGTCTATCTTAAATCCTGATTTTTTTAAAGTTTTATTCTCAAAAGGTAACTTTAACGTAGCTAAGGAAGATAATTTTTGCTGACACCAGTATTCATTAGCAGTCGTTGCGTCCTCATCTCTTAGTAATTGATGTTGCCATTCTGAGAATTGTAAGTATTGCACTACTTCATCGCACAATTCTTTTCCTTCTAAGCAATTAGAATATGAGTTACTAATTTCATTAACTAGATTCTTGATTGTCTGGACATCTGCACAAAGTGCAGGCAAGGAGACCAAGAGAATATGTGTATTTGGCGACAGTTTCAGTAAAAATAAACGCAATAAGGAAGCTGACTCGAAGTCAAAACCTTGATGTCTAACCTCCTGAAAAAGCTCTTCTATTTTAGATAACTGTTCCGGCTCAGAACAATCGCTTAAATCAATATCTTGCCAGAAAGGAGAACTGCGCTCGGCAACAACCATCACAGGAGTTTTTATACTAGGCAAGCGACACAAATTTGTCCGAAGAATTTCATGCCGATTGACGACTTGCTGTAATGCTGCTTTTAAAATTTCTGGTTGAATATTCCCTTGTATCAGAACAGTACTTTGAGTTAAGTAAGCAGAACTATCTTGCTGCAATAACCAAAGGCGTTTCTGATGAGGAGACAGCCTAAAACCGTTAATAGTAGCGTCAGTTATCATTTACCTCCTCCTTGCCTGCTATGAAGTGTAATATCTTGGCTTTGAATGATTTCTCCCATTGCTACCACAATTTTGCGTTTCCCCTCATAGGGGTAGCGTCCGTGTGCAACAAGCATATTATCTAGCATCAAAATGTCTCCTTTCTGCCAAGGGAAACTTGTCTTCGACTGCTGATAAACTTGATTAATTTCTGCAATTACTTCGTCTTCTATGGGAGTAGCGTCCCCATAATAAACATTACGTGGGAGCTTTTTATCTCCAAACAAAGACAACAGAGATTCTCGGAGTTCTGCATCTAAATATGCTATATGGTGTAACTGTATTTGATTGAAAAATACTTTGTCATCAGTTTTAGGGTGTACTGCTACTACTGGACGAACCTGACGAGTCACTAGACTATTATTATCATACCATTCAAAATCGATTTCAGCCTGAAGACAGTAATTTTCTACTAAAGATTTGTCATTGGTACGAAAGAAATCTTGCCAGCTTACATCTAAACCATTCGTATAATTACGAACGTACATGAATTGTTTTTCAGTTAATACTTCTCGTAGTTTGGGATTGAGGAGTTTATAAGCTTTTCGACAGTCTACAATTGGCGTTTCTCCACCTTGTTTAGCAGGTTCTACGCAGAAAAACCAAATTTTTAAAGGAAACTGATGTAAGTGAGAGCCTTCATTATGGAAAAGAATAGCTGTATCGGGTGGGTAAGGAGTAGAACCATAAACTTTACCGCTTTCTCCAGCACGAGGTAAGTCGCCATATTCACCGAATAAGTCTGGACAAATTGCCTGGGCAACACTTTCAAATTCTGAGAGAGAATCTAGATTGAAATCTCGAAATAGAATTGCTCCATGTTTCAACAATTCTGTTTCTAGAAATTTTTGGTTAGTTTTAGCCCAAGCCACAAAATCAATCTCGTCAGCATCTGGCTGAATTACAAGAGGAAATGTTTGCCCTGGTTGAAGATAAGTAGTCTTGATTAATCTTTCTTGTGATAAACTTAACGCTTTGGGAGCAACGCTAATAAACTTTTCTCGCTTGAACGCTTTGCGCTCTATTTTTTGCGTGGTTTGTTGTTTTCTTTCATTGTAAGTTAGCATTTCTAAATTGCCGATTCGTGCATCAGGTTGGGACACAATGCTGTTGAGCAGCGTCTGGAAGTTGTCTGTCATGCGAGTGATTGTGGTGGCATCAACAAGATCAGAGTTGTACTGCCACTTGCCCAAGATGCCCTGCTCTGTTTCGGTGATAAATAGTGCTAAATCAAACCTGGCTATTTTGTTTTCAACTTCTAGCAGACTTAAGGTTAGTCCTGGCAATTCTAAAGGTGGCATGGGGGCATTCTGGAAGACAAACAATACCTGAAATAGTGGCGGCGTGTTGCTCAAATTCCGCTCTGGTTGCAAAGCTTTGACTAATTGATCAAAGGGCAAATCTTGATGAGCATAAGCTCCTAATGTTACAGAGCGTACTCGTTTCAGCAATTCCTCAAAGGTGGGGTTTCCGCTCAGGTCAGTGCGTAAGACAAGCAGATTGATAAAAAAGCCAATTAATGATTCAATTTCTGCTTGATTACGATTAGCGACATCAGTGCCAACAACGATGTCATCTTGACTGGTGTAGCGTTGTAGCAATATCTGAAAACCTGCCAGCAAGGTCATGAATAAGGTGACACCCTGTTGACGTGACAGTGCTTGCAGTTGTTGAGATATGTTAGAGGGAATGAGGAAAGATTGAGTAGCGCCCCTATTGGTTTTAACTTCTATTCGCGGACGAGTTGTGGGTAATTGCATTACAGGGAGGTTGCTTCCTAATTGCTGCTTCCAGTAAGCAAGTTGAGCTTTCAATACCTCACCTTGTAGCCATTGTCGTTGCCATACAGCAAAATCGGCATACTGAATTGGCAGTTCGGGAAGTGGTGAGGGTTGCCCACTACAGAAGGCTTGGTAAAGTGCCCTCACCTCACGCACTAAGACACCAATTGACCAGCCGTCAGAGGCAATGTGGTGCATGGTCAATAACATTATATGCTCTTGTTCACTAAGGCGCAGTAATCTTACCCGCAACAAAAGGTCGCCGTTGAAGTCAAAAAGTCGTTGAGCTTCTTTATCTGCCAGTTTTCTGACTTCAGCTTGTTGTTGGTTTGAAGGTAACTCACTGATGTCAAATATGGGTAACGGTAGCGATGTGACTGATGAGATAAT
The DNA here is from genome assembly GCF_036917275.1 of Nostoc sp. Classification (GTDB taxonomy): domain Bacteria; phylum Cyanobacteriota; class Cyanobacteriia; order Cyanobacteriales; family Nostocaceae; genus Nostoc. The sequence continues at coordinate 193,368 of NZ_JBALDF010000056.1, forward strand.
TGCTACGGGTTGCCCCTCTATTGTCTGGAAATTGGTTCGCAACGCTTCGTGGCGCCGTAAAATTTCGTTGAAACTTTGTTGTAGTGCCCTTAGATTTAATTCTCCCTGTAGGCGAATAGCAGCAGCAATATTGTAAAAGGGGCTGTTTGGCTCTAACTGGTGTAAGAACCACAGTCGCTGCTGTGCAAAAGATAGGGGTAACTCGTGCGATCGTGAAATGCGCTCAATAGTTGTTGCTTCAAGTCCTGAGTCTGCTTTGCTGGCTTTCTCAATTTCTGTAGCTAACTTGGCTACTGTAGGCTTGTCAAACAAGCGATGCAAAGGAAGCTTTACTTGAAAAACCTTTTGTATCTGGGAAATGACACGAGTAGCTACAAGAGAGTGCCCGCCCAATTCAAAGAAGTTATCGTGAATGCCTACTTGAGCAAGATCGAGAACATCTGCCCAGATTCCGGCTAGTATCTCCTCAACAGGGGTAGAAGGAGCTACAAAGATTTCTTCTAACTCAACCTGTGTTAGACCAGATGCTACCAGCGATCGCCTATCCACTTTACCATTAGGTGTCAGTGGCAGTGCCTCTAGCATCACAAAAGCCGAGGGAACCATATACTCAGGCAGTTTCTCCTGTAGAAAACGGCGTAGCTGTGGCACCAGATCACGAGTCAATTTTGCCTTTAGAGGATTATTTGCATAAAAATCCCAAACGCTTTTCCACTGGGAAATCTGCTCGTCATAACTCGGTGTTCCTGATCCCAACTCGTCTAGGTTCTGGGATTGTAAATTTGGAACGATATATGCCATCAAGCGCTTGTTGTCTGGTTGGCTTTCTTGCACCAAAACTACAGCTTGTTGCACTTCTGGGTTTTGGCTCAATAACGTTTCAATTTCTCCGAGTTCAATGCGGAAACCCCGAACCTTGACTTGATGATCGATCCGCCCTAAGTATTCAATAGTCCCGTCTAGTCGATAGCGAACTAAGTCCCCAGTTTTGTATAACCGGGAAGTTGAAGTGTTGTTAAAGGGGTTAGGGATAAATTTCTGTAATGTGAGTTCTGGTTGATTGAGATAACCAAGAGCCAGTCCTAAACCACCGATGTGTAGTTCACCCGGAACCCCTACGGGAACCGGTTGCAGGTTTTCATCTAAAATATAAAATTCTGTGTTGGCAATCGGACGACCAATGGAAATGATGCCATCTCGACCCTCTACGTTATTTGTAGTCTCTACCTGATGCGCAGCTGACCAGATAGTAGTTTCTGTTGGCCCGTATAAATTCCAGAGTTCAGTACTTCGTTCGAGCAATTGATTGGCTAGTTCACGGTCGAGGGCTTCACCACCGCAGAGGATTTTTAGTGACCAACGACCCTGCCACCCAGATGTTAGAAGCAGTCGCCAAGTAGCTGGCGTGGCTTGTATGACGGTGGTATCAGAAGATATTAGCCTTTCTAATAATTGAGTTCCGTCAACAGCGACTTCACGGCTGACCACTATTAAACGAGCGCCTACAATCAGTGGCAGGTAAATTTCTAGTGCTGCAATATCAAACGATAATGTTGTGACTGATAGGAGAATATCTTCCTGAGTCAGCCTGATGTTGAGGCGCATGGCACTTAAGAAGTTAACCAACGCTTGGTGTAGAATTTGCACTCCTTTGGGCTTGCCAGTTGAGCCGGAGGTGTAAATCACATAGGCTAAATCTTTAGTAGTTACCTGGCTAATGGGATGACAATTGCTTTGTTGGCCAATCTTCTGCCAGTCTGTATCAAGGTATACGACTTTTCCTTGATATTTCGGTAAGATTGCCATCAACTTCTGTTGAGTGAGCAGCACCGAGACTTGAGCATCTTCTAGCATGAATGCTAAACGCTCGTGCGGATAGGCTGGATCGAGAGGGACATAAGCACCACCTGCTTTCAGGATGCCTAACAATCCAACCACCATATCGAGCGATCGCTCCACGCAAATGCCTACCAATATTTCTGGTAATACACCCAACTCTTGTAAATACTGTGCTAGCTGATTGGCACGAATATTCAATTCCTGATAGGTAAGTTGTTGATCTTCAAAAACGACTGCTACAGCATCTGGTGTTTGTTCTACCTGAGCCTCAAATAATTGATGAATACAGCTAGAGGGATAATCAGCCGATGTTTGATTCCAATCTACTAGCAGTTGCTGTTGTTCTGTTGCAGTCAAGATTGGCAAGTCAGATAAATGGTGATCGGGATTAGCCACAATCCCTTCTAGTAGTATCTGGAAATGTCCCTGCATCCGGTTAATTGTGGCAGCATCAAACAAATCGCTGTTGTACTCAAACACGCCCATCAACCCTTGTTCAGTTTCCGTTAAAAACAGGGTTATATCAAACATGGCTGTTTCGGTTTCTACTTCCATCGGACTCAGGATCACTCCTGGAAGCTTCAAAACCTCCATTGGGGCATTTTGTAAAATTAACATCACCTGAAACATTGGAGTGTGGCTTAAATTCCGCTCTGGCTGTAGCTCTTCTACAAGCTGCTCGAAGGGCAAATCTTGATGAGCGTAAGCATCTAATGTCACCTCGCGAACCCGCCGCAGTAATTCTTTAAAACTCGGATTTAACGACAGGTCGGTACGCAGTACAAGAGTATTGACAAAAAAGCCGATTAATGGTTCTATTTCAGTGCGATTGCGGTTAGCAATGGGAGAGCCAATCAAAATATCTGCTTGATTTGTGTAGCGATACAGCAATGTTTTGAACGCTGCTAGCAGAGTCATAAACAGAGTAACGGCTTCCTGCCGTGAAAGAGACTTGAGTGCCTCAGTCAGAATTTTGGGAATTTGCCACGATTGTTTTCTGCCCCTGAAGCTTTGAATGGCTGGTCGAGGTCGGTCGGTAGGAAGTTGCAGTACGGGCAATTTTCCGCCTAACTGCTGTTTCCAGTAAGCAATTTGGGATAACTGTACTTCTGTTTGTAGCCACTGTCGTCGCCAAATAGCAAAGTCTGCATATTGAATACTCAAATCGAGAAGTGATGATGGTTTGCCGCTAGAGAATGATTCGTAAAGTGCAGCCACTTCGCGAACAATCACGCCTGCCGACCAGCCATCAGCGACAATATGATGTATTGTGAACACCAACACATGTTCTTCCTCCTCCAACCGTAACAGAGAAGTTCGTAGCAATGCATCTTCAGTCAAGTTAAAAGACTGTCGTGCTTGTAAGCTAGCCAGTCGCCGAACCTCAACTTCTCGTTCTTCTTGTGATAATTTCCCCAAATCTATAATCGGCAGCGTTATATTCAGCGCCGAAGCAATTTTCTGGACAGGTTGCCCATCTACGTCCGTGAAGCTCGTTCGCAAGACCTCATGGCGTCGCACAATTTCATTGATGCTTTGCTCCAATGCTGCTACATTGAGCGAACCTTTTAATAGTACAGTTCGGGAAATGTTGTAAAAAGAATTCCCTGGTTCCATCTGGTCAAGAAACCACAGCCTCTGTTGAGCAAACGACAGTGGCAATTCGCCCTCCCGTTTCACCTGCTCAATAGGCATAGTTGCTGAGTTCTGTCCACTCCTCATTGCTGCTTCAATCAGTTCAGCTATTCCCGCCACTGTCGGTGTTTCAAATAAACTACGCAGCCGCAACTCTACTTGAAATGCTTCGCGCACTTGCGAAACAACTTGCGTGGCTAGCAACGAGTGTCCACCCAAGTCAAAAAAGTTATCGTGAATGCCTACGTACTCAGTACCAAGAACTCTAGCCCAAATTCCAGCAAGCACCTCCTCAACTGGTGTGCGGGGAGTTGCAAAGCTTTTTTCTAACTGAGGACGTACTGAGTTAGGTTCTGGCAGTGCCTGACGGTCTACTTTGCCGTTGGGAGTAAGCGGTAACGCCTTGAGCATGACAAAGCTTGAAGGCACCATATATTCAGGCAACCTCGCCTGCATATAGTTACGCAGTTCATTATTAATGATGGGCGATTCTTGAGCAGGTACGACGTAGGCTGTCAGATACTTCTGACCAGACTCTGAATCTCTTGCTAAGACGACAACTTCCCGCACATTTGGGTGGAGACTGAGTACTGCCTCAATTTCTCCTAGTTCTATACGGAAGCCACGAATTTTAACTTGGTGGTCGGTACGACCTAAAAACTCAATTGTGCCGTCTGGTAAATAGCGTGCCCGATCGCCGGTTTTGTAAAGCCGCGTTCCTTCTTCCTGACTGAATGGATTGGGAATAAATTTAACAGCTGTCTGTTCGGGCTGATTCAGATAGCATCTAGCTAGAGTTGTCCCACCAATGTATATTTCCCCATTTACTCCTATGGGAACAGGCTGCAAGTTCTCTTCCAGAATATATACCTGCGTGTTAGGAATTGAGCGACTCAGGGGAACTGTTTGGGATTTTGGATAGCATGAAAGGTCGTGATTAAGTTCTACTAGATAAGTAAGTACACCGACAGTGGCTTCTGTCGGGCCGTAGTGATTGAAGATCAGGCAATCTTGTGCATACTTTTGAATCTGCTCGATCAGTTCCCAACTGGTAGCCTCACCACCTAGTATAAGTCGTTCTCTAGGCAGGATAGACCCAGGTGAAGAAGATGTTAAGAGTGAAGCAAGGTGAGAGGGAACAATCTTGAGACAGTCAATAGGATGTCTACGGCAATATTCTGCCAAAGCTGCTGGGTCAGTAGCACGTTCGTATGAGATTAGATGCAGACAACCTCCCATAGACAGACAAGGAAAGATAGCTGTGTTGCCTAAGTCTGCGGCGAATGTAGAAACCAGTGCAAAATTAGCACCTGCTGGCAGGTTTAACTGATCGACGATCGCATATGTGTAATTGAGCAATTGTCGGTGTTCAATTGCAACCCCCTTAGCTGTGCCTGTAGAACCAGAGGTAAACAGTACATATACTAGATTTTCATTTGTTACCTTGCTATTGGGATTAAGATCATTTTCCTGAGCAATAGTTTCCCAGTCACTATCCAGGTAGATTACTGTTGTTTGCTCTTTGTTATTCGTCATTGGTTCAAAGTTATTTGCCAATGACGAATGACTAATGATTAATGACACCTGGGCACCCTGCAATCGTAATGCCAAACCTTCTTTCGGCAATGCGGGATCTAATGGCACATATGCCCCACCAGCTTTGAGGATGGCTAAAAGTCCAACTATCATGTCAAGCGATGCCTTCGGCGACGTCTTCGACGAACGCTCGACACACAGCCCCACTAAAACCTCTGGTACAACCCCCTGCTTTTGCAGGTAGTGAGCTATTTTGTTAGCCCGTTGATTCAGGTCGTGGTAAGTTAGTTGTTGATCTTCAAAGATAACAGCAATTTTATTCGGGGTTTTTCCTACCTGTTGCTCAAACAGCTGGTGAATGCACTTGTTGTGAGGATAATCGCGCTTCGTGTTTACCTGGTCAAGCAGTTGTTGTCTCTCGATTTGACTAAGAATATCTAACTGACTAATTGCTGTCTCGGGATGAGCGATCGCGCTAGCTAACAATGTCTGAAATTGCCCGACTAAGCGTTTAATATCTTCTACATTAAATAAGTTTGAGTCATAGTGAAATGCTACATTTAGCATATCATTCTGACGAATACAATAAAGCTTTACTTTGAATCTGTCAATGCAAGTATATAGTTGGTCAATTGAAAAACATACATCAGCCGCCATATAATTTTTTGGCAGTTCTTGAAACTCGAAACAAACTGGGAAAAAACGTAAGGTATTCGGATACAATTCTGCTATTAGTTCCCAATTAAAGTAATCCTGTAGGTTATAAATATTCTCTGTACATTCATTATTTTTATGAAAAACATCAATAGAATTTGATTCTAGTTCTATATTGGAAATTAACGGTAAGTGTTTAGTAAATAATCCTACACTTTTCTCTAGTTCCTGATATTTGCGTCCCTCATAAGCCACACCGATACTCAAATTTTCCTGTTTGGTAAGACGCACAAGTAAAATCTGCCAGGAAGCTAAGAAAAATTCAGCCACTGAAATATTATACTGCTGAGTCAGAGTGTAAATTTGTTCTAACAAAGCAGGGGAAATTGTGAAACTTTGGGTTCGAGGGTGAAATTCTAGTTGCTCTATAGACTGTTTTTCAAAAGGCAGCTTTAGTTTTGTCAGCGCTGAAAAATCCTGTTTTCGCCAATAGTCTCTGCCTACTTCTGTATCTACCCCTTCTAACAATTCGTTTTGCCATTCAGCCAAATCTGCGTATTGTAGTGGTTCATCATCTAGTTCTTTACCTTGCAAGCAAGCTGCATAAGACTGGCTAATTTCTTGCACTAAAATTTTGAGTGTTGCTGCATCTCCACAAAGTGCAGGTAAGCTAATAACCAAAGCATACTTAGATGACGACAGAGTTACTAAAGATAGGCGTAATGGGGAACCTTCTACCAAATCAAACTGCTGTTTGTTTACTTGATTAAAGAAGGCTGATAAAAATTCCTCTTGTTCTTGAGGTGTGCAACCTCTCAAGTTGTGGTTTTCGTCCCAGACAATACTGTTATTTCTAATGACTTGCAAAGGTATAGTCATCCCAGGCAAACAATGAAAATTAGTACGGAGAATTTCATGCCGACTGACAACTAGTTCTAAAGCTACTCTCAAGGTGTCGATATCAAGATTCCCTTCTATCAAGACAGCACACTGTGAAGAATAAGGGAAGTTGTCACTTTCCTGTAAATGCCAGAGATGTTTTTGTTGGGGTGAGAGTCGAAAACCCTGCATTTCGTCTATCATTATAATTCTCCGTACTTGGCACTAAATATCTTTACTACTGAATTGTTCTGCCATTCCTACTACGACCTTTCGGTGTCCTACAAATGGCATCCGTCCGTGTGCTGCTAGCATATTATCGAGCATTAAAATATCTCCAGCTTGCCAAGGGAAAATTATAGTTTCTTGTTGGTATACAGCACGAATTTCATCTAACACGGTTTTTTCAATTGGCGATCCATCACCATAATAAGTATTGTGTGGCAAGTCTTCTTCTTGAAACTCAGCTAACAATGACTTGCGGATATTTGGTTCTAAAGTTGATACATGAAAAAATACAGCATGATTGAACCAAACTTGTTCACCTGTTTGGGGATGGGTGGCAACGACCTGTCTAATTTGGCGGGTTCTTAAGCGATTGCCCTCTTTCCACTCGAATTCTATGCCATTGTGACGGCAGAAGGTTTCTACTTCGGCTGGATTGGTTGTTTGAAACACTGTCTGCCAAGGCAAGCCAAAGCCATCGCCAAAGTTGCGGACATACATCACTCCTTTTTCGATGAAGCGATCGCAAATCTTGGAATCAATCCGTTGATATAATTTCCGAGTGTCAGCAATGGGGGTTTCTCCTCCATGCTGTGCTGGTGTCACGCAGTAAAAGAAGATTTTTAGAGGCCATGTGGCAGCGTAGGAATTCTCGCTATGAAGAAAGATAGTTTGGTTGGCAGGATAGTCAGTTGAAGTATAAATATTACCTTGAATTAGACTGCGGGGTGAAGAGCGATCGCGATATTCCAGCAAATTTCCAGAAACTGTTTGGATAAATTTTTCAAACTCTGCCACATCTCTAACTTGGAAATTACGAAACAGGATACCACCATGCTTCAGTAGATTTTTTGCAATTAATTCTTGATTACTTGCTGTCCAAGTTACTAAATTAATTCCTTCTACTATAGGTTGTAACAGCAAAGGTAAGGATTTCTCACGCAACAAAGGTATTACTTTGATCAATTCTGCATTCGAGAGATTAACACCTTGCCGTCTTTTTGACCTTATTTGGTTGAGGCTGATTTTTGGATAGTCTGGAATCTTCATTATTTATTTCTTACAATTTTTACGCTTCCAGAATTTTCTTCCGTTTTTTATTTAAGGCAAAAATCTTGATTTATTACTGTAACTTTCTTGCTTCAAGGGTGGTGTATTCATTTATTGAATTATTAGCTTTACAAAAATCTAAATCTAATTCCTCTAATGACTTTACACCTAGCGTTTCCAAAACAAATGGTTGCAATGTGTTGCTTTCAATAAAATTGCTTTTTTCATCATTCTTTCCTTTATAGACGATGACTAAATTATGATAAAACTGTATGGAAAGAATGTTTTCATCAAAGTATGAAGGAGTATATCCTGGATTTAAAAATTCCTCATAGTTTAATCCATCAACCAGTCTTTTAAACATATTCATCACGGTTTTTGGATCGTTTAGGTCGAGGCTACCACCAATATTTATCCAGTTTTGTAACTCAAAACTGTCTTTGGCTAAGTTTGACCACTTTTTATCTTTAAGACTTGGCCAGTATGAGTGATGGATATTCTCTGCTGCATAAATGCCACCATCTTTAAGTGCTGGGAAAAAAGTGTGGAACGCTTTGATATGATGTTCATTTGCAGAACTACCATCTTCAATGATAATATCTAGTTCGCCAGTTTCGGCTAAAACTTCTTTGATCAAATATTCATCATTTTGATCACAATTAAAAATTTTAATACGGTCTTCTTCTAAATACCTTTTGTCTATTATATCAAGACCATAAATCGTACTGTTTGGAAAATAAGTTTTCCACGTTTTTAACGATTCTCCTCCTATTGTGTGATCCTCATAACCTCCTATACCAATTGCAAGAATTTTTAGTTTTTTCCACTTTAAGGGAGCAAAATGACTTTGATAGCGATGAGCAAACCTAAGTCTTGGCCATTCATCATGGGAATAAATAGCTGCTGCTTTACTTAAGTTATAAGGAGCGATAAATGCTGTAAATTTACGCTGAAAGTTGTTGAAGGTTTTTTTTGATGACTCTATTAAGTTCATTTATAGTACTCCTAATCTCACTAAGTTTTCAAAAATTAAGTTGGATAAATTTTCAGATTCCCTAAATTGTCTTACGCTTTATCAGCTTGAGTTTTTGCACAGAAGTTTGTTCTAGTTCTTGTTCTTTTATTAGTTGTTGTTTTTTGTCAGCTTTAGCGAGTATTTTAGCTAACTCGTTAACTCTAATATCAGGCTGTTTAACAATATACCATAGAAGGATTTCAAAATTACTTATCATCCGAGCAATAGTAGTGGTATCAAACAAGTCTGTTTTATACTCCAATGAGCCATTAAAACCTTCTGAACTTTCCCAGATGCTGAATTTCAAATCAAACTTTGAAGTACCGCTATCGGCTTCCAATGGTCGCAGAGTCAGCCCTGGAAGTTCTATAGTTGGTATTGGGGCATTTTGAAGAATAAACATCACCTGAAATAGCGGGTTATGACTTAAATTTCGTTCTGGCTGCAATTCTTCCACCAACTTCTCAAAAGGTAAGTCTTGATGAGCATAGGCTCCTAAAGCTACTTCGCGCACCCGACTTAATAATTCGCGAAAAGTCAGATCACCTGATAAGCTTGTACGCAATACCAATGTGTTGAGAAAAAAGCCAATGAGTTTTTCTGTTTCTCTTCTGGTGCGACCAACAACGGGCGAACCTACTATTATTTGCTCTTGATTTGAATAGCAGTATAACAAAGTCTTGAACACTGCCAGAAGGGTCATAAACTGAGTCACACCTTCTTGCCGATTCAAGTTGTTAACTGCTTCGCTTACAGCCTTAGGAAACGTAAAAAATCGTTTTGTGCCAGTGAAGGTTTGTATAGCTGGTCGTGGTCGATCACTAGGAAGTTGCAGTACAGCTAAACTACCGCTTAATTGCTGCTTCCAGTAATTTACCTGACTTTCAAGCACTTCTTTTTGCAACCATTGTTTTTGCCAATAAGCAAAATCTGCATACTGAATAGAAAGTTCAGGAAGTGGTGAAGGTAAGCCATAAGAGAAAGCCTCGTAAATCTCTGCCAGTTCTCGGATCAAAATGCCAATAGACCAACCATCCGAAATAATGTGGTGCATGACTAACAGCAGCATATGCTCCTGTTGTGTCAGATGTAGGAGTTTAGCTCGCAGCAGTGCTGCTTGGGATAAGTTGAAAGGCTGTTGGGCAAACTCAGTAGCAATGCCTAAAGCTGACTCTATATTTCCTCCCGGTAAATCTACAACTGCCAAAGTTATTTTTAAGGTAGGAGTGATCGCTTGGATTGGTCGTCCTTCTACTGTCGAAAAGCTTGTTCGCAATGGTTCATGACGTGCCACCACTTCGTTAAGACTTTGTTCTAAGATCGCTGTATTTAGCTCCCCAATTAAATGCACAGCAATAGGAACATTGTAAAAGGGGTTTCCAGGTTCTAATTGGTCGAGGAACCACAAGCGTTCTTGAGCAAGACATAGGGGTAGTTCTTGACTTCGAGAAATCGGCTCCAGCTTTGGCTCTAATGCTGTTTTTGTTGTTAGTTGAGTTAGTATTTGCGTTGCTAGCAGGACAACACTAGCATCTTTAAAGAAATCCTCGATAGATATTGTGACTCCAAGGTCTACTTGAATCTGATTTTTGAGTTCAAAGACCATTAAGGAATCGAGTCCTAAAGTAGTTAATGATACCTCTTCGTTTACTTGAAATGGTGCAACTTTTAGTACGCGAGCAATCTGTGTTTGAAGATAAGGTACTAGCAATAGGGGACGTTTTTCTCGTGGAGTTGCAAGAATTACCTCGCGGCTGACACTGACTTCGTTCCCCCAGTCATCTCTACTATCGAAGATACTGCTGCCTATGATCTCCAATTCGCATGCGAGAAACTCTGCGCGAGTTGCACGGCGTTGAATCTTACCGCTGGAGGTTTTGGGAATAGTACCTGGTTTAATTAGCACTACTGCATAGACTTGCACTTCATGTTCTTCTGCAACCACCTGACGAATTGCAGCAATAACTTCCTCAAGATTTGGTTTGGCACGAAACTCCAATTCCTGCACCACAACTAATCGCTCTTCCTTCTCTACCTCAACCGAGAAAGCTGCACCACTACCTGAACGTAATGATAAATGGCTACGTTCTACAGTTAACTCTATATCTTGTGGGTAGAGGTTGCGACCTCGAATAATGATTAAATCTTTGGCTCGACCTGTAATAAAGAGTTCTCCGTTGTGCAGAAAGCCCAAGTCACCAGTGCGTAAAAATGGCCTCTCCCCTACATCTTTCAGGGAGGCGTGGAATGTTTGCTCTGTTTCAAGAGGACGATTCCAATAGCCCTGACCTACACTCGGACCAGATACCCAGATTTCTCCAACTTCATCTGATGAACAGCGAGTTAATGTTTCAGGATTGACAATAACTATCTGTTGTTGAGGAATAGTTTTGCCGCAACTGACAAAGGTTTGGATATCTTTGCTCTGGGCTGTTGCTGAGACTATCTGATTCTGGGAAAGTGCAGATTTATCTACAGTTCTGACTTGGGCTAAGGCTGTCTTAATCCCACCGGAAACCATCAATGTTGCTTCCGCCATGCCGTAACAAGGGTAGAATGCTTCCGGACGAAAGCCACATTCAGCAAAGGATGCAGCAAATCGCTCTAAAATCTCCCCTCTGACTGGTTCAGCACCATTAAAAGCGACACTCCAACTACTTAAGTCCAGAGTTTCTTTTTGTTGTTGGGTAATCCTTTGAATACACTGGTCATAAGCAAAGTTGGGAGCACCACTCGTAGTGCCTTTGTAGTGGGAAATCGCCTGTAACCAGCGCAATGGTCGTTGCAGAAAAGATGCTGGAGACATTAAGATGCAACCAAACCCGCCATACAATGGTTGCAAAATACCACCAATCAACCCCATATCATGGTAAACAGGTAGCCAGGAGACAAATTTGCTGCTGGGAGAATGTTCCATGAGTTGGTAAGTCACGGCAGCATTGTGCAACAAATTGCCATGACTGAGCATAACTCCCTTTGGTGTGCCTGTAGAACCCGATGTATATTGCAAAAAAGCTAGGGTATCCGCATTGATTTCAGGTTGTTGCCAAGAATCTTCTATACCCTGTGCCAGGTTGTCAGTAATGAGCCAACGAAAATTTCCTATATTTGCTTGTTGTGTCAGTATCGATTGTAATGTGGGGAGCATCGCTGTTGTCGTCAGAGCGATGCTTGCCTGTGCATTTATACTAATAGCCTGTATTCTCGGTGTTTTGCGCTGATTGTGAGGTGGATAAGCTGGAACCGCCACAACTCCAGCGTAGAGACAACCAAAAAAAGCACTCAAGTAATCTAACCCTGGCGGATAAAGCAATATAGCACGTTGCCCTCTTAAACTTAAGCTTTGGAGTTGAGAAGCTATAGCCCGACTGCGTCGATCCAACTCATAGTAAGTTAACGTTGATTCTTGAGTTTCTCCATCTTCGAGGAAGGTGAATGCTTGTGCGTGCGACTGTGTTGAACTGCGATGACGCAGAATATCAACAACTGTCGCACACTGATGCGGAATTTTTGGAAATCTATTAAAAATTAAAGTCATTCCGGCCTTAAGCTATCAGATACACCCAAACAATCGTGGAATCATGCAAGCTGAATGTCACATTTTACTCTATGTGAAGTCAGAGTGCTGCCTTTACCCCTGAACGTTATTCATTGAGAATTATTCTTGAATAAACCTCAAGGGAATATTGTATTGTGAAACAGACCGCACACTTGCTCGGTCAGTCACACAAATTTTTGCTCAGCTATATTGAAAATTATTTTTAATTAGCTTTTTTACTTTAGAAGAAATGTATTGTCTTTAGCAACTATAAATCAATAGAGAATACTTATCAATAATCTTTTTAAGATTAATTGTATCTAGGAGAGTATTTTTCTTACTTTTGATAGATGCTAAGAATATTCTATACCTATATGCGTACCAAACAAATTATCTTTAATTTATCTGGCTTCATAATCACATGTAGCGTAATTTACTGATACTTATTCACGCAAAAAGCTTTGCTGGTCAATACTATCTCTGACAATACAGAGAATATATAGTATATAAATAAACAAATACGATGAGTATTCTCTCCATCTAAACTTTAGATAATAAAATATTATTAATTAATTGATGCTAATTTATACTAGTAATTATGCAGATTTTCCGACTATATGTAAATTTTTGTTTTTTGTTTTTTTATTAAGCTTGCTTTCTTAATGCAAATAACTTTTAATAATATTTCTAAGGTAGCGTCAGCGAAAAGAACAGGGGAACAAGGGGATGGGGGGATAAGGGTAAAAGCCCAATAGATAAATAAATCTATTGGCTCTGAAACAATAACGTAGCGATCGCTGTTGCAAGCAATCAAGGGAACAAATGAATTCACTCTTCTTTAAATCGTGTGGACAAGGGGTTTTTTCTCTAACTTCCTCTACCTCCCCTCCTTCCCAATCTCATAAAATCGTATTGCTCTCTACCCCACAAGCGAACCTCGTAAAATTCGCTCTTTTCCTTACCCCCATACATGAATGTGTTGCTTCTCCAAGGTATGGAGGTTCTGATGAGAGAAAAACAATAGACATAGGAGTGAAAATGACGTAGGTACAATTCATGAATTGTACCTACCAAGAATTTTGGGCAACGAATAATTAATTTCTGGATATGTCTAATGAAGTCTAAACAGGTTGTTCCTAGTCTATTGCTCACAGGTCTTATTATCATGTTGGTCACAAGTCCTACTAGAAGCGAGGAAATATCACCAATTAGAGTTTACAAGAATACGACATCTGGTGACACTGGCGCGAGTTCTACTCAATCAACACCTCTGATTACCAAAGGAGAGACTGTTGAACCAATCCGACAAATTCGGCTAGTAAGTCAGATAGCGCATTCAGCCAAGAACGCCAGAATATTAGTGCAGTTGCCAACCCCACCAAACACGCCACCAACTTCAGTTGTGCAAGTTACCTCAGTTAAGGCAAATCCCACTGCCAAAGGTCTGGAGATTATTTTACAGACTAGCAAAGGGGAACAGTTGCAACTAGTCAATCGCAGTGCTGGTAGCAATTTCATCACTGACATTCCTAATGCTCAACTGCGCTTACCGAGTGGCGACGCATTCACATTCCGCTCTGAAAAACCAATTGCGGGTGTAACTGAAATAACAGTTACTAACTTTAATGCCAATACTATCCGAGTCACAGTGATTGGTGAGGGGAGTGTACCAACAGTCGAGTTGTTTGATAGTCCGAATGAGGGTCTTATCTTCTCTGTGGCTGGTGCAGCATCGTCCGCGCAACAACCGCAAACCCAACCAACTCCTGAACAACAAAAGCCAGGAAATCAAACACAATCAACTCAACCATCAGCTTCGGGTGATCAACCGATTGAGTTGGTAGTCACGGGTGAACAAGACGGATATAGTCTACCAAATGCAACAACTGCTACCAAAACCGACACACCATTACGCGATATCCCTCAGTCAATTCAAGTTATTCCCCAACAAGTTATCAAAGATCAGCAAATCACCCGGATTACCGATGCTGCACGCAATGTTAGTGGTGTCTCACTACAAGGTAGTTACGGTGCTAACACAGATGCTTATATCATCCGGGGATTTCTACAGTACAATAGCCTGAGAAATGGTTTCCAAGCTGGAGATAACTACATCGATCCTAACAGCGTTGAACGAGTCGAAGTTCTCAAAGGTCCGGCTTCAGTGCTATATGGTCAATTTGAACCGGGTGGTGTGGTCAATTATGTCACCAAACAACCGCTTGCAACTCCCTATTATGCAAGTGAATTTACAGTGGGAAGTTACAGTGATTACAAATCCTCAATCGATATTTCTGGACCACTTACCCCTGACCAAAAGTTGTTGTATCGCTTGAATGCTAGCTATGAAAATTTTGGGAGTTTTATAGATTTTGTTCACGGGCAATATTTCTCAATATCGCCGGTATTGTCCTATAAGATTAGCGATAATACAAATTTGACTTTGGAATATGAGCATACTGCTCAAAATCGAACATTTTATGATGGGTTGCTACCTGTTCGTGAATCTTTTCAAGTTCCCATCAGTCGTTTTTTAGGAGAACCAAGTGCCGATAAGTACAATGTTGACTCTAATGCATTTTACTTGACTTTGGATCACACCTTCAGTGAAAATTTACGGCTGCGTACTGCCTTTTCAGCATACTTTACTACTTCTGATAATAATAACGTTGTCCGACCAGACTCACTTGAAGCGGATGGTCAGACAGTATCGCGAAGGCTTGCTGGAGGTGCCGGTTCCAATCAAACATTTGATCTGCAAAATGAATTAATCAGCAAGTTCAAAACTGGTTCCATTAATCATCAGCTGCTCCTGGGTTTAGAGTTAGGTTGGCAAAACGTTTTTTATGATTACCTTCGCACTGCGGCTCCTGGGATTAATCTTTTCAATCCAGTATATGGTGCGCCACTGCCAACCAGTTTCGTCGATACAGCTCAGCAAACAGAGGCTTATACCGATACTGTAGGTATTTACTTGCAAGACCAGGTAACATTACTTTCTAATTTGAAGCTACTGGTTGGTGGAAGATATGATTTTGTCAGCTACAACGATAGAGGCACAGACTTAAATAACAATGGTGCACTGGCTTATAGAAATAACTTTTACGATGAAGCTTTTTCACCCCGTGTGGGACTGGTTTACCAACCTATAGAACCAATCTCCCTATACGCCAGTTATAGCGAGTCTTTTGTACCCAACAACACCCTATCAGCTAGCCAAGTGGCATTAAAACCTTCTCGTGGAACCCAGTATGAAGGCGGAATTAAAACCGAGTTATTGGATGGTAAGCTTTCAGCAACACTTGCAGCATACAATATTACCAAAACCAACGTAGCTACAACTGATCCAAATAATAATGATTATTCAATTGCAGCTGGAGAAGTCAAGAGTCAAGGTATTGAATTCGATATTTCTGGGCGAATTTTACCTGGGTGGAATGTAATTGCATCCTTTGCCCATAACGATACGTATGTCAGCGAGGATAATAACCTACCTGTGGGTGACAGATTGGTTGCGGTGCCCAGGAATACTGCTAGCTTCTGGACAACCTATGAAATTCAAAGTGGTTCCTTCAAAGGATTGGGATTTGGTGGAGGACTATTTTTTGTTGGCGATAGCCAAGCCAATCTACCAAACGATGGAGTTGTGATTCCTTCCTACGTCAGAACTGATGCCTCTATTTTCTATAAAAAGGAAAATTGGCGAGTGGGTCTCAACATCAAGAATCTTTTTGACACTACGTATTACTATTCTCAAGGTTACTTTCTGCGTCCCGGAGATCCCTTGACTGTTCTGGCGACGATTTCTGTACAGTTTTGACCCCACCCTAACCCTCCCCTTGTAAAGGCTATGCGTTACCCGGATCTTTATTAACATTTGCGAGAGCGATCGCTCTCCAAATCTTAAAGCCTTAAAGCTACGTTGTCTATTCTCAATAAAATTGAGTTTTTATCGAGAACAAGAAGTGCTAATTTTTCAAGCCAGTAAGAAAACCCAAGCATTGTGAGCGTTATAAAACAATGGTTTCAAGATTGTTAATAAAGATGTGACTAATAGACATCTCCGAAAATGAATGTAGAGACACTAAATTTCGCCTCTCTACAAGGGTTTCAGGTTACGCATATTTAATTTCTGGAGATGTCTAATGGATAGTTATAAAGGGGAGGGAACATGATTTTTCTTCCCCCCAATATATCGGGGGGATTGAGGGGGGTAAAAAATCCAACTTACTTTCGTGGCGATTATGAATCAGAAAAAACTACGCTCTATCGTTTTTTACCTGCACAGATATATCGGTTTTTTTGTTGGACTATTGCTAATTGTCGTTGGGTTAACAGGTAGCCTGTTAGTGTTCGAGCAAGATTTTGACCACTTTATGATTAGTCAACAGTATGGACACATTACTCCCCAACAGGTGCAGTTATCCCCAGAGTCTGTGGTGAATACAATTGAGGCGAAGTATCCCGCGCGAGGTGATTTCCATCTTTTTCGGATTTATTTGCCAGATACTCCTTCTTCTCCCTACGTGGGGCAGTTGTCATCAACTGATGTGCAAAGGAAAGAGGTTTTTCTCAACCCTTATACAGGCAAAATTATCGGTGAGCGGATAACGGATAAAACCCTAATTGGTCTAACACTTAATTTACACTACAGCTTGATGGCAGGTCAAACCGGAACTGCAATTGTTGGCATTGCTGCCTTTTTAATGTGTGTACTTAGCATCACAGGTTTAGTTCTCTGGCCGGGTTGGCGCAAATTGATTGCAGGCTTCAAAATCAAGTTTGATGCTCATCCCAAGCGGGTGAACTTTGACATTCACAAAGTTGCTGGCATTATCACTGTCGTCTTTTTATTTTTTACTGGCTTTACGGGCTTTTGCTGGAACTTCTACGATTTGACTGAGCCGATTATTTACGCTGTTACATTCACCTCAAAACCATCTGAGCCAGTATCCAAGCCAATTCCTAGTAAATCAACCTTAAAATTGACAGAACAACTGAAAATTGCCGATGCTGCCTTACCTGGTGCTGCTACCAAAAGCATTTATTTTCCCAGTAAACCAGAAGAGGCTCTACGAATTAACATGAAGCTACCGCAGGAAAGTTCATATGACGCTAATAGTAATGTTTATCTCGACCAGTACAGTGGCAAGGTTTTGCGAGTTGATAATGCTTTAAAGATGCTAGTGGGCGATCGCTTCCTCAATTTTTTTGTACCCCTGCACTACGGTACTTTTGGTGGCTTACCGACCCGCATTCTCTATGTGTTCGTTGGACTTGCACCACTGATTCTTTTTGTTACTGGTTTGGTGATGTGGTGGTATCGCTATCGGGCTAAACGTAGTATAAGCGATCGTGTCATAGAACTATCACAGAAGCTTTGAACTTAACTGATAACTGACCAATGCAAATCCATAATCCAAAATTGATATAAGTGCGTACTTTCATTATCGTTTGGCTCGGTCAAACTGTTTCTATCATTGGCAGCAGTATGACCGCATTTAGTTTCAGTATCTGGGTGTGGGAACTCACGAATCAAGCTACAGCATTAGCATTATTTGGTTTCTTTGCACAAGTGCCACAAGTTTTAATTACTCCCATAGCTGGGGTGATTGTGGATCGCTGGAACCGTAAATACCTAATGATAGTTGGCGACACAGTGAGCGGGCTGTTGACCATTACTGTCTTACTGCTTTACGTAACTCATAATTTGCAATTATGGCATCTCTACGTGGCTGTGGCTGTCAAGGGCACTTTTGAAGAGTTTCAAGGACTGGCATACTCAGTATCAGTATCAATGATGGTGCCTAAGCAGCAGTATAGTCGCGCTAACAGTATGAGCTTTCTGGTAACTTTCAGTTCTGTTATCATCGCACCAGCGCTAGCAAGTACCCTCTACGTAGTCATTGGTATTGCAGGTATTTTAATTATCGATATCATTACTTTTGTGATTGCTGTCAGCACAGTGCTTCGAGCAGATATTCCGCAACCATCCATGACGGAAGTAGGCATACAAAGTCGCACAAATTTGAAGGAGGAGCTTTACTTTGGCTGGCGCTATGTTGCCGCACGCCCCAGCCTGGTTGCCATGCTAATATTGGTGTCGCTGTTTTGGTTTGCCTTTTACTTTGGCAATTCACTTATTACTTCCCTAATTATGACACGTACTGACAATGATACTAAGGTATTAGGTACTGTATTTTCGGCAACAGGGTTGGGCGGCTTTATTGGGGTGTTGCTCATAAGCGTTTGGGGTAATCCCAAGCGCCGAATACATGGAGTCTTGCTGGGTATGATGGGTGCTGGCATGAGCCAAACAGTGTTTGGTCTGGCGATAATGCCGTTGATTTGGATTCCAGCTAAATTCTGTACATCTCTAAATTTACCAATACTTGGCAATGCTATTGATATTATCTGGATGAGCAAGGTAAAACCTGAGTTGCAGGGGCGTGTTTTTGCCGTGCGCTCTATGATGTTGCTGGTCACTTCGGCCTTAGCATACTTGATAGCTGGACCACTAGCCGACTACGTTTTTGAACCAGCAATGATGTCAGGGGGGAGTCTCGCACCCATATTAGGCTGGATATTTGGCACAGGAAGAGGCGCGGGCATGGCACTGTTGTATGTAATCTCTTCACTAAGCATGTTACTTATTGGCTTAGGTGGATATGCGTTTCGTGTGTTACGTGACGTAGAAATCATCCTGCCCGATCATGACGCCAGTGCAGAGTAGTCGGTGGCGGAATTTAACAGTAGCTTTGAATCGTTTCCAAGGAAGTGAGCATGATTATGCAAGATTCTCTAAGTGATTGTCGTTTCTACTGTTTTGTTTCTAAAGCTAATGGTGAAGATCCCATTGGCTCGACACCCACTTGTCAATAGCATTTGAGATGCTTATTTTAGTAACTGTAAAATATGAAGGAGCCAAAAATGCTGGTATTAGGTTTTTCTGGAGGAGCGGAACTTATTCACGAGAAAATACACGGATTTCCAAACTTATATTGTCATGACTCGGCAGCTGTTTTAATTGAAGATGGAAAAGTCGTTTTTGCAATAGAAGAAGAAAGACTCAATAGAATAAAACATACGAACAAGTTTCCCACTCAATCATTGCATTTATGCTTGAAAAGCCACGGTGTAAAACTGCAGGATATAGACTTGATTGCCTTTTACAGCTCAAGAGATAACTTGGATCGAGATCTTAAGAGATTTTTTTTAAAATATGGTTATGCGTCAGCAATTGACACCGTAACTTTTTTTCAGCACCTCTTCCGCAAGGGATTAAACTCTGAAATAGATCCAGATAAGCTCCGTTTTGTTCATCATCATCATGCACATGCAATGAGCGCACTGGCACTTTCTGGTTATGAAAGCAGCCTTGTAACCACATTCGACGGATCGGGGGACAATAGTTCTGGTATGGTTTTCGAGGGGGAAGGAGGGATGCTTAAGCTAATCATCGATACTCCAGTCTCAAAATCTATTGGCGGTTTCTATCATGAAATAATAGCTTTTTTGGGGTATAGCTTCTTTGATGAATATAAAGTAATGGGGCTAGCTCCTTATGGTAATCCAGAAAGGTATAGAAGTTTATTTCAAACACTATACACACTACTTCCCAACGGAGATTACGTGATTCACGAAGACAAGATAATCTCACTATTTGATTTGGGGGTACCACGTCGAAAAGGGGAACCCTTTACGCAAACGCATAAGGATATAGCCGCCTCTCTCCAGGAAGCCTTGGAGGAAATAGCTTTTCATGTTATTCGATTTTACCAACAAGAAACCAAACAGAAAAATCTATGTATGGCTGGGGGAGTGGCGCATAATTGTACTCTTAACGGAAAAATATTGCGCTCCGGAATGTTTGAAAATGTATTTGTTCAGCCAGCAGCTCATGATGCGGGATGCGCCTTAGGAGCAGCTTTATATGCGTACCATAAGGCTAATCCAATGGCTAACAAACTTTTCAAACTAGAGCATGTATATTGGGGAACAGATATCGGGAGCACGTTCTCAATATTGAGCCAATTGAGACAATGGCAAGATTTTATTGCTTTCGAGCAATTGATGGATGTAAGTGGACAGACTGCAGAGTTGCTGGCTAATGGTTATGTTGTGGGATGGGTTCAAGGTCGCTCAGAGTTTGGACCTAGGGCTTTAGGGAACAGAAGTATTCTTGCAGATCCTCGCCCGGAAGAAAATAAAGAGCGTATCAACAAAATGATTAAAATGCGGGAAGGCTACAGACCTTTCGCTCCATCTGTTTTAGAAGAGGAGGTAGATGAATTATTTGAAGTTCCGCCTCATCAAAAACAACTCCCATTCATGATATTTGTGGTTAATGTTAGAAAAGAAAAACGGAAAATTCTGGGGGCAGTGACCCATGTCGATGGAACAGCAAGAATACAAACTGTATCGCGGAAAACAAACAAAATATATTGGGACTTAATTCACTCGTTTAAAAAGTTGACAGGTGTTCCAGTTTTGCTTAACACATCGTTTAATAACAACGTTGAACCAATTATAGATTCTGTTGAAGATGCAGTGGTTTGTTTTTTAACTACAGGACTAGACTATCTTGTTGTGGGAGAATATTTAATTAAAAAAAAGGAAACATCTTGGCGAAATTTTCTTTCTGTTAGGCTTTCAGTCCCCCCACACATTTCGTTGCATCAGGTTAAGAAGTCTAATTCAGACGGTAAGTTTAGCAATTTCTCCTATATAGGAAATAGTTACGATGCAGAGTTTCAGGTTGAGGTGTCAGATGAAATCTTTTGGGTTTTGACTTTAGCAGACAGTGAAAAGACTATAGCAAGCATCCTTGAGGAGGATGGCGAAACTGAAAAAGCAAAAACTCAAGGAATCGTTCAGGAGCTTATGGAATTATGGTCGCGGCGTTTGATTTTATTACGACCGTGAATAAACTGACTCGTTGAGTTTTCGGATCAGCTCTCAAAAGTATCTTCATAATTAAGGTGGTATCGTTAACTATGTCACCAACCAGCCTTTGAGCGAACCCGATTATTCTGGCGAATTTGTGATCCGAAATTATGACTTCTATAACCCGTCGATTGATATTTCGGGTCTACTCACTGAAGACAAACGACTGCTCTATCGCTTCAATGCGGCATACCAGTATTCTGATAGCTTTGTCGATTTTATCAATCAGAAGTCGTTTTTTATCTCACCTGCTTTAACCTACAAAATCGGGGATGCAACGACCTTAATCTTCAACTACGAACTTTGAATCCTTTCATTCGGAAGTGAACATGGTGATCCAAAATTCCCTAAACAATTGCCGTTTCTGCTGTGTTGTCTCTAAAGCTAATGGTGAAGATCCTATTGGCTCGGCACCCACTTACGAACACTGTATAGCTATTGAGATGCAACTTCCTTGGACTGAAAAACGTTGGCAGGAAAATCCTGTGCTCCAGTCGGCGATGACTCTGATACAAAAGCTGATTTTTGAGCATGGGATCAACATTAAGGGTCAGTTGCTCGCTCCAGATAGCGAATACTCTCGTCCTGATTATACTCGCATACTCTATTACCGCCGACCGACAAAGCTTTTTGCGAAGTTTGAAAAGCATGAGTTTATCGTTCCCGATTTTGGAGTTGGCTCTTTCGTGATGGCGTTATTGGAAACATTGCTTCAGTCGCCAACTGTTATGCCTGATTGGGAGCAGTATCGGCAACAATCTAATCATATTCGTGAGTTAATGGTGTGTACTGATGGTAATGTTGATGTTGCCTGTGCTCGGTTTGGTTATCCCATCTATCGCAACTTGCGCTCTGAATATGCTGTTGCTTCTAATGGACAACTGCGCGTGTGGCGATGTAGCCATTTCGGGGGACACCAGTTCGCACCTACCGTCATTGACTTGCCTTATGGTCACTACTGGGGTCATTTGCAGCCAGAAATATTGGAACTCCTGGTTTGGCGGAATAGTTCTGTCACAGGGCTATACCCGTTCTATCGAGGTTGGGCTGGTTTTTCCAAGTTTGAGCAAATCGCGGAGCGAGAAATTTGGATGCAAGAGGGTTGGGAGTGGCTCAATTATTACAAAATAGGTCAAGTAATAGCAATGGATGAAACCGATGAAGAGTGGGCTGAAGTACGCATTAATTTCTCAGCAGAAGATGGAAGTATTAAGGGTGCTTATGAAGCGAGAGTGGAGGTAAACGGTTCTGTAATGACCGCTTGGGACTCAGGTAATCAGCTACCTTTAGAGGAAGTTAAGCAATATCACGTTAGCCATCTAGTAAAACTAGCGTAGAAATATAATTGTTAGGCATATTAAATGTTAGGTTTTTGTCTACTTTGAGTTGCATTAGTAACTTTAGATAAGTACCAGCTTCAAGGGTTATAAAAACAGTTTTACCGGAGTTTATAACATGGCAAATATTGCATTTTTTGTTTATACTTTACAATTGGAATTCAATAGCTCTCTCAAGTTAGTAAAAATACTCAAATTACTTGGTCACAAAGTATTTCATTTAAGTTACTTAGATTCTGAAGAAAAAGTTTGTGAGCACGGATTTTCATTTCTGCCAATTCTAGGAAAATGGTTTAATAAGGCATTTTTTCAACAGCAAGACGATAATTACTTAAACTTAAGTGGATTAAGGTTGTTACTAAAGAAAAAAAGAGAAATAAAACTTTATAATTATTTGATTTCTTCCTTAGATCAGAAAGTTTTCCAAAGGTCTTACCAGGCCTTTATTTGGGATGGGGAATACAATCCTCTAAAATCATCTTAGAATCTACCTATTGGCTAACTTTGTTATGGATTGACTCAGGAGCGATTGCAGATGTCTATTAGTTTTGCAGCAGAAAATCTTGTGAATCAGGAAGAACCTTTTTGCTTTATGATTCCTGACAGTATTGCTCTGACAGCTTGGCTTGATCCCTCATTATACGTACATATAAAATTCGCAAATACTAACGGAGGTACTGATTTAGGTATTAGACTCGACCCAGAAGCATCTAATTTGCAAGAAGCTGACTTTGAGCATCAAACAGGGAGGGTTCATCTGGTTTGGAACTTGACACTGAATTACGTGAAAGTTCAATGTGTTACAGATATTGAACTGGCAAGTTTAAAAGGTAAGGGACACCTTGAACCAGTGGAATCGTAAGATTTCCCCGTGCAAATTATTAAGGTTCATGGATTAGTAGATATTGGGATAAATAAGCCACCCATTTGAAATGCCTGAAACCCTTGCTCAAAATTAATTACGTAGTTTCTTTTTCGCCTTTAAGCGAGTATTATGAATTACAGGCAGTTGGTATTAGTAGTCTGCCAAGTGTGATTATGACTAGTTAAACGAGTTAACAATAAGCACCTTATTGCTTAAATGACAGCTAGAGACACCAACTACTAACTTATTGTAGTGAAGTACTGGATTATCAAATCTTAGAAAGCATAGCCAATTAAATAGCAGGATACAAATTATGCATCAAGACGACAAAGAAGACACAACAATTTATAAAGTTGTAGTCAATCATGAAGAACAGTATTCCATTTGGCCTGCTGACAGAGAAAACGCACTCGGCTGGAAGGATGCTGGTAAAAGTGGTTTAAAACAAGAATGTCTAGATTACATCAAAGAAGTTTGGACTGATATGAGACCACTTAGTCTTCGCAAGAAAATGGAAGAAGCTGCTAGGGGTAAATCATAACACGTTTGATTTTTCGTAAAGGTTGTCCAAGGTCAAGAGTCAAGGGTCAAAAAACTCTGGACTCTTGACCGAAACAACTGAAACGTCTCCTGCGGAGCAGAAGAAAGCGAAAATTATATATACCTTATAGATGCGCTCCAGTAGTTTCAAAGAAAGCGGATTAATTTCTCTCAAAAAAATCATTTAAACCTTAATTATTATCTAAGTGAATCCTAGATTGTTATGTTGGGTGACTCTAACACTAACACAAGCTCATTTGACTGACCAAGTTTGCCAGCAATCGCTGCTACCGACTGTGGGTAATTACTGGTTATATGGGTCAGTTTATTGTAAATCTTTGGTTTTGCTGAATCGAAAAATTGCGTAGACGCAGCCCACCGTAGACATCGCTATTGGGAATTAATCTGATGTCTCTCACAAAATCTGTAGAACCCGCTTCAGTCCACAGCCGAATTCTCGTGCCTCAGCGATATCATAGGCAACCTGTAATTTCTCGACTGGTGTCTCGTTATGGTTTAACCGTCAATATCAAAGCTGCATCCCTGACATCAGAAGATAGTGACAGCGATGGCTGGTTTGATTTGGAACTTTCAGGAAATCCTCAAAAACTGACAAATAGCCTATCTTACTTGCAAGGATTGGGAGTGAATTTGCTGCAACTAGCGATCGCTAACAACATTCAACCCAACCAGCACTCTCTACCTTTCCCAAATCCAGCTAGCAAACTGAGTCTCAAAGACTCTGCATGGCTGACAAATCAATGGCAAGAACAATTCCAGCAATGGATTTCTACAGGTCAAACCAATCGATTGCGCCTGCAACTGTGCGTCTTAAAATCTTACTATGAGGAACCTGTGATTTCCGAGTTAGTTTCTCGTTATGGACTAACAGTCAACATCACCAGCGCTAGACTTCAACCCGATACGCAAGATGACGGCTGGTTTGACTTGGATTTGTGGGGGAGAACAAAGCAACTTTACTCTAGCCTGAGTTATTTGGAAAAACTGGGGCTACCAATTTGGCTGGATTTGTCTAGCGTTTATAGCGATCGCTAACTGAATAATTAAAATTATCGTAATCCTTAGATCCATGACTTGTTAGATAAGTTGAGGATCTCGTTTTTCAGAAACCATTTATAAAGTAAATCAAAAGTTAGGCTGTGTTACAGCTTTAGGGACTGACAAAAAATAAATTAGCCAAAATTATTTGTAGAGGCGCAAGGCCTTGCGCCCCTACTACTCCCCTACAGTAATTTTATTTTTACTTTATAAATGACCTCTGACGAATGATTCCTGAATTAATTCATGGAAAACAAAAAACTTAGCATCAATATTTTTTGTAACCATCAAATTTATTACTAAAGTAATTATGAATTATGCTGACGGCGATGGCTTGTTTTGCTGAAATAATCTAAATTTCGTAGTACCAAATTTCTTCTTCTCGCACCACAATTCGATGTAGGGAAAGACGATCAATCAAGCCTTCTTGCTCAAACTGCCCAAGAACACGAGTGATGGTCACACGAGTTGAACCGAGCATTTCCGCCAGGTCTTCATGAGTCAGACGCATATCTATTAAACGTCCTTTCTCAACTTCCGAACCAAACTTTTTGGATAACCATGCCAACAGCTTGATAAGCATATTATCTACTTTTTTATGGCTACGAATAACCATCAATTCTTGAGCTTGTTGGATATGAGCAAGTAGAGTTTCTGTTAGTTGAGTCCATTCCTCTAAATGTAAAACCGTCGCTTCCACTTTAGTTAAGCATTCCATCTGATAAGGTTCTAATTTTGACAAAGCTTTACCGACGATATCTCCAGGCCCCCACAATCCCAGAGCGACAGTTGTACCATCTTCCAGATAGGTAAAAGTCCTGACAAAACCCGTTTCAATCTTCCAAAGTCCGTTTTGATGCTCTGGCAGGAATGACCGACGGGCAAAAACTTGCTTAGTATTATTACTGTTTAAGCTAGATAAGCTTGTGTACAAAGACACCATATATAACACTATTTTCCGATAAATTAACCGTAGTATTATATATTTATATCAGGTTCTAAGAGCTTATGAGTATTTTAAAGAGGGGAGTAGGGAAATGAAGGGCACAGGGGCAGAAAGAATAACTAAATAATGCCCCCTGCTTTAAATTAAATTCCCGCACCATCAAGAAAATCTTCAATTATCCCATCAGAATTTTTGCTCTTAGGGTTGTCAATTTGTTGGTCGCCAAGCTCAGTTGGGGAGAAACTTGATTTATCTTCTAACTGCTCGAACTCTTTCTCTAAAGCCTTGACGCGTTCAAATAGAGCGCGGATTACTTCAGCTTCTACGTCACGGACTTTATCATGATCCAGAACATTGGTAGGTAAGTTGTTCTGACGAGTCACACGCCCTGGAATTCCAACTACAGTAGTGTTACTAGGCACATCTCTCAGCACCACAGAACCGGCTCCAATCCGGACGCGATCGCCAATTTGAATATTTCCTAAAACCTTCGCACCCGTTCCCACAACTACATGAGAGCCTAAAGTTGGATGGCGTTTGCCGCTTTCTTTCCCCGTCCCGCCAAGGGTGACGCCTTGATAAATTAGGGCATAGTCGCCGACGATCGCTGTCTCACCAATCACTACTCCCATACCGTGGTCAATAAACACTCCCTGACCAATTAATGCGCCAGGATGGATTTCAATTCCGGTTAAAAACCGACTAATATGAGAGATAAACCGAGGGATGAAGGGAATTCCAAGTTTATGCAGCCAGTGTGCCAATCGATGAAACACTAGGGCATGAAGTCCAGGATAACAGAACAATACTTCTAGCCAGTTACGGGCTGCTGGATCACGCTCAAAAATGGTTCGCAAATCAGTTAGTAGCATACTCAGTTGAGATTTTCGTTGGTAAGTGAGGCTCTGAAAACAGAAACTCAGGATAATTCTCACTAAAAGATCAAGTCATTCATGAGAATTGTGTGAGATAATAATCTACGGTAAGTCGATAGGGTACAGTGTTTTTGTGGGTAATAAGTGGGATGCTATCACATTCCACACTTTGAGAAAAATTAATTTTGCATAAACTGCGATAAGTCCCTCAAATCACCGTAGTATGTAGAGTACAGTCTTGAATAGCCAAAACTACGCTCTCTTGGATCTGTCTTCCAAAGTGGAATACGCGCTGCTGGCACTCTTAGAACTGGCAAGCCACCACGGAAAAAAACTTCCTCTAACCATGAGCGAAATAACTGCCAAGCAACCCATACCTGAACGCTATTTGGAACAAATTTTGACGAACCTCCGGCGTGCTGGTGTGGTGCAGAGTCAACGCGGTTCCAAAGGAGGTTTCGTTTTGGTTCGTGAACCTTGGCAGATCACAATACTTGAAATTGTCACTTTGGTCGAAGGTGAGCGGAAAGAGAAAGATACCTCTGACTCTTCCACTCTGGAAAAGACTCTAGTTTATGAAGTTTGGGAGCAAGCTAACGCTGCCTCAATAGAAGTTTTGGGGCGCTATACACTCCAAGACTTGTGCCAGGAAAGAGAAACTCGCGCCCAGCAAAGTCCGATGTATTATATTTAGACACGACGGAGTACTCACATGCAGATAGCGAAAGATATCACAGAGTTAATCGGACGAACTCCTTTAGTTCAATTAAACAAGATTCCCCAAGCTTCGGGAGCGGTTGCTCAGATTGTGGTGAAGCTAGAAAGCATGAACCCAGCGTCTTCTGTGAAAGACCGGATTGGTGGGAGCATGGTGGAAGCTGCCGAAGAAGCTGGCTTGATTCACCCCGGAAAAACCGTTTTAGTAGAGCCGACTTCTGGGAATACAGGAATTGCGCTGGCGATGGTGGCGGCCGCTAAGGGTTACCATCTTATTCTAACGATGCCTGACACAATGAGCCAGGAAAGACGATCCATGCTCAAAGCTTATGGCGCTCAACTAGAGTTAACGCCAGGGGTAGAAGGGATGCGAGGAGCGATCGGTCGTGCAGAGCAGATTTTAGCTCAAACGCCCAATGCTTATATGTTGCAGCAGTTCCGTAACCCCGCTAACCCGAAAGTTCACGCCCAAACTACAGCAGAAGAAATTTGGGATGATACCGATGGACAGGTGGATATTCTCGTGGCTGGAGTAGGTACCGGTGGAACGATTACGGGAGTTGCAGAAGTTATTAAAGGGCGGAAGCCGAGTTTTCAAGCGATCGCAGTTGAGCCAAGTAACAGCCCAGTATTAGCAGGTGGTAAATCGGGGCCTCACAAAATTCAGGGGATCGGCGCGGGATTTGTCCCAGCAATTTACCGTTCAGAAGTGGTGGATGAAGTGATTCAGGTAGCGGATGAGGAGGCGATCGCTTACAGCCGTCGTCTAGCAAAAGAAGAAGGATTGCTATCAGGGATTTCTACTGGCGCTGCTTTATACGCGGCTATTAAAGTGGCACAGCGACCAGAAAATGCAGGTCGCCTAATTGTCATGATCCAGCCTAGCTTTGGCGAACGCTACCTCAGTACCTCACTGTTCAAAGATCCAGAGGAGAATGAGTGGTTGAGTAAAGTTTGATTCCATATACCAATTTGAGATTTCAGATTTTAGGGACTGACAAAAATGAGCAGACGTAGTGATGGACGGTGGAACAAAATTTAATGCTTCCAGTAAATTTATTTTCATTGAAAAGGTAAAATTACTTGCCTTCAACAGCTTAGAATAGCGAGGTAAGAAAAGACCAAGTAGGTTATCTACTGGAGTTTCAATTAGCAACGCTGTGATAATCGCAAGAAGGCGGTGATCGTTCATACCTTCTATCTTCTTAAATAGTTCAGATAGTTCGTTCTTACGCAAGAGATCATAAAAAGGTTTCCTGAACAAGCTATCACCAAATTTTCCATTAAATAGCCCGCGCACTTCTTCATTGTTTTCAGTCATATATTACCTCTTTTTTGCAGCGAACTAGTTTCAAACACCAAGGGTAAACTTCTCAAATAGGGTTAGTTATATACTAGAATTTTTGCCAATTTCATCGGTACTTTCATTATTTTTCACTAAAATTATCAAACAGAAACAACTAGCAGCTAGCTTTATTAAGCTCAAAGCTCCACTTTTTAATACAATAAAAGTGCCTAACCCTATAAGAACAAAAGGCACAAGATTATTAACGTAGCGAGTCAATACATCAGCTATGACTCTGTTGTTAGTCAATTTGTATGCAGCGTAGCACCAAACTCCTAACAATAGAAAAAATAATCCGAGAATTACCACAAAACTCTCTAAGTTACTACTAGCAAATAAAGGCACGTAAACACTAATATTATCGCTACCATTGGCAATCGTAACGGCTGCCACACTATAAGCTTGGGGAGAAAAAAAACTAGTAATTGTTGATGCTTCCGTTTCTTCTGTTGCAGCTACAACTTCTTTTGATGAATCTTCTTCCCGATTCACTAAGCTACTGATACCTATGGATATTGGTAGTAAACCAAGTAATCCAATCCAGCTTTTTGATAAAACTAACCCACCAAATAAACCAGGAAGACTAAGGATTAATAGAACTGTAAAACCTAGAAATTGACCAGCAACTATATGCCGGGGGCCAAAGTTAGCATTTATTTGAGAAAAAAACAACAATAGAATGACAATATCATCAATATTAGTGGCAATGAATGCAATTGCCCCTGTAGTAATTGCAGTAACTAACTCGTTCATATTTTAAGAGAAACATAGACATGCTTTTATCTTGCAAGGAGCATCTCACCTTTGATCTTATATTTAATTGTAACCACCTACTTAGCCCCTCACACTTAACATTTACCTCCTGACAAGAGCGTGGCCAGATTGAATATCAAACCAGTGAATATCTTCAGGGGGTAATGTCAGTGTAATATCCTCGTTACTCCAATTTTGGTCTGTTGGCACCAAAGCACGGACTGTAATGGCTTCAGTTTGTGAACCTTCAACCCTGACACTCACTAAATAGTGCATACCTAAGTTTTCTACTAGATACACTTGTCCTTGGATAGTTTGAGTATCACCTAGTTGGGCAATGCGAACGTTTTCTGGGCGGATACCTAGCACAATTTGGGGTGGTACAGTTGGTATATCTGGCAGAGGTACTTGGAAGTTCCCTAACATGGCGTATCGTTCCTTACAAGATAGAGTCAGCAAATTCATCTGAGGACTACCAACAAATCCAGCCACAAATAAATTAGCTGGATGGTTATAGATGAGTTCGGGTGGGTCAAGTTGCTGAACATAGCCATCGTTGAGTAAAGCTACTTTCGTGGAGAGTGTCATCGCTTCTGTTTGGTCATGGGTAACATAGACCACAGGGACTTTCTGAACTGCAAAAATTTGCTTGAGGTCGGCTCGGACTCGTTCCCGCAACAGTGCATCCAAATTACTTAACGGTTCATCTAGCAGATACACATCGGCATTACGCACTAAGGCCCGACCAACCGCGACACGCTGTCGCTGACCTCCAGACATTTGACCAGGCTTGCGGTTCATTAACTCTTCTAGTCCTAAAATTTTTACCACTTCTGCTACTCGCTGTTTAATTTCTACAGGTGGTACTTTTTTTAGCTTGAGTCCAGAAGCGAGGTTTTGGTACACTGTCATGTGCGGATAGAGTGCATAGCTTTGAAATACCATTGCGATGTTGCGATCGCCTGCTGACTTATAGGTGACATCCACCTCGTTGATTTTAATCTGACCACGAGTAGGTTCTTCAAGACCTGCAATCATGCGTAGAACAGTGGATTTGCCACAGCCAGAAGGCCCAAGTAAAGTGAGAAACTCATCGTTATCTACTATTAAGCTAACGTCTTTGACAGGGACGACTTTGGACGTATAAGTTTTATTCAAGTTTTTGAGTTCGAGTTTAGCCATTTTTATTTTTATCCTTTGACAGCACCAGCAGTCAGACCTTGGACAATCCGGCGCTGGAAAAACAAAACTAGTAAAACCAAAGGCAACGTCCCTACTACAGTAGCAGCAGCGATCGCACCGTAGGGAATTTCAAATACTGTCGCACCACCCAACTGAGCAGCAGCAACCGGAATCGTCTTCATCTCTTCACGAGTCATAAACGTTAGAGCGAAAATAAACTCGTTCCAGGCAAAAATAAAGGTGAGAATTCCAGTAGTCACTAAGGCGGGAAGGGTCATAGGCAGCACGATTTGCGACAGTAGTTGAAAGGTGTTGTAGCCATCGACCCTAGCAGAATCTTCTAAATCTTTAGGTAATTGTTGGAAAAAGCTTCTGAGTACTAAAATTGTCAGGGGCAAATTGATCGCAGTGTATGGTATAATCAACGCTAAATAGTTGTTGCCCAGTCTGAGCGCTTGAATAATTTCTAACAGTCCCAGAAACAACAGAATTCCAGGAAATAAAGTCACCATCAGAACGCTGGCGAGAATAGCTTTTTCACCCCAAGGGCGTAACCGTGCTAGGGCATAAGCCGCAGGTGCGCCGATCGCTAAAGCTAAAGCTGTAGAAATAATCGATACAAAGGCACTGTTGAAGATATAGCGCCAAAATGGACGGCGAGTGAATAACTCAATGTAATGACTAAAAGTGAATCGCGTGGGGAAATAAACAGTGGGAACGGCGGCAATATCTTCGTTAACTTTAAACGAGGTTAGTAATTGCCATAGGGCTGGCGCGAGGCTAAATAACATTACGAATGCAACTGCTATTAGCAGCAAGATTTTTTTCAGAGAAAATCTGGTTTTTGCTGTTGGTTGTGGAGTTGAACTCATAAGTTAAATAACTCCTGATGTTTTGGCACGGTATTTATTAAGCAAGAAACTAGCGATCGCTACCGCAGCAATTAATATTAGAAATGTTACTACTACCAGGGCTGCTCCATAACCAAAATCTAAGTAGCGCATCACTGTGGAATAGATGTATAGCGACACCACTTCAGTTGCACCACCAGGACCACCCCCGGTCATCACAGCAATCAAGTCGAAAATCCCGAAAGCTTGAGCAAATCGAAATAAAACTGCAATTAAGATTTGTGGCAGCAGCAGTGGCAGGGTAATATTGCGGAAGCTTTGCCAAGCATTTGCCCCATCGACAGAGTAGGCTTCGTAAAGGTCTTTTGGTATCGACTGCAAGCCAGCCAACAGTAGAATACTAATAAAGGGTGTAGTTTTCCAAACATCAGCAAAGATCGCTGCGCTCATCGCCAGAGTTGGATCTCCTAACCAGTTAATTCCAGTTTTAATCAGCCCTAACCGCCGCAGAATGTCGTTTACAATCCCAAACTGGTCGTTAAAAATCCAAGCCCATGCCAGACCAATCAGAGCGGTAGGCAAAGCCCAAGGTAGAATGGCAGTTGTCCGCACTACGCCCCGGCCAAAAAACGTCTGATTGAGAACTAGAGCAATCCCCAATCCTAGCAGTAATTCTGAAAGCACGGATGCTGTTGTGAACACGGTCGTCGCCCACAAACTCTGCCAGAAACGACCATCCCCAGCCATCCGCATATAATTGTCCAAACCAGAGAATACGGGTTGTAGTTCCGTTCCCAAATTCCTAGTAAATACACTTAACCAGAATGCTCGGATAATCGGGTAGGCAAATACAAACAACAACAGCAATAATGCTGGTGTTAATAAGATCCAAGCAGTCCGTTGTTCCCGGCTTCGGAGTGGATGCAGATTAGTCATTTGTCAATAGTCATTAATAATTCTTCCATGTTCCCAGTCCCTAGTCCCCAGTTCCCAGTTCCCAGTCCCCAGTCCCCAGTCCCTAGTCCCTAGTCCCTAGCAATCGGCGTGTTTCATTAGCAGCAGCTTGCATTGCTCGTTCTGGATTTATCCGACCGGATAACGCAGCGCTGAGATAACGCTGCAATATATCCGATGTTTGGTCATATTGCGCGATCGGCGAACGTAAAACTGCATTGTCCACAACCTCTAGTAACTGCGGATAGTAAGGGTATTTGGCAACAATCTCTGGGTCTGTAAATAAATCCCGGCGACTTGGCACATAGCCTGCACTCAATATGAATCGGCGCTGTGCCTCCCGACTGGTAAAGTACTGAATTGCTTTCCAAGCTTCTTCGGGATGTTTAGAAGATTTAGCAATCCCTATACCCCAGCCTCCTAAACAAGCTGCACCAGTCTTACCAGAAGCATGAACCATCGGTTTAATTGCAATTTTGCCTTGAATCGGCGAATTCTTTGCTTGGGCTAAAGGCCATACATAGGGCCAGCTACGTAAAAACGCTACTTGACCACTTTGGAACAAGCGCCGGGTGTCTTCTTCCTGGTAGGTTGTGACTCCAGGAGGAGAAACGCCCTGCTTGACGGTACTACGCAAAAACTCAACAGCCTGTAATGTTTCTGGTCGATCGAGTCCTACCTCGAAGGTTTCGGGATTAACCCAGAAGCCACCAAAGCCATTAAGGACTTCCACAAACATTGCCACGAGTCCTTCATATTGCCGTCCCTGCCAAACATAGCCCCAATTCACTTGGTCTTTCTTCTGCAAGGTTTGGGATATTCGGATCAAATCCTCAAAGGTTTCTGGCGGTTTCAATCCTGCTTCTTTGATTAAATCTTCGCGGTAGTAGAGCATTCCCACGTCGGAACGTACAGGAATGCGGTACAACTTGTTCTGGTAACGTCCGCCTTCTACATCCTTGGGTGAAAATGCTGCCAATTCCTGCTTGGAAATGCGATCGTCTAGGGGTAGCAACCATCCAGCAGCAGCAAACTTGGGCGTCCAGATCACGTCCATATTTACCAAATCATAAGGGGATTCACCTAAGATAAAAGATGAGGTGTACAGGTCTTCGAGCAAATTTGTGGCATTTGGCCCCTCAACTAAGTTAATGCGAATGCCTGGGTTCTCAGCCTCAAAGTCTCTAATCAAACCCTGCTTCCAAGGTTGGGCATCAGGGGCAGTAATTAACATATTAAGGGTAACTGCTCGTTGCGAGAGTGCTACCCAATTGAACAATATGATCCCCAACAGAATTGCCAAAAAAATTCCTATACGTAAAAAACTTTGTTTTTGGATAAATTTTTGCAACTTGTTTTTTGGGTTTTGATATAACATGATCAATATAGCGATCGCTAGTGACAATAATTCTATATAGCAATCCTAAATCAGTTGTGAAAACTATCGAACCGCCAAGCCGCCAAGAGCGCCAAGAGAAGAAACAGAGAATTTCATAAATCATTTAGGACTGCTATAGTTATCTTTTAAGGCAACTGTATAGCCTGTTTGCGAGGCGCAACTATTCCTACTACTTCTTGTTTCTGCTTTTCTTCTTAGATTATACTCTCCTGGTAGTAGCAAAAAGGGATAAGGTAGCAAGACCCCTAAGTTCTCAATAAGCTGAAAAATAGTCGCATTAATCGCTGCTTATTGACAGATATTTAGGCGTAGGCGTAGTCCGCCGCAGGCATCGCTTTGAGTCTCTTAAACTAAATCAAACGATAAATGCTGATTTTTTCGTTGGTTCTTAAGGTTGGTTGCAATCAAGAGCAATTTTAGATGCGTTTGCCCTGCTTAGATCAATAACCGTGTAAAATTTAACTGCAATAGTTATGATTAACTTTTCGTTACATACTTGTAAATTTCCCTGCCGACTTACTTGTGAGGATAATTACTTTGTCATTTTAAAGTTTAGTTATACCAGAAGGTTAAAATAATTCGTAATTGAATTAGTTAGTAATTTAGACCTTAACTCTTTTCTAGACCACCAAGAAATATAATTTTGTGGGGACTTAAATCTAATAATTACGAATTAGTTAATTTGGTATGGTGATAAATCGTAGGTTCTAAAAATCCAGCATGAGTAAGCTAGGGACAACCTTCAGTGAAGCGATAATTGCCTTTATAGCCACTAACATAGATGACATCATTATATTGTTAATATTTTTTTCACAGGTAGATGTTAATTTTCGACGACGGCATATCTTACTCGGTCAATATCTGGGTTTTACAGCCATTATCATCGCTAGCTTACCAGGATTTTTTGGTGGCTTGGTCGTACAGCGAGAATGGATAGGATTGCTAGGACTGCTACCAATAGCAATTGGGATTCAACAATTAGTATATAGAAAAGAAGAAACTATAACAGTTCAGACAGTCAGCAGTGATTTTAGGCAGTCCACACCTACTAACCCGGTATTGTCTTTTATTTTGAGTGTTTTGCATCCCCAAACCTATAAAGTGGCAGGAGTAACTGTTGCTAATGGTGGTGACAATATTAGTATATATATACCTCTATTCGCTGGTCATGATCTTGCCAGCTTGGGAGTAATTCTAAGTATATTTTTTGTCATGGTAGGGGTTTGGTGTGCGATCACTTATTTTTTAAGCCGTCAACCTACCATTGCTTATATTTTAAGTCGCTATGGTAAAGCTGTTGTACCTTTTGTGTTGATTGGCTTAGGTCTGTTCATTATGTATGAACGAGGTACATTTACTCTACTACCTTGGGTGAGAAGTTAATCAATGTTGAATGCTGGATTTGGAATTGAAAATCTCAAATTGGTCACACCTGATGAACTAATTTCCAACTCACCATCATCAAAATGGCATAAATAATAAACCGTAGTGGGCGTTGTGGAGCTACCTGGCAAATTTTAGCACCTAGTAACACTCCTGGCACAGAGCCTAACCATATAGGCAGTACCAAACTCCAATCAACTGTTCCCAGACTGAGATGACCGAGGGCTGTAAACAGCAGTAAAATTGCTGCGTGTGAAATATCTGTACCCACTAACTTCCGTGCATCGAGGCGGAAAAACCCAATCAGCACTAGGGCAAACATTGAACCTGAGGAGACACTAGTAAGACCAACCAAACAGCCTAAAATGGCTCCTAAACTGATTGTCAGGATACGACCCAAATTAGTTTCTAAGTCTAACTTTGGCAGTTCGGGTAAATTAAATTTGGGGAAAAAAGTCAATAACAACAATTGCATTAGTGCTAATACTGTGACTAGCAAAATCATCGCGCCAAGCAAACGGAACAAGATGTTATCTAGGTTATACTCACCTGTACGTTTAATGAAGTGCAAAATCCCCACCCCGAACAGTGAGCCTGGAACACTCCCAAATGCCAGCCATTTGACAACTTCTGTGTCAAGGGTTTTCTGTTCCCAATGTTTGACGCTACCAACAATCTTCATCAATGTAGCAGCCACAACATCAGAACTCACAGCGATGGAAGGCGGAACCTGAAAAACAAAAATCAACATTGGGGTGATGAGAGAGGCTCCGCCAATTCCCGTCAAACCAACGATGATGCCAACAAAAAAGCTTAAGAACGGTAGTAATAAATAGTGCATACTCTTCTGAGGTTTCAACAATCAGTTATCAGTTATCAGAGTCCTGTTGAGTCTCCTACTTCTATAAAGTGAGCAGCGTAGGTTATGGGTTTAAATCCCCAAACGAAGCCTTGATAACTGTTCACTGACTTAACTACAAGCAGCTAGAACTGAAAGTCAGCTAAAGCTTCACTGCTAGAGAGCAGCAACTGTGCCAAACTAAAGCCCAGTGGTAGATAGAGCTAGTGATGGCAAGCTATTCTGTTTCTCAAAGGATGAGTGACACAAAGGTTATCCAACTAAAAGTTAGGACAGAGAGAGGATTCCTGGACAACTTAAAACCTGTCTGAAAGTTTATGGAAGCATGACAACTGGCATTTAACCGAAACAGACTTTGATAACTGCTTAGGGGTCAGTTGCTCTGCTAAACTCAACTTCTAATTGATTTTTTGCGGTTTTACATGTAAAAGCCCGTAAGACGATGCACTTACCGTATTTTACTTGTAAACATGATCAAACGTCCAGCGTATTCGCGTTGTATATCGCTAGATTCTCTGGATTATACACAGCAGCTGATTAAACTTCTGAGGACTGGTTGTTAAAAAAAATACCTACAAGTTAATAAAGATAGGGATAAGACGACTTATATGATGTCCGACTGATTAGTTGTTATTGCATACTCCAAAGGATAACCCGTTCGCCTTGGTCTTTGCCAGGAGAAGGGTACGAAGTGTTCGCGGTAGCGTCTTGTAGAGTTTCAATCTCCGAACCACAAGTGAATTAGAACTGTACGAGACGTACTCACGTTTGTTGCACTCGCAATGACATAGTTATATTTATTCGATTCACAGGTTAATGGATATGCGATCGCTAAATTCACTCATAATGAATAGAACTGGACAGTCTACCGTGTTGACAGCAAAGACCACGATAAACACAAAGGATGGTAAGTTATGATGGATTTTGATTTGTGAACAGCGAGATACAATAGCACGAATACTTGATAAAATTCCGCTAATAATTTCTCGCCTAACACTTCAATCTGCTCAAAACCAGGATACATGGTTTATTGAGTATTACCAATAGGAGAATTAAGTTTAAGTTTAATGTTTGTACCTTTTTTGAGAGCAACTTCTCCACCAGGGCTAGATAAAACAAAAGCAGCCGCAGCTGTACCACCTGCTAGTCCACCATGCTTGAATTTAGCTTGATTACCAAGAAAATGTCCGGCAACTGTACCGCCTAAAACAATGCCTGCATTTTGAATGAACTTACCTTTGGTTTTTGTTTCTAAGAGAGTATTTGTTAAAGTAGCATCAATGGGATAAGATGCTCCATTTTTTAGCGAAATATCATCAAAAACCAAATGTAAACTCGCTTTTTTACCTTTGGCAGCTTTGACTACATCTTCCAGATGTCCTTGAATTTGACCATCTTTAAGAACTTGATCTCCTCCTTTCAAAGAATTTTTAATTTGTAATATAAAGTTGTCATTATTTTGATTTTTTCCTGTAGATATATTTTCTTGAAGAACAGTATCAAAACTTGTTCCTGTTGGTACGGATATTTGATTGTTAGACTGACTAGATTTACTATCAGTTATTGTAGTTTTGTTATTAGTAGGAGTGCTGTTAGTCTGGCTACTAGTTTTATTACAGGCGACTATGCTACTCAAGAGAATAGCACTCACTAATAGTGAAAAAATTTTTTTCATGGCGACGATATTGATGAAATGAATAATAACAAAACAATCTTTTCAGAAAAACGAAAAATACATTAGCTAAAACTTTGTAATCAAAATCTGCTTACTTTCTAGTGCATGACTATCGTCGAGACTTATGATCATTCCTTTCTATTCATATAGCAATCAAAAATCAAACGCGCAGAAGATATTAAGAGAAAAATCTTGATTTTACAAACATTCCAACCCTAATTCCTGATCGTGGATCATTTAAAACTGCTATAGTTTCTGAAATTTTTCATTGCTGAGTAACGGGAGAATATAGTTAAGCCTCTCAAAAGAGAGGCTTAACCATGAACTTGTAAAACCTTTAACCAAATAAGCTAAAACCTGATACAGCCAAAGCTCCGGCTATTGCTGAAGCCGTCAAAGAAACAAAAGCTGTGTTAAATAACCACCAAGCAGCACCTGCAACAGTTTTTTTGGTTTCAACAGCTTGCTTTTGTGCTTGCTCTTTGATTGCATTCAGGCGTTTTTGAGTTTCTTTCTGGATGCGTTCGGCTCGATGCAGTACGCTATCCCGTGTAGCTTCAATTTGATCGATGATCTTGTTAGCTTGCGCCTCGGAAATATCCTCACGCGAACTGAGGACAGCAACTAGAGTATCACGGTCAAATTGACCAAGGCGATCGCGCAAAGCCTCAAATCCAGATTGCGGGTCATCAAACAATTGAGCAAAATCTTGCTGGATGCCTTCATAATTAAGTTCGGGACGATCAAGTGAGTTGAGAGAATTGCGAATGTTCTCAAAAACACCATCAAGCACCGATTGCACTTTTTGCTGAATCTGTTGATATTGTTCCACAATCGAGTTACGCACAGAATCGATTTGATCCACAATCCGGTTAGCTTCTTCTTCTGAAATATCCTCACGTTGAGACAGCAAAGCCACGATTGTAGAACGGTCGAATTTGGAAACACGCTCACTTAAAGAAGACACTCCGGCACTAGGAGAAGATAGCAGCAATTGCAAATCACGTTTAATACTATCAGGGTTGAGTTCTTCTTTATTAGTATTACGCAGATAGTTTTCCAGATTAGCTTCAAACTCCTGCGCTTTTTGAGTAGCACGGTTTGCCAAGCGTTGCGGTGCTTTGACAATGTTATTAATGGCTTGTTGTGTTGAGTCGATAGTACGATTTACTTGCTCTTCGCTCAAGTCCCCGCGTTGCGTCAGCAGCTTAACTAAAGTTTCGCGATCTACTTGTGAAAGCCTCTCTCTGAGTGCATCAGCACCTTCTTTAGGGTCAGCCAGTAATTTTTGCAAGTCTTGTTGAATACCTTCTGGGTTGAGTTCTTCCAGATTGGTATTGCGGAGATATTCACTAATCTCACTTGTAGTTTTCTCATACTGCTGTTTCGCTGTCTCGGCTGCTTTTTGCGGAGCTTGCAAAACGCTATCTTTTACTGTAAGCAACTGGTCAATAGTTTGGTTTACCTGCTCCTCGCTCAAATCTTGCCGCTGACTTAGCAATTTAACTAAAGTATCGCGGTCAAATTCTGATAATCTTCCTTTTAAAGCGGAAAGTCCTGCTTGTGGATCTTCTAACAAAGTGCCAAAATCGCGCTTGATACCTTCAGGATTGAGTTCTTCTTTGTTGGTATTTCGCAGATATTCTTCTACGCTTTGCCGCACTTCATCAGCTTTAGCTTTAGCTTGGTCTTGCAGTTCTTTTGCTCGACCTAAGACATTATCGCGTGTACGCTCAAATTGACCAACAATATTATTAGCTTCCTCTTCTGAGATATCTTCGCGGTTAGCCAGTAGCTTAACTAAAGTATCGCGATCGATTTCCGAAACTCTTTGAGTTAAATCTTCAATGCCCGCTTCTGGATCTTCCAGCAACTTTGTCAAGTCTCGCTCAATACCTTCAGGGTTGAGTTCGTCCTTCTCAGTTGAACGCAGGTAATCTTCTAGACGGGTGCGAAGATTTTGCGATTTTTCTGTTGTATCTGCCTGCTTGACAGTTTCTAAAACTTCCGTGCGAATGCTTTCCATCTGCTCGGAAATTTCTTTGACTGTGGCTTCGCTGATGTCTTCCCGTTGCTTGAGTAAGTTAGCGAAATACTCTAAGTTTAATTCCTCTAATTGCCGTCTTACAGTTCCTGGGTTAGCATTTTGATCGTAGATGACTTCTTTAAATTCATCTTGAATTGTAATCCGGTTAAAGTGCCAAGGAAAAGAATTCAAGATGTATTCTTCAATATCTGCCTTGACAGTGTTATTCGGAAGTTCAGGCAATTTTTGACCTACAGAACTACCAAGTTTATTAACTTGCTGGGTTGCTTGGTCTTTAAATTGTTGCAACTGCTGTGTAATTTTCTCGATATCAACTTGTTGAACTTTTCCAGACAATTGTTGTAGCTGTTTGGTAATTTTTTCTACATCTATTTGTGAAAAGTCTACCCCTTTCAACACTCCTGGTAAAGCCGCTCCTAAGCCAACTTTAATAGCTTGCTTAATTATTCCATTACCTAGCTGACCATTGACACCAACAACTGTTGTTAATTGCTGAAGTTTCTCACTTAATTGATCAGGTTGCAGCTGTTCTGGAGTGGCTTGTTGGAGTAAATTAATTATTTGGTCGGTGGGATTTTGATTTTGAGTAACTTGGTTCCAAGCACCTTGCAATTGGTCTGCAATTCCATTGACATCTGATTTGGATAAATCTGTCCGAGAGCTAATTAAATCGACAAAAGTCTGGCGATTAACATTTTTTAGTAAATCACTATCAGCAATCGATTGTAAGTCTCCCTCTTTAAGCAGTTGATCAAATTGAGAGCGAATTTGTTTGGTATCGAGTTGCGGTAACTTTACAGTAGCTAAAGAACTTTGTAATGTATTTTTGATACTATCTGGGTTAAAACCAGATGTGAGTTCCCGACGGACGGCGGCGGTAATTTCTTCAGCTGTAGAAACCATTTGATTTTTAGCAGCATTAGCACCCAAAGCTGTAGTTGCTACACCTGTAATTCCTTGCAAACCGCTAGTAACAGTGTTAACGACAGAACCAATTAAGGAGCCGACTGCACTGGAACCTACCCAAACGATCAGTGAGAAATAGGCAGACCAGATAACTACACCAATAATTGCTCCTAAAAGCGCACTTTCAATTAAGCTGAGTTTTACCGCTAAGAAGCTAGCACTGAATAATGCAATAGTTACGGTAACAAGTGCCCACAGACCGGCAGCTGTTTCAACTTTGCGAATTGTACCACCCAAGCTTTCAGATTCATCAGAATTTGAGCTACCACCTAAAGCGGAAATTCCTACAGCTATTGAGAAGTTTGTTAATAGTAATTGAAAGGCAAATGCCATCAATACACCAGCAAGTAATGCTACCAAAAATTTCGGGCCAGAAAAAACAAGTGATGCTGTTTCTGGTGTTAGAACATCACTTCCGACCGGAATTTGTGCTATTCCTTGGAAATTCTCCAATTTCAATGCAGTAATCACACTATGAAACATCAGATTTTTCTCACTTAGAGCTTTGTTTACAATCTGTGCTAACAAACTATTATATTCCTAAATAAAAGTTACTTAAATTAGTGTTAAGTTTCTCTCAAAACTGGAATACAAAGAGCTTAAGCAAGACAATTCCCCAAAGTAAGCATAACTTTTTGGGGATTGTCTTTAATCTTTTGAGCATCCATCTGTGGATATATTTACCTAAGACGATCGCTTATTTACGACCACCAAACCATTTAGCTGCGATCGCTCCTAAAGCTGCTCCAACAACTGGATTACTGAGAAACTTAATCAGCGCTGGTTGTTCAGCCATCACTTCTCGGAAGATGTCAGGATGGTTGTGATAAGTGAAAGATGCCAGTTTGCTTAGGTCATCTGCATTTATGTGCTTAGGATTATGGGAAGAAAGTCCCAAGTCTTTCTCTAGATGGCGCTCATCTAAACCTCTTTGCTTTAAGTGCTTGAAAAATGATCCTGCCACATCATCCCGCTCGTTAGGTTTAATCTGAGCGATCGCCTTCTGCAATTCTGGCTCCATCTGAGTAGGAGGAATGCTGTCATGGTTGAAAGACCGACCAAATAATTGACGACGTTCTTCGTGGGATGAGCGTTGAGCAAAATCGTCAAAATTTTGGTATTCCTTGCTTGGGTCAGATGAAATATCATCTAAAGATTCTGTATTTCCATGCGCTAAGTCATTCAGAATTTCGCGTTTATATTTGTCGCTGCTGCTCATTTTAATTTTCTCCTTTTTTAGTTCAAATCAACGTAACTCAGCTTTTTTACTTCGGAAAATTGAGTTAATTATTTATACTCAATTTGAGATGATTGCACATCATAAAGACCTGTCAAAATCAGTTTTTTGTCTGGTGCATACATCAAAACCGTTAAGTCTTGATTAGGGAAGTTTTTGTGGAAACCTTGGAGTAAGGATTTTGCTAATGGTCGCACTTCTGTCGGACGAACTTGAGGCGTAATCACGACACCTAACTTGTTGTTATCACGGACATAAGCATCTTGGACAATTCCCTTTGCTGTACCGATAACCCAGTTACCAAAATCTTGACCTTGTACGCTGTTACCACGCTCTAACAAGGCATAGTCACCACTACGACTGATTTCGGGTGCTAATTGGGTTGGTTGTTTAGCTTGAACCGTACCACTACAAGCGGCAGTTGTTGTTAGTACTAAAGCCAAGACTAAAGCCATTAAAATTTGGCGAAACTGTTGAATCATATTCACACTTGTCTCCTAAAAAAATAAGTTGGAAGTTCTACAATCCCAGGCTATAGCAATCCTATTTGAGTTATGAAAATTCTCGTATAGAAGAACGCCAAGAAAATAAACAGAAAAGTTCATAAATCATTTAAAACTGCTATAGAGGTTTGAGTAATTGCTTAAATAAGCTCTAGCCTAAGATGCAACATACATGGCATGAATTTTAAGTAGATGTTCAAGCACTTTTGTAATTTGTATCTATCCAACATTGTGGCAAGCT
Organism: Nostoc sp.; assembly: GCF_036917275.1. Taxonomy (GTDB): domain Bacteria; phylum Cyanobacteriota; class Cyanobacteriia; order Cyanobacteriales; family Nostocaceae; genus Nostoc. The sequence goes on from NZ_JBALDF010000056.1 coordinate 236,419, forward strand.
CTCACCAGAAGGAAAATTTAATTTGCGTTTCTCAAAAGATTCTGGGTCTTGTTCTTCTTCTCCCACTTGATATTGGCCTTTAACAGTAGTTTCTTTCGGGCTAAACAGCGCCTCAATGTCGAGAATTTCTACTAAATTGCCGCTTTCTTTTTCTTGTAGTAACATAGCAAAACTTAAGTTTGAGGTTTGAGGTTTAACTTACTCATGCATTCTTTTTAATAGTGTTAGCCCAACAGCATAAGGTCTACCACACAAGAGTGCAGCAAGCGTCAGAAAGGACGTGCGGACAAGTTCAGCCAACGCAGCCTTGAAACTTTCTGGTTTGAAGAAGTCTCTCCTGTGGCTAAATCGGTAGATTAAATCTAATTGGGGATCTCTACAACTGTTGCGAACGCATACAGAAAGCAAATACATTTGCTCGATCACAAAAATGCCAAAAACCCTTGAAGAGATTCCAGACTAAGCCTAAAATCTCTGTACTGTCTGACAAGGGATGAAGGCTAAAAGCAGTCTTCTTAAATACGGTCTTTGGGTAACTTACCAGTTTTTTCCTCAATATTACGACCCTCAGCATCAACGTCTAACTCTTCACGTCGAATGGTCTCTTGAACTTCAACGGTTTCTTTGTCTACAACTTTTTGGACTCTGACTTCTTCGCGCACAAAAGCTTCTTTCTGGACATCAGCAACTTCTTCATAGAGTTCTATACGTGCTACCTCGCCCTCACCGAAGTTAGCTGTTTCACCAGACACAACTTTGCCTGCATCTTGAGGAGTAACTCGCTCAATTACAACTCGTTCTCTTTCCACTGGAACAGAAACTCTTACAGTTTCTGTTTCAACATGCTTGCCAATTGTCACTTCTCCAGTTTTACGGCGCTGTTTGTTGGCAACCAGCCTTTCTTCGTAGAGTTTGAAGGTTTGGTCTTCATGAGTATTGACATCATATAGATCCGCGTCGTTTGCATATGTGTAGTTGTTGCGATCATAAGTGGGAGCAGTACGACCATCTGTCGATGCTACCGCAGCTGAACTTCCTCCAGACGGTGTACGATATCCTCCACGCACCCGTTCTTCATAGTCGTAATCAAGCGCTGTGTGTTCTTGATATTCAGGCAAATTTTCCGCTTGCTCTTTTGTGATACCAACGGCATATACACGGTTTGCTCTAGAGTCAATACGTGATTTCCCTACTGGTAGTAATACTTTCTTGCCAAAAATCCAAAGGCCTAAGTCAACAATTAAATAGCGGAACGCTCCTTGTTCGTCTACTACAGCATCACTTACCGTGCCAATCTTCTCATCAGTTCCTTGAACATACACATCCATTCCTTTGATGTCGTTACCTTGAATGGCATCCCGGTAGTCTGTATCAAATTCACTTATTTTTTGGAGGGGCATTATTCTATTCCTTAAAAACGTACTTTTTCTTTTTTATAATTTAGCACATTCAATTTAGATAAATCTTCTTTCCGAAGATTGAGTTAAATCATGTGAGCTTTAATAAAAAGTAGTAATTCAATCTAGTTTTACTTGCATTATGAAGAAGTCTTATTTCAATAGATTGACTTTTGTGACTCTGATGATGAAATCAATTATAACCAAATTTTTTCTGAAAGCAGTCTGGTAGGACTTTTCAGCCGGAAATTTAACCCCGCATGAAAATAAGCCACTTAACAAAGTCGGGTTTAAACCTTGTTCACGACTGTCGCACTAGGAAACTCTATAAGGTAGTATTCATAAACCAGGACACCTCTCTTGTTAATATTTTGTGACTAGGTTCTAGCATTTTTGTGACTAGTTTCTAGCCTAAAATGTCAGTTTATAACTTAGCCAAATTCATATATATTTAGAACTTTTAGCTATTTAAATTTCTTAAAGCCTTACATTTTAATCAAATATCCTGATATTTTTTTAGCCCTTATTGTTTGAGTTGAAACCCTGGTCTACCTCTAGAGAAAAAAACTTCCTCCAAGAGATTGATGATAAACTAATATGAAAATGCCTTAATATTATTAAACCCCTAATAGATTAAGCGATCGCTTCAATAAAAATGAGTACTTAGTAACAATTAAGATATTTGTACTGTGAGCAGGCGTGCGGAAGTGATTCTCAAACAGCGAGGAATTGAGGATTTTATTATTGATGCCTCCGCAGGTGACAACTGAGGAGTTCGTTAAACAGTGAGTTTTGATAACAACAGTGAAGATTCTGCTGTTATCATTATTGACTGCCGCTATGAAACTGTTGAACTCACTGTATAGAGTTGAAAGTTCATAACTAAGGAAATATGAGGCGTTAAAAATGTAGTTGTTAAAGCAACTGTTGCCAAAGTTGATAGCAACAAAGCCTAAATCAAAAAACTGTTCTCATTGTAGAAAATTAGGAGATAATTATGGAAAATGAATTAGAGCAACAGCAATACGTCGATACTGCCTCCCAAAACCGGATAGAAGTACTTAAAGGTTCAGAGGCTGGAAACTTGCCAATGTTACCGCCTGCCTCGGAACCTGAAGAACAATGGCAAAGAATTGGTAGACAGATTTCTACATTTTTGGCACAACTACCTGAGTATATAGGTAGTTTCTACCAAGAATACAAACTACCAATTATCAGCTTTGCTTTGCTTGTAATAACGGTTACGGCACTGAGAATATTTCTAGCAGTACTGAATGCAATCAATGGTATTCCATTAGTTTCTCCCATTCTACAGTTCATTGGACTGGGTTACACAATTTGGTTTACTTTTCGCTATCTGCTCAAAGATTCCACTCGGCAAGAATTAGCAGAAGAAATTCGTTTGCTTAAAAAGCAAATTCTAGGCAGACAAGAATCCCAGACTTAGAGCTAACTACACTATAGTGGCGAATGAAAAAGTTTGTTTTTCGTCATATATAGCAAGTCTAAATTATTCGTGAAAAGTTAGATACCCGACTTATTTTAGAAGTCGGGTATCTGGACACCGAAAATTTTCACAAATCAGATAGGACTGCCAGATATATATATTGAAATACTTGTGAGTAAGTAAAAAGCCGAGTTTTACTTGATCATTGTACAGATATATAGGGGTGTGCGTTAAACTAAGTCGCGCCATAATCAGGACGAGCGCTAATTAAAATGGCTTAGGGAAATCAAAATAATCAAATGCCCATATTTTTGTGGAATTTATTTATTTTTAAAGAATAAACTGAGCGATCGCATATGGCCAGAGATAGATATGTACGTCAAATTAATAAAGATGTAAACAATTTTATCTGATTTTTACAGCAAGCTTGGCAATAAAAAAACAATAATAAATAAGAGGAAAAAAATGCCTAGACTCGTAGGACAGCGCTCTAATACTGGAGCAAACATCACCGTTCTCATCATCCTTGTCGCCATTTTTGGGGTATTTATGGAATACTTTGGCGTTATTGACATCGTTCCCGGTTTTGGCAGAGAGGGACGATATTTTCAGCTAAAAATTCAGCCAACTAACGAACAAGTAACTAAATAACCCAATCAATAATAACTGCGAGGGATAGATAAATGCGTAAAGGTAGTGATGTGATCGATAAAGTAGTCGTCACCTCTGACAAGGGTCAGAAAATTCAGCGAATTCTAGATTTAATTTTTGATCACAAACGCAATCAATTTTTGGGTTTCCTGGTTGAAGAGAAGGGACTGTTTCGGGATGCAAAAGTTATTCCCTTAGAAGAGGTGCTAGCGATCGGGTCAGATGCGATCATAGTTAAATCGAAAGAATCTGTTGTTAAGGCACATCGTGTGTCTGCAATTAAAGAGATTCTGCACCAGAATATCGTACTAAGAGGAACGAGAATTCTGACCACTGAGGGACTTTACCTTGGTGGACTGGTGGATTTGTTCTTTGATGAACATAGTGGACTGGTGGAAGGATACGAAGTTTCTGGCGGTGTATTTGCCGATGCTTACTCCGGGCGATCGTTCGTTCCTGCTCCCGAAGCACTGATAATTGGTGACGATGTTGCCTTTGTGCCTCCAGAAACTGCTCAGATGATGGAAGAACAGGTCGGTGGTATCCGGGGAGCCGTCCAAGCAACTGAAGACAGGTTGCAAGAATCGGCTCAAACGGCTAACCGCAGGCTACAGTCAGCCAGCCAGAATGCAGGTGAGCAACTGCAAAGCTCAGTAGAGAAAGTGAACCGCAGGCTACAGTCAGCCAGCCAGAATGCAGGTGAGCAACTGCAAAACTCAGTAGAGAACGTGAACCGCAGGCTACAATCAGCCAGCCAGAATGCAGGTGAGCAACTACAAGCCGCAACTGATGCTACTAGCAGCAGACTGCAAGACCTGAATCGAGATGCAGCTGCCTCCCTGACAAACAATTTGGTTGACCCTGCCGAGCAAAAAGTATATGTGATTGGCAAACATGTTGAGCGAGATGTGCTAACTCCAGACGGTAGTGTACTGCTACTAGAGGGGCAGTCAGTCACGCTAGTCGATGCAGAAGCGGCCGAGCGCTTAGATATCCTCGATGAACTCTATCGAGCCACGGGTGGCAGTCTAACTGTAAACATCACCCGCAATTTGCAAGCAGCAACAGAATCTACTAGCAATCGAATTAGGAGCGCAACGATAAGCAGTGCTGCTAACCTACGTCACTCTGTTAATGGGCTGGCAGCCCAGGCGATCCAGCAGGTAAGAGGGCGCAGAGTCCTGCAAACGGTGCGTGCTGACGATGGCTTAATTATTGCGGCATCTGGGCAGATTGTAACTGAATCCGTTCTTGCTCGTGCCCAGATTTACGGCAAACAAGCAGAATTACTCAACGCTGCTGGTCTGGTGGCAACCGCAGTTCGTTCTACCACAAGTGACACATGGTTAGAAACCAAAGTTCAACTGCGCCAGGGGGCAAGTGTCGCTCAAGAGAACCTCAACACTTTCTGGCAAGCCTTGAAACAGAAGGCAGAAATGCTACAAAGACGCAGCACACGGGCGATGAGGAAGCAACGAATTGAACTTGCACTGGGTCGTCCTGTTACCCGCGTCATTCTTGATCCAGAAGACAACGTGATTCTGAATGTGGGTGAATTGATTACACATTATGCTGTGCGTCAGGCTGAAGAAGGTGGAGTCCTGAATATCTTACTGAGTTCGGTCTATATTAAAGAGCCAGAAATATCTGATCAAGAGCTACGTGCCCAAGAACATGGAATGGCGGCCCTATCGCATCACGATAATGGGCGATCGCAACTTGAAGCCAAATCAATCACAGTCAACTAATGCCCGACTTTAATGCCTTTAGGCATTTTTTTGGTGTCTTGTACTTTATCCAGTTCAATTGCTGCTGCCGTTATCGCGTTTATTTGCGGTAATAGACATCATCTAGAGTGCGCTTTTTGTCAAACATGGGCAATTTTCGGGAATACTTTGTCGTTGCCCAAGACAATAACGCGACAACATCGGCCTTGTGCTTCCTCTGCCTCTTTTTTTGACGAAGGTATTGATCGTGAATCGTTACTCATTAGCAAAACGATGTTTGGCGGAAGCTCTAGGTACAGCTTGGTTGGTTCTGATGGGCGTGGGTACTGCTGTGATCTCTGGTGCAGTACCTTGGGTTGGAGTTACTGGAGTGGCGATCGCTTTTGGCTTAAGTTTGTTGACTGCTGCTTATACTTTTGGTTCTATTAGCGGCTGTCACATCAACCCCGCAGTCACAATTGGTTTTTGGGTAGCCAAGCAGTTTTCTTCCAAAGACGTTTTACCCTATATAGGGAGTCAGATTCTCGGCGGAATTTGGGGAAGTACTATCCTGTTTTTGATTTGCATGGGGAAGCCTGAGTTTACAACAGCTAACTTTGGTTCTAATGGGGTGGGAATTCACTCCCCTGGTAACTATAGCTGGTGGGCTTGTGCATTAGCCGAATTCATTGTTACCTGTGGTTTTGTGCTGCTGATCTTGAGCGTTACATCTTCTCGCGCTCTCAAGCTGTCTGCACCCATCCCCATCGGTTTGGGGCTGACCTTGGCGCATCTGATCCTGATTCCGGTGACAAATGCCAGCGTCAATCCGGTGCGATCGCTAGCCACAGCTATCTTTACTCGCGATTGGGCATTGGCTGACCTTTGGATTTTCATCGTGTTCCCAATTTTCGGTGGAGTTTTGGCGGGTATGGTTGCCCGATGGTTGCAAAAACCGGACATCTAAGCTATTTACCAGTAAATAAATTTCCAGCCTACCCTTCGGTATTTATTTAACTTTCATTTATTGTTTTTTTTCAATCTCTATAATGCGCTTTTATTAGGTCGGGCAAAACACGAGCGATCGGCGATCGCTAATACTGGTAATAAAAGCAACTTTTATTCTACTTGTGTAATTATTCCCCACCATAATTTATCTTCTTGAAATATCTCAAGAAGATTTGGTTAAATAATTTGATGCTTATGCTCTCGTTGCTGTCTGCATCAATCATTTAGTAAGGAAGTATTTATTAATACAACAAATTAGGAAAATAGCCACTGGAAGTATAAAATTCATCCAATTATTCAATATTAGTTGAAATCAATACCTGTTAAGGTGTAATCCCAGTGTGTTGAACAACTTAGGCAAGTCCTTCTGAGAAACCTTGCGTGTACCTGTCTCGACTGCATCAACCCAGGAAACGCTTTTCCCCATCGTTGTAGCGAAAAATGCCCTAGACCAGCCTTTTGCTTTTCTAGCTTCTCTAATCACATTACCTGATATAGGCTGGATATTGTTTACACTTAGCTGATTTGAGTCCAGAGTCAAGCGTTCCTGTACTTCTACTGGTGGATGAAAACGCCATTTAGAATTTAGTATTTCACTCCAGTAACCTATAGGTCTTTTAGTGCTTTTGCTGCTTGTTAACCAAGCTGGGCCTGTTTCAAGTTCTGCTTGCCATCCTGCTTCTTTTACAACTTTCAAGTCAGTTTCAAAGTCATCAGCCATTTGCCGTCTGAGCTGTCTGTCTTGCTCTGCTATTGACACTTTGTCTGCACTGTAAGCAATCTCCATCAAAGTCTTGCCCATTACACAATCCTGGAATTCCGGCTGGATTTGGAAGGTTAGCCAAACTAATATTCTAGCCGCGCCAGCATTTTGTTTCCCAATGCTAAATAGTTTCTGTACGGTTTTCTTGGTAATAATTCCAGTCTGGTAGTGATATTTTGATTTATTGAGGAAGTATTTTGTCCATACTCCAGCTTGACCTATCACCTTTAAACCCACTAGCTTGTTATTGCCAGCTTTATCTGTTTCAAAATCTCGTATTATGCTAACGTCCCAAATCTTTAAATCAGCAACAGTAAAAGCTCCTACTTTCCCTTGTTTAGGCCATGCGATACAGGCTAGTACCTGAGCAGGTTGTCGTAACAAATGGTACAAAATACTCAATTTTTCATGTTTGCATAAGTCCCTGCGTTTGACAAGCCCTGTGTATTCAAGTAGTTGCCTATCATCTATAATAAAATTGCCTGACCAAGGTTTATCTAAGCTGGCTACTAAAGCACAGTAAATTAGGTGAATTGCACAGGCCCTTGGGTCAAATTGATCTATAACAACTAAAGCAGCCTCTTCGGCCAGAGTTTCTGGTTGTGAGGTTTCGGGATTATCTGTTACATAGTAAAAGATTTTTCCTTTTCCACTTTCAACTTCTTTTTCATAGCTGAAAGTACTACTTGTTTCAGTTTTCCATGATAGATTCATTTTTTGAGATAATACTTCAGCAACTCCATGCAAAACTAACGACAACGCAGCAATACTAGTTTGATCAGGAAATAAGGAAGCTTTTTTGAATTGTCTGGGTTTAGCTGGATACTGCTTATTTAATAGTAACTTTTGCTCATCTTTCTTAAAGGATGTCTGAAAATTAATTTGCTTTTCTAATTTAGCAGTCTGGTCTTCTACAATTTCTTCACCTTCAGCAACATTGGTTTCGTTTGGATTTTGATTACGGGAAAAGGTAATTCCTATTACCTGCTGAATTAGATGCGAAAATTTTTTATGTAACGTTTTTGCTAACTCTTTCATTTCTCTAAAAATACACTGCTCACGTAGGTAAAAATGGTAGACAATAACTGTGAAAAGTGTTGGAATATAAGTTCATCCAGCAGTGGCACGCCCCAGTAGGATTAGTTATATGATGTCCAGTTTGGAGTGGGGACTGAAGTCCTCAAATCGAGGATTAAAGTCCTGACTACGAGCACAAGTCTTATTCTCACCTAATACGGCAAAGTGCGTAGGCGTAGCCCGCCGCAGGCATCGCTCAGTTTGGAGTGGAGACTGAAGTCCTCAAATCGAGGATTAAAGTCCTGACTACGAGCACAAGTCTATTCTCACCTAATACGGCAAAGTGCGTAGGCGTAGCCCGCCGCAGGCATCGCTCAATAAGAAACCTTGCAGTATAGAAACATTAGACTACAACGTTTTCACCAATAATCTTAAAGAATATTTTATAAATATTTCAAGCTGACATCGAGTGTCAGCAACTCTTGTTTTGGGCGCAGTAGTTTGAATAAAAATCCCTGCCACAGTGGACAAGGATAGTAATTTTTAGCTAAAGCTTGTGTGCTAACTAACAAAATCTTTATGGGCAGCGACAAGCATCTGAGCCTGCCTTAAAACGTTTCCAAATAAATAAATAGGAATCTGCCAAGCAGCAACAGTAACTTCTTTAACTATATCCTGTACACTAATTGCTATTAATTCATGCTCTAGTGGCTCTCCTTCAACTGTACCAGACCAAGTAAAAGCTAATAAGAAATCATCGTCTCCAGGCAAGGAGCCAATCAAACATTCTCCTGGTGTGGGCTGGCAAATAATTCCATGATCATTTGCAAGTTCTACTAGTCTTTGAAAGTTGGTTAAGTTCTTCATCTGTCTTTTGGATGTAATTTAATCTCAGCTTGAGAAGAAATCATATTCTTACCTCCATAACTCAAGTTAGTTGCTCTATCCCATAAATTACGAATTATTAATTATTTGGTCAGAGTTAGGAGTTATTAGAGTCGGATCAGGCTTAAGTTCAAAATCTTACCGCGATCGCCTGGTTCTATCAGCAACAATTGCTACTGTTTTAAAAAAACCTAGACTACCTACTTTTTCAGTTGACCGTATTTACATACACCTCCCTTCGTTACTATTTCAATATTGATGCCCTAATCTCACCCAGGCTGACGGAGTGCATTGAGAAATGCATAAACGCCTAGCGGTGAGGGAGTCGCAGTCTTCTGTCCTCCCACGGTATAAGACTCAATTCGGGCAGCTAAATTAACATGACTGCTAATAACTGTATTAGGACTTACGCAAAAATTGCCAAAAAGCTTAATTTGTCGAACCGCCAAGACGCCAAGAGCGCCGAGAATTCGTAGAGTGTGCGTAAGTCCTATGTATATTGAGCGCGTTTTTGAGAACTAACATTTTCCAGCACAACCTCGCGTGTATTGATTCCAATTCCCATTTTGAGGATTGGGAAATTCATTTGCTGATGAAAGTTTGTTCACTTGCTGCATTGACAATTGCATAGTAATAGCACAGGTGATCACTCGTTTAAAATCATCTTTGCGACTAATTGGCGTACCAAATATCACAAAAATACCATTAGTGATAAACTTATTAATCGTGCCTTTATACTGGTTTATCACATTTGTCATTGTTCCCAGATAAAGATTCAAAATCTTTACTACTTCTTCAAGTAGCAATTGTTCGGAAATAGCCGAAAATCCTCTTAAACAAGTTTTCAATGCGTAAGTCTTGAAAATATAGGAATGGTTTAATCTATTTCATATTGATAATGCCTGGGTTATAGATTAGTCAGGTGAATAAAATCAAATATTCCCAAAAGCAAGATCAGATTTTACTTTTTAACTAGGAACTATTGGGCATGGGGCATTGGGCAATAATCAATAGTTCTTCTTCCCCTGCCTCCCTGCTCCTTTTGGTCACAATATGGCAATATATAAAGTTGTAGCTAACCGCCTACGTAGAGGTTTAACGTGGATACCATTGCAATTCCTGCTTTAAATCGGCTAGTGGATGCCACAGTAGAAATTCCCGGTTCTAAAAGTCTTACCAATCGGGCGTTGCTCGTTGCTGCTTTGGCACAAGGTGATTCCATTTTAGAAAATGCCTTATTTAGTGAAGACAGCGAGTATTTTGCCAAATGCTTAGAGCAATTGGGCATTCCCATTGCTTTGAATCCTCATCAGGCACAAATCCAAGTGGCGGGAAGAGGAGGCGACATTCCAGCTAAACAAGCAGATTTATTTGTGGGTTTGGCAGGCACAGCAGCACGGTTTATCTCGGCGTTGGTGGCACTGGGGAACGGCGAATATCGCCTAGATGGCGTTCCCCGGATGCGAGAACGACCGATGGGTGACATGCTGACGGTGCTGCAAACAGGTGGAGCAACCGTTAACTTTGAGGGAAACTCCGGGTTTATGCCCTATACCCTCTATAGTCGGCAATTCGCTGGTGGAAATTTTCGCTTGAAAGCGAACCAAACAAGTCAGCAACTTTCAGCATTGCTGATGATTGCGCCTTATGCACAACAAGATACTAGCATTGAGGTTGAGGGGACACTAGTTTCTCAATCTTACGTCAAAATGACCTGTCGTTTGATGGCAGATTTTGGCGTTGAGGTGATTCAAATCGGCGATAATCAATTTCAGATTAAAGCAGGTCAACGTTACCAAGCTCGACATTACACAGTAGAACCCGATGCGTCAAATGCTTCTTACTTTTTTGCCGCCGCCGCCGTCACGGGTGGACGGGTGCGCGTCAAGCATTTGACCAAACAATCGTGTCAGGGTGATATTCTGTGGCTGAATGTTTTAGAACAGATGGGTTGCCAAATTAAAGATTCGGATGATTACACGGAAGTAACGGGGCCGAAGCAATTGCAAGGCATCGACATTGATATGAATGATATATCAGATTTAGTGCAAACATTAGGAGCGATCGCGCCCTTTGCCAGTTCACCTGTTACCATCCGCAATGTGGAACATATTCGATATAAGGAAACCGATCGAATTCGAGCTGTGGTTACAGAGTTGCGTCGGCTAGGAGTTGAGGTTGAAGAATTTGCAGATAGACTGAAAATTCAGCCTGGCCCGATTACCCCGGCGACAATTGAAACCTATCACGATCATCGAATGGCCATGGCTTTTGCTGTCACTGGCTTGAAAGTTCCAGGAATTGTAATTAAAGATCCTGGCTGTACAGCGAAAACCTTTCCAGATTACTTTACCCGATTCTTCCAAATGTTAGAACAATAAGAGATTGACCAGTATTCTCGTAGGGGAGCCAGTGCGTTGCGGAGGTTCCCGACGCTCGTTCGCCCTTGGCGTCTCCCCTTGGGAGATGACTCGCTCTAAGCGTTCGCGTAGCGTCTCGTAGAGAAGCCATGCCGCAGGCTTTACGCTGCGCTATCCGTTGTAGCAACTGGCGTTGTGTTATGCCGTAGGCTGACGCACCAACTATTTTTACCTTTCGGATCAGCGCTACCAACCTTCAAGGATAGGGCTGAAACTCTATGTGTAACAATCACTTCAAAATTTTTAACATAAATATCTTATACCGATTACCTGTGAGGTTGCATAGAACGATTTGCTCAAGCCCCAAGCTTGGCCAAGCCTGATTTTATTCAGTTTCACAAATAATTGGTATTAGTTACTGATTAAGTCTTTCATTGGAAAATTTAAATTCGATTTTATTTTACCTCTAATTAAAGTTTGCTTAAACTCATGATTATAAAATAGGGTGACTCCAAATAATTGGAGACTTATTGATTTTTCTGCAAAAGGGAAAAAGCATTAATTTTCATCACTGATTAGAACAGTGATGAATAGCCATTTGGAAATAAGTAAGTTAGAAACAAACTATTTCTATACCTTGCAGTGTGCATCGCTTACAGAAGTTTATGGTGAGAAAAACTGAGATGAAATTGATTCCGCGATTAGTGCTTGCTGCTACTTTAACTTTAGGTTTTGCTACTGTAAATGCAAAATATGCATCTGCTGCAATTATTAATTACGCTTTCACAGTTGATAGTCCCGTAACAAAGGGAAATGGCTTTTTTAGCTTTGATGATTCAACTTTCAGTAATGAAGATAATCCTGTAGCTACCATTAAGTCACTCTCATTCCAGTTTGACGGTAACTCTACTGTTTATACTGAAAAAAATGACACCAAATATCCAGAATTTCCCCTGGTAACTACGTTCTTAACCGGACAATCTTTAGCATTAGACTATCTGTTCAACGATAAATCTAATCCTTCCAGTTCTATAAGTTACGAAATCATTGGTAATGATTTTACAATTTTCTCTAGAACCTCTCCAGATGCGGAACCGATATCAGGTAAAGTTTCGTATACACAAATACCTGAACCTACACCTTTAATTGGTACTCTCTTTGCTTGTGGTCTGGGCTGGATGATGAAGAAAAAAGTAACATCAATGAAAAAGGTTAGATTTTAACCTTGGTTAAGTTGATATTAACGCTTTCTTTGCCAAGGATTAATCTCTTCCTAATATGCTTTGATGTGGCAAAACAACATCTAAGACATTGATGCCAGAAGAAAAATTGGGAATTAAAACCAGATTTTGGTAAGGGAGTTAGTTACGAAGTTTGCCTAAAACCACCCTGCCTTCTTCGTGTTAGCTGTTGCTGCGTTTTAACTTACCTGTTAGTCAGGAGTAGAGAATGGTAGATTACCGGAATTTTGAGCAGTTCCTACACAGTCGAATCAAACGACGCAATTTAATTATCGGGGCAGGAGCATTGTCTGGTTTGGCGATCGCTAACCAATTTCCTGATCAAAGAGCGATGTCTGCCGACAAGCCGCTAGGCGTCTACGCTAGAAGCAGATTTTCCAATTATCCTTTCACTTTGGGTGTAGCATCGGGTGATCCCTATCCCAGTAGCGTAGTGATCTGGACTCGTCTCGCTCCTGAACCCTTAAACGGAGGTGGAATGCCACCTGCTAATGTGCCAATTCGCTGGGAAGTGACAACTGATCCCGACATGAGGCGCATTGTCTCCAGAGGTACGGTACTAGCAACTCCCCAACTAGCTCACTCAGTTCGAGTTGTGGTAGAAGGACTGCAATCTGATACTTGGTACTGGTATCGATTTCTTGTCGGCCAAGAAGCTAGTCCCATTGGCCGCACTCGTACAGCTCCTCTAGCAGGTGGCTACTTAAATAAATTAAACTTTGCCCTTGTCTCCTGTCAGCACTATGAGCAGGGGTACTATACTGCCTACAAATATATTGCCCAGGACGATCTCAGCTTGGTAGTGCATGTTGGAGACTACATCTATGAAGGAGGAATTTCAAAGAATCGCCCCAGACAGCATAATAGTGCAGAAATTGTGACTTTGGAAGATTACCGCAACCGTCACGCCCTCTATAAAACCGATTCCAACCTGCAAGCAGCTCATGCAGCGTTTCCCTGGATTGTTACCTGGGATGACCACGAGGTGGAAAACAACTACGCCAACAACATCTCAGAAATTGATACTGAACCGGATCAGAATCGGGCAATCTTCCTGCAACGGCGGGCTGCTGCCTATCAGGCTTACTACGAACATATGCCACTGCGCCCCTTCTCGCGTCCCGTTGGCCCCGATATGCAACTTTTCCGTCGGCTCTCTTTTGGTAACTTAGCCACCTTCCATGTCCTAGATACCCGCCAATATCGCACCGATCAGCCCTGTGGTGATGGCACTAAAGAACGTTGCCCAGAAAATTTAGATCCGAATGCAACGATTACTGGCAAGCGTCAGGAAGATTGGCTATATGATGGTTTAAATAGGTCACAGGCTAAGTGGAACGTTTTGGCCCAGCAAGTTGTAGTTGCTCAGATAGACACAAAACCAGGGAAAGGCGGAACCTACAGCATGGATAAGTGGGATGGTTATGTGGCTTCCCGCGATCGCCTCATGCGTTTCTTAGAACAGCGCAAACCATCTAATCCAGTAGTCTTATCAGGCGATATCCATTCCAACTGGGCAATGAATTTAAAGGCTGACTTTAATAATCCAGAATCTGCTACAGTCGGGAGTGAATTCGTCTGTACTTCAATAACCTCCGGTGGAGATGGGGCAGATACCACCCCAAATGTTCAAGCTTACTTACCCGATAACCCACACATTAAGTTCTTCAACGGTCAACGGGGGTATGTTCGCTGTGCGCTGACTCCCACAAGCTGCAAGACAGACTATCTAGTTTTATCAAACGTCACAACTCCATTTGGGACGATTAGTAAGCGGGCTTCATTTGTGGTTGAAGATGGTCGTCCCGGAATACAACAAGTTTAATCGTTTAATTCCCAGGTATTGAAACCAGACAATCACAGATGGATACAGATAAATCATTAGTATTTATCTGTATCCATCTGTGTTTTCATTTTCAGAAAATTGACTTTTGTAAAAAGTTTAATCTGTTTCTGCATAGATGATCGCACTTACAGCCGCCATATTTTTCTCAGGCTTTGCAAAGAATCTTCTTGTCGCTGCTCAATAACTGCTGGAGTCCATTCAGATTGTTGTAAAACTTGGGTTGTCAGAACAAAAGGAGAAATCCCTTTTTTGCCAGCAAAATACTTTTCTTTCTTTTTATTAAAATCGTAGTTTTGCGCCTCAGCATTCTTCTTTCGAGAAAGTAACACCAAATTACCTATGCGATGCACATACTGAAGATGCTCTTCATCATTTGGAAACCACTGAAGCCACGTACTGCCTTCGCTTGGGTTCTGAGGAAGTACGTGTTCAACTGTAATAACTGAATAGTCGTACCTCGCTTCCCCTCGAGAAAGCGTAGAGTCAAGACGCAGAAGAACATATATCAGGAGTAGTGTTATCGCCTTTACCTGACACTCATCTCATGTCTGGCGAATTACTTGTGATACCTACGTGACCTCTCAAGAGCAGCCACTCCCCTACTAGGGGAGGAGAGCCTGTAACTTTAGCTATAGGCGGGGTAAGGTTCTCTTATTATGGACAATACAACGGAGATATCAGATTGAAAATCTCTTTCCCTGTCACCTGTTTTCAAGCTAAATATCAGATTTTTCCGGTTGAGTCAAAATATAAGTGAATAATTACTTTACATTGAATATGTATAGCTTAAACTCATGGAACTACCCCAACGCGTATCAGTCCGCTACAAAGACGCGTCCTTCAATACTAATGAAATCCGCTTGAGAACCTTCCGGCTTGGGTTACAAATATGGGAAGAACAAACCAAACCTAGAAAAACAGAGCTTTATCAGTTTATATCGTCTTGCTTGAAACAAGTTGACCGCCAAGATCGTTTTATGTTTTCTCTACTGTTCATAGAGTTAACAGACCTCATACGCAATTCTTCGCTGGAAAGAGGAACGAAAGAGGTTCTGATTAAAACAGCTTTTAGGGAGTTTGGTTGTGCAATAACAGATTTTGAAGACGCTGCTAAATAAAGTTGGTCATAAGGGTGCTGGTATTGCGTAGGCATAGCCAAACCCAGGTATTGGCTTTAAGTCAGCTAACGTAATTGAGTAGGATATTTATAGTAAGCAGTTTTCCAATCAGATTAGTTTTTTTGCTGAATGCGCGGATGGGTAGGTGTTGGGGAAGGGATGACTAGAAAAATGGCTGAATTGTCCTATATGCAAGAACTTGAGAGCTTTAGCATTTGTAAACCATCCGCGCACCTTATGTGGATTAGTTTTCAGCCATTTGTCTCTAGCCAAATCACAACTCCTGATGTTATGATTTCTGCATTCGCGCAACCGAACCTTGAAAACCAAATAAGACAAGGCTTCCAGAAGCTAGCGATTGCAATTACCTAAAATCCCTATTAGGAATTGAAACCACTTTGAGGCATCAATTCGGCTCCCAATATTTAGATTGTAATTACCTAAAATCCCTATTAGAGATTGAAACGCCACAAATTGCAGTCAGAATTGCGGGACGTAAAAATTGCAATTACCTAAAATCGCTATTAGGGATTGAAACGAGGATATCGGTTGCAGTCGTTGGTTCAGTGCTTTCATTTGATTCAAAAAGTGCATTGAGAGCAGCTCGTTACACAACTCAAAGCCCTTGACGTCCTTTAATTTCTCTTCGCGAAGTGCTGTTCTTCGTTCTATACTCATTTCAACAAACAATTAGACATTAATAATCATTTATTCGACAAGCCGTCTTTACTTTTTTGCAGTGGTTTTACCCAAGCATTACACGTTTTCCTAAATAGCCGTAACAGAAAAAATTGAGATGTGTAGACCAATGCTCTATCCCACCACCGCTTGGCAATGGTTTTGAATAATTACCTCTAAATATAGGAATCCGACTTCAGTTTTACTAGGCTGCCCTGAGGGTATAACCCATCTCAGGTCAGGTTTTGACCGTTATCCAATTTCAAAAATCAAATATAAATTATAGTATTAGTGACAAAAGTAACCATTTAAGCATGACTTTTCTCACAGGCGTGTACCTGATTATTCCGATTAAATTGAGAGTACACAAATCAACTAATGCAAGGCAGATAAAGGATATATGAACCGCTTTAAATCTATTCTTCTTGGAAGCTTATTAGCAACTGCTTCAATTGCTGCTCTTTCTCAAAATGCTAATGCTGCTGAATTTAAATCTGAGCATGATCATTTGAATCGCAATACTGTAGCTTTTAATAACAGTAGAATCCAACGCGAACATCAAATCCGTGAACGACATGCTCGTGAATTGCGTGAACGTCAAGCCCGTGAACGACATGCTCGTGAATTGCGTGAACGTCAAGCCCGTGAACGACATGCTCGTGAATTGCGTGAACGTCAAGCTCACTTTCATCGCTAAAAAAAGAAATTCTCGCCCATATTGCCTTAGGAGAGTAGCAGTACTCTCCTTTTTTTTGTTGGCATAAATTTTTAAATGGAAATTAAGGCTAGAAAAGCTTGTTATATATAACTTTCAGCTTTTTACTTTCTTCTGCTTTACCAAAATATAAGGAAGCTACTTTGATGTCCTGCACTTAAATGGTATTTTGGAGGAGTCACAAGGGTAATTATAATGCTTCTGTGTTGAGTCCAATACAGACCTAACAAAAGCAAGCTAGCAAGAGCGTCTCCAAGAGTTGCAATTCGCTTGCGGTTTGGGATTGCCAGGCTCCGTACCCTACGGGAACGCCTGCCGTAGGATGCCCGTTCGCGTAGCGTCTCCTTTAGGAGAAGGGCTGTAGGGCGTACGCAATGACATAAGTATTAAGTGGGACATGACAAGCTAAAACACATTTAATTTGCATATTAAATTTTCTCAATATCTTGTGGGGTGAGCATCTTGCCCGCCCTAATTATGCAACTCGAATGCCGATTAGCTTATTAAACTTGTCCGCCAGATAAATTGGTGAGAAAAACAGGTGGTAGCTAAAAATTATCCAGACTACCACCATGCGAAATAGAATCTTAACCTGTCACGAGCGATCGCTAATAAAGAGATGCCAACACCTTATCTGCTGCTGCCCGGAATGCAGTTGCTGCACCAGCACTCATATCGCGTGGCGCACAGATGCGATTTCTCACATAAGCGAGTGTGATCGCTCCAACCGCAGACACAATCGGATCGGCATTGTCTTTGCCGCCCACGCGCCCCCACGGCAATGCTGCACCATTCGCATTGATGAGATAGTCAGCCAGCAATCTGAGGTGAAAATCAACCGCTTCTTTAACGGCTGTTGTGTCGCCATTGACCGCCAATGCTTGTACCCCAGAGTTTTTCAGGATGTCTCCTAAAGCAACTTCTCGGTTATCAGTCAACCTCTCAGCCGCTTCTGCCCGAAATTGGATTTCTTGGCTAACTGCTGGGTCAGGCGCTAAGGGATTGCCGATTGGTGTCACGCCCCATCTGCGACGCAAGAGTAAATTGTTGGTCGTATCATCCGATTTGACGCGGTGATAGGCGGGACGCTGTTTAAGTGCTTCAAACCAAGCGTTGATGCGAGGATACCGGGGATTTCCCTTGAGTTGATATCCCCGATAAACGGGTAAGTTAGCTGCCAATCGGTCTAAATGGGGGCTATAAGTAATATCTACTAAGCTAAAGGTTGACAAAAAGTAGGGGCCAGGATATTTTCCGAGAAGTTGCTCCAACTGGTCTAATTTTGCTTCAAAAGCTGCCTTTAAGCTTGCTAATTCATGAGGATCTTCAGGGGCTTGTCTCAGGAATTTGTAGGCTATTTGTACACCATTGGTTTCAGCGTCTTCAAGCCACTGCCTAGCAACGGCGTTTTCCTCTGGGTCTTCGGGAAGCAAGGTAGACCCAAATCGTTCTTCTAATGCTAACAGAATGTCTTTGGATTCATAGACTAACTTTCCCTCAATTTTGGCAGCCGGGACAAGGGTTGTGGGAACTAAATCCGTATACCATTTAGGTTTGTTAGTCAAGTCGATAAACTCTGTCGCAAAAGGAATTTCTTTTTCTTCCAGAGCAAACCAAACCCGTTCGCAAAATGGACACCAAGAGTTAGTATCCCGGTAGAGCAGTACTGGTGGTTCTGTATCTGGAGGCAGTTTATGAAGACTGCTAGGGATGGGAGCAGTAGAAGGGGACTGTCCTGCTCTACGCACCCGTCGAGCAGAGGTATTTTTTTGAGCAATTTCTAACAGTTGTTCCCAATTAGATACTGTGTCTTGAATTGACATATTTCACCTGAATTTAAGTTAACTTTGACTAATTTCTTAATTTGAGGGTACCAATTTATGTGGTGGAATAGAGATATAGATAAAAATTGGCACAAAAAATTTATTCGTCAACCTTTTTAACTTCTATCTAAAATATGCACAGATGTGAATAACGATGTCTACTACAACGCAAAATAGCAAACTTTTTATAGATAGTAGCCCTCAAACTATAAACTGGTATATTTATTGCCATGTTTATAGCTTTTAAACAGATAAAAACCTAAATTATTAAACCATGACTATTAACTCCGGTAAGTTTACAAATTTACCGGAGTTAATGGTGATTATCACATGAAAATAGTTTGAAAGCAAGATTTAATATATCTATTTTTTGACTTGTTTAAGTCGGTAAAATTAGAAAAACCTCTATAAATTCCAGTCACAGAGAGGATAGAAAGCTTAAATCAAAAAATGCATATAAACTAAAAGGTGTTTAAAGTCAAGCTAATAGCTGCTAGTAATTTCTAATACTTGCAATTTCATCCAGTGTAGCCCAAGAGAGAAGCATCCCATCCAATTAAAGCGCTACCAAAAACTAGCCATGCAGCATTGATGCTTAAGTAAATAGCTAAAATTGCTGAGACGATCGCGATCGCCAAGCCGAGAAAATCTACAAATGGGGCTTGTGGTAATGTTAAAGTGGCTGCCAGCAGTTGCAGTGTTATATTGAGATATATTTTATACATACATACTAGTAATTCCGTTCAAAATCTATGGTTTTCCGTAGTGAAAGTTCTGTAACAGTTCGCTTATATCATTTGCCTACATGAGATAATTTCCTCTTAATTGTTCGACATAGAGAAAATTAGCTCAATATTTGTATGCAGCAAGTATCAAGCGATAGTGTGGAGTTACCAATTCATATCAGTGCTAAAACAGTTGCTCTACGTTTAGGTGTTACAGTTATGTGCCTCACCTTAGCAGGGATTTTAAGTGGCTATTTCTGGCTCTCGAAGTTTCCCCTCCTAGCTTCCAAATGGTTTTACGAACTATTTAACCTAGATGGAGAATTTAATATACCTGCCTGGTATTCTTCATTCACTCTATTATTTTGTTCGGGGTTACTTAAAGTAATTACCGCTATGAAGACGAAAGACCACTATTTTGCTTACTGGAAAACTCTATCTTTGACATTTTTATATTTGAGTTTGGATGAAGCATTTAGTTTTCATGAGATTTTGATCATTCCGTCAGTGCGACAATCACTTCATCTCAATCCTGTATTTTATGAAACCTGGGTTATCCCTGGTATTGTTTTAGTGGGAGTTTTTGCATTTAAATATCTAAAATTTTTGCTCCATCTCCCTCACAAGACTCGGTATTTATTTCTGATTGCCGTAATTGTTTATGTGGGTGGAGGCTTAGGTATGGAAATGGTGGGTGGACTTTTGAGAGTAGATTTTGGGCGACGCACCCTAATAACGTTAACTGGCATAATTGTTGAAGAGTCTTTGGAAATGGTCGGAATTGTGATTTTTATTTATGCGCTACTAGCTTATCTTAGTAGCTTGAGAGAAAGCATTCAACTGAAAATCTATGTATCTGAAAAGTGATATGAAGTCAAGATAATCATATGATCTCCCGCAAATTAACCAATCATGGCTATTTAGCTTCTAGCAAAGTCCAGAAATAGCTATCTGGCGCAACAAAGGAGAAACTAGTCTCGCCAAACTCATTATTAATGATATCTGTAACTTTTTCTACAGTACTTGCTTTGATGCGATCGCAATACTCCTGTATTCCCTTAACTCGATAGGTATATAAAGACATACCTAAGCTACCTGGTTGGGCTGCCTCAAAGCGCGATTCTAAATTAATATCTTCTGGGAATCGAATGATGTAAAGCCTACCACTGCGTGCAGCCATCAGGTCAGATTTAGAAGAACGGGGATCATCAAAGGTCGTAACAATAAACTTTTCACCAGGGTTAAGGTCAAAAATATCTCGACCTGCTGGCGAAGATTCATAGCTAGTTTCGACACCATCACGCACACGCAGCAAACCCAAAACTTCTTCATAAAACTTCAGGGTTTCTTTGCTGTCATCCTGAACGATGATTCCCATGTGGGTAAACTGACTAGCCTTGAGAGCAGCATTATGGTTAACTTGTCCGTAATCCGGCAGTGTATAACCAAACCGTTGAAATAAAACCTGTCGAGCTAAGGGTTGCAGTAGCAGCATTTCTCGCACACCAATTGCTGGCTCAATAAAAGGACGGCTTTTCCTCTCTTTGTTGTAGATGACTTCCCAATAAGGGTTAGTGTGCCTAATAGGCAAACCTGCGGCTTTTGCATCCTCTATATGATTTAAGATAGTTAAAACATCCGCTGTTAAACTTGTTGCCCAGCGATTTCCTTTAATTTTCATCGACGCTGTTCCCAAACCTTGATGCGTGGGGTTTTGCCAAACCATCAGCCGAATCAAACCATGATCTGAATTTTGATGGTAGAGGCGGATTGAGCGTAAAGATGAATTCACCCCATATAATCGATTAGCTACATCTGCGGTTAATTCACCCACTTGACCAATGCGATAGCCAAATTGCTCCCAATACTGAATTGCAGAAATTGGCTCTGGGATGCCAATACAGACTTCATAGATCCCTTCAATTGCAGTTTGTTGTTCTTGAGTCATAATCAGTGCTGAGTTAGGAGTTATTAGTTTTCCTCGTACCCATGCTTTGCATAGGAAGGAGAGAAAAGCAAGGATTCGAGTATTCAAAACGACTTTTTACAGCAGTTTTTATTTAAGTAAGTCGGCTAGAAAAATTCAATGTATATGAAGAAATATAAATTGTCAGTAGGGTGTGTTAGCCTACTCTGTAACGCACCTTGAATTGTTGACAGTGCGTTGTCGCATAGCACAACGCAATGCCAGTTGTTACAACGGATAGCGCAGCGTAAAGCCTGCGACATAGCAACTTTTAGAGAGCCTAATGGGAGGCTCCGCCTCAAGACTTGCGGCAGAGCCGCTATGAGGTACATTTCTAGCCAGAGGCTAGAAACGAGGTTTTAAAGGAATTTTAGCTTAAGTTGACACGTGTGGGCGTTGCTGTGCCTATAAGGCGTGGTCTATTTACCTAAAAATAGCTGTAAACATTTATAAAATTTATGTAAAGCTTAAGTATTATTAAGCTCCAAAGTTTTCTTGAGTAAGCTATAAGTTTAAATTATCTATTTTAAAAAGCATTTCTTTAATATAAAAGTGTTTTTTTTACCAAAAAATTGGATATTGAAATTTAACTTAACGACGATGCCACCTTAAGCTAAAAAGTATCGCAACATTTACCAAAAAAATCAGTAGTTTTGAAAAAATATTTGATTAAAAGTTACAAGTATATTTCAATGTATTATAAATCGCATTTATTTGAGATTTTGAAGATTTGGTAAAGAAGTTTACATAACCTTTCGCTCATGATAATTAAATAATTACAGCTTGGTTAAAAAAAATTTGGAGAAAAAACAAAATATTTGACCTAATTACTTACCATTTGGGTAATCCATTCAGGCATTTTCAGGAAATAAATTGTCTAATTTTGTAAAGTAGGTGTCTCGTTCGCCCGTAACCAAAGCCGGGTTTTTCGACCCAGCCCACAATAAATAGTTAGATATTTTTTTATTTGGAAATCCGTAACAAAATCAATAATTAATGTTTTGTAAATAGGATTACCTAAATAGCAAGTAATCTACATTGAACTGATGAATAGTCCTTTGACTAAGGCTGAACTTACGTATTCGTGAAGAAATTCAGGAGAAATAACATGGCATTTATTTTCGGCACTACAAGTCCTGACAATCTCTTTGGGACTTCGGGAAATGACACGATAGTTGGTTGGGCTGTTGGTGGTAATGCCAATAGTACCTCCGGTAATGACACCTTGAATGGTGCAGCTGGTAATGATTCCCTCGCTGGTGGGACAGGAAACGACAGTCTAATCGGTGGAGATGGCAATGACACAGTTGATGGAGGCACAGGAAACGACATTTTAATCGGTAGTGCAGGAAACGACACCTTCAAAGGCAGTCAGGGTAACGACAGCATTAATGGTGGAGATGGCTTTGATACCGCAGACTACAGTCAACTAGGTCAAACTATTACCTTGTCAGGTGTCGGTACCATTCAAAAAGCCGGTGGATTGGGGCAAGATCAACTCTTTAAAGTAGAAAAGGTTATTGCTAATGCTAATGTTGCCAACAACACCATAGACGCATCTCAATCTTTGCCTGGGGTATTTATCACCGTTAATTTGCAAACCCAAAATTTGGCTGCCAATAATGTTCCTGGTTTGGGAAGATTGCCATTTACTGTAGTCAACTTTGATAATGTCATCGGCACAAATGCAAATGACATTATTGTTGGCGACAACCAAAATAACCGATTATCCGGTAATAATGGCAATGACACACTTGATGGCGGCACAGGTACTGACACCTTGAATGGGGGAGCAGGTAACGACACTTACATTGTTGACACTGCTACTGACATCATTACGGAGGCTGCTAATTCAGGCACAGATATCGTCCGGTCTTCTGTCACCTACACACTAGGCGCCAATATAGAGAATCTGAGGCTGACGGAAAGTAGCGATATCAGCGGGACAGGTAACAGTCTTAACAACCTCCTTTTTGGTAATACTTCTAACAACACTTTGAATGGTGGAGGAGGCAATGACACTCTAGATGGTAATAATGGCAATGATATCCTCAATGGTGGTGACGGCAATGATAGTCTACAGGGCGGGCCAGGCAATGACGTACTCAATGGAGGGTCTGGAGACGACATCCTCATTGGTGTTTTCCCTGGTAGTCCGCTTCCACCTGGATTAGGGGAAACTGATCAGCTGACTGGCGGACCTGGGGCAGACAGATTTATCTTGGGGGACGCTGTAAATGCTTTCTACGACGATAACAATACTGCGAATCCTGGTTTTGGGGACTTGGCTAGTATCACTGACTTCGACCCTAGCCAAGATCAAATTGAACTCAATGGACTTCCAGAGGACTACCGTCTGCAAGTTGTTGGAAGCAACACACGAATATTCTTAGACAAACCCGGAGCAGAGCAAGATGAAATCATAGGTATTGTGCAGGGGGTAGTGGGTCTCACACTTAGTAGTAACAACTTCACTTTTTTATAAGCAGGAAAATGCTGGAGAAGGTACAAACAACACACTCGGCAGCGCTGAAGGGTTGGGTTCCTTCCTTATCATCAGGCTCAGGCGTTAATCTTTCAGCTCAGTTAGCAACAGTTCAACCGGGGAACACGGCAATCTTTCCCCCCTTACCCAACAAGAGATTATTTAGCAAGTCAGTACCCATTGCTCATTTCATTCCGTAATTTCTAAAGCTTTTTCCCTGATTAACAAGATTTAGCCACAAAATCATCTGAGTATTCGATGAAGAAAATAATGAATAGCACCAAATCATTCAACCAAGTTAAACGCAGATTTACTGATAAGTTCGTTCTAAAAACGTGCTTTTTAGTTGCAAAAACACTGTTATTTACAATAGTGATGCTAAATAATGGCACTAGTGTAGTAAATGCTGCACCTCAAGCCTTGCGTTCTGATATTAAGATTCGCAAGATTCTGTCTACATTATCGACCATCTCTCCTTCTGTTCGGATTGCAAAAGATCCACGAAACAATACCCTCTATTACTTAAAAAGAAATGGTGAGATTTATCAAGTTAATTTAGCCTTATCTACTAGTACACTTGTGTACAACTCTAGTAATCATAAGCTAGATGAAACTCAAGGTATGGCTATTGGTCCTGACGGGACAATTTATTTAGTTGGCAATGCAGACCTTGTGAATGACCAGACCAAAGCAATTATTGTTAAAGGGGTAATTAACTCAGGTAAAGGAGAGCGCATTTGGTCTGTTTTGGCTACGAGTGCAGGCTATCCTAAAAGCAAAACAGCCTATGACCATCGCTTCAACGGCGTGGTTGTTAGCCCAGATGGTAAGTTTATCTATGTGAATAGCGGTTCTCGTACTGATCATGGTGAGGTTCAGTCTGCTGATGGTCTATATCCCAATACTCGCGAAGTAGGATTAACCGCCTGTATACTCCGCCTTCCTAGTAATGGCCAAAATCTCTTTCTTGCAAACAATCGAGCAACCTTAAAGACAGCTGGCTATATTTTTGCAGAAGGAACACGCAATACTTTCGATATGGCCTTTGCGTCTAATGGGGACTTGTTTGGCACCGAAAATGGTCCCGATCGCGACATGTCAGAAGAATTAAATTGGCTACGTCTAGGTCATAATTACGGTTTTCCCTGGCGTATAGGCGGGACAGACAATCCCCAACAATTCCCGAATTATAATCCTCTCAAAGACCTTTTGCTAAATCCTAAATTTACCGCAGTTAAAAAAGCCTACTATTATAACGATCCAAGCTTTCCGGCTCGGCCTAATATCACCCTGACTGAACCAATTCGTAATTTGGGACCGGACGCAGACAGTTTCCGCGATCCTCAAGATGGCAAAGTCAAAGACGCTAGTGTTCTTGGAGTAACTTTTAGCACTTTTACAGCACACCGTTCTCCTTTGGGGTTAATTTTTGAAACACAAGGAGCAATGAGTCCAGAATTCAACAGAAATGGATTCGTATTGGGTTGGACACAAGGCGACCCCACTGGTGAAACACTAGCAGGCCCTTTTAAAGATCCCAGCCAAGATCTGTTGGATTTGAAATTGATTAAAGTAGGAACTACCAACTATCAACTTCAAGCCAAGCGCATTGTCCAAGGCTTCAGCAATCCCATTGATACTGAGATTATCGGCAATAAGATTTATGTTCTGGAATACGGTGGGATTCAAGGAATTTGGGAAATTTCTATGCCCACAAAGTAAATCTGAATTTAGTTTATATTGTTCAAAGTTTTGGTTGATATAGCCAGAATGCGTAGGCGTACACCGTCGCTGCGATCGCATCCTAAATGTGCAATAATTCCCCTCGAACTGGAAATCGCTGGCTCATAACAGAAAATCCTATTCCTGTTAGAGAGCATTCGCCTTTGGAGGAAAACTTTTTGATTTACTGAAATTATGCAGAAATTGGAGTTCAGATGTGGTGAGGTCGCGCCATTGACCCAATTGTAGGTCATGTAATTGTAAGTGGGCTATGCTAACCCTGACCAGTCGCAAAGTCGGAAACCCTACAGCCGCAGTCATGCGCCGTACTTGGCGATTTTTTCCCTCTGTCAAAGTCATTTCTAGCCAAGCTGTCGCTACATTTTTGCGAAATCTAATCGGCGGAGTGCGTTCAGGTAGCTGTGGTTCTTCTGGTAAAAGCCTAACTTCTGCTGGTTGAGTGCGGTAATCTTGAATTTCCACACCTGTTTGCAACCTTTTTATCGCATCTGCATCTGGAATTCGCTCTACTTGTACCCAGTAACTACGTTTATGACCAAAACGCGGATGGGCGAGGCGATGTTGCAATTGCCCATCGTTCGTTAACAGCAGCAACCCTTCACTATCCCAGTCTAAGCGTCCCACAGGATACACATCAGGTACATCAATATAATCTTTCAGGGTGCTATGTGTGGGAGCATCTTTTGTAAACTGGCACAGAACGCCATAGGGTTTGTAAAAAATAATATATCGGTAATGATTTGTCATTGGGGATTGGGCATTGGGCGAATGGCACTAAGAAAAGCCGAAAGGCTTGTGTAACCTTGTTCCCAGTCTTCAGACTGGGAACGAGTTACAACAGGCTTTGCCTCTGGTCAAGAAAGAGGAGGCGGAACCTCCAAGGATGGGTTGCCAGCCTTGAGGCTGGGAACCAGTTAGGGCAAGGGTTGTATTTTAACTTAGTGCCATTGGGCATTGTTATTCTTATTCTTCTCTTGCTCCTCTGCTCCCTGCTTCTATTCTCTAACGGAACTTAAACATTTTTGAGTGGAAAATAAGCCTTCAAATACGCCCCCACATTAAGATACGTTTATAGGGGAAAAAGAATGGACGCTCATCTTCTAGCAACTCGAACAGTTTCTGCTGATAACGTTGTACAAATCGTTCATAGGTTTGGGCATCTAGCTGCGATTCATATGCCGTTAGCAGTGTCCCACGATACCACTCTACTACGGCTTCTCGTGAAGGTAGCACATGTCCATAAATCTGAAGCTTTACTTCTTGCTTCAAAAACCCCAATTTATAAAGCAGTTTGGCGTATGTTTCTGGAGAAAGTACCTCTAAACGCCGCACATATCCTCCCAATTCTTGACTAAATTCCTTTGCAGTCTCAACTGCTATCTTATGCACTGGCTCATTATTCATCGTTGGTATTTGTATAGCAAGCTGTCCACCAGGTTGTAACTTGCCCCGCAATTTCTCAAATAACGCCTCATGTTCCGTCAACCACTGCAATGCCGCATTAGAAAATATCAGATCAAACTTCCCATCTCCTGGGTTTTCCTCAATTTTTCCTTGCTCAAACCGTAGTCCGTTACCTTCCAACTGACGAGCCTTTTGCAGCATTTTCTCAGAAGCATCTATCCCTAAAGTCTCCTGTGCTGCTAGGGTGTCGTGCAGATACTTCGTTAACTTTCCGGTTCCACATCCTAAATCGAGAACTCGTAAGTT
Organism: Nostoc sp.; assembly: GCF_036917275.1. GTDB lineage: Bacteria > Cyanobacteriota > Cyanobacteriia > Cyanobacteriales > Nostocaceae > Nostoc. Next base: position 263,703 of record NZ_JBALDF010000056.1, read on the forward strand.
TTCTTGCCGATGTACCATGTCTACCAAGTCGTAGAACGGACGACTTCTCTCGGACTCAAATCGTTCGTATAGTTCTGGATTCCATTTATCTGGCATCTCTTGATAATTCCTAATTCGTAATTTGTAAGCCGTATTTTTTGATGTAAGCGACAAAAAACGATATCGTCAGAAATTGTGGGTTGAAATTTGCTTAAGATACGCACCCAATACTTCGACGTTGCTCAGTACAAGTGCCCTATGACTAACTACTTTCGCTCTAATGTTAATGCAATGGCTAGCTACATTCCCGGTGAGCAGCCTCAACGCGGTACACAGATAATTAAACTCAACAGCAACGAGAACCCCTATCCTCCTTCCCCTGCGGCACTAGCTGTATTGCAGAATATCGATGGCGAGTGGTTGCGCCGATATCCAGAACCTTTCGGCGGGGAATTTCGGCAAGCTGCAAGTAAAGTTTTAGGAGTTCCTAGTGATTGGATCATTGTCGGAAATGGCAGTGATGAATTGTTGAGCGTGATAATTCGAGCTTGTGCAGAACCTGGAAAAAAAGTAGTTTATCCGATGCCAACTTACGTGCTATATCGCACATTAACAGAAATGCAAGCTGCGGAAATTATTGAGATTCCCTACAGCGAGGACTACAGTTTACCTTTGAAAGAACTGGTTGCTGTCGATGGTTCTGTGACATTTATTGCGTCGCCTAATAGTCCATCGGGGCATGTGGTAGCAACAAATGATCTGCGAAAATTAGCCAGCCAGTTATCTGGAGTTTTAGTGATTGACGAAGCATATGTAGATTTTACCGAAGAGAATGCATTGGGTTTGGTAAAGGAATACGAAAACGTCATCGTAATTCGTACACTTTCTAAAGGGTACTCATTAGCGGGATTGCGGCTGGGCTTTGGAGTCGCAAATCCCAAACTGTTGCAGGGATTGTTTAAGGTGAAGGATAGCTATAACATTGATGCGATCGCTTGTGCAATTGGCTCTGCTGCAATTACCGATCAAGCTTATAAAAATGCTTGTGTGGCAAAGATTAAAACATCACGGACTAAGTTAGCAACGGACTTAAAACAATTAGGTTTTCATCTTTGGGATTCTCAAGCTAACTTTTTGTTAGCACAGCCAAGAGAAGGAAACGCAGAATATCTCTATCAAAAACTGAAGGAACGGGGAATTTTAATCCGCTACTTCAAGCAGCCTGGACTAGATGATAAGTTACGCATTACTGTTGGTACTGATGAGCAAAATCAGGCTTTAGTGGAGGCGTTGATTTATTTTTTAGAGACTAGACCTCTTGCAAAAATCCTTGAATCACCCCTCCCCAACCCTCCCCTTTACAAGGGGAGGGCGCAAGATTTTAAGTTTCCCCTCTTATAAGGGACTTCCAAGGAATAAAATCACCAATTACGATAATGATAATCATTATAAGTAGGAAGGAGAAGCAGCCGCAGGCTGCTTCTCCTTCCCTTTTTGTAGTAAATTCAATAAGGAGTGAAAATTTTGGGTTTTTGGAGTGTCGATAGAA
>NZ_JBALDF010000057.1:0-119835 GCF_036917275.1 Nostoc sp.
TGTCGCTACAGGGATGACGGATGTCGCTACAGGGATGACGGATGTCGCTACAGGGATGACGGATGTCGCTACAGGGATGACGGATGTCGCTACAGGGATGACGGATGTCGCTACAGAGATGACGGATGTCGCTACAAGGATGACGGATGTCGCTACAGGGATGACGGATGTTGCTACAGGGATGACGGATGTTGCTACAGGGATGACGGATGTGGCTACAGGGATGACGGATGTCGCTACAGGGATGACGGATGTCGCTACCGTCGCAGCTTCGTGCTGTAGTAGCTTTTTAAATTAAACTTAACTATGAAATATCACAGCTACTAGAGGCAATAACGCCAAAAGAAAACCATGCCAGGACTGCAATTGAGGTTCTTGGATTGGTTCTGGTGGCGCTAATAGGGCTTCTATTCTCTGTTCTAAGCGATCGCCTACAGCAGAGGAACCTAATGCAGCACAGCAAATTTCCGATAATACTGGGCTGGTACTAACTACTAATAAAAGTGATTCCGCTAACACCAGAGGGTCTACCTGCAATGCTGCATAACTATCGGCACGGAGTTCACGCAAAGCTAACAGTTCTTCCCACAAAGGCTCTGTATTCGGCAACCATGCAGTGCAGGAACGCACCCAACCCAGCCAAAAAAACCAGAATGTATCCCTATAATAGTGATGCCCTTGCTCATGGGCTAAGACGCTTTCTAAATGAGCCGGTGAGAGAGTTTGCACTAATCCTTGGCTAATCACTAATTCTGGTTGCCAAAAACCAATTTGACCCGCAAACAACGCGCCTGTTTGCAGTAACCTGGCTCGTTTATCCCCCAAATTCACCACAGGACAGTTACGAGCAGATTCCACAGACTGCCAACCTTGGAAGGCAAGTTTAATACATAAAATGGCAAAAAATGCCATATAAATTAATGCCACTAGATAGCTGACGGAGCCTGTGTACATCCCGCCCATTTCTCCTTGGGGCCCCATGAACAGCACGGCGATCGCAGTCATGAAAATTAGCAAGGGGGGGAAGACAAACAAAAATAGCGATCGCTGCCACCGCAGACTCCAACTGCCTTGGTGTTGATTCCAAGAGGATCTTAACCACCAGGCAACTGCCAAAGCATTCAAAATCATTATTAGATGCATCATTTTTCCTCCCTGGCTTGGCGTGCAGATTGAATACGTTTGGCGATCGCTGCTATTTGCTCACTAGCTGCTTCATCCAGACTATCAGCAAAGGCAGCAACAACATCAGGGTTTCCCACCGCTAAAAATCGCTGTAACTGCTCGTGAGCTTTGATCACATCTGCTTGTTGCTTGCTCAATAATGGTCGCCAATAGAATGCTCGCTCTTTCTTGTCGCACGCCAGCCAACCTTTATCAGTGAGGCGACGTAAGACGGTAGTTACAGAAGTATAAGCTAATTCGCGGTTGGGATCAGCCAGAATGCGATCGTGTACATCCTTGACTGTGACTGAACCAAATTCCCAGATGATATTTAAAATTTCCGCTTCTAACGGGCCTAAAGATAGTTGTTTAGGACGGTAATCGGGTAAAGGTGCCATAGCGATTTTGATGGGGAGTGGGGAAGGTGGGGCCCCCTCTGGGGATAAGGGGGAATGGGGAGTGGGGAATGAGTGAATATCCGTTCCTTTGCGCTGTAACCTTGAAGCTGTAACTTTTTCCCCTTTTAGAAGGTGTGTTCTTGTTTTAGATTACAAGATAGTGCAGCAAGTCTGAAAGTCTAAAAGCATAAAAGTGGGCTTTTTGAGTTAGAGATTAGGGACTCTTAAGATTTATTTAAAACCCTGGTCATCTGGCAAAGCCCACGAAAAACCTAACCCCCTAACCCCCTTCCCGACGCGGAAAGGGGGAAAATTCAAAGTCTCTGACGCCAGTCGCCTCAAGTCGGGAAACCCGCCCACAGCGCTGGCTCCTTTATGCCGGGGAACCCGTCCACCGCAGTGGCTCCTCCTTTTAGGAGAGAGAAATAGAAGTGAGGTTTTCCAGATGACCTGAAAAGTCAGATTTCTTCCCTACTTACCACATCCATTTATGTATAAAATGTCATGCATCGTGCATTTTGATGGTAAAAAATGCTCCAGGAGCAATTGTGACTATAGTTAAGTGACACCAACTAGGTAGAATATTATTTGCGGCAGTAGTATTAAACCAGGTGTATCCAGCGCGTGAAGCTATTCGTATACCACACTCCTGAATTGACTCCAACGGGTGAAGCGCCAGAATGTGCGATCGCAGTCGATGTCTTGCGAGCCACTAGCACAATTGCGACAGTTTTGGCAGCTGGAGGCGAAGCTGTACAAGTATTCAGCGATTTAGATCAGTTAATTGAAGTTAGCGAAAAATGGCCCCCGGAAAAACGTCTGCGGGCTGGAGAACGCGGCGGCGCGAAAGTACCTGGCTTTGAGTTGGGTAACTCTCCCCTCGACTGCACACCAGAATTGGTGCAGGGGCGGCGGTTGTTTATCAGTACCACCAATGGCACCCGTGCTTTACAACGGGTGCAAGACTCCCCAAATCTATTAGCAGCAGCCTTGATTAACCGGGCGGCGGTGGTGCAATTTCTCAAAAGAAAGCAACCAGAGACAGTCTGGATTGTCGGTTCTGGTTGGGAAGGCAGTTTTTCTTTAGAGGATACAGTTTGTGCAGGTGCGATCGCTCATAGTCTTTTAGAGCAAACCACGTTGTCACTGGAGGAATTAGCTGGTAATGATGAAGTAATTAGTGCGATCGCTCTTTACTCTCAGTGGCAAGATAACTTATTGGGATTACTTCACCAAGCTAGTCACGGTCAACGATTGTTGCGTCTTGACTGTCAAGAAGATTTAAAATATTGTTCCCAAACTGATGTTTTAGATGTCTTACCCATACAACAAGAGACGGGAGTTTTAAAAAGTCAAAAAAGATAGGGGATGAGGGAGATAAGGGGAATAACCAATGCCCAATGCCCAATTTTCAAATCTGTAAGCATTTGTCGAAGTCTTTCTCGCCAATGGGGGGGATGTGTTTCTATAATTGCTGAAATTTTCCCACAAGCAAGGACGGAATAAGCAGGGCGACGGGCTGGTGTCGGATATTCCGCAGTTGTAATCGGGACAATACGTTCAACTTTTAAAGGGAAGCCTAGCTGTTGGGCTTCTTCAAAAATGGCAACGGCAAAATCATACCAGCTAGCAACGCCGCTATTAGTGTAGTGATAAGTCTCGCTAATTTCTGGGGTTAACTGGGGAATCATCTGGGCTATGACTGTGGCTATATCTTGCGCCCAAGTCGGGCTACCAATTTGATCGGCAACAACACGAAGTTCTTGGCGTTCTGCACCTAGTCGCAGCATGGTTTTGACAAAATTATTTTTGCCAAAAATTCCATAAACCCAAGCAGTGCGGAGGATGAGGTAATGGGCGCAAGTTTCCCGAATTGCTTCTTCTCCAGCAAGTTTGGTTTTACCATAGACACTCAAGGGATTAGTTGCATCGGTTTCCAAGTAAGGGCGATACCCATTACCATCAAAAACATAATCGGTGGAAATATGAATTAGCAAAGCTCCTAACTTTTGGGTTTCTTGAGCAATAATTAGGGGTGCGATCGCATTAGTAGCGGTAGCAAGTTCAGGTTCGCTTTCTGCTTTGTCCACAGCAGTATAAGCAGCGGCGTTAATGATGATTTGCGGTTGATTGGATCTGATAACGCTGCACAGAGTATCAGGTTGGGCAAGGTCTACTGTTGGGCGTGCCACTGAGATAATATTGCCGGAGGATGAGAGGATTTGTTGCAGTTCCTTACCCACTTGACCGTTGCTACCAATCAGTAAAATTGATTTACTCATCCTAATTAGTTCTCGAACCTAATGCAATCATCAAGCTTAATCAAATATTTCAGCAGTTTTAAAAGGTTTCCCGGCTTGGTCTTTAGCTGATAAAATCGGTGGCGCATTCAGAGGCCAATTTATAGCTAAATCTGGATCGTTCCATAAGATGGTGCGATCGCCTTGGGGTGCGTAGTAATCTGTAGTTTTGTAGAGAACTTCAGCTATTTCTGAAAGTACGAGAAAGCCATGAGCAAAGCCTGGTGGTATCCACATTAGGCGTTTGTTTTCAGCACTGAGTTCATAAGCTACCCACTTTCCAAAGGTAGCTGAACTTTTTCTAATATCTACGGCTACGTCAAAGATAGTACCGACAACACAACGAATGAGTTTACCTTGGGGTTGTTGGATTTGGTAGTGCAGCCCACGCAGGACGTTTTGCTTAGAGTAAGAGTGGTTATCTTGGACGAAGTTGACAACACTACCTGTCTGTTGAGCAAATTTTTGGTGGTTATAGGCTTCAAAAAAGAAACCGCGATCGTCTGCAAATACTTGGGGTTCAAGTTGTATAACTTCGATAATTTTGCTATGTACAATGTTCATTAAAATAATTTGTAATTCGTAATGATGCAAGGGTAGCGCAGTGATAATACTTTTATTGTTTTTTACAAGTAAATTACGTTAGTTCAATTTTACAGTCATCGCCAATTAGAAATCGCAAGGCTTTGGGGCGACGAGGTGCAAGAGTCAATTGTGCGCGTTGCCCAATCACACTATCAATAATGCGCTGATGAATTCCAGCAATTTTAGCACCTTCTAAAATCACACTGTGTTCTAAATCAGTGTCAACGAGTATCGCATTATTAGCAATGCTACTATAAGGCCCAATAAAGCAGTTTTCTAAATAACAATTGTTACCAATGATTACTGGCCCCCGAATTGTGCAGTTAATTACTTTAGATTTTGCACCGATTTGGACTCGTCCAATAATCTGACTTTGGGCATCAATTTCGCCGACAACTGATGCTATCAGATAGGTGTCGAGAATCAATCGGTTAGCTTCTAATAAGTCATCTTTTTTACCAGTATCTAACCACCAGCCCTGGAGATTGTGGGCTACAACCTGCTTTTTCTGATTAATTAGGTATTGAATTGCATCAGTGATTTCTAGTTCGCCTCTGGTGGAAGGTTGGATATTGGCGATCGCATCATAAATGAGGTGAGAAAAGAAATAAACTCCTACCAATGCCAGATTTGAAGGAGGAACTTTGGGTTTTTCAATTAACTGTAATACCCGTCCTGTATCATCTATCTGAGCCACACCAAAGGCGCTAGGATTGGCAACTGAACGCAAGAGAATCAAAGCATCTGGCTGTTGTTGGCTAAATTGTTGCAGAAAGTAACTTAACTCACCCAGTTGAATCAGGTTATCGCCCAAGTACATAACAAAGGGAGAATCACCTAAAAACGGACGGGCGATTTGGACGGCGTGAGCAAGTCCAAGTGGCTGGTCTTGTATGATGTAGGTGATGTTCGCTCCAAAGTATTCTCCATTTCCGGTTTTCGCTTGGACTTCTGCCCCAGTTTCCGGGCTGATGATGATGCCAATATCAGTAATACCAGCAGCAACCATTTCTTCAATGCCGTACCATAAAACAGGTTTATTAGCAACTGGTACAAGTTGTTTTGCTCCGCTGTAGGTGAGGGGACGTAGGCGTGTACCTTTACCACCAGAGAGAATTAGTGCTTTCATCAGGATTGGGGATTAGTTGTAAGTCATTAGTCAAGATAATCTGAAATCTGGACAAAATCCCAAATCCTGACATCTAACATTCTGGCGTTAGTTTATCTTTTATAAGTAGCGGGATAAAACTTCAACGGTTGCTTTTCCTGTTTTTTCCCAACTAAATTGTTGAGAGTGAGTGATCCCTTGGCTAGAAAGGCGTGATCGCAACTCCAAATCAGTTGCAATCGCCTGCATCGCTTCTGTAATTTCTCCGGTGTTGTAGGGATTGATCAGAATCGCCGCATCACCAGCTACTTCTGGTAAGGAGGAGAGATTGGAGGTAATGACGGGAGTACCACAAGCCATTGCTTCCAGAACAGGTAAACCAAAACCTTCCCAGAGACTGGGGAAAACGAGAGCGATCGCTTCATTGATAATTTTTGGTAATTCGCTATAAGGAACATAGTCTAAGAATTTCACTTGATTAGTTATACCTAGTTCTGCAACTTGCGCTGTTAAAGTTGGGGTATAACGGCGATCGCTTGGCCCTACTAACCACAATTCATAATCCTTGCTATTAGGTAACACAGCAAAAGCAGTGATCAGTCGCTGTATATTTTTGTAAGGGTCTTGGCGACCAATGTAGAGAAAGTAGTTGCGCTTAGGGAGGTTCAGGGGGCAAAAGTGAGTGCGATCGTAAGCAAGGGGGATAGAGGTAATTTTGTTTGCAGGAATTCCGTAAAAGTTGGTGATATCCTGAGCCGTAGTCTGGGAGATGCAAATAATGTGTTGTGCTTGCTTAAGAACTTCGGGAGTGTAGTAGCGGTGGTAGGGTGTGAGTGGTGAAAAGCGTTTAGGAAAGCGCAACGGTATCATGTCAAAAGACGTGACGACAAAACGACAGTCAGTATAAAGGGGTGCTTCCGGTAGCGGGGAGAATAAGAGACTCGATTTGAGGTTTTTATATATTTGCGGGAGTTGAAATTGTGTCCAAAGCAGGCGGTTAAAATGACCTATTGTACCGTGGTCTGGGGTTAAGTTTGACGGGATTGGATAGCAGTCGAAATCGGGATATTTTCGCGCTACTAATAGAGTGGGTTGGAAAGATTTTAAATAAGGAAAAAGGTTTTGGGCATAGTTACCTATACCTGTTGGTTGAGACAATAGAATAGATAAGTTAATAATTAATTGTTTAGCAGAGGTATTATCCACTATTTTCATTAAAGAATGGTTCTATAAGCGTTTAATGTTTCTTGTGCCGTTCTTTCCCAGGAAAATAATTTTGCTCTGGCTTTCCCTTTATTAATTAATTCTTGGCGTAACTGGGAATCACTGACTACTTTCAGTATGGCTTCCGCTAGTTGGATAGGGTTATTAGGGTCAATTAGAATAGCTGCATCTCCTGTAACTTCTGGAATAGAGGAAGTATTGGAACTGATCACAGCAGCACCGAGAGTCATTGCTTCCAATACGGGTAAACCGAACCCTTCATAGTGAGATGGATATACGAAGACATCAGCTTTTGAGTAAAATAATGCAACTAATTCATTAGATAAGTAATTAAGATGATGAATTTGGTTTGCCCAAGGTGAATTTTCAATAGCTGCAAATACTGGCTCGTAATTCCATCCTTTCTTACCAATTAATATTAATTGGTGTGGAATTTTATATTGCTCTTTTAAAAAATTAAATGCCGAAATTATTGTAGTAATATTTTTTCTTGGTTCTATTGTACTAATAAAAAGTAAATATGGTTGAGAAAAATCATAGTTAACTAGTTTTTCTAGCTCCTCAGTAGTTTGTGCAGATAAGTAATCAGGATAGTAGCGACTAGCTAGAGGGGTGACATAGACTTTTTTTGGGTCTACCTGCAAATGCTCAACAATATCTTTTTTAGAACTTTCTGAAATTGTTAAAACTAAGTCTGTCCACTGCAAGCAACGTCTAACTTTTTTTGTATACTTTTTGACAACTGAATCTATATAGTTAGGATATTTAATAAAAGTTAAATCATATATATTCATTACCTTTAAACTTTTTGTACATGGATACACTGAATAGTTAGTGCCATGAACTATGTCTGGGAAACCTAAATATTTTTCAAAGTAAGATAAACTAGGTTTAAAGGCTAAAGCTAATAATAAATCTGAAATTCTTACAGGTAAAGGTAAAAGATACTGTTGAGAATAATGTTTCAGGGATTCAGGAAAACTGAAGTCACCCCGAAGCCACTTCTTTAAACCTGGTTGATAGACTACTCCTAACTGAAAATTTTCCTCTTTTTGTAGTGCATTAAGAGCGCATATTAAATTAGCAACATAAAAGCCAACCCCACTTGGTTTTGGCTCCACTGGGGTGGCATCAACTACAATTTTTAGCATCAGAATATTTAAGCTTTGCCGTTACTCAATTTTTTTAGATCATAATCAACCATTAACTCGACCAATTGTTCAAAGGAATGCTCAGGCTGCCAACCTAACTCAGTCTTAATTTTATCAATGGAACCAATTAACTGTACTGGTTCATCAGGGCGATAAAATGCGGGGTCAATTGAGACATAATCTTGCCAGTTTAGACCAACGCTTTTGAAAGCACACTCAACAAGTTCTTTGACAGAGTGAGTTTCACCGCTGGCGATGATGTAGTCATAGGGTTTTTCTTGCTGTAACATCAGCCACATAGCGTAAACAGCATCCTTGGCGTAGCACCAGTCACGACGAGCATCTAGGTTGCCTAATTTTAGTTCATTTGCCAGACCCAGTTTAATTTGAGCAGCTGTGTGTGTAATTTTGCGAAATACAAATTCTGTACCGCGTCGAGGGGATTCGTGAGTGTAGGTAATACCGCAGCAGGTATAAAGATTGTATTTTTGCCGATAGTTAATGGTCATCCAGTGGGCGTAAGCTTTGGCAACACCGTAGGGGTTACGAGGACGGAAGGCGGTGCGTTCAGTTTGGGGCGATTCGTCAGGTTGACCAAAAACCTCACTACTGGATGCTTGGTAAAATCTGGCATCAGGTTTGCAGCGACGGATGGATTCTAACAGACGGGAGACACCAAGGGCGGTGTATTCAGCAGTAAGGGCTGGTTGAGTCCAAGAAAGGGGGACGTAGCTTTGAGAAGCAAGGTTATAGATTTCATCAGGTTGTGATTCTGCAATTACATCCATCAAGGAAGATTGATCAAGAAGGTCACCAGATACAATTTGAATATTGCCTGAAAGGTGAGTAATACGCTCTAGGTTACTGGTGCTGGAACGGCGAACTAAGCCGTATACTTGGTATCTTTTTTCTAGGAGTAGTTCAGCGAGGTAGGAGCCATCTTGTCCAGTTAGTCCCGTGATTAAAGCTTTTTTGATCATAGATTTTGAATAAATCACAATAATTAAAAAATTTAGTTAAGTGACATAAAATTTTTAGATTACCCAAAAATAGGATATATCTCTGTATAAAAAATTATGGTCATACATAAATTTACCCTTTTCAAAGCTAAGTATAGTTCCTGTAAATTTCCTAAAACAAAGTTTATATTAACTCAAACAATAAGTTAAAAAATAAAATAGTACTAAAAAAAAGGTGAATAAATAATTGGGAGACTGTCTGCCTATAAAGGTTAACTAAAGTTTTCCTTCCTCGTATATTTCTAAATGTTTTTTGGCGATATTAGCCCATTGGTTGGCTTCACAGTAAATTAAGCCGTTAGCAACTAACTGCTGATTTAGCTCACTAGATAAAGTTAAATTTTGAATTGTATAAGCTAATTCTCCAGCAGCACCTGGTGTAAACAAATGTAGACAGTTAGCTTCCTCATTCAATTCTTCAAAAGAGGCGATTTTACTAGCAATAACAGGTTTGCCTGATGATAAAGCCCAAGTTAGAGCAGCTGAGGACGACAATACTGTATTAGGTTCATATGGAGCCAAGCAAAAATCAGTTATATTATAATAACTACGCAAATCTTCAAATTCTAAATATCCTGTTAGCTTTATACGGCTACTCATTCTTTGGTATCTATTAATAAATTTAACTATTCCATCCAGAGCAAGATCAGTAGAATTGGGGTGAGAAGTTCCTGTAATTACCAAGTAATAATTTTTCGGCAAAGTTTTTAGTGCTTCTAATGCTGTTTTATAACCTTTATAAGTAGATATAAATCCAAACATTGAAAGAATAATAGCGTCATCAGGAAACCCTAATTTCTTTTTTAAAGCAATTTTATCCAGATTGTTTATCTTATATAGATTATGTGAAGATGGAACTCCCTGCTTAATAATGTGAACGGAGTTTTTTGCAAAGCCACTATCTATGAAAATTCGACGCGTTTTTTTAGTGTGAACAATGGCATGTAGTTTATTTTTTAAATTAAATAAAGAAGATATGTAATATTTCCACTGTAATTTCTTAAAAATTTTCTTGCCAAAACCAGCTAAACTAGGATAAGATTCTAATAAAAAATTTGGTTCTGAATGAAACGTAACAAATACTTTTTTATTTAGATTTAGTATTTCTTTCAAAAAAGTATGAAAATTAGTAATTGAGCCATTCAAACCATAAGAACCAGCGAAGAAACTAAATTCATGTTGAATATGAATGATATCATAGTCAATTAATTGCCTACTATACAATTGGAAATATTCTTTAATTTCCTCTTGAGTCATGTACTTCAGTTTTTGTTCTTCAATTGGTAGTACTGTACAGGTAATACCATTCTCTAAAATTCCACTAACTAACCCTTTAGTATACCCAGCAATACCACAAGGAACATTCCAACTACTAATTTGAGCAATTTTCATTTGTTTATCTCCTTTAATTTCAATCAGCAGTTAATAAACTTTATTTTATAAAACATTCAGCTTTTAACATAACTTAGATAGTTGTCAACATCGGGATTATTAATATTTAAATTTTAGCTTACATTTGATCCAAATTAATTCAAATAAAGTTTGATAGCATCATATCCATTTCCAATAAATCTAATTACCCCTTTATCTAACCAAATAACTTTTTTACAACCCTGCTCTATAAAATTTAAATCGTGGGATACTACCAATACAGTTGCATTTGCATTCCAAAGATTTTCTATTCTTCGCTTACATTTATTTTTAAAACTTTCATCTCCAACTGATAGTACTTCATCCAAAATCAAAATGTCTGGCTGTACATCAGTAGCAATAGCAAAGCCTAATCGTGCTACCATACCTGAAGATAAACCCTTTACTGGAACTAATGCATAATCATGCAGTTCTGCAAACTCTAAAATAGAATATGCTCTTTCTCTCATTTCTGCCCTAGAAAACCCCAGTAGCACTCCATAAAGCATAATATTGTCTGTTACAGAAATTTCTGGATCAAATCCTGCTCCTAGCTCAATCAACGGTGCAATTTTGCCGCGAACTCGTGCTAATCCAGTAGTTGGCTGAAGAATCCCTGAAATTATTTTCAATAACGTTGATTTCCCAGAACCATTTGCTCCAATAATACCTATTTTTTCTCCTCTTTCGACTACCAAATCAATCTTATCTAGGACTATTTTTTTTACAGGTTTGCGATATTTTCCCTCTAAAACAGATAGTAATGTTTTTTTGAGGTCATAAGAAAACTCTTCTTGAGTTCGTCGCCACAGCGAAACTTTGTCCAGACGAATTACTTCCATTTACAGTAAATCCATGAATTGATGTCGCCACAGTTGAAAACAAGTCCATCCGATTGATAAAATAATGATGCCACTGAGCAAGGCACCCAAAATTAAACTCAAGTCCGGTGGCGTTCCTGATAATGTAATCTGACGCAGACTTTCAATAATGGGTGCTAACGGGTTTAACCTTAAAAACGGCTTTACCTGGGGTGGAACAATAGCAGATGGATAAAATACAGGACTACCAATCCAAATCATAAATGCAACTAACTCATAGAAATAAGGTAAATCTCTAAAAAACACATATAAAGCGCTCATTAGAAATCCGACTCCCATAGAAACTAAAACTAACGCCAGAAAGGGAAAAAATAGCGCTAACAAATTCACTAAACTCCTAGTATTGACCAAAGTCATTACTGCCAGTAACGGTAATGTCCCAACCGCAAACTGAAATACATTTGCTGCAATCATTGACACTGGAAAAATACTTACTGGCAAACGAATCTTGTTTAACAGTGAGCCATTTGCCACTACACTACTTAGAGCTTGGGACGTAGAAGCTGAGAAAAAATTGATTACTACCAGTCCCGTTAACGCTGCCAACATGTAATTCAGTATGGAATTGTCGTAATATGATGCGAAGGTAGCCCCAAAAATCGCGGTATACAGACCTGTCATGATCAATGGGTTTAACAGTGACCAATATACACCTAAAAACGACCCCCGATAACGTACTTTGAGATTCCGCGATACCAAAACGTGCAGTAATTCCCAATAACGCTGCACTTGTAACCAGGTTGAATTAGTTTTAAGCGAAAGTCTCATCTTCAAAAACCACCACACACAACAGGCAAGTTATTCGCGCATTTTATACTATTGGAGCGCACTTCGACATATTAGCTTACCACTAAAAGCTGATTTTAAATCTACAAGGAGTGGTATAATTGCTTCATGTTTATATCCACAGAGCAACATCTTGGCTGCCATTGCTCGTTGGAGTTCACGCTTGTCTTAACTATTTTTGATAAACTTTTCTAGCGATAGCTTGTCTTTGAGACGCTACGCGTAGCTTGCTTCCCTGTAAGGGTACGGTGAGCTTTCCTGAGGAACGCTGCGCGGTAAGCGAAGCTATGCCGTAGGCTTTACGCTAATGCATCCACATAACTGCATCTTATATTTAGTTGCTAATGATACTTTGTCTTCAATATTTATCAGGAATATTTCGGATTGCTTTATAAATATTTACATTCATCAGCTAGTCAGCTTTTTTGCATAGCGGATAAATCTTATTTCAATCAGAAGATGCATAAAATGGGAAACAACCAAGCAGAAGCACAACGTTATGCAAACCGCGCTTATCGGATAGTTGGGTATGTAATTAATTATAAAATTTAACACATACTTACCCAAAGTCAGATGGATAATATAAAGAGCATAACTAATATCTCCAAGCCACTTTAAAAAAGATATATAAGGTATCTTTGCTCGCAGAGCATAAGCAAAATTGAAGATACAAAATGCCCAAATAAAGCTATTTAAATGAATCCAGCTAACATCAGAAGGTTCGTACTTAAGATACAACCTGAAAAATCCAAATAAGATTGCACTAATAGTGATTAAAGAAACAATAGTCGTTGTTTTACTAGACCAGAGTTCCAGATAACCTTTCGCCAATACAGTTCCAAGTAAAACAATCAACAAATGCGGAGACTGATCAGTTAGAATATTGCACAAAACTGCTAATATATGAATTTTGGTATCTATATAATGAATGAAATCGATAGGAATCAGACACCACGAAAAAACAAAAGTTGAACAGGCAAAATAAGTGAAGATACTGCTGCTTTTTGATAAACTCAAAATAGGCACTAAGAAATAGAATTTCCATTCAATTAAAAGAGTCCAAGCAACAGGAAGAATCGTCTTATAATCTAATAAATCTTGTAAAAAGAAGAGATTTACAATAAATTGTTTAGTCCCAATAAAAGGTTCTCTTGTAAATAAATTAGTAATTAATGTTGTTGCAATCAACGCAATAATGTATGAAGGGTAAATTCTAAAAATCCGTTTGATAAAAAACTTTTGAACAGAACCATCATTTTCGTATGATTTCGGAACTACAAAGCCTGAAATTAAAAAAAACACATGGACTGCAATAAATGGATAGTCCCAGTACAGCTTGAAAGTTAGAAATTCGCTGAAATTATACAAAATACTATAAGAACTAATATTTTGCACTTTAGTCGCTAAAAGAAAATGCCCAAAAACAACAGTTACAGCAGCTATACCGCGCAAATAATCTAAAACAATAACTCTTTTTTGCATGAAAATTTAAAGATTTGGAACAATCCTTGATAAGCTTACTAAAACCGCAGCAGTTATTATTATGAAAATGATGTTTATAGAGTAGCCCAACAAAATGTTTATCAGGCTATAAAGATACCATATAATAAAAATAAAAGTATTATTTTTCTCCTAAAATAAAAGAAAAAATATAAAGAATTATTTAGTAAAGAAATATTTATATAACAAATAATTTTTTTGGTCAAAATATTTTAGATAGCAGAAGAAAAATTACGATTTAATTCGTAAAAATATTAACAGCCAATCCTAACTATCTATGAACTAGTCAGGTTCAGAAGTTGGGATGGTTTCTTGGCGCGGAGGGGCGGATTACTCCTATACATGACTACTACTTTTGATGCTTAACTCAAACTATCTGGATTAAATCCTAGCGATCGCAAATGTTCCGCCAATCGTTGCGATCGCAGCTGTTCTTGTTCCAATCGCAATTGTGCCTCAGATGCCTGTTGCGCTGCAATAGCAGCTTCCTCTGGTGTTGGAACTAAATTACCATCGGGTGTAAAGTAGCGCAATTTACCTCCTTCTACGCCTAGATACAGCTCAAGCACATCGCTCCAACACCATTCTTATGTATCTAATGTAATTTTTGATACTTGTTACCTACCAATTCCAAACCCACAAATTCCACAGCCACTCAAGGGAAGTTACTAGCAGCAGTAGCTGCATGTAGTGCAACGAAGTTTCCATCTCTGGCTCATCACTTAACAACCGAGTTGCATCGGGCATCTGCTGTTCTAGCTGTTGCGCTGTGACAAACATGGGTATCTACCTGCTTGGTTGTTGATTTAATTTTAAGCTGTTAGTCCAGAAGTTAGGAGAGACGCGATTAATCGCGTCTGTAGAGGAGTTAGGAGTTATGATTCTCTCATTTCCCCTGAATTTGTGAGAGCAGGTCACGGATTCCGCTACACTGAGACGAAGGTTTATTGCATTCTAATCAGGCATGGAAATCGGACAAAAGGTTAAAGTCTTTCGTTTACGCGATCGCGTTTCTCCCCCCATTGTAAAAAAACTAGGACAAGTGGGTACCATCCAAGGCTACAAAGTCACCGATGGTGGTATCGGTGTAGTGGTGTTGTTTGACGACAATTCTTCCACTTGGTTTTTTGAAGATGAAATCAAACCTGTCTAGTAAAAAGAATTCAAAGCGGGGTTTATTTTGGACTCGGAAGTTAAAAGCACAGGTTGAGAGTCTTTGTTGAGTGCTAAGTTGGAGTTGAAAAGATCGGCGGTGAAAATAGGAATCAAATAATGGCTCTAATATTGACATTTTTGGGCAAAGGCGGCACCGCTCGTACCAAAATTGCGATCGCCGCCGCCAAATTATTGGCAAGTCAAGGCAAGCGCGTGCTTCTAGCAGGACATCCGGAACCAGCATTACCAATCCTGCTGGGTACTCCCATTGCTGCCGATCCACAAGAAATCGCTCCCAATTTGCAAGCAGTCCAGTTTCAAGCATCTGTACTGCTAGAACGCAACTGGGACGAAGTGAAGAAACTTGAGGCGCAATACCTCCGCACGCCCATCTTCAAAGACGTTTTTGGTCAAGAACTGGTAGTATTGCCAGGTATGGACAGCGCCCTGGCCCTGAATGCTATCCGCGAATATGATGCCAGTGGCAAATATGATGCGATCGTCTACTATGGCACGGGTGACTCATTAACGTTGCGAATGTTGGGTTTGCCAGAATCTCTAAGTTGGTATGTCCGCCGATTTCGGCAATTATTTCTCAACTCTGATTTGGGGAAAACGATTACTGAATCGCCCTTGATTCAACCCCTGATTAGCAGCTTCTTCAATGTCAATTGGACAGCAGATAACTTTGCAGGTCCCACGAATCAAGTCAATAATTTCTTAGAAAAGGGGAGAGCCGCTCTTACTGACCCCAAGCGTCTCGCTGCTTTCTTAGTGACCACAGAAGACCCCATTGAGGTAGCAAATGCTCGTTATTTGTGGGGTAGTGCTCAACAAATCGGTTTAACTGTCGGTGGTGTTCTGCTTCTGTCTACTGAGACAAATGTTAACCTGTTAGAGGAATTTATCCCCTTACCTGTGAGCGTCGTTCCCGACTCATCAACAGGTGACTGGCAACCACTGATAGACGCGCTACCCAACTTTGAAGCACAAGCGTTACAGGCTCCCAAACCAATTGAGATAGACATCCCCAATCGTCAAGTACGCTTATTCTTACCAGGTTTTGACAAAAAACAGGTCAAGCTCACCCAATATGGCCCAGAAGTCACTGTAGAAGCAGGAGATCAGCGACGCAATATTCCCCTCCCCCCGGCTCTGAGTGGCAGACTTGTTGCTGGAGCAAAGTTTCAGAATAATTATTTGATAATTTCGTTTTAAGTTAAGAACAAAGTTAGGAGTTAAAAGTGAAGAGTTAGGAATAAAAATAATTTATAACTTCTAACTTCTAACCAATAATTCATAACTCCTAACTTCTAACTTCTAACTCATTAATAAACCTTATGTCAGAATCAACTCCCATTACCCCAGACCCCAACCCATCTGAGGCACTAGACTCCGGGGCAAATAATCTCAATGAGCAAGCGCTCACATCTGCCTCGCGCAGTGCGAAAACTAGGCAGCTACTGGGGATGAAAGGTGCAGCGTCTGGGGAAACTTCAATTTGGAAAATTCGTTTACAGCTAATGAAGCCGATTACCTGGATTCCCCTAATTTGGGGTGTAGTCTGTGGTGCGGCTTCTTCGGGTAACTATACTTGGACACTGGAAAATGTGCTGAAGGTAGCAACCTGTATGCTGCTGGCTGGGCCATTGATGACAGGTTACACCCAAATCCTCAATGATTACTACGATCGCGAAATCGATGCCATCAATGAACCCTATCGCCCTATTCCTTCTGGCGCAATTCCCCTACCCCAGGTAATTATTCAGATTTGGGTATTACTGATTGCGGGCATTAGTTTGGCATTTGTGCTAGATGTGTGGTCTGGTCATGAATTCCCGACAATTACAGCGATCGCGGTCATCGGTTCTTTGATCGCCTACATTTATTCTGCACCTCCCCTGAAACTCAAGCAAAACGGCTGGCTAGGCAGCTACGCCTTGGGTGCAAGCTATATCACCTTACCTTGGTCTACAGGACACGCTTTGTTTGGTGATCTCAATTCTACAATTGTGATTTTGACAATGTTCTACAGCTTGGCTGGATTGGGTATTGCCATTGTCAATGATTTTAAGAGTGTAGAAGGCGATCGCCAGCTAGGATTAAATTCACTACCCGTAATGTTTGGCATCACCACTGCGGCTTGGATTTGTGTAGTGACGATTGATGTATTTCAAGGATTGATTGCAGCTTATCTCGTCACCATTCATGAGAATTTGTATGCAGCAATATTAGTACTGTTAATCATCCCACAAATCACCTTACAGGATATGTATTTCCTGCGCGATCCTGTGAAGAATGATGTTAAGTATCAAGCCAGTGCCCAACCGTTCCTTGTTCTGGGAATGCTGGTCACTGGTTTAGCGCTCGGTCATGCTGGCGTTTAGCTTATACCTCTATAGTGAGAAGTTATGAATTAGGAGCAAAGCGGGAGACGCTCCGCCTCGGTTAGAAGTTAATATACTTCTAACTCCTAATTTGTATCAGGACATACTGTGTTTCAATTGATATCTTTCCTCATTCATGGGATTCAACCTTTTTTAATCCCGATTTGCTTTGTCGTTGCTTGGACTGTAAGTATTCTCGTTGTTTTGAGTCTCTGGACGGCGGCGCGAGATAGTCTAAATACAGCCAAGCAAATGCATCAAATTCCTTGTACTGGTTGTCAATTTTTTACCGACAATTACCGTCTCAAATGTACTGTACGCCCATCTATTGCCAATACAGAAGAAGCAATCCATTGTTTGGACTATCTACCAAAGACGAATCCTTATCTGTACTAGGGAGTGGAAAGTGGGGAATAGGAAAATAAGGCAGACGAGGAAAGGGTGAATTATCCCAACTTCTAACTATTGACCAATCTCTAACAAAACTTTTAAAACACCTCGACTCTGAGCGTGTTCAAAAGCCGCAAGCCCTTCAATCAGGGGGTAGGTGGCATGAATCAGGGGTTGCACGTCAACTTGTCCTGTGGCTAGTAACTGGAGCGCTGGAGCAAAGGGACCACAACGGGAGCCAATGAGAGTGATTTCATCCACTACTAAAGAAGAAGCATCAAGGCTGAGGTTGCCAGAATAAGTACTTTTAAGCACTAGTGTACCACGGGGGCGGAGGGCGCGACGGGCGATCGCAAATCCTTCTGGGTTGCCGGTACATTCTACTGAGAGATCGAAATATCTATCTGTAACAGCGTCGGCTAGACTCGTTTTGATCCCCCGGGCCTCTAAGTTAGCCAGTTTATCTCGATGACGCCCCACAGCTAAGATTTCACACCCAGTTAGGGCTAGTGTCTGGGCTACTAACTGCCCTAGTTTGCCGTCTCCAACCACTAGCACCCGATCATTTGGACGCAACGGCACTTGCTGCTGAATTTCCAAAGCTGCTGCTAAAGGTTCAGTAAATGTTGCTACTTCTGTTGGGACATTCTCAGGTACCGGATGCAGGTTCTCCACCGGCAAACAGAGATATTCACTAAAAGCTCCGTGACGGTTGACAATACCCAAAACTGTGCGATTTTCGCAGTGAGTTGGTTGTCCGCTGCGACAAAACCGACAATGCCCACACACAGCGTTGATTTCTCCAACCACACGTTGGTTAACTAAGTGTTCTGGTCCTTGTTCGACGACGCCGACAAATTCATGACCTAAAATACCACTATAAGGATAGTAGCCTTTGAGTAGTTCCAGGTCAGTATTACAGATACCCGCACGCAAGACGCGTACCAAGGCTTCTCCCTGTGGTGGTTCAGGAATGGCAATATCCGTGCGTAATTGCAACTGCTTGTTTTCCAGCCAAAGTCCTTTCATTTTTCTTCACGTCCTTTTACTACAAATTTTTAATTATTCACGCCTACTTACTTAGATATTTCTTTAATTTTGGGAACTTACATTAATTTTACTTAACCAAGTAACCAGGTCATCTGAGTCAAGTGCTATCTCGCTTCCTAAAGTTTTGATATAAAGAAGTCCGTCGCTAATGATTAAATCTCTAATTGGATACCATGATTCTCGTGTCCTGATCAGAAGTTCTAACGGAATCCCTGGTCTTAAAGTATACTTGCGATATTTCCACCAAGCTCGCCATAGAAGCACAGATTTAGTACAGTGCATCTCATAGCCTTTGGGAGCTTCGCAGTATTGATACTGATAGAAACCCCGACTATCTACTTTTCCTTTAAGGAGATAACTATATTCTGCTAATGCCTGATTTATCAATTCCCAATGGGATGATTTTGGAGAAATCCAGAATTCAGATAGTGGGTTAGATAGTTGGACGGTGGCAATCACACCTTCAGCTTTTAGTGTCAGTTGGTTAGTCTTGTACACTGTTTGCGCTGTCAAAGAAGGATTTGACAACAAAACTTCTTTTTTCTGGATAGAGTTTTGCACAAACTCTCGAATTAAATCTAAATTAGACAACATAAAATTATTTATACTAAATCAAGCAGTGTGATGGAAGTCACAACGGTACTTAAATTAGTAACTACACTGGTATTGCACTAAAATCAGAATTATTACCAGTTTTATTTATACTCAATTCTTTGTCTGACTAGGGCTTTGTTAACTTTAATGTCGGGTATGTCGCTGCTCAACAGGCTGGTTGACAAAATCACTCTTTGCAGGTACAAGAGCGGCGGCGGACTAGTTAAATTTTTACATCATCTAGAAAAGGTTGAAATACCGGAACTAATTCGGGACGACTGACAACAAGGGTAGGAAAAGAGCGATCGCTATAATCTTCTCCTGGTGATAAAGGAAACGGCTCAGAATTGAGCGATAACCAAACCCCACCAGCAGCCTGGACAATTACCCAAGCCCCTGCTAAGTCCCAAACTTTTGGTGTCGCCTCAATACCACCTAATGTTGCTCCAGTCGCAACCGTCAAAAAGTTATAGCTAGCAACACCCAACATCCGAATTTTGCAGGGAAAGCCGTTTTTGATCACTGCGGTGCTACGAGAACAAAGGTTAAAAAAGTGATTGTTGCTGGGACTATCAGCACTCGTGTGGATGGGGTGGTGATTGAGAAATGCTCCTGTTGGCGTTGCTAAACCAGATGAACCTGCCCAGAAACCATGAAAAGCTTGATTCAAGGTTGGCGCGTAAACATACCCAAAAATGGGTGTGCCTTGATACAGTAAACCCAGAGAAATTGTCCAGATGGGAATGCCGCGTGTGAAGTTGGTTGTACCATCTAAAGGGTCAATTACCCAGCACCACTCCGTACCGGGGAATGACTGATCGCTCTCTTCGCTCAAAATGCCGTAACCAGAGAAATTAGAAGCGATTGCATCCCGAATTTCCTGATCTGTCCATTTATCTGCTTGCGTCACCAAACTACCATCAGCTTTTTGGTCAGCCTGTACTTGCCCAAAATCTTGCATTAGCTGCTTGCCCACTCTGGTAGTGGTAATTTGGGCAAAATCAAGAATTGTTGTCCAAAAATCACTCATTGATTAATTCTCGCGCAAAGACTCCCCTGATCTAAGATTCGGGTTGGTTTAAGTTTCTAGTTTAATCTAAATCGCTTTCTAAAACCGAAGCGATCGCCAGCTTTGTACTGGTTTGAAATTCTGTGACGTTTACCCGATTCAGAAACCAAATCGACAGCACCATTCCCACGGCTTCTAGGGCAAATACCAGTCCATAAGCTAGTTCTAGGCTTGGTAGCAGCCTGCGTCCAATATCCAAAACTGTACCTCCGATTACCACCGCCACACCTCTAGAGAGGGACTGCGCTAATCCCCATGCCCCAATAAATGTACCTGCGGCTTCGGCTGCGGTGAGATCCAACATCAAGCTAATTGCTGCTGTAGTTAAGAAACCTGTGGCTAAACCGAACAATACCAACCCTAGTTTGAGAACTGCTGCATTAGCTGTGAATCCTGATATACCTAGCAATATTGAACAGAATGCTACCAACATACAGCCTAGACGTGCAGTTCTACGCTTACCCAAACGCGGTATAATGTAAAAGCCAGTAACCCCGTAGGCAATCAGTAGACCCGTTCCGTAAAAAATATTTAATTTGGTACTTTCCGCTAGGGGCATTTTAAACACTTGACCGGCATAAGGTTCCAAAATCGGGTCTTGCATAAACAAACTGATAGTCATCACCAATAAAAAGGTGAAAAATATACCTGTTTGTGGGCTAGCTGTCAATATTTTCCAAGCATTGCCTAGAGTAATACTGTCTTCCCGGTTCACCAGTGTGGAACGAGTTGAGTATTGGGAGTACTTTTTTTCTACGCCCAATGTCGCTGCGATCGCTAAACCAAATACAATTGCTGGGACGATAAAAAATAACCTGTTGACCGCTCCTTGTAAGGTTTCTACGGTTGCTTCTGGCGTTAGCTGTTTTAGCAAGCTGCCACTGATAATTGCCCCGACAATAATCCCCACCATTAGCATCGACCAAACTACGCCGACTACTTTGGAACGGTTATCTTCTTCAGATATATCCACCAACAAAGCAGCAAAGGCAGTACCACTAGCAGAAATTCCTAGACCATATATAGCGAAAACTAAAGCCAAAAGTGCTGTCCAGCCGATTGTTTGGGTTGTCCATACCCAACCACCTGCACTACTTGCGGCAAGATTGAGCTGCCACATTACTTGTATAGCTAAAAATGCTGCGATCGCAAATATTGCCGCGCCTACCCAAACATAAGCTGTGCGGTGGTATCCCCATAACGGCTTGGCATCCGATATCTGTCCGAACCAGACACGGGAAGGAGCAACAAATAAGGGCAGTGCTAGAACTACTGATACCAGCGTTGCCGGAATTGCTATTTCTTGAATCATGAGTCTGTTGAGTACGCCCAGAGTCAAAATGGACATCATGCTCAACCCCATTTGAAATAAACCCAGCCGAAACATGGTCAGCAGGTTTACCCTTGGCACAGATAAAGATTTTTTTTCGGTATCAAATATTTCACCGCTTGCCATAGCTACTTTTTTGTACAGTTTATGGAATATAGTCTCTTTAATTAAATATAAACTGTTCAATATTCCAAAAAACTACTAATTTCGGGGCATCAATTTTTGGGTTTGGCAGTAGACACCGCAGCATAACGTACATAAAACTTTTTGGTTATTCAGGGCTTGTTGTGCAACCATAACTAGATTAAACGTGATTGAGCATTAATAGAGGCTAACTGAGATAGTTGCTTACCCCTGTCTTTTATCGCTAATACTAGTGTCATAGTTGGCGATCACTATTTATATGTAGCATTTACATCCAACTTTTTTCAACTTTATTAAATTTATCAGGTATATGGAAGAAATATTAAACCAATACTGTAAAAAAGATAATCTTGGGCTGCTTCTTCTAAGTATGGCAACTGGGTCGGGTAAAACATACATTGTTCTAAAGTTTCTATCTTCTAATTACAAGGAATTTGCCAAGCAAAAGAGAAAAATTCTGTTTATTACGAACCTCAAGAAAAACCTACCCATCGACGAACTAAAAAAACATTTTATCGCCAATGGAAATGAGGAAGATTTTGAAAAATATGTTCTTTTTATTGATTCTAATGTCGACCCTGTTATCAAAAACTTACTAAACATTGACCAACAAATTCCTGATAAATTTAAAAATAAAATATATTTACAACTAAAAAAATATATAGAAATGCTCGAAAATGAGCAATTACCTAGCGATTTTAAGGAAAACATTAAAACAGATATTCGTAGAAATCTTGAGCCAGCATTCCGAGACATTATTAAAAGAACATTGTCAGAAAATTTTAAAACGAAAAAAGCCCGTCTGTCAGCAGTAAAAAACAATCAAGATTACCAATGGATTGGAGAACTTTATCCCGCAGTATTTACAGATGATAAAACTATTTTATTTCTTAGTATAGATAAGTTCGTTGCTCAAAACACAACACTTATCGAACCATCATATTACTTCTCTGAGCGGTTCATTAATAAATCACTTATTTTTATTGATGAGTTTGATACTACCAAAGAAGCTGTACTAAAAAATATTATTCAATCTGGGTTAAGAAATCGAGTGGATCTTATTGATTTATTCTTAAATATTCATAATCATCTGATGCAAACCGAATGCCCTGAAGTACTTTTACAAGAATCAAAATGGCGAAAGCAGCAATCTTCAGGTAAAAACTGGCTATCTCTACGAGAACAGATTGAATCATTACGAGAGAAAGCAAATTATATATTCAAAAAATATCAATTACAGCATATCTGTAAATCTCATGAGAATTTTTCAACTAATGAAAGAAACTTTCTTTTTTATGATTATAAATTTCATAATGTATTGGATCGAAATCAACGCGTAGAGATGATTGGAGATATAAATAGCCGTACAAATTGGATTAATGCTTTTAATATTAAAGATAAAAATACGGGTATTGACATACAAGAATTGCTGAGTAGCATTACTGGCTATTTATCATATTTTCAGATAGGAATTAAGTATTTAGCCAATAACTATCGTCGTTTAAAAGAGGAAGATAAAGGCGGACAAGAAACTTTTCCCATTAAATTAGCTATTCAGACAGTTCTTAATAATTTTCACCTTAAAGATGTCGAATTTTTAACCCGTAAAATTCTTGAAGATGATTTGCCGTATGGCTTGCAACCCTATCAAGGAACAATCCAAAATCAGACTTTTTATGATAGGGGGTTTCGTTACTATGATATCGTCGATAGTGATGAGCATGATACATTATCAAAAATATATATGTTCAACTTCAGCCGTACACCCGAATTATTTTTGGCTGGAGTTTGCTCAAAAGCTTTGGTAGTCGGTATTTCAGCTACTGCTGGGCTTTATACAAACATTGGCAATTATGATCTTAAGTATCTGAAATCTCGTTTGGGAGATTCATTTATACGTATTAAAGATGATGCTCTTATTAAACTTAAAAACGCATATAACGAAGCGACTCAAGGATATAATCAAGTCTCTATAAAAACTAGATTTATTGGGACAGATACACAAAAAGAAGCAATCAAACAGTTTGAAGAACTTTTCAATGATCGAGAAGTAGCCCAGGATTTATGGAATACTCTTCGCCATACAATTACTAATGATGATGAGGAGAGTATTGAATTTTCATTTTGCCGTTATGTAAGAGCTTTAACAGCATGGAAATATTTTTTGGATAATCCTGATTGTCATGCGTTCCTTTGTCTTTTTAGTAAATTACCAAAGCCTTCCGACCCAAAGTTCGACCTGCATATATTGCATAAATATGCGGAATTTTTATTGGATAGCCATCAAAATACTATTGAAGGTTCCGTGGCTGATACATTCTTTGTACTTAGTGGAAATAACTTTGAAGAAAATAAAGAAAAACTGCTCAATGAGCTAAAAGATAATAAACGCCGATTTATTATTTCTGCATACCAAACAATTGGAGTTGGACAAAATTTACAATTTCCGGTTCCTTCTGGTCTAGAACCAATACATATTAATAGCTTTCCCAGGCATTCAAACATGGATATTAACGGGATATATTTAGATAACCCAACAAATATTCTTGTTAATATATTTGGGAACAATATAAATGATGATGAATTTATAAAATATATTTTTCAATTGGAATTTATTCGCGAGAATGGAGATTTATCACTAAACCAGTTTAAGAGCAAGCTAGATGAAGCTTTTCATAGATATATAGGAAGATATAAGCCTAGACGAAAGGCTGAAGACTTCATCAGCCTATACAATACAAATGCTTATTCACGTTACTTAAATAAAATCATTATTCAGGCACTAGGTCGAATATGTCGTACCAATATGAAGGCTCCAACAATTCATATTCTTGCTGACACTTCTATCCGAAAACATTTAATCGGGTTTTCTCTACCAGAAGATGTAATTCCTATTCGTGAATATACTGCTCTCCTTGAATCAGCAGGTGAATCGACTAACCGATCTGAAGATTTAATAGAAGCACAAAACCGTGCATCCCATAAAAGCAATCAAACTGCTGTTTACATACGTCGCCAACTGAGTACGCCGTGGACAAAACAGAGCGTTAAAAAGTGGCAAGAACTAAGAGAACAAGTTCTTTATCAACCAGGTATTACAAAAGAGTCAGAATGCAATATTAACTGGAATAATATTTACCTGCATTTGCCAAAACCTGCCGATTCATATTATTTTTCGCATGAAAATGACTATGATGATATCGAAGTTTTCTTTTCTGATGACTACGGAAAAAGAGAAACTAAAGAAGTGAGCGAACGAACTGCCCGTCTTTCTGAGTTGATGAAAATCGATAGTTTTCAGAAATTGTTCACTGATTCTGGCTGGGCAACAACATTTCCTAAATCTCAACTAATGTTGACCCCTCCCATGTTCAACAATATTTATAAAGGGGCATTAGGCGAAGTATGTGGGAAACATATTTTTCAAAACCTTTTAAATATTCCCTTACTAGAACTGAATGTAAATGAATTTGAACTCTTTGACTTTAAAACAGAGCAAAATATCTATATAGACTTCAAGCTATGGAATGATCGGGTTGCAGTAAAAGCTGATGAAATAATTGATAAAATCTGTGAAAAAATGGCGATTGTTGGAGCAGAAAGGGTTTTTGTTATCAACATTCTTGGTTCTTCCAACACTCCCTTTCAACCGATTCCATCATTTGGCGGAAAAATTATAGAAGTTCCCTATCTCTGTAAAAATGATAAAATCGATAATTTAGCGCTTAAATTTCTTGTGAATGAATTTTTAACATGAGCATTCTTACAAATAGACTAAAGATAAATTTTCATATTGATGCTATTGAAAGAGATTTTGTTTTTATCCGTTTCAAACGAGACAAAAATAGCAAATGGTGGGGAGCAGAAGAACTGGATTGCATTATAGGCGAAGATTATAAAGCCATGTCCGTTGGATATGCTCAATATGCCTATGCTATGTTTGATAAAAAATCGAATGATACTTACGCATTACTTCAAAAACTTAGAACTGATCCTAAATTTGCTAGTGTATCTGCAATTGAGGTAAAACCCCAGGCTGTTTATACTGGAAATGATGAATGTATATGTGAAGTAACACTTGCCCGTTTGTTAATTAACTCTCTAGGTTCATCACGATCTAAATTTAAACATCTACATTTCTCAAATCTGACTGGAGCATTACTTAAAGCTCCTCCATTGACAAACAAGCTTTATGATGCGATTGGCGTTGCTGAAATAACTCTTAGTCGTGATGAGAGTCAAAAAAATGAATTCTTATTGAAAGTTAGTGTAGCCTCTTATCGAAAAAAGGTTTCCATATTAAAAGAATATAAAGGCACAGCAGAATTAAAAAAAATTCTTAAAAGACCTGAATATGTGTTCCATAGTGGCACAGGAACTCTGAGAAGAAGGCTTCCATCTGATGGTAAAGATACAGATCCTACAAGGTCTTACATACAATGCGGTAAACAAGGTAAAAAGCTTCATACTAATTTTCTTGAGTTTGAAAGTATAGAGAAATTTGAGAAAAGCCGAGCAGGTATTTTGTTTCAAGTTTTCAATAGTATTCAAGAATATCTATCTGAATACATGAGTGTTAATTTTTCCACTCTTGAAATTGATCGCAGCATTGAACTCAAAAATACTTTGCTTAAAAGTCCAAAACAACTTCACTCAAAACTAGATGGTCAGGCAATACATATAGTTGATAGAGTTAATGATGAAGATTCTACTAATTTAGTAATTACACTGAAAGAATTTCTTCTTCCTTATATCACTGATGAAAAACTAATCACCGTCGGTAAACGTGATAAAGAAAACACTCTAAATTTTAGAATTATACATGATGCCGAATTTTATGAAAAAAGCGGGCAAAAGGACGAATACCTCCCTTCAATAGATAAATTTCAGCGGCAACATCTGACAATTGAATCAACTAAAAATGTTTCTAAGCCTATTGTTAAAACAATTATAAAGGAACAGCTTATAAAGCGTGATATTAGCTCTCGAACATTGAACTTGTTTGATTGGGGTAAACTTCAACTAAAAGGAATTTGGACTTTTGCTGCTTGGGATGAAGATACAGACCACGTAATTTTTATGGAAATTCAACCAAATGGTAATTTTGAATTTTACGAAATAGATGGTCAAGATATATTATTTAACTGGCAAAAGTTTGATAAATATAGAAAATTCATGACAGAGGATAGCTCTGGAGATAAAATCGAGACATTAGAAGGCCTTGTTGTTTCTGATGCTGGTGAGATAAATCAGATATTTATAACCGATGAAATCAGTATTCCTCACCTTTCTAAAATTGAAGCTATTCTTAGGGAAATCGAAACTGAACTTCCCGAAAACAAGCGAAATGGAAATGAGTTAGCTGATATAGTTGAAGAATTTTTACAAGAACTATCTGACCTTGATATTGAAAAATTTAAATTATTATCATTGGAACTTATAAAAATTGGTAGCCAACCTATATCGAAAGGAGATTTTAAGTCTTTAATCGCACAGTATTTGGGAACAACAAGGAAGATAGGAGACAAGGATATTGATATCAGTAGTACAAGTGAGGCTACTCGTTTTAGAGATTACCTTCTCGACCAATATCAAATTCGATTGAAGTTCCCCCAGGATAACCAGAGCAAAGAAGATTTATTCGACGCTTCTCTTAACATAAAATATTTTGGTGAAACCGAAAAAGAAGCTTATTACTTTGTTGGAGACCGAAAAGAAAAGGTGCAATTCTCTTTCAAAGATGCCTGTCATCTTCGTAAAATCGTGGCGGTGGATGACTCAAAACTGATATTCAGACAACTCCTTGAAACTATGGATGTTGATTTTGTCCGCACAGGGCAAAGTACCGTAATCCCTTTTCCATTTAAGTATATTAGGGAGTATAAAAATTTTGGTGTTGCTAAATGACTGTATTAATCAGTATTGATCAACGGCAATAACTCTTAGTTTGACGTTAGTTTGACGGATTTTACTTATTTTTCTAACCCCAACACACGGAGAAATGTTTTCAAATATACCCAATAGTAAAATTTACTAAAGTTCTCGCATTGCCCTGTAACTTTATCGGACGCAATCAAACCACATAAAATATCAATATTAAAATGTGGTTTTAACTACGCTATTTCATTGAATTAGTAAGATAAACTTGCCGTATGTATGTCATCCAACTACTTAGCTTCATTTAGTAATCAAAAAGGCATAAGCAATGAGCAAAGAACCAGCCAAAGTAATATTATGGGAAGAAAATCAAAAAGATTTTCTAAAAAAATTCTACGATCTCCAATTTACTCCCAGAGTAGGAGAGGAAGTTTACTTAAAAAAGGAGAAATGGAAAGTAACCAGAGTTGAGCATGACGTAGAAATCAGTGAGATTAATGTCTACATGGAATTAATCAAAAAAGCCAAGCAGGATAAATCATCTAATTCATAAATACAAGTAAATACACTCAACTATTATAAAAGGGAGGCTAAGAACCTCCCTTAATTCTGAGAATAGATATATTGTCAGGTGTAATTTGTAAATTTTTATGCAAACTGCGATATCTATGACGGGCTACGCCTACCCACAATCAATAGTTGTGAGTAAATGGTAGCGATCGCACTCTCTTAAATACCACATCAACTTCCCCACACCCAACCTTAATCTGTAACGATACACTATAAAAGTAAAGAAATGTAAATAAACTAAATTTTGCAACCGTGGAAAACATCACATTGGGGCAAAATCGCCCAGTTGTTACACCTTTGTGCATAGGCACTTGGGCTTGGGGTGATAAACTATTTTGGAATTATGGCGATCGCTATGGCCCAGAACAGTTACAAGAAGCTTTTACAGCAGCCTTAGAGGCTGGTGTTACCTTCTTTGATACTGCCGAAATCTACGGAATGGGAAAAAGCGAGAAATTTTTGGGACAATTTCTGCAACAGACACAACAACCTGTGCAAATAGCCACAAAATTTGGCCCTGTACCGTGGCGATTTACAGCCCAATCCGTCTCTGATGCTTTAACAGAGAGTCTCAAACGCCTACAACTGGATAGAATTGCTCTGTACCAAGTGCATTGGCCTTTTGCTTTCTTTTTAAGCCAAGAAACTTTGATGAATGCCCTAGCGGATGAAGTGAAGCGGGGTAGAATTGCCGCAGTTGGTGTGAGTAATTACTCAGCAGAGCAAATGCGAGACGTGCATCAAATATTGGCAGCCCGTGGAGTGCCTTTGGCTGTGAACCAAGTCCGTTATTCTTTACTCAGTCGCCAAATTGAAAGCAAAGGTATTATGGCAACTGCGCGTGATTTGGGTGTGACTATCTTGGCTTATAGTCCTCTAGCACAAGGATTACTCACAGGCAAGTACAGTATTGATAGTGCTGAAACCCCTACTGGTGCGAGGAAAATAGACCCACGATTTAAGAAAGAAGGTCTGCAAAAAATTGCCCCAGTCATATCTTTGCTACGCAACTTCGGGGAAAAATACGATCGCACCCCTGCCCAAGTTGCTCTCAACTGGTTAATTGCTCAGGGGAACGTTATTCCGATTGCTGGGGTGAAGACAGCCGAACAGGTGCGGCAGAATGCTGGTGCTTTGGGCTGGAGATTGAGCGACGATGAAATTGGAGAATTAGAACTAGTTAGTCGTCCTTGGCTGTAATATTTTTGAACTACTCAAACACAGGAGGCCAAATTTCTGACACTACTAGCTCCCAACCTGGTAATAAGTCTGGTAGTGTCAGTTTGTCGTTGTCCTGCAAAACTATTGGTTCTTGGTTGAGTTGATAAACTGTGAGCGTCAATTTGTCAGGATCAATGAGGATACCAACCGTAGATCCGAGTTGTAAGAATAACTGAATCTTTTCTACTAATGGTTTGATCCGGTCTGACTTAGATTTTATCTCTACCATCAAGTCAGGTACGAGTTCCACAAAGTCGCGCTTGCTTGTTTTCAGTCGATCAGCCCGAACAAAAGATACATCAGGAGCGCGGAGATTTCGTTTTTCGTTATCAGCTTCTTTCCCGTTTTCAGTTTCTAGTGTAGGCAAAATGAAACCCGCGCTAGAACCCGTTACCCGTCCTAGACGCTGTGGGCGCACCCAGTTGCCGAGTAATCTAGTTAACTCAGCACCTATCTCCTCTGACTCATAATCTGATGGACCCATAAGAACTATATTTCCGTCTACTAGCTCCATCTGCCATTCTGGATGCTCTGCTTGTAGTTGCTCTAAGTCTGGGATAGTGAACATAAGACCAGGAAGAATGCATCTTTAATTCATCTTCTTACAAAGGGGTAGAAAAAGTTACCCAAAAAGCCAAAAAGTCAAGAGCCAAAGTCAAAATCTTGACTTTTAACTCTCAACTCTCCAATTTTAGATTTGGATTTTGGATTGAAGAAAAAATCTAAAATCCAAAATTGATTAACTTTTAACTCTTGACTAAGAAGCTGATTCCCTAGCTGTAGGTGAACCTATCTTTTTACTAGGGGATGCAGAAGAATCCTGCCCACTTGTCCGCAGTTTTGGCTTGGGAGAAGAATGTCTTTCTTCACCATTGCTGCTATCTGATTTCCATGCAGAACGAGGGCGATCGCTGGAAGATTCACGACGCTTGCCGAGTCTGGGTTTGGGAGCAGAAGATTCCTCTTGGGGAATTTCCACGTCTGAACTCAACCAAGCGGGACGAGTTTGATCGTAAGCGATTTGCAATGCCGCTGCGGCGATCGCTTGAGCATCGTATTCTTCAATCAGTTCGCTGACAATCGGCAAGAATGAAGCCAAACGCTCACCTGTCAAAGCTTCCCGCACCTGTTCTTGTAATTTCAGGATGTGTCGCGCTTCAATCTGTGCCCGTGTGGGAATCGTTAGCACTTGCCAATTTTGGCGGTTATGACGTTCAAATGTTTGCTGTTTACGCCGCTCAAATGGTTGTACTAAAGAAATTGCTGTTCCTTCTTTACCAGCACGACCAGTACGACCAATGCGATGGACGTAGGTTTCTACGCTATCGGGTAAGTCGTAGTTGATTACGTGAGAGAGTTGATCGACATCTAACCCTCGGGCGGCAATATCAGTTGCTACCACCCAGCGGACTTGACGGTTACGGAAGCGGCTCAATAACCGTTCCCGCGCTTGTTGGGACAAGTCACCGTGGTATTCATCTACACTGTGACCAGCGCCTTGTAACTGACTAGTGAGTTCTGCGGCGGTGCGTCTGGTGCGGACAAAGATTAAAGCTGTTTCTGGATCTTCCATTTCCAGAATCGGCTGTAAAGCTTTGGCTTTTGTCCAGTGACGGGGGATCAGATAAGCTACCTGATTAATCTTGTTGGGAGCGGCTTTTGGCTGCTCAACGGTGACAGTTGCAGGCGATCGCAAGAACTTGTTCACCAACATCCGAATCGATGGTGGCATTGTTGCCGAGAATAAAGCTGTTTGGCGTTCGACGGGCGCTTGAGAGAGGATTTTTATTACATCATCAATAAAGCCCATGCTCAACATTTCATCAGCTTCATCCAACACAAACCACTTGACTTGATCGAGCTTTAAACAGCCACGATCAAGCAAATCGATCACCCGTCCTGGAGTGCCCACAACCATGTGAACACCACGTCTGAGTTGTAACATTTGGCGGTCAATTGATTGACCACCGTAGATTGCTAACACTCGCAATCCTTCATCGCCGATGAACTGAGCGATCGCATCGTGAACTTGCATTGCTAATTCACGAGTTGGCGTTAAAACTATGGCTTGTACGGCTTTTTGATTAATATCTAGCCGCTCTAAAATTGGCAGTGAAAATGCTGCTGTTTTGCCTGTTCCAGTTTGAGATTGACCTACCACATCACGACCAGCTAGCAATTGGGGAATTGCTTGCACTTGAATGTTAGTTGGTTCGGTAAAACCGATTTTTTCTAGTTGTTCGACACGTTCTTGGGAAATGCCTAATTCTTGAAATGAAAGAGTCATTAATTCGTCCTAAATTTTTTCTAAGGATTTTTGGATTAGTCATTTAGTCATTAGTCAGCCAGCGGAATCTTAGGGAAAACCCCCATGAGGAAATATCTCACCAGAAGGGCGAACCTTAAGGGTCATTTAACAAAAGACAAATGACAATTTAGTTATTGACTACTTGACCATAGAGGTCGTATGTATCAGCGTGGTGAATCGCTATTGGCACGATGGTTCCTAACTTTGCCTGGCCTTTGACATACACCAGACCATCAACCTCTGGGGAAAATCTACCTGAACGACCGATTAATTCACCACTTTCAGGATTTTCTTGCTCAATCAGGACATCAACGATTTTGCCTACTTCCTGTTGATTTTTCTTTTGAGAAATCGGTTGCTGGAGTTCCATAAGTTGGTATCGGCGCTCGTCCATCACCAATTGGGGCAACTGATTTGGTAACTTGTAAGCTGGGGTTCCTTCCTCTGAGGAAAAGGTGAAGACACCAACATGGTCGAATTCATGCCGCTGGACGAACTCTAGTAGATGCTCAAAATTCTCGCTTGTTTCTCCTGGGAAACCAACAATAAATGTTGTCCGCAGTACGGCTGTTGGTAGCGCCGTTTTGATGCGATCTATAATCCCATCATTTACCCGTCCTTGCCAAGGACGGTTCATGGCGCGGAGAATCTCTGGATGAGAATGCTGCAAGGGCAAATCCAGGTAAGGCAAGACGTTGGGTGTTTCTTGGATAGCCGCTATCACATCTGGGGTCAGTCCCGTGGGATAAGCGTAATGCATTCTGATCCACGGTATATCTACTTTCCCCAAAGCCCGAAGTAATTCGGCTAACTTTGGCTTACCGTAAATATCCAAACCGTAATTAGTGGTGATTTGGGAAATCAGAATAATTTCCTTTACCCCTTGACTAACTAACTGCTCCGCTTCGGCGACTATAGATTCAATAGTACGCGATCGCTGGTTTCCTCGAAGATGAGGAATTATACAAAATGCACAACGATAATCACATCCTTCTGCAACCCGCAGGTAAGCTACGCCTTCGGTTGTCGTGCGATAGCGCGGTGTAGTTTCGTCAGCAATGTAGGTTGGTTCGATACTAACCTGTTTGACCCGCTCGCCAAGTTCAACACGCTCAATTACATTTACAATTTTGTGATAATCGCCTGTGCCCACCACCGCTACTGCTTCGGGCAACTCCTCCAAAAGTTGTTCTTGGAAGTGTTGCGCCATACAGCCAGTAATTACAATTTTTTTATTTGCCTCTGCCAGTTCTACCAAAGTTCTGACAGATTCAAGTCTCGCTGCTTCTATAAAACTACAGGTATTAACAATAACGTAATCTGCTAATTCTTCATTTGTATCTACACCGTAGCCTGCTTCTACGAGCATTCCCAGCATGTGTTCTGTATCAATTCGATTTTTCTCGCAGCCCAAGTGAGAAATGGCAATTGTTGGCTTTTCACCCATATTTTGAAAAAATCTTCATTTTTTTCTTGTAGTCAAACATTCCAGTGCTAACTTCGCTTTTTTGCTATCAGCATCCTCATGAAAACAGTGCAGGGGCAAATTCCCACTGTCAGTAACTGTCTGTGGACTCATAACCCTATCAATAAATAAAAATAGAGGTCATGTTATGATATTCCTATCAATCTGTTCCCCAGGGTAAATTGAAGTGTCTTTGGGTACATTTGACACTCGTAATCTTTTTTAACAATTCGCCTATTGGTATTTTACATTACCGCAGCGT
The DNA here is from genome assembly GCF_036917275.1 of Nostoc sp. Classification (GTDB taxonomy): domain Bacteria; phylum Cyanobacteriota; class Cyanobacteriia; order Cyanobacteriales; family Nostocaceae; genus Nostoc. The sequence goes on from NZ_JBALDF010000057.1 coordinate 33,349, forward strand.
GTGCGTTGTTAACCTACCCATCGGGAAGCCGCCCAAAGGGCTTGTTGTGAGAAGTCGCTACCCTCAGGGAAATCGACGAAAGCGACTACGCCTATAAAGCAGTAATACTACCCTGGCGATTGGCAAGTCCTACGACAGTGCGCGGACGAGACGCCTAAACCACGGAAAGCTGCCTCGCGTCTAGTGAGTGGCAAACTCCTCTTGTAGCCAAGTTTTATCTTAACATATCTTATGGGAGGTTTGATGCCAATTTCCATCTGAGGAAGGAGGCAGGAAACCGACTATCATAAAACACATTTGACTAGTTAATGAGAAGTCAAGAGTCAAGGGTCATATAGTCAATAGTCAAAAAATTGTGGACTCTGGACTTTGCGAGGCGGATTAAAGACGTGGACTTATATCAACTATTTAAAACTCGCTCACCGATTATTGGCGTGGTTCACCTACTACCACTGCCGACCTCACCTCGTTGGGGAGGTAGCCTAAAAACGGTGATTGACCGCGCCGAACAAGAAGCCGCAGCCCTGGCAAGCGGAGGGGTTGACGGACTGATCGTGGAGAATTTTTTCGATGCGCCGTTTACCAAGAACCAAGTTGATCCAGTGGTCGTGAGTGCCATGACCATTGTGGTGCAGCGGATACAAAATTTGGTGCCTTTGCCTATAGGCTTAAATGTTTTGCGAAACGACGCCAAAAGTGCAATGGCGATCGCTAGCTGTGTACAAGCGCAATTTATCCGTGTCAACGTTCTCACAGGGGTGATGGCAACCGACCAGGGATTAATTGAGGGAGAAGCCTATCAGCTACTCCGCTATCGACGGGAGTTAGGCTCTGATGTTAAAATCCTGGCCGATGTGTTGGTAAAGCACGCCCGTCCTTTGAGTTCTCCAAATCTCACAGTCGCTGTGAAAGACACCATTGAAAGGGGTTTAGCAGACGGGGTGATTTTGTCAGGCTGGGCTACTGGTAGCCCTCCTAACTTAGAAGATTTGGAACTAGCTTGTGATGCAGCAGCTGGCACGCCAGTGTTTATCGGTAGTGGGGCCAATTGGGAAAATATTGATACATTGATGCAGTCAGCAGATGGTGTAATAGTTTCCAGTTCCCTGAAACGTCACGGACGCATAGAGCAACCAATAGACCCAATTCGCGTCAGCCAATTTGTGGAAGCTGCACGTCGCAATTGGAACTCCAAAGGTGAAAGCAAATCAGCAGAACAAGTGAAGTTACATTCTTAGCGAGTGGCGAAAGAGAGTTAGGAGTTATGAGTTATGAGTTTTAAATTAATTGTTCCTAACTCCTTATTCTTAACTTTTTACTCCTCACTCTTAACTCTTAACTCTAACTTTTACCAATCTTCAATCCCCAATAGCAGTTTATGATTCGCCGCCGTTCTACTCCTTGGATTCATAGATGGTCGCGGCCATTGATTGCCGCGATCGCTGGATGTGGTGCCCTGACAACAGGTTATCTCACCATAGAAAAGTTAACAGGAAACAGTGCAGCTTGTGTGGCACAGGCTGGTGTCAAAGGCTGTAATGATGTGCTTTCCAGTGCTTGGGCAACAGTTTTTGGTCAGCCATTAGCCTTATTTGGGTTTTTGGCATACACCAGTATGGTAGTACTGGCTTTAGCTCCCTTGGCAGTTAACCGAGAGCAAAATAAACAGCCGCGCTCAAATTTAGAAAACTTGACCTGGTTGCTGCTGCTGGCTGGAGCGATCGCTATGTCTGTCTTTAGTGGTTACTTAATGTACCTGCTGGCATTTCAAATCAAAGCAACTTGTCTTTACTGTATCGGTTCAGCTTTGTTTTCTCTTAGTCTTTTGGTACTGACAATTATCGGTCGGACTTGGGAGGATATTGGGCAAATCTTCTTTACCGCCATTATTGTGGGGATGGTAACGCTGATTGGGACTTTAGGCGTCTATGCTGGCGTGAATCCAGTAGCTGATAACCAAGTTGAATCAACTTCTGGACAACCCGTAAAAATTTCTTTTGATCCCAACAAGAAGGAACCTAAACCTGGAGTTGGTTGGGAAATTACCACTACTTCTGGTGAAGCAGAAATTCAGCTGGCGCGTCACTTGACAAACATCGGTGCTAAAGAATATGTTGCTTGGTGGTGTCCCCATTGCCACGAACAAAAGCTGATCTTTGGCAAAGAAGCTTACAAGGAAATTGCTAAGGTTGAGTGTGCTTCTGCCAATAATCCAAACGTGATAGCGGACGAGTGTAAAGCTGCAAAAATTGAAGGCTTCCCCACTTGGATCATCAATGGTACAAGGTATAGCGCAGTCCAAAACTTAGAGGAACTGGCGAAAGTTTCTGGTTACACAGGCCCCCGTAACTTCAAGTATTTCAAGTAATTGCCTTGAGGAAGCCTGCACCGACCTAGCGGTACCGTGTAGTTCGCACCCCATAGTCAACTGGATGAATACAGCAAAGTTTGTTTCCAGTTGGCTTTTTTATTTTTGGTAATAGACAAGAGGTGTTGTCCAATACGCTTTTTCCCAATTTTCCAGCGGCTTTTATCCGTAAACACCTTAGCTCGACTTTATCCAAAATGAGCACCTAAGTTTTCTTTATCCGGCAAAAACCCTAGCTTTTTAGCACAAACCTTTTCCATGTCACTAGTTATCGTTGAACTTCATAAAGTAAAACTACTGTCCCACAAAGGTTTCACCTTCAGCGTTGGTGTTTTCAAAAAATGGATAAAGTCGAGCTTAGAGGTTGTTTGAAAAGTATTGTTATTAACATTAGCGCCTCTATCCGTCAATTAGTTCTTGACAGACTACTAGGTAATGGGAATGAATCAGCAGCTAGGCAAGCATTGTGTGAAGTTAATCTTTGGACTGAAACAATCGCTTCGTCAAGGACACAGGGAGTTAATTACTGCCGCCACCGTTGCAGTCTGTGTCCTGCTTTTGCACTCCATCGGATTATTGCAATCTTTGGAGTTGGCAGCTTTGGATCAATTTTTTCGCTTACGTCCATATGAATCGCCAGAAGAGCGTATTACTATCGTAGTGATTGATGAGGCTTATTTAAACGAAGTAGGTTGGCCGATTCCAGATACAAATATTGCCCAGCTGTTGCAAAAATTAAACGTCCACAAACCCCGTGCTATTGGCTTAGATATCTACCGAAATTTGCCAGTAAAGCCTGTTAATCAAGAACTGCCTAATGCTTATAAGTCAATGCCCAACTTGATTGGTATTGAACAACTAGCAAATGACAAAAACGTTAGTGTTTTACCTCCACTGGGATTAAATCAGAATCAAGTGGGTTTTAACAACGTGCTGCTTGACTCTGATGTTAAAGTCCGTCGCAGTTTGTTGTATTGGCACGTTGATAATCAGGCACACGAAAGTTTTGCCTTGAAGTTGGCTTTATTGTATTTAAAGTCAGAAAATATTACTCCTAGTAAAGCAAAAAGCAACCCTGAGTATTTGCAATTGGGTAAGGCAGTATTTACTCGTTTTCAGACTAATGATGGTGCTTATGTAAGAGCTAATGATAAAGGCTACCAAATTTTGACCAATTTTCCCAAACCTAAATGTCAAAGTTCATGTGGAGAATTTGATAGTTTTCGCCAGGTATCGATGAAAGATGTACTGGCAGATAAAGTCGAAGAAAACTTAATTAAAGATCGGATTATACTCATTGGCTCCACTGCATCCAGTCTTCAAGATTTTGTATTTATTCCCTACTCCAGCAGTCTGATGGGTACGGCAAAGTCTATACCTGGTATTCAACTACAAGCTTATTTTATTAGTGAGTTAATCTCCGCTGCTCTGCAAGGACGACCCTTACTCAAAGTCTGGCCTGACTTAGTGGAATGCTTGTGGATTTTTATCTGGTCTTATCTGGGAGCTGTGACGACATGGCGGATACGACACGCAACTAGAAGCCTGCTCAGTATCTTAGTTTCTTGTTTTATATTAACCTTGAGTGCGTACCTTGCTTTCTTGTATGGTTGGTGGATACCGATTATTCCCTCACTATTTAGCTTTGGCAGTTCAGCTATTTGGATGACCAGTAATATTGCCCACATGCAGGAAGAGTGGAAACGTTCTAAAGAATTTTTGTATCATGTAATCAACACAATTTCTGATCCAATTTTTGTGAAAAATGAACAACATAAGTGGATTGTTTTAAATGAGGCGTATTGTCGATTTATCGGTTATCCGAATAAGTTGTTAATTGAAAAGTCAGACTATGATTTTTTCCCTAAACATGAAGCCGATGTGTTTCGAGAACAGGATGATCTTGTTTTCCAGACTCAGCAACCCCAAGAGCATGAAGAAGAATTTACAAATGCAGATGGTCAGACTCATCAAATTGCCACTAAGCGATCGCTCCACAAAGATGCAGCTGGCAATTTATTTTTAGTTGGGGTGATCCGAGATATTACTCAGCGCAAGCTCATGGAGGAACATCTCAAGCGTACTGCTGATGAACTATCCCGCTCTAACGATGAATTAAAACTCAACGAACACAGTTTGCGTTATTTAGCATATCACGATCCCCTCACTGGTCTATCCAATCGCAAATTTTTTGCCGAACAACTTTACGAGTTATTACATGGGGCGCAACACGACAACTTGTTGCTAGGAGTGTTGTTTATTGATTTAGATGGCTTTAAGCAAGTCAATGATACTCTGGGGCATGAGACAGGCGATCGCTTGCTAATGACTATCGCTGAACGACTTAGCAACTCTTTACGCGCTAGTGATACAGTTTCTCGTTTGGGTGGCGATGAATTTACTGTAATTTTACGGGCAATTCCTAATGTCCAAATAGCTGCTAAAGTCGCTGAAAAAATTTTAAGCAGTATTATCAAGCCAATTGTTGTAGACGGCGATACAATCCGAGTCTCTGCCAGTATTGGCATTAGTGTCTATCCATACAACAGTCAAGACAGTGAAACTTTGATAAAACAAGCAGATGCAGCAATGTATCGTGCCAAGCGTCTGGGTAAAAATCGCTACGAGTTTGCTTAGTTAGTCAAGAGTCAAGCCTCCAGACTTTTCTCAGTTTAGTCAATATTTTTACCTAAAGACTAAACCTAAGAACATACAGCATTTTGCATCTAAATGAAGTACATCCTTACCCCCCTTAATCCCCCCTTTACAAGGGGGGAAATTCCCAATCTAGTTCCCTCCCCAATCTATCGGGGAGAGTTAGGGAGGGGTATTTTTGTACTTCATTAACTTGCAATCTGCTGTAAGTAGCAAAAGAATTAGGGTAATTAGGAAACTAACTTAATTTTAAAAGCATTTTTAATTTCAAAAAATCTACTTATATTTACTCGGTTTATTACAGTATTTTATAGTTCAAACGTTTTTAAAATTCTTGTAATCTGGGAATTTAGTTGTTTTATCTTTACTGTAATTAAATTCAAACTATACAAATAAATAAGTATTATCTGGGATTTTTATGAGCTACGTTTTTTTAAAAACATAGTGTTTATACTGATGAATATGAAGATACTATTAATAAAATAGTGATTTAGGCGAAATTCTTATAGGATTCATCAACATATCTAACTTTCGACTGATGTAAAAGCAGCATATTTAAGAATACCAATTGAGTATCAAAACTATTTAATACCAGCAGATTAATCTTTAATTACAAGTAGATACCATCATGACTTGTACACTAACTGTAAGAATTTAATAAAGTTGAAATCTTTTTACGAAAAAGTAAGTAAATATACGATGAACCATAAAAAATACGTTTTGAAATTAAAAATTAGTAATTTTACTGAAATTTATGAAAACTAACTTCAGAATTACAAAGTTTATCATATTGTGTATAAGTGCTTATATCCTACTACCTAAAATTGCCACTTACACATGTATTTTCAGCAGTGCAAGTGCTAATACTTTGCCGACTACTAGTAGCAAAGTTTTAATCGCTCCCAAGGTCAATTCTCAAAATTTAAAAGACATATATATCCCACCAAATTATGGTGGTCCCGACAGTCAGCATGGTAGCGGTACCCGTTGATAGCAATAGTGCTAGCGAGTTATCGGGCATGGGGGGACTAGTAGTAACGATGTAGGAGCATCACCTGTCCTTGGCGCAGCGACCATAGGATAAGGAATTAAAAGCCTTTAAATAAACGCCTGTTATGAAAACTTCAATCAAGACAATAGTGGAGATTTCCACCAATGATGTGTTTGTATAAGTGTGTGAACTTGCCAATTTGGGTCTGGTTGAGGATAATCTAAACGGTAGTGTCCGCCTCGGCTTTCGGTTCTAAAAACAGCACTTTTGAGAATTAAATCAGCCACATCTAATAAATTGCGAGTTTCTGCCCAAAGTCCTAATTGCCGTTCAACATCTGGTAAGTCAAAACTAGCTGGTTCTGCGGGACGTAAAGCAAGCAAGAATTGACTTAAATGCAAAGCCGCGAAATCTTGCTGCCAAGATTCAATAGTGGCGATCGCAGTTTCCAACCGTGATTGCTCCCGACAAATACCAGCACTTTCCCACACTAAACATGGTAACTTTTCCCTGAGTGCTTCTAGCTGTGCTTGCTGGATGTGCCACTCATTAGCATCAGCACTAAATTTCCGTAATGGCAGCACTGGTGTTTCTGACGGCAGCCCAATATTTTCCAACTCAATATTAGCCATCTGGGCCCCAAACACAATACATTCCAGCAGGGAATTACTGGCAAGGCGATTTGCCCCATGCACCCCGGTACTAGCGGTTTCACCCACCGCGTACAAACTCTTAATATTCGTGCGATTCATCAGATCCGCGACAATCCCGCCCATCCAGTAATGGGCAGCAGGGGCCACAGGAATTGGTTCATGGAAGACATCAATGCCCCAATGCTGACAAACTTTGATGATGTTGGGAAAGCGGTGACGAATCTTGTCGGCAGGGATGGGGCGCATATCCAACCACACATGGGCAGTCGCCAGATCAACGGCGGTACGTTGTAAATGGCTGAAAATTGCTCTACTGACTATATCTCTGGGTGCGAGTTCACCCGCAGGGTGATAGTCAAAGGCAAAACGCCGCCCTTCGTCATCCACAAGGTGTGCCCCCTCACCGCGTACAGCTTCGCTAATCAGAAAGTGATCGGCACCAGGTTTAGTCAGGGCAGTGGGGTGAAATTGCACAAATTCCAAATCGCGCAGGATCGCTCCAGCCCGATATGCGATCGCTACCCCATCACCCGTACTTACAGCCGGGTTAGTGGTTTGGGCAAATACCTGACCGCCGCCGCCAGTTGCCAATACCACAGCACCAGCTCTTACCCATGTGATTTCACCTTGATAAAACAGGCTTATTCCCTGACAGCGCCCACTTTCGGGTTCGATCCACAAACTTAAAGCCAAAGCTTGCTGAATGACTTGAATATTCTGGCGACGTAATACTTGAGCCGTGAGGGTAGTGGTAACTTCCCTACCTGTAGTGTCAGCGGCGTGCAAAACGCGGTTGCGAGAATGGGCAGCTTCTAAAGTTAAAGCCAAGGCTTGACCATGACGATCAAAAGCAACCCCCAAGTTAACTAAAGATTGAATACAGTTAGGGGCAAGCTGGGCGAGAAATTCTACAGCGGTGCGATCGCATAAACCCGCACCTGCCCGGATCGTATCTTCAATGTGTAGCGTTGGAGAATCTTCCGGGGAAACGGCTGCGGCAATGCCACCTTGCGCCCAATCACTGGCGGACAAAGCAACAGTTTCTTTGGTAATCAAGCCGACTCGCAAGGACTCTGGTAGACACAGCGCTGTGTATAGTCCAGCCGCACCAGCACCGACTACTAAGACATCAAATTGGCTAGGAATATCTATCTGAGGCAAGGTAATGGGGGAGGGGGAGAGGGGGGAGCAGGGGGAGCAGGGGGAGAGGGGGAGGACAAGGGAGAAAATTTTACCTTGTCCTCTTCATCCCCGTCATCTCTAATAGAATAATCCCACTCCCTAGAATCAGGAGTGGGCTGCTATTTGCTACATTGACTGCAAGGTGCAGTTATCTGTAGATGCCGTTGTTAAAGCGATCGTCTCCCTCGTTAAAGGCAGGCTCTAGGTCTGTCACGGTGAATTTATCGAAGTTGGCTTGCAGGGTTTCTTTTTGGCGATCGCTCAATCCTGGAAGATCCAATACATCCTCTACTTTTTGGTAGGGAGCATTTGTGATGATCTTCTTAGCCAGGGTGGGATAAAGTCCTGGATACTGTTGAAAAGCTCGGACGTTGGTATTGTTCAAATCAATTTTTTTACCAAATTCCGTTCCTAGCTTCGCGTCTGCCCGATTCTGCCGCTCAATTGCCAGAACTGGGACTTGAGGAAAAGCAAAACTGTTGAAACTAGCAGCTTGGGCTATTTGAGTTGTTCCCAACCATCCCCAGCAACTAAGTAACAAACTAAACACTGTTAATAAACGCACCAATCCTTTCACGATTTTCTACCTCTTTCCATCAAACAGAAATAAAAGTTTTAAGTTAACAGGCGTCAGCGGTCATTAGTCATTAGTCAGAGCGCTAAAGACAATTGGACTTTGGACAAAATCTGATAGCTTAATTAACACAGCAGTCATCAGAAACTAATATACAGCGGATTAATATCCACAATATTTACTGTTACTGGGTTTGACTGTAGTTTTGGCAAAAATTTTCATCGTGGTCAGAGTGCCTGCATAGCTGTAATAGCCTTATATCAATGATCTCGGTAGAATCCCCAGCAAAACGAAATCTTTTCAGGGTGGCTGATTCTACCTTCCAAGCAGACACAAAACTGTCCGATGTCTAATACAGACAACCCTAGCAATAACACTTGAGGCTGATAAACTGTTATGTAATATTTCTTAACTAATTAATTATCTACAGCATCATTCTTGATGTGCCGTATAGTGGGTTGGAAAAAGTTTTGGTTTTGATATTAACCAATTTTTGAATATTTAGGCTGCGATCGCAGCTAACAAAAATAGGCTGTCTACCAAAATTGTGCTTAAAACTGCGCCGCTAAAGGCATACCAGTGTCTTTGATTTCGACCTAAAGGTAAAATCCCGACTGTTAACAGCACTAAGGCGAGAATTATCGCCCAAGTTTGTCCCCAAGGTGTTTGTACTTGCATTAGGGCATTTTGTAAAATTTGTGGTGCGCCATCTGCATCTACTCTCATGATTTGCCGCCAATAGGGCATCAAGTCTGCTAGATAAAAATATACATCTGTTAAAACTGTACCGAGTAAAGAACCTAAATAAAACCAGCTACCCACCTTGCCCCAATTCTTTGCCAGACACCAGCAAGCAAGCGGTAAGCCTATAGATTCTACTGGCAGATGCCAAAAAGGTTCCCAACGTAACCAGCCCCAGTAAATCGCTCCTGCTAACCAACTCCAGCTAAATCCTAAGAGCAAATCTCCCCAGACATAAGTTGCAGTCCGTGACATTAATGTAAAACTTAGCCACACCCAAAATGCTGTCAGCGCTAAACTTAGACTTGGTAGCGATCGCACTATTGGCGCTTCTATAAATACTGGCACTGTTACTAAAAACACCGCCGCCGCAAACACTAACCAAGTTTGTCGGGCAGAAATAGATAAGGAAAGAGAGGGAGAGGAGAGTGTAGATTCCAATTGCCTGATCCCGTTCTGTCGAAGATCAGCCAAATCCAACTCGGTATCAATAGAAGAGGTAGAAGCACTGTAGGAGGACAATGTATTATTTATCAAAGTTTTTAATATTTGTTACTAAACTTTATCTTACTTAAGATATCACATCTAAAAATCCCCATAGGGGGGATTTTGATTGGATCTAAATTTTATCAAGGTTGGATGTCACCCGGAAAAACTGAGTACAACAACGTAAAGTTGGATAATTCGTAAAAGTACGCATCCATTTTAGGAGTGTAGTTAATGGTGACAACCTTAGAAGCGGGCGGGATGAATTTACTCTTCTGGCAACTGTTACAGGTGGGAGGGTCGGCAACTGAAGTTAACTTGATACAGCAACTACTTGAGGCATTTATTCTGGGGATTGTACAAGGCATTACAGAATTTCTGCCCATTAGCAGTACTGCTCATCTACAAGTGTTCACCAATGCGTTCCACTGGGAAGAATTGGGGTCAAAAGCTTTTCTAGCGACAATTCAATTTGGCAGTGTGATTGCCGTCTTAATCTATTTTCGATTAATTATTGCTCAAGTTTTAACTGGAGGCTGGGCGGCTTTTCAAGAAAAAGACTGGCAGCGAGAAGAATGGAGATTATTGGTAGGAATAGCAATAGGAACCTTGCCTGCTCTAGTCGGGGGATTTCTGCTGAAGAAGGCACTAAATAATGAAAATTCCGGGATTAACAGCATGACTACCATAGCTGTGGCTTCTATTGTCATGGCACTCTTATTGGGTGCATCTGAAAAATTAGGCAGTCGCAAGCGAGATTTTAAAGACATAACCATTCTAGATGGACTGCTGATCGGATTAGGTCAGATGCTGGCTTTAGTACCGGGTGCGTCTCGTTCTGGCTCAACTTTAACAACCGCCTTATTTCTGGGGCTGGAGAGGCAGACAGCAGCAAGATTTTCCTTTCTCTTAGGAATTCCCACCTTGACTATTGCCACCTTATATGAATTTTTTAAAGAAGCACTGGGCAAAATTGACTTGCTAGTGGTAGCAGTAGGGACATTATCAGCGTTTGCATTTTCTTATTTTTCGATCGCCTGGTTGTTGCGGTATCTTCAAACTAAGAACACATGGATATTTGTCTGGTATCGTTTGGCATTTGGAGCGGTAATCCTCAGTGCGATCGCGGCTAAATTGTTGAAAAATAGTTAATACTCATTGGTCATTTATCATTTGTGATTTCTCCAAACCAGACGATGAATGCCCAATGCCCCATGCACAATGCCCCATGCCCTATGACTACAATTCATCCTGCCAGAATTACCAGGGTTCTTCCAGACTCAATAGCCGCAGAGATTGGCTTTGAGGCTGGGGATGCGATCGTTGCTATCAATGGTACATGTCCCCGCGATTTAATTGATTATCAGTTTTTGTGTGCTGATGAAGTTTTGGAATTAGAAGTTTTAGACGCTGCTGGTAAAACTCATAGCCTGGAAATTGAAAAAGATTACGACCAAGACTTGGGGCTAGAATTTGAAACTGCCCTATTTGATGGCTTAATTCAGTGCAATAATCGCTGTCCATTTTGCTTTATCGACCAACAGCCGCCAGGTAAGCGCACCAGCTTGTACTTGAAAGATGACGATTATCGTCTGAGCTTTTTATACGGTTCTTATCTTACCTTGACCAATTTGCCAGAAAAAGAATGGCAGCGAATTGAGCAAATGCGCTTGTCTCCGTTGTATGTTTCTGTTCACGCTACAGAGGCTGATGTAAGAATTCGACTGCTAAAAAATCCGCGTGCGGGACAAATTTTGCAACAACTCAAATGGTTTCAAAAAAGGCGACTACAAATTCATGCTCAAGTAGTTGTTTGTCCTGGTATAAATGATGGCAAACATCTGGAACAAACTCTCAAAGATTTAACGTCCTTTCATACAGGTGAAGTGCCTGCGGTGGCATCGGTGGCAGTTGTGCCGGTAGGGTTGACACGGTTTCGGCCTCCAGAAGACGAACTCATACCCGTAACTAGGGAAAAAGCCCAAGAAGTGATTTCCCAAGTGCAATCGCTCTCGCGACAATTTCGTCAAAAATTCGCCTCCAGCGTTGTTTGGTTAGCCGATGAGTGGTTTTTGATTGCAGGTGAGGAATTACCCAGCGAATCTGAATATGAAGAATATCCCCAAATTGATAACGGAGTTGGTTCAATTCAATTATTTCTCAAGCAATTTGCCACCGTTGCGGCAGAATTACTCCCGCCAAAAGTATATCCTCAAAGAAAATTCACTTGGGTAGTGGGCAACGCCGTAGAAGAAGCATTTCAACCCATTTTGAAACGCTTAAATTTTGTTGAAGGTTTAGAAGTCAATATGCGTGCTTTATGTAGTGATTATTGGGGACAAACTATCAGTGTAACCGGATTACTAACTGGCCATGATTTGCTTTTAAATTTAGAAGGGCAGGATTTAGGTGATGGAATTTTGCTACCGAATGTCATGTTAAAAAATGGTGAATTAGTGTTTTTAGATGATATGAGTATTGAGGAATTAGCTGGACAACTAAATACCAAATTTTTTCCAGTAGCAGGAGTTGAAGATTTAATCAAAACATGTATTTTCAATTCTGTTCAGCTTTAGTTATCAAAGTTCAGTTGTTTTTCGGAGGTAATTTGTTGTTATGCTAGATGATAAATAAGAAGTAATGCCTAATAACTAATCCATTCAGGAGTCAGTAGTGAAGAATCGGGAAAAGTATCATGAGAAGGCTAATTTACAAATAAAAAAAGCCGGATTCTTCATTTTAAGTTTTAATATTTTAATTTTAAATAGTTTTAGTATTTTGCCAGTAAAGGCGGCGACTGAAGAACCTATATTGAGCGTAGTCCATAGCCAAGAAAATGCAAATCAATGGACAGGGATAACTGACCGCTTACAGGCAATAGGGGTGAAATATTGTGTAATTCCCTTAACTGATGTCAAGAGTGTGGCAGATTGGGGCGATCGCCGGGTATTATTTTTGCCAAATGTTGAGACATTAACACCAACCCAAGCGATCGCTCTCGAAGAATGGATGAGTAAAGGTGGGCGCTTGATTGCTAGTGGCCCCGTAGGTAGTCTATCAGCGCCGGGAGTGCGGCAGTTATTGCGATCGCTTTTGGGAGGTTATTGGGGATTCAGCCTCAGTGACACAGAACAGATCAAACCCACAAAAACCAATATCCCTGAATGGGCAAATCAAACTCAACTCTTTGGCAAAGTCCGCGGCGGCGTTGTGATTCCTAATGATATGGGCACTGAATCTGCTGCTGTTTGGAATTCCAAAGATAATCCTGCTGCTGTAGTGACAACTGAGCGTTCCACCCTTTTGGGCTGGCGCTGGGGAACAGATGCAGCCTCAGCAGCCGACTTAGATAATGCCTGGTTAAAAGCTGCTCTCAATCACTATTTGACAGCGCTACCACCATCAAATCGCATGAAAAAAATAGCAGGAGGTTCCCAAAACTGTTCTACAACGGTGGCGGCTGCGCCAAGGGAGCAAGGGGGCAGAGGGGCAGGGGCGCAGGGGGGTAGTTCATCTCCGTCATCTCCTACTCCTCCTAAAACTGCCACTGCTCCCATACCTAGAGCGCTGACTACAGTCAAACCTTCAAATTCGGAAGCTATTGATCAGTTGGAACAAGCGGTGCGTCTAGATGTTGCACCTAACTCCAATGAGCCGATTAATAACAATGAAGCGATCGCTCTCCAGCAAGAGCTAGAAAATTTAATTGGTCGGGTGGAAAGCGCTAATTTAGCGGTGTCAGCTGATGCAGCTAATGAAGGTGTTGCGATATCTGACGACAAGCAATCCTTTAGGCATCTGAATACCTATACCCCCCAATCTGTCAAACAGCAGCCGACACAATTGGCGTCAACTAAATTGGGGGGACTAGGCATAAGTAAAGACCAAGCCTTGGTACAGGTAAGAGTAATTGCCAAAAACTTACCCCAATTGATTGCCCAAAAAAACTACGCTCTAGCTCGTCAGCAGTGGCTGGTAGCGAAGACGATTTTGTGGCAGCAGTTTCCCATTGATCAAAGGCTGGCTCAACCAGAAATCAGAGCAGTTTGGTTAGATCGGGGGACGATTGTCCGTGCTGGTAGCAAGGCGGGACTAGCCCAGATTTTTGATCGCCTATCCCAAGCTGGGATTAATACCGTTTTCTTTGAAACTGTTAATGCTGGCTATACCATTTATCCCAGCCAAGTGGCAAAAGAGCAAAACCCATTAATTCGTGGATGGGACCCATTAGCAGATGCGGTGAAATTAGCCCATGAGCGAGACATGGAATTACACGCTTGGGTTTGGACTTTTGCTGCTGGTAATCAACGCCACAATCAGATTATCAACGTTAATCTTGATTATCCAGGGCCAGTACTGGCGGCTCATCCCGATTGGGCAAACTACGATAATCTTGGCAACATGATTCCCGTTGGTCAGACTAAGCCATTCTTTGACCCAGCTAACCCCGAAGTGCGGCAGTACTTACTCAAGCTGTACGAGGAAATCGTTACTCGCTATGACGTGGATGGTCTACAGCTAGACTACATTCGCTACCCCTTTCAAGATCCATCAGCAGGTCGAACATACGGCTATGGCAAAGCTGCAAGAGCGCAGTTTCAGCAACTTACTGGTGTAGATCCGATAAATATTTCCCCCAGCCAACCAGACTTGTGGCAAAAGTGGACAACATTTCGCACTGAGCAAGTTAATAGCTTTGTTGCCCAAGTTTCACAGCAGTTGCGACAAAAACGACCGAATTTGATTTTGTCGGTTGCAGTATTTCCTCTGCCAGAATTAGAGCGGATTCAGAAAATTCAACAAAATTGGGAAATTTGGGCAAGGCGGGGAGATGTAGATTTAATCGTTCCGATGACTTATGCTCTGGATACTTCGCGCTTCCAACGACTAGCCCAACCCTGGATCGCCTCTAAACAATTGGGAGCTACATTGTTAGTGCCGGGAATTCGCTTACTTTCTTTGCCAACAGTTGGAGCATTCGATCAACTCCAGTTGGTTAGGGACTTGCCAGTTAGTGGTTATGCACTTTTTGCCGCAGAGAATTTTAACAACGAGCTAGAAAAACTCTTTATTAGCACCCAAGGTAAGGTTCAATCCACAACAAGTGAACCGATTCCTCACCGCCAGCCTTTTCAAACTGCCGCCATTCGTTACACCGCGCTGCAACGGGAATGGAAATTTGTTTTTCAAAATCACCAATTACAAAGAACTGCTCAGACAATATCAGATTTTAACAACCAAGCAGAAGTTTTAGGCAGTGCTTTAAATCAGCTTGCCGTTTCCCCTTCTGCTAATAAGTTAATAGTGGCGAGAGCCTCTTTAACTCGGTTCCAGTCTCAATTTCGGGTAGTGATGAGTCAAGAGCTTAAGTCGAACTCCTATCAAGTCAAAGTTTGGGAAAATCGGCTTGTAACTATAGAAAGGCTATTGCGCTATGGGGAACGGCGGGTGCAGTTGCGTCCTTAGTAGAAGAGGCAAGTTTAGGACTTACGCACCCTCTACGATTCTTCGCGCTCTTCTCTAACGAGACGCTGCGCGTTGGCAAAAGCCTCTCGCAGAGATGGCGGTAGCCTGTGGCAAGCCACTACATGTCTACGATAAATTAAGCTTTTTGGCGATTTTTGCGTAAGTTGATTAACTAACAGGACTTACGCACGGGTGATGAAAGAACGAATCACTCCAGACACAGAGAAGCCAGTGCGCCCTTGCGGTTCCCCGACTTGAAGCAACTGGCGCGACACGGTGAGACAGCGCTGTAGGAGGGTTTCCCTCCGTAGGCAACTGCGAACCCGAAGGGAGGAATGAGAGTTTGAGGGGTTTTTTGTGTAAGTCCTAACTAAGAAAAATCGGACTTTAGAATGGCGACAATTATTAAGTATCAAGTCTAGAGTAGGAAAATTGT
Organism: Nostoc sp.; assembly: GCF_036917275.1. GTDB lineage: Bacteria > Cyanobacteriota > Cyanobacteriia > Cyanobacteriales > Nostocaceae > Nostoc. The sequence continues at coordinate 48,901 of NZ_JBALDF010000057.1, forward strand.
ATATAGTATCTGCAATCATGAAACTCTTTGGGCGTTTCTTGCTGCCAGTTTTTTTACTGACCTTTGCAGTAGCCTGTAACCAGACTCGTGCCTCCTTTGATAATCCCAAGCTGCAAGCATCTGTACCTTCTGCCCGACTGACACAGAATCCTACACAGCCAAAAAATCTTGTCCGAACTGAAGCATTTTCACCCACACCCATCCGGATCAATCTGAAGAATCTACCAGCACCCTTCGCAACAGAAAGTGCCTCCAAGCGACCTGAGGTTGTGCCCATTCCGCAAAATCCGGTGCTGCGCGTGCCACCAGGCTTTACAGTTAACGTCTTTGCCGAAGGTCTAGATGCCCCACGCTGGCTAGCTTTAACCCCCAGTGGTGATGTTCTAGTGACTGAAACCGAGCAAAATCGGATTCGTTTGTTGCGTGACAGCAATGGTGACGGCGTAGCCGATGTTCGAGAAACCTTTGCTAGTAGGGACAACGGACTCAATAGACCCTTTGGGATGGCTTTTGTAGGTAATTCCTTTTTTCTAGGAAACACAGACGCTGTGATGCGTTTTCCCTATACTCAAGGTCAAAACAAGATTACAGGTAAGGGAAAAAAAATCGCCAACTTGCCTGCTAAAGGTTATAACAACCATTGGACGCGCAATGTCGTTGTCTCGCCTGATGGCAAGAAATTATATGTTTCAGTTGGTTCAGGAACCAATGTGGATGAAGAACCCCTACCACGGGCTTCGATACAGGTAATGAATTTAGATGGTTCCCAGCAGCAGACTTTCGCTTCCGGCTTGCGTAATCCTGTGGGGTTGGACTTTCACCCGATCACTAAGCAGCTTTACGCCACTGTTAACGAACGGGATGGAATCGGTGATGACTTGGTTCCAGACTATCTGACACGCCTTCAAAAGGGGAAATTTTACGGCTGGCCCTATGCCTACCTGACGCCAAACAACCTTGATCCTCGTCAAAAAACAGATGGTAAAAGTAAACGCCCCGATTTAGCAGCCCGTACCCAAACGCCAGATGTGCTGTTCCAGGCGCACTCAGCAGCATTGGGTTTGCAGTTTTATGATGGTCAAACGTTTCCAAAAAAATACCGCAACGGTGCTTTTGCTGCTTTTCGTGGTTCTTGGAACCGCGATCGCGGTACCGGTTATAAAATTGTATTTGTTCCCTTCGATGCTAAAGGGCGATCGCTTGGCTACTATGAAGATTTTCTCACAGGATTTTTGCTAAATCCTTCTGTACCAACCACTTGGGGACGACCTGTAGGTTTACTCGTGTTGCCCGATGGCAGTCTACTACTAACAGAAGAAGCCAATAATCGGATTTATAGAATTCAGTATACAGGGAGTTAAACAATTCAAAATTTACGCATTTAAAAATTCAGGAGTAAAATCTCTTATCTTGGGGCAACTTAGAGCAGTTGTGATCAATAGAGATGCTGTGACCATTTCCTTCGCAGGTTTATTGCCTTTACGCTAGATTACTTAAAAATACTCATAATCATCTAGTTGAGAAATTAATTATGGCTCAGAATGAAAATAATACTCAGTCAAATATCAACGAATTTTCTCCCCATTCAGGTACACGATACTGGGGTGAGGTGGAGCTGATCGAAGAGGGAGAAACCTATAGAATTAGTCGTGTTGAAATCAAGCCCAGGCACGGCATTAAACCACAAATCCATTATCACCGCAATGAACATTGGGTTGTAGTCTCCGGTGTAGCCAAGGTGACTTGTGGCGATGCGGAAATATTACTGAATCGAAATGAGTCAACTTATGTCCCTGCTGCAACACTACATAAAGTAGAAAATCCTGGACATATTCCGCTAGTTATTCTGGAAATTCAAAATGGTGAGTATTTGGGTGAAGATGATACTGAGCGTCCTTATGACTTAAATTTGGTCAAACCTGTAGCTGAAGGTCAGTAATAATTTTAGATTTTAGACTTTGGCTACGCTCAGTCGAACGATTTTGGATTAAAGAATTGAAATTTAATCCAAAATTGTCAATTCCATTATCCAAAATTGAATTGCCCAATGCCCAATCAAAACCACCCTTCTTGTTCCAGGGTTTCAATCAGCTGCAAGCCACGGGGATCACCCACTCCTAACAGTGAGGCTTTCGCGTCTTCCCGGACTCCCAAATCTTGGTCTTCAGCAAAGGCTTCAATTAGGGCATCGATCGCTGTGGCATAAACTACATTAGAAGGGAGTTCGCGGCACAGTTGACCAATTGCCCAAGCACTGTTACTCCGCACTGCTGCCACGGGATCTTGGACTAAGGCTTCAATTAATGGTGGCATTGCGCCTATAACTGCTTCATAACCCACTTCTGCCATCTGTGCTAAGGCGCTAGCAGCCCACAAACGTACTGCGGAAATGTCAGTTCTTAAGGCGTCTGCTAGAGGCGCTAAAGAACGGCGATCGCGACAGTTTCCTAAAGCCCAAACAACGCCTTTACGCACATAGCCATTCCAATCATTGTTTAGTTGAGCAATTAACGGACTCACTGCTTCTGAACTAGGATTGCGTCCAAGTCCATAAGCTGCACTCACCCGTACTAAGGGACAGGTATCAGTTAACAGGCGAATCAGATGGGGGATAGCCCGCGCATCTTCAATATCAGAAAAAGCACGCGCCGCTAACATTCGTTCCTGGGGCTGGGGATTTGTCAGCAGGGCTAGTATCACTTCTGGATCAGGCTTCGCCACAACTGATTCGGTAGTTAGCGGCTCTATTTTATCTAAGGGGCTTTCTAGTTCCTGCTCAATATCAAGTAGGCTTAGATCGTCTTCGTCATCCATAATTTCATTTGAATCCCTTTTTGGGATTAACACATAACGCGATGTGTCAATAAGTTAAAGCCTTATATATATTAGTTGCGTCATTATCCACTTTCCATTCTCCCTCGTTGAGTTTTATCCAAACGAGAATTGTTATAACTCAGACGCTAAAGCATGTTATTGCTATCCTCTAGTTTATTTTTCTGCACTCAGGAATTTTACCATCCACAGGGATTGGGTTTGATAACCTAACTGATTGTAAAGATTTAATGCAGGTTTGTTGGATTGAAAAACTTGCAATCCAATCTGGCGATCGCCTCTCTGAATAGCCCAATTTTCCACATATCGCATTAAGGCTGTACCAATACCTCGCCGCCGATGTTCTGGCACAACATAGAGGATAAAGATATGAGCATGACGATTACCCTGCACTTGATCTATGGCATTACCAACCCAAAGGCAGGCTATAGGGGAAGTGGGGGAGTGGGATGAAGGGGACAAGGTAGATGCTTCCTGATCTTTCTTCACTCTCTCACCCAAAAAATCGACCCACCACAAGGGCGTATCACTAGAAAAGTATTGTCTAATTGTTTGTTCTAGGTGAGAAAAATCCTCATTGGGAAAAAGATCCTGGTAAGTTCGCTGCATGAATTTAAGCAGCAACGCCCGATCCAAAGCCGAGCCACGGCGAATAATATACCCCGGTAGTAGTTGTTCAGACACTGCTGATGTTTATTGTACTTAGGGACTGACAAAAAATAAATTATCCAAAATTATTTGTACATTTGTAGGGGCGCAAGGCCTTGCGCCCCTACGTTCGCGGAGCGTAGGATGTTTTTTTTATTAGAAGTCCCTTAGCTAGCTGAGTTATATGCTGCTGGTGGCAAATTAGCAGGAGTCGGTTGAGAACTTATCCCCACTTCTTCAATTGGTGCAGGTGCTGCCATATCAGAAGGTAAAAAGATCCGGGCACTGACTGCCACCAGGGCAAACAAAAATACTAATACTGCAAGCAAGGGGGCGATGTACTGACGAAATATAGCCATATTTAGATTGCAAACAAGCTCGTAACTTTTATGAGAACCTAGCTGAAGATTTGTGAAGTATTCTTGATTTATTTTAGCGATTTTCCGGGCATGAAAAATAACAGATTATCGGCTATTGCGCTCCAAGTCATCAAGAACTCTTTCGCAGTACCAATTCTCCGGCATCCCAGGATAAGTCTCCTTTGCTTGTTCAATTAACCTTTCGGCAGCGACGGTATCACCGGATAACTTAGCAATTAGCCTGTTTTTGAGATAGCTATCAGATGAACCCTCCTCTACCTGGTTTGGTATCCTTTCATTTATAGTTGATGGCCGGGACTGCTCTCTCCGCAACTGCCAAAATAAAACGTAATAAAGTGTACCAAAAATTAAAATTAGGCTGAGTGTTCCGAAAAAAGTTAGGAGGTTAAATGCTAGAAATCCCAAAACTAACTGCGAGAGAACATAGCCAAGTAATAAACCAGTGAGTAAGAGGATAAATGTGCCGACAGCAATAACTACTTGATTCCCCATATATCTATTCTTCCTCAAATCCTGGTCTGGATAATACTACCACTGGCTTTTGATTCCAAGGGGCAAAGAATGGCAATAATAGTAATCCCGGCAAAGCAGCTATTGCTGTCAGTAGAAAGAATGTAGACCAGCCGGTGGCTTGTGCCCATGTACCTGCTGGAGCCGTGAGAATATCTCTACTAAAAGCCTGCAAACTGGAAAGTAAGGCGTACTGTGTAGCTGAAAAGCTTTGGTTACAAAGACTCATCAAAAACGCTACAAAAGCAGCAGTTTCTAGACCAGCACAGAATTGTTCTATATTAACAGCAGCTAACATTAGATAAAAGTTTTTACCTACTACGGCCAACGCAAAGAAAGCCAAGTTGCCGACAGCTTGCAGGATGGCGAATATCCAGAGCGAGCGATTAACACCAATTTTGGTCATTATTGCTCCTGCTGCCAAGGTGCCAACAATAGTGGCGAAAATTCCCAATGCGCCAGGAAATGCGATGTCGGTTTGAGTGAAATGTAAGCCTTTATCTAACAAAAATGGGGTGGATACATTCTTCAGTAAAGAATCCCCCAATTTGTAGATTACAATAAATACCAAGATTAAAAGCGCTTGTAGCCAGCCATGACGCTGAAAAAATTCAATAAAGGGTAATTTGACGGCAGCAGATAAAGTCTGAGGCGGGCGATCGCGTAGGACTGGTTCTGGTGCAAAAATAGAACTTACCACGCCTACGAGCATCAACAGCGACATCAACAAGTAAACAGCTTGCCAAGGCATTCTGTCTGCTAAAAATAGGGTAACGTAACCGGTTACTAGAATCGCAATGCGATAACCCAATAAGTAAATAGATGCTCCCGCACCTCTTTCTTGTACTTCCACTACATCAGTGCGGTAAGCATCAACTAAAATGTCTTGGCTGGCGCTAAAAAAAGCAACGGCCACAGCAGCAATTATTAAAGGTTGTAGCCCTTGGGATGGGTTTTGTAGAGCCATTGCAGCTATACTTAACAGTAATAATACTTGTATAATTACTAACCAACCTCGCCGTCGTCCCAAAAAAGGCGGTACAAATCTATCTAGTAAAGGCGACCAGAGAAATTTTAAAGAATAGGGGAGCTTTACTAAACTAAAAGCAGCGATCGCTGCCAAGCTGATTCCTTCTTTGGTCAACCATGCTTGTAATGTTTGACTGGTTAAATATAACGGCAACCCTGATGAAAAGCCAAGAAATAACAAAGCTCCCATCTTTGGGCTGCCAAAAATTCGTAGCAGCGATTTATTTACTTCCACAATCTTGAAGATTCCTTTTTATTTAATTGAATTGCAGTTATCTTGCCATAACTACTGTCTAATTTCGTGTAAGCACACAAACTTGCTAAGATTTACTTTATTTAAGATACATATCAGCAATACTCTAACAGTGTGATTATTCCTTAATTTTCCTTAATTGAATAAACCTGATGTGCCCTGATTTCTACCTTGTGGGCAGCGAGGCATTTTTCCCAACCTTCACGAGTGCCGATGTCGCTTTTGTCCTTGAGCAATCCTAATTCATCTTCTTGCTGCGTGAGTTTAGCAAATTCTTCGTAGCGTGGGTAGTTGCTGGTAACAAATGTTTCCTTACGGTGTAAAATCGGCGGATTTGCCCTAGTTTCGTAGTCTCGATGAGTTATGAAGAGGGTTTTTAAATCAATACCGATACTGGCTTTTAACGCCGGATGCGGATCGGTGTCGAATTCCGGGTAAGACAGATAGGATATTTGCGGCTTATCAGTGTGATATTTTATCAATGTGGCTCCATCTACACGCCCAATGGTGCGGCTAGCGCAACCTTCACAAATTCGCAGCACCGGATCAAGTGCAGCAAGTGTCGAAACATGGACGTAAAGGGCACCGCGTGTATGTTTACCAATTTTGCTTTTTTCGCACGCAGTTTGAATCAGCCCAGATTTGCCTAAGCTGAAAAGTTTTTGGTCGGCTACTTGGCAAGCTTCTTCATAACTACTAAAAAAGGCTTTGATATCGTGCCGCATTTCTGGCGCTAGCTTTTGCCATGCAGGACGTCGATCAAAGTGAGTGAGGGCGAGATAGACTTGGATATCCAGAGAACGACGATAAGCGATCGCGTCCCATTCAGCCTCATCAGTAGCTTGCAAAACTACACCAAAGGCGCGGCGGAAGTTACCAAATTCGCTCAGTAATTCCTGTTCATTTTCCAATTCGCCTTTCACAGGTAATCTACCGCGCTTGGTAAAAAAAGACATTAAAGGTTGCAGCTGTTTTTGATAGTCTTCAAACCGCTTAACAGGGATGCGGACTCGCGGTGTAGAAGTAGTAGAAAAGAAGCGGATAGCTTTGTAACTTTCTTTTTGGGCTTCATCTCGAAAAACAAAGTATACGCCTAGTGCTATCGGTACTGCATCTACATTTAGGACTTCATCAATATAAGCTTTGAGTTCTTCTTGTTCGTAATATTTCTGAAAAGTATTGCGGCGTGTCACAATGCCATCATTGTAAGCAAGTTGAGTTTTGCTGGGAGCGTTAATCAGTATTTGAGCAGCGACAATTAAAACTTTCCCGGTGAGTTCCCAAGCTTGGCGAAGGCTTTGACGGCGTTCTTCTGAATCTTCAATCACGTTGAGGACATAACCCAAATTGACCACATCGGCGGCGGTACGTGGTACATCGGGATAGTAGTAAGGATCCCAGCCTGCACTGGTGTAACCTAAGTTGCCTACTCGTTGGACATCGCCACCGTAGCCGCAACCGTAGTCAAAAAAAGTGGTGTCTTGATTGAGGATTGACCCTTCTATAGCCAATCGTACAGGGCGAGATATATCAATGCGAGCGATCGCAGCTCTATGACGCTCGATTTCTAGCGCTTCAGGCATAAGAATAATTCGTAATTCGTAATGACGCTAGAATACTCGCTAACGCTACGCTAACGTAATTCGTAATTTAAGACACTTATTACTTAATATTCTTTCAATTTTTAACCGCCAGTTCAATTAAATCTTCAATTTTCTTGATATTTTGATCACCTGCTAAGTAACCAATACCACGATGCAAATGTAAGCGGAATTGGGTGGCGAGGGTTTCTTTATCAGTGGGATAGCCGTCATTGTGACAGCGTTGCTTGAGTGCGAGGAGCAAAATATCGGACATTTCGCCACCAAAGACGCGCCAACTCATTTCGACGTTGCTATCTTGGGGGATTGCGACGGGGGAGGGTGCGGTTGATTCTGCGAGGGAACGACAAAACGCCCAACGGCATAAGATATTCCATTGGTCGATTTTTGTGCTGCGCTTAAGTTTGGTAAGTTGGTCTTTGGCTGTTTGGGAGAGTTTAATTCTTTCTATTGGTGATTCCATAAGTTTTTAATTAACGAACCGTAGAGGCATAGCGAAGAGAAGGGAATTACCAAAAATATCCTGGTTGGATAGTTGTTTGGCGGGTGGAGGAGTCGTATTTGAGCAGGTATTCACGAGCGATCGCTTCGTTTTCTCGCAGTGTTTCTACTTCTTTCTTTGCAATCTCAGTGTCGGTAGATAACAAAATTACTTGATGACTGGCGGATGGAAAGTAACGTTCAACTAAGTTACTGCGGTGAGAAGAGTCTAGTCTACCTAGTGGTGTATCGATGGCTACTGGTAGGCGGTGTCCAGAGACTTTTGCTAAACCCCAGAGGAAGGCGATCGCTAGTAGTTGTTTTTCGCCTGCTGATAAACGATGTTTAGGCACTGGTTTACCATTTAAATCATAAAGCAAAAGGCTGAAAGTCTTAGTATCAATGGTGATGCGATGCACCAAGTCTGATTTATGCAAGAGATAAAGGAAACAATTTTTAACTTCCTCCTCTAATTTATTGAGTTTTCGCAGGGTTAATTTTTCACGAAAAATCTTGAGTGTGTTTTGAACTTTAGCCGCAGAGGTAATAATATGTTCGCTATTTTTATGTTTAATGTTTTCTACTGTATATTCACTTAATTCTTTTTTTGACTTGGCAATAATAGTTTCTAATTCAGCTAAACGGCGGCGGATTGTTTCGTAATTTGCTTTAGCTTCAACAACTTGATTTTGGGCCGCTTCTAGTGCTTGACGCAGCTTCGTATAATCTTCTGGTGCTGCTGCTGTTTGCACTTGCCTTTCTAAAGTATGAATTTCTTCTTCTTTATTTTTGAGAATAGCTAATTTTTCTTTTGCAGAAAGTTTAGAATTTTGTAAATGATATATAAGATTATCTAGCTGAGTTAAAGTCTCATCATCGGCTAATAGCCAAGGTACTTTTATCTGGATAGTCTTTGCATATAAATTATCTATATCTTGGATTAAAAATGATTGGATTTTTTCAACTTGTATCAGAGAAACTTCTACTTGATTTAGCCAAGTAAGTAAACGCTGATCTCGTTCAATTAACAAATCTTTAGAAATTTGTACCTGTTGATGGCGAAATTCCTTTTCTCCCTGTGTTTGCGCCTGAGTAAGTAAATTAGGAATTAATGCCAAAGGTAAAACATCAGCCGCTAATTCACACATCGACTGACGTACTTGTTCAATTTCCGCAGTTTTTGTATCCTGTTGTAGTTCTAGTTGATTGCGTTCTGCTGCAATCTTCCCACCTTCAGAAATGAATTTATCAAAGGCTTCTTGCTGCTTTTGTTCTAATTCTTCTACCTGATTTTTGAGAATTTCTACTTTTTCTTCTGTATTTTGATAATCTTCTTGCTGTTGGGTTAATCTAGTTTCAATTTCCTCTAAATTTGCTAAATCTTTACTATTACCAACTTCTTTAAGTTTACGGTTAACTAAGATATCTAAATCAACTGCTAAACGATCTGCCAATTCTAGCCCTAAAAGTCCACGAATTGCATCTACTACAACTGGTGGTGGTGTTTCCTGTTCTGCAAGTTCTTTAACTTGTTCACCATCAAAGAGAAATAAATTAGAAATACCTAATGGCAGGAGATTTTCAATATATTCATCCCATATATTAACTAAAGCATCAGGCCATGTATCACTGTCACCCAAAATACCTAACGTATCTTTGCCATCTTTAGGATTTTTTACCCAACTACGGACAACACGGTATTTTATTGGTTTATCGTTTTCAATATGTTCAAAAAGCAACTCAATTCGGGTGTCTGCAACTGGATCAATTTTATTGTTAACACATTGGTTGAGAAAATCGCTATAACTTAAATTACCACGGGTAGAACATTGGGCACGGGGGCCATAAAGGGCGAGACGAATCGCATCCATAAGAGTGGTTTTTCCGCCGCCATTCATACCACCTAAAAGGATAATTGGGTGTGAGGTTTCCTCATCAATTTTTGGGTTAAGATTAATTACCTGTTTACCACTGTAGGGGCCAAAGTTTTGTAGAACGAGTTCAAGAAATATCATTGATTTTTAAGATTAACATGAGTTCGACAGCGATCGCAAAAGCAGAAAGTTTGTGATGAAAGGAATCAGATAAAATTAATTAGATGGTTTTGTCTGACGCATTGAGAGAAATTATTATCTATGAAATATAAATAATACCATCACTAAGTGTTAAGAAATGTGATTGTATCTGTCTCGGTATTCGTAAGCGTGGCTAGCTTTGCACACCTCCAGCTTGAAAAATCTGTTCGGCGGTTAAATTCAATTCTGGGAAAGTAGGCGAGACAATATGGCTATCGCCTTTAAATTGAGTAACTTGGTACTCACCATCAATTAATTGATAAATGGATATAGTAGGCAGCTTAGGATTGCCAATAAACTTCTTAGCACCTATAGCCGCATAATCTATAATCCAATATTCAGGAATACCTATAGCTTCATAATAAGCTAATTTTTTGTAGTAATCATCTCGCCAATTAGTACTAACAACTTCAATAACTAAGGGAGTAGATGTAGCTTGAGATACAGTTGATTCTTTTTTCCATAAAGGCTCATTCACTAAATTTGGTCGATTGATTATTAAAATGTCTGGGGAATAAGCTGATTCACCTTCAGATGGCTTGACTAATACAGTTTTTGGAATGAAGTAAGGAAGTTTTTGTCGCCCAATTTCGATAGATATATTTAGCGCCAAAAAACCAACAACATCTTCATTATCTCCCACTGGTTGTGCTATTTTAACAATTACGCCATCATGTAATTCGTATCTCCCACCCTCAGGCCGCCAAGCTGCAAAATCTTCAAAATTTACTAATTTGTGTATGGCTTGAATCATAGAACCTCGTTTGTTTTAAGATAACCCAACTTTGCCAAGCGTTCTTTAAGTAGTTTGGTTAACTCCCGTCTTCTATTATTCTGAGTTTTCCTTTTTAAATTTCATACTTGCCCAAGTTACCTCTTCATCATTTTCACTTTCACCTTCATCTACCTCATTGATTGTTGCAACATCGCCTAAAGTCATCTGCTTGACTTTTGCAACGTCGCCTTGACTAACTGCTTCGCTTAATTCGCGTTTCAATCGAGCATTTTTAATCGCGTCTTCTGGAGAACGTGAACTCGTATTAAAACATTTTTCTAGCGTTTCGTATATTCCCACGCGACGAGTCTTTTTGCGATACTGGCGTTCTGTGTCTAACAATTTCGCCATGAGTTCCAAGTGCATCGCGTCACCTTCACAGATTTCTTCTAATACTATCCATTCATCACGGCCTAGTAGGCTATAGTCAGCACCAGGACGGGGGTCTTGAAATTCTTCCCCTGTCACTTCTTGATAAATTCGGGGTAAGCTATCATCAAATTCGTGTTTTTCTTCTAACCAAATGCGGCGAATTTCGCTCATTTCTTCTAGAGTAATTAAGGTGATATCGCGCATATTTTCTGGCGCTGTATGACGGGTTTTGGTTTGCGCTTCTAATAATCGTCTGAGCCAATGTTCTCGCCAATATTTGGTATAAGGGCCAGGTATTGGTTCAATAGTTGTTTCCCCATCTTTATTACGCTCAAATAGTTGAACATCTCCCCAAATTCTTCTAAAATCTCTCTTATCCCAGTCATCTTTAATATCTAGTTCGTTACGGATATCTAATAGAGGCTGCATCCATTCTTTCTCTTCATCATTTTGGATCATCGCTTCCATCGATTTATCCTTACTAACGATTGTGCAAACCCAGCAGCCAAATCGGGAATCACCACAGCTAGGAGTAGAAGTATCAACAACTAGTGGACATTCATTATCGGCTGTTGCACCTCGATACATAATAAATAAGTCTTTGTTGCTATATCCCCAAGAATTTTGCCACTGATTTAAGTAAATCCAAACTTCATCAGTACGCCAATCTTCAATAGGAAGATAAATCAATGAGTTAGGTCGGTTGGGATTAGTATTTATGTGATCACGTACCCGCGATTCTCTATGTTTAGCCATCGTAGCAGCACGTTTAGAACTTTCAGCCTTGCGTGTACCTAAGACAAGAATTACTTCACCACTAGACCTAATAACTGCACGGATAAAGCTGTCAGATGGTTGAATTTTCAGGCGTTCAGTACACCATCTAAATCTGTTTCGCGGTGCTGGGTAGCCTTTTCCAATTAAGTTTACCCAAAAAGTATCCTTAATTGCAGGATAAAGCAAATGGGGTTCAATTGGCATTTCTTGCTCTTTAGCAGCGACTTTCATCTGTTCTAAAGAGTTACGTACCCAAACAGAGACCACAGGGTTTTCTACCAGCGTATCAGTTGTAATAACATGGATTGTTTTAGTTCTCTTTTCCTTAGGGAGTGCTGCGATCGCATTCCAGATCAGCTGTAAGGTAGCAGTACTATCTTTGCCGCCCGAATAGCCCACCACCCAAGGTATCTCATCTAAACAATACAATTCTTGAATTTCAGTGGTGAGAGCTTGGATATAGTCCACTAACTCTGCTACAGTACGTGTTTGCTGGCCTGTCTTGAAAAATTGCTCCTCTTGGGGAAACCCCAAGACCGCATTTTTCGCTTTATTTTCTGGTTGTTGTGCTGTAGTCATTTCTCCTTCTCTATGGAAACACTGGCATAATATCCCGGCGAATAGCGAATAAGGCAAATAGAATTCGCGGCTATACAGACAAAACCCACGGAGGTGGGTTTAAAAAAAGTTTTTAAAAACTTTACTACTAATATCCAAATTTTTGGATAATTAAACGACATAATCCTATTCTGTTTTTAAAATTTAACATGAAAGATAGTGCATCTGACCCAACGGCTGACATCGCTAGAGAATACCAGGAACGGGAAAACAAGGAAAAACAGGTACTAGCTTTACTCCTAGAGAAGTTTTTAGGAAGAAAAGATCAGATTCTCGTTCAAAAAACCGAGATGGGCGATACTGAGGCTTATGTTAGTTCTGTTACCTTGGAATGGTTTGCAGGTCGGGTTCACTTCGCCTCTGGCTTACCTCTGTTTCAAAAAAAGTATAATTCAGAGACTAATAATGTCGAGATTGACGCGGATACCATTGATGAAATTCAGCAGCGTCCCCTTGATTGGTCACGTCAAGCACCGCTAGTGCAGTATTTAGCGGCTCGACAAAATCACAAATTTCCGCCAGTGCTAGTAGCAATTAATCAACCGTGGGTGGATAATCCTAAAGCTGCTGAGTGGGATAGTGAAGGACGCGCTACCAAGTCTACTACTGATTTCATCCCCCTAGATAAAGACGCTAAAGTAGGTCTGCTGAATATTTCTGAGGATGATGTAACTATTTATGCGCTAGATGGTCAACACCGACTAATGGGTGTACAGGGGTTGATAGAGTTAATTAAAACTCGCAAACTCCAGCGCTATAAAAAAGATAAAGGTGCTGATGATAGTTTTATTACAGTCAATGATTTGATAGAAAAGTACCAAGTAGACCTTGCTTACTTGCAAAATTTACCCAAAGAAAAAATTGGTATTGAGTTCATCTGTGCGGTAGCGGCTGGGGAAACTCGCACCCAGGCGAGGCGGAGGGTGAGGTCGATTTTTGTTCATGTTAACCTGATGGCTGCACCCTTGACTAAAGGGCAACTAACACAGTTGAATGAAGATGATGGTTTTGCGATCGTTGCTAGAAAAATTGCAGTTACACATCCATTATTAGAACAACGACAAGAGCGCAATCCCCGCGTCAATTGGAATAGTGCAACAGTAGCCTCCAATTCTACAGTTTTGACGACATTGCAAGCTCTACAAGATATGTCTGAGCGATATTTGGCTCAAAAGTTCCCTCACTGGAAACCCTTGGAAAAAGGTCTAATTCCCATGCGTCCAGAGGATGAAGAACTTGAGCAGGGAATTAAGGAATTCAGCAAGCTATTTGATTCTTTAGCTAGTCTTTCCAGTTATAAAATTTTAGAACACGAGGATACACCAGCTTTACGGCGCTTCAGCTTTGAGAAGGATGGAGGTGAAGGAAATATGCTTTTCCGTCCAGTTGCTCAAGTTGCATTAGCGCAAGCTTTAGGAATTTTGGTATTTAAAAAAGGTTTTTCCCTGGCAGATATTTTTAAGAAACTGCGAAAGTTTGACCAGCAAGGTGGTTTTAGTGGTATGGAATATCCCCAATCTCTTTGGTATGGGGTTTTGTATGACCCAAATAAAAAGCGGGTGCAGGTTGCTGGAAGAGATTTGGCAGCGAAGCTATTGGTTTATATTCTGGATGGAATTCAGGAACAGATGGAACGTGCTGAACTTCGTAAGGCTTTAGCGGATGCTAGGACTGTGGAAGATAAAACTATAGGTTTTGATGGCAAGTTTGTTGAACCCAAGCAAGTGGGACTTCCACCTGTACTGTAAGAATTGTATATAAAATGACGTTTCTGTAGTTGCATTTAGCCAAAGTACAAGTGTATAATTTTGTGAGTGTCCAGTTGGGCATAAAACATAAGCAAAGCGTTCCGTAGAGCGCAGGAAAAATAAATGGCTACAAAAATAACAGCTCCTTTCTTCGCTACTGCTGCTTGTAAAGCATACAAAGAGGATAAAGAGTCCAGTCGAGTAATTTGGAATCTGACAGTTCCTCTATGCGAAGTACCTCAAGGTTTGCCTTTAGATCCCAATGCCAGACTAGCCAACGAAAATCGGCGGACTGTAAAAAGTATGTTGACTACTCTGGCACAAAAGCCAGAAGAGTTTATTTTCTACAACAATGGAATTTTAATTGTTGCAGACTCAATACAGGTTAAAGGTCATGGCACCGGCGGAGGGTTTGATGTTGAGCTTTTACTTGTTAGTCCTGAGGAAGCACAGGAAGACAATTTCATCGGTAATGGTATCGTAAATGGTGGGCACACTTACACTGCTATCACAAAAGCCCGCAGTCATTACGATAAATTAAAATCAAAAGGATCTAAACCAAAACTTAACCAACAAACTGGTAAGGCTGACTTCTCAGAGTTGGAAAATGCTAGTGTGCAAATTTTTGTGCTGGTCAACATCAGCCAAGAAGAAATATCAAATATCAGTAGGTATCGTAATACTAGTGAGAGTGTTGAGGAGTTTAGTCTTAAAAACCTAGCTAAAGATTGGGACATCATCGGAGAATACCTTCCTGCTGGATGTAAACCTTATGTTGCTTTCAGAGAGGGCGAAAATAAGCAATTCGATGTGACTGATTTGGTTCGTCGCCTTGCTTGCATTAATAATAAGTTGTATCCCTGGCGAGGTTCAGACGGTTCACCTAAAAATCCTAGTGCAACTTGCTCTGCATACGGAACTCTCATTAAGAATTGGAAAAAAGAAGACTTTAGTGAGATTGTGCCTTTACTTAAAGATGTCCTCTATATTGAGGAGTGTCTTCGTGATGAGTATGATCGGCAAAAAGGGCTGAGTAAGCTAAACGGTGTTGAAAAAAAGACTTATCAGTTCATCACAGGTAAGCAATTTAATCACACCCTTCCCATTACTTTTGTATTTCCTATTCTTGCAGCCTTCCGTGTATTTATCAAAGATGGAAAGTGGGAGAGTCCTGTAGAAAAGTTATGGGATGAGATGGGAAACACCCTCCTGAATAACTTGTTAACTGCCTACAGAAATGAGGGGAGGGGAAATCCAGCTGCCTTTGGGCGTTCTGCTTCAACATGGTCTAACCTTCTTTTAGTTCCCATGTTGAAGTTAACTGAATAGTTAAACTTATCTGAGCGTTAATAACTATACTCATACTGACAGTTAAACTCTTATATTGGGTATAGTTTGATATTTATTTCATCTTGATTGAAATATGTTTTGGCGATGCCATTGAAGTGCTTCCAATTCTGGAAAGTGTTGCTCTATATTTGGTAAAATTATTGTCTCACCATGAAAATCTTTCATAGCTTTAGCATGGGGAGATACTTCTTCCAAATCATTACTAACTATAATTTTGTATTGTTCATCTACAGCAAACCAACCGCGATCAAATGCCCAATGATGGTTTTTGCAAAGTGCTATTCCATTATGAATTCTACTATCATAGAATTCTGAAAATGGCTTTATATGTGCGCCATCAACGATATTTTGAATTACAGATTTAGTAACTTTAAGCCCACAAAAAGCGCATTTATAATCATAAATATTTACAATTGCTTTCCTGAAAAAAGCATTTCTAATTAGTGCTTTTCTTAACTTCCATCTCGGATTAGTATCTAAGTTACTAGACTCAATGGTTTTTTCTATTTTTAAGGGGACATCTTGAAAATTTTGGTTAATGGTTAAAAAATTTTCAATCGTATTATCTTCAGATGGCAGCCAAGCTGAAACAAGTGCATCAATTAATATTTGCCTAGAAATTTCATCTTGAATTAAATTAAATAGTTCATCATCCAAATGTGCATAGTCAACATCTTCCTTGAGTCTGGGAATTGTTTGCGGACGACCACCATCATATTCAGAACTATACTTGAGATACCAAAATTTACCCCGATCATTTTTTAAATGAAAAAAAGGAAGGGCAAAATCACTTCCCTTAAAAGTATTAGAAGCAAGTACTTCCCAATACTTCTTGAAGGTATCAATTAATTCATCTGATATGGTGATGCGATTATCTGTTATTAAATCTTGGGTAATTAGGTCAATTATAGATAAAAGTAATATGGGTTTATTAAGAGCATCACCCTTTTTTTGGGTTTTATATACCTTAAGATTAGAGAAACATTCACAATAATAAACTAAACCTAGCTGACTTGGTGGCTGTTGTGCTTTACTCATTGTTTCATTTTAGTTTAAATATAAATCACAAGTGTTTTCTCAGTATTTTGGTAATTATTAAATATGGATTGATAGTGATTTATGAAAGAAATTTGCTTAAATCAAAATCCTCTTCTTGGGAGTTATCTTGAAACCTTTCAGAACTGAGAATCAATAAAATCCTTTCAGAATAATCTACTGCACCCCGGATTTCTGATTGTAAGATTTCAAGTCCACCATTGGCATATTCTTCAAAAATATAATTACGGTTTTCGTTATTGTTTCCTTCTTCGAGAGATAAAACTTTTATATCTTGAGTTTCAGCAATTGCTATTAAATTTATTACCGTATTATATCCCCTGACTATAAACTGTTCTTGGGGTATTGGCGACGGTTCCCTTTTACAAATCTCTCCCAAAGCCACCCGCCTTTTATGCTTTGCGCCCAAAGCTGCTGCAAACACAATTACATCAGCAAAAGTATTAAAAGGCCCTGTTCCACCATCTGAAGATGTTAAATCTTTCACCAACTCAGCCTTATCTTTAGCAACCCTGATTCTGCCAGTTTCAGCCATGATATTAATATCTATATTGTCGCTATTTTAACCGAAAGTTACAAGCGATGCCTACGCCTGGCTACACCTACGCAGATTATACTAGTATTTAGGCGATCGCTTAAACAAACAAATGATCCACTAACATAGTCCATCCTGGCACTGCGCCTTTGCGTGAAATTTAAATTGATAATTGAACATCCTTATAAACTAAAGAAATCGGAAAGTGGAAATCAACACTAGTTAAATGAACCTCATCCCCAGCTTCATAAGGATGTAACTCCCACAGTCCTCTCTCATTTAACCGAAAACAATCTAAAGCAATTTTTTCAGCATCGATGAGGACGTATTCTTGCAAAGTCTGAATACGACGATACCGCGTAAATTTTTTACCTCGGTCGTAAGCTTCCGTGCTTGGGGACAGAACTTCAACAATTAAACAAGGATATTGGAGAAATTGAATAGCTTGTTTATCCCGTTCATCGCAACTCACCACAACATCAGGATAATGAAAAGGCCCCTTCTCCGATACACCTACTTTTCCATCCGCCATATTCACACGACACCCACTCCCTCGCAGGTGACTTTTTAACGCTGAAGCGAAGTTTAGAGCAATATTATTATAGGGAAGAGTACCCCCAATCATGGCGAAAACTTCACCATCAATATATTCATATTTAATTTCTTGGCGTTCTTCCCATTCCAGATATTCCTGTGGAGACATATAATTTTTGTCTGGACTTGCAACCATAATCTTATTCCTTCTCAAAAGCCACTTTTCTCAACTGTAACTAAAATCAGATTTATGTACAGGTAACGGGAAATCAAACCACAGAGGCACAGAGAACACAGAGAATAAGAATTTGAGAAGTATTTTACGTCAGTTCTGTTAAAAACCTTTGCGCCTACTTCTTTATGACAGATGTGGTTCAAAGACATCAAAACTGCTGTAATTACCTATCCCGTTCAACCGCGATAATTTCAGTATATTCATACTCATTCGGACTTTGTTTCACCAAAGGATATCTTTCGCCACCCAACTCAATATAATCTTGTTCGCAATCCGGCTTAGATGAATAATACGTAAGCACATATTCTCTACCAATTCTCTGTGTCATCTCTGTTTCAACTTCACCCCGCCACTGAGTCTTAGTAACTAAAACTATCAACTGATTCGCTAATTGCGGAATTGTCTTCGCAATATGTCGCCGCGAACTTTCATCCAAACTACCGAAGGGTGAATCCATGACAATTGGGAAAGTGCTACTATCGGGAATCATCATCATTTTCCGCTTCTCACTCCATTCTCGTACTTTGTCAATGATGCTGGCTATAAAAGATAAACTGAGAATCTGATTTTCCCCAGTGGATGCTGCAACTGGTGCTTCTACACCTGTGGTATTTTCTACTAATGTCAGTTCATATTTATCACTAATTCTAGGAATGTATGGTGTTACAGAAATTTCTGTAAATATTTCTTGCACTCGCTTTTCTAGTTGTAGGCGAAATTGTTGCTCTTGACGATTTCGGACTTCTGTTAAGCGTTCAATTGCATCTTGAGTAGCATTAATCCGTCGCTGTGCTAAAGTTTGCTTGTCTTCATTCAGCTTTTGTTTAGCAATTTGTTTATTTAAACCTTCAATTTCAGTTGTGAGTTGAGCAATTTGCTGCTGATTTGCACCCTGTTCTCGATTCAATTCATCAATTTTACTTTCAATTTCATCTAACCGTTTTTGTAAACTGCTAATTTCTTCATTAGCATCTTTTCGCAACCGTTCTTGAATATTGTCTAAATCGCCTTCAATTTGAGATATGCTTTGCCTTAACTGATTAATCCTAGTTTGTTCTCTATCAACTTCTTCCCAAAATCCTATTGCTTGCTTATCAATTTCATCTACTTGAGCGCTCATCCGAATTGCAGTTTCTTCCACCGCCGAAGAACCGGCTTTATTTAACCAAGTACTCACATGAGTATGAGAATGATTACCTGCGTGTAATTCTGCGCCACAAATACAGCGCTGAGAATTGAGTAAATCATTCACGAATTCCCGCGAAATTCCTGATGTTAACTCGCCTCTCTGCTTCAAATCATTGATAATTCCTCGAAACTGGGATGTAGTTTCTGAGAGTAAAACGGTATAACCCCGCGCGGAGATAACTTTCTTCAGCGCTTCCTTCGTTTTTTTATATTCTTCTTGATTCGCCACTTTCTGAGATTCTAAATCCTGCCATCTTTGTTGCAATTCCTTAGCAGCACTCAGTTCTCGCAAACGGTTACTTGTCTCTTTTTTGAAAGTTTGTTGATATTCTAACTCTTCTTTAATTTCTGTTTGCCGTTTGGTAATACGTTCACGCTCTCGCTCTATCTTTTCTTGCTGTCGTAAAAGTTGTTTAGTTTCAGAATCACCAATAGCTTTTAACTCATTTTCTAGAGTTTTTTTAGCATCTCCCAAATGTCTGATGGAACGGTTGATTACTTCCACACCCAAGAAAATTTTTGTAGCTTCGGCAATTTCAGCTTTTTTGTCAGAACGAACGATTTCTTCAATTCGTTCTCCGTCAAAGAAAAAATATTGATGTAAAGTAGCTGGTAAAATTTGATTAATTATATCGTCTGGTTGCTGATTTGGTATATTCCATTTACCATCGTCCCCACTAACCCACATGGTTAATTGAGTTTTGCCAGCATCAAAGTCACTTTCGTTTTTGTAACCCCGACAGGCGCGTTTAACTCGATAGCGTTTACCTTCATGTTCCCAGCCAATTTCTACCCAACATTCTACAGCCTGACCTTTTTGATTTTCTGCGATCGCACGCTTATTCACCAACTGTTCTATAGATGCAAACGCTGCACTAAATTTATCATACAATACCCACGTAAAGGCATTCAGTAAACTAGTTTTTCCAGAGCCATTATTACCATGAATAATCGTCGTGTTGTCAACATCTCCCCCAGCCAGAATCATCTCTGGTGTCGTACCATAAAAGGAGCGAAAGTTGCATAGCTTGATTGAAGTCAGCTTCATCGCACCTCCTCCTTAATAATGTCCAAAATATTATCATTTATATGGCTGTTAATCTTCTTATCTAGCCTGCCTTTTTCCAGCTTCCATACCCGCTCAATAATTTGCCGTACTTCCGGCGGAGCGCTAGTTATTGGCTCCTGCACATCATCGATATTCGCCTCTTGTGACATCTTCGGTTTGGAAATATAGCTTTTCTATATTTTAACTTTCTCTAGTAGTACATTTACCTCCGTAAAGCCACTGTTAAAGTTATCTTTAATTTTGCAAAAACTATTTTTTCAAATTTTTCAAGTTTATAATTTTCTTTGAAAAAAGACTTTATTATTTAATTGTCTTCTGGTATTATTAATATTAACAACTTAGATCATAATAGAATATAAGTAAAATTTTTAAACCTACTCACATCCCATTATAATCAAACTCATAATTATATTATTTCATACTTAATGCTTCTTTTTTCAAAACTAGAAAAATTTTACAAAATAATATAACTATATAGTTCATCATCAAATATCTAATAAACCATATCGCTTTTGTAAATCAAGTAACTTCATTCTTGCTTCCCCTGCGTTATCAGCTAAATCAGCAAACTCTACAAAGCGACGTAATTCCTTTTTTAACAGATTACGCTCAACTTCTATAGTTTCTCTATCTAAATCTGGTGGCAAAACAATCATGTCAAATATAGTGGCGCGTTCCTTAGCAGGATGAGGACGTAAAACCCGCCCCCGTCGTTGAATGAATTGGCGAGGATTACCAGAACTTGATAAAATTACCGCAGTTTTAATTGCCGGAATATCGACACCTTCATCTAAACAACGAATTGCTACTAAACCCTGCAATTCCCCACTTTCAAATTGATGGCGCAATATTTCCCTTTCTTGTAAAGTTGTTTGAGCCGTATAGGTGCTTACCTTATAGCCTAAATCTACTCCGAGAATTTTGGCAACAGCTTTAAGTTGGCGTAGGGATGAACGTTGTCCCGCCTCTTGGGAACCATCACTGCAATAAAAAAGAGTGTGAGTAGTTTTGCGGCGAGTGATCATTAAATCTCGCAAAGCATTTAATTTATTTTCCGCTGCACCAATTAATCTTGCTCTTTGCATCAACAACGGCTTTAAATCTTCATTGTCTTCAAAACTTCCCGCTTCGCCATTTTGTCGATCTCGATAAAGAAGCGATCGCCCAATTCTTTTAGTTAGCTTTAAATAGGCAATACTCTCTGCTTCAGTTAACTCTACCAACACCGGATAATAAAGATAATGTACCAAAGCACCTTGAGCGATCGCATCCCTCAATGTAAACTCTGGCTGGAGAACTGGGCCAAAATAATCAAATAGAGATTGCGTACCAAAATCATCAAAATATCTTTCCGGTGTGGCAGATAAAGCCAGTCTCAACCCAACACTGCGCGGTAAACTTTCTTCTAGCTTGGGTGCGCCTAAATTATGCGCTTCATCACCAATAATTAAAGTTTTGGCAGGAAAATATTTGAGTTGAGACTGAAACCCATCTCCAATTAAAGTAGAGTTCGTAGTTATGACAGTAACAAAGCGTTGAGAACCAGAACGCAGATTATAAATTTGCGTAGAAAGTTGACTTTGCCAAGTGCGTAAATTTTCAAAAGCTAAAATGGGTTGCAAATTAAATTTTTCACATTCTCGCGCCCATTGGGTGACGAGATGGCGATAGGGACACACCACCAACAACACTTGTAAATTAATCTGCTGATATAATTCACAAGCGATCGCTAGTGCAGTAATCGTTTTACCACTACCAGTAGCCATTTTCAGCGTCCCTCTGCCATTGTTGGTAAACCAGCTAGCGATGGCTTGTCGCTGATATTGCCGCAATTGCAGAGACAGAGGCATCCTTGGGCATCCTGGTAATGGTTGCGTGTTATAACTGCCCTTACTTTCCCTTGCAAATGGTAATTTCAACCGGAAAGTGGGCAGTTGCTGCACTGGATTTTTCGTCACGTACATAAAATGTTAAGCACAAAGGTGGTCATGAACCCTAATTAATGGGCATTGGGCATCAGTATTTATCTTTCCCAGTCCCCAATCCCCATTACTCAGTTGTAACCACGCCAAACACCAATGAGTGAACCTTGCACCTGTACTTGCATAGCATTAACTTCAATAGGATTGTACTTAGGATTCGCTGGTTTGAGGGTAACGCGATCGCCTTGGCGATAAAAACGTTTTAAAGTGGTACCGAATCCATCAACTCTGGCGGCGACGATGGTGCCATTTTTCAAATGATTTGGTTCTGCTACTGGACGCAAGAATACTACATCGCCAT
Source organism: Nostoc sp. (assembly GCF_036917275.1). Taxonomy (GTDB): domain Bacteria; phylum Cyanobacteriota; class Cyanobacteriia; order Cyanobacteriales; family Nostocaceae; genus Nostoc. The sequence goes on from NZ_JBALDF010000057.1 coordinate 71,249, forward strand.
CAGCGATTAAATCTTCAATCATGCTATCGCCAGCTACCCGCAAAGCGTAGGTTTGGGGAGGTAATGAGAAATTAGAAAAGTCTAGATGATCTATAGCATCAGTAAATGGTTCTATTAAACCACCAGCAGCGATCGTCCCTAAAATTGGTACACCTTGCTTTACAGGACGCAAAATCCGAATGGTTCGCGCTTGGCCTTCAGTCCATTCTATATATCCTTTAGTACGTAAATGTTCCAAGCGACTTTGAATTGGTGCTGGTGACTTCAAGTTCATCCCTTGCATCATTTGCCGAATTGAAGGCGAATGCTGGTGCGATCGGATGTATTCTGCCAACCATTCGTAAAGTTCTTGTTGAGCTTCTGTTAGACGTTCCATAAAGAAAGCGGGAAGTAATTATAAATGTCTCTAGAACATTAGTACTACAAAAAACTCCCTATAACAAGAGAAAAGTAAAAATATGAAAGGCAAAAGAAACAATATTCTCTTTCCTTTTACCCATTTATTTTGGATTTTCTATCAAGATAGTAGTTAGGAGCCAATTGCACACTAGCTATTCTGACTCCTAACTCCTGTACAAATGCGATTAATCGCGTCTTTTTTCATTCTGCCCCTAAGATACTGGCAAGTAAAGCCTTTTGGGCGTGGAGGCGATTTTCTGCCTGTTCCCAAACTCGTGATTGGGAACCTTCAATAACAGATCCGGTAATTTCTTCACCACGATGGGCTGGTAAGCAGTGTAAAACAATTGCCTCTGGATCAGCAAGCCTCAATAGCTGCTCGGAAATTTGGTAAGGCTGGAAAATAGGCAGACGATCGCCTGCTTCTGCTTCTTGCCCCATACTCGCCCAAACATCAGTATAAAGTACAGCAGCTCCCTTAGCGGCTAATTCTGGATCATCAGTGAGGAGAACTTCAGTTTTGTGATTAGCGATCGCTCTTGCTTGTTCTACAATCCTAGAATCTGGCTCATATCCGCTAGGGGTAGCAATTTTAACATTCATCCCCACCAAAGCACAGCCCAACATCAGAGAATTAGCTACATTATTTCCATCACCCACGTAGGTTAAAGTTAACCCGGCTAGGGTGCCAAAGCCTTCTTGAATCGTCAATAAATCCGCTAATACCTGACAAGGATGTTCTGCATCGGTAAGCGCATTAATTACCGGAATCTTCGCATAGTGAGCAAAAGTTTCCAATTCCTGCTGTGCAAAAGTGCGAATTGCCAAAATATCCAAATATCGATCTAACACCCGCGCCGTATCCTGCAAAGGTTCCCCACGACTAACTTGAGTGACATTGGGGTTAAGATCGATTACCTGTCCACCCAGTTGGTACATCGCCACAGTAAAACTTACCCGCGTGCGAGTTGAGGCTTTGGAGAACAACAACCCCAAAACTTTATTACACTGCAACTTCAGCTGTTGTGATTTAAGTTGAGTTGCCAATTGCAGGAGTTCTTGAAGTTCTGTAGGACTGATGTCCGCTAGACTTAATAAATCTCGTCCGATCAACGCTGCCATGCTTCCGATGTGTAAAGAACAATTATATATTTCTGTTGCTTTACCAGCCGGATCAAAAAAATACAGTTTTAAACCTGTACCAGATATTTTTGCGTCCAGCCCAGAATTTGAGTTAGCTTTTGTTAAGAATATTAATTTATCAACTTTATCAGTGATCAGAATCACTGATTTTTTTCTGTTTAATCACAATTGCTACGCAGCTTAAACCATCTAGGAGGCACAAAAGCAGTGATATTCCCAAAATATCTGGTCTTTTAGCCTAATTTAGGAAGAAGGAGATATTTTTTAGGAATTATAGCTAGACAAATAAGTTTGTTATGGTACAATTAGAAATTGTGGTTGCTATTTTAGAGCGATCGCTAAACCCGCCAGCATAGCACAGTGGTAGTGCATCCGACTTGTAATCGGAAGGTCGCGAGTTCAAATCCCGCTGCTGGCCTTCACAAATGTCGAGTTATTATTTATCGTCACAAACGATAAAATAATAATTTTCCGTGTATACATAAACGATGTTTTTTGTCAAGTCTAATTTAGATGCGCTTAGGCTGTTTCTAAGAGTAAGAGATTGCGATCGCATCCTTAAACGAAGCTAAAAGAAATTATTTCCATGTAATTAAACAAAAATTACCAAAGTTAAAATCACAATTTACTAAGTAAGCCAATAAGTATCCTATTAAAGCTTGACTGCGGCAAGCGGTAAATTTAATGAAGCAGAACCATCGCTACACTGACTAATCCACCACTCAACAAAAAAGGCTTGGTATTAGCCGACACCGATTGTTTCATATTAAGGACTTCTACTAATTTGTAATTCTTAATTACGAATTACGAATTAGTAGAAGTCCTATTGTTCATGAATTCGCAAGTTGTCGGTAGCGTTCCTGAACTTCCTGAATCGAAAACAAAGTTTCAAACTTCAACCCAGCTGACTGGTACAGCTCACCTCCTCCCTGTTGTCGGTCTACCAGTGAAATTACTTGGTTTACAGTATAACCTGCATCTTTAAGACGCTCAACCGCTTTCAGAGCAGATTGCCCAGTTGTTACCACATCTTCCAAAACTACTACTTTTGCACCTTCTGGTAAACTGGGGCCTTCTATATAAGCTTTCGTCCCATAACCCTTGGTTTCCTTGCGAATAATCAGCGCTGGTATCGGTCGGTTTTCATAAACAGAAATTACACTCACTGCTGTCACAATTGGGTCAGCCCCCAATGTTAAACCACCTACAGCCTGTGTATCTACGGGTAACAAAGGAAATAGCAAGCGTCCAACTGCCAAAGCGCCTTGAGGATGGAGTGTTACCTGTGTCTTATTGACGTAATAAGAACTACGTAGCCCAGAAGAGAGGAGAAAATCACCCTCTTGATAAGCAAGCTGGCAAAATAAATCTAGTAACTTGTGGCGCAAAGTGGTCAAATCAGCAGTGGTTGCCCAAATATCTGAGTGGGTAAGAGTTTCAGTAGGATACGTCATTACAAAACATTAAAAGTTGTGCTACACCAAAGGTTGAACTCATCAGAGTTCTGAACTTAAGCATAAATTAAGATTCGCCTAAAACAAAAATTGAGGAGTCAGAAACGTGCGTATAAAATTAAAAACCTTTGGTGGTTTCTTGGTGCTGCTTGCTGCTTGTATTGCTTTTCCCTCTGTTGCATCTGCCCAAACCGCAACACCCAATTATGAAACTACCAATGATGTATTTGAAAGAGCTTTTTTTCGTCACGATCGCAATTTCTACGAAAATGGTAGCCTCAAGCGTCAGCTAGACTCATTTCTAGGATCTGGTTCCAGTTTTGGTGGTTCCTTCCCAGAAAATGAAATTGCCCACGATGCTGAGTTGGTTAACACTTTATATCATGATGTCCTGACTCAGCAAGTTGGCAACGATCCTTATATTCGTACTCTTGATTTACCAAATCCTTATGACACGTCGCTGATGATGTCTCCTCGTTTCAATAGCAACAAACTCAAAGTAGGGACTGAATTCCGGTTTGAAATACCACCTCGGTAACAGTGCTGAGTGGAGAGTTAAAAATTAAAAGTGAGGTTAGCCTAAAGTTTTAAGGATGGGAAAAAGTGAGGAGTTAATTAAGACTCATAACTCAGCACTCATTAAATCCTGACTGGAGAAGTTGAACCAGGATGTCAATGCTCAAGATAATTCAGTATTACTTATTTCCCAATTATCATTGAGTATCTTGTAATACAACACATTACTGCTTTTTATTGATTCAGTGCGCCCTGCTGGAATCGAACCAGCCTGAAGGCGAATTATGAGTTCGCTGCCTCCCCAATCGGCCAAAGGCGCGTGTTCCCTTGGGTTTCGGCTTCCTGTGAGTCAATTACTTCAACTCTTAGGTCAACCTTATTTGCTAATTCTAATGAGGAAAATTCCTCATACATTGAGTTTAGCCAATTGTATACTTATAGCACAGATTTATCGCCTGTGAATACTCAACAATAGTTTACCAGATTTTTATACTACATAATTTGATCATGAATGAATATAGTGCAAACTAATATTGATTAAGTTCCTTTAAGGATTGAGGTCAAAAGCTTCACTATCCTTAAATAGACCAGCATTCTTTTGTGATAGCTTGTCAGCGATGAAGATAAATTCTACTGTACTTCTTACTTTGATTTTGTTAATCCTGATGATGGGAGCAGGTTCTGTGAGCGCGTTTTTGGGGTTTGAACTGGGGAGTTCAGCACTTAAAGGCGTTACCACACCAGATGGGCGTCCCACAACCAAATTTGCCAGTAATAAGACAAATAGCTCCCAACAGGGAGGGCTAGTGCTATTAAAAGAGGAAGAGATCCTGAAAATTGTCAAGGCGCGAATTGACGGTAAAACCAAGGCTGCTAAATCGGAAAAGCTAGAGGAAGATGATGAAGAAACCAATAGCAGCAAGCAGAAGCCAGAGGAAAAACCCCCACAAGTGGTTGAAGAAAAACCCCAGCCAGGTTTTCCAGTTACTGCCCAGAGCGAAGGTGTAACTATGGCTGTGCAATCTGTCCGCTACTCTGGTGGTGATTTACTATTGAAAGTGAAAATGCAGAACAAAGGTAAGGATTCTGTGCGCTTCCTGTATAGTTTTTTAGATGTTACCGATGATAAAGGACGAACCCTGAGTGCTAGTACAGAGGGTTTACCAACAGAATTGCCTGCAAATGGACCAACATTTTCCGGTACAGTGAGCATTCCTACAGCTTTACTTGATGATGTCAAGAAGATATCACTCGCTCTGACTGATTATCCCGCTCAAAAATTGAAGCTAGAAGCATCGAATATTCCTGTAGAAAGGTAGAAGAGACAATTTTAGATTTTAGATTTTAGATTTTAGATTTTAGATTGGGCACATGGTACTAGACAATTTACCTAATCCCTAATCCCCAAAACCTAATTCAAAATCCGTCTTGGAAAGTTATTCGCCGGAAATCGGCGCTCAGACTTTCCGCAAAATCCCAAAATCCCAGAATGGAGGGCGTGAGTTTTACACGAGCTTTGGCAGTGAGTGGTTTTCCTAATTTAATTTGGACAGACGTGGCGCTGCGGTTGTTGTCAGTGCTACTACTGATTGCCATAAATGCCTTTTTTGTGACGGCGGAATTTTCGATGGTAAGTGTGCGGCGATCGCGTATTCACCAGCTAGTTAAGGCTGGGGATATTCCAGCGATCGCTGTGGAAATGCTACAACGTAGTATTGACCGACTGCTATCTACCACCCAGTTAGGTATTACCCTTTCTAGTTTGGCACTGGGATGGATTGGAGAAAGTACGATTGTCGTGCTAGTGAATGCATGGTTAAAATCCTGGCCTTTACCAAGTAGCATGACTACCTTCCTGGCGCATTCTCTATCAATTCCCATTGCCTTTTTCTTGATTGCCTATTTGCAAATTGTGATCGGAGAACTATGTCCCAAATCCTTAGCCATGCTGTACTCAGAACAGCTAGCTAGGTTTTTGGGGCCTTCGGTAAAAGCGATCGTGCGTTTTTTTGGCCCCTTCATCTGGATTCTCAATCAATCAACTCGTTGCTTTTTGCGGATTTTTGGCATCCAATACACAGGTCAAGGTTGGAGGCCACCTGTGACTCCCGAAGAATTGCAACTGATTATCTCTACAGAATGGGGGTCTACTGGTTTACAGCATGCGGAGCGAGAACTGCTCAATAATGTCTTTGAGTTTGGGGATGTAATGGCCCAAGATGTGATGATCCCCCGTACCAGTATTATCGCGCTGCCAAAAGATGCTACCTTCCAGACATTACTTAGAGAAATGGCTTCTACTGGTTACTCTCGCTATCCCGTGATTGGTGAATCTTTGGACGATGTTCGCGGCATTGTTTATTTTAAAGACTTGGCACAACCTTTGGCTATAGGAAAGCTTAGTTTAGAGACACAGATCCAATCTTGGATGCGTCCCGCCCGGTTTGTTCCAGAACACACGCCCTTGAGTGAACTTTTGCCACTGATGCAGCAAGAGAAACCAGCTATGGTCATGGTAGTGAATGAATTTGGCTCTACTGTGGGACTAGTGACAATCAAAGATGTCATTGCCGAAATCATTGGCGACGCCAGCGTTCCTGAAAGCAGCGACGACTTACTGATTCAGATGTTAGATGAGCAGAAGTTTTTAGTGCAGGCACAGATCAACCTCGAAGACCTTAACGAAGTTTTGCATCTCAATTTGCCCTTGACAAGAGAATACCAAACACTAGGGGGCTTTTTGCTGTATCAGTTACAGAAAATTCCTGACAAAGGCGAAACCTTTTGTTATGAAAATCTTGAATTCACTGTGGTGTCAATTATTGGTCCACGGCTGCATCAAATTCAACTGCAACGCTTAGAAGAGTTAGGAGTTGAGAGTTAAGAGTTAGGAATTAAAACTTCTAACTCAAGAAGCATACACTAGTGGATCAACGAGTCCCAATTCGGCAAAAGCTGCTAGCCGCAAGCGACAAGAATCACACACGCCGCAGGCGACATCTCCACCGACATAGCAAGACCAAGTTAGCTCCCAAGGAACTCCCAATTGGTTCCCCAGTTGGATGATTTCGGTTTTTTTTAGGTTGATTAGGGGTGCAACAATATTAATTGGTTGTCCCTCACGCCCTTGTTTGGTTCCAAGGCGAAATACTTCTTGCATTGCTTGGATATAGTCGGGGCGACAATCAGGATATCCTGAGTAATCTAAGGCATTGACGCCGATATAGACACGTTCTGCTGCGATCGCTTCGGCGTAACCAAGAGCAAAGCTTAAAAAGATGGTATTACGAGCCGGAACATAAGTTACAGGAATATTTTGAGACATTTCATCGAGCGATCGCTCTTGGGGTAAATCAATGGCGTCATCGGTAAGTGCCGAACCGCCCCATTGTCGTAAGTCAAAATTAACCACCTGATGTTTCACGATCCCAGCTTTTTGAGCGACGCTAAAGGCTGACTGTAACTCTCGTCGGTGTCGCTGCTGGTAATCAAAGGAAATAGCATGACATTCACAGCCATCAGCCTTGGCTTTATACAGAATTGTGGAAGAGTCCAATCCCCCAGATAACAGAATTACAGCTTTCATTTCGGTTGCAAATTTTGGATTTCAAATCGCCAAATTACACCTTAATCAAGATGCCAGGAAGCAATGTCGAGGAGAATTTAGACTTCGGTCTGATTGAATTTTTTCAAGTTAATAAAAAGACATATATTTTTTGTCGAAAGTGCAAAATACAAAGCAAACCCGAACTATCTATACAAAAGATATCTGGATTACGGGAACCGATCACAAACTTTGAAATTCTTCATAAACATAGGCTCTATGTTACCATCTGGATGGTTTTAGACGGATCGTAACTGGCTTTCGAGTATAAACGCCAACGGCCGTAGCGTCTCTAAATTTGGTGGTTGAGGAGATAATAATAGTGCAAGATAGCATGTCAGTGGCAGAACCGAATCCATATACACAGCGCAACCAACCACGACCGATCCGCATAGGCGTGATTGGAGTGGGTAACATGGGACAACACCATGCTCGCGTGCTGAGTTCAATGAAAGATGTTGAACTAGTCGGAGTGGCAGATATTAACGTTGAGCGAGGGTTAGAAACTGCCAGCAACTACAAGGTGCGTTTTTTTGAAGATTACTGTGACCTGCTACCCCTTGTGGAAGCAGTTTGTGTAGCTGTTCCCACCCGTCTGCACTATGCCGTGGGCATCAACTGTCTGTTAGCGGGAATTCATGTTTTGATTGAAAAACCGATCGCAGCCAGTATTTCTGAGGCAGAGTCTTTAGTAAATGCCGCAGCTGAGTCTGGATGTATCCTGCAAGTAGGTCATATTGAGCGTTTTAATCCAGCTTTTAAAGAACTGAGCCAAGTGCTGAAAACTGAGGCATTGCTGGCGCTAGAAGCCCACAGGATGAGTCCTTACTCAGATCGGGCAAACGATGTTTCGGTTGTGCTGGATTTAATGATCCATGACATCGACCTACTTTTGGAATTAGCTGCTTCCCCAGTAACGAAATTGACTGCTAGCGGTACTCGTGCCCTGGACTCTGGTTATTTAGATTACGTAACTGCCACCTTGGGGTTTGCCAATGGTATTGTTGCTACTCTGACTGCTAGTAAAGTCACCCACCGAAAAATTCGCCGGATTGTCGCCCATTGCAAAAATTCATTTACTGAAGCAGATTTTCTCAAGAATGAAATTTTGATTCACCGACAAACTAGTGCCAATTGTCTCACCGACCACCGACAACTACTTTATAGGCAAGATGGTGTGATTGAAAAAGTCTACACCAGCAATATTCAACCCTTAAGCGCAGAATTAGAACATTTTGTCAACTGTGTACATGGTGGCAATCAACCCTCAGTAGGTGGTGAACAAGCTCTCAAAGCTCTGAGACTGGCAAGTTTGATTGAGCAGATGGCGCTAGAAGATCGAGTTTGGAATCCATTAGATTGGCAATCGGAACCAAGAGTACAATCGTTGACCCCGACAGCCTAGAACAAAAAGAGGGGCAGAGGGGGATGAGGGGGACAAGGTAAAATTTTCTCCCTTGTCTTTTTTTTCTGCCTCATCTCCATTACAGCCCCAACCTGAGAAGAAAACCCTAAAGTATGTTTTTAAACTTGATATCAAATCTTTAAATCCTTCCTAGTCCTTTTAAAAAACCGACAAAGGGGGATTTCAAAAATTAGAAAACAAAACCTAGTGGTTCGTTTCATTAATTTTGTGAGGTTCGTAGTGAGCGATTTCTCGCTCAATTTCAAGGGCTAGAGCAGTGCAGCAATTTCAGGAATTGACTCAATGCTTGAATGGATAACTAATACTATCAACTATTTTGGCTATTGGGGAATTACTCTACTAATGTTTCTAGAGAACCTTTTTCCCCCCATTCCTTCAGAATTGATCATGCCACTGGCTGGATTTACAGCAAGTCCATATCAACCAGAAGGGGCAAAGCTGAATATCATTGGTGTGTTTTTTGCAGGACTTTTTGGTTCTGTATTGGGCGCAATTATTTGGTATTATCCGGGTAAGCTTTTTGGCGAAACCCGTTTGAAAGCTTGGGCTGATAAGTATGGTAAATGGCTGGCTATATCCAGTAAAGATATCACCAAAGCCAAAGAGTGGTTTGACCGACAAGGTAAAAAAGCAGTATTAATTGGTCGCCTTGTACCGGGAATCCGCACCTTGATTTCTGTTCCCGCAGGGATCAGCAATATGCCCTTGCTACCATTTCTGTTTTACACAACCTTAGGTAGCGCTGTTTGGGTGGGTTTGCTAACATACTCAGGATACATATTGGGTAGTCAGTATGAACTTGTGGACAAGTACCTTGCTCCTGTATCCAAAATCGTACTTGGGGGTTTTGTTTTAGCATTTGTTTTTTGGATATTCAAGCGCCAATTAAAACGTACTAGAAGATGAAACACGGACGCTTTTGGTTTGAAAGCAGTGAAAGCAGGGGTTACATCTGGCCAAAATTCGCCTACACTATGCCAAATAATACTAGATGTGCGAAGGCATAAGCTTATCGGAGGTATCGCCGGAATTAATTTTTGGCATATTTCTAGCTACACTTGACGCAACCTAGAATTTCTGGTTGCTCGCATTTTTGTAAGATGAGCATGACAACTTTTTACAGTTAAGTTTGAACTAGGAGCTTTCATGACAGACCAACCTTCCGCCGCTAACCCGATGAATAGTGCTGCTATACCCATGAATAGGCAGCCGTTAGCATCGACGACTCCCATAAATGCTGTTAATAATTCTTCCATTACCAATCCCAACAAGGCAGGTGGTGGTTCTGGGAAAACTATTCTCAGTGTTGATTTAGGCAGAACTTCCACAAAAACTTGTGTGAGTCGTGAACCAAACAATGTGGTGTTCGTACCTGCCAACGTGAAGCAGATGTCAATAGAACAGGTACGCGGCGGTGTTTTTGAAGCCAGGGCTACCGACCCCTTAATGGATTTGTGGCTAGAGTATCAAGGAAATGGATATGCTGTTGGTCAACTGGCAGCAGATTTTGGAGCGAATTTAGGAGTTGGACAATCTAAGGTAGAAGCTGCACTGGTAAAAGTGTTGGCAAGTGCTGGGTACTTCAAACTCAAAGACGATATCTCAGTTGTACTAGGTCTGCCTTTTCTTTCCTTAGAGCAATTTGAAAAGGAAAAAGCCCAGTTGATTAGCCAAGTAGGTGGCCCTCATGTGTTGAACTTCCGAGGCGAATCTGTGTCGCTGAACGTCAGTAAGGTATGGGTAATGCCAGAGGGCTACGGCAGCCTACTGTGGTCTGAAGCTCAACCGAAAAAAAGCCCTGGCAGTCCCGATTTTACAAAAATATCGGTAGCGATCGTCGATATTGGACATCAAACCGTCGATCTTCTGATGGTAGATAACTTCCGTTTTGCCAGAGGTGCTTCTAAGAGCGAAGACTTCGGTATGAATAAGTTTTATGAATTGGTGTCCGCCGAAATCGAGGGAGCAGATAGTCAATCTCTAGCGCTGATTTCCACTGTTAACAAACCCAGAGGTGAACGCTATTACCGTCCTAAAGGTGCTAGCAAGCCCACCAACCTAGACGATTTTCTTCCCAACCTCACAGAGATGTTTTCACGCGAAATCTGTAGCCGCGTGCTAGCCTGGTTGCCAGAACGCGTCACCGATGTGATTCTCACTGGCGGGGGTGGTGAGTTCTTCTGGGACGACGTTCAACGTCTGCTCAAAGAAGCAAAGATTAATGCTCATTTAGCAGCACCTTCCCGACAGGCGAATGCTTTGGGGCAGTATATTTATGGAGAGGCACAATTATCCTCCAATCGCGCTGCTAGGGCATAAAGCTGATGTTCCAATGGTCAAAAAAGGTAGTTAAATCCGTCACGTTCAACCCAGAGCTTGCTGATGAAAGCTTGTTAGCGCAAGTAGAAAGTTATTTGGAAAAACAACCAGACAAGACTTTCAGTGACCTCTGTAAAGAAGCCTTGTGGCAATCTTTATGTGTACCGGCTGTACAACCTGCTCCACAAACAGCAGCAACAACACCGATTGAACAACAAATTGGTGAACTGCAACGTCAAGTGGCTGGACTTGAGGAACGTTTTTTTGCCAAGGGATCTAATCGTTTGGAGGCGATGGAACATCATCTTCTGCAACTTTCTCAACAAGTTGCACAATTGGCGCTCATAGTCAACGATCGCTCGTTCATTCCGTCTCCAAGTCAATTAGAAGTAGTAAATAATACTTCTTATACTGTTGCTACCCCTCCTCAAGAGGTTGACCCCGTAATCAGTCGCCTTAGTCAGTTTCTCGATGATTTTTAAGGAACAATCAGGTTTATGAGCAGTTTTTGCTCATGTTAACAATCCTTAATAGTATTCACTATTAAGGATTATTAATGTTTATATATAAATAATAAAAATATTGAGATTTGTGTATGTTGGCGTTGGTAATGAAACTCCAGTGCCTAATCTCCCAAGAGTTGCGCACTCAGATACCCAAATCCCGTTTTTAAAGATTGCTTGGGGAAATTTAAATTTCAGGCTTCGTGCGTAAGTCTTAATTTGTCAATGCTCAGAAAGCGGTTTTTCATCATAAATTTATCTTATTACCATAGCTTTAGTAAAAAAGTTAAATAAGTTTTCATATTTGGGAACAATAAACTCACTAAAGTGCAGGTAAGTAGGATAAAAGCATTGACTGATGAAACTACGGAACTGTTGTATCCCTCTGTTGGAAAGTTAGTTCAAGAGATTGTGGCCGTTAATCACGCTTGGAAAGTAGCTTGTGAATTGTTTGGACAAGATTCGCACTTATCTATTTCTTCGCGGGATTTAAAAACTTGTTTGCAAGTACGTTTGTTGCGAAGCTATGCACCAAAACAAGTTTATTTAATTGAGGACAAAGAAGCAGAGGGTGAGCCGCTTTACAGCTTACGTCTCCGAAAATGTATAGGAAATCGCCTTTATGCAGAACATCTTCCAATGCGGATAGCTCAAGAAGTTCTTACAGTTCAAGAATTAGAGGAATTCAAAAAGACATAACTCAGATAAACAACAGGGGTGCAGCATGGAAATAGCAAAAGTTTGGGGCATTATTTGGCATAATGAGCCTTTTCATTGGGCAATTGCTTTTGTGTTATTATTCGCAATTCTTGTCGAGCTTTACACATTATGGTTGTATTGGCTATTAGAATGTGGCACAACTGAAGCCACAATTAAATTTTTGAATAATTTGAAAAAGGATAAAAATGTAAAGCTTTCAAACAAAGTCCGCAAATGGTTAGCAGAGCATTTAGGAACCGATGATATAAGCAGAATAAGAATTAGTCAACAAGCGCAAAAGGATGGTAATTTTGTACTTGTAAAGTATCCATCTGTCTTAACCCATCCAACACCTCGTAGTTCCTTACGTTTCGTGACAACCTTATGTACTGCCATTGGTCTTTTAGGAACCTTTTATGGTATACAGCAGGGACTTCAAGGAATTAATTTATCTACAGAAAATACCCAAGAATTGATGACTGCTAGTAAAGAGCTACTGGTGGGAATGAAAACAGCTTTCTCCACCTCCATGATTGGGCTTGGTTCTGGTAGCTTGTTTACTCTAGTTTTGTTTGGGTGTGATTCGCTACGGCAGAAACGGCGTGATAGTTTGCGTCAGAAATTGAAGGTGATCGCCACTTTAAAAACGGCAGATAATGCCAATCATGAAATAGCTGAAGCACTTGGTCTTGTAGCAAAAAATTTGACTGGGCTAAAGCAATTAAATGCAGAAGGCATTGGTGAAGCTGTAGGTAGGAGTATTGCAGAACAGTTTACAGGTTTAAATCAGTTGTCAGCCCAAGCTATTGGTAAAGCTGTAGGCCAGCAGATGTTCCCAGCCTTGGAAGCAATATTCAAAGAACAGAAAAAACTTCGGGAACTCCAAGAAAATCAGGGACAGAAAGTTTTAGAAGAACTCATTAAGGATCTGCGAATTCAGGTACTTGAACCTATTGCAGATCGATTAGATAAAAGTGCTGAGTTAACTCAGCAAGCTTCCACCGCAGTTCTTATACTGCATAAGGAACTCGGTGGTATCTCTCAAAGTTTGGCAAGTTCTATCCTGACAATTCAGAACTTTCAAAAAGAGACTTTGGTAGAACTTCAGGGATTTGCTAACAATTTGGGAGACATTCTAAATCAATTCCAAACAGATACAAAAGGTGTTTTACAACAAACAGCTCATGAAATTAATCGAGCTGTAGATCAGAGTATCCAGGGAATGACAGCCCAGCGAAGTGCTTTTGAAGCTAGTGCAGTGCAAGCTGCTGCTACCTTCAAAGGAATTCGAGAAGAACTGCAAACAGCGCTACAAGAACGCGCAGCAGTAGAACAGGAGATGCTTCAAGGATTTGCCAACAATATGGGACAAACTTTGAGCCAATTCCAAACTGAAACTACGGGAGTTGTACAACAAACAGCCCATGAAATTAATCGAGCTGTAATTCAAAGTATTGACGGAATGACAGCCCAGCGAAGTGCTTTTGAAGCTAGTGCAGTGCAAGCTGCTGCTACCTTCCGAGGAATTCGAGAGGAACTGCAAACAGCGCTACAAGAACGCGCAGCAGTAGAACAGCAGATACTTCAAGCTACTCGGACTGGAATTATCCAAATTCTCACCCAAGCAAATACAACTTTTCGTGAGCAAACTAATACTCTAACAACAGTGGGCGATCAAGCTTCTGGATTGATGAATGATGCGAAGGATAATCTTCTGGCTACTTTAGGAAATATCGACGCAACACTCACAGCCACCCGCCAAACAGTAGAGGAAGATTTGACAAGATTCCGGCAAGAATATCAAGCGAATTTACAGACATTCTTTCAAGAACAAAACTACTTACTTGAGGGGACACTAGGCAAACAACAGGAAGGATTATCTGGGGTTGTGAACAATCTCGATCAAGTCTTCAGAGAGGAATTTGGAAGACGTAGTAAATTGACTGGAGAAGTAGACAAAAGTATGACTAAAATTCAGGAGTCTGTCGAACAAATTAACAGATTAGTTAGTGCATCTGGATTAAACGATGCACAACGACTAATGCAACTACAAGAGCTCGCTCGTGATATTGGTGAACAAGTGCAAAGAGTGGACAATTCATACAGAAATTTGAATCAAAAATTTGACAATAGCCTTCAGTCTTGGCAGGGTCATCTTGAAGTTTCTATGCAAAGGACTGTTGACTCACAGTTAAACTTTTTCCAGCAAGCAGATACTTCTATGTCTAGAGTTTGCGGACGTTTACTACAGACAGCAGAAGTGCTGGCTGCTGCACATGATAACCGCCAATTTAGTAATGGTGGAAGCAATCATGGATGATTTTATCAGAGGTGAAATTGATGCAGAGATTATAGAGGATGATGACTCTAGTATCTATCTGTCTATTGCCGATATGATGTCTAGTTTACTAATGTTTTTTGCGTTGCTATTTATCACAACACTACTCCAGCTTGCACAAAAGGATGCACCAAAACGGGTAGTAATTGGTAATGTTGTGGGACAAATGAAAAGCAACAATATCAATGTCAAAGTCAACCCAGAAACCGGGGATGTCAGTATCCAAGAATCAATTCTTTTTGCCAAGGGAAGTACAGAACTGAAACCAGAAGGTAAAGCCTTCCTACGCAGCTTTATTCCTGTTTACAGTGGTGTTATTTTCTCCAAACCCGAATTTGAAAAGGAAATTAGCCGCGTAGTTATAGAAGGTCACACTAGCTCAGATGGAGACAACAAAACCAATCTACAACTGAGCTTATTGCGGTCAGCATCAGTTTACAAATACATTTTCTATGATATGAATTTCCCTACCAAAGCACCTTTAAGCCAGAAAATATTAGCTGCTGGTCGAGGAGAAATTGAATCTGATAAGAAACGTGATAATCCAGGCGATCGTAAAGTAGTTTTCCGTTTTCAGTTTCGCAGTGATGAGTTAAAAAAAGATATGGTAAAAACCTCTCTTTAAAGGAGAAGCAATCTTGAATTTTCAGTTTTCCATTCCTTCTCTACCTAAAACTCCCCAGTATAGCCCTAATCAACTTATTCAGCTTGCAATTAACTTACCAGATATAACAATATCAATACCAAGTGTTGATAAAGTATTGGAAGTTATTGAACAGGGTAAAGCCGATGAAGTAAGCAAATTAGACTGGGTTTACTGCATCCATGCTAAACCACAGTGGGATCAGCAAAATATTGACCGATCCTGCAAAACATCAGCAGCTATTTGGAAGGTAGCAATTTCTAACTTCTGGTTGCAACATCAGTTATTGTGGCGTTTAGCTCTTTACTATGGCGATCGGCAAGAACAGGTGTTAGCACAGTCTCTAGTTGAATCTTTTGATGTCTTTGCTAATTCTGACTTAATTAGTCAGCTCTTACCAGTTAAAATTATTAAGGCGCTTCGCACTACACAAGCAGGTAGAGAACTGGCGAAAATTGCTTGTGAAAAGCGTGTTAATCGAACTGGATTGTTAAACAACATTCGAGACTATTTACCTGTTTGGATTCCATTATTCACTGATTTTATAGAAGAGATAACCCCATATTTTACTACAATTAGTTTTCCAAATCATCAGCAGGTTAAATGGCTGTTAATTTGTTTAGATGAAATGTCAAATAGTCAGCAAATCAAGGCTGTTAATTATTTGCTAACTAATGTTTCCAATGATATAGCAACCAATCATTCATTACTGGTTGATTGGCTGCGAAACAACTATATAAATGGTGAAAATTGGTATAAACTTTCAGATCCAGCAAGGCAAAAACTTCGAGACTGGATTGGAGGTATCAATTATGGTGATTTCCAAAAGTTAGTAAATCTCATATTGAACAGGCTCGATTTACAAAACTTTGAGTCAAATCGGCTATGTAGTCGCAGGGACTTTTGGGCTAATTACAGTAACCGCTTTGAACGCCTTCGCATCTTGTTACCGAAAACATCACAAATTGCCATAGGGTATCAAATTCAAGGTGATGTTGATTTACTAGAGGATGATGGTAGCGACCCGACAGAGGTTTGTATATTCGATTTTGGTGAGTGGTTTGTAGTCGAATTCTTTCGTGGAAGAGGTAGTGAGACGCGCCTGTTTCCGAAAAATTCTAGAAATGAGCAAATCCTTTTTGGTAAATCAACACTTTCAGTCAAGCGGATTCGTTGTCTGGGTGGCGATAAGCACGATCATGTTTATCTTTGGCAGGTACAGGAATTTTCTCCCACTTGGCTTAAAAATCATGGAATTCTGCCTAATCCAAATACCCAGCCTTCCAGAAACCCTACAGCATATCAATTGCAAGAGCGACAACACAAGCTTGAGCGCTGGAAAATAGAAATTGAACGTATAGAACGGGAAGCTAGAGCCTACGTGTGATGTTAGAAATAGTATTTGAACGCGATGTACAACTTCATACTCTCACCTCTCTGGTTACACCATTTTAGTCTTGCCACACCACTACTTAAGATTTACCATTTCGCTTTGAAATAGCACAGTTACTTATGCTGTTGACTGTTGATATTAAATGTGAACCGTCAACAGTCAACAACCAACACGAAAAGATGTGCTGCGTATGTGCCATAGCTTATCACTAGTAAATGTTAATACTATATTCTTTTTTTACTTTATACACTGTATAAATGATAGAATCCTCAAGTAGAAAGTTAGGATACTTAGATGCCAGTTGTAGCTAACTCAATCAAGTTTGGTACAGACGGCTGGCGGGGCGTTATTGGTGACGAGTTCACCTTTGAACGCCTAGCCCTGGTCGCGCCAGTCGCCGCAAAAGTATTATATGATACGTATTTTTCTAAGGTGGGTAGCCGGACAATAATTGTCGGTTACGATCGCCGATTCATGGCCGAAGACTTTGCTCGTGCTGTTGCCGATACTGTCACCGCTGTCGGATTTGATGTGCTACTGAGCGAGAGCTATGCTCCAACCCCAGCTTATAGTTGGGCAGCAAAACAACTTAATGCTTTAGGGGCACTGGTAATTACAGCCAGCCATAATCCAGGTGCATATTTGGGTTTAAAAGTCAAGGGTTATTTTGGTGGGTCGGTGCCGCCAGAAGTCACAAAAGAGATAGAAACGCAGTTGTCGGTGGGAGTACCACTAGCAGCTACCCCAGGTAAGCAAGAGAAATTTGATCCCTGGCCCAGTTATACAGAAGCATTAGAAGGTAAAGTTGATATTGCCAAACTTCGAGAAGCGATCGCCTCTGGCAAACTAACGTTATTTGCTGATGTCATGCATGGCGCGGCTGCCGGTGGATTGGCGAAACTACTAGGCAATCAAGTCAAAGAAATCAACAGCGAACGTGATCCCCTATTTGGTGGTGGTGCGCCGGAACCATTACCAAAATACCTTTCAAAGCTATTTGAAGTCATCAAGACTCACCGAGAAACCGATAAATCAGGTTTAACAGTGGGGTTGGTATTTGATGGAGACTGCGATCGCATTGCAGCCGTGGATGGAGAAGCTAACTTCTTAAGTTCCCAAGTATTAATCCCGATATTAATTGACCACTTAACCTTAAGGCGCGGCTTTACTGGTGAAATAGTCAAAACTGTTAGTGGTTCCGACTTGATGCCGCTTGTAGCAGCACTACATAACCTGTCAGTATTTGAGACAGCAGTTGGTTATAAATACATCGCTGACAGAATGTTAGTAGCAAAAGTGTTGCTAGGTGGCGAAGAGTCGGGAGGAATCGGCTATGGCAGCCATATTCCCGAACGCGATGCACTGTTGTCAGCATTATACGTTCTAGAGGCGATCGTCGAATCTGGTTTGGATTTAGGTGAGTATTATCGCCACTTGCAGAAACAAACAGGGTTTAGTTCAGCATACGATCGCATCGATTTACCCTTAGCAAGTATGGAAGTGCGATCGCGTCTTTTGCAACAACTGCAAACCCAACCCTTAACGGAAATTGCCGGGTTACCAGTGATTGATTGCCAAACAATTGACGGCTACAAGTACCGCCTCGCTGATAAAAGCTGGTTAATGATTCGGTTTAGCGGTACCGAGCCAGTTTTACGCTTATACTGCGAAGCCCCGACAATTGAGCAAGTGCATCAAACTCTTGCTTGGGCGAAACAGTGGGCGGGGTAAAATTAGTGAGGAGTTGAGAGTTAGGAGTTATTAATTCCTAACTCATAACTTCTAACTCCTAACTAATAATTCGTAATTCATGACATTACTTGTAGTAGCTACAGGAAATCCCGGTAAGTTGCGGGAAATGCAAGCTTACCTGGAAAATTCTGGTTGGGAATTAACCCTAAAACCTGAAGAATTGGAAATTGAAGAGACGGGCGAAACCTTTGCCGCCAACGCTTGTTTGAAAGCGTCACAAATTGCTAAAGCTACAGGAAACTGGGCAATTGCTGATGATTCGGGCTTGCAAGTAGATGCCCTAAATGGCGCACCAGGAGTGTATTCTGCACGTTATGCCAAAACCGACTCAGAACGGATTGCTAGGGTATTGAGGGAATTAGATAACGAAGTCAATCGGCAAGCTCAATTTGTTTGTGCAGTAGCGATCGCTCGTCCTGATGGTGCGATCGTATTACAATCTGAAGGTATTTGTCGCGGCGAAATTCTCCATACACCGCGTGGTGATGATGGTTTCGGCTACGATCCAATTTTTTATGTGCAAGAGTTGCAATTGACCTTTGCTGAGATGACACGGGAGTTGAAGGGGTCAATTAGCCATCGAGGTAAGGCTTTTGCTGCTTTACTTCCCCAACTATACACATTGTCTAGTCCTGAGTCCTGAGTTAGGATAAAAAACTGATTTAATAAATGAAAAGCTATCTGAGAATTAGTAGTTTTGGCGTTATTGAATAGTCAGACTAAATATAGCAATTAAGGAAAATATAACAAAGGCTTGTGGTATCAAAGTTAAAAGTGATTTACCACAAGTTTTTAAAGTGCAAATGCTGTTTACCTTTATTGTGCAGTTAAGCAATTATCTCCCTAAGTTTTTGAAGAGTCGCTTCAGACCATTTATTTATGCAGCTGGTTTTTCCAGCAGGAATACAGATATGGTAAATTGGATTGTTACGTAAATCTAAGATTTTTATTCTCTGAAGAACATCATGATTCCGTATATTTAAAACTTTGGCTAGATGAGTACATGTATAGGGATAATGTTCTTCTTTAGGAAGGCTAATTGCACTCAAAGCAATATCTGTATTATCGAGATTAGTTGTGACTCTTAGAGGTTGTTTGAAAAGTATTTTTCGTAACATCAAAGTTTCGGAAACCTAACACAGTGGGACCCCCTTCCCTACGTTCGCGTAGCGGCACGAAGTGCGGGAATGTTTCCAAAAGGTTTCAAAGTCTGAAATATGTTTAGAAGATAAATTATATAATTCTGCTTCAACTAAGGCTGAGTCTTTAACACGGAATAAGGGTAGCTTAACAATCGCATTCAAGGCAACAACTCACAAGTTTGAATTAAGCTAGATAAGTATAAGTTCAGATTTCTTCTCGTCTACAGTTTCAAAGTAAAATTTTTCACCTTGCTCTATACGTTGCTCAATTAGCCCCATCATCCGTAAAGCTTGCCGTAACACCGCTGACTTATTCATATCCTTTTTTTCACTAAGACTATTTAGTAGCTCAAGTTCAGCATCCGACAAGTTAAGCGTGATTAAAGTTTTTTTGCTCAAAACATCTTTACCTCTGTTTTTATATATAGATTATATATCAAATTTACATAGTACATATGTCCTGTATCAAGAGTAAAGCTAGTTTTTGTCGTAGTTTGTAGCCAGTAGGATATGAGAATATGCCTATATATGACTTATTGAGTCATATATAGGCATATAGTTCAGAAACTTATCAGCACTCAAACTGCTTCTGTATTCTTTTCCCCGGTACGAATCCGAATCACTTGTTCAACAGGCGAGATGAAAATTTTACCATCGCCGATTTCACCAGTGCGGGCAGCGGCAATAATTTTGTCCACTACCATATCAACCTGATTGTCGTCAACTACGATTTCCACTTTGAGTTTTTGGAGAAACTCAACCGTGTACTCAGAACCGCGATACCGTTCAGTTTGGCCTTTCTGCCGTCCGAACCCCCGGACTTCAGAAACAGTCATGCCAACGATACCAGCGTTAACTAAGGCAATTTTTACCTCATCTAGCTTAAATGGGCGGATAATAGCTTCTACTTTTTTCATCTTCTTAACTCCTGACTTCTACTAGCTTCGTTTATATATCTAACCAGATCCGCTGTCTGAAGCTGTAACTAGTAGTGCTTTTCCTAAAACATATGTAATAATTACCACTTTTTTAAAATGTAGATGCTTTGCCTAAGGGTTTGGGACATGAGAAGCGGCAAGGATTTATAAATTGGATAATCTTTGAGGTTTTAACATAAAGAAGTTGCTGTCAAGTTAGCATTTTTTATAGCTTTTACAATCTAAAAATAAATAAATTCCGTCATTTGGCAGATATACTCAGATATTTAAAGAGTGATTGCAGAGAAATTGCTCGGTAGCCCGAAACCCTGCTGCTGCTAGCTGTGGGAGTGTCGACTAACGTTTCTGATGTTCAAACAAGGGACGCACAACGAAATATCCAGCACTAAAGGCAGTAAGCATAATTAACAAGATGGTGATAATTAACCACCAGCCATTAAGTCTCTTGGCATCTGGCTCAGTAGTGGAATAATAACTTACTTGTTGCTCTTCTATAAAAACTGGTTCTGGTATCGGGAAATTTCTTTCCATTAGAGGTGTAGAAAAGTTTTGGCGGTGGCTTTTTTTGGGTGGGGCTTTGGGGATAACAGGTGGAGATGGGCGAGAAACCTGCTGAGGTGGACGCGCTTGGGTTACTGGCTGTTTGGCACCACTTTTCACGTAGCCAGGAGCTTGGGGGACTTGGTGATAACTAGGCGTAGCATGGGAATCCACAAACTTTTGCAGGTGAGAAAAAGACTCAACAACTTTGGCAATTTCTTGGCGTAATAGTTGATTTTCTTGTACTAATTGCTGATTTTTGGTGGTGAGTGCATCTAGCCTCGCCTGTGTTGCTTGCAACTCTGTTGACAATTCCCTGTATACAGATAATGGTACAGAGGCAGGGTGGGCTTGAGTAGTCGGTGTTGGCGAATTTCTGTGAACAGAACCTATGGTTGTTCGCATCGGGGGCTTGGTATTAAAAATCAAGGTAATTAGATCGTACAGAGATGCTAACAGAGATAGTCAGCCCTGAAACTATGCCCAAGAATAATAGAAAAATGCCGAAAGGGCAAAAATTTCTTATTTACATTTTGGATATGGTAAGTAGTCAGTAGTCAATAGTTAGTCAACAGCTTGATAACTAACCACGAGGTTAATTTCGTAACAATGGGAAGAAGTGTCCTACAGGGCCTTGCCCTTCGCCAATATCTAGGGCGTAAGTGAGTGCAGTAGTGACATACTCCTTTGCCTGTTGCACCGCTTGCCACAAGTCTTTTCCCTTAGCCAGATTAGCAGCGATCGCAGCCGATAGGGTACAACCAGTGCCGTGGGTATTTTTTGTCTCTACTTGCTGGCAAGTCAAAACTTCCAATTTGTCCCCATCAAACCAGATATCAACACCACGCATATCTCCCTGCATACCTCCGCCCTTAACTAAAACAGCCTTCGTCCGTAAAGTCTTGTGGATAATTTCAGCAGCGGCTTGCATATCCTCCAAGGAATTAATTTGTAAACCGCTCAAAATCTGGGCTTCATAGCGATTGGGCGTGATGAGAACTGCCTTAGGAATCAGGGCATGGCAAAGAGTCTTCACAGCATCATCATCAATCAATTGTGCCCCCGTACGTGACACCATTACTGGATCAACTACTAAATTATCGATTTGTAAAGCTTCCACCTGCTGGGCGACAGCAAAGATAATTTCCTGATTGAGCAACATTCCCGTTTTGGCAGCTTGTACGCCAATATCGTCAACTACTGCCTGAATTTGCGCCACAACAGCCTCTCTTGGCATGGCATCAACCCTGCTCACTCCTAGAGTGTTTTGTGCCGTGACGCAGGTTATAGCGCTAGTACCGTGGACGCAGTGAAAAGCAAAGGTGCGTAAATCAGCTTGAATTCCTGCGCCGCCACCGCTATCTGAGCCAGCAATGGTTAAAGCAACGGGTATTCTGGAGCTTATTTCAGTGTTCATAGTTATGAAGATTAAGTAAGTTGGCGCAATCAAACCAAAATATCTCAAAGATTGATGAACTAGGCTAAAACCCTCTTCCTTCCAGCCTGCTTCCTGATCGCAACCACAAAAATTTACGACAATCTGACTTGAAAGTGCTGTTAGCGGTAGCGGGGCGTTTGGTAAAGAAGGCATCGCTTATTTCAAAATTTTTAGAGAAACTTCATCAAATCCTCTCACAAAGCGCTCTCCACTCCCATATCACTCTGGAAATTAACAGGACTCCACTAGGGTGCCTCCGTAGTTTTTAATTATTGCTGTAAAAAAAATAACTATATTCAGAATATTCACTGATTTTGTTTGCCTATACAAAGGATAAATTTAATACATAAGTTCACAAGGCTCAATTACACCGTTTACAACAAGTTCAACTAAGTTGTTACATTTAGTTCCCTTAAGTTAAAGGGTAAACCTATTAAGGTTTCAACCAATTCAACTTTGACCACTCAAAAAACGCAGAGATGACAGGAAATATCTTTGGCTTTGCGCTGCCTTGTCTGCGTGCAAATTGTTCGATCACCCTTAATAAAACCCTGACGATTGACGGTATCGATACCCCTGGTTTAACCATCAACGGTTGACAGAATAAAAATTTTTCAGTTTGACAATAGCGTTTCTAAGACCAACGCGATTTCAAATCGCGATCGGACAACTGTGACTGTCTTGAATAGTCCAGACAAATAACCCATTCAAATAACTACTTAGCAACTGAGTTTGTTGCTGAGAGTGTACTACCAATTGCCCTTATATATATTCGGAGTAAACCTATGGCTGGCAAAACATACTACGTTTCTGGAACAGGCGATGATAAAAAAAATAATGGCTTGAAGGAAGGAGAGGCATTTCGCACCCTCCAAAAAGCCGCAGACTTGGTGCAGGCAGGTGATACCGTCTACGTCATGAATGGTACTTACACCTCATCTTCTGCTAATATCCTGAGTATTGGAAATAAGCAGGGTAGGGCTGATGCGCCGATCACATTTATTGCATATCATGATCAAAAACCTGTTATAGAAGCACACAGCAACAATTGGAATGCTATATCAATTACAGGCTCTTCATACGTAGTAATTGATGGCTTAACATTGGTAGGAGCACGAGATGAAATTACAAAAGAATATGCGCTCCAACAACAAAAAATTTTGGATAACCCAGCAACAGCTGGAAATGGTATTAACATTAACAAGAGTAGTCCAACTCAACGGTCACACCATATCACAATTAATAATAACAAGGTTTCTAAGTTTCCAGGAGGCGGGATTGGTGCAGGAGAAGCTGATTATATTACAATAACAAACAATATCGTTTCTGGAAACTCTTGGTATTCACCCTACGGAACTCAAGGAATCACAGTAGGGCATCTTTGGAACTCAGATAATAATGTAAAAGATTACAAAGTAATTATCCAAGGAAATACTTCTTTTGATAATCAACAATTAGTCCCTTGGTATCAAGCAGAACAAATAACTGAGGGTCATGGAATAATGCTTGACACTTCTTATATTGGAAATGTTGCCTACACAGGGAAAGCCTTAATCAGCAACAACTTAATTTACAACAATGGTGGGGCAGCTATTCAGATTTACAAAGGAGAAAACCCTGTAGATATTGTAAATAATACAACTTACCACAACTCACAAATAATCCCAAAGGGAGAAATTTTTCTTAACGGTGCTAAAGATGTTCGGGTCTATAACAATATTATGTATGCAAGAACAGGAGGGTCTACCGGCGACATCATTTATTCTAGTAATGTTTCATTTAACAATAACCTTGCTTACAACGGAAGATTTAATGCCCCAGGATCAAGAAATATTTTAAATAAAGACCCGTTGTTTGTTGATGCAGCGAATGGTAACTTTCGGCTCAAACTTGGAAGTCCTGCGATCGATACTGGTTCCGATGCCTTCAATAGCATCACTAAAATTATTCCCCAGGATGGCGATGGTAATGGCATTGTAGGGACTGATATTGGTGCATATGAAGCTGCCCGCAGCACCATTCCTACTCCAGAAATTGAAGTTCTCAATGGCACAGTTGATATTGCAGATGAGAGCACCAACCCCATTGATTTTGGTGACACCACTGTTGGTAACACCCTGACCAAAACCTTTACTATTAAGAACACTGGTGTAGCCACACTCAACTTGAGTAATCTCAATCTTCCCAACGGATTTAGTTTGGTGGGAACTCTTCCAGCTAGCGTGGCTGTTAATGCTTCTACCACCATAGCGGTGGCACTCAATAGCACTACACCCGGCACCTATAGTGGCAACTTCAGTTTAAACAACAACGATAGTAACGAAAGCCCCTTTGACTTTGCTATTAGTGGCACAATTAAACCCGCTCCTGCTCCAGAAATTCAAGTTCTCAATGGCATATTTAATATTCCAGATGGCAATACCAGCGCCATTAACTTTGGCTACACCACTGCTGGTAACACCCTGACCAAAACCTTTACTATTAAGAACATCGGTACAGCCGCACTCAACTTGGGTAATCTCAAACTTCCCGACGGATTTAGTTTGGTGGGAACTCTTGCATCTAGCGTGGCTGTTAATGCTTCCACCACCATATCGGTGGCACTCAATAC
This sequence comes from Nostoc sp., assembly GCF_036917275.1. GTDB lineage: Bacteria > Cyanobacteriota > Cyanobacteriia > Cyanobacteriales > Nostocaceae > Nostoc. The sequence goes on from NZ_JBALDF010000057.1 coordinate 96,107, forward strand.
CATTAAAGTCGGTAGCTATGGTGGTAGCCTCAGTTTAGACAACAACGATAGTGACGAAAGCCCCTTTGACTTTGCTATTAAGGGTACAGTTGGACCTGCTGTTGCCATAAAGGGTACTTCAGGAAATGACCAACTTTACGGAGGTGACCCAGACGATCAGATTTGGGGAGAAAGTGGTGATGATCGGCTTTACGGCAATGGTGGCAATGACGTGCTTTACGGCGATAACGGTAACGATACCCTGTTCGGCGGTCTTGGCGATGACCAACTCTACGGGCGTGCAGGTAACGACTGGCTTTACGGTGGTAAAGGTAATGATGTGCTGACTGGGGGCTATGATAATGACACCTTTGTATTAGCTTCTGGTGAGGGCACGGACACCATTACTGACTTTGAACTGGGTAAGGACAAGATTGCGTTGTCAGGTGGTCTCCAGTTTGGTCAATTGTTGATACAAAAACAAGGAAGTCAAGCCTTCATTGTGGATAGTTCTGACAATCAAGTGTTGGCGAAGTTGGATGGGATTAATGCGACAACGCTTTTAGCTCAGGCTTCTACAACTTTTATAACTATAAGTTAATTGTGTTTTCCAATGACCAAGCCTCGTCACAGCGGGTATAAGTGTGTAGGGGAATAATTAAAGAGAAAAGATTTAGTATTGAGCACCTAAATTGATTTTATGGGGTTTCTCTCCACTTTAATCCCTGTCAAAGTGACCGCAACTTTTATTCACTTAGGGAGACAGATTTACCCCTCGATATCGCAGATATAACGACAGTGACAGCCACTCAAACTGCCGCCACCCATGATCGCACACATGGACTCCAAACAATACAAGTTCTTCATCAATGATCGCTCCACTGGAAACGCTCATTTCCCTTGAAGCCTTTTAGCAAGAATAGTAGAAGCCCCACATCCCGTCTTGTGATTGTGGGGATGCCAGACGAGAACGACTGTTACCCGTCTACAGCCCAGAATGAATATCGGTCATGGCTCGATATTCATTGCTGGGCTGTTTTGGTTGTTGATATATTTTTTAAGCTTTGATATTGTTACACCACCGCAACTAACCACACAAACAAATAAAAAACATCCCATTGCAAACGGACAAGGTGCAAAAGGGGAAGAAGTTGCAATAATTTATTTTTTGCAGTTCCCAAATAACTACTGATTTTGTTGCGATCGCAAATCTTCTAATACCCCCTGTAAAAACTTACCCCATTCCGCCGCCAAAGGGATTTCTGTAAATGGAACGCGCACTGAATTAGTAGATTCGGAAAATAGAAATTCTAATTCTATGGAACGACCTTTATTGGGTATATTTTCTACATCAACTGATTTGTCATCGACTAAAAGGTGGATTTGTTTGACATCAAGCAAAGAGAATGTTTCTAGTTTAATAGGCCCTTTAGGTGTGGGTTTTCCCCAGGTTAGATTGTTGCCTTTTTGACCTAATACAGCATAAATATCGTACTTAGCCCGTTCAAATTGCTCTGCCCAAGTGCGATAGGCTTCAACTTTTTGATACTCTTTCGAGCCTTGCCATGTCAACCAGAAAAACATTACTAATAGGGGCAACCACAAAAGACCACGTTCCATCGGTTAAAAAAGTCCTGAGTAATGAAGTGAAACTTGTAACTAAAAGTGCAAAATCCACCCATAAAGGATGGAGATAAGCTATGGTAGTGAGCAAACTGGCAAAAAGCGGTGATGAGTTAATATGAGAAAACTTATATTATTGTGCTTGTTTGTCATTGGGCTGGGATCTGCCATATTTGGTTTCCTGAATTTCCAGGGAATGGCAACTAAAGGAGAGTTTGAGACGATTTTGCTTGATTTTCGGGAAGATATTCCATCACTTGTGGTGGAACAGAATTTGCAAGCGATCGCCAAACAGTACAACGTTACACCCCAATTAGACAACAAGTTTTCCAAAAAAGATAATGTGTATATTGTCAAAGGCGATCGCCAGCGACTTCAAGAATTGAAAAAATCTCAATTTACCCAAGTTACAGAATTTATTGAGCCAAATTACATTTATAAAAAGATTCCCCAACCAGGTAAAGCAGCTTGGTTAGGAGAATTTCTCAGACCCCAAGATGATGATGAGACAAGCCCTTCATTAACTGGTCCCAATGATCAATATTACAGCAAGCAGTGGAACTTGCACCAAATTGGCATTGAAGGCGCATGGAGTCAAACTAAAGGCAGTGGCATCACAGTTGCAGTAATTGACACCGGGATTACTAAGGTGCGGGACTTATATGAGACAAAATTCGTCAAAGGCTATGATTTTGTTAACGACCGAGAAGAAGCCAAAGACGATAACGGCCACGGCACTCATGTTGCTGGAACTATTGCCCAAGCCACAAATAACAAATATGGCGTAGCTGGAATTGCCTATGAAGCCAGTCTGATGCCCTTAAAGGTGCTGAGTTCATATGGTGGCGGTACTGTTGCCGATATTGCTGAAGCAATTAAATTTGCTGCTGATAAAGGCGCAGATGTAATTAATATGAGCTTAGGTGGTAGCGGTGAAAGCAAGTTGATGAAAGAAGCGATCGAGTATGCCCATAGAAAAGGTGTAGTTATCATTGCCGCAGCGGGGAATGAAAATACCAATGGGGCAAGCTATCCAGCCCGCTATCCCTATGTCATCGGCGTTTCGGCAATTGGCCCAGATGGGGAAAAAGCACCTTATTCTAACTTTGGTGCTGGGGTAGATATCTCTGCTCCTGGTGGTAGTGAAGCTGGTAAGATTCTGCAAGAAACTATCGACGATAACGGCGAAGGCGTATTTCTGGGCTTCCAGGGTACAAGCATGGCTTCCCCACACGTTGCTGGTGTTGCGGCATTAATCAAAGCTGCTGGCATCAAAGAACCAGATGAAGTTTTAAAAGTCCTCAAGCAGTCGGCGCGAGTTATCCAGGATGATGGTTTGAACTATTATGGCGCTGGACAACTCAATGCAGAAGCAGCAGTCAAACTAGCCTTTGCGGGACAAATTAGTTTCCCAGATTTCTTTCGATGGTTACGAGATAGCGGCTATCTTAACCCTGGCTTTTGGATTGATGGTGGTGCGATCGCACTCTTACCCAAGATTTTAATGGTAGTTGGTTCCTATCTACTGGCTTGGTTTTTACGGGTTTACTTCCCCTTCACTTGGAGTTGGTCTTTATCTAGTGGACTAATTGCCGGCAGTTCTGGGTTATTCTTCCTCAAGGGAATATATATCTTTGACCTTCCCCAGTGGCCTTTCCGGGTTTTGGGCAGTTCAATTCCCGAATTAGGCAATACCCTCCAGGGAACTAATGCGTTCAATCCCCTGTTTGCCAGCGTACTGATTCCCATTGTGTTAATGGCATTGCTGCTGGGACATCCTAGTTGGAAATGGTTTGCCATTGGTTCAACCTTAGGTGTCGCAGCTTGCTTGACGGTAAGTGCGTTTTTCGATCCAGCTGTTTGGGGTTTGGGAAGTGGTCACTTAGCACGCCTTTTCCTCATCACCAATGCCCTAATCTGTTATGGACTTGCTCGTTTAGCATTGAAAAACGAAGAAAAAATAGCATAGAAGGGGAGAGACGCGATTAATCGCGTCTCTACTCCTAACTTTTAATTTCCTATTCCCCCACTTAGCACTGTTTATGAGCATTACACTTACAGGTACAATTCAACGCCGTGATATTGGCACAGGCGCATGGGCTTTAGTCACAGAAGAGGGTGTTACTTACGAAATCCTTAAAGGGGCAGATAAAGACTTACTCAAAGCTGGACAAAAAGCAAAAGTTAAAGGACAGGTGCGTGAAGATATCATGACAACTGCCATGATTGGATCTGTCTTAGAGGTCAAATCTTTTGAGGTAATTAATTCTGATTAGCTGTGGAATTCAGAACCTCTTGAAGACGGCTTCTAAACTCCCCTTTGGGATGACCTCCTTTTACCTCACCCACAATCAGAAATTCTCCTTCTGGAGAATTGCAGATGATGTAAGTAGGCCATCCCATTTCTGATTTATCAGGATACTGAGTTAATAAAATCTTGCGATACTTGCGGTAAGCAGTTGTATCCTGCATTTTCACATCGATAAATTCTAAACCCAGTTCTTCAGCCACCTTTTTGTCATAAAAAGACATTTTGTGGCAAATGCCGCACTCTTCTGAAGAGAACTTAATTACAGCTAAACTCATGGGTTGGCGACTCTTTGATTTTAGGCAAGCTATTTTAGCATAATGCTATGAAATATTACCATATAGCTGGTCATTAGTGTCAATTTAAGGCTGAAATCATGATTTAATATCTTTTCTTCCTTCCCTGCTTTTAGTACGGGAAGGCAATTTTTTGGGAGGCAGAGCCTCCAGTATCGCATTCCCAGGCTGAACCTGGGAACGAGAAATATACAAATGTAGTCGGCGATGAAGGTCTGATTCTGAAGTTGAAAGCAGTGATTGCTGGCAGACAAACAGTTAAATGCGAAAATATAGAAAAAAAATTAAGAATGTGATTAAATATCATAGCAATCATTTTGGTGTGGCATCTCTAGCTCACAATAAAAAGAAAGCGATTCAGGAATTGAGTGAGCAGCTTATGCTCTATCCTGGCAACAGGAGGATACTCAAGGTCTACCAACAGTAGCAACAAGAGTAGTGGTGCATTTCTGTTACATCGGTAGGAAATGCTAGAGCGATGTCTAACGATAAGCCGCTACGCTAAAAAAACCCCCAGTGGGCGTTAGCCAACCAGGGGAGTTAGTTATCAGGGTGCATCTACCAATTAAATGTACTCAGGTTGAACACCATACTCCGGATAAATCTGTACAAAGGTCAGTTATTTTTTTAAATAAAAACCCCCCAGTGGGCGTTAGCCAACCAGGGGAGTTAGTTATCAGGGTGCATCTACCAATTAAATGTTCTCAGGTTGAACACCATACTCCGGATAAATTTGTACAAAGGTTAGTTATTTTTTTAAATAAAAACTCTCAGATGGTGTTATTCTACTAGGGGAGTGAGTTATCAAGGTGCATCTACCAGTAATTTTTTCTAGGGGCAGCAGTATCTTCCTGAGAAAATGGTAAAAATCAGAGTTGATGGCAATGTCTATGACAGGCGTAGCTTGGCAACTAGAAAAAAACGCCCCAACGGGTGTTAGCCAACCAGGGGAGTTAGTTATCAGGGTGCATCTACCAATAATCTTTTCTAAAGTAAATGGGTAGCTAGCGAATAAATTAGCAGAGGTTAAAGTTGTTGTTTAGCCACCAGAAAAAACCTCCAACGGGTGTTAGCCAACTAGGTGAGCTAGTTATCAGGTCACAGCTACCAATTAAATAACCAGTGCGCTGCCTTAAAAAATTGATGCGTCAGAGATGATTGCTGCTTACTTTCTTCATAAAAAAACCCCCAGTGGGTGTTAGCCAACCAGGGGAGCTAGTTATCAGGGTGCATCTACCAATTAAGTGTTCTAGGTTTAACCACCATGTTCCGGATAAATTTATTAGAAAATTGATTGTTGTCGTGTGTCAAAAAAAACAAGAGTGGATATTAACTGAATTAGGGGAGTTAAAGATCAAGGGACATCCATCTACTAATCAAGTATTCTAGGGTTAAGCACTATTTTCTGGTAGAGAATATCTGCGTCAGAAGTTGCTGTTGTTTGCCAAAATTGAAAAAAACCCCCAGTGGGTGTTAGCCAACTAGGGGAGTTGAAGATCAAGGTGCATCTACCAATTAAGTGTTCTAGTCCCAAGTAATCCGATCCGGATAAAGTTGTAAAGGCAAAAAAAGCAAAACAACACCGAATCAGAAACATTCAGGGGTGGGATGCATCTAAGTTATTAGAGGGAGCGAAAAATCGACTTGAAACTCTCGCGTTTCAAACCAGATTTAGGAGGCGAACAAGAGAAACTGTGACCCAGGAATTCCACATTTCGGTAACTCCTGTAGGGCAAAATGACTACTTGGTGCGGACGGAACAAGTCGCGCCTGGGGTGCCATTGGCAGAAGAACTGGTGACTTGGCCTGTAGCTGATTGGTTGATCGCTGCTGGGCATTTGATGAATGACCCGTTGAAGTCGGTGTTGCAAGGAGATCCATTCGCCTCTGGTGGGCACGAAAGCAGTATCGCCAGAAACTCTGTTAACTTGGTGGCGTTGGGTCAACAATTTTATAACGCCCTATTTCAAGGTACTCTCAGAGATAGTTGGATTACCGCCCAAGGTATTGCCCAGAACCATCAACAAGTACTACGCTTGCGCCTGGGGCTAAAAGATACTAGATTAGCTCGTCTGCCTTGGGAAGTGATGCACGCAGGCGATCGCCCTTTGGCTACTGGACCTTATGTGGCTTTTTCTCGCTTCCAAAGTGGAATTTTGGGGGTTTCCCCTTTGCGATCCCAAAATATGCCCACACCATTACAACAAGGTGGTGTAAAAGTATTGATGGTAATTGCTTCCCCCTCAGATCAAGTCCGCCTTGATTTACAGACACAGGAAGCTATCAAACTGCAAGCGGAACTTCAGCGTATACCACGACTTGCTGAAGGTAGCAATCGTTTCCCACAAATTGAACTAACTGTGTTAGATCAACCAGGGCGGGAAGAACTGACGCAAGCTTTAGAACAAGGCAGATACCATGTTCTCCACTACTCTGGTCATAGTAACTTAGGTTCCAATGGTGGAGAAATTTATCTTGTTAGTCGCAGAACTGGCTTAACAGAAATCTTGACTGGGGACGATCTGGCAGGTTTGCTCGTCAACAATAATATCCAAATGGCAGTGTTTAACTCCTGCTTGGGGGCGTACACAGCCGCATCCGATCCTTCTGGAGATACTGGTGAACGAAACTTAGCAGAAAGTCTCGTGAAGCGCGGAATCAGAAGCGTTTTGGCGATGTCAGAACGGATTCCTGATGAAGTGGCACTGACGCTCACACAATTATTTTACCGCAACTTGAGTCAGGGATATCCAGTAGATTTGTGCGTCAGTCGCGTGCGTCAAGGATTAATTTCTGCCTATGGTTCTCACCAGATGTACTGGGCATTACCGATTTTGTATCTCCAGCCAGAATTTGACGGTTTTCTGAGTGAGGAAACTGAGTTATCCGAAAGTGCAGAGTCGCTGAATCAGTATAGTTCGCCTTTAGGGGCAACTTCCACGATGTACTCTGCGATCGCAGACGATACCGAGATGCCTTTAGGAATGGAGCAAATGATCCCTTCTGGTTTGGCACATGACTCTTCTGGGTTGGACTGGCTAGGTGACGATACTTGGGGCGATCTCGTTGATGAAATTGAGTATGATGACCCAACCTATGAAGAAGATTCTGCTATAGTTTCGGATTTATTTCGTCAGTTAGATAACCAAAAAGCTCCAACTGAACCGGATGAACTGATTCGAGAAAATAGTCTTCACCAAAGCCAGGTTTCAGAGGAAATGACTTCCCCAGAAGAGGAAGCAGATTTGTGGGGAGAAGTTCCACCGCCGCCACCTCCAACTGCTGGGAACCTTGAAGGAAATTGGCAAAATTCTGCTGATTTTTTGCGCTCGCAACCAGCCCCGCAACCAGTTCCACCAAGACCTCGTACCCAACGCCGTAAGCTGTGGCCGATTGTGGGTATTATGGGGATCAGTGCCTTAGCAGCTGCGATCGGTTTAAATTGGTGGTGGCAACGACACCAGGTAACTCTACCTAACATACCAGCAATTCCCACCCAGTCTCTACCCATTCAAAAGCAGCAAAATATCGACTTACAGACAGCAGCGACTGGGATTGTCACCACCACCGCCACTGAAAAATTGAGCCAGGGCGACTTAGAAGGTGGGTTATTGGCTGTAGAAGAACTACTCAATCGTGGCGCACTGGCTGCGGCTGAAACTGCCTTAAAATTAATTCCAAATAAACAAGCTGATGATCCATCTGTTAACTTTTACAAGGGACGATTAGCGTGGCAGTCTATGCAAACTGGAGACAATAACTATAGCGTCGATGATGCCCGCCGTTACTGGGAAACTGCTGCAAAAGCTAAACCAGAATCGCCTTTGTATAATAACGCCTTGGGATTTGCCTACTACACAGAAGGCAATCTGAATCGAGGTAATGATTCTTGGTTCAAAGCTTTGAATTTAGCTCTCAAAGAGCAGAACACACAATCAAGATCCACAAAGGCAGCAGTGCCTCAGGATGCTTTAACTTCCTATGCTGGTTTAGCTCTCGGATTGTATAAATCTGCACTTAGTCAATCTAATGGTAAGCAGACACAATATCTCAAGGAAGCGATCAAGTTGCGACAATTGGTAGTTAAGTCTGATCCAGTCAATTTCCAAGTAGATAAATTAGCTAAAAATTGGCTGTGGACGGAGAAGGCGATCGCAGATTGGCGATCGCTCCTTCAGGAAAAAGGTGAAGAACAGTAAGATGTTGTGGTGCTGCGTTAGCGAAGCTGTCCGCAGGAATCGCAGCTGATTAAATAGCAGTTCTCAATTCCATGTAATACAGTCGGTTTGTAGGGGCACAGCATTGCTGTGCCCCTACGGTGTGTTGCTTTTGCAAGAGGTTTCATAATTTTCACAATTCAAATAGGATTTTTTTATCCTCTTATTTGTTGCCTTGAAACTGCTTAATAATATTACTAATTAAAGGTAACTGTTCCAATACCATTTTTGTCAAATCTACAAAAAATTTCTCAGAAAGGCGGTCATCTTGACGGAGTTGTAGAACGCCTATTAAGACGATAAATATTGCTGTGCCAATAATTGTTAAAGCTAGATAGTCGTTAATTGGTTGCGGCTTAAATCCAAAACCTCCAACCATTCCAGTTCAAACACCTCAGCAGGAATCTCTGTTAATTTTTTCTTGTTATTAGTACGCCAATCATTGCTTAAATCTAATTCTTTCAGCTTTTTCTCTTTCGCTTCTCGGATTTTTTCAAGATAACGTTGAGGCGTATTTGCCATACTGAGGTTCACCTGTCAACGAAAGTTATATGTAATGCCCCTGATTCGCTGGACAATCTCGCAACCACTAATATTTTGCACTAATCCTAACAAACGTCACAGGTTAGAAACCTATAGCTAATAGCGAAAGTCCTCTAAAGAGGACTAAATTCTTTTTAGACTTAGGTTTTAGTTTACTTGAGTGGCTTTGGCTATTGGTTCCTAGAACTTCGATTTCCAGGCGATCGCGGCTACTAATTAAGAATGCTGCAAGATATCAAAGCAATCTACTATCCTGTGTAACACTACACGAGTGTTAATAATTTTTACTGAATCTAAAAATAATTTATCATTACCAATAGCTTAGATTGCCTTGTAAACGAGTCTTCGATACTCGCGGACGAGTCTTTAATACTCGCGGACGAGTCTTTAATACTCGCGGACGAGTCTTTGATACTCGTGGACGAGTCTTTAATACTCGCGGACGAGTCTTTGATACTCGTGGACGAGTCTTTGATACTCGTGGACGAGTCTTTGATACTCGCGGACGAGTCTTTGATACTCGTGGACGAGTCTTTGATACTCGTGAACGAGTCTTTGATACTCGCGGACGAGTCTTTGATACTCGTGAACGAGTCTTTGATACTCGTGAACGAGTCTTTAATACTCTTTTACTTTTTTAGCCCTTGTTTACACGACTTCTCCAGCTTGAAAAATCTGTTCAGCAATTAAATTCAACTCTGGCAATGCTAGCGACTGAATGCGATCATTTCCCCGAAATTGCTTAACTTGATACTCACCTTCAATTAATTGGTAAATTGAAATAGTTGGTTGTTTAGGATTGCCAATAAACCGCCTACCACCTAAACCTAGATAGTCTACAATCCAATATTAAGAAATGCCCAAAGACTCGTAATCTTCTAGTTTCAAAGCATAATCATCACTCCAGTTGGTTGAAACAACTTCTACAACCAACTTGACGGAACTACCCCGCGTAATGATAGATTCTTTTTTCCAACGAGGTTCATTCATAACAGCTTGTCTATCAAGAACGATTACATCTGGTTCATAACCTGAATCAGTATTAACTGACTTGATGACGCATTCTTTAGGGATAAGAGATTGTTTGAAAAGTGGTTAACTGTGATTTTAATTGCGTTGTTACCCCCCTTAGTCCCCCCGATATATTGGGGGGAAACAAGAAAAATCCGGTTCCCTCACGCCACATGCTTCTCCCAAGGGGAGACGCTGTGCGAACAAGTCGGGCATTGCCCGCCCAACGCAGTGGCTCCCCAATATATCGGGGAGGGTTAGGGAGGGATAAAAAATATTTTATACATCATTATGAACTTTTCAAACATCCTCTAAGGCTTGAGTCATACTTTACCCCCTTGCTTGATGTTAAATTTGAACCCTCTCCAAACCTCTCCCCGAAACGGAGAGAGGCTTAATCAACGAACTAAGGTTAAACTTTCGCCGCAGCAACAGGTAAACTGACTTTCAACCGCTTAAACATCGCTTCCCGCGCTTGTACAGCAAGATTATCATCTAAAGGTTCTAAGGTAATTTCCTGCTGATACTTTAGCCGTAGTGCTGTTTGAATTAACCAATCGGCGACAAAAGGATTTTTTGGTAACAAAGGGCCGTGGGAATAAGTTGCGATCGCATTCTGATAAAATGCTCCTTCTGTCCCATCTTCACCATTATTTCCCAAACCATACACCACTCGCCCCAATGCTTCTACTTTCCCCAGTTTGGTACGTCCGCCGTGATTTTCAAAGCCTACCAAATATGGTGTGCTACCCGTCATCTCTTTTAAATCTCGCGCCAGGCGTGAGGCTGTGACTTCAATTACCAAGTTACCAATACAGCGCTTAGTATTTTCACCAGGATGCACGGAAACTAAATCGAGTATTCCCAAACCTTCAATCCGTTGTCCTAATCCTGGTTCATAATAGTGTCCCAGCAGTTGCGGGGAACCACAAGTAAACACTCCTGGCGTACCATTTTCGATTTTCTCGCGCATGGCGTCAGCTTTTGCGCCTTGCAAATCACGCATGACAATTTCTTGCTGACGATCTTGTGCGCCACCACCAACTATTACATCTACAGTTTTAATATCTGCGGCTGTGGCATTTTGATCCAGGGGTAATACTTTAACATCGTATCCCCGCCACTGGGCGCGACGTTCTATAGTAATTACATTACCGCGATCGCCATAGGTACTCATCAGTGTTGGATAAAGCCAACCAATTGTTAATTCCAAATTTTGATAACTCATAAATTTAGGGAATGGGGACTAGGGACTGGGGACTGGGGAATGGGGAATGGGGACTGGAGGAGATGAGGAAGCAGAGAGTAATAAAGATAGGACTTACGCAAAAATTGCCGAAAAGCTTAATTTATCGAACCGCCAAGACGAGGCAGTGCGTTGGGCGGCTCTGCCGACTTGAAGCAACTGCCGTGCCAAGAACGCCAAGAATCGTAGAGTGTGCGTAAGTCCTAAAAGAATCTCTCCTTTACTCCTTTGCACCTCTGTGTGTGTGCCTTTTCCCAATACCCAGTTCCCAATACCCAGTTCCCAATTTAAAGAATTTTCCGCCCAGTCAGGACTTCTCGCACTTCTAACATCGCTGAATAGGTAGGGAGAATGTGCAAAGTTTCATTCTCTGGTGTATGCTCTAATGCAGTTGCGATCGCCTGTCGTAAATCTTCTTCGACTATTAAATTTAAGTTACTTTCAGGGGACTTTTGGCTGTAACGTAGACGTAGTGCCATATCATAGACGCGATCGCCACTCACTACTAAAGTCCCTCCACGTTCGACTAATTTCTCGGTATCCACGTCCCAAATCCAGGATACATCAGTGCCATCGGGTGTGCGATCGTTCAATACTAGTAGTGTGGTTTTATCTGTGCTTTGAGTAACTACGCGAATGGTTTCATTCGTTCCCACGGGATTTTTTGATAACAGAATCCGCACCCGTTTACCGTTAATTACTAAATCTTCCGCTCGACCAAACGCAGCTTGGAAACTATTAATAGTATCTCTAATTGTTGCTTGATCAACTCCCAATTCAATAGCCGCAGTAGCAGCAGCTAAAGTATTATATTTGTTGTACAAACCAACAAGAATTTGCGACCATTCACTACTTTCGAGAGTTGGTTTACTTTTACTAAAACCACACTTGGGACAAGTAAAATCTCCCAAATGAGACAAATAAACACCCTTGTAATCTAGGGAATGTCCACATTTGGGACAATAGATAGAATCAACAGCGTGAGGAATAGCTTCTAAATAATGTTCTGGTTCATTCAAACCAAAGAATAACACCCGTTGAGATAACTGCTGACCGAGGTTAGATAAAGTTGGGTCATCAGCATTGGGAATTACTACCGTTTCTGGTGGTAGGGTAGAAATAACTTTTGTCCAACGCTTACTAATTGTGTCTACTTCTCCGTACCTATCGAGTTGGTCGCGGAACAAGTTTAAACAGAGAATAATTCGCGGCTGGAGTGGCGTTAATACTCTTGGGACAATATTTTCATCCACTTCTAAAATGGCGTAATCAACATTTAGTGTACCTAACAAAGTGGTGGTTTCCAACAGCGCACTTATCAAGCCATTTTCTAGATTTGCACCTGTAGAATTATGAGCGATGCGATAACCCTTGCGTTCTAATATTGTGCATAAAAGCAGTGCTGTAGTGGTTTTGCCGTTAGTACCAGCAATTAAAATCACCCCGTTTTTAACTTGCTGACTCAATAATTGTAAGAGTCGGGGTTCAATGCGACGAGCAATCGAGCCTGGTAATACACTAGCAGCACCCAGACGGAGCGATCGCACTATAAACGTCACACTTTTTGCCACTGACACCGCGAAACCCAATCGCAGCCTATCTATGAATTGAATTTTGTTTCCCACATTGGTATCCTAGTCTTCTGGCGGTTGCTAATTGAAAGTATTTAATTGCAAATTTAATATGCGTGAGTTTAGCGAATCCTGGCTGAAAAAGCCAGCCTTGACATCAAGTTAGGGGCTGCTGCCTCCAGTCAGACATTTAGCCAGAGGCTCGATGAATGCATTCCCATGCTCTGCATGGGAACGAGGGGAACGAGGGAAGAAAATCAAGATGCAGGGGATGAGGGGGGAGTGGAGAAATGAGAGATTGAAGCTTTGATGCTGAGACTTGAGGTTTTGAGGTCGAAACTTGAGGCTTTGAGGTCGAAAGTTGAGGCTTTGAGGCTGACACTTGAGCCTTTGAGGTCGGGACTTGAGGCTTTGAGGTCGAAACTTGAGCCTTTGAGGTCGAAACTTGAGCCTTTGAGGTCGGGACTTGAGGCTTTGAGGTCAAGACTTGAGCCTTTGAGGTCGAGACTTGAGCCTTTGAGGTCGAGATTTAAGCCTTTGAGGTTGGGACTTGAGGCTTTGAGGTCGAGACTTGAGGCTTTGAGGTCGAGACTTGAGGCTTTGAGGTCGAGACTTGAGGCTTTGACGCTAACACTTTAAGTTCTAACTCTTCCCGGATTCCCTACTCCCCACTTACGAGAGATAATCTCAGTAGGCGTTATCTTAAAAAATAGTGCGCGGGCATAATTACATATCCAGCCCAGTTTGCCGAATTCAGCACAAACTCACGACAAGTAGTAGCTTGCAAGGTTCCTTTTGATGAATAGCACAAAGTTTCTTTTTTTACATAAACAAATTACTGGCTGGCGAAGGTTGCTGTCCAAATGCTTGTTGTTGCTTGCAAGTCTTTTCATTATAAGTATGCAACCTGCATATGCTGGTCTCAATAATGATTTATATGATGGCAACATCTTTGTCGTTTATGCTGGCAATGGTTCATTGGTTCCTCCCAGACAGACACTTGCACAGACTTTAGCGGAACATAAACCCATATTTTTGGCCTTTTATCTGGATGACAGCAGCGATTCCAAAAGATATGCCATTTCCATTTCACGGGTACAGGAATTCTATGGTCGGGTAGCAGAAATTATGCCTATTAATGTAGATAGTATCCCACCTAAACAGACCTACGACCCTACAGAACCAGGATATTACTATTCTGGGACTGTTCCTCAAGTCTTAGTGTTTAATAAATCAGGTCAGGTAGTTTTGAATAAAAAGGGTCAAGTACCTTTTGAAGATATAGACGATGAATTTCGCAAAATATTTGATTTGTTACCACGCACAGAAACAGCAATGCTCAAGCGGCGAGCTTTCAATGAGTTCAGTAGTGAGTTAGCTAGATAACTTATGGGGTAGACCAAATTGGTCTGCCTTAACTTTTCGTGCTTATTACTACATTTCTACTGATGTAAAAGCATAATATTAGAATATCTGTGTTAACCATTTAGGAAGTTAATCTATAGTCCCGTATAAAGTGTATTCTGATGTCAAAGGTTTACACCACCCAGGAGCTAATTCAAATTTTGGCAGCCGAACGCCAAGCTTGCCTCAACGGAAAACGCCTAAAATTAGAAATTACAGTCTCTGGCAATCCTGTAATTGACCAGTTTATCAGAACTGATGGGCTGCAACAATTCACAGCCTATCAAGATTTCAAAGCTGCAATTCACGACTATCAAAAAGAAAATCAAGTTTCAGGTATTATCTGGCGGGAGGTAACAGTCAAAGATAAAAAGTTGAACTATCCCCAAGTAAATACTGAGCTAATAGCCCTCACCAGTGACTTAGAGATATTAAAAGTTGCTAAAAGTTCCATCATCGAATTTTGGCATCAAGTCTCTATGGGGATGGATTTATACTTGAGCTTCAATAATAGTAAACAATACCAACAAATTCTCACATTTGATGTAGAGAGAATTGTTCAAAGAACAGAATGGGCAAGTTTGTGCAAGTGGGAAAATTCTAACTTTTTGGAAATGATTTTGCAGTTAGGATGGGGTAAACCGGAAGAAGCCTACTATAAACGAGGAAGACCGCGATCTGGTAGTGAATATATTCATGCAGTCAATCCTGGTAATCGCCCCATTGGTTGATCAAACCTTTCCCTTTGTCATCCTTCAAGGTTGATTTTGCCCGATCAAACTGACGATCGCTGTAGCTAAATCCCCTACTTCAACGGGTTTAGGTAGGTGTTTTTGAAACCCTGCTGCCATTGCTTGGTTGTAGTTAATTTCTCCAGCATAAGCAGTCAGAGCGATCGCAGGAATTTGCCCCCCTAACTCTGGCGGTAATTTTCTCACCTCGCGCACCAACATATAACCATCCATCAAGGGCATTCCAATATCGCTTAACAGGATATCTGGCTTTGATTGGGCTAATGTTTCCAGCGCTTGGGCGGCTGATTCAACTGCTGTTACAGTTGCTCCATATTGTTCTAGCGCAAAGCTAAAAAACTCTCGCACATCAGCTTGATCGTCCACCAGCAGGATTTGCACTCCAGCAAGTAATGTGTCCTCAGTACTGAGTTCTGGTTGAGAAGCCTCAGCCCTGCTGACTCGCAACTCAGAATTTTTGAGTAAAGGTAGTTTGACTGTAAAGGTAGCCCCTTGTCCTTCTCCCAGACTTTCTGCCTGAACTGTACCACCGTGAAGTTCTACTATATGACGCACAATTGCCAGTCCCAATCCTAGTCCGCCAAATATCCTGGTTGTCTTGGCATCTGCTTGTCGGAAATAGTCAAATACGTAAGGCAAAAATTCTCCGATGATTCCCTTACCTGTATCAATCACCTGAATTTGAGCATCTGACCCAACTTGCTCTAAACGCACTTCTACTCGTCCTTCTGTGGGTGTGAATTTAACGGCATTGGAGAGGAGATTCCACATAACTTGTTGTAAGCGATCGCCATCGCCTAGAACTTTGCCGATATCATTACTCAACACTGTTTGAATTTCAATTGACTTGGCTTCTGCTGCTAAACGCACCGTTTCTAGTGCAGCTGCGATCGGCACTCTCAAATCCACTGCATAGAGATTTAGGTTTACTTTACCTTGTAAAATCCGCGAAACATCAAGTAAATCTCCAATTAATTGGGTTTGTAACTGGGCATTGCGCTCGATTGTTTCTAATGCCCGAATTGTACTGGCTTCGTCAAACTTGCGGGTTCTGAGTAACTTTGCCCATCCTAAAATAGGATTCAAAGGAGTTCTGAGTTCATGGGAAAGGACAGCGAGGAATTCATCCTTAATTCGGTTGGCTGTCTCGGCTTGTGCCCTTGCAGTCTTTTCAGCTTCGTAAAGTTGAGCGCGAGCGATCGCTTGGCCACACTGCTGGCCCAATGTCAACATAAATCCCCGGTCTTCTTCGTTAAATATTTGTGCAGTGGCAAAGCTTAATCCCAGTGCCCCAATTACTTTGCCTTCTGCTATCAAGGGAATGGAAGCACAGGCATTATTCCCTGTGAGAGCCACAGCATCTGCTAAGTTCGGATATTTAGCATTCATGACTGCTAAATTTTCTAAAAAAATAGGCTGCTTAGTTCTGACTGTTTCTGCTATTTGGTTAGGTGCAGTGAGCGGAAAATTTGTCCAGGTATCTATGAGTGATTGCAGATAACCAATTGCTTGGACAACTTTTAAGGTAGTACCTCCCTCATTAAGTAAGACAACAGAACCAGCAGTGGCTTCCAAGGCGGCAATCCCTTGATTCACCACTACATCAGCCACCTGCTGCGGAGTTAGCGCTTCCGAGAGGGCAGCAGTTATTCTTTGTAAAAGTAGCGTGCGATTGACAGACCGTTCAGCTGCCTGTTTTGCTTGTTGAGCTTCCTGGTAGAGTCTGGCGTTGTCGATGGCTGTCGCCGCCCGACGAGCAATATCATCGGCTATTGCCAAATCTGTCTGTTTGTAGTGCCGACCTGATTCGGCTGTAAAAAAAGAGATTGCTCCAAATAATTGCCCACGGGAACGAACTGGAATCACCATTAGAGAATGAATACCCAGACTTCGCAGCAATTGCAGATGTTGATCATCTTGAGCCATCTGGACAAGATGAGACTCAGATAATTCGGGATAAAAAACAGATATTCCCAGTCCTAGCTGCTGCACAAGCTGTTTTGCTCTGGTTTGGGATGGGTAACGCCGTTGGATTTCGTTTAAAGTATTTTGTTTTGTGGGATCAGCAATTGCGATCGCAATTTGTTCACTTGACCAATCTTCCTGGAAAACATCTACAATACACCAGTCAGCTAGGGTAGGAACTGCTAGATTAGCCACACTTTCCAAGGTGATTTCATAATCCAATGAGGCGGCTAGTAAGGTGCTGGCTTCAACTAAAAAGTTTTGTGTAATTTCAACTCGTTTGCGTTTACTAATATCTTCAATAATGCCTAATGCATACTTTGGAAGTCGATTAACATCCCAAACTGCTGATGAAGTTAGGTTTACCCAAACAATGGAACCATCTTTGCGGATATAGCGCTTCTCTAAGGAATAATCACTAATTTCTTGTGCCAAAACTCGCCGAGCATTCTCCGAATCAACTTCTAAGTCCTCAGGGTGGGTAATTTCCTGAAAGTTCATTTGAATTAACTCTTCATGGCTATACCCAGTAATTTCGCACAGAGCAGAATTAATTTGCAGAAATCGTCCATCCAATGCTGTTAGAGAAATGCCCACAGCTGCCTGGTTAAACATTGCCCGGAACCTTTCTTCGCTTTCCCGCAAAGCAACTTCTGTTTGCTTTGCTGCTGTCACTTCTGCCAGAATAATTCCAATTCCTACCGTTTGGCCCATTGTGTTGTTGACTGGGTAATAGTTGCCCAGCCAGTAGGCGTAACGTTTGGGTTGCCCCCTTGTCTCACCGCTAATTTCTACATTCAGCAGAGGTTTTCCACTATCCAACACCTGCTGTAAGAGTGGCTCCAACTCAGCCGCCATCTTTGGCAACACTTCCCCAAATTTGCGTCCTAAATGTTCTTCTATGGTCAAACCGTTAATCTCAGCAAAAACTTGATTGATTCGGATATATCGTAATTCCCGATCCAAAAAGCATACTGCAACAGGAGCAGCTCCTAAGAGCGCATCTAGAAGAGATAGAGATTCGGCATAGTGGACTAAAGCCTGGTGGATATCTCGATAAAGTCGCGCATTTTCCACTGCTAAGGCAGCACGATGGGTAATATCTGTTGCTAAAGTTAAATCAGAGCGATCGTAGCAACGGTCTGATTGAGCAATGACAAAGCTGATGCAGCCCAAGACTCGCCCTTGTGCGATTAATGGCACAATCATCACAGACTTCATCCCCAATTGCCGAACAAGTTCTAAGTGTTCCTGATTTTGAGTAGTTGCCACTAATAGCGAGTCAGATACCTCTGAGATTAATTCGCTTTGCCCGGTTTGCAGTACTCTAGTAATTGCACTTGCAACCTGATAATTTGTCACATACTCCTGAAGTTTATGCGCCAACTCCGATTTAGATGGGTCTGCATAAGCAATAGGTAGGCGGCGAATGGAACCATCTTCATTTAAAATGTCAACGCTACACCAATCAGCTAGGTGGGGAACTGAAATTTTGGCAATCTGTTGTAATGTTTGTTCATAATCTAGCGAAGTAGAGAGTACACTACTAATTTCGCCGATATAGCGGAGTGTTTCCTCAGCCTGCTTGCGCTCTGTAGTATCGAGAATAAAAAAAGCTCCTCGATCTATAGTCCCTTTAAAATGGCTAGCACCGATCAAAATCGGGAAGCGTGAGCCGTCTTTACGGATATATTCCTTTTCATAGGGTGTGCAAAAGGGGTTGTCTTGAAATTGAGTCAGTGCTTGCTTATCGAGTGGCACGTACTCTGTAGGAGTCAAGTCTTGCCAGCGAAGTGTTCCGGCAAGTAATTCTTTACGGGTATAACCCACCATATTCAGCAAGGCATCGTTCGCTTCTGTAATCCTACCGTCTCTATCCCAGAAGCCAATACCAATCATATTTGACTCAACTACGCTGCGAAACTTCGCTTCACTTTCTTGCAGTGCTTGCTCAGTTTGTTTGAGTTGAGTAATATCAATTGAACTAATGCCTACTCCCAACAACTGCCCATCGGGCAAACACACTGGATAGTAGCTGATAAGAGCATAACGATACACCCCAGGCGGATAATCACCGCTCATTTCCTGGTTAAGCAAGGATTGCCTAGTTTTCATTACTTGTTCAAAAACAGGCTCAATTTGCGCTGCCCATTTTGGTAGTACTTCCCTAAAGGTACGACCAATATGTTGACTTTGTGGTACACCGTTAATGGCGGCTAGCGCTTCATTAGCATGAACATAGCGAAGTTCAGTATCGAGAAAAGCCAGCCCCACTGGTGAACTAGTAACCCAAGCATTAAGCAACGCCAGAGATTCGTCTTTTTGCCCAATAGCTTGCTGAAGTTCTTGATGCAACCTGGCGGTTTCTAATTCTGCCTGTTTGCGCCCAGTAATATTCACACCTGCACAGGTAATACCCTGAATGCTATTGTCTGCATCCCTTAGCGGTTCAACCAGCAAATCATAGTAACGATCTTCTCCACCAATTGTCAGATAAACATCTTCACGGGTTGCAACACCAGTCTCTAGTACCTTCAGCTTAATTGCCCTCAATTTCTCTGCTACTACTGGAAATAATTCATCATCAGACTTTCCTAACATTTCCTCAGTAGTGTCTAAACCTTGAGGATTATGAATCCACTGGTATCGCAAATCGCGATCCTGTTGAAAGACTACGATATCTGAACTGCTTAACGCTAATCGAAATCGCTCCTCATTAACTTTCAGCTTTTGGAGATTTCCATCAGCCAATTTTTTAGCAGTCTTTAATACCTCACATAAGATGCTAAAGAGTAATCCTTGTAATCCAAAGAATACAATTCGCACCAAATTGGATAAGTCCAAACTCAATTCATAAACTGGAGGGAGAAAGAAGTAATCGCTCAGTAACGCAGACAAGGAAGTTGCTAACAGCCCTGACTTAAAACCACCATACCAAGCACTCACCATTACAGCGCTAAAAAACAGCAAGAAAGGAGTTCCACTCATGCTGAACCAAGGGTCTAGTATCAACATTGGCACTAATGTAAGTGCGACAATCAATACAACAATGCCATAACGCAGTAACTGGGAATAATGAATATGGGGCATGAAAATGTCTTGGTTTAACCAATACTTATTGCAGCGGCTGTACATACCCTAAGCTAGTTTGTATATTTTAGTAATTATCCACAGATAGATTTTTCTTTAGTTTTAATAACCTCTTTTGTTAGAAGCTAATTCTTCAAGAATATAGTATTAAAAGTCAAAAATTATCGTTAATTATATATAGCAATCCTGTTTGATTTATAAAAATTCAAAGCTATAGAATCCCTAACTTCTCAAATAAGTCAGAGATGCTGTTTAAGATTGCTATAAGTAAGTGGGCGTGAATAAT
This sequence comes from Nostoc sp., assembly GCF_036917275.1. GTDB lineage: Bacteria > Cyanobacteriota > Cyanobacteriia > Cyanobacteriales > Nostocaceae > Nostoc. The sequence goes on from NZ_JBALDF010000057.1 coordinate 116,398, forward strand.
TAAATTGGAGTCGCTTTCTACGTTCCGATTTAATTAATTTTATATTGCGTAATATAGTTTGGTTTATTTCTACCCACTTACTTAGAAGCTCACGAGTCAAGAGATATCCTTCAGCACTGCTACCAATTTGTCAATATGTGCTGCTTCATGAGTTGCCATTAAAGATATTCTGATCCGACTTGTGGGCACTGTGGGAGGACGAATTGCTGGAGCAAAAATGCCAGCATCTCTTAGCTGTTTTCCAGCTTTGAGAGCATCTGTCGCACTGGGCAATTGAAAACATAATATAGGTGATTCTGAAGGCAGTAATTTTAGATTAGGTAATTGTTGCAGCAAATTTTTCAAGGAATGCACATTTTGCCACAATTGGGCACGGCGTTGCGGTTCTTGTTGCACTATCTTGATTGCTGCTAAGGCCGCAGCTGTATCAGCAGGTGAAAGCCCAGTGGTGTAAATCCAAGTGGGTGCGCGGTTTTGCAAGAAGTCAATTAGGGCGCTACTTCCCGCCACATACCCGCCTAAACTACCCAAAGCTTTACTCAAAGTACCAACTTGAATTAACTGCTTTCCTGTACACCCAAAATATTCGACACACCCAGCGCCAGTTTTTCCTAGTACCCCAGTGGCATGAGCTTCATCAACTAGCAGCATACAGCTAAACTCATTAGCTAAATCTAATAATGCTGGCAACGGGCATAAATCGCCATCCATGCTGAAGACAGTATCAGTAAGAATCAAACAGCGTCGGTAATTTTGCCGTTGTTGACTCAACTGGATTTTTAGTACTGCAAGATCACAGTGCGGATATTCCACAACTGCTGCACCGCTAAGAATCGCCCCATTTTTCAGACTGGAATGATTGTACTGGTCAGATAAAATTAAATCACGCTTGCCAACAAGGGCGGTAATTGTACCCAAATTGGCTAGATACCCTGAACTAAATACCAAGGCATCTTCTGTTTGTTTGGTAGATGCGATCGCCTCCTCTAATTCCCTATGTAATTGTCGATGCCCACTGAGTAATCTAGAACCAGTACTACCAGTTCCAAATTCTGCGATCGCAGCAGTTGCAGCTGCCATTAACCGCTCATCCCCAGCCAATCCCAAATAGTCATTACTGGCAAAATTAATTACCTTTTGGCCAGCTAGAACCACCGTTGCACTTGGATGACCGTGGATTGTTTGTACTGAACGATACCAGTCAGCCCGATGAATTGTTGCTAAGGAATGTTCTAGCCAGGCATAAGGGTCAGTAGGCATTGGGCATTGGGGAAGAATAACTAATAACTAATGACAATTAAACTTGTTCGCTACTGAGATGAGCGATCGCTTGTTTAATCCAATCTTCTACATAGGCGTCTTTGGGTAGTCCGATATCTTCACTCACCACATGCAGGGCGTTACTGACCTCATGGGCAGTATATCCCAAGGCGAAGAGGGTCATTTGCACCTCTTCGAGAATTCCGGGTGCTGGGCCACCTGTGGCGACGAAGAACCCGGCTGATTTGCGCCACTCGACTAACTTGCTTTTCAGTTCCAAACAGATGCGTTCGGCGATTTTTTTACCAACACCGGGAGCCTGAATTAAGATTTGTGTATTGCCAGCGATAATTGCTTGGACTAAATCTGGTAGTTCCAGAGTGTCCAACAGGGCGATCGCTAAGGCTGCACCAATACCGGTGACAGTCAGCAAGTGGCGAAATAAATCGCGTTCGGATGGCGAAGCAAAGCCATATAAAAAGGGCACTTCTTCGCGAATTTGGAAATGGGTAAAAATTTGCGTCACTCCTCCCGACTCTGGTAACTGGTTTGCTAGCCGTTGAGGAACTTGCAAATCATACCCCAAGCCATTAACTTCCAGAGTCAGAATCACGCGATTAGCGCCAATTGTTTGGATACCAGCGACTATACCTTTTAGATAACTAATCATTACAAGAGACCAAAATAATTTAAGCCTTCAATAATTCCACCTGCACAAAAACATGAAGCCAGGTAGCGGTAGTCAGAGGGATACTCATTGTGCCATTGGAGTAGCTCTTTGCGGGCATTCCCCACAATGATGCCTCGTTCGTTGCCTACAGCAAATAAAGCAATATCATTACCTGAATCACCACAGACAACTGTTTGTTCTGCTGCAAATTTCCACTTTTGGCGTAAAAACTGCATTGCCTGACCTTTATCGCTGCTATGGGGTACAATGTCAAGGTCTATTCCGCTACTGTAGATTAACTTTACATTTAATTTATTTTTCTGCAACTCCGCCTCAAGTTGTGGTATCACACTTACAGATGCCTCTTGTTGTAAGAAAAAACTCACTTTAAAGGGACGCTGTTCTGAATCTGGTTGCTGAATTAACTCAGGATATTTTCTAGTAATAAATAATACTGTTTCCCGTTGCCATCCTGGAGATAGCATTTCTGACCAACCTGAGTCTGGAGTATCAGTACCATCAAGGTAGATTTCTGTACCCACAGAAAGAACAAGGGCATCGGGTTGCAAAAGATTTTTTTGAGCTTGGAGTTCTTTGTAAAGTACAGGCGATCGCCCAGTAGCATAAACAATTTTCGTGCCGTATTCTTGGCGATGTCTCTTGAGCAGTTGATTTAGTTCTGGTAAAGCGCTGTCATCGCCCACGGTGCGATACACGAGGGTGTCATCCAAGTCAGTTACAAAAAGAAATTTAGCCATAACCACCTCTTATGCTTCGCTTTACCATCAAAAAGTTTATGTCCTTTTTGCACTTATTTAGCAACGCCCCACAACCGCCCATCAATTGATCTGCTCAGTCCTGACGCTGTAATGCGTCTTAACCACCTCTACCGCCTGCTTTCGTGATCAACACCTCTGGACAACATCCGACTCCAACCAATTCTCCCTCATCCATTCCGTCTCTTGAGAGTGGCGATCGCCTGACTCGCCCAGAATTTGAGCGCCGCTACAATGCCATGCCTAACCTCAATAGGACTTACGCACACTTTACGAATTCTCGGCGCTCTTGGCACGGCAGTTGCTTCAAGTCGGCAGAGCCGCAAGGGCGCACTGCCTCGTCTTGGCGGTTCGATAAATTAAGCGAAGTTGGCAATTTTTGCGTAAGTCCTACTCAAGAAAGCCGAATTGATTGAAGGAGTTGTTTACGTGGCATCACCTTTGCGTTTTGAACCCCACGCCGAAACGCATGGTAATTTGATGATTTGGCTGGGAAATTATAAAGTAGCTACGCCTGGTGTCAGATTAGGCGATAATCCAACTGTGCGGCTGGATTTAGATAACGAACCCCAGCCTGATGCCATTTTATTAATTTATGCAGCCTGTGGCGGATTGTCTTGATTCGTAGGTTGGGTTGTGTTATTTCGGCGAACCCATTTGTTATTTCGGCGAACCCATTTGTTATTTCGGCGAACCCATTTGTTATTTCGGCGAACCCATTTGTTATTTCGG
>NZ_JBALDF010000058.1:0-963 GCF_036917275.1 Nostoc sp.
TATAGCAACCGCCAGTTCCATCAAGACGTAAGATAAAGTAATCATAGCCCTGTCTCCTGGTTTTCAGAATGGCTCAACCCTATAGTTACGATCTACGTGCAAAAGTCATCAAGGCCATTGAAATGGATGGACTCAAAAAATGTGAAACCAGTGAGCTATTCAATATCAGCCGCAACACCATCCACCTGTGGCTGAAACGCAAAGCTCAAACGGGTGAGTTCAAGGCCGAGCCTAACAGGCCACCTGGTCATAATCACAAAATCACAGACTGGGAGAAGTTTCGTGAATTTGCCATAGCTCATGGTGATAAGACTCAGGAACAAATGGCTCAATTGTGGGATGGGGATATCAGTTCACGCACAATCTCCCGTGCCCTCAAAAAAATCAGGTTCACACGAAAAAAAAGACCTATGGCTACCAAGAACGTGATGAATCCAAACGTGAGGCATTTTTAGAACAACTCAATCACATAGAAGAGCAAAATATTGTCTATGCCGATGAATCGGGAATGGATAACCGAGATGATTATGGTTATGGCTGGAATCAGCGTGGTGAGAGATTTTACGCCCTCAAGTCAGGGCGAAGACAAGGACGAGTCAACATGATCGCGGCTTATTGTAATCACCAGTTGATAGCTCCATTTACGATTGAGGGTGCGTGTAATCGGATCATTTTTGAAACCTGGATTGAAACCTGCTTGATTCAGTCTCTCAAACCAGGACAATGGTTGGTTATTGATAATGCCACTTTTCACAAAGGGGGTCGCATTCAAGACTTGATTGAGCAGGCAGGGTGTAAAGTGCTGTATTTACCCCCTTATTCTCCAGACTTCAACAAGATTGAGAAATGTTGGGCATGGCTCAAAAGTCGCATCCGCAAATGTCTGGATGCCTTTGATTGTTTACGGGACGCCATAGAGCATGTTCTACAACTTTCGTCCTAACAATACTGGCGATTGCTATA
>NZ_JBALDF010000059.1:0-224301 GCF_036917275.1 Nostoc sp.
AAAGACTCGTTCACGAGTATCAAAGACTCGTTCACGAGTATCAAAGACTCGTTCACGAGTATCAAAGACTCGTTCACGAGTATCAAAGACTCGTTCACGAGTATCAAAGACTCGTTGGCGAGTATCAAAGACTCGTCGGCGAGTATTAAAGACTCGTTCACGAGTATCAAAGACTCGTCGGCGAGTATTAAAGACTCATCCCCAATGCCCAGTACAACTCTTGGAGAGGCTGCGCCCTAAGCGTAGCTATGCCGTAGGCTTTACGGCAACTCTTAGAGACGCTCTTGCGTTCGCTCAGTACAAGTGCCCAATATTACTTTTCCCAAAACCTGAAATTGAAACTACTTCCAGGAGTGCGACGGTAACGGCGGGCAGTTCTTCTTGTTTGCCGTTTGTTTATCCTCTCGTTTGTTGGTTCAACTTCGCCCTCTTCTGACTCTTCAACTTGCAACTGAGTTCTAGTTTCTTCCTTACTTCCCCACCAAGCAGTAATCCAGCCTCCAGCTAAAGCGCCTAATCCACCTAGCAAGATACTCATAGGTGCTGGATACCCTAAATATACGAAGCCAAGCATGAAAAATAACCAATATTTCAGTCCTGTATCAACGCCATCAGAAGAGGCTACAGTTGCAGGCTGGGCGCTATTACTAGTTAAATTTGTGATCCAGCTGAGGATGAAACCCCCCATGATTCCTAAGAAGATGCTCAGGGCTGGTGCAGAGCCGGTCATTATTAATATAAATGTTAAAAATGCCCCAAATAACAGTTGAGAAAAGAAGCTGGGAGAAATACTGAAAAAGTCGTTCTTTTTGTCTGCCATAGGGTAAAAAAACCTATTGGGGAATTACTAATTTTAATTGTGCCTGTTGTGGTTGAGTTGTATCCCAAATCTTTACGTAGGATTGTTCTTCTTCAGTGAAGGGTTCAGCTTGTTTGAGTTGTGAGTCTAATAAATCGGCGGTGGCATCAGCGATATCACCAGTGCGGTTATTCAGACGTTCTTTTAGAACTTCAAGGGGTGCTGTGCATTGGATAATCTGAAGGGGAAGTTGGTGCTTCGTAGCTTGAGCGATCGCTTCTTGCCGTAACTGCTGTCGATCATACTTGGCATCCAAAATCACTGAAAAACCTTGTTGAGCCAGGATAATTCCCAATGACAACAGCCGTGTGTAGGTTTTTTCAGTCATCTCAGGTGTATACAAATCATCGCCACCCTTTTCCCACAGGGAAATTCCCCCTAAATGTTTCCGCACCGCATCAGAACGAAGGTGAATCGCTCCTAGTTGACGGGCTAAATACCTTGCTGTGGTACTTTTACCAGAACCCGACAACCCCGACATCAAAATTAGTTGTCCCAGCTTTGGTTTAGTGTAATCCCAAGCCTGTTTGTAATAGTCAGCGGCGGTTTTTGTCGCTTCTTCCTTTACTGTCGCAGGTACACTCGGATCGTCTAGCAAAAATGAAGTTACCTTTGCTCGAACATAAGCCTGACGACTCAAATACAAGGGCAGTACCTGTAAACCTTCCCAGTCTCCAGTTTGCTCTATGTAGGAATTCAAAAAAGCATTACCTAAATCTTGACACTGCCGTGCTTCCAAATCCATCACCGTGAATGCCACATCGTACATGACATCAGCAAACCGAAACGGCTCGTTAAACTCAATGCAATCGAACAGCAAGATTTTATCGTGCCACAGCGCAATATTTCTCAGGTGTAAATCCCCATGACATTCACGAATATAATTGTTGTGAATTCTGCTAGCAAATAATTCTGGACGTTCTGCAAAAAATTTATCTGTATATTGCTTTGTTTCTGTAAACTGCGCCTGAGTCTGGGGGCCATCAATATACTTCTCAGTTTGCTGATAATTCTCATCAAATGCAGCCCGGACTTTTGGCACTTCACCAAAACTGCGAATATAATCATTCGTCTGTGCTTGGGCATGGTATTGAGCCACCACCTGTCCCAACTCTTCTAGGTGTGTCTCATTTAACTTACCCTGTTCAAAAAGTGTACTTAATAGCGACTCTTCAGGAAACTGACGCATCTTCAGCACGTATTCTACAGGCTCGTCAGTTCCTCCTAAATGGTATTGCTCTCCTACCTGAGTTATGGGCAAAACTTCTAAATACAGTTCACCAGCACCCCGTTGATTTAACCGCAACTCTTCGTGACAAAAATGCTGCCGCTTATCTAAGGTAGAAAAGTCCAAAAAGCCAAAATTCACAGGTTTTTTCAGCTTATAGGCGTAATCTCCAGTCAGCAGCACATAAGAAATGTGGGTTTGAATTAGTTGAATGGGTTCTGTTACCGCATGGGGATAAAATCCCGGCTGCAACATTTGCTGAATTAAAGCTGGAAGAGTCGCTTCTGTCATCTCTTTCCTTTGTGAGTTCAAAAACAAAAAAACCAGGAGTTTCCCCCTGGCTATCATCAAAAATTATTATACACTTTACGTAGCTTCAGAGGCTGGTTCACCCTCTAACTCAGCCTCATCCTCAGCAGCAGCACTGATTTGTGGCTGCGAAACGCTAACTACAACTCGCTCCGTATCACCAAGAACTGTGACACCTTGAGGCAAGACTAGCTCCTGAATACGTAAGCTATCTCCGATTTGCAGGTTAGAGACATCAATTTCAATTATTTCAGGGATGTTTTCTGGCGCACAGCTGACTTGCAATTCAGTGATAACAGTGTCTAAAAAACCACCTTCTTGTTTAACACCAACAGCATTTCCCAGAAAACGCAACGGTACTTCTACAGTGGTGTCGCCGTGACCGGCAACCGCAAAAAAGCTGAGGTGGTAAGGCGTACCTTTTGCGGGATGAATCTGAAGTTCCCGCAGCAAGGTTTTACCGCGCCAAGGTGCATCAGTAATGTTTAACTCAATCAAGGTGTTGTTGACTGAAGCTCTTTTGAGCAAGCGCTCAACAGTTTTGGCATCAATGGTCAGAGAAATTGACTCTGTACCCTTGTGACCGTACAAATTGGCAGGTATCAGTCCAGAACGACGCAAAGCTCTGGGCTTACTGCCTTCTGGGCGTTTTTGAGATTCGACTGTAATAGCCATAGAAGTTGTTAGTTGTTAATTAGAGTTAGGAGACGCGATTAATCGCGTTTGTACAGGAGTTTGGAGTAGAGACGCGATTAATCGCGTCTGTACAGGATGTTAGGAGTTAGGAGTTTTGATTTAATTATTCACTTTTAACTGTTAACTCTTCACTCTTAACTAAGCACTTAGCAAGATAGCAGGTGTGCCGTCGGCCTGCAATAAAGCACGTTTGGGCCCGTGGATGGGGTCTTCTACGATTATGGTTTGATCACGGCTAGCTCCTAGTGAGACGATCGCGATCGGGACTCCCATCAATTCAGCGAGGAATTTTAGATAGTCCAGTGCTTGCTGTGGCAAGTCTTCTAGGGTGCGGCAGTGAGTTGTTGACACTTGCCATCCTGGTAAGGTTTTGTAGATGGGGCGACATTTGGCAAATTTACGGGAACTGGTGGGGAAGTGTTCGGTGCGATCGCCATCTATGTCATAAGCTACACAAACTTGAATTTCCTTTAATTCATCGAGGACATCCAGTTTGGTGAGCGCCATACAATCCATGCCGTTAATCCGCACGGCATAGCGACCGATGACGGCATCAAACCAGCCACAGCGCCGTTTACGTCCAGTGGTTGTGCCAAATTCGGCACCGCGATCGCACAATAATTCTCCCAACTCTCCATCCAATTCGGTGGGAAATGGCCCCTCTCCCACTCGTGTCGTATAGGCTTTCGACACCCCAATTACTCGGTCAATCATTGTCGGCCCTACACCTGTACCAACGCAAGCCCCCCCGGCCACAGGATTAGAGGAGGTGACATAGGGATAAGTTCCATGATCTAAATCCAGAAGCGTGCCTTGTGCGCCCTCAAACAAAATATTGCGCCGTCGCTGAATCGCATGGTATATTTTTAACGATGTATCAATAACGTAAGGTCGCAAACGTTCTGCATAACCCAGATACTGTTTAATCACCTCTTGTGCATCTAGAGGCGGCAAATTGTAAAGCTTTTCTAAAATGACGTTTTTATAATTAATCGTCCACTCCAACTGCTCACGTAGCCCATCGGGATCCATCAAATCTAAAACTCGAATGCCTGTACGTTCAGATTTGTCAGCATAAGTCGGCCCAATGCCCCGACCTGTTGTGCCGATCTTATGGCTTCCACGTCGTTCTTCCGATGCCTGATCAATCAACCGATGATAAGGCATGGTTACGTGTGCTGTCTCAGATATCAGCAGGTGGTCAGTGGAAATATTTAATTCTTTTAGTTGGTCGATTTCTGTGATCAAAATCTGTGGATCGATGACTGTTCCACAGCCGATAATGCAATCGGTATTTGGATACAAAATACCAGAGGGAATCAAGTGTAGTTTAAAGGTCTGACCTTTTACCACAATCGTGTGTCCAGCATTGACACCCCCTTGGTAACGTACTACAACATCTGCCGAACGGCTGAGTAAGTCAGTTATTTTACCTTTTCCTTCATCGCCCCATTGGGCACCTATGACAATGACGTTAGCCAAGAGCTTATATTAAGAAGTAAAGTTTCCACAAACTATAATTATTAACATATTTCTTGAATCATGTCAAGCTTATTCCAGAATAACTTTGCTGTTTTCAATATATAGCGCTTCTCGCTTGGGTGCAGTACAGTTTTGACCTCTCTCCTAAAAGGAGAGAGGCTTTGAATCTTACTCCCCTTCCCTTATAGGGAAGGGGTTGGGGGTTAGGTCTGTACCGCACTCAACTGAGAACCGCTATAGTTAAAAGCGCGGTTACAAACCACACGCCAGTCGCTCATGGGGAGCCACTGCGGTGGACGGGTTAAGAGGCATAAACGAGGCAGTGCGCCTTTGCGGTTTTCCGACTTGTCCCTTGCCTGATTTTTCACCGGAAGTCATAAAGCTCCGAAAAAGCGTGGCTTTTTCCACAGCTTAATTATCAATAGTACTAAGTTAATGATAACTAATAACGGAAAAATCAGGGTTTGGGAAACTCTCAAAATGATCTTTTCCACATTCCGTGAAAAGTCAGGCCCCTTGCGCGTACCGAACAGCGCGAGAAATTTCCTCCCATCGCTCCTAATTTTGTTTTAGAGCTAATCCCCATCTGATAGTTTGAGCGAGACACAAGCCAAGATGGGCGAATATACGGATGCAAAAGTGCGACTTGGTTGGCTAATTTTTCAAAAAATACCTCAAAATTTATACATAATGACAACTAAAAGAAGTATTAAAGTCTCTCACCAGCTTGTCTGGAGAAGATATATTACCTGGTTTTGGATTTACGGATAATGTGGGGTTAATTATAATTCCAAACAAGAGACGTAGCATTGCAACTACAAATGCTATGCATAGGCAAATTCTCTGAACCAAACTTCATTAAGTATACTAATGTTAAAAATGAATTTATATTAAAAACTAACGGATTTATTTGTGATTATTATGTATAAATTATCATCCCGATCAATCCAGATATTTACAACTATAACAGATTGTATTTTGTTACCCGTGATATCAAAATTCTTGAAATCTTCTCAGTATTTGTTTTTAATCTTGAATCTTAACTGATGGAGGTAATCTGCGGCTCAAAGGGCGATCGCATGATCAAAAAATGGTATAGAGTTCAAAAGCTGAAAGCAATATTTATCCTGGCATTGGCAATTGTATTGACTAATGCTGTAGTCTCCTATAGCAACACTGTTAAGCTGATTCACAATCAGCAATGGGTGACATCCTCCTATGAAGTGATTACCCAACTTGAAAGTATCCAATCTCTACTCAAAGATACTGAAACCGCACAACGTAATTACCTAATTACAGCAGATGCAGATGATCTACAAACTTATCTTGCAGCTTATCAACAAACTAATAGCAATATTCAGATTCTCAGCAATTTAACTGCTGATAACCATCAAAAGCAGCAGTGGATTTCTTTGCTGGAACCAAAAATTACTAATAGGCTCAACATTCTGCAACAAGAAATTTACCTTAGACAAAACCAGGGATTAGAAGCAGTTCGGCAGCAAATATTATCTGATAAAGATAAACAAATCGGCAAAAGAATCCAACAGCTGATTCATGACTCTTTAAAGGCGGAGCAAAATTTATTACAGCAGCGAATGCAGCAGTTACAAGCAAGTTCCCAAAAGGCAATAGTTACATTTTTTATCGCTGCTATTGTGGATTTGGTGCTGGTGACGCTGCTGTATGACTTGTTGTGGTGTTATATCAGGCAACTTCAGCAGACGGAACTGACTCTACGCCAAAGCGAAAATCGTTTACGAGCGATGATAGATGCAGAACCAGAATGCATCAAGTTAATTGCCAGGGATGGCACCCTTTTAGAAATTAATGCCTATGGGCTGGCAATGATGGAAGTGGAAAGTGCTGATGTCTTGATTGGTAAACCAATCGATGCCGTAATTGTACCAGAGTATAGAGCAGCCTTTGCCGACTTGCATAAAAGTATCTGCCAAGGTAACAAGGGGACTTTGGAGTTTGAAATCGTTGGATTTAAAGGCACCCACCGCTACATAGAAACCTATGCTGTACCATTGCGTAACGAATCTGATGGTACATTTATCTATTTGGCACTGACGCGAGATATAACCCAGCAAAAACAGGCAGAACAGAAAATCCGTGAACAAGCTGCGTTGCTGGATGTATCAACTGACGCGATTCTGGTGCGAAATATCCACAACGAAATATTATTTTGGAATAAAGGTGCTGAACGTCTGTACGGCTGGAAAACTGAGGAAGTTGTGGGTAAAGATGTTTTGCAACTTTTGGATAAAGAGATTTCACCACAGGTAGAAGATGCTTACTTAAGGGTGATGAATACGGGTGAGTGGCGGGGTGAGTTGCATCAACTGACAAGGGAAGGTAAAGTAATTATCGTTGAAAGTCGGTGGACACTAATCCGAGATGATAATGGACAACCCAAATCCATCTTGAGTGTGAACACCCAAATTACCGAGCAGAAACAACTGGAAGCTCAACTTCTGCGATCGCAACGTTTGGAGAGTATCGGCACTTTAGCTAGTGGTATCATCCATGACCTTAACAATATACTATCCCCAATTTTAATGTCAGTTCAACTTTTGCAGAAGAAATTGCCTGATTCGCAGAGTCAGCAAATACTGCAAACTTTAGAAAATAATGTTAAACGTGGCGCTAATTTGCTCAAGCAAGTGTTATCTTTTGCACGGGGCATCGAAGGTAAACAGACAATTGTCCAAATTCAGCCATTGATGGCAGAAATTGAGCAAATTATCGCTCAAATATTCCCTAAATCCATCATTTTTCAAACAGATATCCCCAAAAATCTCTGGTACGTCTGTGGAGACACAACTCAACTACATCAGGTGCTGATTAATTTAGTAATCAACGCCCGCGACGCTATGCCCAATGGCGGCATCTTGAGGATTGCGGCGGAAAATGTAGTAATTGGTGAACATTCTACCCAGATAAATATTGATGCTAAAGTGGGTTCTTATATTGCGATCGTAGTAACAGATACTGGTATGGGGATGTCCTCGTCAGTCCAGAAACAGATTTTTGAACCATTCTTCACTACTAAAGAGGTAGGCAAAGGTACAGGTTTAGGACTTTCCACGGCGTTAGGTATCATTAAGAATCATGGTGGTTTTGTCAATGTTTATAGTCAGATGAGTAGAGGGACTCAATTTACAGTATACTTACCTGCCTCAACATCTAGAGACACACATTCGCTGTCTCAAGAACTGGAATCAGTTATAGGAGATGGCTAATTGATTTTGCTGGTGAAAGGATCACAGATTACAATAAATCCTGTCAACCAAAACTTTCTGCCCACGTTGGAAATGAGAACAGTCTAACTTAGTCCTTAACCGGAAGTTCAACAAGTCATAGCGAGGTGAACCATCTGGATGACTTGCCCTTGGTGGGATATCGAGCGCTTCGATTGGACAACCGCCAATTGTGGAATCTGGAGTTACCCTAAAACTGAAGTCCGGTAATTCAAGGCGCTTCACTACAATGTTCCGCAAATGACGAGAATGGTGAATAACAAGCTCCACCTCAACTTCGATAGCAGTTAGAAACTCCATGAGTTTGGGGAAGTAAGTATTGAAAAGGTTGAATAGTTCTGGATGATTCTTGAAAAAAGTAACTTTTTGAATATTAAAAACCTGCCAATTCGCTAGAGTTTGGTAGTTTTTTTAGGTTAATAAAAATAAAAAATATCAGTTAGCTCGGACTTACGCGCTGTATAAATTAATCATGGTATGCATTTACCATGTATAGGTCGTTTCAGGCTTTAATTAATCATTCTTTAATAGTAAATAGACCCGCACTGTAGGGGCACAGCAATGCTGTGCCCCTACGACAGATGTGGTTTTTCAAATCATTCATATTTAGTCTTTCGTGTCAATGCGTAAGTCCTATTAATATGATATACCGTTATCACCATTCTCTTGTCTGGACTATATGTAGACTCGACTCTTGGGTATTCGTTATGAATCCACCATACTTTTATTCTGTTAGACTATGCAGGTGCGCTACCTGAGATTAAATACCCTTATTTTTCAGCTTAAATTATTTCAACTAAATTAACTTTGTTTTAGCTAACTGCAAGTGAGTTTAAAAGTGAGAAAAATTAAACTACTGGGTTTAATATTAATTAGTTTGGCAATGGTGTTGTGGTTTAATTTGCGTTCCTCAACACCGTCAATACCAACTGTTGCATCTTCACCGCCAAAAACTATCCGCTACTTCGAGCGCATTTTGCCCCAAAGCATCGCTCATATCCTGTTAATTCCAGCTAATAGCAGATTTTTGGTAACTCCTGCATTATCACAGAAGGTAGCCACAGTAGAGGAATTTGCCCACAAGCATCGAGCCGTAGCTATCTTGAACGCAGGCTTTTTTGACCCAGCCAACCAAAAATCTACATCCTATATTGTCATAGAAGGGAAGTTAGTAGCTAACCCCAAGGAAAACGAGCGGCTGGTGAATAATCCCAACTTAAAACCTTACCTGAGTCAAATTTTCAATCGCACAGAATTCCGCCGCTATTTATGTGGACAAACTATCAGTTATTCGATTGCCCTACACAGTGAGTCACCACCAGTAGGTTGTCAGTTAGTTGATGCTATAGGCGCAGGCCCACGCCTGTTACCAGAACTCACCTTAATAAAAGAGGGCTTTGTGGATAATGCCAATAAACGAGATGCACTTGGCAGTAACCAACCTAACGCCAGAACTGCCGTGGGTATCACCCGTGATGGCAGCGTTGTTTTAGTTATGGTGGCTCAAAAACCCTCGCTTCCTGCGAACTCTGGGGTGTCCTTGCCAGCATTAGCTGATTTGATGAAAACCCTTGGTGCTGATAAAGCGATGAATCTGGATGGAGGGAGTTCGTCTTCGTTTTATTACAATGGCAAAACCTTTTACGGGAAAGTTGATTTAGAGGGAAATCCTATTAAGCGTCCCGTGAAGTCAGTTTTGCTGGTTCAGGAAAACTAGTAACCTAAGTTGTGGATTATAAAATTCTGGATGCTTCGTAACCGTTGATTTAGATAAATGCAGATAAGGGGCATCATGCAGAAATTCAAGCACGGTGATAAAGCTACTTGAAGAGAAAAAATCAACAGAGGAAAAAAATAGCCTTTTTGATGAATCAAAAAACAGAATTATTTCGTCATTTAAACTATCAATTCCCTACCTATTTCTACTGGAGGATGATTTATGTCATCACAACTACTGCGATTTATATCTTTAGGCAGTCTTGGCTTATCTTTGTGTCTGGGCAATTCGGCAGCAATGGCACAATATGATTCTACTGGTGAAGGTGTAGTAGTACCAACAGTACCATCAGGCGGCACATCAGCACCAGTACCAATAGACACATCGACAGGCATACCACCTTCACCCTCATCTGACGGTACAACTCGGTTTACCTGTCAGACTTACAATGGTCAGTATACTGTCATGTATCAGCCACAAAGTCAATCTGGACAATTCTTTCCTTGGGCGGCACCTGCGGCTTTGGGCGGTGGTTGGGATGCACAAAGGCGTTGTACAGCAATTGCCAGTCGTTTAGAACTTTATCGCCCAGATGGCTTACAAGAACTCCAGACAGCTGTAGAAAATAACGAAAATATTGTCTGCGTCACAACTGAAGCTAACCCAACCTGTAGAATTGTGTTGACAGTACCGCCTGGGAAAGACCCCTATGTTATCCGCAATAGCGTTTTCCAGAACTTGACTACTGCTGACAGTGGACAGCAGACTATAGCTGTTAACACTTATGGCGATCGCAGTAGTGGAGGCAACGAATTATATAATTTAGGACGCACACTTCTAGGCAGTGGTAATAATCGGGTTAGTTCATCTAGAAGTGGGATTAATTTGAAACCTTTCCTCGATCGCAAAGATGGCGGTACCGGAAACAATTTGCGGAGTGGAGTAGCAATTCGTCGTCAGTCTCAGCCTAACGGTGCTCGTCTAAATCCTCAAAATTTCCGCTAATATCTAACCGAAATACTAAAATACAGATTTAAATTAAGGTGGGCTGTTACGCACCTTAATTTAAATCCCATCAAAAACCGCTGATTAATATCATGTCCGCTAAATTACTTCTAATCTGCCTGTGATTGCGAGTGTCACGCTGAGAATAATTGCTGTGGGAAAGCGTCCCCAAACCTGCAATTATTTTTTGTCTTAACCTTTTGCTAGCTGTTTCTTAATCTAACTGGGATAGTTTGAGGGTGCGCAATTAAGAACTAATACTAAAAAGTTATGTAGCTGTCTTCTGATAAGCTCTAAGAATAGTGGTTTGGAAGACGTATTTTATCTTGTTCATATTAATATTGCGTTCACCGTACCCCTGCTCTTAAGTAAGCTACGCGTAGGGGACGCACTACAGGGTGTTGGCATAGCCATCGCTCTAACTGCAAAGATGCACTTTACAGTTAACGGTCTTTTACTGGCAATAAAAATGACATTTACACTCCAACTTCTTCACGTTTCGGATTTTGAATGTGGCATTGACACTACCAGTACTAGCCCTCAGACTTCTGATACTGTTTGTTTTTTAGCACTACTAATACCAATTCGCAATTGAGAAATTTAGATGCAGCAAAGCAATCCTTGCTTACATCTGTTGCCTTATTTTAGAGAATTGGTATAAATCGCTTATAGACTAATTATTGATACCGATAAAATTGGGAGTTAGAGCTAAATAAGTATCATTTCTTCAGCCTCAAATTTACCCACTTTGAATCTACTCCAGAACTAACTTATGGTAACTACTAATACAATCCGCTTTTCCCAATTCAATGCTTCCCTAAACCGCAGCACCCAAGGTCAATTAGTCACCGATTTGTCAACCCCCGATAATGCTCAGGCAAAAGCTGTTGCGGAAATAATCCAGCGTAAGAACCCGGATGTGCTGCTAATTAATGAGTTTGACTACTCCCAAGAGGCAGTTAAACTATTCCGGCAAAATTATTTAGCCATCAGCCAAAACGGTGCGACTCCCGTTGACTACCCCTACTTTTATATCGCTCCCTCCAACACGGGTATTGCCTCTGGGTTTGACTTGAACAACAACGGCGCAGTAGTTACAACCCCAGGCAAATCAGGATATGGCGATGATGCCTTCGGATTCGGTGATTTTCCTGGTCAATACGGGATGTTGCTGCTGTCCAAATATCCCGTTGACACTGCAAATATTCGCACTTTCCAAAACTTCCTCTGGAAGGATATGCCTAATGCTTTGCTTCCCGATGATCCCACAACACCACAGCCAAATGATTGGTATTCTGACCAGGAACTGAAAGTTCTACGCCTCTCCTCCAAAAGTCATTGGGATGTACCTATCCAGGTGAACGGGGAAACAATTCATGTCCTCGTCAGCCACCCCACACCCCCAACCTTTGATGGCCCGGAAGACCGCAACGGTAAGCGCAACCATGATGAGATCCGCTTTTGGGCAGATTACATAACTCCTGGTAAAGGTGATTACATCTATGATGATACCGGTAAAACGGGCGGTATTGTTGCTGGTTCAGACTTTGTAATTATGGGTGATCAAAATGCTGACCCCGTAGATGGTGACAGTTATGACAATGCTATCCAGCAACTATTGCAAAATCCCAATATTAATACTAATGTCATCCCTACCAGTCTTGGTGGTCCCCAACAAGCAAACTTACAAGCTGGTGCAAACGCTAGCCAAAAAGGTAATCCTAGCTTTGATACTGCTGACTTTGCTGATACAACTCCCGGAAACCTGCGGACTGATTACGTTCTACCCTCCGCTGACCTGACAATTGCCAACTCAGGAATATTTTGGCCGCTGAATACTGACCCGACATTCTCCCCAGTAGGTACTTTTCCCTTCCCCAGTTCTGACCATCGCTTAGTATTCGCAGATGTGCAAACTAGACCAACTCAAGCAGGTAAAACCATTTCTAATCTGGTCTTTGAAAGACAGACTACCTTCGCTACTAGCTTTATTCCTGCTGGTGCGGCGGGAACTGTGAATGGAGTTTCTACTCCATTAGGTGGATTGTCTGGTGTAACTTATGATGCGGTTAACAACCGCTACTACGCTATCTCAGACGATCGCTCCCAAGTTGCACCTGCCCGTTTTTATACCTTCACTGCTGATAGTGGGGTGACTTTTACCAATGTCACGCCCTTAAAAGATACCAACGGCAACTTTTTTGCAACCAACAGTCTTGACCCTGAAGGCATTACTTTAACCAATCATGGGACAGTCTTCATCTCTTCAGAAGGCGAAGTTAATCCTACTGCTGGTCGGGTTACTAATCCCTTTATTAAAGAGTTTTCGCTGACAACGGGGCAAGAAGTACGCTCGCTACTTGTCCCCAGCAAGTTTTTGCCAGTAGTTCAGGATACCAACGGCGATGGGATTATAAATGCAGGTGATACGCAGACATCAGGTGTTTACAATAACCTGGCATTTGAAAGCCTCACGATTACACCTGACCAGAAAACCCTATTTACGGCCACTGAAAACGCCCTGTCCCAAGATGGATTAAAAGCTTCATTCACCAATGGCAGTCCTTCCCGGATTCTGCAATACAATCTGGTAACTGGACAGCCAGAAAAGGAATATCTCTATATCACTGATGCGATCGCCCAAGCGCCCAACCCTAGCACAGGCTCTGCTGACAATGGTTTGGCGGATTTATTGGCAATAGATAATCGTGGTACTTTTCTTGCGTTAGAACGCTCCTTTGTCCAAGGTGTAGGCGACACCATCAAAATTTACGAAGTTTCTTTGCAAGGTGCAACTGACATTAGTTTCTACGATTCTCTAAATAATTTGAGTGCTGAACAACTAGCAGCGATCGCACCCGCTCAAAAGCATCTTTTATTGAATTTAAATGACCTGAATCTGCCTACTGATGCCAATCACCCTACTGGAATAGATAACATTGAAGGTCTTGCCTTCGGCCCCAAACTAGCAGATGGTCGTCAGTCGATTGTGCTGGTGAGTGACAATAACTTTAGTAGCACCCAATATACCCAAATCCTTACCTTGGGTGCAGATTTAGTTCCCACTGCTGCACCTACAGTAGAAACTCGTCCCAATCTGTTTGATGATCCGGCACTCCCGACATCTCAACGGGCTGATGCTGATGACCCTGCCATCTATGTTAATGCCACAAATTCTGCTGATAGTCTAGTATTAACCTCAGTAAAAAATGCTGGACTGCGGGTTTATGACCTGTCTGGTAATTTGTTGCAGACGCTCAATCCCGGTGGTATTCGCTACAACAATATTGACCTGCAATACGGGTTTAAATTAGGCAATCAATCTGTTGATATTGCTGTGGCTAGCGATCGCCAAAATGATAAACTAGCAATCTTCAAAATTAACCCTAACCCTGGCGCTAAGAATAATTATTTGGAAGATATCACCGATAGCAATATTGGCACTATCTTCCAAGCCTCACCTTTTCAACCTCCCTATTCCGCATCAACTCGCAGTTCTTACGGAGTTACCTTATACCGTAGCCCTGTAACTAATGATTACTATGTCTTTACCAGTCGTCGCCAAACTGGAGATATCGCTCAGTTCAAATTGATTGACAAAGGTAATGGCAAAATTGGCGCTGAACTGGTGCGGGAGTTCACCATCCCCTCGCCGACGACAGCAGGGCGTTCTCCCCAAACAGAGGGTATGGTGGTTGACCAAGAAACCGGCTTTCTCTACATAGCCCAAGAAGATGTAGGCATTTGGAAATTCCAGGCAGAACCAAATGGTGGCACAACAGGCAAGCTGATCGATCGCGTCCGTTTTGAGGGTGGTTCTCACATTACCGATGACGCAGAAGGGTTGACCATCTACTACGGCAAAAACGGCACGGGTTATCTGCTAGCATCCAGCCAAGGCGATAGTACTTTTGTTGCCTACACTCGTGAAGGTAACAACGAATATGTGGGTAACTTTGCTATTGGTAACAATGGGTCAATTGACAGTGTACAAGAGTCAGACGGCGCAGATGTAATTAACCTGCCACTGGGGCCTAACTTCCCATTTGGTTTATTTGTTACTCAAGATGGTTCCAATGAACCTGCTAAGACAATCGATGGCGAAAACGTCAACTCTAATTTTAAGCTAGTGCCTTGGGAAAATATAGCCAATGCCTTCCCCAAGTCTCTAAATATTGACACCACAAGTTACGATCCCCGCAATCCTGTTGCTCAACCCAAGCTGACTATCTATGAATTTGAAGACCTACCTAAATTAGGAACAACCTCTAAAGGTCAAGATATTTCCTTGGGTGGTTTCTCCGGGTTGAATTTCCAAGGGTTTGCAGCAAATGGCAACTTGAAATTTGTCACCAATACAGACCGTGGCCCCAATGGAGAATCTAATGGTTCAAACAGACCATTTTTCTTACCCAACTTCCAGCCAGAAGTAGTCAGCTTTGAACTCAACCGCAGCACAGGTGAAATCAACATTACCAACAGAACAGGGCTATTTCGCCAAGATGGGACAACGCCATTAACGGGACTGCCTAATTTGCAAGCAGGGGCAAATGGTACAGCTTATACCGATGAAATTGGCGTGGACTTAGACAACCAACCCCTAGCGAACGATCCTTTGGGTGCAGATTTAGAAGGAATTGTAGTTGCAAAAAATGGAGATTACTGGATGGTAGATGAATACCGTCCGGCAATTTACCACTTTGATGTTAATGGTAAACTGATTGACCGCTTTATTCCCAAAGGAACTGCCACGGCACCCAATCCAGATCAACCTGCTGGAACTTTTGGGACTGAGGTATTGCCAACAGTTTATGCCCAACGCCGCAACAACCGGGGATTTGAAGCTGTAGCGTTGGAAGGTAATAAATTATATGCCTTTATTCAAAGTGCGATCGATAATCCCGATGTCGCTAAAGATGCGACTTCCAAAGCTTCTGTCAACCTGCGAATTCTGGAGTTTGATATTGTCAGCAAGCAAGTGACAGGAGAGTATTTATATCGCTTACAAGGTTTACCAGGAACCGATAAGATTGGTGATGCAGTCTCCTTGGCTAACGGCAAATTTGCGGTAGTTGAGCGAGACGACAACGCTACATCTGCTGGTAATAAACTAATTTACCAAATTGATTTAGCCGGGGCGACCAACATCAACAACCCTGCTAACTTTACCTTGCCAGTTGGTAAGACCATTGAACAACTTACCACTGCTGAGTTAGCTGCTGCTAATATTACCCCTGTCACTAAGAACCTAATCGCTAATGCTGCTCAGTTAGGTTATACCGGAGTAGAAAAATTAGAAGGTTTGGCACTGGTAGCACCCAACACTCTAGCCTTAATTAACGACAATGACTTTAACGTTACGGGTAATACAGCTGCTGAAAAACTCGGCATTCTCGAATTACCCAATAACCTGACAGGTGTACAGCCTACCTTCCCAAACGGTTTCGGTTCTAGTAACAGCGATACTGTCAATCTTGATCCAGGACAATTCTTTAATGCAGGTGACGGAGCAGACTTTGTAGAAGGCACTCAAGGTAACACAATCTTAGCTGGAAACGGTGATGACACAGTACTTGCAGGTAGTAACTCTTCAGTATCCGGGAATGACGGTAACGATCAGATATTTATTGGTCAAAATAGCCCAGTTCAAAATACCAATGTTGATGGCGGCAATGGTAATGATGTTATTACCGTGGTGGAAGCCAGTAGTAGTAATAATTTGTTTGGGGCGGCAGGTGATGATACTCTCACAGTAATTGAAGGTTCTCGTCAATCATTATTCGGTGGCTCAGGCAACGATACCCTTAGTAGTGGCGGTAGCAATAACCGTCTCTACGGTGGTGATGGAGATGACAAACTCTTCTCCAGTGTCAATGATTCGCTATTTGGTGGCGATGGTGATGATGTGCTATTTGCCGGTCAAGGAGGTAGCGATCCCTACGGGGGGCTACGCCAACGCCTCAGTGGTGGTGCTGGTGCTGATCAATTCTGGATTGCTAACGCCATGCCAACTAGCAAGAACATTATTACTGATTTTACAACTGGGATTGATAAAATCGGGCTTGGCGGTGTTGGCGTCACTCAGTTTAGTGCTTTAACCTTATTGCAACAGGGTAGTACGACTCTGGTAAAAACCGGAAATACAGAGTTGGTTTCATTGCTGGGAATTACCTCAACTAGCTTGACTGCAAATGACTTCGTTTTCTCTGCTAGTGTCATGGCTTAGTACAGTTTTACGTAAAAGTGTAGTGTTTATAACGCATCCCGATGCATTGGCATTGTCAGGGGACACATTAACAATGTACCGGGATGCATTGGCATTGTCAGGGGACGCATTAACAATGTACCGGGATGCATTAACATTGTAAGGAGACGCATTAACAATGTATTGCGATACATTGGCATTGTAGGGGGACGCATTAACAATGTATCGGAATGCATTGGCATTGCAAGGGGACGCATTAACATTGTATTGGGATGCATTGGCATTGCAAGGTATTGGAAAATTTAATTCGCTACGAATTAATGAAATATGAACTTTACTTAGATTGTTTGCCTAGCGTCATCCCCAGCGTATTGCCCTACAAGTAACCGTAGAATTGATGCGATCGTTAGTCAATTCAAACTGTAAAAATTAAAGTTCTATCTTTTGATGATTATCAAAAATACTTTGGATCTCAGAGCATAAACATTTAGCGTATAGCAGTCCTAAATCATTCGTGAAAATTGCCAATTGTTGCGACACCCGTTTAGTCCCTCCAAAGTATCGGGGGGTGAATTTTCTTACAACTCATTTAGGATTGCTATCAATACAGTTCAGTTAAGCATTTCTTCTCTATGCGTCTTCTGCGCCTTCTCTGCGAGACGCTGTGGGTTGGCGTTGGCCGAGCCTCTCGTAGAGAAACCTCTCGCAGAGAAGGCGGTTCGTTAAAAAATTGAATTTGATAACAGAGTTTTAGCCTTAAACCAAGCGAATTCGGATTGCTACATCATTTTTATAAATAAAACTTATAAATTTTAATAAATATTATTTTTTGATAAAAGTGGATTTTAATCATTTCTTTTGTTGAATTTATTCTTATCTTAATCTTTTCATGGAAACATCTTTAGTGCCAGCTAAGTTTTCTCATAACTACTATCGATAGATTGAAATTCTAAATCTCAGTCTTCCAAACTCCTGACTCACTAACAGAGATTAGTCGTTGACATTACATTATCAGTTCTCAAGCTTTCAATAGCTCTGAGAAAATACATTTTTTGTAAATGTCTTCTCGGTATTTAGACGAAATTGGACTTAACGGACTTGCCCAAACTATATTTTTGTAATTCTCAAATTTACCCGTAATTCCGGTTTTTTGCGTGAGAACATAAGTTACTTTTCCCACAACTAATGCAATGAGAGAACTTGAATAGCTTTATGACTTACGCACACTCTACGAATTCTTGGCGCTCTTGGCGTCTTGGCGGTTCGATAAATTAAGCTTTTTAGCAATTTTTGCGTAAGTCCTAAGCTTGTGATCCAGTTAAATCAAAATACCCAAAAAACATTCTAATTATGGCAACTAAGTTAGTAGGCTTTGCCTCTTTACCTGCTGATACCTTCAGTGATGGCCCAGCTTCTGGTAAGCAAATCTCAGCCAATGGCAGAACGGGGCCTTTCCCAGGACAGCCAATTCAAGGCTTCAGTGGTGTACAATTCGCTAATAGTAACTCTTTCTACTTCCTGTCAGACAATGGTTACGGTAGCAAAGATAATAGTGCAGATTTTCTACTGCGAATCAATCGTCTAGACCCGAATTTCAAGGGAACAGAGAATGGAGATGGCAGTGTTAAAGTTTTAGATTACATCCAACTGTCTGACCCTAACAATAAGGTTCCTTTCCAAATTGTGAATGAGGGAACTACAGGAAGATTACTGACTGGTGCAGACTTTGATGTAGAGTCATTCGTCTTTGATAAAAACGGGACAATCTGGGTTGGAGACGAGTTTGGCCCCTACCTGCTACATTTTGATGCTACTGGTAAGTTATTAGAGGCTCCCATTGCTACACCTGACCAATTCAAGACTCTAAATGGAGAAGCACCTAAAGTTATTGGTCACAGAGGTGCAGCTGGCTATCGTCCAGAACATACCTTAGAGTCTTATAAGCAAGGAATTGCGAGAGGCGCTGACTTCATTGAACCTGACTTGGTAGTTACAAAAGATGGCGTGTTAATTGCTCGCCATGAGCCTGCTTTAGCAGTTTTGAACGCTGATGGCACTGTCAATTTCAACAATACAACCACAAATGTTTACAAACATCCAGAGTTTGCCGATCGCAAGAAAACAGTAAGTTTAGATGGAAACACAATTACAGGTTGGTTTGCTGAAGACTTCACCTTAGCTGAAATCAAGACTTTACGGGCAGAAGAACGTCTACCTTTCCGAGATCATTCTTTCGATGATCAATTTGAAATTCCTACCTTCACGGAAATCATCAATCTAGTTAAAAATGTAGAAGCGACAACAGGTAAAAAGATTGGTATCTATCCTGAAACTAAGCACCCCACATACTTTGCTCAAGAAGCTACCTATGTAGGCACCACAAACAAAATTCACCGAAACATTAGTCAGCTACTAATCGATACACTCAAGGCAAATAACTTCACTGATCCTAGTCGGATCTTCATCCAGTCCTTTGAAGTGGGTAATCTCAAACAGCTGCATGATAGCATTATGCCTGCGGCAGGCGTGAATATTCCACTTATCCAACTTCTAGATGCAAGTGACATTGACATCAACGGTAAGATTATCGAAAGTCAGCCTTATGACCTGAAGGTTAGTGGTGACACTCGCACTTATGGCGACTTACGAACTCCAAAAGGCTTGGCTGAAGTTGCCACTTATGCTGATGGCATTGGCCCTTGGAAGCGGATGATTGTTAGCGTCAAAGGTACTGATGCTAACAATGATGGTAAAGCCGATGATGTCAATAAGGATGGAGTAGTTGATGATGCCGACAAGACAACATTACCTCCTACTACCTTAATTCAAGATGCTCACAACGCAGGTTTGCAGGTTCACCCCTACACCTTCCGGGCGGAAGATCAATATTTAGCAGCAGATTACAAAGGCAAGCTAGCACTAGAAATTCAGCAGTTCTATCAATTAGGGGTAGATGCGCTATTTACAGACTTTCCAGATATTGGCGATAAAGTACGAGATCAACTCAGAGATGATCCTCAGTATAATGTGGTGCGATCGCCACAAAATCCCGATGTTCTTTCAGGAGATGCCTTTGCTAACTTGGCTAGTTCTAAAGGTTTTGAAGGCGGAGCAATCAACGCCAGTAAAACTAAGCTCTACCTACTGCTAGAAGGGACTGTTCAAGGTGATACTCCTGGCGCTTTGCGGATTAACGAATTTGACATTGCTAGCCACAAATACAGTGATCAACCACGCTATTATAAACTGGACAATCCCTCAAATTCGATTGGGGATTTAGCAGTTATTAATGATAATGAGTACTTAGTCATTGAACGGGATAACAATCAAGGGGCTACGGCTAAATTCAAGAAAATCTACAAAGTAGACCTGTCTAAAACAGATTCTAATGGCTATGTAGCTAAAGAAGAAGTTGCAGACTTGTTAAACATCCAAGACCCCAACGATCTGAATGGGGACGGTAAGACCACCTTCAACTTCCCATTCCAAACCATTGAAAATGTTCTGGTTGTTGACAAAAACACCATTTTGGTAGCTAATGACAACAATTATCCCTTCTCTACAGGTCGTCCTGGCAATGATCCTCAGCATCCAGTAATAGACAACGATGAAATTCTACTGCTGAAGTTGGAAAAGCCCCTTAACCTTGCTCCTGGTTTAGGTCAACCTGAAGCTGAAAAAATTAATTTTGGCTCCACTAGCAGTGATGATATTACCGTTCAGCCAAATCAAACCCTATTCACAGGTGACGGAGCAGACTTTGTAGAGGGTACTAAAGGTAACACGATTGTGACTGGCAAAGGTGATGACACAGTGGTGGTCGGCGGTGACTCCTCAGTGTCCACAGGAGACGGTAACGATCAAGTTTTAATTGGCGCAAA
Organism: Nostoc sp.; assembly: GCF_036917275.1. GTDB lineage: Bacteria > Cyanobacteriota > Cyanobacteriia > Cyanobacteriales > Nostocaceae > Nostoc. The sequence continues at coordinate 20,649 of NZ_JBALDF010000059.1, forward strand.
TAGCCCTGCTAACAACACTAATGCTAATGGTGGTGCTGGTGATGACCAAGTTACTGTAGTGGAAGCCAATGGTAGTAATAATCTATTTGGGGCAGCAGGTAATGATACTTTGACAGTAGTTGAAGGTACTGGTCAACTGTCCTTTGGTGGCTCAGGTAACGACACCCTCAAAAGTCAAGGTAGCAATAACCGTCTATATGGTGGTTCTGGGGATGACAAACTCTTCTCTAGTGTCAATGACTCGCTATTTGGTGGCGATGGTGATGATGTGCTATTTGCTGGTCAAGGGGGTAGCGATCGCCTGAGTGGTGGTGCTGGTGCTGACCAATTCTGGATTGCTAACGCCAGTCTGCCAACTAGCAAGAACATTGTGACTGATTTTGCGATCGGCATTGATAAAATCGGGCTGGGCGGTGTCGGCGTAACTCAGTTTAGTGCTTTAACGCTGTTGCAACAGGGTAGTAACACTATCGTGAAAACCGGAAATACCGAGTTGGCTTCATTGCTGGGAATTACATCAACCAACCTCACAGCAAATGATTTCGTTTTTTCTTCTAGTGTTGTTTAACCAATAGATGATTACAGCTTAGATTCAAAATTCATTCATTAGTTAAGCTGTAGCGATTTTGTCATGCGAGGGAATATTACTCCCTCGCTTTTTATCTCATATTTCCTACCCAATAAGGATTATGAACAATTTGCATCAAATGAGCGATGCTGCTGTAGCGGTTTTCAATTCAAACCTTAATTCCAGATAGATAATAAAAACTTAAGTCGTGCTGTGCAACACTTCCTATAATAAAATGCATAAACTACCAATATAACGCCATCTTTTTTTATGATTTTTCCCCTACAAGACTATAAATTAACTCAATTAATACAATTGAAGTCACAATTATATAAGTCAAATCTCTTTGTCGTACAAAGGCAAATAGGGAAAATATAACTCGTGCAATTGGTGTGGCAATTAATAGTAATAATCCAAATTGGATGATGCCACGACGACGACCTGATAAAACTGCTGTTTCTACTCCCTCTAAAGAGTTAAAATCTGCGGGTTCTCCCCGAAAAAATTGGTAATTGGCAGGACTAGTACCATAGTGAATCAAATACAAAACTCCACCTACCAAAACTACACTAGTAGCAACAAGTACCCCAAATCTTAACAAGTTGCCAATGAACTGTTCAACTTGATGTTCGCTCCATCTACGTTTGGGTTGAGACATTCTAAATCCCTCCTGTTAAACCTTTGTAAATCATTTCAATTGCCAGCGCTAGAATGACGAGACTGAAGATATTTTGCAACAACTCAATCCTTGCTCTTACTAGTACTTTTGCGCCTAACAAAGCACCAAGTAGTACACCCAACATTACTGGCATTGCCAATCCTGGATCGATGTAACCCCGTTTTAAGTACACTCCAGCGCTAGCTGCGGCCGTTACGCCAATCATAAAATTGCTAGTGGTGGTAGAAACCTTAAATGGAATACGCATCGCTCGATCCATTGCCAGCACTTTCACAGCTCCTGAACCAATGCCGAGTAATCCTGAAAGTATCCCAGCAATAAACATTAATCCAAATCCAACTTACTGCACGCACATTGTAAGATTGCAGTCCGGTTTGAGTTGGGTAACTACCGTTGAGTTGGAGAGAAGTTGCTAAAGGATCTGGGGGTTCGCCGTCAACGTGTTCAACGCGGGGTTGACGCGACAGGTAAGCACTATAAATTAGAACGATACCAAGAACGATCGCGATCGCTCTAGTAGAAACCATCCCCGCCACAATTGCCCCAACTAATGCCCCTGCTGTCGTCGCTATTTCCAAGAACATCCCCAACCGCAGATTAGTGAAACCTTGCTTAACATAAGCAGATGCAGCCCCGCTAGAAGTAGCAATCACAGATACCAGTGAAGCGCCAACAGCATAGCGAATATCAACCCCAAACGCCAAAGTTAACATTGGCACAATTACTACTCCACCCCCTAACCCAGTTAGTGAACCGAGAAAACCTGCGGTTAAGGAACTAAGCCATACTAGTAAAGAAAATTCTAAAATATTCACGTCAGTTTTATATTACTTGAGTTGCTATTGAGGTACTGAGTTATAAAGCCGAATCGCCTACGTTTGCAAATATTACAGAATGCACGCACAAAACAGCACGAAAGATGTCTTAAGTAAATCAGTAGAGCGATTGAGGTAAATCAAGTCCGTTCGATGGATGTGCTTGGTGCTATCTGACGTGAGATTATTAGTTTAAAAGTTTTTAATTCAAAAGTTGTAGAGCATTTATGATCAAAATGCCAATCGTTCGCCAGATTCTGTTAGACTCAGATGCCGGATTGCTACCATATTTAAGTCAGCAACTACAAACACAAAGCTTTTCAGATTTTAAAGCTGAGTTTGGTTTTCATGTAGACGAATATTGCACGCAAGTAGTCTCTAATGAGAATTTATTAGAAATACAAACGGTACTTTTGTTGACTCTCAACTTAGCGATTGTTATAGATAGCCAAACTCCTTTAGATGAGGCAACGTCACACGCTTTAGAGTTTCAAGAATTGCTAGATACACAAATTATCATTTGGAGCCAAAACAATGAAAAATTATTCAAACCAATTTCAGAAATTAAAGGGACGCTCAGTAAGTTGTCAGAAATACCTTACCACGGAGGATATCTTCCAGGTTTTGAAATTAGGAGCCAATTTTCTCTAACTTACAGTGCTGGAACATTACAGCACTCTAAGTCAAATGAGTTAACAAAGGAGTCTAAATCAAATTAATAAATCGAGTTGATGGATTCCCCAAAATATTTTGAGCATACAAAGATGTACTATCCTTGACCTTGTGAAGGCGAACCGCCTGAATCCAAATAAAACTTCTATACGATGCTATGGATGAAAGACTTAGCTTTCAGGCATATTTGTTACTAGCGCACAACTAATAGAATCACACCAAGGGAAGTAGCACTAATAAATATCCACAGCAGCACTCCTTGAAGCATCGGTTTCCAACCAACTGCTTTCAACATCCTCTGAGATAGCCCTGCACCAATTAAAAACAGCGTTAACGTCAAACCCGTTTCTGAAATGTGTGTCACCACTGGCGACCAAGAAGCAACTTCTGGTATAAAAGTCCGCACTACAGAAGCAAGGATAAACAAGCCAATAAACCAGGGTACTTGGGGTTTATGGATTATATCGCCCGATTTTGCCTGTTGACGCTGAAATATATAGCTGGCTGCTGCTGAAATAGGTACAATCCACAATCCGCGGGAAAGTTTAACTGCTGTGGCTGTGTATAGCGCACTCTGACCATAATGTGATGCTGCACCAACCACACTAGAAATGTCGTGAATTGCTACACCTGACCACGTTCCAAATTGTGCTTGGGTCAAGTGCAGTACGTGTCCCAGAGGTGGAAATACGAATAAAGCAACGGCGTTGAGGACAAATACTGTGCCCATTGCTACGGAAATCTCGCTTTCTGCGGCGTTAATTACTGAACTAACAGCGGCGATCGCACTTCCGCCACAAATAGCTGTTCCGGCTGAAATTAAGGCAGAGGCTTTGATGGGAATCTTCAACCATTTCCCTAGAAAATAGCCGAGAATGAAGGTTGCACTGATGCTACCAACAGCAAACAAAGCACCGCTTGCACCTGCCTTTAGCACAACTGCTAAATTCATTCCAAAGCCCAGCATAATTACGGATGCTTCTAGTAAATATTTAGCGGCTGGGCGACTAATCCGATCAAATGGGTTCTCGTGAGTTAGTGCTAAAAGAATCCCCAACATCAGCGCGATTGGTGGTGAAGCCCAAGGAGTCAGACAAAATCCAGCCGCTAAGAGAAATACAATTTTTCGATACAGCAGTTTTTGTTCTGAACTGAGTTGCGGTATCTGCAATCTCTTGTTCTTTCTAATATCTTGTTTCATATCAACCTCGTATTTAGGGTTGATATAACTCTAAGTGGTTGAAACAATAGAAGCAAACGTTCTTAACTATGCGTATGATAGGTTTAAGCTATTAACACTTGACATGAAAGTTACTCAAAGTTTGAAGGTGAAGAAAACTAAACTACAGTTCTTGCATATATGCGTAATTCCTCTATCACCTTCAAATGCACCTAGAATTCTTCTCAATGTTCGAGTATGCAACAGTTTCAAGTGAGTTAGAGAGCCAAAAAGCATAATTTCATTCCTTGACAAATTAGTAAAGACTTTGGTATTTTAGAAATGGTGATGAAACTCGCCTTCTGGCACAACCAGAAAACCGCCCCCTTGGCTGATAGTTTCTAGTTCAATACTGCAATTAACCTGCTGTCAAAAAGTAGGTGGTAAGAACTAGGAATTATTAGTCAAATTGGAGTAAATAAAATGGGGGTAATTTTTTTTACAACATTTAAAGTAAACTTCAGAACTATCAAAATTCGATTATTAGAAACCATCGAAATAGTTTTAATTTGGGCTGCTTGGTTAACAAGAATAATTGAAGTGAGCGCAGAATGCCCTTTCTATAGCAGTAAAATAGCTGCTGATTCAGCGAATCCCAGCCATATTTTGCAAGCATACCTACTAGCTGCACTTAAAGATTTCAGTGTTACCAAACTCAGAGTAGCAGAATTTAACGAAAGTCAGTCAATAGTCTCTATTGCTACTCAAGAAGCTAAATTCTTTAACATCAATACATATACAGATTTGTTTGTTGCAGTCAGTAATAAGCTTTATGTCATCTTAAAAAAGCTCAAATTGATGGAATTATCGCTAGGTATTAAGTAAAAAGATGAAGATAATCTCCAGAAAAGCAGATTTGAGATTCTCAACAACTTTCATCTGAATTTTCATACAAACTAGCGATTATCAGCAATTTAAATATGCATAAATTACGCCAGTTAGAGCAGTTAATTGCCTTACCTCAACTTAGCAAGTGGTTAATTATCTCCTTTGTAGTTGGTATTCTTTCCGGCATAGGTTCTGCCGCTCTGTTAGTATCTTTGGAATGGGCAACCGATTGGCGAGAATCTCATCTTTGGATAATTGCATTATTACCGCTAGGCGGCTTCTTAAGTGGTTGGATTTATCATCGGTTTGGCAAACGGGTAGAGGCAGGAAACAATCTTTTACTTGAAGAAATTCATGAACCCAAAGATATTATTCCTTTACGGATGGCTCCTTTAGTTTTGCTAGGGACAGACTTAACTCATCTATTTGGAGGTTCAGCAGGTCGTGAAGGTACAGCCTTACAAATAGCTGCTTCACTCGCGGATAGGTTAACAAAGATATTCTACTTAAAACACGCTGACCGACGAATTTTATTAATGGCTGGTTTGAGTGGAGGATTTGCTTCAGTTTTCGGGACTCCCTTAGCTGGAACTGTCTTTGGTTTAGAAGTTTTAGCTATTGGTAAAATTCAACATGATGCACTTTTCCCCTGTTTAGTTGCAGCAGTTGTAGGCGATCGCGTTACCTTAATGTTGGGTTTGCATCATACGGCCTACCGCCATGCACCTGTTGTGCCAACAGTCACCTTCATGGGGCTGATTTCGGCAATTGTCGCTGGCGCAATCTTTGGAATTGTGGCAATGATTTTTGCCAAGCTGACTCACAAAATCAGCCACATTTTTAAAGAAAAAATCTCCTACCCTCCTTTACGTCCTGCGATCGGTGGTGCGATTGTAGCATTAGCTGTTTGGGCAGTCGGAACTACAAAATACATTGGACTGGGTATTCCGACAATAGTTGATGCTTTTAATACCCAGTTACCACCTTGGGATTTTGCTGCCAAAATAGCTTTCACTGCTTTGACTTTAGGGGCAGGTTTTAAAGGAGGAGAAGTAACCCCCCTATTTTTTATTGGTGCAACATTAGGCAATGCTTTGTCTTTAATATTAGCGCTCCCAGCACCACTACTTGCAGGAATGGGATTTGTTGCTGTCTTTGGTGGAGCAGCAAATACACCAATAGCTTCAACTTTAATGGGAATTGAACTCTTTGGTTTAGAATCTGGAGTCTTTGTTGGTATTGCTTGTGTAGCAAGCTATATTTTTTCTGGTCATGCTGGCATCTATAATGCACAACGCATTGGCTCAGGCAAATACCATTTTATGCCTGTGCAAGAAGGGCAAATGGCAACCCAAGCCTTAGAAACTGCTCAGACTGCGGAAAAAAAGATTGAAAAACAAATTCATTTGTTTAACGACCTGCATTCTTGGGGATTTGTACGTCAAGGAGAAGAAATTGAAATGCAGAATTTGACAGTTTTGCGTTTATATTTTCACTCTGGCTCTCGCGTACCTAAAAAAATATTTTTGGGAAAATTAACAGCACCATCTTTAACTTATTATTTAGCTGCTCGTGCTAAATATTTTGGCATTGAACAAGTCATAGTACATCGTATTTCAATGGGATTTTTAAAAGGAGATGCTTTGCACCACGACCATCATGAATTTCCTCATCACAAACTCCCGCAATGTCTAGAATTAATTGACCGAGAGGATAAGCTGCGACGTTTTTTAGATGAACATACGGATGAACTCAAACAAGTAAGAGTTGTTTTATTAAGATGCGAGGAATTATTACCATGATTACTTTAGAGCAACTGACAATTTATATTGATGAGTCAGATATTTGGCGTGGAAAGCCTATTTCTACCGCGCTAGTAGAAGAAGCCACTTAAAGAAATTCGCAATTAATAAATTCAGATTGCATTTAGCTTTGGTGGTTTTAATCTGTTGCCGACAGAACTTAACCATTGACAAATTGAGCAATAAATGGAGTAGTAAAAAATGTGCGATCGCTAGCTCTCTGAGGACTTGAAAGACGGATAATTTATGTTGTCTCTATAAGCGGGTTCAGATTATCAGAGCCACTATTAAGCCATCTACAGCAAAGTATGACCTCAACACTTATACTTTGTTTTTACTGGTAGAATCAAAGTATCCAGGCTGCACACGTTTGGCAGACATTATAGAAGATTTGTCTCATGATAGCGTAGGCGTTTAAGGTTATATGCGGCGGGTAATTGGGACCGTTCTGTCGCTCGCGCACGGCGTTGTTTCGAGTCAAACTTTCTCCTAAATTTGATTAGTGAAGTTCGAGTGGGATGAAAATAAGATATGTTGATACAAAATAAACAAATTGCTATAGTTGGTGGCGGTCCTGGCGGACTAACCTTAGCACGACTTTTACAATTGAAAGGTGCAAACGTAAAAGTATATGAACGAGATTTTAATAAAGAGGCTCGGATGATAGGCTCGCCGCTTGATATGCATGAAGAGTCGGGAATGGAGGCTTTACGCAAAGCAAATTTAGTAGGCGAGTTTAAAAAGAATTTTCGTCCCGGTGCAGATAAGATGCTTATATTTAATGAACGGGCAAAAATCTTTTTCAGTGACCACGAAACCAAGCCTGATGAAGATTTTGGCAGTGAACATTTTCGCCCTGAAATTGATCGTGGTCCATTAAGAAATATATTGCTGGAATCTTTACAACTGGAAACGGTTGTGTGGGACAGTCATTTTATTTCAATGGAAAAGCAAAACGAGGGTTGGTTGCTGCATTTCAAAAATGGTTCATCTTATTATGCAGATATTATCATTGCTGCTGATGGCACCAATTCTAAAATCCGTCCATACATCACCAATATCAAAGCTTTTTATTCAGGCATTACAATGCTTGAAGGCAATGTTTATAATGCAGAAAAAGCAACGCCTTATATTTATGCATTGCTGAATGGCGGAAAAATTATGGCTTTCGGAAACACAAAGAATTTATTAATGGGTCTGAAAGGCAGCGGAGATTTAACTTTTTACGCAAGTTTCAAAATAGATGAAAACTGGGCATCATATAGCGGCTTGGATTATTCTAATAAAACACAAATGCTGGCATGGTTTAAAGAAGAATATTGCGAATGGAGCGATATCTGGTGCGAACTGTTTGAAAATGCGGCAACACCTTTTATTCCGCGTCCTATTTATTGTATGCCTTTGAATCAAACATGGGAAGCCCTGCCCAACTTAACTATGCTCGGCGACGCCGCCCATGTCATGCCGCCCTTTGCAGGAGAAGGCGCAAACATGGCTATGTTTGATGCTTTGGAATTGAGCGAGTGTTTGTGCAACGAAAATTTTAGTGATATACAAACTGCCATTGCTTCTTACGAAAACCAAATGCGAAAAAGAGCGGCAGAGGCAGCGCAAGAGTCTTTAGAAAATGGAGAACGGATGCACAGCACAGACTCGCTCGAAAAAATGCTGGCGTTTTTTGGCGGAAAGTAATTTTCAATTCTGAAAAAGAAAGGAGTTTGGATTTGCATTTTATTCAGGAAGACATCATCGTGCTGTGAAACAAGTTTGAAAGTAGAGTCTTCTGTTATAAACATAAAAAGCTGAGAATAGATTGTTTAGATTAGATTTGATTGAATCTGAAACTGCGCCGAGACTGATACCAACAGGAGTGCGAATAGCAGTATTTTGCAGCACGATCGCTAGCGTGAAAATATCATTTTAACTGCGATCGCTAATATTGCAACTCCAAACACCTTTTCCAAAACAGCATTAGATAGCCCAATCGCCACCTTCGCACCGAAAAGACCGCCTAAAAAAGCCTACACAAATCAAAGCTGCTATTGTGCAGATTGAGCCGATATTAGCAATTGCTCGAATACTTGGGAAATGCGGGTTTGAAAGCGTTCTCGATGCTTTAATAAAAAGAAGGATCGTGAGAGTAGATTTAGATCATTAGTATTTCTCGCTATACCTGTAATTTGAATACAACGAAGCATATCAAGACGTAGTTCCTTGGTAATAATGAGATTGGAAATCGCCGCAGCTCCTACCCCACTTTCAACGGCTGCTTTGACCATATCACCGCTTTTCATCTCTAAAATTACATTTAACTCGGTTGGTTCAATACCCCACTGTCTTAGCACTTGCTCAAACTGCTGACGGGTTCCTGAGCCTTTCTCGCGCATTACCCAAGCAGTGTTTGTTAATTCTGTTACCTCAATTGCCATTTGTTCAAACCAAGGATGAGATTGACCAACAACAATTTGCAGACAATCTCCGCCGACAATTTTCTGTTCCAGAAAAGCCAAAACGGATTGTTCAACTTCCCCTTCCACTAGGCTGAGGTCAAACAATCCTGTAACTGTTCCTTGGCTAATTTCAGTAGTGTTACCTAATGTACAATCCACAGAGATATCAGGATACTCTTGCTTAAATAAGCTAATGAAGTGCGGAAGCCAGTAATTACCTATAGTTTGGCTTACACCTAACTTGAGTTCACCCCGTCTCAGGTCATTTAATTCTCGCAATCCTCGCTCAGTCAACTCCACCTGAGTCAAAATTTTTTGTGCTTCTACTTGGAGGATTTTGCCAGCTAAAGTTAGTTCAATGCGACGACCAATGCGATTAAACAGTTTCACTGCATATTGTTCCTCAAGGCTTTGGATGGCAGCACTTACAGAAGGTTGAGTGATGTAAAGTTCCTCAGCAGCGCGAGTAAAGTGCATATGCTGCGCCACCGCCAGGAAAATCTGTAACTGGTCAATGGTCATCCTTGCCATGTATAAAAGCGCTAAATTATTCGAGTTATAAATGTCCTTATATTAAGACTACATGGGATTGCGATCGCAGCGTTCAATCCAAAATTTTAACTTGTTCATAACTTTCCTTAAACATTGAACAACTATCTTTTGAGTCAGTGACCATTACATTCATTTAATTGTCTCCACTAATTTGTGTAAGCACTAAGTATTTTTTTGCCAAATACTAGTTAGGTTTTTGTAGCTAAATTTTGGCTTGGGTTAAGTGTAATTAATCGCTCATACAAACACACAATTGCTGCGTAGGCGTAGCTTACAATATTTAAGGAGTAGTCGGCATGGCTGATACAAACGGCAACGGTAGAAATGTCATTATTTTTGTTGCGGATGGATTGCGTAACGGCTCTGTAAACCCCATTGATACTCCAACTTTATATAGCATCCGTCAGCAAGGAGTTAGTTTCGCCAATAGTCATTCGCTGTTTCCGACATTCACCACCCCGAATGCTGCTGCGATCGCAACGGGGCATTATCTTGGTGATACAGGTGACTTTAGTAACACTATATACACTGGTTTTCCTAGTGCTAATGCCAATGGTAGTGTCACACCATTTATTGAAAATGATGCAGTTTTGGGTGATATTGACGAAAAGTTTCCCGGTAACAACTTTTTAGATGAAGAGTCACTTTTAGCTTACGCGCGATCGCAGGGTTTCAACACCGCAGCCGTTGGTAAATTAGGGCCTGTTGCTATCCAAGATGTCACCCAAGTTAACCGAGAAGGTGGTACTACGGGTACTATTCCTACTCCCAAGCCAATTATTATTGATGATAGTACGAATGGTGCAACACCACCTATTACGACCGCTGGTTCACCTTCTGCTATTCCACTTGATCAAGATATTGTCAAGCGCTTACAAGCCGCTGGTTTAGATATAAAACCGACACAGCGAGTCCAGCCAGCTGGTAACAATACAACTCCTGGCACCCTGAATGCCAACGTGGCTCAACAACAATACTTTGCAGATGCTACAACCAAAGTAATTTTACCCAAGTTTCAAGAAGACGGTAAACCATTCGCATTAGTTTACTGGTCAAGAGATCCCGATGGTACTCAACACAATCAGGGTGATAGCTTAAACAGCTTGACACCAGGTATCAATGGCCCTACTTCAAAAGCTGGGGTCAAAATGCTGCCCTAGCTAAACAGGTAGTGAATTTGCTCTCACAAAAAGACTACATCAGTGGTATTTTCGTAGACGATGCCTATGGAACTATTGCAGGTACTTTACCACTGAGTGCGATCGGGCTAAAAGGTGATGCTAAAACACCAGTTCCATCTATTGTGATCAACTTCAAAACCTTTAGCACCGACCCAAACAACCCAAACAACCCTCAAGCTCAGGTAGAGATTGCTGATACAACTTTGCAGCAAGGGCAGGGGATGCATGGCAGCTTTGGTCGAGGTGATACCTTCAATAACATGGAGGCTATTGGCCCTGACTTTAAAAAAGGCTATGTCGACTATGCGCCCGTCAGTAATGCTGATGTAACGCCTACACTTGCTCGTATTCTGGGTTTGAATATTCCCAGTAATGGCGATTTGAAAGGTCGTCCCATAACAGAAGCACTGGTGGGAGGCCCGGATGTAGTTCCCTCAACTAAAGAAGTCTTGACTTCGGAAAAAACTACTAATGGTCAAGCAACTATTCTCGATTCTCAAAATGTAGGTAATACTCAGTACTTTACAGCAGCAGGGTTTGCTGGTCGCACTGTTGGACTAACAACACTAGATATTCAATTTGGTTCTACCACTAGTGATGATGTTACCCTCAAGCCAAATCAAACTTTATTCACAGGTGACGGAGCAGACTTTGTAGAAGGTACTAAGGGTAACACAATCCAGACTGGAAGGGGTGAAGATACGGTGCTGGTTGGCAGTGACTCTTCAGTGTCCACAGGGGATGGTGATGATAATATCTTTGTTGGTCAAAATGGTGCTGCTAGCAACACGAGTGTCGATGGTGGCAATGGTGATGACCAAGTTACCGTAGTTGAAGCCAATGATAGTAATAATTTGTTTGGGGGAGCAGGTAATGATACTCTCACAGTAATTGAAGGTTCTCGTCAATCATTATTCGGTGGCTCAGGTAACGACACCCTCAAGAGTCAAGGTAGCAATAACCGTCTCTACGGTGGTGATGGTGATGATAAACTCTTCTCTGGTGTCAATGATTTGCTATTTGGTGGCGATGGTGATGATGTGCTATTTGCCGGTCAAGGAGGTGGCGATCCCTACGGGGGGCTACGCCAACGCCTCAGTGGTGGTGCTGGTGCTGATCAATTCTGGATTGCTAACGCCAGTTTGCCAACTACCAAGAACATTATTACTGACTTTACAACTGGGATTGATAAAATCGGGCTTGGCGGTGTTGGCGTCACTCAGTTTAGTGCTTTAACCTTATTGCAACAAGGTAGTACGACTCTGGTGAAAACCGGAAATACAGAGTTGGTTTCATTGCTGGGAATTACCTCAACTAGCTTGACTGCAAATGACTTCGTTTTCTCTGCTAGCGTCGTACCTTAGTCTATTCGCCTAGTGCAGCGTAGCAGCCTAACTATCCAGTTGAAACAACGGTTTTCAATTGCGTAGACTACAGCAAATAGTTCGTGATTGTAGGGTGGGCATTGCAATGCCCACCCTACAATCATTTCGCTGGTTCATACAGTCCAACTTACCTCCGAAGAGATGCCGACTTACTTACTTATCGACCAATACGCTTGGATTAGCGCTAAAAAACTTCAGAACTTACGCAAAAATTCTCTGAAACTCTTAATACTCCCATTGCAAACCATCTCAAAAGTTTAAATTTTCAATGAAGATGTATTGAAAATAACTATGATTTTGAGGAAATAGGTCAGAATGAAAGAACTAGATCTTAGCGTCAGTGCCCTTTCATACAAACATTGTAAGATTGGAGCATAATTTGTTGTGAAATTAGTCTTTAAATATAATTTCAAAGCTAACAACGTCACTATAAATACTAAGTAAAAATACTAAAGATGAAACATACAAAAGCTTTAACATCCTTACGTGATGTTGTAGATATATTAATTGTCATATACTATTATGTTGGTTACCTCATACCTAATTTATGAAAATAACACTATCATCTTAAATACACTAAATTTTTCGTTACTCATTTATCCGGAACGATATCATCCTCGATTTTACATGGTTCACTGGTTTATCCCAAAATCTATATCGTTAATATACAAAAGTATCTTTAATGTGAATTTTGGAATAACCTTTAATATTTATCAAGAATTACTCATTCTTCTTTTGTAGATTTTAGAATCTTAACTGTATCACTAACCCAAAAATTGATTGAGTTAAAAATATAGGACTACTTAAAAACTACATAGGTTGCAAAAAAATATATTTTTTGCAGAAATTAAATATGGAATCAAGAACTAATTCCTTAGCTAAAAATGAAAATGAATTGCTGGTAAATGAGTATCAAGCCTCATCATCAGAAAATAACTTAGAACGAGATAATTTAATATTACCTATCTTGAAATACTCCGACAAACACCTGCTAGTCGAGTGGAATAAGACTCAAACTGATTATCCTCAGCAAGCGTGTATTCATCAATTGTTTGAAGCACAAGTAGAGGAAACACCTAATGCTGTAGCACTAATCTTTGATAATCAGCATCTCACCTATAGAGATTTAAATAGTCGTGCTAATCAACTAGCGCAATATCTGCAAACAGTAGGGGTAGGAACAGAAACTCTTGTAGGAATCTGCATAGAGCGCTCTTTAGAAATGGTTGTAGCACTTTTAGCTATCCTCAAAGCAGGTGGAGCTTACGTGCCATTAGAACCAGGGCATCCCCAAGAACGTTTAGCTTTCATGCTGTCAGATACTCAGCTATCAGTACTATTAACTCAAAAAGAACTAGTTGCTAAATTACCTACTCATACAGCATTTGTAATTTGCCTAGATGCAGATTGGAATGCGTTGGCAAAGCCCACCATACCACTATGGGAAAGCAAGCTAGGCGTAGCGGACGCACTAGAAGGTATCGCCCAAAATAAAAATGAGAACCTAAGCACTAACATTACTGCTGACAACTTGGCTTATGTTATGTATACCTCAGGTTCTACAGGTATACCCAAAGGTGTTAGCATTATCCATCGTGGTGTAGTTAGGTTAGTCAAAGAAACCAATTATGTTCAACTAACGGCTGAAGAAATAATTCTCCAACTTGCTCCTATTTCCTTCGACGCTTCAACTTTTGAAATTTGGGGTTGCTTACTTAACGGTGGGCGACTAGTAATTTGCCCTCCTAATATACCGTCTTTAGAAGAATTAGGGCAGATTATTCAACAATATAAAGTTACTACTCTTTGGCTGACAGCTGGCTTATTCCATCTCATAGTAGATGAAAAAATTGATGCTTTAAAATCCTTGCGTCAACTTTTAGCAGGTGGTGATGTTTTATCTGTTCCCCATGTACAGAAGTTTCTCCAAACAGTAGAGAATTGTCAGCTAATTAATGGTTATGGGCCAACTGAGAATACAACTTTTACCTGCTGCCATACTATAATAGCACCACTGCAACCAGGCGTCTCTATTCCTATTGGTCGCCCAATTGCTAATACCCAAGTTTATATATTAGATCACAACCTCCAACCAGTATCAATTGGAGAAACTGGCGAATTATACATTGGTGGTGATGGATTAGCTAGAGACTATTTGAATCGTCCCGACTTGACTGCCGAAAAATTTATTTCTCACTCCTTTGATAAGAATTTAGTAACGCGCCTTTACAAAACTGGAGATTTAGCTCGTTATCTTCCAGATGGCAATATCGAGTTCTTAGGTCGAATTGACAATCAGGTAAAAATTCGCGGTTTCAGAATTGAACTAGGGGAAATTGAGCGGGAGATTGCACAACATCCTGATGTTCGGGAAATTGTCGTTTTAGCCCGTCAGGATAAAACAGGTGAAAAGCAGTTGGTAGCTTATATTGTTGCTCACTACAACAGTAGTTATACACATAATAAATTACGTAGTTTCTTACAGCAGCGACTACCTGATTACATGTTGCCATCAGCGTTTGTGATGTTAGAGTCACTGCCTTTAACTGCAAATGGCAAAGTAGATAGACATAAATTGCCAGCACCAAGTAAAGAACGTCCGCAACTGGAACAAGCTTATATTGCTCCCCAAACTGATTTAGAGCATTTGCTTGCAGGTATTTTGTCTGAACTGCTCAAAATCGATCGCGTTGGAATTGATGATAATTTCTTTGATTTGGGAGGAACTTCAATCTCAATTCTGCAAGTTGCTGTGCGGGTGCAACAGGAGCTTGGGATTGAGCTACCTACTGTGAAGCTATTTCAGTATTCAACGATTGGCTCTTTAGCAAAGTATTTGCATTCAAACCAGAACAGCCAACCGTCTCATGACAAGCTGCAAAATCGCGCCCAACGCCAACAAGCAGCTCGGACTCGTCGCCGTAATCATCAACAAGGTGTTTAAGCAATGGTGAATATGCAAGCATCCGATAACCAAGATCCTATTGATGGTGTTGCCATTATTGGCATGGTAGGAAGATTTCCTGGCGCGGGGAATGTCGATGAGTTGTGGCGCAATCTGTGTCAGGGATTAGAGTCAACGACTTTTTTTAAGGATGAGGAGTTAGATCCTAGTATTGACCCGAACCTTTGCAAAGATCCTAGTTACGTGAAAGCTAGAGGAATCATTGCTGGGGGGGAAACCTTTGATGCTGCTTTCTTTGGTATTAATCCACTCGAAGCTATGGTTATAGATCCACAAGCTAGAGTTTTCCTAGAGTTGGTTCATGAAGCTCTAGAAAATGCTGGTTATGAATCAGAGTCTTTCGATGGTTTGATTGGTTTGTACGCTGGTTGTGGTCAAAATACTTATTTTGCTAACCATATTTCTGGTCGTATGGAAATTGTCGATCGCATTGGCGAGTTCCAGACGATGTTAGCAAATGAAAAAGACTTTTTGACCACTCGTGCTGCTTACAAGCTTAACCTCAAGGGGCCCGCCGTCAGCGTTAATACGGCTTGCTCTACTTCTTTAGTAGCAATTATTCAGGCTTGCCAAGCCTTAAACAGCTATCAGTGCGATATGGTATTAGCTGGTGGTGTATCTATGACTACACCGCAAAACAGTGGTTATGTGGCTCAAGAAGGCAGTATGCTGTCTGGGGATGGGCATTGTCGTCCCTTTGATGCCAGCGCTCAGGGCACAATGTTCAACAATGGCGCAGGATTGGTTGTCCTCAAGCGTTTAGAAGATGCCCTTAATGAAGGCGATCGCATCTATGCCGTAATTCGGGGTTCTGGTATCAATAATGACGGTGCTCATAAGGTGAGCTTTACGGCTCCCAGTGTAGACGGACAAGCAGAGGCGATTGCAATGGCGCAAGCTGATGCCAACTTTCACCCGGAAACCATCTCTTATATTGAAGCTCACGGTACAGCTACACCTTTAGGCGACCCCATCGAAATTGAAGCGCTGACGCAAGCATTTCGTCTACATACAAACGCGAAACAATTTTGTGCGATCGGCTCTGTTAAAGGCAATGTCGGACATTTAGTTGCTGCGGCTGGGGTAGCAGGCTTAATTAAAACCGCTCTCGCCCTACATTATAAAAAGATTCCACCTAGCTTAAATTTTGAGGCTCCCAATCCTAAGATTGACTTCGCCAACAGCCCTTTCTATGTCAATACCAAGCTAGTTGAATGGTCAGAAGGTGAAACTTTGCGACGAGCCGGTGTGAGTTCTTTTGGTGTCGGCGGGACTAATGCTCATATTGTGCTAGAAGAAGCGCCACAAATCCAAAATTCGGGATCTTCTCGCCCACAGCAGCTATTGTTGCTATCGGCAAAAACTAGTGAAGCTTTGGAGGCTGCAACAGCAAATTTGCAGCAACATTTACAATACAATGCCGAAATTAACTTAGCCGATGTAGCTTATACCCTACAGCGAGGGCGCAAAGCCTTAAACTATCGACGCAGTATAGTTTGTCACGATATAACAGATGCGATCGCAGCCCTACAATCTTTAGATCCAAATCAAGTAAATACCCGTCATCCAGAAATCCGCAATCCAGGCGTTGTTTTCATGTTTCCCGGACAAGGATCGCAATATGTGAACATGGGACTGAATCTCTACAACCGCGAACCTGTGTTTCAGGAGGTAGTAGATGAATGTGCTCAAATCCTTAAACCCTTGTTAGGCAAGGATTTACGAGAAATCATGTATCCCGCACCGAGCGATAGCGAAACTGCGGCTATCTTCCTGCGGCAAACCTGTTTTACCCAACCAGCATTATTCGTCATTGAATACGCTTTAGCGCAACTGTGGCAAAGTTGGGGAGTCAAGCCCCAAGCCATGATTGGTCACAGTATTGGCGAATTTGTCGCCGCCTGTATTGCGGGTGTATTTACCTTAGAAGATGCGCTGATGTTGGTTGCAAATCGCGGTCGTTTAATGTGGGAGTTACCATTCGGGGCTATGCTCTCAGTGCGCCTACCAGCCAAAGAAGTAGAGCCACGATTGAGCACAGAACTAGCGATCGCAGCAATTAATGGCCCTTCTCTGTGTGTCGTTTCTGGGCCAAGAGAGGCGATCGCGGCTCTGCAAAAACAACTAGAAAGCGAAGAAGTTGTCTGTCGCCATTTACACACTTCCCACGCTTTTCACTCTCCAATGATGGATAGCATCATTGCCCCATTTGCTGAGGTAGTTGGGAAGGTTAAATTATCACCTCCCCAAATTCCCTTTGTTTCTACAGTTACTGCTGACTGGATTACAGCCCAGCAAGCAACTGATCCGATGTATTGGGCTACACATCTACGCCAGACTGTGCGATTTGCGGAGGGTGTACAAACCCTATGGCAGCACCCAGAACGCATACTGTTAGAGGTGGGGCCGCGAATCACAACTACGACTCTAGCCCGGCAACAAGCAAAAGATATTAAACAACAGATAGCGATCGCTTCTCTCGGTGATAACGCCCAGAACGAAGCTGAATGGACGGCATTACTGAAGGCAGTAGGACAACTGTGGCTAGCGGGAGTAACTATAGATTGGAGCAACTTCTATCAAAGGGAAACGCGACAACGAATTTCTCTGCCTACCTATCCCTTTGAACGCCAACGCTTCTGGATTGATCCTCCACCTCATCCCAATTGTGCATCAACTCCTAAACTTCCAAATTGCCTATTAGAAAAGACCCAAACTATGAAAACATACCCTCAGCAAAAGCTCATTCCTCTGCTAAAAGAAATTATCGAAGAAACCTCAGGATTGGAAATTGCTAGTGTTGACGACTCGACAACGTTTTTGGAAATGGGATTAGATTCCTTGTCCCTGACTCAAGTGGGGCTAGCGTTGAAGAAAAAATTTCAAGTCAAGGTCACACTTAGGCAGTTACTAGAAATTTACCCCAATTTAGGAACACTGGCTGACTTTATCAATCCAGCCTTGTCTGCCGAAACTCTATCCGCATTAGGATTAATAGAAACCGTTGCAGAACCCACTCCAGAAGTACAATTACCAGCACCTGCAACCACATCACCCACTTTGGTAGTCCATGAAGTTCATCCAAATGGATCTGTACCTCAGATTTCTCCGCAACCTGCTGCATCCAGTTTCCTCGAAAATGTGATTAATCAGCAGCTGCAAATCATGACTCAGCAATTGGCGCTATTGGCTAACAACAGTCAATCTGTAACAATCCCAGTTGTACCTGCGGCGACATCTCAAAATAATGGTGTCAAACCACAAAACGCTGTATCTATCCCCCCAACCCAAACGAGCAAAGAATTACAAGCATCGGTAGACACGGAGTCAAATGGTGCAAAAAAGGCATTTGGTGCGGCAGCTCGAATTGAAAAGACCCAGACTAAAACTCTGACAGCGCACCAACGAACTCATCTAGACAAAATTATCCAAAGATATACACAACGGACTAAAAAATCCAAAGAATATACTCAATCCCATCGCCCTTATCTGGCAGACCCAAGAACTGTTTCTGGGTTTAACCCGACCATGAAAGAGATGGTTTACCCCATCGTAGCGTCTCGTTCATCGGGTTCTAAACTTTGGGACATTGATAGTAATGAATATGTTGATTTAAGCAATGGCTTTGGCTTGAATTTGTTTGGTTGGTCGCCACCTTTCATTACCGAAGCAATTGAAGCACAACTGAAACTCGGTATGGAAATTGGCCCCCAGACTCCCTTAGTTGGAGAAGTGGCACGGCTGATGTGTGAGTTGACCAACTTTGACCGAGCAGCCTTTTGTAACACAGGTTCAGAAGCAGTTCTGGGAGCGATGCGGATGGCACGCACAATCACAGGGCGTAACTTAATCGCCATCTTTTCTGGAGCTTATCACGGCATTTTGGATGAAGTAATTGTTCGGGGAACAAAGAAACTCCGGTCAATTCCTGCTGCTCCCGGTATCCCACCGGAAATGGTAGAGAACATCTTGGTACTAGACTATGATTCGCCTGAGTCCCTAGAAATCCTTAAAAATCGGGCTGATGAGTTAGCAGCAGTAATGGTTGAATCTGTGCAAAGCCGTCGCCCTGAATACCAGCCCAAGGAATTCCTCCACAAACTGCGTGATTTTACGGAGAAAGCTGGTATTGCCCTGATTTTTGATGAAATCGTTACCGGATTCAGAATTCATCAAGGTGGCGCTCAAGCGCATTTTGGGATCAAAGCTGATATAGCAACCTACGGCAAGATTGTGGGCGGTGGACTACCAATTGGAGTCATTGCTGGCAAATCGCAATATATGGATGCTCTAGATGGTGGGTTTTGGCAGTTTGGGGATGACTCAGTTCCAGAGGTAGGCGTGACTTACTTTGCTGGTACCTTCGTCCGCCATCCTCTAGCACTAGCAGCAGCCAAAGCAGTGCTTCAGCATTTGCTCCATTGTGGTCCCAGCTTGCAGCAAAATCTTAATGCGAGAACCGATAAGTTTGTAGCGGAACTTATGGGCTATTTCCAGCAAGTTCAGGCTCCGTTTACAGCCTATAATTTCGGCTCTCTGTTCATGGTGAAGTCTGCACCAGAGTTTCCCTACGGAGATTTGCTATTTTACTTGCTGCGGGATAAGGGAGTACATACTTGGGATCATCGTCCTTGCTTCTTAACGACAGCCCATTCTGAAGCCGATCTGGCTTTTGTGATGGCAGCCTTTAAAGAAAGTATTGCCAAAATGCAGTCTGCTGGCTTCTTGTCTGCACCGCCCATAGAAGTAACAAATTGCGATCGCCACAATGGAGTAGAACGCAATCGTCCTCCACAACCTGATGCCAGATTAGGAAGAGATCCCCAAGGGAACCCCGCTTGGTATATCCCCGATACCGAGCGACCTGGGAAATATTTACAAGTCGCAAGTGTTTCCTGAAATAGTTTTTTGAGCTAAGTAGGTAAGTATAAATAATAGTAATTTGGAGGCATTTTATGAGTTCATCTCCGATAATTTTGCAGCCCAGCTTGACGCTTCCTGAACGCATTATTGGGGTGGATACCCCAGGCTTTCAAGAGAAGTTTAACCATTCTCCATTTATGTTCTCCCATAATCTTGTAGGGCATCCTTTATTTGAGATTCCTCGTCTGGTTGATCTGGCAAATAACCTCTTTCCTAAAGGACAAATTTTTTGTTGTAAAAACGGCAATTATCCTGGAATGAAATGGGAGCAATTATCAAGGAAAAAGCAAATTGTAGAAGCACTCTTAAACATTCAGGAATCAGATTCTTTTATAATGTTTAAGAGTGCCCATGTGGACCCAGACTATAAGGCTTTACTAGATAAAACCTTGATTGAACTTGAAGACCTTACAACTGTTCCTTTACATCGAGAGATTACCTGGTCAATAGCTACCATTATTGTTTCTTCTCCTCACTCAATCACCCCCTACCATATTGACCATGATTGTAATTTCTTATTTCAAATACATGGTGACAAGGATGTCCATCTGTTCGATCAAAATGATCGCTCTGTGTTGACAGAGGAAGAGATTGAGAATTTCTATTTAGGGCATGTCTCATCAGCGAATTACCGAGAGGAGAACCAGAACAAGGCAAGTGTGAACCACTTAGTTCCAGGAAAAGGAATTCACCATCCAGTACTAGCCCCACACTGGGTTAAAAATAGAGATAATTACTCTGTTTCCCTGAGTATTAACTTTTGTTTGAAGACGTGCGATTTACACGCCAGAATTTATCAGGTTAATTATTATCTCCGAAAACTAGGTATGCTGCCAACTCCTCCAGGCCAGTCTGTATTACGAGATAGAACCAAAATTTTTGCTGTCGAAATGTTCTCTAAACGAAAGCCAGAAAATCATGATGAAGTGCTTCAATCCGGTATAAAAAGAATTACTGCCCCAGCAAAACTTTTCCAAGAGGCAATGAGGTCGCTAAAGCGATAATCATCTGTCGTAATTGTTGAAAACAAAGCATATACCAGATTAAAATTAGGTTTTTTAATATGTCACTAACTAAACCATCTACAAATAACCAGAATTCGATCAAGTCATTAGCTGATAAACATATGAAAATGGTTGATAAGTTTGTATCAGAGCTTCAACAGTTAGATGTAAAGTTATGGATTGAAGGCGATCACTTACGCTATAAAGCTCCTAAAGAAACACTGACTCCTGATTTACTGGCTCAAATGAAAGATCGTAAAGAAGAGATTCTAAATTTCTTGAGCAAATCCAATCCTGCTAACGCAAATTCTTATGGTAGCTTAATAGCTCAACCAGAAAAGATGACCATTGAGAAAGTGGCTAACTTATCCTATAAAGAGTTTGTCAGTCACTATCTCAACCCATTGCATCCTGTTGTCATCACTGATGCAATCAAAGATTGGAAAGCATTGTCAACATGGA
The DNA here is from genome assembly GCF_036917275.1 of Nostoc sp. Taxonomy (GTDB): domain Bacteria; phylum Cyanobacteriota; class Cyanobacteriia; order Cyanobacteriales; family Nostocaceae; genus Nostoc. Next base: position 42,154 of record NZ_JBALDF010000059.1, read on the forward strand.
CTCCTGAATACTTTAAAAAAAACTATGGCTCAAAAGAAGTAACTGTTGATGCTCAACGCTATCAACTGCGAAATTTTATTGATTTAGTTCTTGCTTCAACTGAAGAGAAACCTTGTTCATATCTCAAAGATACTGATATTCCCGGACTATTCCCTGAACTACTTGCAGATATTGAACCTACACTACTTTACTCTCAGTATAATCGGCTTTTGAGTCCGATGCTTTACATGCCAGCAGCCGATCCAATAAAACAGCGAAATGCTTTCTTGGAGCTTCTAATTGCAGGTCAAGGGACAAAGTTCCCAATCTTACACTTTGATTATTGGCACTTACATGCTTTTATCATGCAAGTGTATGGGGAAAAAGAGTTTACCCTTTACTCGCCCGTTCAAACTGAATATCTCTACCCAGTTGATATGTCATCAAATAGATCCTTGATTCCAGATATCTATCAGTCAGACTTGGAGCAGTTTCCACTATTTGCAAAGGCAACTCCTCTTAAAGTAATTGTCAAGCCAGGGGAAACTATTTTTGTGCCAAGTGGATGGTGGCATACAACACGGATGCTGACCCCCTCAATTGCAGTCACGATCAATTACCTAACTAACTCGAACTGGGATAAATTTAGTCAAGATTTGACTCGCGATCTGGTTAATTCGTTAACTTCTTCTGAAAATCGCCAGAGTAGACTCACTATTCTTGAATCTAATATTTCTTCCTATCTAGATAATCTTGGAAGACTCTTAGCATCCTTAGATCCCAATTGAGTAAGATGGCATTGTGGCGAGATCCTTGTAATTTCTGGCAAGATGGTCTGGAAAACCTTGTTATGTATAGATTTGATAATTTACTACATCATTGGAAGAAAAGACCCCATCAACAACAAATCAAGCCTTTTGAAGGGAACTTGCAGTTTTTACAGCCATCTCAGTGCAATGCCTACTTGACCCACCAACAGAGATTGGGAAGCAATGCGATTTTGTAAGATGAGTGCGATTTGTTGGCTATAAATCAAACCCAGCATGATTATGAAGGATTAGTTCCCAGGTTGTGAACCCTGAAACTTAATGACAATGTAGGTGCAGGATTGAAAGTACTTTTCCCTGACTTTCATGAGTGTGATATTTACTTTTATAAAATACCTATTAATAGGTAATAATTCTATTATATAAAATCACTAAAATTATCAAAAAAAATTCTACGCTCTTGTATTTTTAACATCATTAAACGCAAAAGAAATCAATGTATAAACACATTAATCCACTTACTTCTCTGCGCGGTATTGCAGCCTTGATTGTTGTTGTACATCATTTTTCTTATTACGCCTTACCAAAAACTGGCTCAACTTTATCCGCATATAGCGATTTTTTTCGGAATGGATATTTATGGGTTGATTTCTTCTTTATTCTGAGTGGTTTTATTATGAGCCACGTTTATATTGAAGATTTTTTATTAAGAGTTAAATTTTATAACTATCGCTCATATTTATTCTCGCGTTTTGCCAGAATTTATCCTCTACATATATTTATTTTATCTCTGTTTGTTGGATTAGAAATCATCAAAATATTCTTAACAAATAATTTTACATTTACTGGTAAATTTAACTTAACTGCCCTTTTTGCCAATATTTTTCTTCTTCAGGCATTCGACCTAAATTGCCCACCTTTATTTTGGTGTAATACTTATTGGAATGAACCAGCTTGGTCAATTAGCGTAGAGTTTGTTATTTACTGCATATTCCCATTTTTATTATTTTTATTATTAAAGAATAGTGAAAAAAATGATTTAATTATTTATATTATTAGTCTTTTTGGTATATTACTATTAATCATCTTTACCCGTGGTAATTTAGATAGTATTATTGGTATACCTTCGATAGCTAGATGCGGGCTAGAGTGCGTACTTGGTATTATAACTTATAAAATCTATCGAAGAAATAAATATAAAAAGTATTTTAATCTTAATTTGCTGGCAATTATAGCTATCACTTGGATAATTATAATTATGAATTACTACTGGCATCATTTGCGTAGCCTTCATGATTGGCTAATTTTACCAGCTTTTTCTTTACTGATTTTAGCTGTATCTGTCAACAATAATAGTGTGATATCAAAAATTTTAAATTCCCGCTTAATGCTATATCTCGGTACTATATCTTATTCAATTTATATGGTTCATTGGTTTGTTCAAGAACTGTTAAAAATATTCTGGATTTATAAATCTCACCATGTTTTTGGCAAAAACTTCACAGAATATGAAGCCTTGACATCTCTAGGAGTATTTCTTATGATCGTCATATTGGCTGCATCATTAACATATAAATTTGTAGAAGTTCCTATGCGTAATTATTTAAAGTCTACAATCTTCGCTAAACAATGAATTGAACGCCAGTAGTTTGTCAAGAAAGATTTAAATCTAATTACATTGAATAAACTGAGAAAATAATAAAGTTTTATGAGCTTATTACCTGTAGATTACCAATCCAGATTAACTGCGGTTGATTTTGATCCATTTGCAGATGGAGAATTACTTTTAACCGCCCCTGCCACAGAATCACAAAAAGAAATTTGGGCTTCTGTGCAAATGGGAGATGCAGCCAATTGTGCTTATAACGAGTCCCAATCTCTGCGACTAAGAGGTGAACTTGATGTCAAAGTTTTCCAGTCTGCGGTGGAAGAGTTAGTACAACGTCATGAAGCACTACGGACAACTTTTAGCACAAATGGTAATATACTCTGCATTGTTGCTTCTCGACAAATTGAAATCCCAATTATTGATCTTTCTAGCCTAGAACTACAGGATCAACAGGAAAAATTAGCTAGTATCTTGCGACAAGAGGTAGAGCAACCTTTTGATTTGGAGCATGGCCCTCTATTTCGGGCAAAAATTGTCAAATTGCAGCTGCAAGAACATCTAGCTATTTTGACAGCCCATCATATTATTTGTGATGGTTGGTCTTGGGCAGTGCTGATGCCAGATTTGGGTAAACTCTATTCTGGCTTGCAACAAGGTATTGTTTCTGAATTAGAAGAACCAGACCACTTAAGTGAATATGCGATTTTGCAGGAAGAAGAGGCGGATAGTCCAGAAGCGATCGCTACAGAAAAATACTGGTTGAAACAATTCGCTGAGTCTGTACCTGTACTGGATTTCCCCAGCGATCGCCCCCGTCCACCACTGAGAACCTTTAACGCCGCCCGCGAAGATTGGCATTTAAACCCCGAACTAGTTGTCAACCTTAAACAACTAGGGACAAAACTCGGTTGTAGCTTTATGACTACTATCCTGGGAGGATTTGAGGTTTGCCTGCACCGTCTGACAGGACAAAATGACTTAGTTGTAGGTATTCCAGCCGCCGGACAAGCTGCTTTGGGGCAATATAATCTCGTAGGTCACTGTGTAAATTTACTACCATTGCGTAGCCAGATTAATGGCGAAAAATCTTTCAGCGACTACTTGCAAACGCGGCGATCGGCTGTGTTAGATGCCTATGACCATCAACAATTTACCTTTGGCAGCCTGGTCAAAAAATTAGTATTACCAAGAGATTCTAGCCGCATTCCCTTAGTACCAATTATATTTAATGTCGATCAAGCGCTAGAGAGCGATCAACTTCCCTTTATCGACTTGGAGGTAGAATTTTTCTCTAATCCACGCGCATTCGAGAATTTTGAACTGTTTGTCAATGCTACAGAATTGCATGGTCAACTGATCCTGGAATGTCAGTACAACACTAATTTATTTGACGCTGACACTATCCGCCGCCGGATGGCAGAGTTTGAAACTTTGTTATTGGGCATAGTTGCCAACCCTAATCAAAGTATTGCTAAATTGCCAATTTTGCCAGCAGTTGAGCAACAGTTATTAGCAATATGGAATAATACTCAAATAGCTTATCCCCAAGATATCTGCATTCACCAGCTGTTTGAAACTCAAGTGCAGAAAACTCCAGACGCGATCGCTGTAGTTTTTGAAGAGGAACTTATTAGCTACCGCGAACTGAATCTGCGAGCCAATCAGCTAGCCCATTATCTCCAAAGCTTAGGAGTCGGTTCAGAAGTTCTGGTTGGTCTGTGTGTCGAGCGCAGCTTGGAAATGGTTATAGGAGTTTTAGGCATTCTCAAAGCTGGAGGAGCCTATGTACCCTTAGATTATGCTTATCCTCAAGAACGTTTAGCTTTCATGTTGCAAGATGCTCAGGTGTCAGTGCTACTAACGCAGGAGAAGCTAAAGTCGGGGTTACCCAACCATCAAGCAGAGATTATTTGCCTTGATACCAATTGGCAGTCCATAGATTATGAGTTGGATAACCCAACACATAACATCACTGCCAATAACTTAGCCTACGTCATCTATACATCTGGCTCGACAGGTCAACCAAAAGGCGTTCAAATTCAACATCGCAGTGCTGTTAATCTCCTGAATGCGATCGCTCAAGAACCCGGTTTAACAGCTGAGGATACTCTCCTGTCTGTTACTAGCCTATCCTTTGATATTGCCGTTTCAGAAATTTTTCTACCACTGTCTGTAGGTGCGAAGTTGGTGTTAGTGAGCCGTGAAATTGCGGCTGATGGTACCCAACTGCTAAAAGCGCTAACCACCTCCGGGGCAACCTTTATGCAACCGACACCAGTTACTTGGCGGCTATTACTGGCAGCCGGATGGCAAGGTAGTCCTCAACTCAAGATGATTTCCACAGGCGAAGCCTTACCTAGAGAGCTTGCAAATCAATTATTACCGAAGGGAGCTTGTCTGTGGAACCTTTACGGCCCTACAGAAACAACGATTTGGTCAACAGGCTGCAAGGTGACAACGGCAAATAAACCAATAAGCATTGGTTGCCCTCTTGCTAATACCCAGCTCTACATTTTAGACTCCCATTTACAACCCGTTCCCATTGGTATATCAGGTGAGTTGTATATTGGTGGCGAAGGACTAGCAAGGGGATATCTGAATCGTCCCGAACTGACTGCTGAGAAATTTATTTCTAATCCTTTCAGCCCAAACCCTAAATCACGCTTATACAAAACTGGAGACCTGGCTCGTTATTTACCAGATGGACAAATTGAATACTTAGGTCGGATCGACTATCAAATAAAATTGCGTGGTTTCCGCATAGAATTGGGCGAAATTGAAACTGCACTCCTGCAACATCCAGGAGTAAAAGAAGGCGTTGTAATTGTTCGAGAAGACACTTCTAATGAGAATAATTTAGTAGGTTATATTGTTGCGGAAACTGGTCAAGATAGCTTGCAAGTGATTTCGCAGTTGCGTCGATTCTTGAAACAAGAGCTTCCTGATTTTATGGTGCCAACGATCTTTATGGCACTAGAAGCTATGCCGTTAACCCCCAATGGGAAAGTTGATCGCAAGGCATTGCCAGAGCCAGATGCTTCCCGCCCGGAACTGGAGGCAAATTATGTAGCGCCTCGCACTCCCATTGAGCAGCAGATTGCAGATATCTGGATGCAGGTTCTTAATGTCAAGCGGGTTGGGATTTACGACAACTTTTTTGAATTGGGGGGATATTCTCTAGTAGGAATTCAAGTGGTTTCTCGAATCCGCCAAGCCTTGCAAGTAGAAATCCTAATGTCCAATTTATTTGAATTACCAACGGTAGCAGATTTGGCTGAACGAGTGGAGACTCTGCGTTGGGCAACCCAAGGTATTCAGGCGGCTGAGAGTGAAACAGCTGATGATTACGAGGAAGGTGAGCTATGAAAACATTAAATGAACTACTATCTGAGCTACGTCAGCGCGATGTAAAACTTTGGCTAGAGGGCGAAAGCCTACGCTATCGGGCGGCAAAAGACAGTCTCACCCCGGAATTGCTAACCGAGTTAAAAACTCAAAAAGCCGAAATCATCAGCTTTCTCCGACAAATTACTACAGCCGCCAGTTCACAGATTCCCCCAATTGTCGCTTGTGAACGGAATGGCAACTTGCCGCTTTCCTTTGGTCAGCAACGGTTATGGTTCCTCCATCAGTTTGAACCTGATAGTTCCTCAAATAATATGCCCGTCGTGGTACGTTTTACGGGGAATCTCAATGTTGCTGTTTTAGAAGAAAGTTTGAAAGAAGTCGTCCGCCGCCATGAAATCCTGCGGACAACTTTTCCAGCAGTGAATGGAAAGTCCACTCAAGTCATCGCCACCGATGTTTCCTTGACACTGCCAATAATTGACTTGCAGCAAGTACCAGATGAACAACGGGAGGCGGAAGCTCATTTACTGGCAACTAAAGAAGCTCATCAACCCTTTGATCTAGGTAAGGGGCCGATTTTGCGGGTGTTACTGCTGGAGTTAAGCGAGCAAGAGCATCTGCTGATCTGGAATATGCACTGCATAATTTGTGATGGAGCTTCTTCTGATCTGTTCTATCAAGACCTGACTACCATCTATAAGGCATTGTCGGCGGGGAAGGCTTCTCCTTTACCTCCCTTAGCTGTGCAGTATGCTGATATTGCCAATTGGCAATATCAATGGCTCCAGGGAGAGGTTTTAGAGTCACAGGTAAACTACTGGAAACAAAAGCTAGAAGGTAATTTACCTATTATTAAGTTACCTTACGATCATCCCCGTCCTTATGGTGTGCAAACCTATCGAGGCGATCGCGCTGCCCTACTGCTATCAAAGGCGCTGAATCATGCCCTAAGAGACCTGAGTCAAAAGTGGGGAGTTACCCTCTTCATGACTCTACTGACAGTGTTTGAGCTATTACTCTACCGTTATTCTGGACAAGAAGACCTACTCATTAGCTTTGCAAGTGCAAGTCGGGCACAAGTAGAAACCGAGGGGTTGATTGGATTTTTTTCTAATACTCTTGTACTGCGGAGTAACTTTGCTCATAACCCAACTTTCCGAGAATTGTTAGACCGAGTGCGTAAGGATTGCTTACAAGCTTATACCCATCAAGACCTACCCTTTGAAAAACTAATTGAAGAACTTAGACCAGAACAACAAAGTCGGAATTCGCCTTTATTTCAGGTAAAGTTCTCCCTCAATCCTCCTTGGTCGAATGGTCGTGGTATGGCATCAGTAGAACTAGCTGATTTGACTATCACTTCTCTATTTGGCTACATCTATCATGGTAAAACCAAATATGATCTGACATTAGTCTTGCGGGAACAGGATAATGGTCTGGGCATGGTATTTGATTACAATGCCGAGATGTTTGATGCCAGTACCATAGAGCGGATGTTAGGACACTTCAAAACATTACTCGAAGGTATTGTCGCTAATCCCGATCAGCCGATTGCTGAATTACCCTTGTTGACAGCAGGTGAACAACATCAATTGTTGGTTGAGTGGAACGGCAATCAGGCTGATTATCCTCAAAATACTTGTATTCATCAGTGGTTTGAAAATCAAGTCAAGCAAACTCCAAACAATATTGCAGTAAGTTTTGAAAATCAGCAATTAACCTATCGAGAACTCAACCAGCGTGCAAATCAACTAGCCCACTATTTGCAAACTTTAGGGGTAAAATCTGGGGTATTCGTCGGTCTTTATGCAGAGCCTTCCTTAGAGATGATTGTGGGGCTGTTGGGTATTTTGAAAGTTGGGGGAACTTACGTATTTATAGCTCCGACATCTGGGCAAGATGGTCTGGCTTTCATTTTAAAAGATGCCCAAATCTCCTTAGTGTTAACCCAAAGCTCATTAATTGAGAAGTTCTCTGAGCATCAGGCACAAGTTATCTGTTTGGATACTGATTGGGAAGTTATCGCCCTACACGCTACTGAAAATATAGACTATTATACCACAGAGCAGACTCTCGCTTGTGTGATGTATGTGTCCGGTTACAATGGAAAACCCAACGGTATAGGCATTACCCACCGTAATCTTGTCACCCACAGCTTGGCAATTAGCGAAACTTGGGAGTTAACCCAGAGCGATCGCCTACTACTCATATCTAGTATCACAACTGATACTTTCATTGAATCACTGTTCCCTAGTTGGATTACTGGTGCTACCACAATTCTCCAGTCTCAAGAGCTACAAAACTCGGCGGCGCAGTTTTTCCCATTCATTGCTCAACAAAAGATTACCGTTGTTAATATACCTACTTTTTTTTGGTATGAGTTAGTTAAAGAGCCATCTGTGTCTTTACAAACTTTGCCAGCCATCTTGCGCTTAGTCATAGTTGGTGGTGAAAAAGTTTCACGTAATGCTTATTTAACTTGGGTAGAAAAAGTTGGCAAGCAAGTACGCTGGCTGAATGCCTATGGATTACTAGAAACAACTTTAACCGCCACAGTTTACGATCCGGAAACTGCCACTGAAGCCAGTAACACTCGTTCAGAAATTCCCATAGGAAAAGCGATCGCCAATACCCAAATTTACATTCTCGATCGGCGATCGCAACCCTTGCCAATTGGCGTTACTGGCGAAATCTACATCAGCGGTATCGGTGTTACACAAGGCTACTTTAACCGTCCAGACTTAACATCTGAGAAATTTATCCCTAACCCCTTTAGCAGCGAATCTGGGGCATACCTTTACAGAAGTGGCGACTTAGGACGCTACTTAAGTGACGGCAATATTGAGTTTCTAGACCGCGTAGACAATCAGGTAAAAATTCGTGGTTTTCGCATTGAGTTGGCTGAAATTGAGACAATTTTGGGTCAATATCCAGGCGTGCAAAAAACTGTGGTGATTACCAAAGAAGATGTTCCTGGAGATAAGCATTTAGTTGCTTATCTTGTTCCCAAACAAGGAGAGACTTTGGGGAGTGAGCAACTGCTGAGTTTTTTCCAGCAAAAGCTGCCTGAGCATTTGTTGCCTTCTACCTTTGTCATAGTAGATTCTCTGCCATTGAATGCTAATGGCCAAGTTGATCGCAAAGCCTTATCTGCGCTTAATCCAACTAATTCTAAAATAGAAAAAATATTTGCCACAGTAGAAAATCCATTACAACTTCAATTAACAGAAATCTGGGAAAATATTTTAGGAATTCATCCGATTGGAATAACAGATAATTTTTTTGATTTGGGTGGACACTCACTGCTGGCAGTACGTCTGTTTTCTTATATTGAAAAGATAGCGGGCAAGAATCTACCTCTATCTATCCTCTTGCAAGCCCCAACTATTGAGCAATTAGCTAATATTGTTGAGCAAGAAAGATGCTCAAAACCTGGGGTTGCAGCGACGCCAATAACTGATGTAAAGTCTGAAACATCAATTCCTTGGTCATCTTTAGTAGCTATTCAACCCAACGGTTCTAAGCCTCCTTTTTTCTGTGTACATGGTTTGGGTGGAGAAGTTCTACGTTTCCGTGAATTAGCATTGCATTTAGGAGCAGATCAACCATTTTATGGATTACAGCCACAAGGGTTAGATGGAAAACAGCTTCCTTATACCCGGATTGAAGATATGGCAGCGCACTACATTCAACAAATCCAAACTATTCAGCCCCATGAGCCTTATTTTATCGGTGGATACTCCTCTGGAGGTATAATTGCTTATGAGATAGCTCGGCAATTGGTTATGCAAGGCAAGAAAGTAGCTTTGCTAGTTTTATTTGATACCTACGGTTCTAGAAAAAGCGAATCTGTGTCATTGCAAAAGCCAGATTCTCGCCATTGGAAGAGTCTTTTAGCAATTGCATCTAACTATGTTATTAAGCAGGTAGAAAGAAATAGAGCGCGGCTTAAGTATCAGATAAAAGAGATGATCTGGCGGTTTGTCTTTCAATTTCACCTGACCTTTGGACGCCCCTTAGCTTACTCCTATCGGAAATTTATGGTACAAGATGCCACCATACAAGCGCTAAGAAAATATGTTCTACAAGTTTACTCAGGTCGAGTAACCGTATTCCGAACAGAAGATGGTCTTGCAGTTACCCAACAGGAGGCTGATCCCAAAATGGGTTGGAGTAAATTGGCATTAGGGGGAGTGGATATCTATGATATTTCCGGGATTCATAATTCCATTTTTAAAGAACCCCATATACAATCTGTGTCCGAAAAAATCAAAGCTTGCATAAATCAAACTATTGCAAAAACCTAAATTTTTCTAGACTTATAGGAAATGTAATTCAGACACAAAGATTATAACGTTTTGCTTCTCACTTCTGAATTCTGAATTATGCTGTAGTTAAAGCTTTGTAACCTCATCTCGCTTGCGGGATGGGGTTGTTTTATTCGCGAGTAATATAGCGGTTCTGGTTTGCATCGAAGTAAGAATCGCTATAATTTCCACTGACACCTTGATATATATGTAAGTGCGATCGCTAATCAAGCCTTTGCATAAATCCTAAACTGGCTCTTACCTAGTGTATTTACTGAAGTTTTGCGATGACTTAGAGGAAATAATATATATGGTAAATTCGATGCAATTCTTGATAGTAATGCCAATAATCATCCGAAGGTTTACTTTGCATTCTTCGGTGCTAACTCAGATCAGGTAGATCACATTCGACTGTTGGAAAATAATCCCTTTGCTTTTAAGGATTTACCAAATGGTGGTGATAAAGATTACTACAATGTGATTGTGCAGGTAAATTTGAGTGTCAATACTGTGTAATATTAAAATTGAGTAATTACTTCACAAGTTTGAACATCCTCATCCACCTTGGGGGGTGGGGCTATGCTTATCTATAACAAGGAAATAGATTTAATATTAATTAAACTAGTAGATTTACTGAAGGCAGTTATTAGCTTTCCTTCATAAATTTAATAGTTAATTCCTCTAGGGTGACAAAAATCTTCGCCTTTACTTCTGGAGTTAATTTTTATTAAATTAAGTTAGCAAAAAAGTGATGAAGGATTCTTTTACAATCGGGTATGGCGCTGTTTACCAAGGAAAGCTCACTGTCTTTCGCCATCAGTAATACTGTGAATCTCTATATTTAAGAATTTGTAAAAAATAATTCATAAATTTAAAGTTTTTTTATTACATAATTTTTAATTAGGGTATTTACTTAGGAAAGCATTTGTGATAGTTTCATGTTGATTGTCATAAATTAAAATATGCAACACTAAGTTTAACAACCGTGTTTCCGTGTTTTGGTTTGATGAGGAGTGTCCATGTTGCATACTTGCAATGCTAAGTATTAATTATAAGATAGTATAAATTATGTAGTATGAAGCAAGTGAGAAGTTTTCCTCGATCTATTTAAACTTTTGTTTTGAATAACGGATAACAGTTGTAATGTGATCTGAATGCAGGTCTGCAATTAGACCAATTTACCCTCTGTGCTTCTACATATTTAAGCACACTGAATGCCACAGAAGTATTGCTGCTGCTGGCATAAAACCAAAAACTGCCACTGTTAGTAAAAGAGATAGTCCCTAATATTTTCGACTTTATTCCTCACTTTCACCTTCGACTTGTCTTATATGACTTATATTAAGAACGCTTTTCCCGAATTTATCACTACCTTAGAAGGGTTTGACCAATTACCAGATGAGGCGATCGCTAATCTATCAGAACAGCTGCAAGCCTGGCGCTATCGCATCGGTCAGAAAATCATCGGAAAAGAAAGTCTCCCGGAACGGATTACCATAATTTATGAGGGACAAGTACGCCTGTTGGGATATGATCCTCACACGCAAATGCCAATCACCCTAAAATTACTCCAACCAGGGGAAATTATCGGTGAAATTGGTTTGTTGCGCGATATCGCCTGTGAGACAGCGATCGCCTCCACCGAAGTAGTATGTTTAACCTTGAATGCATCGGCATATTTTAGTTTTATCGCTTTATACCCAGCTTTTGCCAATGCTCGCAAGAACCGCAGTTATTTGGTGGAAGTTTTCGATATTCTCAGTTCCTATTGGCAAAAGCAAGCGATCGCGACTTTAAATCTCAGAGAACTGGCAGAAAACGCCTTACCACATGCGAAAATTCATTACCTCCCTTCAGGGAAAACTTCATTCAATCAACTGGATAACGAAAGCATCTGGTTTGTGAGTGGTGGTGGTACAGTAACGAATTTATCGCCTGGCGATCGCTTAGAATCAGACGATGACAGAGACAAGATCCAGGTTATAGGTCAAAACCCCGCCCGGTTGCTTGGTATACATCCGTCAGATTTGATGTTGGAAGATAGTCATCAGATAGTACTTGCGGTAAGTGACACCAAATCAGATAGCCAAGACGAACTGGATATTCCCTACGCATCGGACGAAATAGTTCCACAGACAGCCCCCGATACCTCAAATAGTGATAGTTCGTCAAAACTTAAATACCCGTTTTTTAGTGGTAAGGGTGAATTAAATACAGCCTTCGCCTGCTTCCAAATGATCGCGAAGCATTTAGAAATGCCGTTTCGTCGAGAAGTGGTTCGCCGCATCTTAACTGAGCAAGTCAAACGTCAGGGTAGTATATCGTTTCAAGTTACTGCTTACCTAGCTGAGTTAATCGGACTTAAGGCGCAATTGATAGAGCTACCAATCGCTTCAGTGACGCGCATTCCTACACCGGCATTGATTCGCTATGATGATAGTTTTGCCGTTTTATATGCAGCGGATGCAAATAGTATGGTTGTGGGTGTCCCATCCCAAGGAATTGTCCGCTGCAAACCCGCTCAATTGGTTGAACAATTAGATGTTGATCCAACCGACTTTCCGCCCAAAGTTAGAGTATTACTGCTCAGTCCTACCAAAGAAACACCTCAAGAGCGCTTTAGTTTACGGTGGTTTCTGCCCTATTTATCACGCTACCGTCGAGTCCTGATAGAGGTCTTTGTCGCTTCCTTTTTCGTACAGTTGGCAGCGTTGGCAAATCCTCTGGTAGTCCAATTAATTATCGACAAAGTTATCACTCAAAATAGTATTGGTACTTTACATATTTTGGGTGTTTTGCTATTAGTAGTCGGGATATTTGAAGCAGTGTTGACTACCTTACGAACCTACCTATTTGTCGATACTACCAATCGGATCGATATGGGTTTAGGGTCGGAAATCATCGACCACTTATTACGTTTACCGCTGCGCTACTTTGAACGCCGACCGGTGGGTGAACTTTCCACTCGGATCAACGAATTAGAAAATATCCGTCAATTCTTGACTGGTACTGCTCTAACAGTGGGATTAGATGCTCTGTTTTCGGTAGTCTATATCGGTGTGATGCTGATCTACAGTTGGCAACTCACCTTGGTAGGCTTAAGCACGATTCCAGTGTTTGTGATTGTCATCTTAATTGCTTCTCCCACCATTAGCCGACAGTTACGTGGCAAAGCCGAACGCAACGCCGAAACTCAATCTTATTTAGTAGAGGTGATGTCAGGAATTCAAACAGTAAAAGCGCAAAATATCGAATTGCGATCGCGCTTTTCCTGGCAAGAGCGTTACGCTCGGTTTGTCGCTGCTGGTTTTAAAACAGTTGTAACTTCCACCCTCGCCAATTCTACCAGCAACTTTCTCAACAAACTCAGCAGCTTACTAGTTTTGTGGGTAGGAGCTTATTTGGTACTCCAAGGAGATTTAACTTTAGGCGAATTAATTGCCTTTAGGATTATATCTGGTTACGTCACCAGCCCAATATTGCGCTTGGCTCAACTCTGGCAAAGCTTCCAAGAAACTGCATTATCCTTAGAACGTTTAAGCGATATTGTCGATACACCACAAGAAGGAGAAACAGACCGCTACAATATACCCTTGCCTACGATTAAGGGGGCAGTAAAATACGAAAATGTTTCCTTCCGCTTTGGCACAAGTGGGCCTCTACAACTTTCTAATGTCAACCTCGAATTTGCGCCAGGTAAATTTGTCGGCATTGTCGGCCAAAGTGGCTCTGGGAAAAGTACGATGATGAAATTACTGCTCAGACTTTACGAAACTGAGTCCGGCAGAATTTTGATTGATGGTTATGATATTGCCAAAGTAGAACTTTATTCACTGCGACGACAAATTGGCGTAGTTCCCCAAGAAACATTATTGTTTGACGGCAGCGTTCAGGAAAATATTGCTCTAACCAATCCCGATGCAACAACCGAAGAAATTATTGAAGCGGCTCAGGTGGCGTGTGCCCACGAGTTTGTGATGAGCTTGCCCAACGGTTACAATACGCGGGTGGGAGAACGGGGTTCTGCACTTTCAGGTGGACAACGACAAAGAATTGCGATCGCTCGCTCTGTTTTACAACGACCAAAATTATTAGTTTTAGATGAAGCAACTAGCGCATTAGATTATCCCACAGAACGGCAAATATGTCTCAATTTAGCCCAAGCATTTAAGGGTGATACAGTATTTTTTATTACCCATCGACTGAATACTGTGAGTAATGCAGATATGATCGTTGTGATGGATAATAGCAGGGTTATAGAACAAGGCAGCCATCACGAATTAATGGCTACTAAAGGTCATTATTATTACCTATATCAGCAACAAGATGTGAACTTATAATTAGTCATGGCTGGGGGCATGGCATCAAAGGATTTTCAGTTTGACCAACATTCCATAGATGTAGCAATCAACGTAGATTAGGCACTGCCACAAATATCAAAATCTAGGTTTTCGGTATCCATAAATAGTGCCCAACCTACAAAAAATCCAAAATCTAAAATCTAAAATCGTTATGACTCAACTTAATGGGAATCACCTCAACGGCAATCATAAAAACGGTAATCAGAAAAACAGAGTCAAGCAAGATTCACGGGTACTTACAAAACAACAGAAAGCTGCTCAAGAGCCATTAATTAACTCAAACACTCAGGAATTTGAGCAATCAGTTGTCTTGCGCCAATCTCCAATTTGGTCGCGGACAATCATGGTTACCCTAATGGGACTAGCCTGTTTTGCAATTGCTTGGGCTTATTTTGCAAAAATTGAGCAAGTAGTACCAGCAACAGGACAATTAAAACCGCAAGGAACAGTCAAAGATGTTCAGGCTCCTGTTAGTGGAGTGGTGAAAACGGTTTATGTTAAAGATGGACAAGAGGTAAAGCCAGGAGATCCACTGCTGACTTTTGATTCCATCGCTTCTGTTGCTGAATTAAATTCTTTTTATAAAATTCGCCTTGCATTAATTAAAGAAAACCAGATTTATCGTCGATTGTTGGGTGCAAGTACCGCCGCAGGGTCTGAACTCTTATATTTGCGCGGTAATTTGCCACAAGAAACTGCTTTTTTGCTGAAAAGTCGGGCAGCTTTAGTAGGAGAAAATGAATTATTACGGACTCAATTAAAAAATTCTGGTCAAGATTATGCGCTCGGTATTGATGAACAGCAACGTCTACGAGTTGCCAAAAGAGAATTAGATTCTCGGTCTGCTGCGGCAGAATTAGAAGTAGAAAAAACAAAAAAACAACTTAGTCAAAATAAATTTAAGTTAGAAGATAGTAAAGCAAGTTTAGCTATTCAACAGCACGTTTTAGATAAGCTGAAGATATTAGCAGAAGAAGGCGGCATTTCTCAACTTCAGTATCTTAACCAGCAACAAGAAGTACAAAACCGCACGGCAGAAGTAGCACAACTAGGCGAGGAACACAAACGCCTCCAGTTTGATATAGAAAAAGGACGACAAGAGTTAAGCAATACAGTGGCTCTTTCTGATAAAAGCATTTTGGATAAGATAGCTGAGAACAAACAGCACATTGCCGAAATCGATAGCCAATTCATGAAAGTTGTACTGGATAATGAGCAGCATTTGGCAGATGTCAATAGTAAAATCTCTCAAGCACAGTTAAATGTTAAATATGAAGAACTCCGTGCGCCTGTAGCTGGAACAGTTTTCGATTTACAAGCAAAAAACCCTGGATTTGTAGCGACTCCGACTACAAAACTGATGCAAATTGTCCCAAATGAAAACTATATAGCTGAAGTTTTCATCACTAACAAAGATATTGGTTTTGTGCGAAAAGGCATGAAGGTAGATGTCAGAATTGACTCCTTTCCTTACAGCGAGTTTGGCGATATCAAAGGGGAAGTGATTGGGATAGGGTCAGACGCATTACCGCCAGACCAAACACATCAGTTTTATAGATTTCCGGCAAAGCTATCATTGGATAAACAATCCTTAGTAATTAAGGGTAAAAACGTCACCTTGCAATCAGGTATGTCCATCAGTGCCAATATAAAAGTCCGCGAAAACCGGACTGTGCTTAGTTTATTCACTGAGTTGTTTACCAAGCAAATTGATACTCTTAAAGAGGTACGTTAATTTGTTAATTTGGAAAAGTGATGTCTACAACGGACTGTGACGATGGTTAATTCTCAACGCATCGAACCCGCTCCCGGACAAGAATCAGTTTGGGATTACCCTCGTCCTCCTCGTCTGGAGGACACAAGTAAACATATCCAAATAATCTTTAACGGAGTAATAATTGCGGATACCCACAACGCCAAACGTGTTTTAGAAACTAGTCATCCTCCTTCTTACTACATTCCCCCTGCGGATATCAAAATGGAATATTTGCAGCTGGCACCGCAGTCTAGCTTTTGCGAGTGGAAAGGAAGTGCTGGTTACTACACAATTCGAGTTGGTGAAAAAGAAGTTCATAATGCTGCCTGGTTCTACCCTAACCCTACACCAGCGTTTGAAATTATGAAGGACTATGTAGCTTTTTACGCTCATATAATGGATAAATGCTACGTGAATGGCGAAGAGGTACAACCACAACCTGGTAACTTCTACGGCGGTTGGATTACCAGTGATATTGTTGGGCCATTCAAAGGCGCTTCTGGTACTTGGGGATGGTGAGCCAATTTGAGATTTTGCGTAAAGTTAGAGCGGCGGCTCTCCAAGACAGATTTTGGATTAACCAGATGCGATATTAACCCAAGTTGGTAGTTATTCATTCGAGCGATCGCTATCTAAAGAAGAATCTTCATTAGGACTTACGCAAAAATTGCCAAAAAGCTTAATTTATCGAACCGCCAAGACGCCAAGAGCGCCGAGAATTCGTAAAGTGTGCGTAAGTCCTATTCATTTATCTTTCAGACAGCGATCGCTCTGTGGCCTAACATACTCGCCCGATATTTGCTCTACGCTAATGCTGTTATTTTCTCTATTAAGCCCTGAAATAACCTTAAGCCATCGCTACCCCCTAGCATCGCGTCTGACGCCCTTTCAGGGTGCGGCATTATCCCCAACACATTGCCCTGACGATCGCAAATCCCGGCAATGTTGTTCAGTGAACCGTTAGGATTCTCCCCTTCATAGCGAAACACAACTTGCCCGTGATCTTCAATTTCTGCGAGAGTGGCTTTATCAGCGTAGAATCGCCCCTCTCCGTGGGCAATGGGCAAAGTGATAACTTCACCATTGGTATAAGCTTGCGTCCATAAGAGATTAGTCCGCTCAACTTTCAAGGGAACGCGATCGCAAATAAAATGCAAATCCCGATTTCTAGTCAACACCCCTGGCAAAAGTCCAGCTTCAGTTAATACCTGAAAACCATTGCAAATACCGAGGACAAACTTACCTTTTCGGGCGTGTTCCACAACCTGCTGCATCACAGGTGAAAACCGGGCGATCGCACCACAGCGTAAATAATCTCCGTAACTAAAGCCACCAGGGATGATCACGACATCTAAATCAGCAATATCTGTTTCTTGATGCCAAACCATGCGAGTCGGTTGTAAGAGCAAATCTCTAGTTACATAAGCAACATCGCGATCGCAATTAGAACCTGGAAAAACAACAACACCAAATTTCATGATTAGTCAAGAGAGTGGGGAGTAGGGGGAGCAAGGGAGGCAGGGGGAGCAGGGGAAGAACTATTAATTCTTGACCAATGCCCCATGCCCAATCCCTAAAATACCCCAGTCTGTGTTTCGACCTCAATCAAATCAAAGCGGTAATTTTCAATTACGGGATTTGCTAGCATTTGGTCACAAATGCGATCAAGGTCTTGACGGGCTTTCTTCTCATCAGTCGAGGTGATGGTGAGTTCAATGTACTTGCCAATCCGCACCTGGTCAACGTTTTCGTATCCCAGTTGCTTAAGACCGGATTGTACAGCCACACCAGCGGGGTCTAATACTGAAGGACGAAGCGTCACGAAAATTTTGGCTAAATACTTGGTTTGCACGGGCTTTTGGTGAATGCTGCGATCGCTATACTATAACTTTCTGTTCCAACTGAGTGAAAATAAGATTACGAAGCGGTTAAAGTTAATTGATCAATTAGCCCATCTAACAGCTTCAACTACAGTGGCATATTTAAATAATTGTCTATGAGAGCCATACGCACCCGCAGTCAAGAGCGTATTTTCAACCTACTGAAAACCGTCAAAAAAGGCATTTCCGCCCAAGATATTTACGTAGAACTACGTAACACTAATCAAAGTATGGGTTTAGCAACAGTTTACCGCTCCCTAGAAGCCTTAAAACTCGAAGGCATGGTACAAGTGCGGAATTTAGCTAACGGTGAAGCCCTCTACAGCCTAGCGCAGCAAGACAAGCACCACCTTACTTGCTTGCAATGCGGTGTCTCAATTCCGATTAATCAATGCCCCGTTCATGACCTAGAAGACCAGTTAGAATCCAGCCATAAGTTTAAGGTTTTTTACCACACCCTAGAGTTTTTTGGGTTGTGCAGTCAATGCCAGGTAAATCAATCTACTGCAATTGGTCAATAGTTATATCAATTCTATGTGATGTTGCACTTGATTTTCCCACAGACTAAAGTCCGGGGCTACCAGAACGAAGCCTGCTTAGGCAGGCTAATTATGTGCATTTTCATAAATATAGGACTTACGCAAAAATTGCCAACTTCGCTTAATTTATCGAACCGCCAAGACGAGGCAGTGCGTTGGGCGGCTCTGCCGACTTGAAGCAACTGCCGTGCCAAGAGCGCCGAGAATTCGTAGAGTGTGCGTAAGTCCTAAAATAAATGGTATCAGGTAGTTGAACTTTTTTTAAGCAAAATTTAACCAACTAAATACATCTGCAACTGTTAATTGCCAATTTTCCAAAACACTCAAAACGGGTAAAATATCTTGTTTTTCTTTTAATTCGGGTAATTTATTGGGTTCAAAAATCATGATTGACTCATCAGCCGAATCGAGTAACCAACCTAGCTTTGCTCCATTTTGAATAGAAAATGTAATTTTGCGGATAACTCGGTTTGGTGATTGTTCTGGTGAGAGAATTTCAATTATCCAATCTGGGGGAATCTCAAATTTATTCGCAACACTACCTTTTGCATCAAGGGGAATTCTTTGCCATTCAAACACAGCAATATCTGGTACTATCGAAAGTCCGTTAAATGTGCAGCGTAGTTCAGTAAAGGCATAAGCTAATTTTTGTGGTTTTGCAACTTGATTTATGGCAGAAGCTAATTCAATTTATAAAGTGCTATGTTCTCCTTGTGGCATAGGTTTTTGGTATATTTGCCCGTTAAAATACTCGCTTGCTGGTTTGGTAATTGGTAGTTTTAAGAACTCTTCTATATTTAATTGTGTGGTTGGCTGAATAGATAATGTCATAATTTACAACTTATCAAAACTTGATTATTCCATCATTAGAAGAATGCGACAATTAGTGCGTAGGCGTAGCCCGTCGTAGACATCGCATTCCCCTGACTAGCCATTGTAATTTTATCAAATAGCCCGTCGTAGATATCGCACAACCAAAACCTGAGATTACACAAGTGGGACGCAAAATAGCCCGTCGTAGTCATAGCGCTAGCTTACCGTCAGGTATTGCCTAAAATTTATCCCACATCTCCCACAATTGCATTGACTCCACAATTAGCAGAAGTGCGATCGCCTAAAATTTATTCCCATCTTTTTACAGCTACAGCACTTTGCAAGTAAATGAAGTACACCCTTCTCTTGCTTGTGACTGCTGTGAATTACCCCCCTTAATCTCCCTGTTTATTGGGGGGAAAAATAAATCTAGTTTCCTCCCCAATATATCGGGGAGGGTTAGGGTGGGGTATTTTTATATCTCACCAACTCGCAATCTGCTGTATTTTCAGGTAAATACACCACGCGGTAGGGGCGCAATACCTTGCACCCCTACGACAGATGTGGTTCAAATACTTGAATTCTGCTGTATTAGAAGAAAGTTAACTAGGACGGTTATTTTCTAATCCTGGTATTTGCTTAGAAAATAACGGGTTAGAGTCAACCTGACTATTTGAGATAACGGAACGCATACCCTCAAAAGCAGCAGGGATTGTGCGCGGATCTATAAACAAAACCTTGCTGCTATCGCTTCTACCAATTGTCGCGCCCATATCCAGATAGCCCAAGGCAAACAGAACTTCCACCGCTTTATTCGCATTGGGGTTAGTCTGGATTTTTTGGGCAACAATTTCTGCCGACTCTGCGATCGCCTGTGCTTTTAGAACCTGCTGCTGACGTTCAGCTTGAGCTTTCAGAACGATCGCCTTTTGTTCAGCTTCTGCTTGCAGAATTGTCGATTTTTGACGAGCTTCGGCATCTAATATTTGCGCTTCAGCTTTACCTCTGGCACTATTAACGGCAGATTCGCGTTCCCCCTCAGAAGTTAAAATTGCTGCCCGTTTGCGTCGTTCTGCCGACATTTGCAATTCCATCGATTCTCGCACTGCCTGAGAGGGAATAATATCTCGCAGTTCTACCCGTGTCACTTTCACACCCCAAGGATCGGTAGCAACGTCCAAATCCCGTAACAAAAGTTCACTGATGTGGGAACGAGCAGTAAAGGTTTGATCCAACTCCAGTTGTCCCATTTCGGCGCGAATTTGAGTCAGCACCATGTTTACCATTGCCGACTGGAGATTTTCTACCTTATACCAGGCTTTTTCCATATCTACGATCCGCCAGTAAAACACTGCATCCACCTCAATACCAACGTTGTCACGGGTGATGCACTGTTGGGGAGGAATATCTAAGACTTTTTCGCGGATAGTTCCTTGGTAAACAATTCTATCTACAAAAGGAATGACAAAGTTTAGTCCTGGTTCCAGTTTTTTGTTATAACTACCCAATCTTTCCACCAAAGCTTCATTGCCTTGATTGACAACTTTCACAGACCCTGCTACAGCAGAACCACCAAGGGCTAAAAAGACTAGCAAAAAAAACTGTTCCATTGTGAATCTCCTGATTTTTAAGTATTAAATGTCAAAGAGAAGGGAGATGGGGAGATAAGGGGAATACCAATGCCCAATGCCCAATACCTAAGAATTCAACAAATTTTCTGGTATCACAATCAAAGTAGTACCTTCTCTCCTAACCACATAAACTCTTTGATGGGGTGGTACGGTGAATTTGTCATCATCACATCGTGCTTGCCAAGAATTTCCCTCATACAGCACCCGCCCTGTTTTCCCAGGCGGAATTTCTGTTAAGGTTTCAGCTATAACTGCATCCCGAATTTTAGATTTGCGTTGTCGCGGTTGCAAAAACCGGCGGGAAAGCAAAACCAGTGTGGTGGAAAGCAACAGCCAAACTATAACTTGCAACCATACACTTCCCAAACCCACTCCAGACAGCAGCGCCACCACAAAAGCGCTAATTCCCATCATGAAGGCGACAAACGCCGATGGTAAGAACAATTCCATTAAACACAGAACTGCTCCTGCCAGAAGCCAGATTAAGGTAAAACTTGGCATAGCGCCATCCTAAACTTTACATTGACGTAAATGCATTTATACGATTAGATACACCCAGACGTAAGTTATTTACAGAAAGCAAAACTTGGTCTTTTTACCAATAATTTTGATTAATTTCAGTAACCAGGTGTAGCTAGCAGTACACGAATCCAGTCTATTCTAGCCTTCAAGTCATTGCCAGCTAAATGTAATCGAAATTCATGAGTTGATTGGTTTTTTAAATTTATACCTTTATGATTTCTACTCAACTGATAATTTATTGTATAAATCCAGCCTGTAATAGCCCGATTAATCCTATGGGAGATAGTGTTTGTGCCAGTTGCCAAACTCCCTTGGTTCACCGCTATCTTTGGGCTACTGGCTCATTGTCTGCTCAAATTCCACCAGGCACAAAGGTAGCAGATAGATACGAGGTAATTAGTCCTCAGATTTGGCTGGATACTCAACCGGGACTTTCGCCAGATGCACCTGAAGAATTGCCAAAGGAAGTAATTCCTTATCTACGATTATATCAAGAACGGTTACACCTGCCTCAAGCTTATGGGTTTGCTAGTTACCTTGAGGGAGATCCAAGTGATATCCTCTTATTGGAAAATGTGCCAATAAATGAGATCGGAAATATCTATCCAACTATTGTTGAGGCATGGGAGCAAGCAACGGCAGTACGACAAGTTTATTGGCTGTGGCAAATTCTCCAACTTTGGACACCTTTATCAGAATTGGGACTTAGCGGCAGTTTACTGGTAGTAGACAACTTGAGAGTCCAAGGTTGGTGTGTGCGGCTGTTGGAACTCTACCAAACACCAGCAGATGAGAAGCTGAGTTTACAGAATCTGGGGCAATGTTGGCAGTTTTGGGTAGCGTCTGCAAAGGCATCAGTAGCCAAAGGTTTACAGAACATAGTCCAGCAGATGTGTGAAACTGAGGTTGAGTTAGAGGCTATTAATGTTCAACTCAATAATTTACTATTAGCATCGGCGGCAGAATTGCCATTAGTCCTGAAGGTGGCAGGCTCTACAGATATTGGCCCATTGATGGTGCAAAATGAAGACGCTTGCTACCCCAATTCTTTAGGTGACTTAGATGAACCTTTATTGCCCCAGTTGTCGATTGTTTGCGATGGCATTGGCGGACACGAAGGCGGCGAGGTTGCCAGTAAGTTGGCAGTGCAGTCTGTAAAGTTGCAAATTCGCGCTTTACTAACGGAGGTAACAGAACAAACCCTACTTGTACCACCAGAGTTGTTGCAGGAACAACTAGAAGCAAGCTTACGGGTGATAAATAATGTGATTTGTGCCCGCAATAACGAACAAAAACGCCAAGGCAGAGAACGCATGGCTACAACCATAGTAATGGCGTTGCAAGTTCCGCAACGAGTGCAGACGAGTACTGGGTGGCAATCAAATAATACCCACGAACTTTACTTAGCTAATGTTGGCGATAGCCGTGCCTATTGGATTACTCGCAATTATTGTCAGCTACTGACAGTAGATGATGATGTCACAACGCGGGAAGTCCGCTTTGCTAAAAGCTTGTATCGACAGGCACTCCTTAGACCAGATGCTAGTGCCCTAACTCAAGCATTGGGGGCAAGAGATGCAGAATCTTTACGTCTCAAGGTTCAGCGATTCATTGTGGAAGAAGATGGCATCTTGCTACTGTGTTCTGATGGTTTAAGTGATAATAACTGCGTGGAACAATCTTGGCAGGATTATGCTAAACCCGTGTTAACTGGTCAATTGACAGTTGAAGATGCTGTTCGCAACTGGATTAACTTGGCAAACGAAAAAAATGGGCGTGATAATACGTCGGTTGTTCTCACTTATTGCCGTGTCTCCCCAGAATACTTAGTACCTGTGACTCCAGCGTTGCCAGAAGAGATTATAGAAGCAGAAATACAAGAAGAATTAGAAGAACAAGAAGAACTAGAAGAACCAATTACCTTCACAGAAAGTTCGCGATCGCTGCTAGATTTGGATCTAGATTTGGATCTTCCAGAAGAACCACTTATAACCCCAGAAATTCCACCAACGTTAATTACAAAACCTAATCGGGATAAACGCTTAGTAATGCTGGGGGGGGTATTGGCGTTGCTTGTGGGGGGTACAAGTCTGGGATTATTTGCTTGGTGGCAATTTAATCCTCAAGGATTCCAGCAAATATGTCGGCAACTTCCCCAAAGAGGGCAGCAACTTTGTCCGCCTGGGAAGTAGCAAATAGGACTCCAACTCAACATTCAGTACTCTACTTAACTACTCACCGTTGAAGATTACTGATGTGAAAAGACAAATAGTCTGGAGCCAAGAATATATATTGCTAAGGTGAACATGAAAAACTTGCAAGTTGTGGATAAAGGGTTTTCATCCGTCCCGATTATTGATATCAGCGCCTTGATTTCTGGAAAAGGCGATCGCTATTCCATCGGATCTCAAATCAAACAAGCGTGTCGAGAATCGGGGTTTTTCTATATTATCGGACATGGTGTAGACGAAAGTTTGCAGCAGCGACTTGAAGAACTCAGCCGCCAGTTTTTCGCCCAGGATTTGGAAACTAAACTTAAAATCCGCATGGCTTTGGCAGGTATTGCATGGCGAGGTTATTTCCCCGTTGGTCGCGAACTGACATCTGCTAGAAAAAATGACAGGAGGTTTGTATCGTTCTACACCTCATCGTGTACAGAACCAGTCCCAAAATCATCGTCTTTCGTTCCCCTTCTTTTTCGATCCCAATTTCGATGTGGAAGTCAAGCCGATTCAATTAAATAAAATAGTAGCGAATGATAATATAGGCGATCGCTGGGATAAAGCTAACGTTCATGATTTTTGCGGAACTTATGGTGATTATGTGTTGAGTAAGGTGTCTAAAGTTTTTCCAGAGTTGCAGCGATCGGTATTATAGGGTTTATCCCTCTTCTGTCACTCTCCGGGAGGGCAATCTCTAGAAGCTTTATCAGTGAAGCAATACAAGCTATCTTATTACAAAAACTTGGTTATTGTATTTGTTATTAGAAAAAAATCTTGCGATGCCTGCGGCGGGCTACGCCTACGCTTCGTATATAAAAGCTCTAGAATTCAGAAATGGCAAAAGTTTTCGGAGAGTGACAGAACAGGGGTAAATTGCGGCATCGATTCAGTGACTGAAGGCAAGCAGATAATCGCAAGGCTGATTGCAGAGGACAGCGAATGCGTTGATGATTTTGTAATCGACGCTAAATAAGATTTGTCATGTAATTTTTCAATATAGCAGGCAATTCTTCCTTGCTTATTTCATGCGTAACCACCTATACCATTAATTTTTCAGCTTCTTCTTCTGTTATTTCAATATCATAATCATTGACATTTAAAAAAGTCACCATAGTAGCAAAAGCAGTGCGTTTGTTACCTTGCTCAAAAGCGTGATTGCAGGCTATGTGAAATAGGTATGCAGATGCCTGTTCATAAATTGTGGGATGCAAATACTCTCCCCCAAAAGTTGCTTGAGGCGAGTAAACAGCAGAGTCCAGCAAGCCTTCGTTAAGTATGTTTAACGACTCGCCAGTTTCACTGACGAGTTCATCATGTATAAGGATTACGTCTTCTTTCGCAAGAAATTTAGGATGCTGCAAGTCTCTTGTAAATCGGTTCCCATTTTTTCATTGTTGACAGGAAGATCAACACAGTTTCTGATTCTTGAGGAGTTATGTCTCCTAAATCGAATGCCTTAACCTCCTCTTGGGAGAACGCGTTGACTCGTAACCCTGCTTCAATCATTGACTTTAGTCCATGTTTTAGGGTTTCTAGGGCAACATAGTTGCCGTCTTTTTTGGGAGTTTCAGGGCTAACTGCGTTTTTGATTTTCTTGTATATAACAACGGAACCTGATGTTACGTTTTTGATTGCTTCTCTTTTGTCGTTTCCTAGAAATAAATCCCAGTCTGCCTCTAAAATTTCTTTTAAAAGGAAAACAGATTTGACAAAGTACAGTAGTACTGCTAATTCGGCTTTGTTCGCTATTTCGCTAATTTTTTCAACCAGCTTCAAAAGTCTATCAAGTTTTTCTTTAAACTGAACTATCTCTTGCTTAAGTTCATCCTGCGAGATCCCTCTAGTGCTGGCTATTTCGGCTAGTTCAGCACTGAACTCATATTGTGCATTAGGAAAATGCAGGCATTGCTCAAACAGCTCTACTTGTGTTTGAAATGTTGAGATTGTTTCCTGTGTGAGCATGAAGCTTAGTGTCATTGCCTTACCACCCTTACAGTCAGAAAATTGGGTATTTATTTCCCCTACTCAGAACAACTCTTTAACCTTACTAGAAATACTAGGGATACAGGATTGTTATATCTCTAGGATATATCCACTATATCTATTAACGAGACTTAAACATTTTTGAGGCATAAACAAGCCTCAAACCCATGCTGGGTAAAGAAAATCCACCAAAGGCTCAAAAAGGCTTGAAACCTAGATATATCAAAAAATTAGGCAAAACAATGTCAAAGTGTCTCTGTATATACGTTTGATAGTTTTTTCTGGTTACTTTTTGTTTAAGTCCCATTACAATGATGTCACTAGTGCGATGTAATTAATGCTGTGTCACTATCTTGCTGTTATCCGCGTGCTTGTACCCCAAAATGAAGGCGATACACTATAAAAGTGACTTTTATGCTGGCTTGGGGGAGAAGTTGGAAATTGATCAAAATCCCTGTAAGGTAGGACTTACGCAAAAATTGCCAAAAAGCTTAATTTATCGAACCGCCAAGACGCCAAGAGCGCCGAGAATTCGTACAGTGTGCGTAAGTCCTGTAAGGGATTAAAACAACTTTCTGAAAATTGGTACTCTAAGCCAGATATGAAGACTGTTTTACTCCAGACTCCTGCTGTAGCTCTCAGCAGATAGCTTGCTTGTTAAGCTTATCCGTGGTTTAATTTCAATACGGCATATATATCAATTTATCGTAGTTTATTGACGACTCAATTACCGGAATTAACTTGTCAGCCACAAAGTAAATATAAAACTTTCCATGTCTATCCAAACTATTGGTATTTTAAGTCCAGGTGATATGGGACAGGCGATCGCAGCTGTTCTGAATCAAAATGGATTGAAAACTATTGCTGCTCTAGACAATCGCAGTGAACGAACTCGGCAATTAGCAGCCGCAGCCAACATCCAAGATGTGGGTTCCCTGACGCAACTGGTAATTGAATCTGATGTAATTTTGTCAGTTCTAGTCCCCGCAGCAGCGACTGAAGCAGCAAAACAAGTCGCTGAGGAGATCAGCAATGTTGGAAAACAGATCCTCTACGTTGACTGTAATGCGATCGCACCCCAAAAAGTCATAAATATCGCCAAACTCATCGAATCAGTTGGCGGAATATTCGTAGATGCATCAATCATTGGCGCACCACCGCGAGTTCCCAATCGTACCCGCATATATACTTCGGGAAAACAAGCAAGTCAACTTCAACAACTGCGAGATCATGGCTTGGATGTGCGCGTGATTGGTGATGAAATTGGTCAGGCTTCCGGGTTGAAAATGTCCTATGCAGCTCTGACAAAAGGACTTACAGCAATCGGCACAGAATTACTGATTGCAGCCCATCGTTTGGGGTTGGATAAGGAACTATGGGATGAAGTGTCTAGTAGCCAAAAGGAACTTGCTAGCATATTAACCCGTTCGATTCCATTGATGACACCAAAAGCGCATCGTTGGGTAGGAGAAATGGAAGAGATTGCAGAAACATTTAAAGAGTTAGGTCTGACTGAGCGGATTTTTTATGGAGCAGCCGACGTTTACCGTTTGGTGAAAGAAACCTCTTTGGGTAAGGAAACACCAGAAGAATGCGATCGCGATCGTTCATTGAATGAAATTATTACGATTCTCTCGAATGAAGCAATTTCTGACACATAATCAAGACTATTTTATTGCGGGTTAATATATGGGATGACTCAGGAACAATGGACTGCGGTTGACGCTTACTTTACCGATCTGCTTGTGCCGCCCGATCCCGCACTGGATGCGGCTCTCCAGACTAGCGCTGCGGCCGGACTGCCACCGCACAACGTTTCACCGAACCAAGGCAAGCTGCTACTGCTGTTGGCACAAATCCAAGGAGCGCAAAGCATCCTGGAGATTGGCACTCTGGGCGGTTACAGTACTATGTGGCTGGCGCGAGCGCTACCCAGCAACGGTCGTCTGATCACCCTAGAGGCTGACCCAAAGCACGCCGAAGTCGCGCGTGCCAACATTGCCCACGCTGGTCTGTCCGATATTGTTGACCTGCGCCTCGGACAAGCACTCTCTACGCTGCCACAGATTGCCGCCGAGGGTCACAGTCCATTTGACCTGATTTTCATTGATGCCGACAAGCCAAACAATCCAGATTACCTCACATGGGCGCTGAAGCTTTCGCGTCGCGGCAGCTTGATCATCGCCGATAATGTCGTGCGTAACGGAGCGGTGGCTGATCAAAGCAGCAGCGATCCTAGCGTCCAGGGGGTGCGCCGCTTGAACGAACTGCTTGCCTCAGAGCCGCGCATCAGCGCCACGGCAATCCAGACCGTGGGCAGCAAAGGATACGACGGCTTTGCGATCGCGATCGTCACTGCTGACTAATAGGGTATTGAGCCGAGATCCGTAAACCAAAAATAGCAAAAGATTGTTATTTCCTTAATCTTGGGAACGATTTTGAGGGAACAGGTAAGCGATCGCAACGTAACCCAAAATACTGACTAAACTGACCAAAAAAGCAGCCAGAACAATAGTAGACATACATAATTCTACCCCAATGCCAAATTAACGTTATATTCTATACAATTTCAAAATCTCGACACCCATCAAAAAATAAGATTTTAGATTAATCCGCTAAGGCTTTGGCTTGCTCCTCCCTAACCCTTCTTAAAAGGAGGGAATTAGAGCCAGCCTTTTTAAGGGAGTTTGGGGGATCTTCCTGGGCAAAATATCACCAACACCAAGCGGATTGAATTTTGGATACTTTCAAACTAACAATTGCGTATGACACAGTAGTGACTACCTTGTGTCAATCCCTTGTATCTCAAGCATTTTGACTAAACTTAAGCCAAAGGCAGAAAAAACCGAAACGTACTGCCAATTCCCAACTCGCTTTCTACCTGAATCTGACCGCCTTGTAGTTCAATTAAACGACGGGAAATGGTTAAGCCAATGCCAGTGCCTCCCGAATGGCGATCGCGCGATTGGTCAGCTCGCCAGAAGCGCTCAAATACATGGGGCAAATTTTCTGGAACGATACCAATACCTGTATCGATAACCGCAATCCAGAGTTGAGATCCTTGAGTCCCAGCCCGAATCGTAATTAAACCTTCATTAGTATAATGCACTGCATTACCTAGCAGATTAACCAACACCTGTTCTGTGCGGTCAATATCCGCCAATACAGGAGGTAGCACAGATGCACATTCCAAAAGCAGAACTGGCCCATCCTCTAACAGCTGGTCACTAAATTTCTCCACTAATGACTCTAACAATGGACGCAGATTTACCCGTTGTATATTAATTGGCAAATAACCAGCTTCTGCCTTAGAGAGTTCTTGTAAATCGTTTACCAAGCGCTCTAAACGCTTAGTTTCTCTAGCTAAACGCCGATAAATCTCAGGAGACGCTTCAATTTCCCCATCAGCCAGTTCTTCCAAGTAACCACGGACAACTGTTAACGGTGTCCGTAGTTCATGGGTCATGTCTCCAATCACTTCTCGCCGCCGCACTTCCACCCCTTCTAAACTGGCTGCCATCCGGTTGAAACTAGCACCAAGCCCATTAAGTTCTGGAATGTCAGACATCGGTAGTCGTGCATCCATCTGACCAGCAGCAAATTTTTGGGTAATTTGTTCCATTTCTGTCAATCGCTGCATAATCCGTCTAGACACCCAGTAACTTAATCCTCCAGCAGCGGTAGTCCCGACTAAGACTGACCAAATTGTGCTTCGTTGCCAAGCCAGTTCAAATCCTGTAACCAATTCAGTCCGAACATCGATTAAGTCGAACCCCTGATTTTCTAATCGTTCTAAATGCAAGACAAACAAGCGGGGGGAAGAGATTTTGCTGATACTCACCAAACTAGCTACTCCCACGATCATTACTACTAAGTGGGAGAAAAATAGCCGCCCTCTCAGCCCCATCTTCATAATATTTACGCTACCAGGGGATCTTCAAATTTATAGCCTACCCCAACAACAGTTTTAATAAAAGTGGGAGTTGCCGGATCAGGCTCAATCTTTTTTCGTAACCGAGCTACATGAGTATCCACCACTCGTTCATCGCCAAAAAAGTTATCTCCCCAAAGTTTATCAATTAGTTGAGTGCGGTTCCAAACTCTACCAGGATTGCTGACAAAGGTAGTTAGCAAGTTAAATTCTAAGGTAGTTAAGTCCAAAATTTCCAACTCCTGAGAATTTATCTGACGACTGGCAGTGCGCTGGTCTACATCTACAATAAAGTGTTGGGTACGATTGACTTGATGTTGTCCCCCTTGGCGGAGGCTACGCCGCAATAGTGCCCGCACCCTAGCTACCAACTCTCTAGGGCTAAAGGGTTTTATCATATAATCATCAGCACCAGTAGACAGACCAATGACGCGATCAATTTCCTCACCCTTAGCCGTGAGCATCAAAATGTAAGGATCTTTTGCACCTGGTTTCTGGCGAATTCTGGCACAAACTTCCAACCCATCTAAACCAGGAATCATTAAATCTAGAATGATTAAATCAGGTGGTTGCTCCTGAAACATCCGTAAAGCATTCATGCCATCGCGGCTAATCCGACAAAAAAATCCTTCTTTTTCTAAAGATAGTTCGATTAAATGAGCAATTTCTGGTTCATCTTCAACTATTAAAATATCCATTTCAATATACGGTTGAGCAAAATAGGCAGATGGGATTGGGGATTGGGGATTGGGGACTGGGGAAGGTGGGACCCTTGAAGGGGATAAGGGGTAATGGGGATTAGAGATTGGGGATTAGGTAATCAGCTTAAAAATGATGTTCGGGGCTATTACCCACAGCAAATTTTGGAATGTTTTCCCAGTCCCCAGTCCCCAGTCCCTCTTAATAGAGCGGCGTTCCCACCGCAAAGCATCAAGGTATAGCGCGGGACTCCTCGCCGCGACCAAGTTGAAATAGGATATTAAAGGTTTGAATTTGACGGCGTGCGATAACTATAGCCAAGATTAGAATCTTTTTGAATGTGTGCTTTAATACTTTCGAGGTCAATGAAGCAGTCAGCAACATCAATCAAGCTTTCACTAGTGGTCGTTTGCAGGCTGACCACTTCCACCCGAACCCCCATTCTGCTGACAGCGTTCACAGCATATGCTAAATCTCCATCCCCACTGACTAAAACCGCAGTATCATAGTAAGGAGCTAAAGTTATCATGTCTACAGCAATTTCTACGTTCAAATTTGATTTCTTTAAATTCTCTGCTGGCACAATGAGTTCTTTTGCCACTACACGATAGCCATTACGACGCATCCACAATAGAAAACCCTGCTGCTTTTCATTGTTAATATCAACCCCAGTATAAAAGAAAGCACGCAACAGTCTTGAACCTTTGGTTAAACGACAAAGCAATTTAACGTAGTCAATTTCTATGCCAAGTTGTAAAGCTGTATGAAATAGACTTAAGCCATCAATAAAAATTGCAACTCGACCACGATTCAAGTTATTGATAATCAAACTATCAGGTGCAGGATCTTGCATCTTGGTATCTTTACTTTTGACAATAGTATCGCTTAAATTTTGTCCTTGCCAATGTGGTTTAGCTTTGAGTACTTTAGTTTCCTTAAATTCATTTGTTTGTTTACTAAAATTAGTTATAATCATTGATACCTCTGATTTTAAAGCTGGAAAGAGTTTTGAGTAAATTGTCTATAGTATAGTTTGTGCTGATTTATAACCTTAGCAGGTAATGATCTTAAGTCACTACATGCAGATAGACTTAACCGACGCTAAACGGAATCAAAAGTACATAGCCCAACGGTTTTTCACTGTGCTAAGGGTTGGTTTGACGAAACATTGCATCTGCCCACAGATATGTTAATCTTTACCCACCCAGACAGCAAGAGTTTGGAGAAAATAAATCTTCCTGTAAGGGTAGGGCAAGAATCCGCGAACGTCATCTATCTATTTTATTTTACCGCAAGCTAAGGAAGCTCGAATACTGACAAGAGCTAGAAGCATTAATAATGTAATATGCGACGCCTGCGGCGGGCTACGCCAACGCCCCTCAAAAGGTAAGTTTACTTAAAATATTTAGGTAATCTTTAATGCAATTATGATAACAGTTTATCTTAATCAGGAAGTGGTCAACGGTCAATAGTCAGAAAACACTGACTAAAATACAAGATTCCCGACTTCGTTAACTAAGTCGGGAATCTGAGTCTTAGCCTTTAGCTAACTTATTATGGGATGTGTAGTAAACTTTACTACCAGTATCAGGGACAAAATGGCAGCTGATACATGAATTCCATAATGACTTCCAAATTGGTTCTTCCGATTTGTGGAAATACTCACCCATCACTGGTTTTATTGCCTCAGTTGCCTTCAGCAAATTGTAGTGAGGGATGTTAAGGAATATATGGTGAGCAACATGAGTACCGATATCATGATGGATATGATTGATCAAACCATAATTACGGTCAATGCTAGAAATCGCACCTTTCAAAAAAGTCCAATCTTCTCCACGATACCAGGGAAGGTCTGGCTCAGTATGGTGCAAGAATGTTACTAAATCTAGCCAAATTATGAACACAAGGTAGGGCACAGCGTAATATTTTAGCAACCACATCCAACCCCATTGGTAGGTCAGAAAACCCAACAAACCTACCATGCCAATCAAAAGTACAGTACTGGTAATAACATCCAATTTTTCTGATGGTTTGAAAAGCGAACTGCTGGGCAAAAAGTGGGAGCCTTCCTTATTAGGAGAACGTTTAAACAGATACACAGGATAAGCCAATAGAAAAACATAATATCGACCTATCTTTTGTGCTAAAGGCATCTCCTTGTATTCTGATTCCGTCACAGGATACCAGCTTTCATCGTTATCGATATTGCCAGTATTTTTGTGATGGGTTCTGTGGCTAATCCGCCAACCATGATAAGGAACAAGTATTGGTGTGTGAGAAAGATGTCCAATCAAATCATTGAGCCATTTATGCTTAGAAAAAGATTGGTGTCCGCAGTCATGTCCGACTACAAACAAAGCCCAAAACATCGTTCCTTGCATTAACCAAAAAATTGGGAAGAAAAGCCAAGAATCCAGGTAATGAGCAACTGCATAAAGCAGACCGATAATCAAGATATCACGAAAGAAGTAAAAAAGTGATTTTATCACATTGGGTTGAAAGCATTCAGCAGGAATTGCAGCTTTTAAATTCTGAAGAGTGAAAGGTAATTTAGTCGTATCCTCAGATATTTCGCAGGCAGGAGGAATGTTGAACGTGGTGATATTTGATTGCACTGGATTCTTTTGATTGGATAGAAATTGGAACTTTATTTGAGAGAAGATAATCTCACTTCTAGGATGCCCACGAAACTAGCGATCGCTAACACACAAGAGGATCAATTCTGGCAATTTACCTAAAATTTTAGTCAGTAAAAAATTGCCAGATTCTATTTAAACACAGCATAATAAACGCTCTTGCACTAACAAGAGCGTAAGTGTAATCACAGCGCTATTTATCGCTCTGTATAATATTCGTTGAAAGTCTTATAGCCAACATCAGTTGTGTACAGTTGACACTGGTCTGTGATCTGCTTCATTAAAGGCCAAGAAAACTGACATTCATCATGCAGATAAGTCCCCCAATTTTCTTTGATGCTGCTGTAAGCTAGCCGCAAATTATAAGAAGGAATCGCAGTGGAAATATGATGAGGGACATGAACATTGATATCATGGCACAGAATTTCTATCCAACGCGGATAATCACAATGGATAGTGCCAAATAGCTGTGCTAAACCCTCGTTCCACTTGTTCGCTGTTACAAAAGGAACATCTGCGGCAGTATGGTGAACAATAGTAAAAGTACTCATCCAAAAATGGTAAATCATCCAGGGCACTAGCCAAAATTTGACAAATCCCCAGATACCAGTTGTGGCGATGAGAATCGGGAAAGCGATCGCTGCAAACACAATTACTACAGCCACAGAAAGCTTGATACTTGATTGGTCTTTAGTTTTGAAGTTCCGCCAATCAAAATGCACAACTGCCCAATGTCCAATGGAACCTACCCACCAGAAGCGTTTACGCATGAACAGTTCAAAAGCAGACTGCCGAGTTTTATCCCAATTTTCAAACACTTCTGGTCTGATTGGATGCCAAGCGTTGTCCTCATCCAGCTTGTTGGTATGAGTATGGTGATAATTATGCTTAATCCGCCAACTGTGAAAGGGGTAAATTAACGGCATCATGAAGAAATGCCCCACTAAATCATTAACCCAACGGCTTTTGGCAAAAGACCTGTGACCACAATCATGGGCAATTACAAAAAAACCTGTTAAAGCAGTACCCGTAAAAACCCAAGCTAAGGGCAAAAGAAACCAAGGAGTGATAATCAAGCTGTAATAGCCCAAAGCAACTGCCAAGACACTGATTATTACTTGTGTCCAAGCTTTGCGACGGTTCTGTTGAAAACATTCCCGTGGCAGGGTTTTGACAATATCTTTGAGCCTTAGATCAGAATTACCAGGCTCGTCACTTAGTTTCTGGCTGTTAATTATTGATGTAGTCATGAACACCTGAAAAACAACAAACTCCTCCACCAAGTCACTAAAAAAGTGGCTTGCCGCAAAATTTCTTAACATTAGCGCTTCGGATTATAGCAATCTAACCGACACAAGCGCACCAGTAAATAACTTTTTGAAAAGTCAGGAGTTAGAAGTGATGAGTTACGAGTTAAAACGGTACACATCCTAACTAGCTTTTGTTGGAGCCAACTTCACATTAGTAGCTAGACCAACTGCTTGTAGCAATTGAACAGTCATCCAAGTTAAATCGATTTCCCACCATTCCAGTCCATGACGAGCTGAGTATTGAAAGGCATGATGGTTATTATGCCAGCCTTCACCGAAAACTAATACGGCTACCCACCAGCAATTAGTCGATCTATCACCAGAATCATAACTGCGATAGCCAAATTTATGAGTAGCGCTGTTCACCAACCAAGTGCAGTGGTAAACCCAGACAATGCGAACAAAAACTCCCCAAATAACGAAAGGCCAGCCACCCAGAAGCAAAAGTAATACACCTAGAGCAACCTGGATCAAAATGAAATATTTTTCTAAAAACTGATAAACTGGGTCTTCGGCAATGTCTTTGGTGAAACGAGGAACTTGAGCGTGAGCCGGACAATAATGAATCAACCAATCCATGTGGCTCCACCAGAAGCCTTTATTAGAATCATGGGGGTCAGAGTCCGTATCCGAGTTTAAATGATGAATCCGATGTGTCCCTATCCACTCAATTGGGCCTCCTTGACAGGAGAGTGTGCCGAAGAAAACCAGGAGATACTCTAGCCACTTGGGAGTTTGAAAACTGCGGTGGGTAACAAGGCGGTGAAATCCCAGAGTAACGCCTAAACCACCAGTCACCCAGTACAGTAAGAAACCCACACCAACTGCTGTCCAGCTAAAGTTACCAGGAACAAAGGCAAACAAAGCGCCGATGTGCAGTCCAATGAAAAATAGGGTATTGACCCAGTTAATTTGAGGTTTTGTTGAGGTAGCTATTGTCATGCAGTAACCTGAATTTGAATTTTCCAGCCTAGTCTGTGCGATCTAAAAATCCGCATATCTATAATTTTTTTTGAACGAGGAACTGATGAACAGCTTAGAACAGCTGCGGCAAGCAGAACAGGCACTATTAGAAATTTTTTCTGGAATTGACACTCAGGTCAAGCATAATCTAAAACGAGTGCTGGATGCCTTTCGTAATCACCGTGTAGGCACACACCACTTCGCTGGTGTAAGTGGCTATGGTCATGATGATTTAGGACGAGAAACTTTAGATAAAGTTTTTGCCGAAGTTATGGGTTCCGAAGCTGCGGCTGTGCGAGTGCAGTTTGTTTCGGGAACCCATGCGATCGCCTGTGCTTTGTTTGGTGTCCTCCGTCCTGGAGATGAAATGTTAGCAGTGGTCGGTTCTCCCTACGATACGCTTGAAGAAGTTATTGGTTTACGGGGTCAAGGTCAAGGCTCCCTTATTGAGTTTGGCATAAATTACCGCCAATTAGAGCTAACCCCCGAAAATACTATAGATTGGCAAGCAATAAGAACTAATGTGGCTGAAAACACCCGTTTAGTGTTTATTCAGCGTTCTTGTGGCTATTCTTGGCGTCCTAGTTTATCAATTACCGATATTGAAAAAATCGTCCACTTAGTCAAACAGCAAAACCCGAACACCGTTTGCTTTGTGGATAATTGCTACGGCGAATTTATTGAAACCAGGGAACCTATAGCCGTAGGTGCTGATTTAATTGCAGGGTCATTGATTAAAAATCCTGGTGGTACCATTGTCAGCGCTGGCGGTTATGTCGCTGGCCGCGCCGACTTAGTGGAAGCAGCCGCCTGTCGCCTCACTGCTCCCGGTATCGGTAGTTATGGCGGTGCTACTTTTGACCAAAATCGCCTGCTGTTCCAGGGACTATTTCTGGCGCCGCAAATGGTAGGAGAGGCGATGAAAGGGACTTACTTAACTGGTTATGTATTTGACAAACTCGGTTATCCAGTGAATCCTGCACCCCTGGCTCCCCGTGGGGATGTAATTCAGGCAATTAAACTCGGTTCTGCTGAAAAGCTAATTGCCTTCTGTAAAGCGATACAACAGCATTCTCCTATAGGTTCTTACTTAGACCCTGTTCCAGATGAAATGCCGGGATACGAGAGCCAAGTGGTTATGGCTGGGGGGACATTTATTGAAGGGAGTACCTTGGAATTATCAGCAGATGGGCCAATGCGATCGCCGTATGTGGTTTATTGCCAAGGTGGGACTCATTGGACTCATGTAGCGATCGCCCTGGAGGCTGCGATTAATGCAGTAGCAAGTGCTGATTGAATATCATAGCACATTGTTCCGTAGCGGATGAGGTTCATTGATAAATTAGTGAAAGGCGTACGCATTTGCTATTTCGGCGTACGCATTTGCTATTTCGGCGAACGCATTTGCTATTTCGGCGAACGCATTTGTTATTTCGGGATACGCATTTGCTATTTCGGCGAACGCATTTGTTATTTCGGCGAACGCATTTGTTATTTTGGGGTACGCATTTGCTATTTCGGGGTACGCATTTGTTATTTCGGGGTACGCATTTGTTATTTCGGCGAACGCATTTGTTATTTCGGGGTACGCATTTGTTATTTCGGCGAACGCATTTGTTATTTCGGGGTACGCATTGTTCTTAATTAGGACTTACGCACACTCTACGAATTCTCGGCGCTCTTGGCGTCTTGGCGGTTCGATAAATTAAGCTTTTTGGCAATTTTTGCGTAAGTCCTATTAATCTATCAAACTACCAAATAGGTGCTAGCTGATAGATGTTCAACTGGCAAAAATACCCCCAACCCTCCTTTGCAAAGGAAATTAGGGGGAGCACGCAAAGCACAGTAAAAAAGGGAACAACACTCTTGTTCCCCTGCGAAAGCTCTATATTCCATGCAATTGAAAACGGCTAAAAATTTTTAGCGATCGCAAAATTGTCAGATAACTGCAAATTAGTTTTCGTCTCGCCCGTGAACTTCAGCAGGTGGACTGGTTGCCTCAATAGCAGTGAATGATTCTAAAATTTTATAGGTGTGGCTGGCTCCTTTTGGGACTACCCATGAACTCCCAGGCTCCAGCAAAATCGTTTGCCCTTCAATATGCAATTCTGCACGACCAGTGATTACATAACCAACAGTTTCGTATTCTCGCGCTGCTGGCTCTTTAGCTTCATTCGGTTGTTCATTCTCCCATAGGCGCATGGAAACGGTTTTGCCAGATGCAAGATATTTCTGACCAAGTTGACCTTTTGGGGAATGGGTAGAATCTACTTTGATAACGGTTTTATCAGATGTATCAGACATATTTTTTGCCTCTTTTAGTTTTAAGTTTGATTATTTTACCAGTGCGAGCTGCTTGGTAAATGAGGTGCATTAGCCTGACATTTAACTTGTAGCGATGTAGGCGTTGAAAATATGCAAATCAGAACCACAAATTGCCGTGTAAATAATTTTACAAATTGCATCACGCGAGTTAATAATTTTTGGGTAGGTAGCTGTTTCTACCTACGCATTGTTTGCTCCATGCTAGCAAACTTTTCATAATTATTTAGTCCTTAATTATGATTTCGGCTGGTTAATATTAATAGGACTTACGCAAAAATTGCCAAAAAGCTTAATTTATCGAACCGCCAAGACGCCAAGAGCGCCGAGAATTCGTAAAGTGTGCGTAAGTCCTAATTAAGATAAATACTCGATTTATCCTAATACTGAGACGTAATAATTATCACGTCTCAGTAACTACTCAAATCTTATTCAACAATCTACGAGTCAAAAATTTAGACTCAAAATTTGCTACAAGTCTGGCTTCTCTATCTCAGTTTTTTGTTAGAAGGATTTTGGTAATAACCTTCTTTCTCTCCAGTCAATGGCTCAACTGATTTTTCAACTTTCTTTTCTGTAGACTTAAGAAACTCTTTTGTAGCTCTAGGAGTTTTTTCATCCAAGTTTAGCTTTTCACGGATATTATCAGCAGCGTTTTTTAATGGATTTTGAGAATTTCTTGTTTGGTTCTCGTTTCTAATTTCACCTTGCTCATTTGGGGTTACTTTATAATAAGTACCCTCTGGAGTTTTTACATCAGCTTGTGCTATGTTAGGGTAACTAAAAGCCTGACCCAATAAAAACATAAATCCTACTAGAAAAACTACAAGGATTTGGGAGATCCGAATATTCCGCAGCCATGAAATTACTCGATTCATAAAAAGCCTCAATTACATTATGTTAGGTGGACAATTTAAAAAGCTGAATGACTATTTACCATTCAGGGCTTAAGAACAACTTTGATCTAGTTATTCTTTTTTTAGTGAAAAATCTAGTAGCCGTGGGGTGCTTCGTCTAAAGGCAATTGATGGGTAACAACCAAGGATAGATCAAGTTTTCCATCCTAAGTCATCTACAATCAAAAATATATTATTTTTGATATATTTTTGTCCATGCATTTGTCCCATCCTAAAGGTTAGTCCTTTACTGAATGCTGCACCAAATGGTATTTTATCAACAAAAGCACCATTAACACTCATAATTGAAAAAGTCCCACTTTTACGACAGGCCACCATCATTTCCCGCAGAAGCTGGGGACAGTCGGTTTCCAATCTGAGCTTTTGTTTTGTCTGGTCGTAGAAGTGTTTTAAACCAAGGTCTTCGATGCAAGCATTGGGGCCACGGCCACCTGTCGTCTTTTTCAACGTTTCGCCAGCATTAACTTTTTTGTAGTTAATCACTTCTGCTTTGGCAAACTTTTTCGCCATTTCTAGGCGTTGGGGAAAGCAATCAATAGCGATCGCTTTTTCGGCTGCGATGATGTAGGCACTAATCATCTGGCGTCATTCATTGGGCAAAAACTACTTGCGTCCACTTGTTTGACCTTCGGTGGTGGCAATTTCGCCTGCTTCCATTAGCATCTTGAAGCGGCCCAATTCATCACCAATTTGCTGTTTTGGTTCCTCACCAAAAAGTTTAGCTACGGTAGCTCCCAATGCTCCACCTGGTGGGTTATACTCCAAAACAACCTTTACTTCCGTGCCGCGATCTGATACTTCTTTGAAGCGGACAAAACCAGAATTATCAACATCGGCACCTTCTACAGAAGCCCAAGAAATAAATTCATTTTCCCGGTCTTCAAGAATTTCTGCATCCCATTCTACACTGTTACCCAAGGGCGC
Source organism: Nostoc sp. (assembly GCF_036917275.1). Classification (GTDB taxonomy): domain Bacteria; phylum Cyanobacteriota; class Cyanobacteriia; order Cyanobacteriales; family Nostocaceae; genus Nostoc. The sequence continues at coordinate 81,573 of NZ_JBALDF010000059.1, forward strand.
ATTTGCAACCCAATGAGAACGTTTTTTGTCATTCACCTTGACAGATTTGAGATGCTTCATAAATGTAGGCAAATTCTCAAAGTTGTGCCAATAGCGATAAAGTTCATCTGCTGGTTTATTTATCGTTACCGTCTTTTCAATTCTGATGGGTTGGTTTATACCTATTGCTTCCTGTGCTTGCTGGATTGTGCTTTGTTTAGTTGCACCTTGATAGATTAAACCACCACCAGCTAAAGCCGTCAGTACACCCCGCAATGAACCTTGCTTTAAACCCATCAGCACCATAGCACCGCCACCGAGAAGAGATCCCCAACGCTCTACTTCACTAGCTTCAGACTGGTTTGCACTTGGTTTATCCCCTGAGGTCGAAGTCACTTTTTTATCTCCATTACAGTAAATTAACTACAGAGGTGCAAATACTCTCTTCTTTCTACCTCTGTGTTCTTCTCTAGAAGACGCTATGCGAATCGGCAAGCCCTACGGATTCCTCAGTTGCTTTAGGCTGGGGAACCCGTCCACCGGACTAGCTCACCAGTGTCTACGTTTAATAAAACCTTACATTGACACAGCAGCCCCTGTAGTTGGCTTAGGAGGCTGAACCTGAGCGCTTACCCGCGCCCGATATAGTTCTACCAATTGCTGTTCGTATTTCGATAAATCTTGGTAAATTTCTTTGAAAATAGCAGTTACTGCTGGGTCAGTATACATTGCACACAAATTGCCAATATCGCCAATACCAGTTTGTACATCTCCTAAAGCAGAACGTAACTGATATATGTCATCACTACCTGTCAAGGCAGTTTTCACCTTGGCATACTGATTGGCAATATTTGCCCCTAAAGAGGGTTTTTCACCCAATTGTTGAAGATAGGTTTCCAGCTTTTTAATGTGGCGCTGTTTACTAGCAATGATTTCTTGAAAGACTGATTTTACTTGGCTATCTGATTCCTTTTCCAAGTAGTTCTCAAATGTTTCTAGCGAATAACGTTCACCAGTAAGGGCAGTATTTAAACCTTTGCTGATATCACCTTTAGTTGATCCACCCCAAGCATCAGCCAGCTTCCACCATTCAGCACTTGTGTCTTTTTCATCTGGCAATGCGGCATCTTTGCCACCATAACCCAAACGGCTTAAAATAGCTGTGGTGAAAATTGGCAAGTCTCCGGGTTCACGAGATGTAATCAAATTCCCGTCAACTACCACAGGCTCATCTAGATAATTTGCGCCAGCGTTAATGATGTCCTTGGCAATAGCGCTAAAGCCAGTAACTTGCTTACCTTTGAGCAAGTCGCCTTCAATCAAAACTTGTGGGCCGTGGCAAACCGCAGCTACCAATTTTCCTTGTTGGATAGCTTCTTGTACAAAGCGGACTGTGTTAGGGTTGCGCCGCATTTTATCGGGAGCCACCCCACCAGGAATCACGACTGCATCGTATTCGGCTGCGATCGCTTCTGTGGTAGTACCATCAGCTTGGATGCTAAGTTTGCCCTGTTTACCTTTATATTTTTCATTCATTCGGGAACCGAGGACTACTACCTCTATTCCTGCTTGTTTTAGTCCATTATAAGGAACTGTAAATTCTGCATCCTCTACTGCCTGTTCAATGAGGATGGCAACTTTTTTATTAGCGGAATAATTGTTATGGTCAGTCATAGATGGTATTACCTAAACTTAAAGTTTTGTTTTTGCTAATTAATAAAAAATAGTTATGAGTGAGAAGTTGGCTACTGATTAATTTCCCTTTGATAACCCCTAACTCATAACTAAAAAGTTCAACTACAAGTTGCTTAACCATGATTTCATATTTCCAATCCTATGGTGCGATCGCTCGTTTAGCTTCGTTCCAAGGGGATAGATTATTTTATTTCTAAAGCTATACATCTCTAGTAAGACAAATTATTGACAGAAAAGCGTTATTGTGAGAAGGCAGAAAATGGCTAGCATCATGGCAGAAAAAAATCATAACGACGAAATTAAAACCAATGATTTGCCGCAGGAGATTACCGAATCCTACGGCACTGGCGTGAAAGAGTTGCCGGGATACAATATTGGCGGGCGCTCCATACAGGACGAAAGGCGCGAATATACAGAAACTAGTCCTGAACTTACTGGTGGCGATGTTGATGCTTATTGGCAAGATGCAGATGCAGTTGGGGATGAAGCTGTTGGTGGTAGTACTTCCACTCCTGATAAAAATGTAACTGAGGAGCTAGAAGCAGCAGTGGGGCTAGAAATGGCTGATTCTGAGTTTTTGCATACCAACGATATTTTAGAAGATCGTGACGGCGATCGCTGGGAGTTAGATCCAAAGTCTTCTGAAGATTATCAAGATCGGCGAGAATAAGCTCAATAAAAGCAGAAGCCGTATTCCTACTGTATATTCAAAAATTGGATGTCGCTGAATTGGACAGTGCTTTTACAAGCACTGTCACATTAAAACTAACATCTATCTACCGACATACCTCGTGAGAATCTCTCAATTTTGTAGTATTGCAATTGTCAACTATTCACCTTGCCTAAGACAAGCATTATTTTGGCTCTTCTAGGGTATTTATCTAGCTACAATGCTTTTAACGCAGGACTACAGCCCGATTTATGTTCTCTTTATAATTGTTATTCTTTATGATTCCAAGACATCTGTCTTCAGTAGGTTAAAAGTGCAGATGTACATTTGATAACTTTGTTATTAACACTGATGAATTACAATTGGAGTTAATAATGACATCTACCCAAACAGGCGATCCAACTATTCGTGAGCATGTTCAAGCTTGGCAACAGTTGGGTGTGGATCAACAACTGGCTTTGTTTTGGTTTATTTACAAAGAAATGGGTGGCTCAATTACGCCAGCTGCGCCTGGTGCTAGCACTGCTTCCCCAGAAATTGCTGAAGGTTTGTTTAATCAAGTTAAGGAATTATCTCACGAGCAACAATTACAAGTTCAGCGTGACTTGATTAATAAAGTGGATACCGAAATTTCTCGTCAATATGGCTCTTTGGGTGATACCACTAAGCTACTATTTTGGTATCGATTATCTCAAGGTATGGATGATGGTACTATCATTCCTGTACCTTCTGATTATGAACTTCCCCCAGAATCTAAACCATTGTTTGGCAAAATTCAAGTATTAGAGTTTGAGCAACAGATTACTCTTTTCCGTGATTATGTTTCGCCACTGGGTGCCGAAGCAGCAAAGGCTGGAATTTAGAACTTTTGAACTTTTTAGGCTACTTGAGGCTACTTTTTTAGTCTCCCGATGACGATGTTTTATCTGTCTTTTGATTGATTTAAATCTGCTTGCCTTATACCTTCTGAGAAAGCAACAGAAGTATTAGATTTAGTTTACACACTGAACATTGAGGATTTAATGACTTTCTTCAAAGAGGTGCTGTGACAGTTTTGAGTTAGTAACCAGAGGTGGGGCTATGCCTCACCTTTATTTTTTCAAGCTAGGAAACACTTGCATTTTTAAGTTGATTGTTATGGTATATTCTCTCAAACAGAGGAAAAACGTAGATTAGAACTTTAACAGATTTTTATTAACTGATATTACTGGTGCTTTTGATGAACCACTGAATATCTCAAACTTAGCAAAAGCGATCGCCTCACTTGGTGGTAAATATACAACAATCTATAAGTCACTTTAGATAGAGATATAGCTGTGGGGAAATCGTACCTTCAAAAAAGGTGATATCTTCAATACCAAACTGAATATTCCCCCAGGTTATCTTTTTCATTTAGGACTTATTGACCGCATCAATTATGTAAAAACTTTTCATTTGCCCGCTTCACTTTTGCAATCCAATTCTTATAGATATTCAAAATTTCAGAGTAGGGAACCGTGGTTTCAGAAAGGAGTTGCAAGAATGAGGGTGAGAAGTATTTAGGAAATAGTTGATGCAAAATTTGAGCAGATCGCAATATGATGAAAAACTCTAAAAATAACAGTTTACCGGATAATGGAAAGGCATTATCACTTAGCTCGACTAAGGCATGAGCATCTGGCTTTCGACGTAGAGAAAATTGCGCGATCACTTTTGTAATATCATCAGAATATTCATTCAATAACTTATCAAAGAAAGCTACATCCTCAAAGGAAGCATTGCAACCTTGACCCAGCGAAGGAGAGGTGGCGTGAGCTGCATCACCAATCAGTAGCACACTATCACCATGATGATAACGATTACAACGAATTGTTATAATGCTTGAGATGGGTCGATTTAAAAATGCTTCGGCTTCCGATTCTGGTAAAATCTGAGCAATTTCTGGAAACTGATCGTTAAAGAATTGGGATACTTCCTCTGTAGTAGAAAAATTTGCAATCAGGTTATTCTCTTTGGGAAAGCTAATGGTTCCGCTTAACGAACCGTCTGTACGATGCACCAGTATGGCTGCGATTCCGTCACCCCCTCTCCAAGTATGAATGTAGCCTTGTTTGAGGGATGTTACATTCGCAGGTAAAAAGATAGATTTATAAGCTGAGGGAACATATTTCTGCTCCACCTCAAATTCATCAGTTGAGAGAAATTGCTCTCTCACTTGCGATCGCGCTCCATCTGCACCAATTAATAAGTCATAATTAACGGTGACATTTGTTGGATCATCTGTATTGCCAACGTTTGAAAATATTACTGTTTTTGTCTCAAAATCAACTACATTGCATTGATTGTCAAAATAAATCTTCAGGCGATCGCTATTATATTTTGCGATCAGCGTTTCCAATAACATGATAATTAGTTGGATCCGATCAAGAATATAAATAGGTTTACTTCGAGGTATTAATTGCGTTTTTCCATTTTTCTGATGATTTAAAGAGCCAGTACTCTCAATACTTACAGATTTGAGGATTTCTAAAAGTCCTTTAATATTGCTGAGTGCAGTAATTCCTCGCTGATTAATAACAAGCGGAAATGTTCTAGATTTTGACAGGGGAATTGAGCGCGGATCGTTACGTCGTTCATAAATTTCCACCTGATAGTCCTGATTACGTTGCAACAAATAGTGAGCCAGAAGAACTCCACTCGGCCCAGCACCTACGATTACAACTTTCTTAGCCATTCTCAATCCTCGTTTACTAAACTGTTGATAGAAAAATCAGGCTATTTTCTAATTTCAATGTTTAATTTCCATTTACTTCTGAATCCTATACAGAGGCGATTAACCGTGTCTGCTGAATTCTAAGTTAAATTGTAAATCACTGTTTGATAACGACCCAGAGCTATCAAAGGAAAGTATTGTTGATACATATGATATTTGAGATAAAAATGGCAGGGGAAACCAGTACCTGTAAAATCTGCCTCATACCAAGTACCATCGGGCTGTTGAGTTGCCACTAGGTAGCCAATTCCCCGCTCAATGGCCTCAAGAGCTAATTTACCAGTTGCTTCACCTGCTGCCAAGAGGCCAATTAAAGCCCAAGCAGTTTGAGATGCAGTACTATTTCCTTTTCCTTTGAGACTGGGATCATCATAGCTACGGCAAGTCTCACCCCAACCACCATCTAGATTTTGACATCCAATTAACCAAGCTGCTCCCCGTTCTATACTGAGTTTGTGCTTTTGAGGGTCAATCAAGGCCAAGGCTGATAAAACGCCACTGGTACCGTAGATATAATTTACACCCCAACGACCAAACCAACAGCCTTCGGTTTCTTGTTCCCGCAGAAGATAACTAAGCGATCGCTCTAAATTATCACTATCAATTGTCAAGTTACAAGCACCAAGCATTTCTACGACTCTAGCCGTAACATCTGCGGTGTTTGGATCAATCATCGCTTTCAAGTCGCCATAGGGGATGGAATTGAGCCAATCTTGGTCATTGTCCAAATCAAAAGCAGCCCACCCGCCTGGTTTACATTGCATAGATGCAATCCAATCTAAGGCACGAGCGATCGCAGCCTGCTTGATTTTTTCATTAGGGAGTTTTGCAACATGTAGTGCCATCACCACAACAGCTGAGTCGTCTATATCAGGATAAAAGCGATTGTCAAATTCAAAAGCCCAAGCCCCTGGTTTTCCCTGGCGATTTTTGACAGCCCAATCTCCGTAATCCAAAATTTGTTTTTGCAGCAACCATTCTCCAGCCTTTACCACAGCCGGATGATCTGGTGCAAAGCCGGATTCTACCAAGGCACGCATCGCCCAAGCAGTATCCCAGACGGGTGAAACACAGGGCTGTACTCGGTAGCTATCCTCTGTTTCAATCGCAAAGTTATCAATTGCTTGCAAACCTCGTTCCACAATCGGGTCGTTTGGGTGATAGTCCAGACACCGCAAAGCCAGCATTGAATTCAGCATCGCCGGAATAATGCCGCCCCAGTCGCCTGTAGCTTCTTGCCGCTCTAAAATCCACTTTTCGGCAGCTTTGATACCTTCTTGGCGCAAGGGTACTAAATTCAGGCGTTCTGCCAACTTGAACCCATGATCAAGGGTGAGGAATAAATCTGTCCAATCGCCACTCTGGGGTAATTCCCACCGGACTTGATCAATACCTTCAACGTATAGCTGATCTAGGTTGATAGTTGGGTTAGTGATAAAAACAGGTTTGCGATCGCATACAACCAGTAGCGGCACTGTACTGGAACGTGCCCAACTAGACATTTCATAAATATTAACTGGAAAAGCTTTGGGCAACAGCATTATCCAAGGTGGTAGCGAGGGAATACCGCGCCAGTTATAGCAGCCAATCAAGGCTAGGTGCAACTTGGTAAAAATCCGAGTTTTGCTGATCCCACCCCGTTGGAGAATAAAGGCTTGCGCCCGAATCATCGCCGGATCGGTTGCTGGTACACCTAGCAGTCTTAATGCCATGTAGGCTTCAACCGAGGTGCTAAGTTCTCCGCCATCACCGTAGTAAAGTTCCCAGCCGCCATGCTCCCGTTGCTGTTGACGCAAATATGCTTCAACTTTGTGCAACGGTTTTGCTTGGTCTGTTCCCCAAATTTTATGGAGGAGGACGACTTCAGCAGTGATGGTGACATTAGATTCTAATTCTGCCCACCAATAACCTGCCGGATTTTGAATCGAAAGCAAATATTGTTGACTGGCTGCGATCGCTTCTGCAACTTGATTGACTTTTACCCTGTCTTGTGTTCGCATCAAATACTATTTAACCTCAACACTCAACACTAGTTATGAACACGGCAATACAATGAAAAAATTTTTTCTCTATTCAGTAGACATAGTATTCTGTCTGAGTTACTGAGAATTTGCAATAGCTCATGGGTGTAATTGTATTAGGATTGATGCTGTTATCCTTGACAATTTGGTTGGGATTACTGTGTTTTTGGGGACAATTTTGGCGGACAGACCAGCAATTAGAGGTTACAGAAACTCAGCTACAGTCGTTACCTACGGTTTGTGCGGTGGTTCCAGCCCGTAACGAAGCTGAATTGCTACCAACTACACTGCGATCGCTCCTACTCCAAGATTATCCTGGTTCTTTCAACGTGTTTTTGGTAGACGATCGCAGCACAGATCAGACAGCAATTTTTGCCGAAGGGGTTGCCCACGCTGTCGGTAAAGCCCAGCAATTGCATATTATCTCTGGCGTTTCACTGCCTCCTGGTTGGTCAGGCAAACTTTGGGCGGTTGAGCAAGGTATAAATAGCGCCAGTTTATTTGCACCTGACTATTTTTTGCTGACCGACGCAGATATTGAACATGATCCTGGTAATCTCCGCCGACTGGTTGCCAAAGCTGTCCAAGAAGATTTAGACCTGGTTTCAGTAATGGTGCGACTCAGGTGTGAGAGCTTTTGGGAAAAACTTTTAATTCCAGCTTTCGTCTTTTTCTTTCAAAAACTCTATCCCTTCCGCTGGGTTAATAATCCCAACAATCCCACAGCCGCAGCTGCTGGGGGATCTATTCTGATCGCCCGTGCAGCTTTAGAGCGAATCGGGGGTATTCAAGTGATTCGCAAAGCTTTAATTGACGATTGCGCCCTTGCTAACGCTGTTAAGCAGATTGGAAGACAAAGTAATTCTTTCCCCCCTGCCTCCCCCGGTCGGATCTGGCTAGGGTTGAGTACCTTGACTCAGAGTCTGCGTCCTTATAACTCGCTGGCGACGATTTGGGATATGGTTGCCCGTAGTGCCTATACCCAACTGAATTATTCTCCATTACTACTATTGGGAACTTTAGTAGGAATGCCTCTGATTTATCTAGTTCCACCGATGTGTGTAATTCTGGGTACAGTTTGGGGCAATTGGGCGATCGCATTTACAGGTTTATTAGGATGGCTATTAATGACCTTGGCTTACTACCCGACAATCCGCTTTTATAAATGTTCTCCCTGGTTAGCATTGAGCTTACCTGCGATCGCTTTTCTCTATACCTTGATGACTCTAGACTCAGCACTCCGTCACTGGCAAGGGCGCGGCGGCGCCTGGAAAGGAAGAGTTTACCCTAACCCAGATAATTTATAGTTGGGATAAAATTAAATTTCAAAATCGGTAGTGCTAATCTAAAATCAAAGTTAAGCCTAAAGTGGTTGATTAAAAGAGTTATGACACTGACTGGCTACGCTGATTTGGTAGTTTAGCGGTAACTGCGATATCTCACAACAAGCCACTCTGCGTCTACGCTATTGCCCTCATGCCCCCATCGGTGTGATTGGCTTAGGCTCCGGGCAAGAGAACCTGTCACACCTCGACAAGTAGATAGGACTTACGCACACTCTACGAATTCTCGGCGCTCTTGGCGTCTTGGCGGTTCGATAAATTAAGCTTTTTGGCAATTTTTTGCGTAAGTCCTAGTAGAGTTATTAGAAGAATTTATCGAACGATAAATGGGGCAACCATTCACTCTAATTTTTTTTGAAGTTGGTCAAGTGGAGGAAATTCGACATTCCAAATCCACACGCTGAAGTTGCTAATTTGGCATGAATGAGGAGAGAATCTATCAGTCAAGTACAAAATAACTTTCCAAAACGCAATAGTGGATGTTACAGAATTAGTCAAAGTTTTAATTATTCTCCTAATCGTTGCTACAGGTGTAGCTTTGCTATCCCGGCGGTTGCGAATCCCTTATGTTGTGGGTTTGGTATTAGCCGGTTTGCCGATCACTGAGCTATTATCTCGTCCGATTGGTTTAAATCCAACCCTTGTTTTGAATCTTTTTCTGCCAATTCTCCTCTTTGAAGCTGGTATTAATACAGATGTCAGCCGCCTACGCAGCACCTTTAAACCAATTGCCCTTCTAGCTGGGCCAGGGGCTGTACTTTCCAGTGGTATTATTGCCGTCCTGTTGAAATTTGGGCTGGATTTGAGTTGGATACCTGCCTTATTTGTAGGAGTAATGCTGGCAAATACTGATACAGTTTCAATGATTGCCATCTTTAAGGAAATACCGGTGCCCTCCCGGCTTTCTACCATCGTTGAAGGAGAAACCCTATTTAACGATGCTGCTGCCCTAGTTACGTTCAACCTGGTTTTGCAAGTATATTCGACAGGTTCACTCACCTTACTACAGGGAATCCAACAATTCGTATTTATCTCTCTAGGAGGCTGCCTCGTGGGGTTAGTCTTAGGCTACTTGAGCATACCTGTATTCGCCCGTTTGGATGATCCCCTTAGCAGTCTATTACTGACGGTAGCAGTTGCATTAGGGACTTTCCAGGCTGGAGAATTTCTCGATGTATCAGGTGCTGTCGCTGTAGTTGTGGCTGGATTAATTTTCGGGAATTTAGGGCTGTCTGGCAATACTTCTGCTTCTAGTCGCATCACCTTATTGAGTTTTTGGGAATATGCCAGTTTTACCGTTAACACCTTTATTTTTCTGCTGATTGGTGTACAAATAAACCTGGTAATGCTCTGGAGGACTTTACCTGCAATTCTACTTGCAGTTTTGGCTTATCAAGTCGGGCGAGTTCTTACGGTCTATCCACTGTTAGCAGTGGTTCGTTGGTTTGACCGCCCAATTCCACTGCGCTGGCAACATTTACTCTTTTTAGGCAACATCAAAGGTTCACTTTCAATGGCTCTGGCATTGAGCTTACCCACCACATTACCAGGGCGAGAAGTCCTCATCGCTATAGTCTTCGGCAGTGTACTGGTGTCGTTAGTTGCACAGGGTTTAAGTTTGCCTTGGGTGGTAAAACGCTTAAAATTATCTAAATTTTCAGAAGTTCAACAACAGGTTGAAGAATTACAAGCCCAGTTGATGACAGGTAAGGCAGCACAGGATGAATTAGATAGCTTGTTGAAATCAGGGGTGTTACCAAAAGCCGTTTATGAAGAGATGCGTTCAGCTTATCAGGTACGAATTGCTGGTGCAGAAAAGATACTGCGAGAACTTTATAATCGTCGTCCTGATGAGGTGGAAGGTAGAAGTGGCAAGACCAGTAAACTTGAAGCTATTCGCCGACGTTTACTGCTGGCAGAAAAAGGAGCACTCAATGAGGCAATGCGGAAGCGAATTCTCTCAGAAGAAATTGTGCGCGGGCGGATACAGACTCTTGATGAACAATTGCTGAAGTTAGAAGATGATTGAGGTAATTCATAATTATGAAAATAGAGATTAAAACTTACGCTTATTCATGATTAAGGTAAACACATCTAAATATTGACGAACCTAGATAGGAGGAGAATGCACTAAGACCGCAATTACATAGAACTTTCAGAAAATTAAATATTTACTCTCATATAGCAATCCTAAATCATTCGTGAAAAGTTAAATCCGCGACTTCTATAAGAAGTCAAGGATCTGGACACCGCGAATTTGAACGAAATCAGATAGGACTGCTATATGTCAGGAGTTAGAACTGCCTCCTGTTGTATGTATCTACAACAGCCCCTCTATCAATTGATCGAAATTGCGGCGATACACTTGTTGGGCGTATTCTTGCCACACTTTGTCTGACGAGTAGGGTGACAGTTTTAATGTTGCCTGTTGGACGTATGCCATTAATGGGTGACGAAGACACTCATATTTATCAAAAGCTTTGGCTATAGCTTGCGGATCATCCCAGTTATTCTCCTCAGCAATTTTAGCGATCAGTGTTGTAACTACTAGTGCATCTTCAAATCCTTGATTAGCTCCTTGAGCCATGAAGGGAGGCATTCCATGTGCGGCATCGCCAACTAATACAATTCGACCTACACTCCAGGCTGGTGGAATTTTGGCAGGATCAGCTTCAGTATTGAGGTCAATTGGGTTAGAAACTTGTAGAGAATCCGAAATGGTAGCGTGGTGAATATAGTATGGCCGCTGCTGCATCTTGGCAGGAGGAGATATACGTACTAATTGCTTAAGTGCATCAGGAAAGCCTGCCTTCTCCAACTCCTGCAAAGCTAAGTCAATTAAAGAACTTTCAGACTTTCCTTGCAATGAGTCTAAAGGCAAAGCAAGATGTATTGTGTACCCTAGTTGAGTAGTTGATCTATTAAATAAAATCATCCTGATGTTATTTATACAAACAGAATTTCCAGATATTTCATCATTAGCAATTGTTACAATTGGTGAGTCTTTAAAGAAATATTCTTCTAATTTAGTCCGCAGTTCCTTTGCTATCTCAGCTTCCCTACAAAATATAGCTGCAAATCCAGAGTATTCAGGTCGGGCAAAATTATGGTATTGACTATCTGTGTAAAGCAGCCTCCGAACTGTAGAATTAATCCCGTCTGCTGCAACAATTAGTTTAGCTCTAATCGATTTTGTTGCTAATTCTTGGGGGGCAACGTTTGAGTTTTGGGGCTGGGTGTCATTATGTTTCTGCGCCTCTGTCCAATACGCATAGGGGTTGGCTTCTATTCCTGTGTTAGCTACACAATCTATGCGTACACAACCGTTTTCCGGCTCATTCACAACATTAATACAACGGTGATTAGCTTTAACTCGGTCTTGGGGAAGTAGCTGTCTAAGGGTTGTCTGCAAATTGTACCAAGAAATTGACACTCGACCCTCGCCATAATCTTTAAACCAGTCATCGAAACTAAGCGATATTGACCGAATTATCTGCCCCTGTAAATTTTTATAAGCCCATTGAGGTGAAGTCTTTGGAGGTTGCTCTTGAGTAGGTTCAATAGTTTTCTGGCCATTAAACTGATTGGAATTCAAGAAACCAAGTCCAATTTTTTTGACTTCTTCGTAAGCGTTAGGATCTAAATGTTTGAGAGCTTGTAATCCATTGGGGAGTAGATCCAATCCTTGTCCAACTTCACGAAAGGCGCGAGTTTGATCGACGACAAGGACATTTTCAATACCACGTTTACGTAAGCCAATCGCAGTTGCTAACCCAATAGGACCAGCGCCAACCACTACAACATCGTAGATTTCCTGAGGAGTAGAAGGGGAGACAACAGAGCCAGGCAAGGTATCAGCTTTTGTTGATGTGTTTGTATATGTATGAGGACTTGATTTAGTTTCTAGCATATTTCTACACAGGAATCTTAGATAAAAACTGGGCAATGTGGAAAGCTATAGCCATCAAGTTATATAGCAGCACACAACAATATTAAAATCAAATACAAAAAGTTAGATATTTTGCGGCGATCAAACTTTTATCTAAAACACCAACTATGACCAATTCTGTATGAAGATGCGTCAAACTATATGAGGAAGGAACCACAAAGGGCGCATAGACACGAAGTGGCTTCTTTAAAATCTTGTTTCCAGCCTCTAGCTGGAAATGGTCTTTCATTGCGGTGCCGCTAGTCTTGAGGCGGAGCCTCTGATTAGGCATTCCCAGTTTGAGACTGAGAACGAGACACCTCTAAAAGCTTTTTCTAGGCAAGCTTGCTTTTACGTTAAGTTGACATGCATGAGCAATGCTGTGCCCCTAACCAACGTATTTGTATGATTACTCCACTATTCGTCTTCCAACTACAAATTAGGATATATTTTCTACTGATACCAATTCTGTATGAAGATGCACAGAATATTAAACGAACCGCCAAGTACGCCAAGAGCGCCAAGAATAGAGAGTTACTCATTTAGTGCAGCTTCACATTAAATTGGTATGAGATAAATCCATCAAGTTTGCCAGCTTGTAAACTACCCGCGCTCCAACATTGCCATCCCACTCCCCATCACCAACTTCGCAGATATCAAAGCCAATAATTTTTCTCCCACTATTGACTAATTCCCGGAACAGACAAAAAGTCTGCTCTAATTCCAACCCACCGGGAACAGGAGTACCTGTACTCGGACAGAGTTTTGGATCTAGACCATCTGCATCAAAGCTAATGTAAACGGACTCAGGTAAATGACTGATAATTTCTCGGCATAAATCAATCCAAGTTGTTCCAGAGTAAAGCTTTTGCTTAATGGCTGGGTCGTAATATGCAATAATGCGATCGCTAGATTGGTCAATCATTTGCACTTCATCATGACTAATATCACGCAAAGCCACCTGCACTAGCTTGGAAATTTGCGGTATTTTCATCGCATTAAACATTATAGACGCATGGGAAAACTCAAATCCTTCATAGGCATCGCGTAAATCTGCGTGGGCATCAATGTGCAAAATGCCATAGTTCGTGTACTTAGCCGCTAATGCTTGGAAATAACCTAACGGCGAACTGTGATCTCCACCAATGACTGCAACTCGCTTACCATTGTTAATTGCTTGTTGACAATTTTCAAACAGCCATTTATTAACCTGTTGACAAGCCTGATTAATTTCTGTCAGCACAGGTGTTAAATCTGGTGTATCTGAGAGTTGCTTCCCTTGGGCTAATCGCTCGATAATTTTTGCTGCCAAGGCGCGGTAGTATGTATTCTTCTCTAAAATATCCTGGGGAATTTCCACCATGAAAATTCCCTGCTTCCAACCATTAGGGTTATCAAAATCAAACAAATCTAATTGAGTCGAAGCATCTAGAATTCTCTGTGGGCCGTTAACTGTGCCTGCGCCATAGGAAACAGTGACTTCCCAAGGCACACCAAAGACAATCAAGTTTGCAGACTCGTAATCGCAGGGCAAACCTAAGAGGTTGCCATTTATTTCACCTACGCCGCTAGGATTGTAGTCTTGTAGTTGATTACTCATCGATTATCTTCTGGATTTACGTGGATGGACAGCAGGACATCTGTATTGTAATAGAGCTAATGCTTGAAGGGGACATAAGTATATCCCTGTTTGCCTCTTGGCGCCCCCACATCTTTTTTAGTTACCTCTTAATCTCTCGGTAAAATTTGTCTCAATTGTTCTGGTAGTAAGCCTTCAAAGAAACGCTCAATAGCTTGGCTGTTGCGTTGATACAAAATACCCAAATAGATCACAAATATTCCCAGAATAGTCAGCACAACCGGAAATAGTACAGCATTATTAAAAACTGTAGAGGCAAGGTATCCCAAATATCCAAATACACCTATTGCCCCAAAGACGATAAAAACTTTTCGTCTCAACAACACCGACAGCACCATTAAGCCTAAATTAATCAAACAATATATAAATTTTTGGAATTCGTTACCGTCTCCCATGAAAGAAAGACTAAACCAGAAAGGGATTAATCCAAACAGATACAGCCAAAAAGCAAAATCTCCATCCCGCCTGCGAGTGCGAATATCGACTAGGTACGCAACGATTAAACACGCGATACCAAACCACATAGAAACTAATGCTTGTTGCTTCCAATTAAAATCAGTTTTACCAAATAGCAGTGGTGTTAAATCCATCGATATGAAGTACAGCGAAAAAGCAATGGGAGCAGTCAAAAACGGAAACCGCACAAACTTGAGTGCAACTAAAGCTGCAATGATAGTTCCCACTTCCATGAAAAACCAGCTGCCTTTGATCCAATGATAGTAATCACGATACGTTCCCGGATCGGCTTGAATCCAAAATCCCGTCCATCTTTGCAGTCCATAAATCGCCAGGGGAGTCATGCAAACTGCGATTGTAAATAACAATCCTCCAGGAACTTTCAGATTTTGGTCGAACCACAGTCTTCTACCCATAATGACGAAGCAAAAGGCATAAATGCTGGCTAGGAGAAAAATTCCGCCACCGCCAAACGACTCCCAAGCTAGTACCATAAACCAAGTCATGGCAGAGATCACAATCAATGCGCCAAAGTAAAAAGCTACATTGGCAAAATTAAATTGAGGCCGATCGCTGTTACGCTCAGACAGTGCATCCCAAAGTGCATTCACTTGTTCCAAGGAGATTAAACCTTGGGAAGCAGCCCATTGCAAATCTTCTTTATAAACTTTCATATTTAAGATTTGGTTCGATTTTCTATATCCAATGACGCCAGTGGTTGACAAAAGTCACCATTTTTCTTTTATGGTATCGGGTCAAAGCGATCGCAAACCAAATATAAACAAACAATGCACAAAACGTCAGCAATGTCAAAAGCGGGCATAAATGCAGCCCCCTAACCTTTATCAAATTGAAAAGCTGCTAGTTTACATCATCATGGGCAAAGCGATTAAAGAGGAAATCTAGGGCATAATTACGCAGTTGGTAGTATTGTGGATCTTCCATAATCCGGGCGCGATCGCGTGGACGAGAAAAGGGAATTTCCATGACTTCGCCAATTTTTGCATGAGGCCCGTTAGTCATCATTACCAATTTATCTGCTAAAAATAATGCCTCATCAATGTCGTGGGTAATCATTAGCACTGTGCAGCGATTCTCATTCCAAATTTTGAGCAATTCTTCCTGTAATTCTTCTTTGGTGATTGCATCCAAAGCCCCAAAAGGTTCATCTAAAATTAAGACTTTAGGACGAATCGCCAAAGCACGGGCAATAGAAACCCTTTGTCTCATACCGCCTGACATTTGCATTGGTTTCTTTTCCATCGCATCAGCTAGTCCCACCATTGCCAAATGATCGCGCACGATCGCTCTTTTTTCGGCTTGTGGTTTGTTGGGATAAACGGCGTTAACAGCTAAGTAGATATTTTCAAAAGCTGTTCGCCACGGTAACAAAGCATAGTTTTGGAAGACAACCATCCTGTCTGGGCCGGGTTGGGTGATTGGCTGTCCTTCTAGCAATACTTGCCCAGAGGTAGGAAAGTTGAAACCAGATACCATATTTAAGAGCGTGGATTTACCACAGCCAGAGTGACCGATGACACAAATAAACTCCCCCTGTTCTACGTTGAGGTTAACGCCATCAAGTACGGTAAAAGGGCCGTTCTTTGTACGATAAACTTTGCTAACGTCTTTAATCTCTAGGAAAGGCTGGCGGCTGGTGGTTGCAGTGGCTAATGATTTTCCTAGTGTATTTGTAGCTTTTGAGTTGGGGTTTTGCATGGTATTTGGGGATTAAAAAGTACAACTCGATATTCTGACCTCTCTCCTTCTAAGGGCTACCGTGTACACACAAGTCTGAAATAGTTGATTAACCAGGGTTTTACCCCACCCTAACCCTCCCCTTGTAAAGGGGAGGGAACTAGATTTCTTTTTTCCCCCCTTTGCAAGGGGGGATTAAGGGGGGTAATGCGACTTATGTATACACCGTAGCCCCTAGAGGGAACTAGATTTCTTTTTTCCCCCCTTTGCAAGGGGGGATTAAGGGGGGTAATGCGACTTATGTGTACACCCTAGCCCCTAGAAGGTACTAGATTTCTTTTTTCCCCCCTTTGCAAGGGGGGATTAAGGGGGGTAATGCGACTTATGTGTACACCCTAGCCCCTAGAAGGTACTAGATTTCTTTTTTCCCCCCTTTGCAAGGGGGGATTAAGGGGGGTAATGCGACTTATGTGTACGCCGTAGCCCCTAGAAGGGGATGAGGCTTTGAGTTTTCCTCCTTTCCTTGTAGGGAAGGGGGTAGGTCTTTTGTTAATTTTTCCACATGAGGTGAAAAGTAAGATCATTAATGGAGTTCAAAGACTCATTAATGGAGTTCAGAAGTTCGCGCTTGATGTCCTACTTCTTCCACTTCCTCTTTCTCTCACGATTTTTTTATGAGGCGAGTCTTCTTCTAGGTGCATCAAGAACAACTTCCGCGACTGAAAAATCACGTTTAATCTGCAAACTGTTGAGATACGCTATTGGATCATCGGCGTTAAAGGGAGTACCATCGAACAGTTTGATGGGTTGGCGAATGTAGCTAATATCTAAACCTAATTCTCGTGCAGCAGTACTGAAGACACGAACTTGGCATACCCTTTCCACAACTTCTACCCAATTTCTGGGAAACGGAGTGTCACCCCAACGCGCCAATTGACTCATAATCCAAATTTGTTCGGTGCGGCTGGGGCGGTTAATGGCAGACTCAGAATAAAACTGGTGATGGGCATAGTCCCGCAATGGATGGTCTAAGTCACAGGTAAGACTATCTGAATCTTCAAGTTGAATGTATTCTAAATCAGTGCTGACGTACTCTCGCCCTGCTAAAATTTGGCGAATCTCTTGGGAATTATCGGGATTTGCACAATACTGGCAAGCTTCTAACAAAGCTTTGGTTAAGGCAATATGCGTATTTGGATAATTTTCTGCCCAATCTTCCCGCACTCCTAGAACTTTACCGGGGTGTCCCAGCCAAACTTCTAAGTCGGTAGCGATGGTAAAGCCGACACCTTCCACAGCCGCGCGGTAATTCCACGGTTCGCCGACGCAGTAACCATCAATGCTTCCAGCTTTTAAGTCGGCTACCATCTGCGCTGGGGGAATGGTCTTCATATCAACGTCAAAGTCGGGGTCAATTCCTCCAGCCGCTAGCCAGTAACGCAGCAGCAAGTTGTGCATAGATGCGGGATGTACTACCCCCATTGTATGCCTTTGTTCGCGGGTGAGAATCAGGTGATTTCTGAAGTCTGATAAGGTTTGTACACGTTGGTCGTAAAAGCGTTTTGCTAAGGTAATGGCGTTACCGTTGCGAGTCATGGTAAGGGCGGTGACAACAGGCAAGGGTTGGTTATTATGTCCTCCCAGTGTTAACCACATCGGCATTCCCGAAGGCATTTGAGCCGCATCTAAGTAACCGCCAGTCATGCCATCAACGATGCCGCGCCAGCTACTTTCCCGCACAAGGTTGACTTCATCTAAACCATGCTTGGTAAAGAAACCTTTCTCTTTGGCAACAGCTAAGGGGGCGCAAGCAGTCAGTGGCAAAAAGCCAATTTCTAGATTAACTTTTTCCAATCCATGACGAGCGATATCCGCAGTTTTTCGTGCCCGAATTTTCTTGATGCGTTTCTGCTGATTGAGGAAGTAAATCATTTCACTCCGCAAGCTGTAATAGCTGGGATGTTCTACAACTTCCATGCGTTTGCGGGGTCTAGGAATATCCACTTCCAAAATCTCCGCAATTTTGGATTCGGGGCCATTGGTTAGCATCACAATTCGGTCAGACAACAGCACCGCTTCATCAATATCATGAGTAACCATCACAGCAGTGACTTGATTTTCTTCGCAGATTTGCATGAGTTGTTCTTGCAAATTACCGCGTGTGAGTGCATCCAATGCACCAAAGGGTTCATCTAATAGTAGCAACTTGGGGCGAATTGCTAAAGCGCGGGCGATCGCAACTCGTTGTTTTTGTCCCCCAGATAACATTCCCGGCTGTTTGTCAGCATGGGGACGCAAACCCACCATATCTATATGTTTTTCAGTAATCGCTAGGCGTTCATGGGCTGGCAACCCTTTCATTACTGAATCTACCGCCAGGGCAATATTTTCTCTAACTGTCCGCCAAGGTAGTAGCGAATAATTTTGGAATACTACCATCCTGTCTGGGCCTGGTTTGATGATTCTTTGTCCTTCTAAAGTCACAAGACCTTGAGTGGGCAAATCCAAACCGGCAATCATATTTAATAAAGTGGATTTACCACAACCGGAGTGACCAATTAAAGAAATGAATTCTCCTTTTTTAATTTGGAGGTCGATTCCTTTAAGGGCAATATATTTGCCACCACCAGTTAATTCAAAAACTTTTTCAATTTGATCAACAGCTACAAACATAATTTATTTATCTTTTATCATTAGTCCTTTGTCTTTTGGTATTAGTTCTTAGTAGGCGGTCATTAGTCCTTAGCTTTTTACAAATGACCAATGACCAATGACTAATGACTATTTCTGTTCTGCTGGTAAAATCTTGTTTTGAAGCCAAACCATTGCTTTATCTAGGATTAAACCGACAACGCCAATATAAATTAGAGCCAATATCACTTCGCTGACGTTGTTATTTTGATAGGCATCCCAGATAAAAAAGCCAATTCCGACGATACCGGACATAACAATTTCGGCGGCAATAATCGCTAACCAAGCTAAACCAATTGCAATTCTCAAACCAGTGAAAATGTAAGGTAAAGCGGCAGGAATCAGAATATTAATAAAATATTCTTTGCGGCTAAGTTGCAGGACTTTGGCAACGTTGTTGTAATCTTGGGGAATTTGGGTAACGCCGACGGCAGTATTAAGTAAGATTGGCCAAATTGCAGTAATGAAGATTACGAATAAGGCGGCTGGTTCGTTTTGTCGCAGGGCTGCTAGAGAAATGGGAACCCAAGCCAAAGGTGGTACAGTCCGCAGTAGTTGAAAGATGGGGTCTAAAGCTTTGGACATGGTTTTATTCACCCCAATCAAAATGCCCAAGCCAATACCAACGATCGCTGCTAGGGTATAACTGATAGCAACTCGTTGTAAACTAGCCCAAATCTGCCAAAACAGACCTTTATCTATGCCACCTCTGTCATAAAAGGGCCAGAAAATTAGTACCCAGGTATCTTTAATAACCTGTATTGGGCCTGGTAATGTCGCACCGGGAGTGAAAGCGAACAGTTGCCAGATAATCAGGAAGATGAGGATGGCGATCGTTGGCGGTACAATGTCAGGAAATTGCTTTTGCAGACGAGATATAAAGCTGTTATTAAATCTAGGGGTTACAGGGCGTTTTTGGGCTATTGTCATGATGCTTTATTCTCTTGATTATTTGTCATTGGTCATTTGGCTTATAGAGACGCGATTAATTGCGTCTCTACTAAACACTAACTTTTTTGATTTTGAGACTTTTCAAATATTCTTCTGGCTTTTCAGGATTAAATTTGATGCCATCAAAAAATTCTTCTACACCGCGAGATGTATTTGTCGGAATATCGGCAGCGGCAATACCAGCTTCTTGAGCAGCTGCTTTCCAAATATCTTCACGATTGACTTTATTGATTAGTTCTTTAGCTTTTGCAGCATTATTCGTAATGTAATCTTGTGGTAAAAATCCCCAACGGACGTTCTCGACTATAAACCATAAATCATGACTTTTATAGGGATAAGAAACATTACCTTTCTCATCTTTCCAGTAATAAGCTGCCATTGATTTATCATCAATTTTGCGCCCATCTCCCATGTCATACTTGCCTTGATATGGAGTTGCCAGAATTTCCGGTGAGGGAAGATTAAAATAATTTCGTCCAGCCAGAATTTGCGCTGCTTCTTTGCGGTTATCAAAATTATCCAACCACTGCTGTGCTTCCATGATGCCCTTAAGTATCGCTTTCGTTGCCTTGGGATTTTTGTCAACCCAGTCGGCTCTCATGGCAAGGTATTCTTCAGGATGATTCTTCCAAATCTCTGCGGTTAATGCTGCTAGGTAGCCAATTTTCTCTTCAACAAGACGATATGGCCAAGGGTCGCCTGTACTGAAGGCATCCATTGTTCCTGTTTTCATGTTGGCGACAGTTTGAGCCGCAGGTACTGTAAGCAGCTTGACATCTGCATCAGGATCTATGCCGCCTGCGGCTAACCAGTAACGAATCCATAAATCTTGGTTGACATGGGGGAAAGTAAATGCAGCAGTGAAAGGTGTTGAGGATTTGAGTTGGGTTAACAGAGATTTAGCACCAGCAAGCTGCAAACTGATACCTTTACCTTGGTGTTTATTGGCGATCGCAATTCCGTTACCATGTGTAATTAACTGACACAGCACATACATCGGAATTTTTTTATTGCCTTTGGTAATTAAACCTTCTGTAATTAAATGCGGCATTGGCATTTGCCATTGACCGCCATCAATACCACCCCCCGCAGAACTAATTTCTACATTGTCCCGTGCTGAACCCCAAGAAGCTTGCTTAGAAAGATCAACATCAGTCATACCATACTTAGCAAAAAAGCCTTTTTCTTTAGCAATAATTAAAGGAGCAGCTTCTACAATCGGGATATATCCCAGCTTGACTTTCGTAGTTTCTGGTTTTTGTTCAGGGCTAATATTAGCAACTGTCTGAGCAGTTGGGACAACTTGAGAGTTATTACCAGTAAGGTTGTCAGGGGGATTTCCTAAACAGCCTTTCAGGAACACAGCACCCGCAGATACTCCCGCAGTTAAGATTAATTTGCGGCGGGAAATTTGATTAAAAAATTCTGTCATCAAGTCTCCTTCAAAATGAATTTTATTGTTTATAGCTATGACAAATTAGGCAAAGATAAACAAATTTATCTTGCATTATCAATAGATATATCAAGCTATGATAGTCGTGCCAATTCAACCTTTTTTGAAGAAAAGGCAATATAACTATCTTTAATAAACCTAATGACTTATATTAATTGATTGAAATCTACCGAGGAGGTAACTTTCCCTTGTTCAAATTAGTTTACTTGCTTTTAAAACAAAATAGTTAATTCCGAAAGGGAAATTATTAAATAAATATTATATTGCAGGTATAAGTAAAAGCTTATGTATCGCAGCCAACTATCTAAGTAAGTACTATTAAATAGTAATAAATCTATAGTTTATATAATCTTTTATTTATGATTACATCTCTAAGCAAGAAACAATAACATTAAAAATAAAATACGAAGTTTCGACTTTGACTTCTATAAATATTGCTAAGGATTCAGGTATAGCCCCTTCAAGGTGACTCGAAAATCTCTTTTTCTCTCTCTGCGCCCTCCGCGTCTCTGTGGTTTAAAAGTCTTTTATTTAACCACAGAGGACGCAGAGGACACATTCATATAATTCATAATTTCTTATAGCGTGTTAGCTCTGAACTCTCGATGCTCTGTTTTCGACCACTGATTATACAGTAGACCTCTTGCAAAATCCTTGAATCACCCCTCCCCAACCCTCCCCTTGTAAAGGGGAGGGAGCAAGATTTCAGGTTTCCCCCCTTTATAAGGGGGGATTAAGGGGGGTCTATTCGACTTATGCAAGAGGTCTAGTGTCTAAAATTTATGAATTATGAATTCATGATTATTTGGTCAAAGGTGGGCTATTGAGTAACGCCCTTTTTTAGTCAATACAGCGGTTTTGAATTGAAAACCGCTGTATCGTTGGCAATTAGACGGACAACCTCACAAGAATTAATCAACTTTTAAACTGTCGCTTTTACTAATGAAACTCTTAGCTATCGGTTAAAACTCCATCCAAGTCAAAGATAACCCTACTAAATTTCCGAGCGTGTATCTGCCAAGGTGGGAACTTGGACTTCTGTTTCAGCTTGTAAGTCGAAGTCATACCACTCGTTACGCCATTGCAGGCGAAACTTCAAACGCGTCCAGTTAGGTGGTAGGTTGGGACAGGCAACGGGGCCAAATTGAGTCATCCGAATCCCGCCAAACCCGAAAACTACCGCTTGCCATACTCCTCCAGCACTGGCGGCGTGGATTCCTTCGCCTGCGTTACGCCTGACATCCTCCAAGTCTACCAAGGCCGATCGCATAAAGTGCATATAGGCTTCGGTTGGTTGATTCATGTCGCAAGCTAAGATGGCGTGAATGGCTGGGCCTAGTGAAGAACCATAACTGTGGTCGGTGCGCTGGTTGTAATAGTCCCAGTTGGTAGTAAGGGTGTTATAGTCGTAGCGATCGCGCATTAAGTACAGAAGCATCAATACATCTGGCTGCTTGAGAATCTGCTTTTGGTTTGTGGCTTCAATTCCCAACAAACTTTGCAGAGATTTGCTGCGCGGTTCATAATCAGCGAAGTTAATGTCTTCTAACTGGAAAAAGCCTTCAAACTGCTCAATTAAACCTGTTTGGGCATCTTCATTCACAAATAGACGCTCTTGAATTTCCACCCATCGGTGCAGACGCTCTGTGGTTAAGTTGAGTTTTTGCCCCAGTTGGGCTGAGGTTTCAGGGTAAGCTTGCTTGAGCCAGTCCCACAGCGCTAAAGCTGACTGCAAATGCCACTGTACCATCAGATTGGTGAAGGCATTATTATCGACGCGATCGTGATTTTCATCAGGGCCAATCACATCTAAAATATCGTAGCTGTGGCGCTGTTGGTTCCATTGCACCCGACTTTCCCAGAAAACAGCCGTATCAAGGATAATTTCCGCGCCATAATCCCGCATCCAATCATCATCGTTGGTAGTTTGCCAGTAGTGTAAAACTGCATAGGCAACATCTGCGGTGATATGCACTTCAATGTCACCGCACCAGATGCGGATTAATTCGCCGTTGGGAGCTGGTACCCAGCGCGGAGTCACTTCATCCCCAGTAGTGGCACTTTCCCAAGCAAACATCGCTCCTTGATAACCTGCTTCTTGAGCTTTGCGTCTAGCTCCTGGTAAGGTGTGGTAGCGGTAGGTGAGCAAGTTACGTGCTAGGGCTGGTTGAGTTAAGGTGAGGAAGGGCAGGATGAATATTTCCGTATCCCAAAAGATGTGTCCGCTATAGGCAAAACCGGAGAGGGTTTTGGGAGCGATGCTCACCCGGTTATCGTGACGCGGTGTGACAGCTAGTAATTGGAAGAGATTGTAACGGACGCTTAATTGAGCCAAGCGATCGCCTTCTATAATAATGTCACTGTCTTGCCACACTTGATCCCATGCAGCAATGTGAGCTGCCAATAGTGTAGTATATCTGGGTTCATCAGCGAGTCTTTCTAAGGCAGCTGCGATCGGGACTTCTGTTTCTCGTGAAGTAAACAGGGTGACAATCTTTTCAACAGTCGCCGTTTTTCCTGGGTATAACTCAAAGGTGGTTGTCAAAGTAGGAGAACTAGAAGCATTTTCGATGCTCACGGGTATAGTTTCCTCACCATCTACTACTAACTTAGCTGCCATCCCAAGTTGAATATCTGAGTAGAGGGTTTGACTATTTAGCCAGATAATCTGATCTATGCCACCTTGGTTTAAGGTTCGCCAATGTTTAACGCCTTGGGTATCTGGTTCGCTGTCAAATCCTGCTTCGACGGTAATTTCACCCTGAAAGTCTACGGATGTAATTTGAGCGCGAATCGCCAAAACGTGTTGATCTGCTAAACTGGCGAAACGCTCGAAGTGAAAATCGAGGGTATGACCACTAGGACTACGCCACCGCAAATCACGGCTAACTAAACCTAAACGCAGATCAAGCCGACGTTCGTAGTTGAGAATTTCACCACTGTCCATGCTAAAGCAAACGCCTGCTACTTTAACTACCAATGGTAGCCAGTTGGGACAGTTTACAAGTTCAGTATGAGCAATTGTCACATCATCATAAACACCGTGGATGAGTGTAGCTGGTAAATCCTGGGAATACCCTTCTTCAAAAGTACCCCGCACTCCTAATAACCCATTACCAAGAGTGAAGACGGTTTCTTTGTGATGTAACTGCGTCGGGTGAAACTCCGTTTCAATAACGTTCCAGTCAGTAGTGTCAATCAGTTGTTGGTTTTGTTGAGAATTGTGAGTGGATACGTTGAGCATGAGTAATAAAACCTATGTCTTGGGGCTTGCTGTGGGTAGGATGCAGTACAATTAGGAGTAATCTTTTAGTGATTAACTCCTTTTCTCTAGCGCCTAGACTTGAATGTTGCCTAAACACCGAAAAAATACGTTAGTAATAACAGTAACGTTTCAAATTTCATCTGTCTAGAGTTATATTTACTTAATAACGTAAGCAAGAAGTAATAAATTTTAACTAGAAACGAATTGATCAGGTTTTTGCTGAATTTCTTTTATATTCGTCAGCTTTAGAATATAATTTATTGCACTGACAAATAGGCAGTATAATCTTAAATTATTTTTGTTTTTTATTTTTAATTTAAATTAGCAAGAAGCGATTAGATTCAATTCGGTTTATATCAAACCTAGAGCATCAATTCAGTACTCAAAAACCTAACCCCCCAGTCCCCAACGCTAGTAGTGAAGGGTTAGCTTAACTGCCCTCTCCTACAAAAAGCTACGGTGTACACATAAGTCTGAAAATAGCTGAAGAAGACAGGTTTTACCCCACCCTAACCCTCCCCTTATGAAGGGGAGGGAACCGGAAATCTTATTTCCCTCCTTTATAAGGGGGGTGATACGACTTGTGTATCACGGTAGCCTACGAAAAGAGGGGTAGAAGGAGAGGTTCTTGCACGATTACTGAATTGTGGTGTTCTAACTTAATATTTCTCCCCAATATATCGGGGGGATTAAGGGGGGTGATACGACTTGTGTATACACGGTAGCCTACGAAAAGAGGGGTAGAAGGAGAGGTTCTTCCAGGATTACTGAATTGTGGTGTTCTAACTTAATGAGGCTTTTCCTCGTTCCCATACTCTGCATGGGAATGCATTCATCAAGGCTTTGCCTCAATATTTAACTGCTGAAATTATTATCTCATCTCCACTATAACAGTTTTGGCTTTGATTCTTGCTCCTTAACGCTACAAGGGTTGGGGGTTAGGTTTGAGAGAAAGTTGCACACGGCGTAATGTTTTGTTCTTTTACCATAAGTGGTATATTGGCACTTGATCTGACGGAGTACAAACTATGCATAAGCCCACACGAGTGCCAAGTCGAGGTGTTGTACTCAGTACTACAGGACAGTCAGCGGGAGCAGGGGGAGTGGGCAGATGAACAAAAATTTTGGAAAAAGTAGTGTTTCCCTGTTTAAAGGCGTACCCCTAAGTTACATCTTGGTAGCGTTGTTTCTGCTGCAAATCTTCCTAGCTGTGGGATTAACTGCATACTTATCAATTAGTAACGGGCAAAAGGCAGTCAATGAGGTAGCTAGCGAATTGCGTCATCAAGTCGCCAATCGAGTAGAGCAGAATTTACAGACTTATCTTTCAACCCCGCGTCAAGTACTACGCGGTAATCAAAATATTATTGACATCGGATTGCTGAAGATGGAAAATCTTGCAACCTGGGAGTCATACTTAATAAAGCAGTTAGAGATTTTTCCTGATGCGATCGCCTTAACGGCAAGCAACGAACAGCAAGAATACTTAGCAGTCCAGAAGCTCAACGATCGCCAATTTTTGCTAAGATATGCCGGAAAGTCAACTGGCTACGACCTCTACACTTACAGAATTGACAATCAAGGTCAACGCACCCAACTACCAGAGGTGATCAAAAACTATGATGCGCGATCGCATCTTGATTATCAAGCAGCAGTTACCGCCAAAAAATTCACCTTTAGTCGGATTTTTACACCCCTCACCGAACCAACGCTTCTAATTAGTGCTTCTCTTCCTATATATAACTCCCAAGGTCAATTACTCGGAGTCAACAGCACTCTAACTCATATATCACAGATTGGGGATTTACTGCAAAATATTAAAGTTGGTAAATCTGGGCAAGTTTTTATTATCGAGTGATCGGGGCTATTAGTAGCAAGTTCCACAACGGAAGAACCATTCCGCCTCCAAAATGGTAAACCCATTCGGTTAGCAGCTTCTCAGAGCGGGAATTCTTTTACTCAAGCAAGCGCTAAATATTTGGCAACTAAATTTAGTAACTTTGACCAGATTCAAAGTTTAAAGCAACTAGATTTCTTCTTTGACGGCAAACGACAATTTTTAGAAGTTAGACCGTTACAGGGCGAACCAAATGTCAATTGGTTGATTATAGTGGCTGTCCCAGAAGCAGATTTTATCGGACAAATTGATCGCAACACTCAAAACACAATTTTTCTCTGTTTGGGAGGATTGGGACTAGCTACTTTACTGGGGATTGTCACCGCCCGGTGGATAACTCAGCCAATTCTCTACTTCAGCAGGGTAACAAAAGATTTAGCCGATTTTACCAATAACGAAGACTCAGTGGTGATAATACAGGGCATTAGAGAACTAAAGGTGCTGGGTGAATCTTTCAACGAGATGATGGAGCCGTTACGCAAAACCTTTAATGTATTGTCTACCAAAAATGAAGAGTTAGAATTGCAAGTTAAGCAGCGAACTCAAGAATTAAAGGAAGAGATCCAAGAACGGATTAACAGTGAGCGAAGATTAAGCCAGCATAATCAAGCACTAGCAGAACTGGCAAATCACAGGGCGATTTCAGAAGGAAATCTGGAAACAGCATTCAAAATCATCACCCAAAAAGCAGCAAATGCCTTAGAAGTAGAACGAGTAGGTGTGTGGTTATTCAATGGCGATGCCTACGGCGGGTTGCGCCAACGCACCAAATTACAATGTATAAGTCTCTATGAACGTCACAACCAGATACATTCGGCAGGTTTAGAACGCAACCTTGCAGATTATCCCATCTACTTTAAAACCTTAGTATCTGCCCGTACCATCGCCGTTACCGACGCTCGCACTGATCTACGAGTACAAGAATTATCGGATGAATTGATAGAACCAAAGAATATTATATCCCTAATTGATACCTCTATTTCGGTTAGTGGCGAAGTAGTAGGAACAGTATTGTATGAGCAGATTGAGACTCCCCGGACATGGGAACTGAGTGAGCAAAACTTCGTTAGCTCAATAGGGGAATTTGTCGCCCTGACTTTTGACCTTTTCAAATTATTTCAACCTTTTGTGCAAGTTGAAAATTCCTCTATCGGTCGAGCAGCGGGCACTGGTTTAGGATTAGTGATGGTGCAAAAAATTGTCGAGTTGCACGGTGGGACTGTCCATGCCGAAAGTCAGTTAGGGAAAGGTAGTCGATTTACAGTCAAACTCCCTTGGAAAAAGGTTGGGGAGTGGGGAGTTAGAACTAATTATTAATTCATCGTTTTGATAATCTTTAAGAGGATGTTTGAAAAGTCCATAATGATGTATCAAATATTTTTTACCCCTCCCTAACTCTCCCCGATGTATTGGGGAGGGAATCGAATTTTTCTTGTTTCCCCCCAATATATCGGGGGGATTAAGGGGGGTAACAACGCAATTAAAATTACACTTAACCACTTTTCAAACAACCTCTAAGCTATGTGACGATAAGTAGTAAATGGTAATCCAGTACGCTGCTTTACATCAATCAATGATTTATAGTCACCTCGTTGTTGCCTTTCTGCAACAATTTGTTCTGCGATCGCTCCATCTAGTCCACAGGTAATTAATTCTTGAGTTGAGTATATGTTTAAGCGTTTCCAAGAATATTCAGCTTCTTTTTTGTAGTTGTAGCTAAAAGTAATTAACGGTGTAATTCTAGCTACTTGCTTTTCGGGAATTCCGGCTATTTCTATTAACTCTTCTACATGAGTGAAAACATATCCTTCATTCATTAGGGATTCAATATTATTTGCATAAACTATGGGTAGCCCTAAATAGTTAACTAGTTCATTTTTTGAGCATTCATTAATATCTACTTTGTTACGAGTATTCGCAACTAACTTTGCTAACTCTTGTTCTTCAGGAATTGCTAAGTTTTTCGGATAACTTTTGACTAAAAAAGCTTTTCTGAGGTAGAAAGCAATACCAATTTGAGCTATCCAAATTACAAATGCTAAACTATTTGCAGATAAAGCAAAAGCTAAAACAGAAGTGCTAATTCCTATTACAATCCAAGTATTAGTCTTGGATTTATAACCTGCATAGGCAATAGCAAATCCCCCCAATGTTGGAATTAATGATAACCACACCCAAGCAGGAGTTTGTTGAAACCAAGATTTAGATTGTGACACAGTAAATCAACTAATGTTTTAATTTACAAATATTTCAGAAGGTTTTGCCGTTTTTCTTCATACTCTTCTGCGGTAATTACACCAGATTCAAAAAGATTTTTTAAATCAGCTAACGCACTGGTTGCATCTTTAGCAGATACTACTCCACCTGCGATTGCTATACCTTGATTATACTTTGTATTAAATTCTGTATCTGACATGAAAATTAGCACAAAAAACTCAACGAAGGCTATTAATCCTGGGATAAAAGTCCAGGAAAACAATAAGTACAAAATACCTGCTACATTTTGTCCTAGATAAAATTTGTGAATTCCCACCCAGCCGCAAAAAAAACAAAGCAGAATAGCTGTAGATTTAGTTTTCATAACATTTCCTTTCTTGATTAACTATAATAAATATTTTCTGGCATTCAATCAAAACAAAAGTTTTGGACTTCCCAGATTATTTATGTGATTTACTACTAAATTTGGTTGTAATAAAATAAATAAAGATTATACATAGCTGAGATTCCATTAAGACTAAATATCCTTTGACTAGGTAATTAAAATCTAGGTTGGAATTGAAATAAAAAATCAGACAACCAATTGCTATATATGGAACCAGACGCAACCGATGAGAATTTAGTATTAATCTTTGGTTTTTCAAGTTGCTCATCAGGTGATAAAGTTATGTTGACAAAAAATTGCTGATAAACAATTTATAGGTCACTAAAAAGTTGCTTGATTTAAGAGAAACTTGATCTACAGGTAATTTTAGTTAAATTCTCTCTTTAAAACCTCACAAAATTTACCTATTTTATTTTAATTTAAATCAACATATTTCCGTAAACTTTCTGATGACTAAAGTAAATTCAAAAGCAAAAAAACTCATTGAAGTTTTGCATTTATTGCTGTTTTAAACAACAAAAGAATGCAAAAATAAAATATTATAGATGGGGATCAAAGAACAATCTTGTGTCTTTAATCGTGTAGTTTAAATACAGACGGGACTATGCAGTTTTAGTGTTATCATTAGCTGGTTCCTTTGGAGTCGCCCTCAAGGGTGTTATCTTGGTTTTACGGGTGCGTTTGCTTTTGCGAATACCCCCAGCTATTTCATATTGACTGCTGTCTGCACCGTAGGTAAATGCAACTGCAATTAGCATTTTATCAGTAAGGTCAGTTAAAGTTTTTTCCAATTCATCCATCTCGCTTTTAGAAGAGTCAATCACAGACAGAGCAGTGTTATAAGTATCAATTTTTGTGCGTAATTGCTGACTGACTTGTGTTATATATTGCAAGTTGCGAACATCTCCAAAATCCATTTCAGGATTAATTGCTCTGAGTCCAGCAACTCTTAATTCAGCTTTTTCTAAAGCGCGGTATGTACGTTTTTGACGAGGCATACATATATTGTTTTAATTGTGTTCTAGAGCTAGCTTGCCTTACTAAGGCTAGATTTAGGCTCAGTAGAATCCACAAAAATTACTAACAAGTGTAATATTAACTTCAGCAATATTAACGACAAGCATTTCGTTCAAATTCGCGGTGTCCAGATCCCCCACTTATTTTAGAAGTCGGAAATCTAACTTTTCACGAATGATTTAGGATTGCTATAGTAACAAAAAAATCGTGATTATAAGAAAAAAATCATGATTATAAGAAAAAAATCATGATTATAAGAAAAAAATCGTGATTATAAGAAAAAAATCATGATTATAAGAAAAAAATCGTGATTATAAGAAAAAAATCGTGATTATAAGAAAAAAATCGTGATTATAAGAAAAGAATCTTAGATATAAGACGCAATGAGTTGAAAAACCAACGCTGGGGTATCTTAAATCTGAAATACTCAGATAAATCTAAATTTTTTAACTTAAATGCCGAATTTAGCTAATAGGGTGCGTTATGCAATAAAATTGGCAAGTTTCTCGTCACGTTCAAAAAACAGTCTCCCCATCTGCTTTGGCAGTAATATATAAACGCCAAACTATCTCTTCACTAGTGGATGTGCAATCATGCCTGTACGTCAAACTTTATCAAAGCCTGATATCCAACTTTCTTATTTAGAGTGGAACCAAGGTCAAGAACCTTTACTACTGTTACACGGTTTAGGCGACCATGCTCTAGTGTGGTCTAGTTTAGGAAATTATTTAGCGGCAGACTACCACATAGTTGCACCAGATATGCGCGGACATGGCCAAAGTAGTAAGCCTGAGAAAGATTATAGTTTTGAAAGTGCGATCGCAGACCTTGAAGCACTCATGGATCATCTCGGATGGACTTTTGCCCATATTGTAAGTCATTCGTGGACAGGCAAATTAACCCCCATCTGGGCAAGGCAAAACCCAAAGCGTTTGCGGAGTATAATTCTGGTCGATCCAATTTTCATCTGGAAAATGCCTAGCCTTCTCAAGGTAAGTTTTCCCATGTTGTATCGCTTCTTGCCTTTTCTCAAAAGCATGGGCCCCTTTGCCACTCATCAAGAAGCCGAACAACAAGCACGCCAATTAAAGCAATATCAAGGATGGAGTTCCTTACAGCAGCAAGTTTTCCAAGCCGGAATAGAACAAAAACCTGATGGTAGTTGGGGCAGCAAATTTACCATAGCCGCCCGCGACGGTATTTTTGAAGCAGTAATGCAAGTGCCTGGTTTTACAATTCCTCTTAACACCCCCGCCATCTTCGTCCAACCAGAACAAGGACTGAACCGCCAAGATTGGCAAATTAAACCTTACAAAACCTATCTTAAAAACTTACGCATTTGCCAAGTTCCCGGCAATCATTGGCCGTTTTTGACACAACCAGACGCATTTAACCAAACTGTAGCAGCTTTCTTAGCAGAACACAAATAGAAAATCTCATGATTATTTGGACGGGATTATCATCCGGCAACAGAAGAATTAATAGGAGCGATGTCTAGCGACAAACCCTTTTGCATCTACGTTCCCCTTCAAGTACGGATAAGCCAGTCATGAGCCTTTGTATCAATCCCGTTTGCCCTAAACCAAATCACCCGAATAATCATCAAAACCGCTTTTGTCAAAGTTGTGGTTCCCATTTGGAATTGCTAGGACGTTACCGGGTGACATGCCTGTTGAGCGACAAAACAGGATTTAGTAAAGTTTATGAGGCATACGAACAAGATACCCCTAAAATCCTTAAAATACTTAAAAAAGATGTATCATCCGATGCCAAAGCAGTAGAACTATTTCAGCAAGAGGTAACTGTGCTGGGACTCCTCAAGCATCCCGGTATTCCCAAGGAGGATAGTTACTTCCAGTATCAAACCCGAAATGGTTTAGTGCTGCATTGCATTGCAATGGAAAAAATCGAAGGCTACAACTTAGAACAGTGGCTACAGCAGCAGAGTTACCCTATTTCACAAGAACAAGCTATAGCCTGGTTAAAACAATTGCTAGAAATTTTGGATTTAGTACATGCTAAACAGTACCTGCATCGAGATATTAAGCCATTTAATATCATGGTTCGCTCTCCCCTTGGGAAGGGTTGGGGGAATTTGGTACTGATTGATTTTGGTACTGCCACTGAAATTGGCAGAACCAACCCAGACAAACTCAGCAATGGCGACGGAATGACAGCACTGATGTCATCTGGCTACAGCGCTCCAGAACAAATGAATGGTCAAGCAGTACCGCAATCAGATTTCTTTGCCTTGGGACGCACCTTTGTCTTTTTGCTGACGGGACACCATCCTTTAGATATGTATAATGTCCAGCACAATTTATTGCACTGGCAAAATCATGCCATCCATATCTCACCTTTACTATTGAATTTAATTGATTGGCTAACAGCACCGGATATAAAAAAGCGTCCTGCCAACACTCAGCAAATTTTACAGCGCCTAGAAGAAATTGAAACCCAACTAATAGAAACTAATCCTGAAAATATTAATTTAGTAGAAGATTGTAACGTCGAACAATTGCTACCACCAATTACTCAAACTTCATTGACTCCACATAAACAGCCACAAGAAGTACCACTACTGGCATTTTTTACAGCCCTGTTAGTGATATTAGGATTACTTAGTATAGTGGCTTTAGCAACACGGACATCAAAATTTACTGGGATGCAAAATTACGAACAAGCTCCCGAAAAAAAAGGTAAGATTGATTATTTTCCTTATCAAGAAGGTAGGGATAGTCAGGGAAAGGTAGCCGAATTTAATATAGCTATTTTATCAGTAGAATATAAATGGCTTTTAGGTAGCAATTTTCAAATTAAACATAATGATGAAATTATTAGTTTAGACCTTTTAAAGTTGAACCTAGAACAAGAAGGTATAGAGAAGATAATGGAAGCCCCCAGTGAGATTATCGCTGTAGGTACAGTTTCTTGTAAGGCAGATATAGCAGTTCAAGAACGTATGGCTTTAGAACGTTCCAAACAATTACAATTTTTAGTAAAAAATTTATTTATTAATACACCAAGCGTCAAAAGTTATCGAATATTAAATATAGGACAATTTCAACGGAGTGATTGTCAGGTAAATCAGGATTTAACCAAATATCAGAGAAGTCTTATAATTATTGGAGTTAAAAAAAAATCAGCAGGTTTAATTCTGGATGAGGCATTACGGGATAGGTTACAAAAGAAGCCTTTTGCTGATTTTAAGTTAGAAGATTATTCTTTGGGGTCAGTAGAAAAGTTCAAGACGATACCAAATAATTTGTAACATTTCTAGCAAAATCTAACAGGCATTGCAAATTCTTTGCGCCGATGAGCAATTGAGCCAGTTAGAAACTGTTATGGCTTTTTTACTAGCTTCGTATTAGACAGCGCTTTATAGCGGTTCCCATTCAGATGCGGTGCAAGATTATATCGCGAGGTGTAAGAGGATGTTTGAAAAGTCATGATTGATG
This sequence comes from Nostoc sp., assembly GCF_036917275.1. Taxonomy (GTDB): domain Bacteria; phylum Cyanobacteriota; class Cyanobacteriia; order Cyanobacteriales; family Nostocaceae; genus Nostoc. The sequence continues at coordinate 115,088 of NZ_JBALDF010000059.1, forward strand.
TATCAAATATTTTTTACCCCACCCTAACCCTCCCCGATATATTGGGGAGGGAACCGGATTTTCTTATTTCCCCCCTTTATAAGGGGGGACTAAGGGGGGTAATAATTCGATAAAAGAATTACAACATATCACTTTTCAAACAACCTCTAAGGGCACGGCATTGCCCATTGGTGTCAACTTAAGCCAAAACCCTTTTCAAACCTCGTTTCCAGGCTCTGGCTGGAAATGCTGTTCATTGCGGCTCTGCCGCGAGTTAGGAAGGCGGAGCCTAAGAGTAGGCATTCCCAGTTTGAGACTGACAGGGTTAGTCCAGCAAATCGTGAGGTAGGATATATCAGTTCATGCTCCCATTCCAGAGTACCGCTTCAAACCCGCACGCCACAGCAAGCGATTCACACCCAAAAACAATAATATCCAACCTACCATTGACCCAAATCCTCGCCCTATATCTACGGGTAGCCCTACCAAAAGACTCGCAGGAAAATCAATCAAATAAGGAAAAGGTGTAAACATGACTATTCTTTGCACAGGTTCTGGAAAGACCTCTAAAGGTGCTATCAAACCAGATAAAAATAGATAAAATAACAACCAAAAATTTTCTAAAGCGCTAGCCCGCTCTGTCCAAAAGGCGAACATAGCAAAGCTGTACTGAATCGTAAACCGCAAAGCAAAAGCTAGCACCGCCGCCAATGTAAACAGCAAAAATCTACTCAAACTTGGTAACCAAAAACCTTGGGGATAAAGAATAAAAAATAATGCCACTAATAGAAAAGTAAACATTAGTCGAGTAAATCTTTCAGAAATATGCCTCGCAACATGATGCCATACTGGATCGAGTGGTTGTAGCAACTTGGGCGAAAGCTTGCCTTCCAATACCTCTGTTTCAAAGTCCCAAATTACCCAAACAGCAGTGAGTTGCCTAACAATGAAAACCGTGATGAAGTAACGGCCAAAATCCACAGGTGATAGCCCGAACTGTCCGCCTTGTGCCGCCTGTATCCAGATACCCATGAGGATAATCGGCAAAGAACCAGACAAAACCCAAAAGATTAGTTCTGCTCGATACTCAACCGAATAGGCGTAATATACTGACAGTAAAGTTAGAGCTTTTCTAATAATCTTTTTCATTTGTGGTGCATTCTCCTCTTAGCAACTCTATTCCTCGCAGCACTCACTACACGACACCTGCCTGAAAAACTCGTCCAATCACTTCTTCCACGGACGGTTCGGTAACTGTTAAATCAATTACCTCCAAATCCGCCAAAATCTGAGAAACAGTGCGGGTGAGCGCCTCTCTCGAAACCATAAAACGCACTGCTCGCCCTTCTAAGAGTTGCACATCACCATAGGTCATAAGTTTTTCTATCGGTAGAGGTTGGGCTAATTCTATATGGACTTCTCGGTACGGGGCAAAACGTTCCAGCAGTCCATCTAAACTACCGTCATACATCAGCTTCCCCTGATGAATCAACAGCACCCGTTGACACAAAGCTGTGATGTCAGCCATGTAATGACTCGTCAACAGCACTGTAGCCTGATAAAGCTGATTGTACTCGCGCAAGAACTCGCGCACTGCTGCTTGAGCATTTACATCCAATCCCAGCGTTGGTTCATCTAGGAATAATACGTGGGGACGGTGCAAAAGTGCTGCTAGCAATTCTGCTTTCATTCGCTCACCCAAAGATAGCTTCCGTACTGGTTGGGTAAGTTTACCTTCTAAGGAAAGCATCTCTGTTAATTCTCCCACCCGGCGCTGGAACTCTTTATCAGAGATGTTATATACAGCGGCGTTAATTTTTAAAGAATCCAGCGCTGGCAAGTCCCAAATTAGCTGCTGCTTTTGCCCCATTACCAAGGTGATTTTTTGCAAAAATGCTTCTTTACGATGAAACGGAATTTGTCCAGCTACTGAGATTGTACCGTTAGAGGGATGAATCAGCCCCGTGAGCATTTTCAGTGTGGTGGTTTTACCAGCTCCATTTGGGCCCAAAAACCCCACTATTTCACCAGGGGCAATTTCAAAGGAAACGTCTTGAACTGCTTTAATTGAACGGTAGGTACGGCGAAAAAGGTGAGTGATTGTACCTTTAATACCCGGACTTTTAACTGCCACTGGATAAGATTTACTCAAATTTTCAGCAATGATGATTGACATATTTTTTGTATTAGAACCACAGATGTACACAGAGAAAAGTCTGAGCGGCGGCTTCCACCAATCAGAACTTCAAGGTAAACACACATAAATCATTGGTGTTTAACAGTGTTTACAGCAGGAGTTAAGGGAACCGTTCACAGGGTGATCAAAAAAGTGCCCGATATAAAATCACACGGAAACAGGATGAAAACCAGTCTAGATTTGATTTTTTCGGGGTAATTTTGAGTAGGGAAAAGTCCTATACTGGGATGCCAATTGTCTTTTAGGCATTAAGGAAAGTGATTATCTCATACCAGAAATCACCCTTAAGCCTTGTTAAAAATAGCTTTAGACATTTAGGCAAATGTTTTACCCCCGTGAACGGTTACAAATTAGGAGTCATTCAATTTTAGATTTTAGATTTTTCTTTAAATCTAAAATCTAAAATTGGCACAATCGTAAGCAAAATAGGTTTTATACCTGGCTTTATAGTCTAGGCTCTGTACCTCATTCAGTTACAAACTGCTATATGTATCTGTGTTTCCAAATAGGAAAGCAAGAATTTTTGCCAGTGAGAGCGATCATGATTTCCTAGCACAGCATATAGGTTTTACCGTAAACGTCCCGATCGCAATGTACTAATAATTAACCACAAACCCAATAAACTAGCGACTGCAAACAGGGTGGTGCTTAAAAAAGATAGCTGAGTTGTCTGCGCTTTGGTGGAAATAATTGCCGCACCCATAATCAGCGAACCCACTAAAATACTAAAAGATAGTCGGTTAGCTGCATCGTCCATAGTGCGCCGCACGCCATCCAAACCCCGCAGCGATAGATTCCACTGTAAGGTTTCTGAGGTAACTCGGTCTAATAATAGTTCGATTTGGCGAGGAGATTGGAGAGACAGACTTTTAATATCTAAGGCTGTCCGTAATAGCGATCGCACTGGATTATCACCCAGTAATTGCCGACGAAACAAGTCTGTAATTAATGGTTTAACTTCATCAAAAAAGTTAAGCTCAGGGTTGAATGTCCGCGCCACACCCTCTAAATTCGCTAGAGTTTTGGCATACAAACCCATATTACTAGGTAATCTAATTTTATTGTTGCGGGCAACTTGTAAAACTTCATAAATTATCTGACTGAAGTTTATTTGCGTGAGACTGACGTTGTGATACTTTCGCAACATGCGATCGTAATCATTTTCTAACCGCGACAAAATTACTGGTTGAGCAGAATCTGATAGCTGCAAAGTTAACTGAGCGCACCTTTGAGCATCTAAATCAACGATCGCTAACAACATTTCTGTTAATATCTGCTGTGTGCGGGGATCAAGTCTTCCCACCATGCCACAGTCTAAGAGGGCAACACGACCATCTTTGAGATAAAACAAGTTTCCTGGATGGGGATCAGCGTGAAAAAAGCCATCAATATATAGTTGCTGAAAAAATACCCGAAATAACAAAGTAGTTATTTCTTTACGCTTTACATCTGGGTCTTTACCATTATTGTTGTTCTCCAAATCCGCTAACAAAAACGGCACCCCATCCAGCCATTCCATCACCAGTAATTTTTCTGTGGTCAATTCCCAGTTAATTTCCGCAACCACTATTTGCGTAGGATCGTACCAGCGACTTTTAGATAAGTTGCGCCGCAGTTGGTCTGTAAAACCCGCTTCCCGTGTAAAATCTAACTCGGCTTCTAATGCTTTGGTGAATTCTTCGGCGATAGATTTGATTTCGTAGGTTTGCCCAAACTCAGTCCGCGCCACTAAATCGGCAATACCTTGAATTAAAGCAATATCTTGAGCAATAGTAATATCAATTCCCGGACGTTGCACCTTAAGAGCGACTTCTCGACCGTCTATTAATGTGGCTCGATGTGTCTGGGCAATTGATCCCGCCGCTACGGGAATCGGGTTAACTACGCTGAAGGTTTCTGCTAGTGAAAGTTTTAATTCTTTACGGAGGATTATTTCTATCTCTGACCAAGGAACTGGCGGTACTTCGTCTTGTAAAGTTGATAGTTCCTCAATGTAGGCAGCGTTCAGTAAATCTGGACGCGTAGACATTAGCTGACCAAGTTTAACGTAAACTGGCCCCAAGTCTACCAGGATATTTTTTAAAACCGCAGGTGTAGGTAGCTGGGGTTCATCAGCTTTGCCACCAGTAAGTAACCTTCGCATATAGTCCCAGCCATTGCGAAGGAATACTTCCAGAATTTCTCGTTGACGGGGAACAGTTTGGGTGAGGAACATTTTTGTAAAGAACTGCAAAGACGCAGACGAGTTAAAGAGGTAAGCAGCAGGGGATGACAATACAACGGAAGTTGGCTCTAGCTTTGCTACTGGTTAAAGTTTTGCTAGCTGCGCCACAGTCTTGAAATCTTTTTATGGATGATTGTACGGCTTGGTCGAGCTTTTGTTCACTCAGAAGAGTTTTGACGTAATTAGAGCAGGAATCCCCGCCGTGTAATAAGCGATGGGAACAACTAAATCCTTTGAACGGAGAAATATATTTTTGATAGGCAGTAATAGACTCGATTGCCATTGTCTTGGCCAGAGGCTCAAAGCTAATAATGTCCATAACTGTCAGATAGAATAACAGACTGTCAAGTTATAATGGAAAAATAGACTTTTTCGCCTCTGCCAAGGGTTTTAACTTTTATAGCAGGTCAGTAAATCGGGAATCGCTTTGGAGAATTTTTAGGATCTGCTTGATTTCCTGGGTACGTTCTTTTTTGACAACGAGGGTGACATTGCGATCGCGCACAATCACCACATCCTCTAACCCAATAGTAACAACTACATCCTCTGGATTGGAGGCATAAATAATCGCCCCCTGCGTATCCAGTCCTACATGTGTACCGAGTTCTACATTGGGAGTCTCCTCTGTTTTGAGTAAGCGCTCGATCGCATTCCAATCTCCTAAATCATCCCAACCAAAATCAACTGGCAAAACGTATGCTAAAGTTGTCTTTTCCATTAACGCATAGTCTATACTCTTCTTAGGCAACTGGGGATAGATATCAGGACCATGTTGTTCTAAAGGTTCGATAATTTCTGGTGCATGGGTATGTAGTTCTTTGAGAACAACCCCTGCCCGAAAAACGAACATTCCACTATTCCAGCTAAAGCGTCCCGTAGATAAAAAAGTCTCGGCTGTTTCACGGTTGGGCTTTTCAGTAAAACGGTTGACGTGATAAGCTGGCAACTCATTAAATCTACCTATTTTTTCACCTTGTTCAATATAGCCGTAACCGATTGATGGAAAAGTAGGCTTGATCCCCAGTGTAACGATCGCTGCTGTGCTTGCTGCCAGTTGCGTAGCCGCGCTTAATGTGTGTGCAAACGCCTTTTGGTCAGCAATCCAGTGGTCAGCAGGGAAAAAGCCAATAACAGCGTCTTCTCCATAGCGCTGTTTGATTTCTAAACTTGTCCAAGCAACGGCTGCGGCAGTGTCTCTTCCTTCCGACTCGATCAGTAAGTTTTCAACTGGTAGATCAGGTAATTGTTGACGTACCCCTTCAGCTATCTGACTAGAAGTTATTACCCACAAGGAATGCCACCCGCCACCGAGTTCTATCAATCGATCGGCGGTTGCTTGTAATAGACTTCTAGAGCTACCATCAAGACTTAAAAATTGCTTGGGTCGGTCTTTGCGACTCAGGGGCCAAAAACGTTCACCTTTACCACCAGCAAGGATTACGGGGAACAATAAAGTATTCATGTTGTCATACACGCCTACCGAAGAACATTACAAGTTTACAGTGAGCTTTTCCACTGGCAATATTTGTAGCTTGGATTAACATACTTTTAGGGAGTGGTTGAGTGGGGAGATAATTGTGATAAAACAAGTCGAATGGTCGGAAAATCCGCTTGGATCTCAGCAAGTAGCATTTGAAACTGAGGTGCGATCGCAGCAAATTCAACGCCCGGAAAATCAGGTAACGCCTGCACCAGTAGCAGACACACAGGAGGAGATAGAACTAAACCAGCCAGCGAATCCGAACCGTAGCGTCGTCGAATCAGTGGGTGCAATTCCCAATCAGCTTTATGAGAGACTGGGCTTGACCATGCCTCGATGGCTGTTGTGGATCATGACGGTGGTCATTGGCATCATTTTATCTGGGTTACTGGTATCAACGTTAGCACTTTGGACTCCGTTGTGGAGCAATCTAGATCGAACAGATGAAGATTTAGGAACTACTGCTAAAGACGATATAAAAATACCACTACCAGGGGAGTTATGGAGCAAACTCTCCCAGTACCAGCTTTCACGACCGATGAATATTTTAATTATGGGGATTGAACCAGTCAACGGTACTGTTGATGGTTCACCAGAAAGTTTTGCTGGGAAAAGCGACACCATGCTGCTGGTACGGCTCAACCCTAGTGAAAAATCTGTACGGGTGCTTTCCATTCCCAGAGATACGATGATCGCCATCCCAGAAAAGGGAGAAAAGGGATTAACTAAGGTATCTGATGCCAATGCCAAAGGCGGCCCAGTCTTGGCAGCGCGGGTAGTTAGCCGTACCTTAAATAATGCCCCAATTGATCGTTACATCCGCATTTCTACCAGCGGCTTACGGCAGTTAGTCGATCAGTTAGGTGGAGTAGAGGTCTTTGTTCCCAAATCAATGGAGTATAAAGACTCTAGCAGTCGGCTGTCGATTAATTTAGTAAGTGGCTGGCAAACCATCAACGGCGAACAAGCAGAACAGTTTGCCCGGTTCCGCGACCCAGGTTTGGGAGATTTACCGAGAGTGCAGCGTCAGCAAGCACTAATAGCAGCCCTGCTGCAACGCCTTAATAATCCCACCGTCTTACCCAGGTTGCCTCAATTAACTCGCTTAATGCGAAAATATTTTGATACCAACCTGAAGATGGAAGAAATGATGGCGTTGGTGAATTTCGGACTCAACTTGGATCGGGATAATTTCCAAATGACCGTGTTGCCTGGTACGTTTAGCCGTTTTAGCAAAGACCCTGATAGCTATTGGCTGAACATGACTGGACAACAGAGCCTGTTGAATGATTATGTTGGGGTAAATGTACCTGGTCTAAAGCCAGATATGCGCCGGGTTCCTAACCTCAAAATTGCTATTCAAAATGCTTCCAATCAACCTCAGCTAACTGAAAAAGTTATTGCTTATCTCAAACAGAAAGGCTTTACTAATATTTACAAAGTGCCTGATTGGCCAGATACCCAACGTCAAACTCAGATTGTTGTCCAAAAAGGCAACCGACAAGTTGGAGTTGATTTGCAAAAAGTCTTAGGCTTGGGTCAAATCGAGGTGTCGGCGATTGGTGATTTAGAATCTGATCTCACAATCCGCATTGGTAAAGATTGGAAATAAGTTACTAGAGGCGCACAGCTAGCTTTGCGCCTCTACAAATAATAAAGTTATGAAAAAGATTTTACTTCGTTTTTTTGGTTTAATTGTAATTTTAATACTAGCATTTTTGTGGATAATACTTAGTCCAAAACCTGCTTTTGCTCAACTAAATACAATCAACTACAACAATATAAATTTAGAAAATCGTGACTTTTCTAATGCTGATTTGGCAGGTGTGACTTTTGTAGCAGCCGAAATGCGAGGGGCGAATTTCCAAGGAGCGAATTTAACCAACGCAATTCTCACTAAAGGAGTTTTATTAAAAGCAAATCTGGAAGGCGCGAACCTGAGCGGTGCTTTAGTCGATCGCGTGACTATGGATAGTGCTAACCTAAAAAATGCGATTTTTACAGAAGCAACTTTGACAAGCAGCCGCTTTTACGATGCCGAAATTACAGGCGCTGATTTTACAGACGCTTTGATTGACCGTTATCAAGTGTCGCTATTGTGTGAAAGAGCCGATGGAGTAAATTCAATTACGGGTGTGTTAACGCGAGACAGTTTGGGTTGTAAGTAAAGAATCTGTGCGTTGAGCATAAAAACATCGGAGAACAGAAGAAACCTCTACTTATCCTCGCTCCTTTACTTAAGATTGACCGAGAATTGTCAAAAACCAGTTACCTCTAATTACTGCTGGGAATTTCAATCAAAAACTCTGTTCCTTCTCCTGGTTTAGAGGAACATTTAATCTGACCATGATGTTTTTCAACTATTATTTGATAGCTGATAGATAATCCTAAGCGTGTATCTTTACCTGGTGCTTTGGTGATGAAGGGGTCAAACATGTGCGATCGCACCTCTTCTGGAATCCCATGACCATTATTAGCTATTCTAATTACAATCTGGTTATTAACGGCTTGCGTACTAATCTAGATAACTAAAGGTATTATTGGACACGGTTGAAAAAATTTCAAATACCTTTATCGCTCTGCCTTCACCCTTGGCGTAGGCATTTAAAATCACTAATTTGTGAAAATTTACCTGACAAACTGCGGGATTTCAGGTTAAATGTTTTAAAGTATGCACTCTGCAAGAGTTGTCGGGTATTATTCGTGACACAACAAGACCAAAAACCCTCTCGTTCTTTCGCTGGAATTGCTGGCATTGTTGCCACAGCTACATTAATTAGTAAAGTCTTCGGTTTAGTGCGGCAGCAAGCGATCGCTGCCGCTTTTGGTGTTGGTGCAGCTGCCACTGCCTATAGTTATGCCTATATTATCCCTGGCTTTCTATTAATATTACTAGGTGGCGTAAACGGTCCATTACACAGTGCAATTGTCAGCGTTTTAGCCAAGCGTCGGCGAGAAGAAGCGGCTCCCCTAGTGGAAACCGTGACAACGCTGGTAGGTGGATTGCTGTTGTTGGTAACAGTTGCTCAGATTTTCTTTGCGGATGCGATCATTGATTTTGTCGGTCAAGGTTTGCAAGAGACAACCAGAGCGATCGCAATTCAACAGATCCGCATTATGGCACCGATGGCTTTATTTGCCGGTTTAATTGGCATTGGCTTCGGTACTCTCAATACAGCCAATCAATATTGGTTACTCTCCATTAGTCCTTTATTATCCAGTATTACCGTTGTTGGCGGTCTTGGTATCTTGGCTATGGAACTGGGCAAGGACATTATTAAGCCGGAGTCCGCCTTAATCGGTGGAATGGTGTTAGCTTGGGGAACCTTGGCAGGAGCCATTCTCCAATGGTTAGTGCAGCTAATTGTCCAGTGGCGGTTAGGATTAGGCACATTACGCCTGCGGTTTGAGTTTAAATCTCCAGGCGTTCAAGAAGTAATTAAAATCATGACTCCGGCAACAATTTCCTCTGGAATGATGCCAATTAATGTCGCCACTGACCTTTATTTTGCCAGTCCTATCCCTGGTGCTGCGGCAGGATTTAACTATGCAAATCTATTAGTACAAACTCCTTTAGGGATTATTTCTAATATCATTTTGCTGCCCTTATTACCGATATTTGCCAAACTAGCCAGCCCAGAAAATTGGCCAGAGTTAAAATTACGCATTCGCCAAGGATTGCTACTGACTGCCTTCACCATGCTACCGTTAGGGGCGCTGATGGTGGCGCTATCTGTACCTATTGTGCAGGTGGTATATGAACGTGGTGCTTTCAAGCCAGAAGCTACACAGCTAGTTTCATCATTGTTAGTCGCTTATGGGATTGGGATGTTTGTCTATTTGGGACGTGATGTTTTGGTGCGAGTATTCTATGCTTTAGGCGATGGACAGACACCTTTTCGCATCAGTGTTTTTAACATCTTGCTCAACATCTTATTAGATTCGTTTTTCGTTAAACCTTTTGGCGCTCCCGGTTTGGTGTTGGCAACAGTGGGTGTAAATTGCAGTTCAATGTTAATGCTGTTATGGTTGCTCGATCGCAAACTTAATGGTTTACCTTGGCGTGAGTGGAGTTTGCCGATTTTGGGTTTGACTGCTGGTAGCGTAGTCGCTGGGGTAGCAAGCTATGGGACTTTGGTTGGTTCTCAGCAGTTGTTAGGTAAAACGGGTTTACTGATATTGCTGTTGCAGTTGTGTGTATCTGGCTTCGTGGGGATTGCGGTGTTTGCTGCGATCGCTTCATCAATGAAAATAGCAGAGGTGAATATTTTTATATCTCGTCTACGTCAGCGCTTTTTGAAGAAGTAACTGTTATTTTAAAATTTCAGTTGGTACACCCAAATGGGTGATTAATAATTCAGCCATTTGGGTGAGCCAAATGTGCGAGGTTACATTTTGTAAAAAAAGAGATTCTAGTACTAGAGAATATTGATTTTACTTAACTCTGGTGAGAAGAATTCTATGAAACTTACAAAATTAGCTACGTCTTTCCTTGCTGTTGCTTCCATTGTTTTCTCAGCGGGAATTGCTTCTGCTCAAACTGTTGGTACAAACGGCAATTACATCGGTGCTGGTGTTGCTGTTGGTGCAACCAGTGGCGGACAAGGAAACGATGAGGCACAAGTTGGGGGTAATATTCAAGGACGCTACGCCGTTCCCAAAACACCTCTTTCACTGCGGGGTTCTGTGCTGTATGGTGGTGATGCTGCCGCAATTATGCCTATACTAACTTACGATGCGCCCATCGCCAAAAATACTAACGTTTACTTCGGTGGTGGTTATTCTTTTGTAACTGACGAAGGTCAAAAAACCCCATTGGGCAATCAGAATGCACCTGTAGTCACCCTTGGTGTTGAATCAGAAGTTAGCAAGAATGTCATTGCCTACGGCGATACTAAATGGGGCATTGACGCCTACAGAAATAGTGATGCTGATGCTATCAGCTTTCAAGCTGGATTAGGCTATCGCTTCTAGTGATTACAAGCTAGAAAATGGCTTATTCGGAAACTAAAGCAATGATGTTTGCCAGCCGTAATAGTAATTCATTGGTCATATCTGGGTATTCATACTCAGGTATGATTTTTATTAATCATTTTTATTTATGATTTTGAGAAAAAATTATATTGGCTAGTATTCATCCTTTATCTTAAAGTGAAATGAGTAATCGTGAATACACGTATAAGATATTACTCATGGAAAAGATTAATCCCATTCCAGAAATACTGGGTGAAACAACTGACGTGGAATCTTGGCTAATTCGAGCGGGACTAAGATTTTCAGACTTAGGTAACGATGCTGCAAGTATAGCAATCCGTAAGCAATGGCGAGAGTACCAAGCCGCAGTTCAGAGATGCTGTGCAACTCTACACCAACCAGCGTCACGTGTTCAACTAAGCGGCGATTATGCCAACCTGAGAATACCTGGTAGTGCATTAACCAATTGTGCGATCGGCTGTCGAGTCGTGCCAAGTCCTTAGACTGGGCAAAAGTTAGAAAATCTGTAAATAGAGAGTATCCATTGTGGCTAGAGAATCAAGTGTCGGGTAGGGCAACTGATAACTATTTGACCGTGCCAATTTTAGATTAAAAATTATTTCGGTTCATGCCCCGCCCCGTTCATTTTGGATTTTACAGCTATTTTCAGGTAAATAGACCATGCGATAGGGGCACAGCAATGCTCATGCGTGTCAACTTAAAACCTCGTTTCCAGCCTCTGGCTGGAAATGCTCCTTCATTGTGGCTCTGCCGCTAGTGTTGAGGCAGAGCCTCTCATTAGGTATTCCCAGTCGGAGACTGGGAACGAGACAATCTCTAAAAGCTGTTTCTAGACTGGCTTTCACTTTAAGTTGACGCCAATGAGCATTGCTGTGCCCCTTCGATAGATGTGGTTTAAATACATGAAAACTGCTGTAAATTGAAGAATTGTTCAAATAAAAACACGGCGGCCTCTAGGTATTTTCTTCCAATCTAAAATCTAAAATTGATTGCCCCAAGCCAAAAAGTGGTTGGGGTAAATTCCATTATCCAAAATTTAAAATCCAAAATCGATTGACTAATAATCCTGTTGCACGCCGTTTACTACTGGCTTAATTTCCGAAAATGGATCAGTGCCGCCACCCCAGTTAAAATCACTAATTCGGATGCTGAAGCCACCTAACTCCAGCACTGGATTGTAACGGAAGGTGATGCCATAGGTGCGACGGCTATATTCCACAATGTAGTCGGTGCTAGCTTCTCTACCAGTATCCAAGTTAACAGATGTTTGAAAGCCTAAGCGAAAAGGTCCGTAGATTTGCTGTGATATCCCAGCGCTCAACACTTTGTTATCAACGGAGCGATCAAACAAAAAGGGTGATAATCCGTTATTTAAGCCTTGAGAATAACTAATATTAAAGGCGGTATAGTCTAAAAAAGGTCGAGAGAAATGACCAATTTGCCCTTGTAAGCCAATTGTAGCAGTTAGGGTGCTTTGGTTATCACTATTGGTGTAATAACTGGTAGTGCCCGTAAGAACACCGAACGCTTGCAAGTAAGGAACTACAGGGTTAGCTGTGTATCGTAATCCCTCAGTGGCAGTGGGTGGTAATGGTTTTCCCTGCCACAGCAACAGCCCTTTACTGAGGGCAGCGCTGGCTTGTAAACGACCTAGTGAGATGCGATCGTTTTCCCGCACTGGTTTTAGTAAGTCTTGGCGATCGGTGTTGGCATTGATATATCGAGCGCTTGCTTGATATGTGAGGTTGATACCACTTTTTCCTAAAGGAATCACAGGAGAGGTAATAATGCCGCCAATACTGCTCTGGACGGTTTGAAAGCCGAGAGTACCGTTGTAGAGACGATCGCGGTAGTTATATTGCAGACTCAAGATATGGGGAAGGGAAGTCCCTATTATTTGGCGCAATCCCAAATTCACTCGCAAATTATCTTCCACCTTGTTTAAGTCAAAACTGGTTAACTCCCCAGTCCCTTGAATTACAGTTCGTGGACTCAAAACAGAATTTATCTTTGTCTTCACAGCAAACAGTGCGCCTAAGTCACCCGTGCCTTCTTGCACAGCTCTCTCTACTAGCAACTGGGGCGTGATCGTCCAGCGAGTCTGGTCTGTATCGATCACTGAAAAACCACGCTCAATATATAAACCATCCCGATCTTTTCCATCAAAGCCGGGAGAGACTATTGCAGGTGTAACGTCCCGCTCCCGGCGGTCAATAGTCCGCTCATTCACCGGAATTGGTAAAGAGAGCTTTTGATCCAATACCAAACGCTGTCGCTGTGTCCTGATGCGGTCTACCAAGGGTGATTCTCGCGTCAGAGTTACTGTATCTGCGCGTAACTCTAATTCTGGCGGTGAAAAAGGATCATTGGTGATGCGGACATCTCTGGCTTGCCAGCCTTGCGGATAAAAGTCAATGTGTTCAGCTTCAAACCTGAGCCGCTTGACTACACCGCCTGTTTTTGGTGGCGGGATGTTGGTAGCGCCTGTCTGACCACCAATTGTCACATCAATTCCTCCAGGGCTGCTCACACCCGAAACGGGCTGATTGGCTAAAATGCGATCGCTGGGCGGACGTTTTGGGACTCCACCAGCACTTACATCGGTGGATAAGAAAGCAAAATCTGTTTGTGCTGAGGGTACGAAAATTTCTCCTCTACCATTTAGCAGTTCTCCACTATCTTGAACAAAGTTATAGGTAAAGCGTTGTCCACGCAGTACCTGATCACCCCGTGTTAAAGTTACGTTGCCTTCCCCGGCAGCGATCAAGTTGTCTAAATTGACTTGCAGGCGATCGGCATCCACCACCGCCCCATCAAATTGCACAACTACATTCCCAACAGCTGTAATAATTCGCCGTTGCTCGTCATACTCTTGCCGATCTGAAGTGACTTCCACAATTCTCGGTCTGGCTGGCGGCGTGCTGGCTGGCGCATTTGTTGGTTGACCTTGTAGCTTATTAGTAGTATCTACCTGTGGTGTAGGTGTTGGTATTTGAGCTTGTTGCTGGATTTGGGAATTGAATTCTACAGTGATGGGCGTTGAGAGTTGGTTTGTCGGACTGCGAGACTTAAATTTTATAAAATTTTGTACTGATTGAGAACTTGGTGCAAGATCAGCAGCAGATACAGAGATATTGTCTCTTTTTAGAGACTGTGGTGCAGTAATATCACTTTGCTGTTTTTGCTGGGTTAACTTCTCAGCTAAAATTTCCGCCTTGGATTCGACTAACTTGTTGCTGTTTGTGAGACTTGGGGCAATTTGAAGAGGACGCAAAGATTGAGCGACTTGGGGATTTGGGGAAACTCTATAGCTAAAACTATCAGAGTTCAAAAAAGTTTGTTTTTCTGCATCATTATAGTTTGGATCTGGCAATCGCTCACCGAGTTTTTGAGAAGGTTCACGTTTTGCGTCTCCCAATACCACTTGATTCAAGGTCGAGAACTCTCCGAAGTTGGCATGTTTGACCACAAGGCGCTTTGCATCAAGATTGGAAGCCTCCGCTCCAACTTTTCTTGGCAACGCAGTCCCTTCGATTTGCGTCTTTTGTTTGTGCAGCGACAACCTGAGGAGAAGTTCCGAGCGTCGGCGTCCGGCACTCAGACTTGGCTTTGTGTCTTCTTTATCTTGGCGATTAGAAGTTTTAACCTTCTGCGTGGGATCACCAACAACCAGCGACTGCCCCAAAAGTGCAGCACTTCCAGGTGCGGTGATCGGGGAAATTTCTAGTGGATGGGATACAGAGGGAGTTTTGACAACTAGCAAGTCATCCTGAGTTGAGTTGATCTCAGTTGGCAATGGCGGATTACTGTTGGTGTCACCCGCAATTGCCAACTGAATCAAATCCTTGGGCTGCTTGGATTTGTCTGTCTTTTCCTGCATTCCAGTCTCTACAACTGAAAGAAACTTTGTATAACTAGCAGATGGGGCGGGATTTACAGGTTGTAAAGATTCGAGGATCGGAGGCGGATCGGGTGGCAGAACTGGATGAAGCATATTTGAGCAAAATCGGGCTAACAAACAGCCAAATGACGGACGGAAGGATAAATATACATTATTGCCTTCCGACTGTCGCCTTCTGCTACCTGCAGTAAGCCACTTGGAGGAAGAAACTTACTAGGCGAAAGTTTAGTAAGTTTCCGCGGCGTTTAGTATCTTCCGCCTTCCAAAGTTCGCGGATGATTTATCGCCTTTTACTCTGAGTCCCGACGGCCGGGGTTCCGAGCTGGATCGTTCGACAAAAATCCGAAGACGAAGATAATTACGAAGAAGGCAACAACAATATAAACAGCGATTTTTAAAGTCAGCATAGAAATATCTCCAAGGGGTAAAACAAAGAAAGCTTTTCTTTCAGGATCTGCCATGCAGAAAAGATAGCTCCTTTATATTACCCAAATCTCGTCCCTTTTTTAGAGGACTCTGGGGACTTGGAGATCGGGGACTAGCAGTGCCTACCCTACAGTTATTGAGAATGGTGCAAGATGTCAGTTGTCTGACTTTTAGATGCCCTTAAAAAATAACTCAGAGACTGTTTACTGTTGTGACGTTAACTAACGGCAAAGGTTTCCCAAAAAAGTTAACAGGTTATAGCTTACAGGGGATAGTTAATATTCCCAATGCCCCATGACGCCACTTGCTTCTCCCTACAGCCCTTCTCAAGACAAGAGACGCTCTTGCGTTCGGGCATCCTACGGCAGGCGCTAGCCTCTGGCAATGTGAGAAAAGGAGGCACTCGCTCAGAGGGGTTTTCCCAAGTAGAGGAGCCAGCCGTGTGGGCGGGTCTGGCGACTTGAGCGGACTGGCGTCAAGTGGCGTGAGACGCGCAAGGGGGCAGTGGCTCCCCAATGCCCTATTTTTCGGCTTGAACTTTTGCTAGGTCTTTGTCAATTCGGTTTTTGATTACTCGTGCAGGTATGCCCACAGCAACGGAGAAAGGAGGAATATCTTTATTGACAACTGCTCCCGCACCAATAATACTGCCTTTACCGATAGTAACCCCATCTAATACCGTTACTCCATGCCCTAGCCAACAGTCATCCTCAATCACAATTCCCTTGCGAGTAACACCTTGGTATTTAATCGGCTCCATCGGATCAGCAAAATTATGATTATTGGCGTATATCCCTGAGTGGGCAGCAATCATGCAATGTTTGCCAATTTTAATGTCTCCTGGTCCTTCAATACACACGTTGGGAGCAATGAAGGTGTCTTCATCTATATATATACACGTATCTTCCAAAGACCCTATATCAACGTTACGCTCAATAGCAACTCTATTTCCTAGATGAATTCTATTATTTTTGTGTCCTCTAGCATCCATCCGTACACCCTTAAAAATATATACTCCACTGCCTATCTCAATACAATAAGTACCGTTAAATTCAACACCATTTTGAATGTAAACTGGGCTGCCTATTTGAGCAAAAATACTACGATATCCCAAATTACGCAACTTCGGACCCAGAATGAGTGTAGGAATATCCCCTAACACAGTAGTTACTAAAAGTTCTTGCACGCGCTGCAATTTTGAAACATATTGCTCGTTATGCATGGCTACATATCTCTTCAATCAATTGTTGTTGACAGTATTGAAAGTTGTTTTTGCTGTATCCTAATCTTCTACTAATACCAATAAATTTTGTATTTGTTAATACATCAGGTAAGTTGGCAGTATTACCGAAATTTACCCATATTTTTAAATGGTTTTCCAACATTTGGAAAACCAGAGTCTAGCTTTGACTATGTGAGCAATTCTTTAATTTAGGTGCGATAGAATTACTCAATTGATATACACAATTGATTTGGGTCTCTAGAAGCTTTTGTACCAGTCTATCAATTTTGGATTTTGGATTTTGGATTGACCCCAGCAAGATTGAGTGTGGGGCATGAACCAAAGTAATTTATAACACTCCGGCTCCTTTACCTCGGCAACTCTTGGAGACACTGCGCGTAGCTTCCCCGTAGGGGTACGCTCAAGGCAAGTCGCTCAGTGTTAAAGCCGAGCAAACTTGTACTGAGAATCTCGGCTTGCTTCTCTTCGAGAGGCTGCGCCAACGACTGCCCTCAACACAAGTCGCTCGATGGAGTCGGCGTCGAAGTAGTCGAGGCTTTAATTCTTCAATCCTTTAATCTAAAATCTAAAATTGGCACAGTCAAGGCACATAACAATTTTGCTTCTTTTTTACCAGTTCAATTAATCAAACAATATCAGTGCATTGCAGAGTCAAATATCAGACGATTAAATTATCTGATGGGTAAATTTGCTGGTTTAGATAGGCTACTGTTTTGGTTATCCGATAAATTTGAAAAGCTTGTTACGCAACTAGGGATGGAGTTGTTTGCCTTGAAGCTACTTTCTCTCAGGCAGTTTTAGTCTTTTTAAACAACTCAGTTCCACAAGCTATTTTGCAACAAAAAATACATTTAACTAGACTATATTTAAAGTTTAGATAAAATTTCTGCCTAGCATGACAATGTAATTATTGTTGGATTATTTTGGGTATTTTTGCCCAAATAAAACCCAATTAGGGTGGATTATCTCCCACATCAGCCATCACATTGAAATTAACCATCGGTGCAAACAAGTAAGCGCTTCCCCGACTGCTATGACGGCTTTCTTGCAACGAATTTCTAGAGTATGCTGCTCCAATCATGTTGCACACAGATGATTTACAGACTAACCAGTTCACGTTTGTAATTACATGAATGGTTTTTAATAACAATTGTTTTTAACGATAACACATTTTATTTTTAGTGGAACACTCTCAAGAAATAAGTTGATTTCCGGGTTGCTTACTGATGAGAATAATGGAAATAAATTAACTTTTTTACTAGAGCGTTCGCTACCTAAAATAATTTTATACACTTAGACTAAATCCATTGAAGATGGGAAGTTGAAAAATGCTGTAAGCGATTAATTGACATTTCTGTTCATATTTCTATCGTTGCTTGTCCAAGTTATTTTATGATTGGGCGTTCAACTCAGAATGATATCTACTATACTTATGACACCCTCTTCCTCGAAATGCTAAAAATATTCCTCTCGTCTATTACTTGTATCTAAAACATTTGTAAATCACCCATTCGGGTGATCCAAGCGGGTGATGCGTGCTTGGCACTACTCATTATAAATTTAATTTTATCGAGAGAATGCTAAAACATAGCTTAGTTTTCAGGAGAAGTCCACAGAACAACATCAAATTGCTCAAATTGAGGTATCGGTTTTAACTCACACACTTGGTTCAAATTATGGCTTTAATTAAAGAAATTGTCGAAGAAGCTCTAACTATCGGCTATCTGAGTGTTGTAGCTGAAGATCAACTGCGATCGCAACTTCAAAGTAATTATGACTCAGAAGACCTAGATGCCTGGATCATTTTACAGCGGGCTATTGTGGCGGGTGATGTCAAGCAAGAGTCGCGCCGAAAAAAAGCTTCCCTCTCTCCTAAAGCTAAAGACACTTCATCGAGTATCAAACTTGCTTATCAAATGGCAGCGGAGATTGCTTATGCAGCAGCTGTGGCTTTGTCAATGACAAAAAATACCAAAGATCAGCCTTCATTAGGCGCGTAAAATAACACGCTAAGAAGTTATTTTCCTGATTTAAGATCAAAAATTATACCAAGTAGTTAGCGTCGGCGTAGCCCGCCGCAGGCATCGCTTTTCCTGGTTAATTGCTTGGTAAAGTTTTCATGCGATTATTTATGAGGTTTACCTTCTGCTTTTTGCCCCCTGCCTTCTGACACTGCTTCTTCGCCAGCGCCATTTTATTAAAAAATAATTAAAAATTTAATTTTCCTGGATACAGCTATAGGGAATTTTTACCCTCAGCTAAGACCGTAGAATTGATCCCCAGAAGCAATACTAAAAAAAATATAAATTATTTATTCAAAACTAGATTTATTTTAAGTGATCCAGTGCCAGTAAATGATTAAATCTTAATATACCAAGTACATGGCTGAGGGTAAGGCATAGAATTAGAAACACCTTGGTGTAAACTTTAGCAACGAGGTAAAGAATAATTCTCAATGCTTAACAAAGTCATCGCTTTTTCACAAAATACAGTATAAAGAATTGGCAACATTGGTAAAGAGAGTAAACAATAACCATAGCTAAACTTGGAGTTTTGCCAACCTATGCAGCCAATTCGCACATTTAATGTATCTCCTTCACTACCACCGCGACTCGAACCACTACGGCGGCTGGCACAGAACTTGCACTGGGATTGGAACGTTGACACTAAAGATTTATTTCGTCGCTTAGACTCTGACTTGTGGGAGTCTAGCCATCATAACCCAGTGTTAATGTTGGGTACTATCTCTCAATCGCGGCTTCTGGAAGTTGTCGAAGATGAAGGCTTCCTAGCGCAAATGGATCGAGCTGATCGTCAGTTAGAAGATTATTTGCAAGAGCGTACCTGGTATCAGAAACAACGGGAGCATAAACCAAAAGAATGCTACGCCTATTTTTCGGCTGAATTTGGACTTGTAGATTGTTTACCCGTCTATTCTGGGGGCTTGGGGGTTCTAGCGGGAGATCACCTCAAATCTGCCAGTGACTTGGGTCTACCGCTTGTAGGTGTAGGTTTACTCTATCAGCAAGGCTACTTTGCTCAGTATCTCAATGCCGATGGCTGGCAGCAGGAACGCTATCTGAGCAATGATTTCTACAATATGCCCTTGCATCTAGAGCGCAATGCTGATGGTTCAGAACTGCGGATTGCGGTAGATTATCCAGGACGCAAGGTGTATGCTAGAGTTTGGCGCGTCCAGGTGGGAACGGTGCCCCTATATTTGATGGACACCAACATTGAACCCAACAATGTTTACGACCACGACATCACAGATCAGCTGTACGGTGGCGACATCGATATGCGTATCCACCAGGAAATTATGCTGGGGATCGGTGGTGTGCAAATGCTCAAAGCTTTGGGGCTGAAAGTCACTGCCTACCACATGAATGAAGGTCACGCCGCCTTCTCCGCCCTAGAACGCATCCGCTTGCTGATTCAGGAAGAGGGACTGAATTATGCCCAAGCTAAACAGGTGGTGTCTTCCAGCAATATCTTTACCACCCACACGCCAGTACCAGCGGGGATTGACTTGTTCGCTCCCGAAAAAATGTTGTACTACCTGGGGTACTATGCAGAGATATTTGAGTTGCCCAAAGAGCAATTTTTAGGACTGGGGCGCGAGAATACAGGCGATTTATCTGGGCCTTTCAGTATGGCGGTGCTGGCGCTGAAGATGGCCACATTTTCTAACGGTGTTGCACAACTGCATGGTGTGGTGTCGCGGCAAATGTTCCAGGGTTTGTGGAAGAATGTGCCTGTAGAGGAAGTGCCGATCGCAGCCATTACTAATGGTGTCCATGCTCGAAGTTGTGTGGCGAAATCTACTCAAGAATTGTACGATCGCTACCTGGGGCCAAATTGGTCATCAGCACCACCAGATAGTCCATTGTGGGAGCGGATGGACGCTATACCCGATGAGGAGTTGTGGCGCAATCACGAACGCTGCCGTTTAGATATGATTTTGTATGTGCGGGATCATTTGGTTAAGCATTTGAGCGATCGCGGCGCTTCTGCTTCCGAAATTATCCAAGCCCAAGAAGTTTTAGATCCTTACGCTTTCACCATTGGCTTTGCTCGTCGCTTTGCCACCTATAAACGCGCTACCCTCTGGATGCGTGATTTGGATCGCATTAAGCGGCTTCTGCTGGCTAACAAAGACCGGAAAGTGCAATTTGTGATTGCTGGTAAGGCACATCCCAAGGATATTCCAGGTAAAGAACTCATCCGCGATATCAATCACTTTATCCGCGAACAAGATTTAGAAAAACAGGTAGTGTTTGTTCCCAATTACGACATTCACATCTCTCGGTTGATGGTTGCAGGTTGCGATATCTGGTTAAACACACCACGTCGTCCACGGGAAGCTTCTGGTACTAGCGGGATGAAAGCGGCAATGAATGGATTGCCGAATTTAAGTGTACTAGATGGCTGGTGGGATGAAGCTGATTACGTCCGCACAGGCTGGGCAATTGGACATGGAGAGAATTACGACGATCCCAACTACCAAGATGAAGTAGAAGCAAATGCTCTCTACGAGTTGTTAGAGAAGGAAGTCGTACCGCTATTTTATGAACATCGGGATACTGATGGCTTACCGCGTCCGTGGGTTGCGAAAATGAAGGATGCAATTCGGTTGAATTGTCCATTCTTTAATACAGCGCGGATGGTAGGAGAGTATGCCGGGCGAGCTTATTTCCCAGCTAGCGATCGCTATCATACCCTGAGTGTTGATAACTATGCCCCAGCTAAAGAACTAGCCGCTTGGAAGGAAAAACTGGGTGAACACTGGTTCAACATCAAAATCAAAGATGTTGATGTATCGGCAGTTTCGGACATTGAGGTTAACCAAACGGTTACAGTCAAAGCCAAGGTTGACTTGGCAACTTTGACGAATAATGATGTGCAGGTGGAGTTATATCAAGGTGCGATCGATCCCAACGGTGAGATTGTCAACGCTGTGTCAGTGGTAATGGATTACGAAGGTGAGGATGGACAGCAATTGGGTATTTACACGGGTAATATTACTTATACCGCTTCTGGTTTGCAAGGCTTGTCTTTGCGTGTATTGCCGAAAAATAAAAATCTGGCTAATGCTTATGAACCAAGGTTGATTGCTTGGGCAGAGTAAGAGTAGTGAGTAATTCTTAAATACTCAAGATTAGGCGTTGCTGATTTAAGTTTAGCAACGCCTTTTATTGTGCAATAAAGAAGTGATCGGTACAAACCTTGGAATCGGGTGAATTTTTGAGAAGTTTACAAAGAAACGCTTTGCTTAATGCAAGTCGTTTTGGTAAGCGATCGCGATTCTTGTACAATATAAGATATTGCGATCGCGTCGCAATATCTAAATCACAAGCAAGGACTCTAAAGCAGCATATGCAAAGCCTTTGCTCAAATTCTTTGAGGGATGACAATGTAGCCGGTAGTGCGATCGCCTAATACGAGATTACGTTCTTCTCCCCAATACCACCAATAAGCAGCAACATAAGCGCAAATTAAGCTATCTAGTTTATCTTCAGTTGCTTTGAGTGCTACACCTGTGATCGGAATTTCCACAAAAAACGAATCGTACAGAAGCACGGGAGGAGAAAGAGAGGGGAGAATATTGAGAAGATAATTTTGGAGTTTAATTAGTTCTAGACGGCGCTCATTGAGGCGTCCTTTTTTATATTTAAGGATACGTTCTAAGTTAAATAGATTAACAATTGCTGGGTGGGGAAAGACTTCTATTTGATATCTGCCAAGTTTTTGCGGTTCAATGGTGGGGGCGTGTGCAAAACCGCGTGATTCTAATCCTAAACCAAAGTTGATGGTGCGCTCTGCGAAGGGTAGATTTTGATTAGCTGGGTAGCATCCCGCATGATATTTACCAAAGTATTTGTGGCTGAGTTTGTCGGGGAGGCGACTCCCGTTAGCGTTGGGTATGAGAGTAGGTGCATCTACGGCGATGATAGCTGGTTCATCTGGTTTTACACTCTGATCAATCCAGATAAGGATGTCTGCAATGGCATCTTTGCGGTCTAGATCGAGCAATTGTAGTTGTCCATCTACCCATTCTAAACAGCACAATCCGCTTGGTTGCGATCGCCAGCCTAAATCAATGCCAATAAATTTCATGGTCATAACACGAATTTGCGAATATTTTCGTATTTCTGGACAACCATTTACCTAAATTTACTTGCTAAAAATCGTGGTAAATAATCTTATAATCTTAAGCAGCTTGTCTTAATTTATTTTATCTCCCATTGAAGAAGAATTCAGAAGTCAGAATTCAGGAGTCAGAATCAATCAGTCAGGGATTCAGACCGCGCAGGAATTGAAGACCACCAAATTGAAAATTTGGTGGGGGTGCAAAAACGCCGATTATTCATCCGCCAGTCATACAGAAAACATTGCTGAATTCTGACTCTTGACTCCTGAATTCTGTTCGATAAATTAATCAAGATTATTCCAATGAAAATTTTATTTTTACATCCCAATTTTCCCTCGCAATTTCGCAACCTGGCGACAGTTTTAGGTAAAAATCCTAATTACAAAGTCGTCTTTGGGACAAATCGTCGTGAAGGAGAAATACCTGGCGTTTATAAAGCTATTTACACTCCTTCTCGTGAAGCTGCTCCCCAAACCCACCACTACGTTCGCAACCTGGAAAATGCTGTTCTCACTGCTCAGGCTATCTATCGCGTGGCAGAAAACTTAAAAGCTCAGGGTTTCGTTCCAGATATAGTTTATGGTCATTCTGGTTGGGGACCAACTTTATTTATGAAAGATGTTTTCCCCAAAGCCGAATTATTGTGTTATTTCGAGTGGTTTTACCACGCTCATGGTTCGGATGCAGATTTCGATCCCAATGAACCACTGAATGCTGATGATGAATGCCGCATCCGCGTGAAAAATACGCCGATTTTGACTGATTTATATAGTTGCGATCGCGGCCTTTCTCCAACGAATTGGCAGCGACAGCAGTTTCCTAAAGAGTATCATAGCAAACTAACTGTAATTCATGATGGTATTGATACCAATTTTTTTGTTCCTAAACCAGGCGCAAAGTTAGTTTTATCAAGAATAAATCTTGATCTTTCCCATGTGGAAGAGTTGGTAACTTATGTGGGACGCGGGATGGAACCTTATAGAGGTTTTCCGCAGTTTATGGAAGCAGCAGCGCTAATTCAGCAGCGAAGACCGAAATGTCATGTGGTAGTTGTAGGAGAAGATAGGGTTGCTTATGGGAAGAATCTCCCCGATGGTCAGACTTATAAACAATTAATGTTGGAAAAATTATCTTTGGATTTATCGAGGCTCCACTTTACAGATAGGCTTCCTTACAATGAGTATCTTCAGGTTTTGCAAGCTTCTTCTGCTCATATTTATTTAACCCGTCCTTTTGTTCTATCCTGGTCAATGTTAGAAGTAATGGCAGCAGGATGTTTACTAGTAGCTTCTAAGACTCAGCCAGTATTGGAAGTCGTACAGGATGGGGTGAATGGACTGCTGGTAGATTTCTTTTCTCCCCAGAATATTGCTAATCGCGTTGAAGAGGCGCTGAATCATCCCCAGGAGATGCAAGCGATTCGTGCGAATGCGCGAGAGACAATTCTGAAGCATTACGATTTAGCGAAACTGTTACCACAGCATTTGCAATGGATGTTCGCTAGTAATAGTTCTGATAGTTTGAAAAAGCGCCCAAGTTCTAAAGGATTTGGCAGAAATTAGATGAGTAGTTAGGGTTGAGTTTCACGAAGTTTAATTGGGGTAAACTGAAGTTTTTTGATTGGGAAAAACTAATGAAACTAGGATATTTACAAAGAATAAATTAATAGCCTCAATGCGAATTATTTTTACCATTGCCCATTTTTTCAAACCTAGCGGTGAGGGTCGTCATGCTTCCCAACGCAAAGACCCACAACCCCGCTTGCAGGCATTAACTAAAAGCCTTACCGCCTTACACCAATTATTTGGCAACTCTCAACGGATCATTGATATTGCTCAACGACTTGCTTTCCCTGCTAACCAACCCCAGTCGCACGAACTAGATATTGTTATTTGTACAACCAAAGATAATCATCTTCTGAATCAGCTTCCTTTACCATCCCATTTATATAGACATCATTCTAGTAATATAGAACCTCTGCTTTTGGGATTTGAATGCCAAGCTGTTTTACAAAGTTGTCTCGGTCAGTATGATTATTACTGCTTTATTGAAGATGACCTAATTATTTATGACCCTTGGTTTTTTATAAAATTAAACTGGTTTAGGCAACAAGCGGGTGATTTAAATTTGCTCCAGCCAAATCGTTATGAAGTCTCCCCTTACGGTTTGGTTCAGAAAGCTTACATTGATGGGGATTTGGCTTTCCGAGTAACTGCTCCCTTTCAAAATGTGCAGGAGCAACAGGAACTCAAGGGTACAATTATGAATGTGCCAATTACCTTTCGTCGTGCCCTCAATCCTCATGCAGGATGCTACTTTTTGAATGCAAATCAGATGGCTCATTGGGCTAATCAAAGTTATTTTCTCGACCGCGATATTAGCTTTGTTGGGCCTCTAGAAAGTGCTGCCACGTTGGGAATTATGAAGACATTTCGGGTTTACAAAACCTCACCGGAGCAAGCGAGTTTTTTGGAGATTCAGCACTTTGGAACCGGATTTCTGGGGCTAATTGGGGGACAGGTGGGTTTGGCAGAGAGGTAAATCGAATTTAAGAGTTTGGTTTTTATGAACAAGATTAATGCGATCGCTATCCATAAAAACACATTAGCGATCGCTTAATAATCAACTAATAAGTGAAAACTAATATAGCAATCTTAAATTGTGACTAATGGTTTTTCAACGGGGGTAGGCGTGACTAGCGGATCAAATCCTAACTGCTCAGTAATCCGCTCTCTAGCTAAAAGACGGTATTCCCAAAAATGTTCGCCAGCAGCACATAAACCTAAATACATATTTACGAATTGGGGCTTGGTACGGAGGATAGTCCAAAGCTGTTGCCAAAATTGACCCCGAATTTCCCGCCGTTGCCAGCCTTGACGCCAGAGCAAGTGTGCAAGTAGTCGCAGTCCTTTGCCAGGAGGAAAATACATTGTCTGTTGTAGTTGGGGATTAGGTGTAATCTTGAGGCATTGTTCAAAACAACGTCGGAGATAATTTTTGGGTTCGTACATTCTCCAAATTGCCTCTAAATATTCTTTAGCAACTTCAGCCATCGGACGCGTAGGAACAAAATTCATTAAAGAATTCTGATCCCCCAGCTCCAAAATTCCAAATTCTTCTAATAATCGCTCCTCTTTTTTTAGTCTTTCCCAGAGGGCAGTATTAGGAAGGGCTTGCAGTATACCTAGCATTGGTTGAGGAATGCCTGTTTCTTCGACAAAAGCTTGAATTCGCTCCCCAGCGCCAGTTTTTTCTCCATCAAAACCAATGATAAATCCTGCATAGATGAGTAACCCGGCTTGATTGATGGTACGACAGGCTTCTAAGAGGGGATTGCGGGTATTTTGAAACTTGCGAGTGGCTTGCAGGCTGTCTTGATCGGGTGTTTCAATACCCAAAAAGACTGCGTAGAAACCAGCTTTAGCCATTAATTCTAATAGCTCAATATCTTCTGCCAGATTCACAGAAGCTTCAGTCATGAAGGTGAAGGGATAATTGCGTTCCTGCATCCACGGGATTAATTCTTGTAAGAGGCGTTTCACATTGCGTTTATTGCCTATGAAGTTATCATCCACTACGAACAGAGATCCGCGCCAGCCTAAATCATAGAGGGTTTGGAGTTCTGCTAGGGTTTGACTGGGTTCTTTGGTACGTGGTTTGCGGCCGTAAAGATTGATGATGTCACAGAATTCGCATTCAAAAGGACAACCGCGAGAAAACTGGATCGCCATCATTAAGTAATCATCTCGTTTGAGTAAATCAAAGCGAGGTATCGGGCTTTTGCTCACATCTGGTTTTTCAAGGGCGCGAAAGGTTCCTTGTTCTTCACCTTTGGCGATCGCATCTAAAAATTGCGGAACTGTAATCTCCCCTTCATCTAAAATCAAATAGTTAGCTCCTGCTTTATGGGCAGGTTCTGGTACTGAGGTTGGATAAGGGCCACCCACAGCAACTTTTTTCCCCATTTGCGCTGCTTTCTGAATTTGGGCGAGAAAGTCTTCTTTCTGTGCAAGCATGGCAGAAAGAATCACGATGTCGCACCATTGCCAATCAGCATCCGTTTCTTGGTTAACATTGCGGTCATAAAACCGAACTTCCCAGTCTGTTGGTAGCATAGCAGCAACAGTCAGAATCCCTAGCGGTGGAATAACTGCCTTAAGTCCCGCTATTTTCATGAATTCGTCGTAAGACCAAAACGTTTTGGGAAAACGCGGGTAAAGTAAGAGTACTTTCATTACTGTAGTCCTCTAATTAAATTTTGCTTGGAAGATTTTTTACTTTTGATAAATCTGTGTTTTGGATAGTGATTGCAGAGATGATGCTACAATCATCCCACGACCCCTATTCTTTCTCTATCTGTCTTTAAATAGACATTTGCATTGGCAAAGGTGATTTTTTACTTAGTTAGCAGGTTTACTGCCGTTGTAATAAAATCTAATGGCGGATTTGTGGAGCGAACAACTGCCATATCTTTTGTAGGGGTTGCAGAGAAAGCGGCATGATTATAACAAGTTCCAAAATTCCCCCCTGCAACGCCAGCATCCCTTGCCTCAAGAGCTTGCCCCAATTCATCCTCTGTTTTGTAAGCCCATTTGTATTGCCGTGCTATGTAAAAGCAACCTCTTGCAATGCCAATGCATCGACTGACAATGCGATTGTTTCGACTGACAATGCCAATGCATCGGCTGACAATGCCATTGTTTCGACTAACAATGCCAATGCATCGACTAACAATGCCAATGCATCGGCTGACAATGCCATTGTTTCGACTAACAATGCCAATGCATCGACTAACAATGCCATTGTTTCGACCTGCAAAAGTTAACCTACCCTTTATGAAAGCTTTTGTATAACAGCTAAAATATATAATCGCGCAACGGCGAGTTGACCTAGAAAATGTCAAAATTAAAAGAGTTTTGCGTAGGCGCATACTCCTGCGGAGAAGCAAGCTAGCAAGAGCGTCTCCAAGAGTTGCGACTTGTCACCAGACATCGCCATTTTACTAGCGCGGATTTGAGATAACTAAGTTGAAATTTATGGGCAAGCAACGTGTTCTTTCTGGAGTTCAACCAACGGGCAATTACCATTTAGGCAACTACTTGGGAGCCATTCGCAACTGGGTAGAAGGTCAGAGCGAATACGAGAATTACCTTTTTGTAGCTGATTTGCACGCGATTACAGTGCCACACGACCCAAAACAGTTGGCAGCTGATACCTACACCCTCGCTGCGCTCTATCTAGCTTGTGGTCTTGATTTAAATCACTCCACCATCTTTGTCCAATCCCACGTTTCGGCCCACAGTGAACTCACCTGGTTGCTCAACTGCATTACACCTCTAAACTGGCTGCAAGACATGATCCAGTTCAAGGAAAAGGCTGTTAAACAAGGAGAAAATGTGAGTGCAGGCTTATTGGATTACCCTGTGCTAATGGCGGCTGATATTTTGCTTTACCAAGCTGATAAAGTGCCAGTGGGTGAAGACCAAAAGCAGCACTTGGAATTGACACGGGATATTGCAGCTCGGTTAAATCACCAATTTGGTAAACTAGATCAACCAGTTCTGAAGTTACCAGACCCTTTGATTCGCAAGGAAGGGGCAAGGGTAATGAGTTTAGCAGATGGTACACGCAAAATGTCGAAGTCTGATCCTTCGGAGTTAAGCCGAATCAGTTTGCTAGATCCACCAGAGCAAATTCAATACAAGATTAAGCGTTGTAAAACCGATCCGATTCGTGGGTTGACTTTCGACGATCCAGCGCGTCCAGAGTGTAATAACTTGTTAACGCTCTATACATTGCTTTCTGGTAAGAGAAAGGAAGATGTAGTAGTTGAGTGTCAGGATATGGGCTGGGGGCAATTTAAGCCATTATTGACAGACACGATAATTGAGTCCCTGAAGCCAATCCAAGAAAAATATCAGTCAATAACGGCAGATAAAGGCTATTTGGAGTCTGTGTTGCGGGATGGAGGGGAAAAAGCTAGAGCGATCGCAAATCAAACTTTATCACAAGTAAAAACTGCTTTAGGCTACTCTCTTCCTTTATAGGTTTTCCCTTCAGGTGTGATTTGCTATACCATTTAATAAATGGAAGTTCTTAATTTTATGCATTACACCCATAGCCGCACAGCCTTCAAGAGAGCTGTACAAGCAGGTGAATTTCTAGTTACCGCCGAGGTAGCACCTCCGAAAGGGGGAGATCCAACGCACATGATTCAAATGGCGGCGACTCTTAAGGGAAGGGTTCATGCTGTCAATGTTACTGATGGTAGCCGTGCAATGTTACGGATGTCTTCGTTAATGGCGTCGGTAATTTTGTCACAAAACGGCATAGAGCCAATTTGTCAAGTTGCTTGCCGCGATCGCAATCGCATTGGTTTACAAGCTGATTTAATGGGCGCTCATGCTTTGGGCATACGTAACATTTTAGCTTTGACTGGTGACCCTGTAAAAGCAGGCGATCATGCAGATGCCAAATCAGTATTTGATTTGGAAGCTGTGCGACTGCTGCAACTAATTCGGAAGATGAATCAAGGCGTTGATTGCAACGAGAAACCTTTGACTGATGGAGCGCTAGATTTATTTGTTGGTGCAGCAGTAGATCCGCAATGTAAGAGTTGGTCGGGTTTGCAAAGTCGATTTGAACGCAAAATCGAAGCAGGAGCGCAGTATTTCCAAAGTCAATTGATTACCGATTTTGACATGCTAGAAAAGTTTATGGACACCATTGCCGCTGGCTATAAAAAACCGATATTGGCAGGAATTTTTCTGTTGAAGTCAGCAAAAAATGCCCAGTTTATTAATAGATGTGTTCCGGGTGTAAATATTCCCCAACATATTATTGATAGATTGGCAAAAGCCAAAGACCCTTTTGAGGAAGGGATAAAAATTGCCGCCGAGCAAGTGCAAATAGCGCGGCAATTATGTCAGGGTGTGCATATGATGGCGGTGAAACGGGAAGATGCGATCGCCTCAATTTTGGATTTGGCTGGGGTTGCTCCAGTTAATCAGTTGGTATCCAAGTAAAGAAGATAACACATTTTTTATTAAAGCAGATGGTTGCTCCCATCTGCTTTTTTTTTACACTGAATCAGACACTTGACTTTTCACGGTATTTAGGAAACTTCTCTCTAAATCTCTCTCCTAAAAGAAGGAGCCACTGCGCCCTTGCGTGCCGGCTTGTTCGCTCTTAGCGTTCCTGCTCTTTAGCACGTGGCGTTAGAAACTTTGAATCTCCCTTCCCGCGTCGGGAAGGGGCTTAGGTTTTTCGTAAGCTTTTCCACATGATTTTAATTGTTAGAATCAGACATGTATACACTATTTTTGATAAACTTTCAATATCCAATTTTCGCTTGACTAAATCCAGGTGCAAACTGACAAAATATTTTATAGTTTATTTCAGGCTTTTCCTAGCATATTTTTTACAATAATTGGCGACCCGACTGTCAATGTCAACGCCTATGAATTTGTTTCAGTGGAACTAAAAGAAACTGCTTTTAGGATTGATGGGGTATTCATCCCCAAAAATCAAACCACAAATCAACCACTGTACTTTGTAGAAGTCCAGTTTCAATTAGACTCAACTTTTTATAGACGCTTCTTTGCCGAAATCTTTCTTTACTTACGTCAAAACGAATCAGTAAATTTTTGGCGTGCTGTTGTTATTTATCCTCAACGAAGTTTAGATCCCACTGATCGGTTACCGTATGAGTTGCTGCTAAACAGTTCACAAGTACAACGCATTTATCTAGATGAATTAGATCCGGGGGAGAACTCACTTCAAGTTGCGATCGTTAAATTAATTATTGAAAGAGAAGAGACAGCCGTTGACAAAGGTAGAGAATTGATTTTACAAGCAAGACAACAACTGACAGATGAAGTAACTAGAAAGCAAATTGTAGAATTAATAGAGACTATCCTGTTGTACAAATTTACTCGGTTAAGCCGAGAGGAGTTAGCAGAAATGTTAGGTATAGACGACGAATTCAAAAAGACAAGGATGTATCAATCAATCAAGCAAGATGGCTTGGAGGAAGGTCGGCAGGAAGGTCGGCAGGAAGGTCGGCAGGAAGGTCGGCAGGAAGGTCGGCAGGAAGGTCGGCAGGAAGGTCGGCAGGAAGGTCGGCAGGAAGGTCAGCAGGAAGGTCGGCAGGAAGCTAAATTAGAAGCTATTCCTCGATTGTTGGCATTGGGGTTGAGTGTGGAACAAGTGGCGGTGGCTCTCGATTTGACAGTGGTGCAAGTACAGCAAGCAGCCCAGAATCAGTCTGGCTGATAGTGGGCGCTGCTTGAGTATTGCGCTTTATCTTTGGAAACACTCTGCTATATATTGCTTAAGCAAAGCGTGCAAGATATCAATAAAATTTTTGCCTGAAGTGCGATCGCCTCTTTTATATTTACTTTCACTATAATGAGAAGCGATGTCTACGACGGGCTACGCCTACGCAGTTAAACACCTGGGTTACATCTTACCGTGTTGCAGCACTTCTTGTAGATGTCGGCGAACCTCTTGTGCGTGTTCAATATCAGATTGGCGCAATTTTTGGAACAACTCTACACAAGGCTGAGAACCTACTTGCTCTGCATCTTTGATGTAAATATCATAAGCTTTAACGGCTTCAGCCTTGTTGTGCAACACGGTGATAAAATCGTACTCTAAGTTGCTAATTGGTTCTTGAGACTGTCCGTTACCTGTATTTGTAGTCATTGCTTAACCCTCTTTTAGAATTTCTAATTAACTTTATACTCACCCTTCAAGAGCAATTCATCTCCCAAAAAGAGTATAGTTCAATACGTCGGAAGTACCTTATGAGGGTAAGTTAGGTACTAATACTTTTGGCTAACAGCCGTCAAAAAAACCGATATGGTTTCAACTCTTTTTCCCTTGCTCTCCCCACTCCCTAATTTCATAGAAGTTTATCCCAGAGGTTGATTTTCATCACATTGACGTGAATACTGTAATTCCAACTCATTTTGCCGTTCCCTATCTCCTCTATACACAATCGGGCACAACTTAGTATTAGCGCTCATACAATCCATGTGTGGCGTCTTAGCACAGACCACAAGTAGCCCACCCAGAACAAACAACAAACCACAAATTGCAGCTGTATTAACCCAAGAAATTTCTAGCGCTCCTTGGACTACTACTTCTCGCAGTAGAGATACAATTGTTACCTCAACTGCCACTCCTACAGAGATACTATGTTCTTGCAAGTAGACCATTAACAGTCGAAATAACTCGACTAAAATCAACACAAATAGGATTTTTGCAGTCACATGTTTATAATCCAACTGCTGCGTAATGGCGACAAATAACCCCCACAATTGCATCAGCATGACGGCAAACAAAGCCAAACACAAGACAATCACAATTAAGTCTTGAAAGGCTTCCATGTTGCGAACAATTGAGTGCCGATCAAGCCAGCGATCGCTAAATAAAAATCGACTTTTCTGGCGCTTTTGCATGTACGTTTCATTCCAATCGGGACAAGTTAAGACAACACCAGCCACTCAACCCAATAGTTTTATGTTATGCAATATTAAGCTTTTGCGCCTCAGCGAGGTTGGTAATTTAAATTTTGTACCTGTTGTAACAATTGTTCGGTATTTTTTGCCCACTGGGGATTACCCTGAGCATTGTATAAATCTCTGGCAAATTTGAATACTTGTACTGCATCTCCATATTGCTGTAACTGCATAAAAACTAACCCTGCACCATAATAAGCGTTGGGATAGTTAGAGTTAGCTACGGCTGATTTTCTAAAAGCCTCTAATGACTCTTGGAATTTACGTTGCTGAAACCAAATTGAACCGAGATTGTAGTAAGCTTCTGGATACTTCGGATTAATTTTTACTGCTTGACGAAAGGCATCTTTGGCTTGATCGAGTTTACCTTCTTGGAGATAACACATCCCCATATGATAAGGTGGTTCTGGTGCATTTTTGCTATATTCTATGGCTTTTTTAAAAGATGTGATCGCTCGCTCACAATCTCGTTGCTGTTCTCGTACCAACCCCAAGTTATAGTGGGCAAATCCTAGTTTGGGATCAAGTTCTAACGCGCGTTGCAAGTAATCGTTAGCTAACTTGAAATTATTACCTTCTAACAACGCACCACCTAAATTAGCAAAAGCTGGAGCAAATTTGGGATCAGCTTGCGTCGCTCGATAAAATGCATCCGCAGAGGGTTGTAATTGTCCCGTTTGTCGGAATGCTAGCCCTAAATTATAGTGCGCTGGTGCTAATGTTGGATCTAATTGGGCTGCTTGTTTAAAGGCTGCGATCGCATCTTGTACCCTTCCCGCCTGAATTGCCTGTAAACCTTGGTTTAACCAGTCTATGGCAGTTTTACCATGAGATTGTGCCAGCTTTGAGGGGACAGGAGGAGATAGAGAAAGAGAAGGTGAAGGAATGCTAACAACCAGTATCAAACTTACTAACCCTGCTATGCGATATTTAGATAATGATAATCCCATTGATTTCCTAACTTGCAACACTTTCAGTTAAATTTACTTCATAAGAAGTTTTTTACAAAAATTTTTAATTTGCTATGAAAGTTTGTGATAGTTAATTTTTCTTAAGCTAAATCTTACGACAGGCTACAATTTTTTGAAGTTTCGATTAAAAGAAGGATAATAACAAATTAAAGAAGGGGTAATTTTGACTCCAGAGAACAATTTTTTATCCCTGATATATACAGCAGAATAATGCGGTTAGGAAAGACTTACCGCAAGGGGGGTTTTATGAACGAAAAAGTAAAATCGGGTTCGCGGAATGTTGCAATCGTCGGGCCTTATTTAAGTGGAAAAACCACTTTCCTAGAAAGCTTGTTATTTGTCACAGGGGCAATTTCCCGCAAAGGGAGTGTTAAGGACAGCAATACAGTGGGAGATAGTGCTGCCGAGTCGCGCGATCGCCACATGAGTGTAGAAGTCAGCGCTGCTAGCACTGAGTATAGCGGCATTCGCTTCACTTTTATAGACTGTCCGGGAAGTGTAGAATTTGCCCAAGAAACATACAATGCTTTAATCGGAGTGGATGCGGCAATTGTAGTTTGCGAACCCATCCGCGAACGAGTCCTTACCCTTGCCCCTCTATTTAAATTCCTAGACGATTGGGAAATTCCCCACCTCGTCTTCGTTAACAAAATGGATCGGGCAAATATTCACGTTTTAGAAACATTACACGCCCTGAAAGCAGTATCTAGCCGTCCCCTGGTAGCGCATCAATATCCGATCATGAACGGGGAACAACTCACTGGCTTTATTGATATGGTGAGTGAACAGGCATATCAATATCATCCAGGCGCACCTGCTGATCCTATTCCCTTTCCCGAAAGCTTAAAAGAAAAAGAACATATAGCACGAGCAGAAATGCTCGAAGCATTAGCAAATTTTGACGACCATTTACTCGAAGAACTTTTAGAAGACATCGAACCACCCCAAGAGGAAATCCTCAAAGAT
This sequence comes from Nostoc sp., assembly GCF_036917275.1. Taxonomy (GTDB): domain Bacteria; phylum Cyanobacteriota; class Cyanobacteriia; order Cyanobacteriales; family Nostocaceae; genus Nostoc. The sequence continues at coordinate 149,145 of NZ_JBALDF010000059.1, forward strand.
TTAAAAATGGAATTAGGGGCAGATTTGGTAGTGCCCGTTTTCTTCGGTGTGGCAGAACAAGATTATGGTGTTAGACCTCTATTAGAAGCCTTGTTAAAGGAAGCCCCCGAACCAGAAACCACAGCAGAACGTCGCTTAAAAAACTTAAAAGGTGATACACCTCTAGCGCAGGTATTAAAAACTTACTACACTCCTCAAGGTGGCAAACTCTCTCTGGTGCGTGTTTGGCGGGGCAAATTAACTGATGGTATTGTCCTCAATGGGATTCGGACTGGTGGAATTTACCGCCTCATGGGACAACAACAGCAGTTTGTTAACCAAGTTAGTGCTGGTGAAATTGTTGCATTGAGCCGTTTAGAGGGAATCAAGACAGGCGATACCATCTCTATAGAACAGCAGTCGGCAATAGAATTACCCAAAGCTGTACAGTTGGAACCAGTGTATGCTCTCGCTATCACACCAGAAAAGCGCAACGATGAAGTTAAACTTAGTGGTGCCATTACCAAGTTATTGGAAGAAGACTGCTCACTTGCTTGGGAACAACACGGCGATACTCACGAAGTAATTTTGTGGGGTCAAGGCGAGATTCATTTGCAAGTCACTTTAGACAGACTGCGCCGCAAATATAATCTGCCAATGACAACCCACTTACCGCAAGTGCCTTACAAAGAAACCATCCGCAAAACAGTGGCTTCAGTTCATGGGCGCTACAAGCACCAAAGCGGTGGTCACGGACAGTTTGGTGACGTTTTTCTCGATATCAAGCCCCTAGCACGCGGCGAAGGATTTAATTTCAATGAAACCATTGTCGGCGGCGTGATTCCTAAACAGTACATTCCTGGGGTGGAAATGGGCGTGCGGGAATTTCTAACGCATGGGCCTTTGGGTTTCCCAATAGTGGATTTGTCCGTAACTCTGACTAATGGTTCGTATCACAACGTTGATAGTTCCGAACAAGCTTTTAAGCAAGCTGCCCGATTGGCAATGCAAACGGGGATACCCCAAGCGGAACCTACGCTGTTAGAACCAATTCTGCGGGTGGACGTTACCACACCTAGCGAATTTACCTCCAAAGTGCTGCAACTGTTGAGTGGTAGACGGGGGCAAATTTTAGGCTATGAGGGTAAAAACGATTGGCAAGGCTGGGATAATGTCTCTGCATACTTGCCACAAGCAGAGATGCAAAACTTTATTGTAGAGCTGCGATCGCTCACTCTCGGCGTTGGTTCCTTCCACTGGGAATATGACCATCTTCAGGAAGTACCGGAAAAACTTGCTGAACGTGTGATTCACAGCAACGGCAATAGTGGTAACAGCAACAGCAAGTAATTTTGGATTAATGTAAAGTTGCGTAGGCTTTGCCCGCCGTAGGCATCGCTCCAAGGCTCAGATTCCTGACTTCTCTAATAAGTCGGGAATCTTTAATATTAGTATCAAGTAAAACTCTACCGTTCATAAAGTAATACGGTTCAGTTAAGGCTCAAACTCTTTGTCAAAGTCAATTTTTCTAACGAACCACAGAGGTACAGAGGACATACATAGAATGAAAAATACTTATGATATACCCGTTTCTCAAAAGTCGATACTAATTATCAATTACATCGTTTTTGAAAAGAACCCATTACTTTACCTACACTTAAGGTAGCTGCAAATGCTAATAAAGCTAACCCAGTTCTAGATTCGGGAACTGCAATTGCATCTTTAGTGAAATACAAAAATCTTGGTTTTCCCAAACCCCCACTACCTGCGGGAACGAATGTATCGATAAATGCTCCTGTTTTACCGTTATAGCGCAAGACATTATTAGTCAATATGCTACTCACATACAGGTTCCCATCAGAACCAAAAGTTTGTTTCACAGGTCCAGAAAGACCACCGCTATTACTAGTAACAAAAAAAATCAATAAATTCTCCTGTCTTGCCGTTATAGCGTGCAATATCGTTAGTCTTAAAGTCAGCAACGTAGAGATTGCTGTCTGGGCCAAAAGTTAAGCTTCCTGGTACAGATCCTGGTTTGCTTCGAGCAAAGTTATCAATGAAAGCTCCTGTCTTACCGTCATAACGCTTGATGCTGCCAGTGATAGCACTGTTGAGATATATATTGTGATCTGGTCCAAAAGTCAAACTAAATGGTGCAGCAGGATCTATTTTGTCAGATGAGATGAAAGTGTCAATAAAAGCTCCAGTTTTGCCGTCATAACGCAGAACGGTATTAGTAATAAGGTTTGTCCCAGCGACATAAAGGTTGCCATCCGGTCCAAAAGCCAAATCTTGAGGAAGTTTTAATCCACCACTATTTTTAGGAACAAAACTATCAATGAAATCCCCACTTTGTCCGTTGTACCGTTCTATACTACCACCTGCAAGATTGCTGAGATAATAATTATTATCTGAACCAACAGCAAAACCCACTGTTAGGTTTAATCCACCACTTCCCGGAGGTATGAATGTATCAATAAATTTTCCGGTTTCTTCATCGTATTGCAAAACTGAGTTGTTATTTCTGCTACCCACTAGAAGTGCTGCGTTAGCTTGTGGAGCTACGCACCATAACAATGCGAAGCTTAGTAATGGCATACTTAATTTGAAAATCTTCAAGAGCTTCATATTGGTAGTATCTGAATAAATTATTGTTCATATTACCATCTTTTAAATATAGGACTAGTACCGCAAGGCGGAAGTCAAAAGTCAAAAGTCAAAAGTCACTCATGTTTTAATTTTGGGCTTTCTAGCTGTAATAAAGGGGTGATTCAATGATTTTTGTAAGAGGTCTATTGAACTACCTAATTGCTATAAGTTGGCTTTTCAGTGGTGATCAGTTGATCAGCTTTAATTTGCAAAGCAGCCGCCACATAAAGTGCATCCATCGCAGCTAAAGCGTAAGTACAGTTAAGAAAAATTGAATAGACTCAAACCCCCTTACCTCCTGCCTCATCCAACGATAAATATTTGCACCGACTTACTTACCGTTAAACAAACGCTTAAACTCCGCGTTGACGACTTGGTAACACTCGCAGGTGATATCTTCTAGACCTAAGCGGTCAAGGATAGTTATTTGCCCGCGAGTATAGTCAATTAGCCCCGCCCTCTGAAGAATAGAGGCATTGAGGCTAACAGTGGAGCGATTCACACCTAGCATTATGCCGAGAAATTCTTGAGTCAGTGAAAAAGTGTCTGTCTCTACTCGGTCGAGAGTCATCAGTAGCCAACGGCACATTCGCTGTTCTATTGAGTGCAGGCGGTTACACGCAGCTGATTGGGCAATTTGATTAAACAGGGCTTGCGTGTATCGTTGTAGTAGATTGTACAACTGACTATCTGCGGTGACATGAGTTTTAAATGCATCTACTTCCATCCTTACGCCAGAGCCAGGGACTTGCATAAAACACTCGCCCGGAATCCTATCGGCTCCCAGAAATACTGGAAGACCGACCATTCCTTCATTGCCCACGGTAGCCACTTCGATTGCCGAACCGTCCGTCATCACTGTGAGGATAGAGGCTACGCCATAATTGACAAAATAGACGTGCTCAATGGGTTGGTTACGTAAATAAAGTTCTTGCCTGAACTCTAGAGAGACATGCTCCATATAGGGAGCAAGACGAGAGTATTCCTCAGAGGGTAGGGCAGCTAAAAGTTGGTTTTTCATAAGTGCAAAATGCTTGAAACATAGATAGCAAAAGGCTGTTTAAACCAGTCTTATCTGTATTAAATAAGCGCTAGTAATCAAGAACCTCTGACAAAAGATTTATTTTTATGTGAAAAAATCTTTTATGTTGCTAAAACAACATATGATGATTATATGTTAGTTATATAACATAGCAGTATGACTTGTGAAGCTGCTTCAAAAGCAATTAGACAATTGCTACTGAGCGCTAAACCTTACCCCCCCCCCATGAGGTTACAAAAATCACATGCCATTATGTCACACTTCCCCAATATTGCTTACAATATAGTGGCGATCGGAGCTTCTGCGGGCGGGCAAAAGCCAATCATCCAAATATTATCGGCTTTACCAGCAGATTTCCCAGCGGCGATTATTATAGTTCAGCACATGAGTCCTTTCTACCCTAGTCGTCTGGCACATATCCTCAGACGCAACACAATGTTGCCCGTAGAGCAGGCATCAGGGCAAATAATGCGTCCAGGGACAGTTTACACTTATCTTCAAGATCGGCACCTAATAGTCGATGCTAACGGTAGTCTGTGTCTATTGGAATCGCCAAAAATGAACTTTGTTCGTCCCTCAGTGGATAAACTATTCATGTCGGTAGGACTTAATTACGGAATTCGGGGGATTGCTGTTGTCCTAAGTGGGTGTGGCAGAGATGGTGCTTTAGGAGTGATAGCAATGAAAAAGTATGGCGGCACGACAATTGTTCAAGATGAAACTACTTCGGAGTACTTCGATATGCCTTTGGCTGCTATTGACACCGGGAAAGTAGATTTTGTTCTGACTCCAGAGATGATTGCCAATAGGTTGTCCAGACTGGTAATGACGGAATCAGTAGCATAAAGAGGAATTTTAATTAAATGCTGCACTAGTGCGAAACTTTCATCCCGTTAATTAGCAACGCTGAATTTTTACTATTCCTGTAAAACGGTCTTTGATACAATCCTAGTTTTCTTGAGGTCTGCTTCAGAAAGTTCTTCCCCAGCTTGCAGGCGAGTGGCAGAAGTTTGCAACACTGTTGCTGCACCTTTATCTCCGATTTGTAAAGCGGTTTTGGCAGCTGTTTGCAACATCGTGGCTGCACCAGTGCGATCGCCTTGTTGCAATTTCGCCTCGGCTAACTGGGTTTGACGATACTTCGCTAATGCTAAAATAGATTGTTGCATTTGCGGATTAGATGCCGGTTGATACGCTCGCACTACATCTGCATACACTGGCATCAAGGGCGTAAGTAAGCCTTGTTCGTTAACCAATGGGTCATCATAACGGATTTGCAGATGCGCGATCGCTTGTTTACCTTCTGGCAATTGTCCCAGATAAATGTTAGCCAAAACTACCCGTTCTACATTTTGCATCAAATCTCCCAAACGCACAGCAAAGCTACCATCAGCTTCCGGTTCTATTGGTAACTCGATTGTGTCTGGGGCAACTTGGGCAATGGGTTTCAATTCTGCTAATCGGACATTAGGCATTAGAGATAACAGCAAGTAGGCATTAGTTAACCCAATCGACTGAATCCGCCCAAACAGTCGGCTAAACTGATCCACAGCTTGTTCAGGACGTTCAATATGGGCTAAAGTCCCACCACCGACATCAGCAATTTTTTCCAGCAAATCCTGATTCCAGCTATTGCCAAATCCGAAAGTGTTGATAGTTAGGTTCAGCTTGGCAGCCTTTTGCGCCAGTTGAAGACAGCGCTTATTGTCATCTCGCCCGATATCCCACTTCCAAATCCGCAAACCGCTTTCACCATGCCCATCTGTTAAGAGAAACGCCTGGGAAACAGCGCCTCTTGTGCCCTTCATCAGTTCTGTAATTCCCAGTTCCAAACCGTCAGCGATTACAGTACCGCCGCTAGCACTGAGTTTGCTTTTTATTTCAGATTTGATGCTTTCGGGGTCTTGGATCTCTTGGTTGGGGATAATGACTTCCGCAGAACCAGAAAAAGCCACAACTGAGATGCGATCGCCTACTTTCAACCGATCTATTAATCTTTCCACTGCCTGGATCACCGTTTTAATTGGTTGTCCATGCATGGAACCACTTCTATCCAAAATCAAGCAGAGGTTAAGGGGCAGATTTTGGTCAAACTCACCAGCGATCGCAAAAATCGTCATTCCCAGTTGACGTTGGCTACTTGTTTGAGCCACATCAACATTATTGTCATTTAATGCCGATAGCAATTTAACTTTCATTCCACAGGAGTATCTTGCAAAACTGTTTTGGAGACTATCCTAGTTTTCTTGCGATCGCTTTCGGATAAATCTCCACCAGATTGTAGCTGGGTGGCAGAAGTTTGCAACACCGTCGCTGCACCAGTATCTCCCATTTGTAGGGCAGTTTTAGCAGCCGTTTGTAGCATCGTCGCTGCACCAGTGCGATCGCCTTGTTGTAATTTCGTCTCGGCTAGCTGGGTTTGGCGATACTTAGCTAATGCTAAAATAGATTGTTGCACCTGGGGATTCGGGTCTGCTTGGTAATTTTTGACTACACTGGCATAAACTGAGAGATTTGGTGTAACTAAACCTACTTTGTTGGCGGCTGGATCATCATAGCGGACTTGCACATTAGCGATCGCTTGTTCACCTGTTGGCAATTGTCCCAAATAAATATTAGCTAAAATCATCCGTTCCGCATCTTTCATTAAATCTCCCAATCGTACAGCGAAACGTCCATCAGTTTCTTGTTGCAGTGGTAACTCAATTGTGTCTGGGGAAACTTGGGCAACAGGTTTGAGTTCCGCTAGCCGGACATTGGGCATCAAGGAGAATAGCAGATAAGCATTAGTCAATCCCACTGTTTGAATGCGGCTAAACAGGCGATTAAACTCATCCACTACCTGTTCGGGTTTTTGAATATAAGATAAAGTCCCCAAACCAGCATCAGCAATTTTTTCTAAAATATCTTGGTTCCAGTTGTCACCAAATCCCAAGGTGTTCAAAGTTAAATTATAGCTAGCAGCCAATTGGGCGAATTTTAAACAGCGATTGTTATCACCATGTTCATTTTCCCCATCGGTTAATAGGAAGGCTTGAGAAACAGTATCTTTTTTGCCCTTCGCCAACTCCTCAATCCCCAAGCGCAATCCTTCATCAATCGCAGTTCCACCATCAGCAGATAAGCGGTTAATTTGATTTTTGATTTTCTCTGGATCTTCGACACTTTGACTAGGTACTAAGACTTTGGCGCGGTGATCGAAAACTACAACACTGAGGCGATCGCCAGGATTAAGTCTATCTACCAGACGATTTGCTGCTTTTTTGACCGTTTCTAGCGATCGCCCATTCATGGAACCACTATGATCGAGAATTAAGCATAAATTCAGTGGCACATTGCGGTCTTGATTTTCTGCCTTCGCCGAAATCGAAATTCCCAACTGACGTTGACTATTCAGTTGATTCGCGTCCAAATTACCATCATTCAAGGCAGGTTGCAAACTAACCTTCATAACTCAAAGTCCTTATTCAGGATATACATATTAATAAATAACTTCAAAGCACCACTTTAACTCTACCGAAAGCCTATCCAACACAAATACATTCATATAATCAGAATATCTTAGCTTAAGCTTAATTGGGCAGAAGCCCACGTCTGTCACTTCGGGCAGCCTGGGATGAATGACCGGACAAAAACGAGACGCACCTTAACCAATATCAACCGTTCTTTGATCAGCTATGCATTACTGGGAAGTTTATTAACAATTATAAAACACTTTAATGATCAGGGTTTTGAAGAAAAAGCAGAGGTTGAGACTTGACAAATATTAGTAAATGTTCGATATCCTAAACCATGTCCACCCAACTCACAATCCAAAGCATATACACCGATGGTGCTTGCACCGGGAACCCTGGCCCTGGCGGTTGGGGAGTAGTTGTCTATTTCAGCGATGGCTCAATCCACGAAATGGGCGATGCATCTGCTCACACCACTAATAATAAAATGGAAATGCAAGCTGCGATCGCAGCCCTACAATTCCTGCAAACATCTCAACAAGCCCAAGCCATCACCCTTCATACTGATAGCGAATACCTGATTAACTGCGTTACCAAGTGGGTGAAAGGCTGGAAAAATAAAGGCTGGAAAAAGTCAGATGGTAAACCCGTCCAAAACCAAGACCTTTTGGAAACTCTCGATCAACTTAATACCCAACAGGTAAAATGGCAACACGTCAGGGGACATTCTGGTAACATAGGTAACGAACGTTGTGATGCGATCGCTCGCACCTATGCGAGTGGCAAAATCCCTTCGCTACAACAATTAACTCCGACAAATTTTTATAAATCTTTACCTTCTACAAATGAACTAAATGTAGCAAAAGTAGCTGATTTTGAGAAAAACTCTAGAGTAATTAACCAAAGTAGACAACAAGTCAGTACTTCTGCACCAGAAATAACTCTTATGGAACCATCAACTGGGCCAATTGCGGCCGCAACCGAAGAGAAACCGCCAGAAATGAGGGTTTCGCAACTCCGCAGCTTGGTCGAAACTCTGCGTATTGCTGATGAAATCTCTGAAAAAGGCTACTTAATCACTAGTTCTGAGTTAGCAGACTTGATGGATGTCCACGCCAGCGCTGTTACCAGTCGGGGAGATCAATGGCGCTGGCGAAACTGGATAGTGTCACGGGTACGTCGTGAAGGAAATCAAATTCTTTGGGAACTGGAACGCGGGGATCAAGTAGGAAGTGAAGAGGAGTAAGGAGTAAGGAGTTGAAAATTCATAATTTATAACTCATAATTCAGCACTGTATTTGCGTCCTCGCCACTCGCGCGGGGTATGGAACGCAGATAAGAAGATTCGCAACACAGCTAAAGGATCAGCCAAAGGGGAAAGCCAGAATAACCAGCTGCCTTTGGCGCTTTTACGATCGTAGGAAGGGGCGATCGCAATTAGCATAGCAAAGCGAATCACCACCAAGAATAAATTCAGTCCCACCAGGAGGAGTAGGGGAGTGGGTAAAGACGCGATTAATGGCGTATGTAGCAAGTATCCGAGTGGGGGAGAAATCAACAAAAAAGTGAGGAGAATTAAAAGGGGTAGACCCTGAACAGATGTGAGTAGCCATAAATCTCCCCACAACTGCGATCGAGTTGTTGCATCTTTAAGATCCAGACTCCGCCCCCATTCCTTCCACGTCTCCATCGCCCCTTCATACATCCGTACCTTTAGCACCTTTGCACCATCTAAAAAGCCCACTTTATACCCTTGAGCAGCAATCTTTCGTGCCAAAGTGACATCATCACAAAAAGAAGCACTCGCACTGCTATAGCCACCCACAGCAGCTAAAACCGAGCGGCGACACAAAAAGCACTGCCCATTTGCCATCACCCGTTCTGGCTGGTCTGTATTGATCCCAGCGGGGTCAAATCGGTAAAGCAAAGTCATTAATAAAGCCGGTTGTAGCCAGCACTCTCCGGGATATTTGAGGATAAACTGGGGTGAAAGGGAAACCAGATCATAGCCTTGTGCTTCGGCCGTCTTCACCAAACCAGCAACCAAACCAGGATGCGGTTGGATATCAGCATCCAGCCCTAGAAACCACTGACTAGCCTCAGAGCTATATAGAAAACCGTTATGCAACGCCCAAGGACGCCCCACCCAACCAGAGGGTAAGGGGTCATCTGTGATCACCCGAAAGCGCGGATCTTTCTGCTGTCTCGCTTTTACCAAGTCGGGGGTGCCATCACCAGACTTGCTGTCTACAACAATAATTTCCCGAATTTCGTAGCTTTGTTGACTTAAACCAGCCAACAGAGGGCTAATGCGAAGCGCCTCGTTCAGCGTGGGAACAACGACACTAACCCTACCCAAAAGCTCCGGCGTTGGCTGTTGCGGTTCTATTGGGGGAAGGCGTCTTGGCCCCTTTAGCAGGCGCGAAAACAGAATCGCCGTTGCTGGTACTTGGATAAGTAGCAATAAAAGGGAGATGGCGCTTTCTACTATTAAAGCGTTGTCTACTGTTGTCAAAATACTTAACAATTAAAATTGCGATTATACAAAATAAATGGGCATGGGGGAACCACTGTGGTCTTCTCCCATTCGTGAGAGGCTGGCGCCTGCCGTAGGATGCCCGAACGCAAGAGCGTCTCCTGTCTTGAGAAGGGCTGTAAAAGTCTCCCCAAGTGGAGGAGCCAGCCGTGTGGTGAGGCAGTCCCGTCTTCTCCCTTGGCGTTAGCCTCTCACGAATGGGAGAAGGGGAGACGCCAAGGGCGATGGGGATTTCGCCCAGGAGGAACTGCCGAAAGGGTCTCCCGACTTGAGCGGACTGGCGTCAAGTGGCGTTATTGTGCATTGGGCATGGATTATTCCTTTTGTCCCCACTCCCCACTCCCCAATCTCTAGGCTATTTCAAGGCAACTTCAACCTTTGCTACTGATACTTCCTTGCTTGCTGATTCAACAGCAACTGGAATGGGTGTGGTTGAACTCCTTAACCACAGCGCCACGGCGGGAGCCACACCAAGCAATAAGCCGAGCAATACAGGGATGGAGAACCCAGCAGCCAAACTTAGTCCGGCGGCGAAGGCAAAGTTAGTTAAATAAACGACTAAGGGGAGATTGAGTTGCGATCGCTCCAATTTAATCGATGAATTTCTCCACAACAATCCTGCCACACTCATAAACAGGGCGCTAGTGCCAAACCAACCTGCATAATTCTGGTAAGGTGTCCCAAAGAAAGCTCCTGGTTGTTCCCAATACCAGAAGGGCAGAGAAGATTGACTCATAGCTGGCTCAAGGGCAAAATCCCAGCAAGTGAAGAGCAAAGCACCAACGGCTATAGCAGCAATATGGCGTCCCCAACTGGGTTTTTGAGCCACTTTCAAACCAGCTCTAGCAATTAAATAAGACGACAGCCCAACATAGAACCAAGATAAAGGAATTGTGAAAGGAACTAGCCCAGCAATCTTATAACCCAAGCCACTCAAGTAGCTATAATCACCAAATGGAAAACCTGTACTGGTTCCCAGTAGTTCACTTCCCAAAGAGATAAACATAGCCGGCAGCATAAATGCTAGCCAAGTTCCTAATCCCAACGTCCGGTAGGCATAAATAGAGACAGCTATTGTCCCCAAGATGATATCAACTACACCACCGCCAGCCATACTTAACTGTATGGCAGTTTCGCCAACCTGCGATAAGTTTAAAATTATTTCAGCATTAGGTACGACCAGTAGCATCCCTACCAATCCAAAGGCTTTTGACACGATATGACCAATGAGGCATACGCGCTCAACGATAACAAGTTGTCTCATAATAATTCCTTAACAAGATGTGACACGCGGCTACTCGGCTGCTAACAGTTTACAAATGTTTAACAACATATTTAACTACTTTGTGCCGCAATTCTCTACAAACTTGTTTGGCTTTCTTGGGAAGAGCATAACAGCCTATTGATTGAAGCTATAAGAAATATGGTCATAGACTTATTAGTTTAAGCCATATAGTCAAAATCTACATAATTTTCTCTGCAAAAACTTCTGGTTTGTTGTCCCACTGATACCCGTATGTTGGAAAACTCCTTTCATCCAGGGATCTCTTTGAGGGAGGATAACCATCATAAATTAACCAAGTCCAAAAGTAAAATAAAGTCTTTAGCTAACTCCGACAGAAGCCCCACATCTTACCCGTTCGCAGAGCGTTACATTCGCGTAGTGAGCAACCATAGGAAAAGGAAAGGGTGCGTTTGATAAGTGTGAAGAATGATACATTTACCCCAGGAAATCACCCCAAGGGCTATGAGGTATACCGTAATCTAGAAGTTGTCGATGAATAACTTCTAACTTAATGACTAACAGACGGCAATTTGTAAAAGGGGTGGCAACGCTTTCTAGCTTATCTTTAGCTAGTTGTGGCTGGAGGCTGGGTGAAGTCCGTGCTAATTCTAATACTTCTAGTCAACGTGACCAACTTTATATCTTTACCTGGACGCAATATACTGACAACCAATTATTGAAAACCTTTAGCACCCAAACTGGCATGAAAGTGCTAGCGGATGTGTATGATTCCAATGATGTCATGCTGGCTAAGTTGCAAGCTGGAGGTGGTGGGACTTACAGCATCATCTATCCATCTGATTATATGGTGCAGAAGATGGTAAAGAAAGGTTTGTTAACAGAAATAAATCATGATAACTTAATCGGTTTAGAGAATTTATTTCCCCGGTTTCAGAATCCTAGTTATGACCCCAATAACCGATATAGTATCCCTTTTAACTGGGGGACAACAGGTTTTCTTTACAATTCCGAACAAATAAAAGATACACCACAAGACTGGGATTACCTTTGGCAAAACCAAAAGCAACTTAATCAGCGGATGACCTTGCTCAATGATGTTCGAGAAGTTATGGGTGCGACGTTACGGATGCTAGGTTATTCTTACAACTCAAAAAATGAACAACAAATCAAACAAGCTTATGAAAAGTTGAAGGTGCTAAAACCTGCGATCGCACGTTTTGACACCGACGCTTGGCAAAATCAAATTTTAGCAGGAGATTTACTATTGGCAATGTGCTATTCAGCAGATGCGGTAAAAATTTCTCAAGAAAATCCTAAACTAAAATATGTGATTCCTCGCAGCGGTTCTTCATTATGGACAGACACTATTGTTATTCCCAAAGCAGCCCCCAATTTAGCTGGAGCTTATGCTTGGATTAACATGATCCTGCAACCAGAATTAGCAGCCAAAATCAGTCAACGTTTGAGTATTTCTACGCCTAATAGTGCTGGATTTGAGCAATTGCCAAAAACAATCCAAAACAATGCTAATTTATTTCCATCAGAGTCGTTTTTAGCAAATTGTGAACGTGTTACCCCTGTAGGAGAATTTGAAGAGGTTTACGATCGCTATTGGACTCAATTAACTAGCAGTTAAAAGAGTTAGGAGTTAGGAGTTAGAAGTGATGAATTTTGAAAAAAATGATATTTCTCAAATAAAAGGATTGCATCGCCTGCGAGAAAACTGGCTTCAACCTTTGGTATTACTTGCACCATCTGGGATTTGGTTATTACTTTTATTGGTGCTGCCAACTTTGATAATTTTCGAGTTAAGTTTGGTTGCAGACATCCGGCCGGGAGATTTGGTCAATCCCAACGGATTCAAAAACTACATCCGAATATTTGATCCGCTTTATGTGCAAGTAATTGGGCGATCGCTATTTTTTGCGTTTGGTACTACAATAATTTGTTTAATTTTGGGTTTCCCTGTCGCCTATTGGATTGCTCAGATAGCGCCACAGCGTTGGCGAAATTTGCTGCTATTAGGCTTTATATTACCTTTGTGGACTTCCTCGTTACTTCGCTCCTATGCTTGGATTACAATTCTTCGTCCAACTGGTTTATTGAACAGTTTACTCAGCAATTTTGGCTTGCATACTTTGGAATTACTTAACCAAAGTCAAGCTGTATTTATTGGCATGAGTTACAGCTTGTTACCCTATATGGTTTTAATTTTATATGCTTCTCTCGAAAAGCTAGACAAGCGGTTGTTAGAAGCAGCGGCTGATTTAGGTGCAAATCCGGTGGAAACTTTTTTTCAAGTAACCGTACCGCAAATTTTGCCTGGAATTGCGGCTGCTTCTATGCTTGTATTCATCACAGGCTTGGGGGATTTTGTCGATCCAGAATTACTTGGTGGTGCTTCTAGTATGACGGCGGCGCGGTTAGTTTATAACCAGTTTCTTGGAGCAACGCAAAATTGGGGATTTGGTTCAGCCTTGAGCATGACGTTAATTTTGCTTGTTAGTATTGCGATCGCGCTTTTGATTAAGTTTGGCGAACCTGCACCCAAACGCTAAACTTTTCGTCACTGACTTATAATAAGGGCATCAAACGCCATCGATACAACGCTTATGGTTTCTCAATGATTTGTCACCATGAGTAAATGGTTAAAATCATCTGTATTACTGGTCATTAAACCCTTAATTGTAGAGAGAAACTCATGCTCTAAATAAGGCTTAGTTAAGTAAGCCTTTGCACCCAATTCTTGGGCAAGCTGACGATGTTTTTCAGCGCTGCGAGAAGTGAGAATCACTACAGGTATTTTTGCTAAATTAGGAGATTGACGGAAATTGCTCAATAACTCAAAACCATTCATTCGTGGCATTTCTAAATCAGAGACGACAACTTGAATTTCAGGATGTAACTGTAACTTTTCTAAAGCTTCTACACCATTTTGGGCTTGTATAACTTGATAGCCAGATTTTTGCAGAGTCAGAGAGAGAGTTTGGCGGAGACTAATTGCGTCATCTACTACTAAAACAACTTTTGGTGATTTATTATCTGGCTCTTGAGAATAGCTGGGTTGAGTTTCTATACTTGTTGTGGAAGTAGATGCAGCAAGTAATGGTGTAGATGAAAAAGAATGTCCTGATATCGGTAAGGCTTTTTTATTTGACGAAGAAGCTATTGGTAGCGCTCTGATATCAAGTGTTGTTTGTTGGTCACTAGACTTTACCAGCAATGAAGCATCAATCACTAAGATGAGATTACCATTGGCTAAACTACTACAACCATAAATATATTTTGGCGGTGCGATCGCATTTCCTAAAGGTCTGATTACTAGTTCTTGTTCACCGATTATTTGGTCAACTTCTAAAGCAAATGTTCCCTGATTTCGTCGTAATAAAAGCACCGGATTTTTCGCTATGTTTGCGTCAGGAGTATTTGATGTGTTGTATGGAGTAGCACTATTTAGGAATGAACCATTATAATCTATCAACTTTGAAAGTTGACGGAGGCTGACCATAGTCTCATCATTGTCTGTGTTCCAATGTAAGACTTTTTTTCCTTCAATTTCTTTAATCTGCTGATCCGAGGGAATCAATATTTTTTCGATACTGTCCAAAGTAAGGGCATAAACAATACCTTTGGCTTGAACTAACATTAATTTTTCTGTAGTCATAGAAAAAGGAATTTTGAGGATGAATATTGTTCCTTGGTCGGGTATAAATTGAACTGAAATTGAGCCATTGAGTGCGTGCATCTGAGTCCGCACAATATCTAAACCCATACCACGCCCAGAAATTTCACTAAGTTTATTAGCTGTAGAAAATCCAGGTGAAAATATCAAATCTAAAAGTTCAGGTTCAGCCAGATTAGAAGCATAAGTTCTAGTTTTTTCTTCAGTTTGTATGGCATAAAATTCACTAGCTTTTCTGCGAATTCTGTCTAAATTCAATCCCTGACCATCATCCCGAACTTCGATAACAGTTTGGCTACCCTGATGATAGGCACAGATTTCGATTAAACCTTGTTCTGGTTTACCAAATTCTCGGCGAACTTGCGGGGCTTCAATCCCGTGGTCAAAAGCATTACGCACTAAGTGTAACAAAGGATCATAAAGCTTTTCGGCGATCGCTTTATCTACTAGTACTTCAGTACCAGTAAGTTTCAATTCTACAAGTTTGGCATGAACATTCCCCAACTTATTTACCATGTGGGGGAAGCGATTCAGGATATTACCCAAAGGCGACATTCGTGCTTCTACTAAGCTATCTATAATATTAAGAGTTAAATTCTCTTGTTTGTCACTAATTTGAGCAGCTTGCGTCACGAGCAAGTCAAGAGACTCTGTGGTTTCTTGTAGTTGCAGTGTCTCTTCTATTGCTTCATGCAATGTCATATGAAATTCTGTATACACATCCATTTCTAAAGAGTCAAACTTCACTGCAAAACTTTGCGTTTGTTGTGAGGTAATATTTTGTATTTGTAATGGTAAATCACGTAATTCATTTAAAGTCGTTTGGTGTCTAGTTAGTTGCTGTATTAATTGCTCAATTATTTCTTTGACTTGTTCATCTTGTAAACTCCGCCGTTTTTGGGAAATTAGCAATTCTCCTGCTAAATAATTAAGGTGTTGCAGTCTCTCTGTATCTACTCGAATAAATGAAGGTTGGCGAAAATTTTTAGTTTGAAGATACTGTGATTTATCTTCTGTTTCTTTGTTTATTTGTGTAGCTAAATCAGGAATGAGTTCAATAGCTGTTTCAGAAACATCTATAACTACCTGCTCTGTGACAGTTAATGAATCAAGCTTTTCAGAAGAATCATCAGTCTGGATCGTCACGATTTCAGCAGCAAGGTTTTGGCTAGCTTCTTCTCCCCATATTGCTTCTAGTAGGTTCTCAGTTGTTTGAGAAGATTGAGATTTAGATATTTCTTTAATAACTAGCAGTATTTGTAATTTGGGACTATCAAGCCAATTTTTCTCTTTACTAGTAACAGGAGGATATTTTTTATATTGTTGTGCTAATGTATTAATTCGATTTTGTACTATTTTAATTACTGAAATGTAGCTATCAGCTTTATTAACAGAATATTGAAATTTAACTACTGCAAATAAGATGATTAAAATGATCCCATATCTATAAATAGAAAGGCTTTTACTATCTTCTCCATCTTTGACAAAATCAAGAAAACTTTTCAGCCAGTTTTCGATATACTTAAGTAGACTTTTTCTTTCTAATGTAGGAACCAGTAAAGTTAAACTTAGTTCTGATTCTGGGATTTCCATCTGGTGATTAAACCAGCCAAAAATGTAGCGAATTACTTTTAAATAAAACTTGGCAGTTGTTGGCTTTACAGATTCGTTTTTATTGTTGTCAGATGTAGTGAGAAACTGGTAAAATTGTTCTTCACTGAGAATCAATGCGCCAGCAGATGAATTATTTTGCAATTCTCTAGATAACTCATTATTTGTCACTGTCGTTAGTTTTCGCAAAGCTGGAGAAGTTTCTCCACCAGATGTGCGATCGCCTTCTAATACGAATTGTTGTGCTTGTTGTAAATCTGCAAGGGCAATTTCTGCAATTTGCTGCACCTGAGCGGGGTTTGCTTGCAGCGCTGAGAGAATTGTTTGGGAAATTTCTCCCAATCCAGGTAAATTTAGAGATTCTGCTAAACCGAGAAACACCTCAGCTTGAGAGTGTAAGAACTCGATAAAATCGTCATTATTTGGTGGATTGTTAACAGCTTGAGCAATACTGTTTAGACGTTGCTCTACTCCTACTTCAAAAACGGACTGCACAATATCAAACCCCAATTCCTCAGAAGTGGGGATATGAGACTCAGCACCAAATGCATCACCCAGTTTTTCTTGCAACTGTGCGAACACTGAACTTGCTCGATGAAGCAGTTCTTCGTCATTAACAGTACTACCTATTAATTCGGTATTTAATGCTATGCTAAGACATTCGTAAGCTTGTAGTAAAAGTGTTTGTAATTCGGCATCAATCACCACTTTTGGGTTATATAAAGCCTTAAATACATCTTCTAAAAAATGGGCTATCATCTTAATTACTTCTAGCCCTACATTAGCAGCGCCACCTTTAATTGTATGAGTAGCTCGCATTAAGTTGTGAATTTTGGCAGTGCTATAACCTTCGGATAAGCTAAATAGTTCTTGTTCAATAATTTGTACTAATTCTGGGGCTTCAGCCAAAAAGTAGATGTATCCTTGCTCACGAATTTCCTTATCTGTAATCATATTTTAAATTTGGGATTTTGCATTTGTTGCGTAAAGTAGGAGCGCGCACTTCCGCATTGGTGTCAACTTAAGGTAAAAGCTTGACTAGAAAAAACTTTTAGAGATTATCTCGAAAAGAAGTCTCTGACTGGGAATGGCTAATGGGAGGCTCCGCCTTAAAACTTGCGGCAGAACTACAATTAAAGAGCATTTCCAGCCAGAGGCTAGAAACTTAAAGGGGTTTGTCCTTAAGTTGACACCAATGCGACTTCCGGCGCTCCTACTTTACACAAAATCTAAAATTCATTTGACTTTAAACTTACTAGCAGTTGTGAATAGCTCTTGCGCCATCCCTGATAAATCTTGGAATACTGTAGCAATTTCTTGAGATTCAGCAAAAGTTTTATTAGCAATTTCTGCTACATCTTGCATTGATTTAGTTACTGTTACAGATTGCGTCATTTGTTTTTGAGTTGCTGCGGTAATTCGCTCGATTAGCTGACTAATTTCGGCAGTTGCAGAAACGATCGCATTCAAGTTTTGGCGAGTATTACTGACAAGATTTGTACCTTCTACTACCTGCTGAATACCAGTTTCCATCGCTACTGCGACTTCCCCAGTTTCTGCTTGAATATCTTGGACTAATTTTTCTATTTCAATAGTTGCTGCTGCTGACTGGCGAGATAAAGAACGGACTTCATCAGCTACAACTGCAAAGCCTTTGCCATATTCACCGGCACGAGTAGCTTCAATGGCTGCATTCAGAGCCAGTACGTTTGTCTGTGTGGCAAAATTACCAATCAAATTCACCACTTTGGAGATTTTTTGCGAAGATTCACTGAGGCGTTTAATCTTTTTGCTGGTTTGAGCAACGGTTTCACGAATTCCTTGGATTGCTTTTACAGTTAAGTTCATCGCAGTATCACCAGACTCTACAGTTTGATTGGCTTGTTGCACTGCTAGTTGTACTAACTCGGCATTCGCCACCACAGCTTGAGTAGAATCCACCATCTGTTGAATTTCGCCTAATGCTGCGGTAATTTCCTCAGATTGTTGTTGCGCCAGATTCGTCAGTCCTGCTAATGAAGCGTCACTTTTGCTAGAAGTTTGGGCAACTTGTTGAGCAGCCCCTTGTACCTGAAGAACTATTTGCCGTAGTGCTTGCAGAGTATTATTGTAAGCATCAGCGATCGTGCCTAGTTCGTCTTCTGTAATTGGTGCGCGGACTGTTAAGTCGCCGTTGAGGGCGGGTCTAAGGGCTGTTAAAAGTTGAACAGATCGTTGTTGTAGTAACTCCTTGGCTGCCTTTTCTCGTGCTGCTGCTTCTGCTAATTTTGCTGACTGCGCTTGTACTTGCTGCAAATATTCAGTATGTTGTAATGCCAGTCCTAACTGGCTGCCAATGCGTGCTAACAAAGTTACTTCCGATTCTTCCCAATCACGAGTTTCCGAATTTTGATAAGCTGCCAGCAAGCCCCACAATTGTTCCCCAGCAAATACAGGAACAATTACATAAGCTTTGACTTCAAATTGTTCTAAAATTTCAATGTGGCAAGGAGAATGACCTACTTGATAGATGTCATTTACAACAAAGTTTTCCCCTTGGACATATCGACCTCCCTGAGTTTCTTGTAAGTGGGTATCTTCCCAGACGGTTTTGATATCGGGGCCTACCAGTTTTATCCAAGTATGACCTGCTGACTCCGCTACAAATTCGCCACTCCAGTCAGGATTGAAACGATAGACGGCGACGCGATCGCATCGCAGTAATTGCCTTACTTCTTGAGTGGTTGTTTTGAAGACTTCTTCTACATCTAAAGATTGCCGGATGCGGTTACTGATCTTGGTGACAGCTTTCTCTTGTTCCGCTATCTGAGCTAGTTTCTCAGATTTAACCCGAACTAATTCCAAATAATCTATCTGTGATTTAGCTAGGCTAAATTGCAAACTAGTCTGAACCAAAAAGTTAACTTCCCAGCTTTGCCATTCACGGCTGCTAGAATTTTGATACGCTGCTAGCAAGCCCCACAATTTATCCCTAAAGAATATAGGAACAATTATGTAAGCTTTGGCTTCAAACTGCTCTAAAATCTCAATGTGGCAGGGAGCAAGCTCTACTTGATAGATGTCATTAACGATAAAGTTTTCACCTCTGACATACCTACCTCCCTTAGTTTCTTGCAAGTAGGTATCGTCCAAAACGGTTTTAATATCAGGGCCTACCAGTTTTGACCAACCATTACTCACAGACTCAGCCACAAATTCGCCACCCCAGTCAGGGTTAAAGCGATAGACAGCAACGCGATCACATCGCAGTGATTGACGCACTTCTTGAGTGGTTATTTTGAAGACACTATCTACATCTAAAGATTGTCGGATGCGATTGACTATCTTAGTGAAAACTTTCTCTTGTTCAACTATTTGAGCTAGTTGCTCAGATTTCGTCTGCATTTGTTCTAGATATTCACCTTGTGAGATAGCTACACCAAATTGCAAGCCAATCTGAGCCAAAAAGGTTTCTTCCCAAGGTTGCCAATCACGAGGCCCAGAATTTTGGTAAGCTGCCAGCAAACCCCATAATTTTTCTCCAGAAAATATCGGCGCAATGATGTAAGCCTTCATTTCATACTGCTCTAAAATGTCAATGTGACATTGAGCATGGCCCATTTGATAAATGTCATTGACTACAAAGCTTTCACCCTTGGCATAACGTCCTCCTTGAGTGTCTTGTAAGTGGCTATCTTCCCAAACCATGTAAAAATCGGGGCCTACCATTTTTATCCAGCCATTACCTACTGACTCAGCTACAAATTCGCCACTCCAATCAGGTTTGAAGCGATAGACGCCGACGCGATCGCATTTAAGTAATTGACGTACTTCTTGAGTGGTTGTTTGAAAAAGCTTATCAACATTTGATACCCGCAGAATTTTGTCAATAACTTTAGCTACCGATTTTTTTGCTAGTAGCCGCTGTTGCTGTTCTTTTTGGAATTCAAAGCTCTGCAATTTGTAGGTCAGTTCTGTTGTAATTTGAGATAGTAGGCTAATTTCTACCTCTTGCCACTGACGTGTTGAGTAGCAATTATTTACTACCAGTAAGCCCCACACTTTACCTCCTACTAAAATCGGTAAACTCAAACTAGCTTTAATTTGAAATTTCTCTAGCAGTTGCTTTTGATATGGGGTAAGTTGAATCTGATTGATATCGTCAATAACTACAGATTCTATATAATCTTGATTGGTATACAAGCCAAAAATAATTCCTGGAATATTTTCACCTAAAGTTGGTGTCCAACCTAGTGTTCTAGATTCTGCTAAAACATTACCTGATTCTAGAGAAGTAAATTGATAAATTAAGGCGCGATCGCATCCAATCTTTTCTCTAATTTGCGCCACAGTGATTTTAAGTAATGTATCAAGGTCTGGCGCTTGGCGCATATGAGTTGTAATGTCTTGCAACTGTCGCCGCCAAATCTTAAATTCCTGAGCGATCGCATTTAATAAAGATATTTCATTGCTAGCAAGATTTGCTATATTAACGTTACCATTCGGATTTTCTAATTCCGAGATTAGATGCTCATTTTCATGCCTATTGTTATACAAGAATGTCATTTGATTAACCTCAAAATTTGTTATGGCTAATAAGTGGATATTTGGCAGGTAGTAATGAAATAGAATCTGGTTATTAAGAAATAGTAAGTTTTAAAATACTATGCCTAATCACCCGTTATTAAACGTTCAATTATGAATCGCCCACATGGGAGCTTGGATAATGGTTATGGCATCCAAATTAAAAATTATCTCTTCAGAATTATTAATAAAATATCCCTGTAAAAAAGGTGATATTTTAGGATAAAATAATTCGGTAGTTGGGGGTTTCATTTGCTGAGTATCCAGCCATTCAATATCTATAAGCTGTCGCACCAATAATCCCAAATACTTACCCTTACTTTCCAAAACAATCGCCATCATTCTTGAAAGTAAATTTGATCCTTGCGAAATTGGAGGATAACCTAACATTGCCTCTAAATCCACTAACCAAAGCATCTCACCGCGCCAGTTATAAATACCAAAGACGCTACTGGGCATCTGAGGAACGCCACATATTTCTGGTAATGATACTTGCAAAACTTCTGTGATGTGTTGTAACGAAATTACGGCTGTATCCCTTAGTCCCAAATTAAAACTTAAAAACTTTTCCTGGGTTTCCAAAGTTATTGATCCTTTGTCTTTAATTATTTATCTTTATGCCCTATTTGCAGTTATTATTTTAGCTTGCGGAGGTTCTATCTTCAAAATAGTGACTTATAGTAGTTGTTTATTTATAAGAGGAGGCTTTTCCTAATTAATTAATCGCTTTAAAATCCCCACTAGTTCTTCTCGATCAATCGGTTTTGCTAGATAACCATCAGCGCCCAACATATTACCCCATATTTTATCTACATTACTATTTTTTGTAGAACAAAAAACTACAGGGATTTTGCTAGTGTTGGGATTATTTTTCAATTCTCGGCAAATTTCAAAACCACTTTTACCCGGTAAAATTACGTCGAGAAATATTATGTCTGGCTTATTTTTATCTATTTTCTCTTGAGCTTCTTCACTACTTATGGCGCTAATCACAGAATAACCTGCCTGTTGCAAGTAACGGCTGATTATTTCCATATCAGTTAAGCCATCTTCAACTACTAAAACAGTATTCATGGCAATTACTAGTTAAATTTCATCAAAATGTAAACAAATTAGACATACAAATCCTAAATGATTCTTGAACAAAGACATGGAAAGGACTAGAAACTAGCCCCTAACCTCTTTCACCTAACTAATATTTCATAACTCAAATAGGACTGCCATAAATACAAAAACTTGTATTTGTCTAATTTTGATTCAATCTTGATATATCAACCTCAGAAAAAGTACGTAATCAACATAACTTAATATACATTAAATACTAAATAGTTTTATTTCTACTTAAATTGAAAAGTAGATCAATTATAAAATAATTTTGTTTAGGGCTATTATTAATAGCTTCATATTCAGTAATGAAGTTTTAAAGTTAATCCAATTATCTGATGAGGAATTGCTAAAAAAAATTCCTAATAGACCATTTATTAAGCAATTATTAAACTTACAGTGTGCGTTAAAGTGGAGCGTAACGTATCAAAAATACATACTGTATATCGGCATTTTTATTTATTTTTTTACTTCCAGTATCAACGTAGCATAGTCACACAATCTACACTTAACATTTTGTTTATAAATAGCTTTTAATTCCCTCTAATTACAAATTTCTAAATTAGCTTTACTTTTATCCGTAGGGACACTCGGTGTGGGTAAATATTTACGTATTATACTCATTACCTTATCAGCCGCTACAGGTTTAGTGAGAAAATCTGTAGAACCAACTACTTTGGCACGAACTCTATCCAAAAAACCATCACTGCCTGTTAATATAATGATTGGTGTGTTGGCAAAGGTAGATATTCGTCGCAACTGAGTGCAAATTTCATAACCACTGGCAACTGGCATAATCAAATCCAAGAAAATCAGGTCTGGTTTATCCTGAATAAGGGTTGGTAGAGCTTGTACAGCATCTTGAATCTTCACAAACCTCAATCCATTGGAAGTGATAATATCCTCTAGCATTTTACATACTTGAGGGCTATCATCGACGCAAGCCACTAGTGGAGCAGTCCGCTTCTTTGGTTGTGTGGTGGGAGAGTTATTGTTGACTTCAGCAACTCCTAAGGGCAAGTCAGGTACTTCCACCAATTCAATGATTCCTTTAAGGATATAGGGAAGCAACGAACGAGTGAGTGGCAGTACACTCTGCTTCATTTTCACAGCTAAATCTCGCAGAGTAAATTTGCCGTTGATTAAATTGACAAAGTTTTTGTAGACAGATGGACTTACCATCTGCTGAAGTTGTTCTGGTCGCCGCAGGACTGGTGCCAAGTCAGGAGAAAAATTTGCTAAACCAGCTTCTGACCAAATTTTCCACGAGTCTTGCATCTGCTTTACAGATATTTCTGCACTCGTGAAGCTCATTGGAGTTTCTAAGATAAATTCTTGGCTACGATTGCAACTTATAGAAGCAAAATTTCCTTCCAGAGCTAGGTCAAATAATAATTCTACTATCGTCTTTTCAACAATAGACTGAATCTGTTCTCTCTGAATTTTCTGTTTTTTATAAAAGATTTCTATAAGGCGGTAATCCCAGTAATCTATTGATATGTCTTGCAAATGCAACTGCAATTTATCAACATCAATCTGAGGACAATTTTGGATCATATGTCTACGCCAGCGTCGGAAGGGATGAGTTCCCCCTGTTGCCCAAACTATGCGTCCCAGCCGATAATAAAAAGTCCATTGGCTGCCCTTTGAACTTTTAATATTTAACTTGCCATTGTATTGCAGTTGAGTACAAGTTTTAAATTCATTAAGTAGGTCATTTGAAAGAATAAATTCCGAGTGGGTCATACTTTGTTCCTTATATTAAAAAGCCAACTGTTGAAAAACCCACACTAGCTATATATTGGTTAGTAGACATATTAGAAAACGTAAATGTGGTATATAGCCGCCTAAATCAACTTTATCAAAAGCAAGGTAAATGGCAAAATAGCAAAAATATTGCTAGAAAATAATTCATTTAGCACAGAGTTGTTTTTTATTGACAGAATTAACTTTTCTGCTAATATTTCATCACTTAAGTAGGTTGCTATAGTCTACAAAGATGAATTCAGTAGTTAATATTTTATTTTAATAATTTTTATGCTGAATTATAACCGTATAAGTTCTGAATTTTTTTTTAAAAAAGATTAGCAGCCTCTAAAGATTTTTACTTTTAGTAGTTTTTGAAATTGTAAAAATTATTGTAAAAATTAATATAAATATTGATTTAAATTTATATTTTGTAATTTTGAGCAGTTTGAGTAAACTTTTATAGGAAATATTATCTTTAAAAAAAGGCCTGCTACTAAGACAAGTAGCAGCCATATATAAAGTATTTATTTAGAAAAATTTTTTCAAGGTTGCTTGTCGTTTTTGTAGCTCACAACAGCTGCCCTAAGATTACTTTGGTGTTCTGAAAGAAGCCGATCGCCCTCGTCTTTTTCCAAACCAGTCCAGTGCATTAATAATGCTAGCTTAACCCACTTGCCACTACGTTCTAATAAAAAACCAGCAGCTTCCCGACTTAAGCCTGTGAGGTCTTGCAAAATTCGCAAAGCGCGATCGCGTAACTTTTGATTTGTTACCGCCACATCCACCATCCGATTGCCGTAAACTTTACCCAACTTGACCATCACCCCAGTGGAAAGGATATTTAAAGCTAACTTAGTGGCTGTACCAGCTTTCAGGCGAGTTGAGCCAGCTATTATTTCTGCCCCTGTCAATATGCGAATGTCAATATCAGCATCAAAGCTAACTTGTTCAGCTGGAACACAGGCGATAAAAATAGTAGTAGCTCCCCGCTGACGAGCAGCATAAAGCGCACCGTGGACAAATGGCGTTGTACCACCAGCGGTAATACCAACTACCACATCTAGCTGGGTAATGTGTCGCCCAGCGATCGCCGCCTCCCCATCTTCAATGCTGTCTTCTAAATCTTCGGAACTGCGTACTAGCGCACCTGCACCACCAGCAATAATCCCCTGTACCAACTCTGGGGGCGTACAAAAAGTAGGTGGACACTCAGCAGCGTCTAACACCCCTAACCTGCCACTTGTGCCGGCACCGATATAAAATAGGCGTCCGCCGTGGCGCAAACGCTCTGCGGTGCTATCAATAGCTTCTGCCAACTGAACTTTCACCGCCGCCACCGCCGCGACTGCTTTTTGGTCTTCGCTATTAAACAGCTCCACCAATTCTAGAGAACTGAGCTGATCTAGGTTTAGACTGTTAGGATTTACCAGCTCGGTTAAAAGATGCCCGCGTTCCTGCAAGTTTGTCATTTGTCCTTTATCCTTTATCCTTAGTCATCAGCCAGTTGCTAATGACTAATGATTAATTACAACAATCCTTCCAATTTACGACGCATCTTCTCTAGTTCAGAATCAGATAATTCTGGTTCTTCTAGTGGCTGTTCATTAAGGGGGAAGGTGTCTTCAACAGTATCCTCCTTCTGGGCATCTACTTGCCAGTCAGTTTCTTCCACATTCAGTTCCGGGGGAGTGACAACTAAATTGCTGTTTTCCGGGATGATTTCCCATTCATATCCAGCACTTTCGCAAAATTCCTTGATTTCCTCAGCATCGATTGGCTCTGGTGTAGGTGAGGGGAAATCTTGAGCTTCCAGCATCAGGGCAAAGCGCGTGGCGTCGTCTTCTGACTCGAACATCAGAATTTTATTGCGATCGCCCTCCCGAATCGTGTGAATCCCCTCGTTTTCCGTTCGAGCATTAAAAATTAACACAAAAAGACGCATTGGTGTAATCATCTGTCTTTTTTAAGGTCTATTAATATTAAAGTTCTAGGTTGTGCCTCAGCGAAAGTCACAGGAACAATTTATTTTCACTCTATTCAGATTTTCCTGAAAACGCCAATATTATAAGCATAAGTATTGGATCAAGGAAATACCATAACTCAACAATCAGGTCTTGGGTTTAGTTGGCGTATTCTGGAAATGGCATACTGAATCAATGTGCCAGTTAATGCTTGTGTGTGCCAGCGATATCCGGCAGTTAATACAGTAAAAGCAAATGACCAAATCTCCCAATCAAGATATTCACTTCCCGTCCCCTATCCGCAAGCGTCTATGGTTGCTGGTGTTGAGTCGCGGTAGCATTGCCTTGGGCGGACTTTTACTGTTAGGAATTGTTGTTGGTATTTGGCGGTTGTGGACTTTTGTCCAAACAGAGTTAACGCCGTTGGCACAACAAAGTCTCACGACTACACTCAACCGTCCAGTAAAACTGGGAAGAGTCACACAATTTTCGTTGACAGGAGTGGAGTTTGGGGCTTCAGCTATCCCAGCGACACCCACAGATCCAGATCGGGCCACAGTCGAAGTTGTAGAGGTAGGCTTTGACCTGTTACAACTAATTTTTAATCGCCACTTAAAGCTAGATGTCACCTTAGTCAATCCAGATATTTACATTCAACAGGATGAACAAGGGCGCTGGCTTTCCACTAACATCGTGTCGTCAGGTGAAGGCAGCGCCATTAAAACCGATTTGGACAAACTATGGTTTCGCAATGCCAAGCTGGCGTTGATGCCGCAGAACAGGGGAGCAGAGGGGCAGGGGGGCAAAGGAGAATACCCAACTTTTAACTCAGCACCGGCTAAACAACAACTATCCGCTAACAAAACTCAGCACTTACCCGTAGGATTTTCTCAACTCAACGGTTCTGCCCAACTTTTAGCAAACAACCAGTTGATCAGGTTTAATGTCGGGGGTCAAGCAGACAGTGGTGGCAGTATTTCCATTCAGGGAGAGACACGTTCCAAGGTGCTAGCAGGCAACTTCCAGTTGCGAGCACAAGACTTCCTGGCTGAGGATATTACTCGGTTGATTAAGTTACCATTGAGCTTACAGGCAGGTCGAGCGAATGGCGACTTGTTAGTTCGGTTGACACCAGGACAGCGGACTTTATTGTTTGGCAGCGCTGCTGTGCAAGGGGTAACACTTCAAATACCCAAAGTCCCGCAACTGTTGAGCAATACTCAAGGAAACCTCCGCTTTCAGGGAACGGAGTTGCAGTTAAATAATGTTAATACCAACTACGGCAAAATTCCCCTAGTGGCTACGGGAATCATCGACACTCAAGCAGGTTTTAAGTTGGCGGGGCGTGTAAATGCGGTGAGTTTGGCTAATGCCCAGGAGACTCTGAAGGTAAAACTACCTGTGGCGATCGCTGGACAAGTACAAGCTTCTTTGCAGATTACTGGATCAACTAAAGAGCCAATTCTCTCAGGTTCAGTTGCCACGATCCAAACTGCCCGGATTGATAAAGTTGATTTTGATAGCATCAGTAGTAAGTTTGAGCTTGTTACTAGTTCCTCTTTAATTACCCTAAAAGATATTCAAGGTAAAGCCAAAGTTGGTGGTGAAATTACAGGCGCTGGCACAATTCAACTTGGCAAAACCCCGCAACTGGATTTAAATTTCGCCGCCAAGAATGTCCCAGGGGATGCGATCGCAAAAGTTTATCAAACAACACCCGCGTTCCAAATCGGCAATGTCTCAGCTACAGCCCAACTAATCGGCCCTTCTACCAATGTCCAAACTGTGGTACAGTTTCAAGCTCCTAATGGAACTTACCCCGGAACTGGTGAAGTTGCGTTCCCCTCTGGGGTTGCCGCAGGCATCGCTCCAAATCGCACTGTCTCCTTCCGCAATGTGGCTCTTAATGTAAGTGGTGGTACGGTACGGGCAACTGGTAGTTACGCCAATCAGCGTTGGCAAGCTGTGGCTGTTGCCTCTGGGGTAAAATTGCAACCCTTTGTAGACAAAAGTCAACTGCAAAATGTCTCTTTAGCTGGGGCACAGTTCAATGGTCGTCTCATCCTTTCAGGAAGCACAGCACCATTTGAAATTGCCACGATTCGCACTGATGGTGCAGGAGTTCAAATTGGTGGCGGCACAGTTGCAGTTTCTAATGTCCAACTGCAAGACCAAGGCTTCTCTGCTCAACTTGTAGCTAATGGCGTGCGGTTGGGACAAATATTGAAACAGTCTCCCCTAGCTTTAAATAATCCATTGGCGGGTACGTTCCAAATAGCAGGCAACAGAGATAATTTCAGCCTGAAAACCCTGCGTGGCAGTGGTGAAGGTAGCCTTGCTATTGGCGGTGGAACGGTTACAGCTAAAAATATTCAAGTTACTAATGGTGTGTATCAGGCGCAAGTTCAGGCTAAGAATGTGCCTGTGCAGCAGTTGGCAACACTACCAAAGCAGTTCCAAGGAGCCTTAAATGGTCAGTTCAACGTCGCGGGTTCTGTTGATCCTTTTAAACCGCAAACTATTCAAGCCAGTGGTCAAGCACGGGTAAATGTTGCGGGTGGGACTATTACAGCCTCTAATATCCAACTTGCTAATGGTGTATATCAGGCGCAAGTTCAAGCTAAGAATGTACCGTTGCAGCAGTTGGCAACAGTACCAAAGCAGTTCCAGGGAGCGTTAAATGGTCAGTTAAACGTCGCGGGTTCTGTTGAGTCGTTCCAACCGCAAACTATCCAAGCCAGTGGTCAGGGACGGGTGGATGTTGCAGGTGGAACGATCGCAGCTTCTAATATCCAAGTGGCTAATGGTCGCTATCAAGCTGTAGTTAATGCTTCAGGTGTGGAATTAAATCGGTTAAATCAGCAATTGCGAGGTCAGTTTGGCGGTCAATTGCAATTAGCTGGCACGCTAGGATCATCCAAATTAGCTGATGTGCGTGCCGCTGGACAGGTGCAATTATCCCAAGGTATCCCTGGTCTTGAGCGACCCCTGACGGCTGCGATCGCTTGGAGTGGTGAAAGGCTTACCATTGAACGAGCAACTGCTCCCGGTTTAAATGTTACTGGTAACATATTAGCCAATGCTCAGGGAGCAGGTATACCGAAAATTACTGCCCTAAATCTCAACGTCCAAGCCCAGAATTACAACTTAAAACAGTTACCCATCAATCTTCCTAATCAGGTTGCTGTGGCGGGAAGAGTAGATTTTAATGGTCAAATAACTGGTAAACTGCCCTTGCCAAATGTGGTAGGGCAAATTAATTTACGAGACTTGGTTGTTCAAGATATTGCTTTTGAGCCGTTGTTAACTGGAAACATCGATTCAGCACAGGGACGCGGTTTAAATTTGAACTTAGCAGGAAATAGCGATCGCCTGGCCTTCAATTTAGATGCTAATAATCGTCCTAAATCTTTTTTAGTAAAATGGCAGCAAGCATTCCTCACAGGTAATGTTCAAGGGAATGATTGGGCACTCAAAGTCGCAAATTTCCCCTTACAAATATTGAATTTGACTCCGCCACCAATTACTCGCCTGGGTGCTGGTAAGATAGCTGGGTTGTTAACTGGGGATTTGCTGTTTAATCAGCAGACATTGGCAGCAACGGGGAATTTAGCGATCGCCAATCCGCAAATTGGCCGAGTTAAAGGCGATCGAATAGCTGCTCAATTCCGCTACGGTAATGGTAAAGCCACACTCGCCAGTAGTGAATTTGTCAAAGGCAAAAGTAGCTACGCTCTTGTCGGTACTTTTGCTCAAACCCCTAAAGGCCCTCAATTACAAGGTAAACTGAACGTCAACCAGGGAGAGATCCAAGATGTTCTAGCGATAGCACAGGTATATGACATACAAAATTTGCAAGGTGGTTCAGCACCAATCTACGGCACAGCAGCGGATCTGACTACGAACCCCCAAGGAGTGCAAAATCAAACTTTATTAACCCAAATCCAACGGTTTTCTGAAATTGAAGCTTTGGTAGCAGAACAGGAGCAACAACGACTTGATTCCACTCCAATACCAGATTTGGCAGACTTGAAGGGGACTTTCAATGGGGAAGTGGCTGTAAATACAGCTACAGCCAATGGATTATCAGTGGATTTTAATTTGAATGGACAAAACTTTGCCTGGGGTAAAAAGGAAGAACGGAATCGTTTTTATACTGCCGACCAAGTGATTGCCGAAGGCAACTTTGAAAACGGTGTTTTGAGTTTGCGACCTTTACGGCTCGAATCTAAAAACAGGCTGATTGCCTTCACGGGTAATATTGGTGGTGATGAACAATCTGGTCAACTGCGGGTGAATAATTTTCCGGTACAAGTACTGGATAATTTTGTCAAACTGCCAGTTGGAATCACAGGTAATCTTAACGGTACAGCAGCAATAGCCGGCAGCATTGCTAATCCTCAAAGTAGAGGGGAATTGCAAATCACAGAAGGAAAACTAAATCAGAACAAAATAGAGTCAGCAACAGCAAGTTTCAGCTATGCCAATGGACGCTTAAACTTTAGTAGTGCTGTAGCAGTTGCTGGGCCAAAACCTGTTGATATTACTGGCAGCATACCTTATAAATTGCCTTTTGCAACCGTTGCACCAGACAGTGAGCAAATCAGTTTAGATATGAAGTTGGAAAATGAGGGATTGGCGCTGTTAAACGCATTGACTAAGCAGGTGGTATTTGAGAAAGGTGAAGGAGAAGTAAACCTCAAGGTGCGCGGAACATTACAAAAACCTGAAGTAGATGGAACTGCTACTATTAATAATGCTATTTTTTCAGCCCAGGCTTTGCCAGGTAAGTTGGAAGATGTCACAGGTAAAGTGCTGTTTAATTTTGACAGCATCTTAGTAGAAAATCTTCAGGGTAGATTTAGCGATGGAAAGGTAGAAGCTGCTGGAGAAATACCCATTTTCAACAATAACAACACTATCAATAATCCCCTGACTGTTAATCTCGATCGGCTGGCGTTAACTCTAAAGGGACTTTACCTGGGAGGTGCTAGCGGCAATTTACAGATTACTGGTTCTGCACTTAACCCAGTAATTGGCGGCCAAGTAAATTTATTTAATGGTCAGATATTGCTGGCAGAATCTACCGATGCCACTTCATCTGCAAATAGTCGTCTCGGTGTATCACCCACCAAAGCCAATAAGCAGAGCAAATCTGAAATTGAAAATGGGACGGGAAATGCGATTGCCAGATTTAATAATCTAGATTTGGAACTAGGCAAAAACGTCCAAATTACCCGTCCCCCTATTCTCAGCTTTCGTGCAACTGGTAATCTCATAGTTAACGGCTCAATCAATCAGCCAATACCCGATGGCACTATCCGGTTGGAACAAGGAGGGGTGAATTTATTTACTACCCAATTTAACCTTGCTCGTGGCTATACACACACTGCAACTTTTAGTCCCTCTCAACCCCGCGATCCTGAGTTAGATATTCGGCTATTTGCTAAGGTACTAGATGTAATTCAAAGTAATGATTTCAGTCGGATAAATACCACAGGTTTATCAGCCTTAGAGAGTATTCGAGTCGAAGCCACTATCAACGGTCTCGCCAGCAAACTAGATAAAAATCTAGAGCTAACAAGCAGTCCGTCACGTAGTCAAACTGAAATTGTTGCTCTTTTAGGAGGTGGATTTGTAGACACCCAAGGACGTGGTGACAGTACTTTGGGTTTGATTAACATCGCAGGCTCGGCTGTGTTCAACAATTTTCAGTCAGCTTTTAACCAGATTGGGAGTACCTTTGGCTTAAGTGAACTGCGGATATTTCCTACGATTATTTCTGATAATCCGGAAGCGGGAAGGAGCAGTTCAACGTTGGAATTGGCAGGAGAAGCTGGGGTTGATATTTCTTCCAAAATATCCGTTTCCAGTATCAAAATTCTAACAACAAATGACCCCTTCCAATGGGGTATTAATTATCGGATAAACAATGAATTTCGTGTGCGTGCTTCCACTAATTTAACTGATGATAGTCGTGCAGTAGTAGAGTATCAAACACGGTTTTAAATTCTTGTCTAAAACTATTTTGAATTTTGAATTGTTAATTACTTACTGTTTTCTCTTCTCCTTGCTTCTCAATAGCTTGTCGTACCTGTTCAACATCTAATTTTAATGCTTCGTCCTAATTTTTTGATTTATACTGAGGTAAATTGGTAGTGCAACGCCAGGTCTTGGGATTGTTCCAAAAGTTAAAATAAGACACTTGGAATTTGGAATAAGGTGTAAAAAATTATGTGTATTTTCATCAACTCTAGATATTTGAATATTTTAAGATTGTCGTAGCTGATAGGAGATGATTTTTATAAATTGAAGATATAGCAGTTCTCGCTTGGGTGCAGTACAGTTTTGACCTCTCTCCAAACCTCTCTCCTTTTAGGAGAGAGGCTTTGAATTTTACTCCCCAACGCTAGAAGGGAAGGGGCTGGGGGTTAGGTCTGTATTCCATGCAATTGAGAACCGCTATATAGTAATCCAATCTGATTTATGAAAAATTGCGGTGTCCAGATCCCCGACTTCTTTAATAAGTCGGGGATCTAACTTTTTACTTTATGATTGTGATATTTAACTTAAGTGAATATTAGATTGTGATATTATCATCACCCTGCTGATTAATAACTAATCGTAAAATTGATAACCCCAAGATTATCAAAAATAGCACTAGCCCAATTGTGCAAGCGTAGCTAATTTCCAAATTGTTGAAGGCTTGCTCATATAGATAATAAACAATCGTTTTCGAGCTACTGAGTGGGCCCCCTTGGGTCATAATATATACTTCTTCAAACACTTTGGTCGCAGAAATAGCCGAAATCACCGCCACTAGTGCTAGATACGGCTTCATCAAAGGTATGGTAATATCCCAATGTTTGCTAATACCATCAGAGCCATCGATCGCAGCGGCTTCGTACACATCACCAGGAATCGATTGCAACCCCGCTAAATAAATCACCATGTAGTAACCTAGTCCCTTCCACACAGTGACAGCCATGACGCTAGCAAGAGAAATTGGTACAATGCCAAAAATTTTTGCTGGGCTAGTTAGCCAAGGAATACCTTCTGGGAAAAGTCCCAAAGCTTTCAGTAACTGATTGAGTAATCCGTTTTCTGCATACAGCCATTTCCAAGCTATTCCCGCAACCACCATTGAAATTACCACTGGGGTGTAGTAGGCGGATCTAAACCAATTCATCCCCCGTAGTTTCTGATTTACCAAAATTGCCAGCACTAAGGGAGCAATTACTAAAATTGGGACTACACCCACAAGATATAGAAAAGTATTTTCTAAGGTTTTCCAAAAAACTGCATCCTTCCAAAGCTTGAGGAAGTTGGCGAAACCAATCCATTGTGGCGGTTGGGCAATATCTTCATACCTAGTGAAGCTGAGGTAAAACGCTTGCAGTGCAGGCCAAAAGACTGTTAACGCCAAAAGAAGTAAGGCGGGTAATAAAAATAAATAAGGGGTCAGATGCTGTTTGATGAATATCCAATTTTTAGGCGTCAATTGATTCATATAAGGTCTAATAGTTGTTTTCACTTTGTCAGCAATAATTTGGGGATATGAGTAGATTTAAGCTTCAATATTCTAAAGGCATATTTTTGCGTAGCGCTAATTAATAACTCAGAGATCAACTACGATGGAAACTCAGCATAACCCGCCAATTGAACATCAAAATGTCCCCATAAACCACCGTGGACTACATGACTTCTTGTACAGTTCTGACGACGAACACACCGCCACTGAGGTGAGTATAACTCCTGAACTAGCAAACAATGGTACTGAAATCATTGACCTTGAGGTTTGGAGTGCAGCTGCTCAGAACGCTAAAATTGCAGGTGTTTACGCAGTATTGGACGCAGAACACCATGTGCAGTACATTGGCTATTCTCGCAATGTGTTGCTTTCCCTAAACGGTCATGTCAGCCAAAATGGTGAGCAAAAGTGTGCTTTTGTGCGCGTGCAAGCATTCAAGTTTCCCAAGCGTCAAGAAATGGAAGATTTACGAGATGCGTGGATAGCAGAACTCGAAAGCACACCCTCTGGTAATGCAACTGATAGTGAAATGTGGGCTAGCACGGTAGGGGAAGCTGCGAAGGCGGTAATGTCAGAGGCGGAACGTCAAGCCTACGAGGAGAAAAAGCTAAAACTACGGAAAGCAATGGCTGACACAACCCTCTCTAAAGAGTCAGAAACAATAGATGCGAGTCAAGCCGAACGTCAGCGTCAACTTGAAGCTGCTGTGGAAAACGATGACTGGAGTGTAATTATCGACGCACAGACACAGCAAACCAAGTCTTAGGTGTCAATTAAATTAGTTATCCGTGCTAAAAAATTAGTGTTTATGTGGTAACGACATACAGATATGTGCCTTTACCACATATTCCACATATTACAAATTACTTTAACGTGCATCGCCAATTAGTACAAATGGCGACCAATAAAAAGGATGACGATGGTCTGCAATTAGCTTCAACTTAGCTTGTTGCAAAGCTTTCCCTTTGGTCATACCTTGCTCAAGCAGTCTTTCTGCTTCTTGCGATCGCGAGTTTTGAGTTTGTCCCCAGGTGGGTTGAGCCATCAGCATTACTGTTATAGGCGTTAGATAAACGCCCACAGCCAAAAGACTGGTGAGAATTTTTTTCATAGAATAGCCCAGAGGTAGCTGTTTTCAATTGGGTCTAGAAGCTGTCGTTACCAACATCGTGATATTTGTGATGAACATTGCAATGTTTCTTATTAATATCGTAATGTTTGTGATGAACATCGCAATGTTTGTTATTAATATTGTGATGTTTGTGATGAACTGACTTGGGAGTTGTGGTTAGCTCGTGATCTTGTTACTGACAATCCTTTACCTTGGCAGAAATCAATCGATAAATTGACCCCTGGGAGGGTTGCGATAAGCGTTGGGAGGAGTTTTTGCGGCCATTGGTACTCCAGCTGTTCCACCCAAACCTCGCGGAAAGTCCCCTGGTTGGAAAGCAGGAAAAAAGCGTCACCGTAAAAACCGATGCCCGATTGTTAAAAAAACCGTAACACAACCACGTAAAGAGCCATCAGTTGCGGTTTAATATTAAAGATTATTTATAATTTCGCTAAGTCTTTGATTAACTCAGCCCTGCTGGGTCGTTTTGCATAACTTAGTCTAAACTCCAGAAGGTTGACATGATGATTAAAGTGTTATTGGTAGATGACCAAGGTTTAATTCGTCAAGGATTAAGAGCGTTATTAGAATTAGAACCAGATTTAGAAATAGTGGGAGAAGCAGAAAATGGTGAACAGGCGATTAATTTGGTTGCAAAATTTCAGCCAGATGTAGTATTGCTGGATATCAGAATGCCAATTATGGATGGAGTTGCAGCTACGCGAGAAATTCAAAAACGTTTTGCAGAAACTAAAATTTTAGTACTGACGACTTTTGATGATGATGAATATGTGTCAGCAGCCTTGCAAAATGGGGCAATGGGTTATTTATTAAAAGATACGCCCTCGGAAGAATTAGCTGTTGCTATTCGTGCCGTTTATAAAGGATATACTCAATTAGGCCCAGGTATAGTTAAAAAACTATTGACTCAGTTTTCTCATGTTCCACTAACCCAATCACCACCTGTACCATCTAGTCTAGCTGAACTTACTCCTAGAGAAAAAGAGGTTTTGCGGTTAATTGCTACAGGCGCTAGTAACCGAGAAATTGCCCAGCAACTCTACATTTCTGAGGGGACTGTGAAAAATCATGTTACAAATATTTTAAACAGGTTAAATTTGCGCGATCGCACTCAAGCTGCGATTTGGGCAAATACATATTTATCCTATTTGAATGAGCCAAGTTAAATAATTTGTAATTCATAATTCGTAATTGTAATCTATAGATTAGCTGTAGGGTGTGTTACCGCGTTAGAAGATAATCTCGCCAATAACTAAAGTTCAGGACTGATAGCGAAAATCCACTCAATTAAACTGAATTCATGATTTAGTTCACTTTTATATAAATGTGATATATAAAAGTAAGTTTAGGGTTTACTAATGTGAATGTGATCGGTTAAATTGGTGGTATAAGTTGTTAGCATTCTGAGTATTATGAAGCGAATTTAAACTATGGTTAATATTTGTATAAAAACCTCATTCTCTGCTTTTATATTTGCTAGTGCCACTACTTTATTGCTAGTGCAGATAGTCACAGCTAAACCTATACACATAAAAAAGCAAGTCAATCAAGCAAAACCATTAAACTCAGGAGTACGAATATACCCTGCAAATAATAGCCTACCAGCAAGCCGCTTGATTACCATTGAACGTGCGCTTAAAAAGTCTAGTAATATGCAAATAACAGAAGTAAAACTTACAACATACGAATAATTTGCAGCCCAAACAGGAATGTACAAATCATCGATTTCTAACGACCGTATGGTGTGGATAGTGACTGGTTTTGTCCAAGGTGAGTTGAGAATGTCTAGAGGTCGAAGTGTCTGCACTGATAACGCCAAACTTGTGGGATTAATCGATGCAGAAACTGGCGATTCTTTTGGTAGAAGTATTCACTGTCCTCCAAACAATCAGATAAATTTTATGCCATAAATTGGACGTAGAAGCAGAGGGCAAAATTTCATTAAGGTATACGCTGATTAGTTAGTCTGGAAACCGAAAAATGTTGAATTAAATTACAGCTTATTTAAATAATTCCAAACATTCATTTTTTAAAACGTCTTTTGTGACTTTAATATTCCTAAATGACTTAGCGATTACCTCTTCACAAGATATACTAATTTGTGATTGATTTACAGTGATTAAATCTTGAATTGAAGCACCATATACAATTTCTGATAAACCACTCCAAACACAAGCAGTTGCACACATCGGACAAGGTTCGCCAGTTGTATATATGCTATAACCTTCTAAAGAAGGGTTTTTAAGTTTAGCTGTTAAACTACGAATGACGTTGATTTCCGCATGGGCTGATGGATCGTTGTCTCTCCTTACAGTATTGTGAGCTACTGCCATGACTTCCTTATCTTTAACAATCACTGCACCATAAGGTGCATCTCCTTTTTTTGCTTCTACCAATGCTAAACGCATAAAATATTCTGGGTTCATATAAGGTGGGGTTAACATAAGGATAATGATTAATAATATCGTATTTATAATGTTATAACTGGAAATTAAGATTAGTTAATGGTCGAATATGTTACTAAGCAGACAAGAAACCGAATTTTACTTAACAGACTTGGAAACACCATTAGGGAAAGCAATTAATTTAACACTTGCTGCGATGGTGCTATTATCATCAGGAATTTTTGTGGCAGAAACTTATAATATTCCTGATTCTGTACGGTTTCAATTGCATGTAGCCGATACTGCGATCGTTATCATCTTTGCGGTGGAATATTCACTCCGTCTGTGGAGTGCAGAAAATAAAATTAAGTATATTTTTAGCTTTTATTCGATTATTGACTTAATGGCGATTTTGCCATTCTTTTTAGGAATGGTGGATATCAGCTTTATCCGCCTACTGCGATGGTTTCGGATTTTACGATTGATCAGATTTATAGATAGAAAATTTTTATTCGCCACTATCAGTACTGAAGATGGCATGATTTTTGTGCGAATATTATTTACATTATTTGCAATTGTTTTTATTTATTCTGGCTTAATTTATCAAGTAGAACATCCGGTTAATCCTCAAAATTACAGGACATTTTTTGATGCATTTTATTTCTCTGTTGTCACAATGACAACTGTGGGATTTGGCGATGTTATTCCAATTTCTGAATTAGGGCGTTTGCTAACAGTACTGATGATTTTCACAGGAATTGCGCTGATTCCTTGGCAAGTGGGAGATTTAATTAAGCGAGTGGTGAAAACTGCTAATCAGGTAGAAACAGTTTGTTTAGGTTGTGGTTTGGCTTTCCACGATGTAGATGCTGGGTTCTGTAAAAGGTGCGGTACTAAGTTACCTAGTCGCAGGGTTGATTGAGAGAGTAAGTGGTGGCGCTGAGGGGGCGTAAATTTTAGTGTATGCTACCAAGTCCAGACGCGATGAATCGCCAAGCAACGATCGCAATTTGGTTTCGGTTATTAGAGCGATCACTACCTGCATAGCTGAGATATATAGTTGTCAAATAATGGCGTGCCAATTACAGGTTTTCATTTACGCTAAAATAATCATCTTCCGGTAGCCGCTTAGGAAAGAGAATATAACCAATGCCTAACCTCAACCTCATTTCAGAATATAAAAGCTTCGGTGGCAAACTTGGCTTTTATAGTCATCCCTCCTCAACCTGTAACGGTGAAATGCGCTTTGCTGTTTATCAACCACCACAAGCAACTCAACAACCTGTGCCGATTCTCTATTTCCTCTCTGGTTTAACTTGCACTGAAGAAAATTTTCTGATGAAGGCGGGGGCGCAGCGCTACGCAGCTGAGTATGGTTTGATGCTGGTTGTGCCAGATACTAGTCCTCGGAACACAGGTATTCCTGGTGAGAATGATGATTGGGATTTTGGTACAGGTGCGGGTTTTTATGTTGATGCTACAGAAGAACCGTGGCGTCAACACTACCAAATGTATAGTTATGTCGTCCAGGAATTACCTGCTTTAATTACTGCAAACTTCCCCACGCAACCGGAGAGACAAGGTATTTTCGGTCATTCAATGGGGGGACATGGAGCCTTAGTTTGTGCGATGAGAAACCCAGAACTCTACAAATCAGTATCAGCCTTTGCACCTATCACTGCACCTATGCGTTGTCCTTGGGGTGAAAAGGCTTTCAGTGGTTATCTTGGCAGCAATCAAGAAAGTTGGCGTGCTTATGATGCTAGCGAATTAGTCAAACAAGTAGGATATCACAGTCCAATTCTCATTGATCAAGGGACTGCTGATCAAGTTTTAGTTGAGCAATTAATGCCACAAGTGTTTGAACAAGCTTGTGCAGATGTTAAGCAACCCCTAAACTTGCGTTACCAAGAAGGCTATGACCACAGTTTTTATTTCATGGCCAGTTTTATTGAAGATCATATCCGCCACCATGCGTTAGCGTAGCTTACCGTAGGTATCGCTTTATGAATTACAGCAGTTTTCATTTATTTCAACCTCACATTTCTATAAGATTCCTATTTGATTGCAATTTTCATATATTTGAACCACAGACGTAATAACCGAGGACATTTGGATTTGATCACATAATTATGTCATTGCGATCAGAGCGTGGCAATCCCAAACCTTTGCGATTGCTTCATTCCACTTCGTTGCATACCCTTCGGGAACGCCAGGGGCGAACGCAATGACATATCGTAAGTGATTTACTGAACTTGATATAAGTCCTAACTAAGTATGAATTTGCTCTGCCTCTAATTTAGAACCCTTTTTGTAGTGGTAATTCATGAATCGCCCTTAAAAATCATCTGATGGGAGCAAAACAAACTATTTTGTCAATTAAGCACTCACAATATCAGGCGAGTCAATCGCCG
This sequence comes from Nostoc sp., assembly GCF_036917275.1. GTDB lineage: Bacteria > Cyanobacteriota > Cyanobacteriia > Cyanobacteriales > Nostocaceae > Nostoc. Next base: position 188,183 of record NZ_JBALDF010000059.1, read on the forward strand.
CTACACTGCCAGCATCTACCAAGGCTTGGTATACCATCGCCGCTACCTCAGCGCGTGTAGCATCGCGGGTAGGATTAAGTTGTTTGAGGTTCGGGTGATTGACGATAATCCCCTTGTTTATAGCTTTTACTACCTCATCCTTGGCATATTCAGGAATCTTTGCTTGGTCATCAAAAGCTTTGATAGTTGCTGTACCATCACCAGATAACTTTAATCCATTCACCAGTGAGACAATCACTTGCACACGCTGGATATTTTTGTTGGGGGCAAAGGTATTGTCAGGAAAACCAGAGAGAAATGAACCTTGATATGCCTGCTGAATTACCTTGGATGCCCAGAAGTCTGCTGGTACATCTTTGAATTTGATCACGGGGCGGTTTGGCGATGGGTTGAAAGCTTTTACTAGTAATGCCGCGTATTGCGCCCGTGTCATCGTAGCATCAGGTTTAAATGTGCGATCGGGAAAACCATTAACTATCCCCAATTTGATTAATTCCCGAATAAACCCACTTGCCCAATGATTACTAATATCGGTTAATTCGATACTAGGAGTAGGCGTGGGTGTGGGTGTAGGAGTAGGAGTGGGCGTGGGCGTAGGGGTGGGCGTGGGTGTAGGAATAGGCGTGGGTGTAGGAATAGGCGTGGGTGTAGGAGTAGGCGTGGGTGTAGGAGTGGGCGTGGGTGTAGGAGTAGGTGTGGGAACTGAACTATCTGCAAACTCTACGTTTCCCGTGACTTTAGACGCATTTATCTTATTTCCCACAGAAACCAGCTTGTTGGAACTGGCATTTTGCAAATCAAATTTACCGTTATTTTGTAGAGTATTGCCGCCTGGATTATTAGTACTGCCGATATCCGGTAGGGCACTTCCAATTACTGTGATCCCATCATCAGTGTTATTCTCACTGACATTGTTACGCAATACAGGACGAGTACTACCAGAGATGACAATTCCAGAACGGTTTTCGGAAATTTTGTTATCTCGAAGTGTGGGTGATGCAGTATCACTAATAGCAATGCCAAAACCTGTTTTGAAGAAGGTATTATCTTGAATTTGACCTTTGGAATTTTTAGCGATGGCAATTCCATTGGCTGCATTTTCACTGAACACATTACCTAGAATAACTGGGTTAGCATCGCCTGTAGCAAATACTCCCTCCCGCTTACAGTTAGTGAAGGTGCTATTAGCAACAGTAGGGGCAGTTGATTCAATCCAGACACCACTACCACGACTAGCCAGATTTGTTACACTCACCCCCCGGAGTTCAGCTTTATCGAGCAGCACAAATGTGACATTCTGAGCAGCAAAAGTACGGCTCAGATAGCTACCACTCCCTTCAATCAAAATACCATTACCTTTATTGGTTTCATTACCCACGACTGTCACCCCAGATGCAACCGTTAGCGGAAAGACTTCCCCGTTAGCAGCATTGTAATTACCATCTGCTAGTTGAATCTTGGTGTTATCTGTAGCTACTTTGAGCGCTTGGGTAATAGTTTTGAACGGGGCTTGTTGGCTACCAAGGTTGGTATTGCTACCTGATACTGGATTTACATAAAAAGTCTGAGCCATATTTATACTTCCAAAAAATACATAGCTATCTTAGCGCTAACCATGAAAGTGAGTAGCGGTTGATGCATTAAATTACTTAAAGTACTTGTCACTGCAAAGTTAAAAAATTATGCCAGTGCTTTTGGGTTTTATTAGTACTCGACAACTCAAAATTGCTGGGTGAGGGTGGGGAATAGTGAGTGCTGAGTTAGGAGTTTGAGGTTCTGAGGTGGATAGAATGAGTATCTGAGGTGGATGAACGAGATTCTAACTCTCCTATGCTCAAGAACAGCCTACCTCAACACATAATATTCCCTTAACCCAAGCGTATTGCCCTATACAAGGATTAGAGAGACAAAAACTGAAATTATGAATTATGAATTAATATGAAATATTACCCGTTTGAAAAATCTGTTGTACAGTTAAATTTAACTCTGGAAATGTTGGGGACTGGATGCGGTCTGTACCCCTAAACTTGCTAACTTGATACTCACCTTCATCTAAAGAACAAATTAAGATAGTAGGTTGTTTTGGTTTACCAATAAACTCCCTACCACCTAAAGCCGCATAATCAACAATCCAATATTCAGGAATTCCCATCTCTTCATAATCTGCGTATTTTTTGAGGTAATCATCACGCCAATTTGTACTAACAACTTCAACAATTACAAGAATTGATGTAGGTTGAATAACAGTAGATTCTTTTTTCCACAAAGGTTCATTTATCAAATTAGGACGATTCAACAAGAGTATATCTGGCGAGTAACCTGATTCATTTACAGGTGGTTTAACTAGTACTGTCTTGGGTATGAAGTAGGGGAGATTTAAACGGATACATTCTCTAGTCAGTTCAAAAGCTAAAAATCCTGTTACCTCTTCATGATCTCCTACAGGTTGAGGCATTTTAACAATTGTTCCGTTGTGCAATTCATAGCGCTCATTTTCTGGCTTCCACTTGACAAATTCTTCAAAAGTAAAGATTTTTGGTAAAGCTTGAGTCATTTTCGAGCCTCCAAAATTTCGGTTAATGATTTAAAGTCAAATGTGTTCATTACTAGCTAAAGGTAGCTTAAGTAATGACCTAATTATTAATTTCCAACAACCCAGGCGGTGGCGTAATTTCAATCCGCTTGGATTTCAAGTCTACTACTGGTGCGATCGCTTCCACAAATGGAATCAAAACAGTCTTTTGCTTTTTGTCAGTAGCAAATGATTCATGCAACTTCACTTCTAATAAATCATTCCCCGCAGGAATGATATCTACCACCGTACCAACGAGTTCGCCAGATGCTTGCATGAAGACTTCCAAGCCAATCAAATCGAGGACATGATATTCATCTTCGCCTAATTGGGGGCGATCGCTTGCTGGTACCATTAACTTACAACCGCGCAACGCCTCCGCCTGATCGCAATTTTCCACACCAGCTAATTTGATCACATACAAGTTTTTGTTACTGATGTAACGTCCAGTCAATAATTCGATTGGTTGTGGTTCTGTGTCACCTGAACGCAACAACCAACGTTTTCCCGGCACTTCAAATCTTTCGGGGAAGTCAGATACAGGATAAACCCGTAATTCCCCAGACAATCCTTGAGGGGAAACAATCTTACCAATTTCTAGCCAATTATCTGATTTGTCATTTGTCATTTGTCATTTGTCATTTGTCATTAGTTTGCTTCCCCTGCCCCCTACTAGGCAGTCACCGCCACACCTTTATAAGCTTCTTCAGCCACTTTTGCTAAACGTTGCATAGCAGTGGCTATCTCTTCATCTGTACCTGTGAGGCTGATGCGGAAGCATTGATGCTTGTGCGCCCACTCTTCGTCTAAACCGGGGAAGAAGCTACTTCCAGGGACAATAATCACACCTACTTGCTTGAGTTGCTGGTAAAATTCCCAGTCACTGATGGGTAAATCTTGTAACCACAACCAAGCAAAAATTGCTCCTTCACCGCGATGGAGGAACCAAGGTAAATTCTTGGGCATTGCTTGTTCTAAGCTGGTTTCTAAAACGGTAAACTTATTTTGGTAAAAGGGACGGATAACAGAGTGAGAAATTTCCACTAAAGCGCCAGAATTGATTGCATAAGCTGCGATCGCTTGGCCGTAACGTGAAGAATGGAGACCAATATTTGCTTGGAAACACTCCAACGCCTCAATCCACTTTTCATCCCCAATGGCAATACCAACCCTTTCTCCTGGTAATCCCGCTTTCGATAAACTCATGCAGTGTAAGATATTATCACCAAACACGGGTGTCATTTCGGTAAAGTTCAATGCTGGGAAGGGAGGCGCATAAGCCGAGTCAATTAACACGGGCAGATTGTAAGGTGCAGCCAGGGCAACAATCTTTTTCACCTCATCATCAGTGAGGACATTGCCAGTGGGATTACAGGGGCGAGAGAAGAGGACACAACCCGTATTTTCTGTAATCGAGAGTTGGCTGAAGTCGGGGCGATATTTAAATCGGTGGGCAGCTGCATCAATATCAAGAGTCGGTTTGTGAGCGATTAGGGCTTTTGGAACTAAGCAGATACCACCGTAACCTGTGTAGTCAGGACAGAGGGGCAAAACAATTTGTTTTAACTCGCCGCTAGGAGTGTAGCCACCGAAGGTATTCGCAGCGTAGAAGTAGAGGGTTTGACTACCGGGGGTAATGAGGATATTGCGATCGGTTAATTTTAACCCGTAGCGTTTGTTGAAGTCGTTGGCGATCGCTTCAACTAACGGTGCATAGCCCTGACTTGAGCCGTAGCGACAAACTACCTCACCATATTCTGGACTAGCCAAAAGCTGTGCAGTACAATCCCGCCATAACTGCTCTACTTCTGGCAAAATCAACGGATTACCAGCACTCAAATTAATAAACTGCTGCCCTGCACCCGCTCGTAATGTTTCGATAATATCCTTCATGATTGCTCTTACGCCAGTCAGGTTGGACATTTGAGCGCCAATTTGAGTTAGGGCAGGGTTCATAAGCTGTGACAAAATTTATTAATTGAGGGGTGGATAAATTATTTGGGGGTTGCTGCTGACATCAAGTTTACATCGTTGTAAAAACAGCTGCTGCCTTTAACCAATCTAGCTAGAGAATGATATTTTAACAAAGTAATATTTATAGTTATAGGGGCGATCGTCCTTAGTAAATACGATGAAGTGATACAAAAGTGTATCATGCGCTCAATATGTTTAAGTGAAATAATCCCCGTGCTTCAGCATTGGAGAGAACGTCAAAAAACTATACAGGAGGGCTGACATTGCAAGTTAAAGCAGCAGTAGCTTACAGCGCAGGTAAGCCGTTGACAATTGAAACCGTTCAACTATCGGGGCCACAAGCAGGCGAAGTGTTAGTTGAGGTTAAAGCCAGTGGGGTTTGTCATACTGACGCCTTTACCCTATCTGGTGACGATCCCGAAGGTTTGTTTCCGGCAATTTTGGGGCATGAAGGTGCTGGTGTAGTAGTGGAGGTAGGCGCTGGTGTCACCAGTCTCAAACCAGGGGATCATGTAATTCCCTTATACACTCCCGAATGCCGTCAGTGCGAATATTGTCTGAGTTTCAAAACGAATCTTTGTCAAGCCATTCGCTTAACTCAAGGACGCGGTGTTATGCCCGATGGCACTAGTCGCTTTAGCATTGATGGACAGATGATTCATCATTATATGGGTACATCCACTTTTGCTAACTATACGGTGCTGCCGGAAATCGCTCTGGCAAAAATTCGGGAAGACGCCCCATTTGATAAAGTTTGTTACATTGGCTGTGGTGTGACTACTGGTGTTGGTGCAGTCATTAATACTGTCAAGGTGGAACCGGGAGCAAATGTCGTGGTTTTCGGCTTGGGTGGTATTGGTTTAAATGTCATCCAAGCGGCGCGGATGGTGGGAGCAAATATGATTGTCGGGGTGGATCTTAATCCCAGCAAACGCGCCTTGGCAGAAAAGTTTGGCATGACGCACTTTGTCAATCCCCAGGAAGTAGAGGGTGATTTAGTTCCCTATCTGGTTGATTTAACAAAAGGCGGTGCTGATTACAGTTTTGAATGTATAGGTAATGTCAAAATTATGCGTCAAGCATTAGAATGCTGCCATAAAGGTTGGGGTGTCAGTGTGATTATTGGTGTTGCTGGTGCTGGACAAGAAATAAGTACTCGTCCTTTTCAATTAGTAACTGGGCGCGTTTGGAAAGGTTCAGCATTCGGTGGTGCTAGAGGACGTACAGATGTGCCGAAAATTGTTGATTGGTATATGGAAGGTAAGATAAATATTGATGATTTGATTACCCATGTAATGCCCATTGAGCAAATTAATGATGCTTTTGAATTGATGCACAAAGGTGAATCAATTCGCAGCGTGGTGACTTTTTAGCTATTAGATGCAACGCTTTTTCTTAAAATACAATTAACTGTAAGAGCGCACAGATGTAATGCGTATCAACTTCAGCCAAAATACGAGAGAAAATCCTTGTTTACAGCCTCTGGCTACAAATGTTATATTCCCTGACATCTTTGCTCATCGGCGACAGCATCGCCAACGCCGCAGCCGCTCCCGACACCTGCTCGTCAGTCACTTCCAATCCGTAACTAAATTCAGAAATAGCTGGTAGTGGTGTACTAGTTTTGATACAACTGATTTACTTATTGACAGAGTATGCTAAATCTAGCATACTAACTATTACATGAGCGAAACGCACCAAAAAGCTTTCAAATGGATTGGAAGCGCTTTAGATGACTTAAAGGATTTCCCTGAAGACGTACAAGACGTAATGGGTTACGCCCTTGATGTAGCACAACATGGGGGTAAGCATCCCGATGCAAAACCCCTGCGCGGTTTTAGAGGAGGCGGGGTTTTAGAGGTTGTAGATGATTTTGATGGAGATACATACCGAGCAGTGTACACTGTAAAATTTGCGAGGTTTGTCTACTTATTACACGCGTTTCAAAAGAAGTCAAAACATGGTATTGCTACATCACAACAAGATATAGATTTAATAAAAAAGAGGTTAAAAGCCGCCCAGGAAGACTATTCGGAACAAGCTGCTAAACAAAAGGAGTAAATAAGTGACTAAAGAAAATAGCGTTTATACTAGCAGTGGAAATGTATTTGCTGATTTAGGTTTACCTAATTCTGAAGAAAGATTAGTGAAAGCTGAACTAGCACGTAAAATCAGTGAAGCAATCACTTTCCGTAAATTAACACAAGTCCAAGCTGCTGAACTTTTAGGAATTGATCAACCAAAAATTTCAGCATTGGTGAGAGGCAGACTTTCAGGTTTTTCAATTGATAGATTATTTCAATTTTTGAATGATTTAGATAATGATGTAGAGATTGTCATCAAACGAAAATCTGAAGACCGCAAGCAAGCTCGGACAATAGTTGTTTGCTAAGTAATAGATAAAACACTTGTGACGGCATATAAGATACCCCTTTAGTTGATTCTAAAGGGATATCTTTAAAAGTTAGCAATAATCTAGCTTTGCATCGTTAGTCCCCACAATCGGCATTTCCACCCAAATGGGAAGAGAAACCAGAAAAGTTTGACACCAATGCACATCTATGATCCTTTACTATAATTAGGGAAAGTTCACGCTTGTTTTGAACTCACTATGCAGATACCACAAACCGGACAACCTGCGGTAAACCTGATGCCAAACCTCTACGAAAATGACTTTTACACTTGGACTCAAGAACAGGCTAACCTTCTGCGTCATCACCAATGGAACCTGCTTGACTTGCCCAATTTAATTGAGGAAATCGAATCTTTGGGAAGAAAGGAACGCCAAGAATTGAGAAATCGTCTTAGTATATTAATTGGACATTTACTCAAATGGGAATATCAACCAGAGCAACGAAATCGTAGCTGGTTAGCGACAATTAGAATACAACGACGGGAAATTCTCAAGTTGATGAACGAAAATCCTAGCCTAAAGCCTTACCTTGAAGAAGCACTCCAGGAATCCTATGAAAACGGTAGGGATTTAGCATCAGGAGAGACAAATCTACCACTCTCAACTTTTCCCAAGCAATGCTTATATCCTTTTGAGGAAATTCTGAGCGATCGCTTTTATCTGGGTGAGCCTGCCACAGATGATTTAATGGGATAAAAGCAATGTTTAATCCCTCTCCCCCGTCTCCTACCCCTGTTAAAGAACTCCCCATCACGGTGTCAGATAATGGAAAGCCCCGTTGTGAGGGCAATTGTGGAGCAATTCATCCGGGCAAATCAGTCTCCTAGACGGCAGGAAAGGCAGCTTTGAGAGGAAATGAATTCCGTGGTAGAGCCGGAACTTATTTGGCGTCGTCGCCGTTAAATACGCAACACGACGCCACGAAACCCGACGACGAACGAGAAAAATCCGGTAGTACAGATGAATTAGAACCAAGTAGGACCATCATCATCATCATCCTCTCCATCACTTACTTCCTCCGGATCGTGCCTCCCTGTATCGTCTAAACCTCTAAAAGAAGCCTCTACGGCAGCAGGTGCTAAGATCCACGAGTCGCTAGCATTTTCCACGGTAGTTATATAACCATCGTATTTTGTATCGAGAGCTAGGCTTTGATTACTGTAGGAGATGTTGGTGATGCGAACGCGATCGCCATAGCGAATTGGACCTGCATCGCCATCCGCTTTCGTAATCTGCCAGCTCTGTTTATCCTCATCGTAGCCATCTTGCCAATAGTAACAATCATGGCTATCCGCAAAAGCCCCCAAAACATTACTGTTGCTTATTGCTGATTCTGTCGTTTTGATTTTAATGCGGCTGTTGGATTGAACCTCGCCATTGCCGCCCACAAGTTCAAGTTTTGCTAATTTTTTTTTCTCTTGGCTCAACTTTGGCCAGTTGTAGCGTCCTTGTTCAACTGCAATTAAGTATTTACTGCTCTCATGCTTGATATAGAAGGTATCACCAAATTTAACGACATCTTGATTAGACATGAGGATGTTCTCCTGATTAATTACATATTTGTGTTACCGAAACTTATCCAGAAGTAGCAAAAGGTTTCTTGACGACCTCAACAATCAACCGTTACACATCTATCACCCAACGCATAAAGTCTTCTCCTCAATCCCCACCATCCATCTAAATCGTATGTAAGCGATTGGTGCGCCCGTCCATATAATGAACTCGGTTGAGGAGTTTTTTGGCTCCAGTGCGCTTTAGAACCGAAGCGCATGTAACGTATTCGTGACTGGTATCATAGTGATTGTCATTATTTGTAAGTACTATTTCTTACGAGACATTCTCCCACTTTTCGTCTCAAGTAAAATACATAAAGATCATATTCTGAACGCAAAAATATTGCTCCTTTTACTATAATGAAGTAAATTTGTCAATACATAATATTCAGACTTTAACTATTAACAGCTAATCTATTAAGAATAGTATCAGCGCCATATCTTAAGATTTTTTAATACATAAAAAGCTATTAATATTCTCTAGGTTTAATAAAATCTTCTCATAAGTAATGGACGATACATCAAGTAACTCATCGCTCAATTTCGAGAGGTGCTTAATCTGGTGTTGCATCATTAAAACTGTTTGTCCGACTGCGCCAGTCTCGCCTAGCTTCAACTTGAGAAGCTGAACCCCGTTGGAGATGGGAGCAACGGGATTCCTCAACTTGTGAGCTAGCATCGCAATAAATTTATCTTTCAAGGCGTTTTGGTTCGTCAGTTTCTGGAAAAGTTGAAGGTTGGCGATCGCAACTGCTGTAGTGTCGGTCAAAATCTTAAGCATTCCGATCTCTTGGGGCGTGGCTAGGTGTGGTGTACTCCAGTAGGCTTTGATCGCATCCAGTGGATCAGAAATCCGTATGAAAACCATCACTAAAATCTTGACGAAAGTCACTTTGTAAGTATCAAGAGGAATTCGAGCATCCTGGTTAATGTCCTCAATCACGGCTGCTTGTTTATTGAGCATTGCCCAACTGGAGATGCAATACCTGAGCGGAAAACGCAAACATTCCAAACAAACTTACTTGGCGATCGCCAAATAATACTCAAATCGCCGTTGGAGTTGTTCAACCGTCAAATTTTGAGTCCAGTATTCCACTAGGGCGTGACCAAATGCCCAGGCGTTGCGATCGGGTGAAGTGGAATTTTCCAGGATTAGCGGCCAGAGGGATAGCAATTCAAAGTTGAGCGGGTTAGAGTTACTTGCATTCAAAAGCGAGAAAAGCTCATATCCCATTTGAAGTTTGCCAATTACAATCGGCAACTGTTCCACGGAAATTTGCTCCGCCAGCATATACGCTAGGGCTGGAGATCCGGTTGAGAGTGTAGAAACAAACTGGAGGACGGGACTTTTGAGCAATGCCGCTAGTCCCTGTGTTGTCGTCATCTGGAAAGTATAGTGGTCGATAATTTTGGCAGCGGCGACGGTGCGGGCTTCTAAATTACGCAAAAAGCGGGCGAGACGGAGTTGCTTTGTTGGTGCGATCGCATTTATTAATCCTAACGATAGCGCCTCTACTCCCCAAGCGATTCTACTTGTTTTGCTGTCACCTGTAACCACGGGTAGAACTAGATTACAGAAGTTTCCCAGCAGTTTGCTGCGATACTCAGTAGCTTCTCGGATGGCAATTTCCTTGGCGCGATCGCCCCATTCCCAATCATAAGGCGGTTGCCATTCGCGGATCGGACGCAGGCGATCTACTTGAGTGATGATCGCGATCGCAGGTAAATCTGCAACTTCTGCTTTCATATCTTGCAAAAAGTCTACATCCATTTGCAGGGCAGGATCGAGAGCAGGGGTAACTAACAGCAGCAAATCTGCATCAGTGGCATAATCAAGCACTAGGTCTCGAAGAGCAGCACGGTTGACTTGTTCATAACCAGGTGTATCCCAAAGTGTCAAGGCTTCCCCACTTTGAGTCTGCCATTGATAATTCTGAATGCGATCGGTACTGGGTAAAACATCTACCTCTGCTAAATCCGCCTGAAATAGTGTGTTAATTAGGCTACTTTTTCCTGACCCTGTGCGCCCCACCAGCAGAATATTAACAGGTTTTTGCTCAACTACCTCGGCTGGTTGAGCTTGAGTCAGGATTTCTCGGAGTGTTTGGGTTTTTGCTTTGGGTAGAGTTGGGGTAGAAACAGCGGTTGCTGAAGCTGGTAATGTCCCACCTCCGTAGAGAGCGATCGCCTGTCGGCATAAGTTTCTCAAGGCAGCTTCCCGGAATAACTGGCTCAAATTCCCCAATAATTGCTGAGTTGCCTGGTTACTAGAACCCTTGCTGACTTGTTTTGCCACCGCCGCCACTGGATTTAAGACCCACTGTGCCCAGTTCCAAGCTTTCCAGAATTTCCGAGCCGATGGTTCCAACTTTCGATAGACCTCGTATCCTTGGTATGCTTGCCCAACTGTCACCTGATTAAGGACAGGGGATAACTTCTGCATCCACTGATCCATGTCATCCACCGTTCCCCGAATCAGCCCATAAGCTTGGGGGACGTAAATGTTCAGCAGGGGATATTGAATTTGAGGATTGTAGATACGAGCGATCGCTACAACCAAATCCTGGCATCGTGTCCAAAAAGTTTGCCAGTCTTCCCAAATCGGGCGATCGCTCTGTGCTGCTTGCAGTATCTCTTGGAGTGCGGTTTCTGCAAGCTTTGTGACATCACTTCCCACTCGTGGCCCTACTGTATCCTCTGCTGTCGATTCCAGTTCTTCGCGGACTTGGGTTAATACAGCTTCCACTTGGTTAACAGCAGGTTGAGTCCATTTTACCAACAGCCAACGCCAACCCACAAATAAAAAGGTGAATACACCCCAAATCCAATTAATGCCCCACGCATGAATTTGTGAACCGGCGGCTACCAGTAAAAAAATGATGATAAAAGCGATCGGGATTGCTAAGACGACCCACTGCCACGGTTTTAATCGCACCATTGCCCTATACCTGCCTTGATTAGACTTCTTATATTGCTATTGTCGATCTAATTATCTTGTGGTGAGTTCTGGATTAATGCGTGTATTAAAGTGTAAGAATTTGCTGGTAATAGCTTACACTGCCTGCTAGTTCATATGATCTGTTGGGGTAAAAGTGGAGATTTGCCTACCTTTAAGATAATATTTACGTGAATAAATCACAAAAAACTGCCTTGTGGACGTTGAATTATGCTTGTAGATTTTACAGTCGAAAACTACCGCTCAATTAAAGAACCTGTAACCCTAAGTGCGGTTGCTCAAAAACAAAGCGATCGTCAGACAAGCCAAAGCAGCAAACGCAAACGGGTGAAGTCAGATCATGAAATTGCACCTGGATATCATGTTGAAGGGTGGGACATTGAGCTTTTACCTGTTCTAGCAATTTTTGGAGCTAATGCATCAGGCAAGAGTAATGTTATTCAAGCTCTGGATTATTTATTGCTGATGATGTTTCATGGTACACAGGAAGCAGTAACATTGCAGAGAATCTTTAAATATGCAACATTAAACCCTTTTAAATTAGATAGTATCTCTATTCATAACGCTACAAAATTTGAGTTAAGAACTGTATTTAATAATGCTATTTATACCTATTCTTTAACACTTAATCAGAATCATATACTATTAGAAAAATTGGACTATACTTTAAATACAACTAAGCGTCCGCGCCGTTTGTTTCATCGTCAATGGAATGAGGGTAACAAGAAATTTATATGGAAAACTGGTGATGATTTTGCTGGAGCGCATAATCAACTTCAGGAGAATATTAGAGAAAATGAGTTATTTATTACTACATTAGTAAAATTGAAAGTAGATAAAATTCAGTCTTTTTTAGATTGGTTAAAAGCTGCTTCACATGGAATCAGTTTGAGGATTGAAGATTTATTTTTAGCTATAATTACGGAGAATCCAAATATTTCATTGTTCAATAAATTACTTAAAGAAACATTAAAGATTGTACAAAAATTCGATACGGGACTGTCCAGAATAGAATTTCAAAAAAAATCTGATGAACGGATTGGCTATAACATATATGCTGTACATAATACTAATGACGGTAATGAAATTCACTGGCTTTTTGATGAAGAGTCTCTTGGTACTCAGCACTTATTTCAATTGGCATTCCGCATAGTATTCTCTCTGGAAATAGGAGGATTGGCAATTGTTGATGAATTAGGCACAAATATTCATCCTAATATTGTAAGAAGTATTATCAGAATATTTCAAAATTCTAAAACCAATCCAAGAAACGCTCAACTAATTTTGACAAGTCATGATAATACCTTACAAAGAAACAACTTGTTACGACGCGATCAAATTTGGTTTACTCAAAAGCGCTCTGATCAAAGCACTGAGTTGTATCCTTTGACTGATTTCCATGTGCGAAATGATTTGGCTATTGACAGAGCTTATTTAGATGGTCATTTTGGAGCCGTTCCGTTTCTCCCACCTGAAGAGGAAATGATCTTACAGGGTGATGAGCAGTGCCAAGAAAGTTAAACCGTCGCCCACCTAGTAGAAATATTGCTCAGAAAATACTAATTGCTTGTGAAGGAAGTAAAACAGAACCAATTTATTTTAATAGTATCCGCAATGAATTACGTTCATCAATTTTAGATATTATTGTATTACCTCATCAAAACAGAACTGATCCACGTAGCATTATTGAAAGACTCATCGAAGAACGACAGCAGAGGAAAGATAACCAGCAGTGGAGTAAAGAAGATAAAGCTTGGGCTGTTTTTGACGGAGATGAGCATATTGAAAAAAGTCTGGCAAATTGGCAAAGTGCAATAAATCGAGCTAAAAGCCAAAAGATTGATCTGGCAATTACAAATCCTTGTTTTGAACTCTGGTATCTAATTCACTTTCAAGACCATTTTGCACAAATCACTCGCGATAGATTAGTTAATTTGCTTGAAATGCATATACCAGACTATGACAAATCAATGTGCTTGTATCCAAAACCATTGAAATCCTTAACTCAACAAGCAATTCAACGTGCTGAGAAGATTGCAAAGCAGATAGAACTAAATGAATTATCTGAGCATTCAAATCCCTGCTGTAGTGGCTTGCCTAAACTGATTAGTAGTTTATTAAGTTTAAAGAATAGTTAGAGAAATTACTTAAAATTATTTTAATCAGCTTTATTTAATTAGTGCGTGATTACAAAAATGGTGGTTGTTCACGCGTCGTGGCTTTATTTGAATAATTTATGCGATCGCTAATGGAGTAATGATAATAGGACTTACGCACACTCTACGAATTCTCGGCGCTCTTGGCGTCTTGGCGGTTCGATAAATTAAGCTTTTTGGCAATTTTTGCGTAAGTCCTAGATAAATTTCATAATCATATAGGGTAGTTTTAAAGACAAGCCGAACTTGCAAAAGTCCGGCTGAGTTTAATCAATCGTCTATACGCAGCAGCTTGCGGTAAAACAGTTGTGAAAAATCGGTTGCACGATGACGTTTATAATTGTCCATAAGTTCAATTAAAAAATTAATAAACTCAAAACTGGCCATCATCAGTTCATAACTTAGATCAGCGTTGCCATCAAACTGGATTCGGCAACGCGTTAAGTCTGAGGGTAAAGTACCAACATTCCAGGAGGCTACAAAGGGGACATGCTCACTGGCTTCTATCTTCCGTTGTCCCTCCAAGACCCCTTTTTGATAGAGACTGATGGCATAGGGTAAGAAATTGCGCTTAGCACCCTGAATGTAAGGTAAGTAAACGCTTGCTTGTTGTTGAGTGACAGGCTGGAGTTGCTCAATAGACATTGTTAAATATTCTTCAAGTTAGTTAGCAATTGGGGATATTAACGTTCTTTTATTACTCTCATTAGAGAATATTTAAAACCTTGTTTCTCCGTGCTTGGTTCCAAACAAGGATTTTTTTGGTAATGCTTATCAAGCGGTGAGCATCTTATTTTTCTATTTTCAGAGATATAAAAGAGCGTTAGTAGCTCTTAGTAGTATTCCCAAAAAATGTGTCTAAAGCACACAGTAGGGGAGCATGGGAAGAAGAACTATTGACCCATAGCCCATGCTCAATGTCCCATAAATGAAGTTACTGCTAAGAAATATTAAAATTTCGGTTACAATGATGCTGCATTAACTTTTATCGAAGCTGGGGGCAATAACACTAAAAATCCTCACTGAAAAGTGGTGGATGTCCTTATTGCTATTGCTGGCAACGATAAACTGCTGCTATCTTGTGATTACTTTTCCTAATCTGGAGTTTCCATTAGTGAAAGTCCGATACAGGCTTCCTACCCAAGTGGTTATCAAAGGAATTAAGCCTCTGTATAAGAGTAGTAAAGGTGGTTAACACAAGGTAATTAAGCACAGTGACGGTGAAAACAAAGGTAGTCCCAGCGGCTTGTAGCTTAGGGATAGCGGGTATTGCAGTTTACCCATTTCGATTAATATCGGGAAAAGTAGCTTGGGGATATTTGTCCGTAAAATTACTAACTGTAGACAAATACTGGTTTTTAAATCAACTAACCTATGCCAGCGAATTCCTGGCCCGAAGAAGATTCTTATCAAGAGCTTGATTCGCTCAACTCCTTGTTGTCTGACCTATCAGTAGATGAGGAGTCAGCGTCTGAGACAGAACCTGTGTCTTTAACATCCCAGTTTCAAGGTCGTAGACGCAAAGCCGCTCTAGTCTTGACTATTGTCTGGAGTGGCACGATCGCTCTACATTTAGTTTCTTGGGCTTCCATATTAATTCTAGGACTGACCACCATTCTAGGATTTCATGCTTTGGTGGTAGTGTTTGCTAAATCCCGTCGCTATCCAAAAGAAATACAGGGAGATTTGCCCTTTATATCTATGCTAGTGGCTGCGAAAAATGAGGAAACGGTAATTGCTAAATTAGTCAATAATCTTTGTAATCTGGAATATCCAGGTGGGCAGTACGAAGTATGGATAATTGACGATCACAGCAGTGATAGCACGCCACATTTATTAGCAGAACTAGAACAGAAATACGAACAACTGAAAATACTAAGGCGTTCAGCAGAAGCTAGTGGTGGCAAATCAGGGGCGTTGAATCAGGTATTGCCGCTGACAAAGGGCGACATTATAGCAGTCTTTGATGCTGATGCCCAAGTGGCACCAGATTTGTTACTAAAGGTAATACCTTTATTTCAAAGGGAAAAGGTAGGGGCGGTGCAGGTGCGAAAAGCGATTCTGCAAGCAGACGCTAACGCGAACGCCAACGCTAAAGAAAACTTTTGGACTAAGGGTCAAATGGCAGAAATGGCACTTGATACCTGGTTTCAGCAACAGCGGACTGCCCTTGGTGGTATTGGCGAACTGCGGGGCAATGGTCAATTTGTCCGGCGTTCAGCCTTGGAAAGCTGCGGTGGCTGGAATGAGGAAACCATTACCGATGATTTGGATTTGACAATCCGCTTACATTTAGAAAAATGGGATATTGAGTGTGTTTTTCATCCAGCGGTGCAAGAAGAAGGAGTGACAAGTGCTGTTGCACTCTGGCATCAGCGCAACCGTTGGGCAGAAGGCGGTTATCAACGCTATTTGGATTACTGGGATTTAATTCTCAAAAACCGCATGGGAGGGCGCAAAAGCTGGGATTTGCTGATTTTTATGCTGATTATGTATATCTTGCCGACAGCAACAGTACCAGATTTATTAATGGCGATCGCCCGCCATCGTCCACCAATGTTAAGTCCGATCACAGGCTTGTCCATTTCTATGTCGATGGTAGGGATGTTTACAGGTTTGAAACGGATACGTCAAGATCAGAAATTCCCACTTTCTACATATTTTCTGTTGCTGGTGCAAACCCTGCGTGGCAGTTTATATATGTTGCACTGGTTAGTCGTCATGAGCACTACTACTGCCCGCATGTCGGTAAGACCAAAGCGCTTGAAATGGGTGAAAACCTTGCATACGGGGAATGGGGAATAGCCCTTAACGGAGAATTTAAAATTTAAAATGCAAAATTAGCAATAATAATTTTGCATTTTTTTATCGGAATTCAAAGGAATTCCCCATCCGTCTGTAGCTTAGGGGATGGATAGCGGAAAACGCAAGCGGAGCGCAGTAGACAATTGCCTTTGAATGTTAAAATAGAAAAGTGAGTATGAGCAACTGTCTACGTGTTGAAGCATTCTAGTTTTGGTGAGATTCCGGCGCAGTAAGTCACTACTGTTTTTAAGCAGCAAGCCTAAACAACTGACAAGCAATATCAGAATGCAGAGCGTACCTCATGAGGCTGAGTGATAGACTCTGAAAGCTTAAATCCAAACCATAAAAGTAAGCCCAATTCTTACGCCTCTTGTATGGGTGTTAGTTTGAGGGTCTAGAGGGATACTTGAATGTCCCACTGTCATCACGAGATGTCAGGAATCCCCATCCGCTTATGCGGTGGGGTGGTTCAATCATCATCAACTTCTGATTCCTCTACCCACTCAGATGTAGTTATAGAATCGGAGAATTGTGTTGAATCCTCTGCAAAGCGGATAATTTGTCCGTTGAAGAATTCTGCCAGACGTTGAGCTGCGATCGCTACTTCGTCAGGTTCCCAATCAGGTGTGGGTGTTCGCTTTGGCGCTGTAGGCAAAGCGAACACCCCATTTTCATTTGCTCCATTTCCATTTACCCCATTTCCATTCTTTCCTACCGGCTCGGTTTTTACTGGTGCTGTTGCTGGTGGTGGACTTGGTGGCTGTGGTACTGGCGCTGAAGGTGGAATTTGCTGGTTGTAACTGGGAGTAGGCGGTTGCTGAGGGCGAGTAGAGTCTTTTGGCGGAGGAGCTTTTTTAGCTGAGGTAGGAGTTACAGAGCTTACTTGTTCCAGATTTACTTGAACTTCACGCTTAAAAGTCTGCTGGAAAGCTGCCTTCATCATCGGCAGATCAGATTTGAGTGTTTCATACCATTTAGAACCTTTGACAGCAATACGCGCTACAGTACCGTTAAACTCTATTAGCTGGCACATTTGCCCCAATAAAGCTTGTCTGGAAGGCATCGGAAAATTAGCACGCACCTGTTGCCAAACCTGAGTTAAGTCATATTCTGCTTCTTCAACAACTTCTGAAGTTACTGGTTCGATTTTCGCAGGCGGCACAGGAACAGATACAGGTTCTGGGGTTGGTGGTGAAACTGAGTTAGCAGCAGAATTGTGATTTGTTTGCCGTTCAACTGCAGGAGATGAAGTGACGGGCTGATTTTGGGCAACTGCTAGGTGAGAATTGTGATTTATTTGCCGTTCAATTGGAGGAGATGAAGTGACGGGCTGATTTTGGGCAACTGCTAGGTGATTGGGAGATGCAGAATTGTGATTTGTTTTCGGTTCAGCTAGAGGTACAGAAGAGACGGGCTGATTTTGGGTAACTGCTGGAGGATAGCTTGGAGATACAGCAAGTGTGTTAAGCGGCGCGACACTTGGGGCTTGTGGCTGAATAATCGTCGCACTGGGTAACAATCCTAATAATGTTACCTCTAACCACAAACGCGGCTGGGTGGTATTTTTAATTTGCACTTCAGCTTCTCGCAGGTGTTTTTGTCCTGCTAAAATCACGCTCATATCAAAGTATTGAGCAAACTCAACCAGCGCTGTCCAGGTTTGCTGAGTACAAGCAACCAAATCGTGGCGGTTGGGTGCAGTTTTGGCAATAAGTAAATCGCGGTAGAAGGCGGCGAGATTTTGCAGAAGAGTTAGCGGTTCTCGACCACGATCTAGAATGTAGTGAATACAGTCTAGAACTGCTTCAGGTTTATCTTGAGCGATCGCATTTAAAAGCCCCAGTAAGTCTTGTTCGCTCACTGTCCCCACTAAATCCCAAACTCTATCCGGTGTCACAACACCTGCTAACAAACCCAATTGATCGAGTAGACTTTCGGCATCTCGTAACCCTCCCTGAGCAAGTTGGGCTACCAAGGTTACAGCATCGGGTGAAATATGAATGTTTTCTTTAGATGCGATCGCACTTAAATGCTTTACCATCGCTTCTAATTGAATGCGTCTAAAATCAAACCTTTGACAGCGCGAAATAATTGTTGGTAACACCCGTTGCGGATCTGTTGTCGCCAACACAAAAACTACATATCTCGGTGGTTCTTCTAGTGTCTTTAGTAGCGCGTTAAATGCCTGAGTACTGAGCATGTGACACTCGTCGATTACATAAACCTTGTAGCGACACTGCACAGGAGCAAACTGGGCTTTTTCAATCAACTCGCGGATATTATCGACACCAGTATTACTAGCGGCATCGATTTCAATTACATCTAAGGCGTAGCCCTTGGTGATTCCCTGACAAACTTCACACACCCCGCAGGGTTCAGCAGTAGGCTTGTCACTTTTGAGACAATTGAGGGATTTAGCCAGAATCCGGGCACTAGAAGTTTTCCCCGTACCTCTAGGCCCAGTGAATAAATAGGCAGGGGCGATTTTGGATGTGCCGATCGCGTTCGTGAGGGTGGTAGCGATCGCCTCTTGTCCCACCAGTTCAGCAAAACTTTTGGGGCGATATTTGTGGTGCAGGGGTTCGTAAGACATGAAAATATAGACTTCAATGCCTTTCAAAGTTAATTACTAGCACCGAGTCGAGTTTAGGATTCAACTATTTTAAACTCTCGTACCTGCTTTGTTTGTCGATATTGCCATAAGGCAAGACTCAACTAATGCCGTAAATTTTGGCACTCAGGAAACTTGCAGCCAGAGCATATCTTTTACTATGATTTCAAGATCAATCGTATTGGAATTATAGCATATCATTTAGTACATTTGTTCTATGAAGAGTTGGGAAGATTAAAGAAATAGACAAATCCCCAAGTTTCTTTCTTCAATAAGGGGTTAGTAGTACACCACATCAACAATAGACCTCTTGCATAAGTCGAATAGACCCCCCTTAATCCCACGCCACTTGCTACAACGGAGGGAACCTCCGCAACGCAGTGGCTCCCCGATATATTGGGGGGAAACTTTAAATCTTGCCCCCTCCCCTTCATAAGGGGAGCCACTGCGTTGGGCGGCTCTGCCGACTTGAAGCAAGTGGCGTGAGGGTTGGGGAGGGGTGATTCAAGGATTTTTGCAAGAGGTCTAATGCTTTGTGGATAAGTTCGTAGTAAGGACTTTAGCCCTATATTAAATTCGGGCAGTCGTTTATTGAATTCGGGCAGTCGTTTATTAAATTCGGGCAGTCGTTTATTGAATTCGGGCAGTCGTTTATTGAATTCGGGCAGTCGTTTATTGAATTCGGGCAGTCGTTTATTGAATTCGGGCAGTCGTTTATTGAATTTGGGTAGTCGTTGATTGAATTCGGGCAACCTCCAATAATTTACATAGAACCAGGGTGAGGTTTCTTTAAGCTATTCGACGTAAATTGCGTCGAGAGAGAGTGTGTTTTAGGGAGGATCTACGTTTCAGGCTTCAGTATCTAAGTCCTATACTTGTCTCAAGCAAGACTCAGAACATATAAAGAATATCGATAGTTTTTAAGGGTTTATACTGAATAACTTTTAAATAAATGTTGTTATATTCTCAATGGGCAACAAAAATGCCTTTTCAAACTACTCTCACAAACTTGTAATTTAGAGACTGATGCTAGATAAACTAAGGGTTTTAGGTTTATTTAGTTAAAGATTTTTATTGTTGGATAACCATAGCAATTGTGTAGTCTTTGTCTTTGTTCTACAAAGAATCAAGATACTATTTATGTGTGCTTTTAAATACCAAAAAGTCAGGAACGCAACATTTAAACACTAAACCAAAAATTTTTTACAACTATGAATTACAAACCAAGTCAACTGCTTTTTATTGATGCGACTGTTAATGATATTGAGACTTTATTGCAGGGGGCTTTACCTGGTATTGAAGCGCATATCCTTTCTGGTGAGCAAGATGGTGTAGTCCAAATTACCCAAATTTTGCAACACCGTCCAGAAGTTAATACAGTTCACATTGTTTCTCACGGTGCGCCCGGATGTCTGTATTTAGGTAATAGCCAACTTAACCTTGATACCTTAAAAAATTATACTTCACAGTTACAGGGGTGTTCAAGAGAAAATCTCAACTTACTTTTATACGGTTGTAATGTTGCTGCTGGTGATGCAGGAGAGGAATTTCTCTACAAACTACGTTCCTTAACTGATGCTAAAATTGCTGCTTCCGCAACAAAGACAGGTAATGCAGCATTAGAAGGAGATTGGGATTTAGAAGTGACTCTGGGTGAGATTACACCCAAACTCGCTTTTAGTCATCAAGAAATAGCAAATTATGCAGGTATTTTAGCCCCCACAGTACCATTTGATGTTTCATCAGCATTTAATGTTGATGCCATTGTCAACCGTACTGGTGGAGTTACTGACACTACCCAAACGGCGGTTGATGCGACTAACAGGGCTTTGATAACTCAATCCTTCGCGACTTTTGCTAATAGTACTTTGGGTAATGGACTGCCAGATAACGGATTGTTTAGCGCTACTAACTTTCATCCAGATATTCAACTCAGTTATAGAAACAGTGACAACGGCTATAATGCTCATCTGATTAAAACCTCTACTGGGAGTTTTACGTTTAATGTTTCTGGTCAGTATGCTTATGTGCATCTAGGTTTAACTTCAACGGAAGGAAGCAGCAATGTCGACTTGACCTTAAACTATAGTGATGGAACAACGAAAACTACTAATAGCCAAACGATTCCCGACTGGTATAACGAAATTACCGAATCGAAAACGCTTTACTATCTGATTAATGACTTAGACTTAAGTAATGCTGATGCGACTGGCTTTAACAATGCCAATGATCCGGCAATATTTGGGGTAAGGTTCTCAGCGAATGCAGCTAAGACGCTTCAGAGTATCACAGTTGAGAAAACTGCTTCCACAGGATATTTAGTCTTTTTAGGGGCGACGGGAGAGTTGAATACTGCACCTACCCTCAATACTCCCACTGTCATCAGTTATACTGATACACCCAATGATGACACCTTTACTGCTCAAACTGGTACCTTAGCTGCTAGTGACCCAGATAGCGAACAAACCCTCACCTACGGTATTGATGGTGGTACAGTCAATGGCACAACTGTCAATAAAATCGGCACTTACGGTACACTTAGTCTCGACACCAGCACCGGAGCATATACCTTTACACCCGTTGATAGTGCAATTGAAGCACTGACAAGCAACGCTACAGAAGGATTTAACGTTACAGTTAGTGATGGTACTGCTATTGATAGCAAAACCTTAAATATTAACCTGACTGGTGTAAACGATACACCGACTCTCAATACTCCCATTGCTATTAATTATACTGATACAGCCAATGATGACACCTTTGCCGCTCAAACTGGTACATTAGCGGCTAATGACCGAGATAGTGGACAAACTCTGACCTACGGGATTACTAGTGGTACAGTCAATGGCACAACTGTAACCAAAATCGGAGCCTACGGTACACTTAGTCTCGACACTACCACTGGAGCATATACTTTTACACCTGATGATAGTGGAATTGAAGCACTGACAAGCAACGTTACAGAAGGATTTCCCGTTACAGTTAGTGATGGTACTGCTACCGATAACAAAACCCTAGATATTAACCTCATCGGTGTAAATGATGCACCCATCTTACAAAATGCGATCGCTGATCAAATAGCTCAACAAGATACAGCTTTCAGCTTTACTTTTGATGCTAATACCTTCAATGATGTGGATGCCGGAGACAATCTTACTTACTCAGCAACTCTACAAGATGGCAGTAATCTACCTAACTGGTTGAAATTCAATGCAACTACGCGCACATTTAGCGGTACACCAACTAACGCCGATGTTGTCAATCTAACAATTGAGCTACAAGCTAAAGATAATGATGGTGTAAGTGCCACTGACACCTTCGCATTAGCCGTCGAACCCAATAATGGCACACCTACCCTTAAGCTTTCAAAAATTGCGGATGATATCTTTAAAATCTCTAATAGCAGTAGCAAATCAAAACTTCAAGTTACTCTCACTGGACAAAGCTCTAATCTTGTAAATGAACTAGGAGTGTTTACCGTTGACGATGCTCAAGGTAATATCAATGGTATTGCTCCAGGCGCAGCAGGTTATGCCCAAGCAGCTTTAGACCGAGCTAAGGTAATTTTCTCTGCTATTGCCAATCTTCCCAATGGGTTTAATACCGACAATTTGATACATCTGTTGGAATTTAACTCCGATGATAACTTCAGATTTTATTTGGTGAAAAATAGTACAACAGATGCTGTACGAACTGGAGTAACTCCACTCACAGACATCCTATTTTCTGATCCTTTAACGCAAAAGATTACAGATTTGGGGAATGATGACTTTTCCCTTGCGTGGAAAGATGGTGGTAATAACACTGCTGACTTCAATAATCTGGTAGTAAAAATTCAGTCCACAAATGATTCATTACCTCTGGGTACAAATCTGCAAGGAAACTCCCAAGGAGAAGTGATTGATTTGCGTGGTGTCACAAATCAGGTAAAAGCTGATTTTGTCGTCAACAGAGAAGCAGATTTCAAGAATTTCATCGGCTTCTATCAAGTAGCTGATGAAAATGGTGGCATTGACACCAACGGAGATGGTAAAGCAGATATTCTCACCGGACAGGCTGGTTATACTGAAGCCGCAGTTCGGGGGCGGGTTGCAGGCATTGACTTGACAGTTAATAACCAAGGTAGTGCAACTTTCACAGGAACTTTCCAGCCAGGTTCTATCTTTGTACCATTTATTATTAGTAATGGTACGCCTGATGCTTTACTTGATAGCAATCCAAATAACGATCCAGCAGTTTACTTCCCATTCTTAGGAGCTAACACTGATAAAGTAGATCACATTCGCTTGTTAGGGAATAATGTTTTTGGCTTTGAGGATTTAGCAAGTGGTGGTGACAAAGATTTCAACGATATGATTGTGCGAGTCAATCTGACTATCGCCTAGTACCGCAAGGCGGAAGTCACTCATTCAAAAGTCAAAAGTCAAAAGTATTACGGAATGGGCTTTTTAGGGTTCTTAAATGGTTGCTATATTTACGCCGTGTTGTACTAGTCTAAATTATTAAACATCGCCTATACTTAGTCGAGCCAATGTTGAACAATGTTGTTAAGCATCATTGGTTTAAGTAAGGAGCGGGAATAATTAAAGGTTTATAATAAGGGCTAAAGCTGAATGGCACTGAGTTTAATTACTTGTTAAAGCAAGCAAGGGGTGCAGGGGAGCAGAGGGAAAGTTGCAGTAAGTCTTTCCGCTTTGCCCAATGCCCTAGAGGAAAAAAGAGATTTTCTGTCTATACATACATTTTATTGACTGAACTAGCGCCATAGTCCAATGCGATCGCTACAATTTTAGGATAAGCAATATTCGATGGTGCAGCAGATGCTCAAGCGGCTATTTCAATGGCTCAAAAAGCTTTTTCAGAGCTTGTTTGGTGGAAAACAGACTGCCTCAAAATCTAGGGGGAATGTGGAAAAAGAACCAGCACCACCCCTAAGCGATACGGATCTGGAATTTCTGTTTACCGAACTGTTGCAAGGAGTGCATCAAGCACGAGGGGAAGCATGGGCCCAAAAGTGGCTGCATAATATTGAACATCGGATTACAACTGAAGACTGGGTTGAATGGTTAGGGCGCTTTGGTGAAAGATTGCTAGCATCACCTACACCCAATAATGAAATAGCTGCGCGGTTGGTGCAACTGGGTGAGTTGGGCATCGGAGAAATTGGAGATGTTGCCTATAGTATCGGGATGCAGTTGTTGACACGCAATCAAGGTGAACCAATTTGGGAATATGAAGAACCAGATGCTATTAGCACGATGCCATCTGAGCCAACCGCCCCAATATTAGAGTCAGCAGATGTGCCAGAGAACCTCCCGGAGGGAGAATACCAAACTGTCACGCTAGAACAGTTGTTTGTGATGTTGCAGGAGGATGAAAGCTTACGCCAGCAGATTGCTCAACAACTTGCCGTTGAGACAGATGATCCCCAAGTGCTTGTGCAGGCATTAATTAATCAGTTATATCCTGCTGGTGAATCGACTGTAGAGCAAACAGAAAATTAGTTGAATCTGAGAATTGTAACGTTGTAATGCTGGACTCTTGAAGTTTTGTATATTTTTTGCTAACCTGCTACGGATGCGTTATCCGGATCTAATTAGTTTTTACGTAATTGATGATTTTTTTAACACAACGATGGCTACAATCTAGAAAAACAAAATCCAAGAGTGTGGCAGATGCTCAGGCGGATATCACAGTCGCTTAAAAGATTTTTAAAGCGCCTCATTAAAAGTAAGCAGACTAGTTCTCTCAAGCGTGGGAGAAGACATAATCTGGTGGAGATACTACCAGAACTAACCAATGCGGATCTGGAACAATTGTTTATCCAATTGCTAGAAGGCGTGCATCAAGCACGAGGACAACAGTGGGCATTGAGGTATCTGCAACGGGTCGAAAATCGCATTTCGGCTGAACGCTGGATAGATTGGTTGGTGATGTTTGGCGAAAGCTTGCTAGCTTCACCGACGCCGAATCCTCTATTAGCAACACAGATGGTGCAATTGGGGGAACTTGGTATTGGCAGAATTGGAGACGTTGCCTATGACATTGGCATCCGGCTGATGCAAAACTTACCCACACAGATAGAGTATGAGGAGAATCAGGCGCAAGATGACACAGAAACCACTCCAGGGCAAGAACTGATTCGCAATTTAGGCGAACAGTTATGGGAATATGATGAGCAAAATGTAATAGAAACTACTCCAGGGCAAGAACTGATCCGCAATTTGGGGGAGCAGTTATGGGAGGATGATGAGCAAAATGTCGTAGAAACCACAGAAGAAATTCTCCCAACTACACCTGGGCAAGAGCTAATCCGGAGCTTAGGTGAGCAGTTATGGGAATATGATGAGCCAAATGTTGAAGCAATAACGCCAGCGCCCGAAAATGCCTCTTTTGAAGAAAGATTGACCGAGAATTTAGAGGAACTGGTATTGAAGTATGAACGAGAAGATGCCCAAGCCACAATTAGAGAAAATCTTCCTCTCCCCGCAGCGGAAGATTCAATCACCTCATTAGCCGAACTGAGGTTCGGTGATGAAGAGAAAGTTATTTCAACTAACACACCAGTAAATCTCCTTTCCACAAAACAAAGAACTGAATTAGCAACGTCTGACTCAGTGGAAACCTGGGATAACACTTTGACCAATTTAGAGCCAAATGTAGCTAATACCTTAGATGAGTTGTGGGTAAGGTTGGATCAAAGTACCAATTTAGTCCAGCAACTTGCTTCTAACTTGGCAGTTCAAAGCAGCAATTCCCCTGGTATTATTGAGCGACATAGCGATAATCCGATTACCCAGGCTCAAACGTGGTTTTACCAAGGTCTAAGCCAAGCTAAAACAGGTGATTTGTTAAGCGCGATCGCATCTTATGACCAAGCCATCGAACTGCAACCAGAATTTTCTGAATATTGGTTTAACCGAGGCTTAACGCTGTTTCATTTAGAACGTTTTGATGAAGCGATCGCATCTTACCAAACCGCCACAGAACTGAAACCCGACTACTACAAAGCTTGGTACAACCGGGGTGGAACTCTCGGAGAATTAGGATACTTTGAAGAAGCGATCGCTTCTTTTGACAAAGCCATAGAAATTAAGTCAGACTATCAAGAAGCTTGGTCTAGCAAAGGTTTGGCACTGCTGAAGTTAGGTTGGCTACCGGAAGCTATTTCTAGTTATGATCAAGCGCTACATCTGGAACCAGAAGACCAGGAAAACTGGTATCACCGAGGCATAGCTCTAGCTGTAAGCGAACAATTTGCAGAGGCGATTATATCTTACGACAAAGCGCTAGAAATTGACCCAGACTACCACGAAGTTTGGATAGACCGGGGTGTAGTCCTGTTTAATTTAGGAAGGTGGTCAGAAGCGATCGCCTCCTGGGACAAAGCACTTTCAGTTCAAGCCGACTTCTACTTAGCTTGGTACAACCGGGGTATAGCGTTAGACAATTTAGGACGTCGTGTTGAAGCGATCGCCTCCTATCAACAAGCGATCGCCATTAAACCCGACTTCCACTTAGCTTGGTATAATCAGGCAGTAGCATTGTTTTATTTAGAACAATTTGCCGAGGCGATCGTCTGTTATGACAACGCTTTGCAAATTAAACAAGATTATTGGGAAGCTTGGATTGGTCGTGGAACCGCCGTTGGCAACTTAGTGAATGCTGACGGATTGCTGAATTTGTCGAGTAGTATAACAAATCCCGCCTTACAACAGGGCGGCTACGAAGGAAAATTAGCCAGCTACGAAGAAGGGTTAAAGCATCTGCGGACAGATACCCACCCAGAAGGTTGGGGTAGATTACATGTTGCGATCGGTAATACTTACTACGAGCAGGGCAAAAAACATACCAATACCCGCGATTATTGGCGCAAAGCTGCATCTGAGTATCATCAGGCGTTGTTAACCCTGACACTAGAATATTTTCCGCAGTTGCACTTAGAGGTTTTACAATCTCTAAGCAAAGTGCTGATGGGTTTGGGACAAACAACACAAGTTCAAGAATTACAGCAACGCGGCACAGATTTATTGCAACAATTATTGAGTGAAGAAACTCGCTCTGACGAAAGTAAAAAACAGCTAGCTTTGAAATTTACAGGCTTTAAGCAGTTGGCAGTTGATTTAGCTGTAGAGTCTGGCGATTTAGTTGAAGCCTGGGAAATTGCCGAACAAGGCAAAAATGCTTGTTTAAACTGGCTACTTTCTGGCTGGAATGATGAGATTTACTCACCTGAGTATGGCGCAATTCAACAACTATTCAATCCCACAACAGCAATTATTTACTGGCATGTTAGTCCAGTCGCCCTACACACATTTATTCTCAAAGACCAAGCGCCATCACCCATCCTCCTATTTACACCCATGCAAGATCCTGGGGCAATACCTTTAGGAGAAGACGCTATCCGTCTAAATGAATTGCCGCTACCCGAAGCAGTGCAACGCCTAATTGAATTTGAAAGTTGGCTAGAAAATTGGCATCAACAATACCAAGAATATCGCAGCACGGCCCAAGACAAAGAAAGTAAAAGCCAGCATTCTTGGCGAGTTGACATGGAACAGAAGCTAGTGCAACTGTATAACATCCTGAATATTTCCACAATTGCACAGGAACTCGGAGGCATCACCCAACTGGTTTTAATTCCTCACCGTGACTTGTACAGATTGCCCATTCATACCCTTTTCCATCTCGCTTCTCCATCTCAAGAAGAATTGCCGAATGTGGAATCAAATTTCACCGTCACCTATCTGCCTAGTGCCCAAATAGGTTTATCAATAAAAACTGAAGAGATTTGGCAGTGGCAAAATCAGTTATTGCTTAGTGTTGAACATCCTGAAAGTGCAGGTTATCCCACACTAAAATTTGCTAAACTTGAGTCTGAAATTGTGAGCCAAATGTTCAATAATCTTCAACGAATTCAGGGTTCTGAAGCTACGAAAAATATTGTCGAAAAGTCCTTATTTGATAATTACAACATATTTCATTTTACGGGTCGTGTCACTAATAATTTGGCTGAACCTAAAAAGTCAGAATTAGCATTAGCAGGTGAAGATAAACTTACTTTAAATGAAATCTGC
Organism: Nostoc sp.; assembly: GCF_036917275.1. GTDB lineage: Bacteria > Cyanobacteriota > Cyanobacteriia > Cyanobacteriales > Nostocaceae > Nostoc. The sequence continues at coordinate 216,300 of NZ_JBALDF010000059.1, forward strand.
CAACAGAATCTAGCAGGTTACAACCTTATTACCCTCTCTGCTTGTGAAAATTTAAGTACTAGCAACCACACTATCAGCAGCGAATATGTGAGCTTAGGGAGTGGTTTTGTGAGTCAGGGCGTTCCTCATGTAGTGAGTACTCTTTGGAGTGTAGAATCTTCGGCTAGTGCCTTGGTAATGATCGAGTTTTACCGACGATTACACCCTAATAAATCAGCAGTTACTGCTTTAGCTGAAGCAACACGATGGTTAAAAGAACTAACTGCCGGAGAACTGACAAAATGGTATGAAGATATCTTGAATAATTTGCACCCTGAGGAATTACGAATTCAAACTTATTTAGCGACACAACTATATAGAAATAGTAAAATGGCATCAGATAAAAATCTTTATAATCATCCTTACTACTGGGCAGCATTCACGATTACGGGTAAGCCAAATTAATCTTTTGAAACTTCGTCAAAATAATTCATAAGGTCAATCTAAAATCGTAAGAATTCAGCAGTCACAATAGTGGAAGAATCAGGAGCTAATTTACTTTACTCATGAATTTACTTGTGATATTAAACCTTCTATAAATTCTGATCTCTGAACTTTTCCCAATAATCTAATCTTAAATTTAGGACTCTTAAAGTCTCTGCTTGGGTACTCCGCTTTGTTTTTTTTTCCGATTTAATCCTAATTTCTGTAACGCCCGACACATTGCACTTCGGCCTACCGAATTTCCAGTCTTGTCTGCAAATAATTCACACAACTCTATCAATGTTGCATCTGGATGTGATTCAACTAATTCTCTCAATTCTATGTCAGCATTTGTTAGATGACTAAATTGTGGCTTTCCTCGCGGCTTGGCTTGTAAATTTCCTTCAAGTTTTTGTTGTTTTACAAGCTTTTGGACTAAACTCTTTGAAACGGAAAATATGTTAGCTACTTTCCTGATTGAGATATTTTTCTGAAGATGTGCTGCAACTATTTTTTCTCGAAGATCGAGAGAGTATGATTTCATTTAAAAGCATTTATATTTTAATCTAGTGTACCTTATAACAGACGGAAGTGCTGTATGCGCGAATGGCTAAATGATAATAATTTACCTACGCTGTCTGAGCCAATTCCAATTATTATTTGTAGTAAGAGTGTTCCAAAAAATAAATTATCCAAAACCTGTCATTGCGAGCGCAACGAAGTGTAGCGAAGCAATCCCAAGATATTGCGATTGCTTCATTCCGCTTTGCTCCATTCGCAATGACAATTGGGCACTTTTTTACTTGGAGTACTCTAAAGCTTTGGAATGCTTTTATGCTAAAGATTTGATATTATCTGGCAGACATGATTGAAAAACCTGCCAATCTTTTAAAAAGACTAGCAGGCATGGCTTATCATCAATCGGAGCGGCGGGATTCGAACCCACGACCTCCACTACCCCAAAGTGGCACGCTACCAAGCTGCGCTACGCCCCGGTCAGAATTATTATTCTATAGCAAAACTCTAGGATAATCAATAGGCAAATTTAAAAAACCTTAAGTATCCCAGTAGCTTGCAGTAAATCTGGAACAGCAGAAGCATCCCATTTACCTTCTACACACCGCCCTGTATTCAAGATGAAGCGCAGACTGTAAGCATGAGGATAGCCTTCCACCTCCATCCATAATAAATCGCTTTCAGCTTCACAAGCAATTTTTTCCTCTTCCATCAATTCAGTTGCGAGTTGCTTCATCGTGTCTGCTAGTTGTGCTAGTAGACGGCAAAAATCATTCAACTCGGCTTCGGTTAACTCAATTGCCCAATCATCTGTACCGACTAAACCTTTAAAATCAGGTGCTTCGGGGTTCCAGCCAATACGCCAGCCAGATCCGCTTTTTACAACGCGTTCCATAAAAAGTTAAAAGTTAGGAGTTATTAATTTACAACTCATAACTTTCCTATTACTTCAGTAATTCGGCACCTCCTCGTTGGGGTGGCTGTGGGGTAGTTGATGTACTAGGATTGGCTGTGGTATTCGAGTTAGGCGATAAAGTATTTTGAGAAGTCGGATTAAATATATTGACTAAGACTTGCACTAAAGCATCTCGCTGGCTGCGGGTGAGTCGGCTGATGGCTTTGCGATCGCCTTCTAGAGGATTTTCCCGTAGTGAATCATTTCCTGGATAGCTAGTATCATAGATAATTTCGTTCGCACCCAGGTAATCAGCTAAAGTTAGCTTCCAATCTAAGCGATAAATTGGGGCACGCCCTTTGGTATAAATATGATATTTAATCAGGCGATTTACCAAGGTGTTGTTTTCGGCAACTTTTCCATTTTCTTTGCTGATATAGTTATTTTCCCGTGGTAAATTTGGCAATTGCTGATATACTTTCTGCCAAACATCGCCAGGAGTAATTCTCTGAGCGATCGCAGGTTGGATGCTAAATAAATTTGTATGTATTGATTTGTCAGCCCCTGAACTCAAAACAATTACACCCACTACCATTAAGGTAGTGAGTGTCTGCCAGTGCTTGAGTCGGGGTTGAATGAACGATAAATTTTTGCTCATCCTACCTTCTCTAAAGTCTTTTTTTATATCTCACCAATAATCTCTGGCTGAGTCAATTCATCGGACATTTCGATAATTGCCCTTAGCACTGGTTTCATCATCACATCTTCGTTACTTTCAAAGTCTTCATAACGCCGACGTTTAGCACGATTTGCCACCTGAACCGTAATCCGGTAACGATTTGAGGCTGCACCAATCAGCTCCTCAGACCGATGCATAATTTGAGACTGAGTTGTCTCGAACTTAGAACGCTTTAGCATAATTAGTGGTTTTTGGGGTCATTCCCCAGTGTAGCAGTCCTGATAAATCTGCCGCTGTGTATTTAATCGTTAGCAACCTCTATGTTGATAGAGGTTGAGAATGTTTTAATCACTTTATAAGTTAAGTTACTTATAATACTACCTAACTAAAGTGACACACCCTTATGGCTGACCTTTTGGAAACTGCTGTCAACGCGGGAAACTTCAATACCCTGGTAAAGGCTGCTGAAGCTGCAAATCTCATAGAAATTCTGAAGAGTCCTGGTTCTTTTACACTATTTGCACCAACTGATGAAGCCTTTGCCAATCTGCCAGAGGGAACTTTAGATTCGCTACTACAAGATATCCCCAAGCTCAAGAAAATTGTGGCGTATCATATCGTTAGTGGGGATGTTCGGTCTGATGACTTGGTACAAATTAATGAGGCAGCGACGCTTGAGGGGTCAATTGTAGCCATTGAATCTGCCGACGGCAAATTTAAGGTAAATAACGCCAATGTCCTCAAAACAGATATTTTGACAGACAATGGCGTGATCCATATTATTGATGGGGTGTTGATGCCTGCAATGGTGGCGGGAAGCTAATGCATTGGTTATGAGGTATGGGGCATTGGCAAAGAAAACTACTATTCCCCAGTCCCTAGTCCCTAGTCCCTAGTCCCCAGAATGCATCCACTGCGTGCAGGAAGAGTTAATGACAACTGCTGAGTTTCTGCTTCACCATTCCACTCAACCTCAGCAGTGCCATATAACAACTTGTTGGGTTGAGTACGCAAACTGACGACATCTGCATTCGCTGTTGCCGAACTTGTGCCAGCGTTGATGGCAATTATCAATTCCTCTGTCCCCAAAGTTCGCGCAAAGATATAAAGTTGTCCTTGAGCATAGAGGACTTGGTAATCACCTGTACGCAACGCTGGGTAAGTGTGGCGCAGGGCAATTAATTGACGGTGACTATTGAAAATTTCTCGCTCCCATTTGGCTTCTAAAGGAAAGCTACGACGTGAGTCAGGGTCTATGGCACCAGGTAAACCAACTTCATCACCATAGTAGATGCTGGGGGCACCGGGAAAGGTGAGTAGCAGTAGAGTTGACAATTCCACGCTAGCTTTATCGCCGCCTGCAATGGTCATCAATCGCGCTGTATCGTGACTTGCTAGCAAATTGAGTTGAGTTAGCTGAATTTCCCAAGGGTAAAGTTCCAGTACTTCCTGGATTTTAGTGGCGTACTCAGCAGCAAATAAGGGTGGGTAGGGTTGATAGTCACGGCTTTGGACTTGTTCTAAGACTACGCGATCGCCAGCCGCAAAGGCAATTGTTGGCCCGGTAAATAGATAATTCATTACCCCGTCAAATTGCGTCCCATCCAACCACTGTCGAGAATCTCCCCAGACTTCGCCCACTATGTAAGCTTCGGGATTGACTGCCTTAACGCGATCGCGGAATTCCTGCCAAAAGCCAGGAGTTTTTATTTCAAATGGTACATCTAACCGCCAACCGTCGATGCCGAATTTAATCCAATATTCGGCAATTTCCATAATGTATTCCCGGACTTCTGGATTGTCGTGGTTAAATTCTGGCAAGGCACGATTTCCCGCCCAACCTACGTAGTTTGCTCTTAATTCACCAGTGTAGGCTGCGAGAGGCCAGCCTTCGATTTTGAACCAATTTACCCAAGGCGAATGGGGGCCATTTTGTTAGCTAAGGTCGGAGCGTCACCACTCCGCCTCGCCTTCAGAACCGTGCTTGAGACTTTCACCTCACACGGCTCCTCAATGACTTGGTGTTTGTCACACATACCTCTATTACCCATAGGGCTTAGGCGGTTAGAAAGGATTAGCATCTAGCCATTCCTCACTTAACTCTTCTTTGCCGACAGCATCTAAGGCTGTTACGTTATCGTGGCAGTGTCGATGAAGAATTTGATAGTTTTTGTATTCATCTTTACCACCTTTGTGGCGGGGAATAACGTGATGAATTTCCATCCGGTCTTCATCTTTGAAGTACAGTCCACAATGAGTGCATTTCCCTTGTTGTCTTTTTAGTAGTATAGCTACTCTTTTGTTTGCTTCCGGGTGTTGCCCCATTCTTGAACTCCAGTAAATCCAGTCTCCGTCGTAAGGGCTGCGGTTCCCTTGCACTTTGGTGTGTCTGATAATTGGCGTTCCTGCGTGAGAACGAAGACGCTCTTTATCTCTTGTCGCAAATTTCCATCCTTCTCCAGAATCTATCAGCCAGTACTTATTGCTGACCCAATGCTTGTTCTTTTGTGGATGGCGACGGTCTGCCCAAGCTCTTAATTGGTTGTACATTAAGTAATCTACTTTTGTAAATGTAGATTTACTTGCTTGAGTTGAGTAATATCTAGCCCATCCTGTGATTATTGGATTTAGTCTTTCTATTAGCACCGATTGCGGCGCTGACCTATGGGCTTTGATGATATTCCCTGTTTTCTCAAGGTGTTCTTTAACCTTCTTTGCGCTTGGGGTGATTAGCGGCTTAAATCCAAGGGGTTTGCCATTGGTATTTTTGATTACGCGGTTCTTTCCTGTAGGAAATTGCCTAATATTAAAACCAAGAAAATCAAACCCTGTTCTTCCTTCTAACTCATAAAGAGTATGAGTTAGGTGTGTTTTACTTGGTTTAAGCTCTAAGCCCATGTCCTTTAACCAATCTGCGATTATCTGCTGGCATCTTTGGACAACGGTTAAATCTTCGTGCATTATTACGAAGTCATCGGCATACCTAATAAGTACGGGCGATAGGATTTTTTTACGTTTTCCGTTTACTTTAGGGTTTGTGACAGGAAATGCCTGTTTTATCCGATTTTCCATACCGTGGAGAGCTATATTTGCCAAAAGCGGAGAAATAATCCCGCCTTGTGGTGTACCCTCAGATGTAGAGAATAGCCTTTTGCCATCCATCACTCCCGCTTTTAACCAAGCTCGAATTTGCCGACTAATGGTGGGGGGTGTATTTAATTTTCTTAGCAGAGCTTCATGGTTGATGCGGTCAAAGCATTTGGAGATATCAGCGTCAAGTACATACTTGGTTTTAGCTTTTACCTCGCTAAATATTGCCGCAATCGCATCATGGACTGAGCGTCCTGGTCTAAAGCCGTAGCTATTTGCCTCGAATTTAGCTTCCCATTCGGGTTCTAAGGCTAATTTGGCTAATGCTTGCAAAGCACGGTCATGTATTGTCGGGATACCAAGCGGTCTTTTCTCCTCTGTTCCTGGTTTGGGAATCCAGACTCTTCTGGTGGGAGCCGCTTTCTGTCCTAATTTTAGGTTATTTACCAAGACAAGGCGTGCTTTTGGGGTTAGACTTTTCAATCCATCCACACCTGCCGTCTTCTTTCCTTGGTTGTCCTGAGTTACTCGACGTACAGCCATGCATTTTGCTGACCAGGATTTCGTTACTAATCTCTGGAGTTTGTGAACTGTCTTGACATCTCCACGTTGAGAGGCTTGGTAAATCCGTTTTTGCAGCTTAAACACTCTACGCTCTAGCTTGCGCCAGGGTAGCTTGCTCCATTCATACGTAGTCGTTAACTCGCTCATAACTTATAAACCGCTATTAGAGGCTTTACCTTCCAAGTCACCGTGTCTCCGTCAGCTTATCCCTAATGTTACTTAGGGCATTTGCTTCTGAGACAATCCCTCCTAGCTCAATGCTTGCGCTGGCTACTACTCAGTAATCGACCTTTCCTGAGAGCATTGAGTAGGTTACTTCGTTCCTGATTTCCGTTGTTGCGTTGGTCTTAGAGTCTCTCTATCCACCGGGAGATTTTGTGGATGCAAACTAGCACGAGGACATTGCTAGTTCTTTTTTTGATAGCCCTTTTAGATGACTACCACTATCTCCTTTCCCTTTTGGGCAAGCCAATAATCCGTGTAGGCTTGTTCACGATTACGATGGTTCAGTCGAGAGTTCGTATTCCTACTCATAACCAACTTTGCTAGACGGGATTCTCAAGTCGGATTCTGAGTTACCGCCGTGATTCCCCGCTTCACCTAGTTAAGCTGCCAAACTTAATCAAGTGGGGGACTCGCTGTTACTCCTGCATCTGGAGAGATGGAATTGATTATTTTGGCGTTTTGCCCCTAGCTGTCTTCGCTTTGTTTGGCTCGGCTAGTTATCTCACCATCACGGAAATCAAGTTGTCAAGGTTCTGTTACCTTGCAGTCATCCCTGAGTATTACTACTCATTTAGACTAACGAATCGCACCTAAAACGTCGTGGAAAAAGAAAAAGCCACGGCTGGAATGGTTAAACACGCCATCCAAAACGACTTTGATATTCCGTTGATGGGCTGCGTCTAGCAATTCCTTAAAAGCCTCGTTACCCCCCAGCATCGGGTCAACTTGATAATAATCGTGGGTATGATAGCGGTGATTACTAGCGGATTGAAAAATGGGTGTAAAGTAAATCGCGTTGATTCCCAGATCCTGTATATAGTCTAAACCTTCCATGATGCCCCATAAGTCGCCGCCTTTATAACCTTGGAGTGTTGGCATAGCGTCCCAATCTTCCCAACGGGCTTCACGCAGCAGCCGTTTGCGCGGTTGTTTGCTTCTGGCAAAGCGATCTGGAAATATTTGGTAGAAAACAGCGTGTTTTACCCAGTCTGGTGTTTGAATTTGCATGAATAACTTTTTGTACCTTCAGAAGCGATCGTTGCAAATATTAGCTTCTTTATGGCTCCTACTTATGATAGAAAATCTGTGATTTCTCAGTAGTCATTATCGATTTATACCCATTTTTTATGAAACAAGGGGCATCCCCTTGTTCTAAAGCAATCTCGCAAATAATCGCTATTAACTATTCTGACTACAATTTGTTAGTGTTTAATATTTATTAAATTTATCTTTTTGATTTATTACTTAATTATTCTTAATTTTATTTTATTCACTTTGTCCGTAATGATTTAGGCAGACACTGGATTAGTTTAATAGCTTCATAAAAATTCCCAGTGACCCCAGTCTTGGGTAATTCTTAGATGCGGCTGCTCAAAGATGTCTCACGAGCCAGAGAAAATCACTATGAGGGAGACATAATTTATGAATATGAGTTATGAATTAGCAATTGTCTTAGGAATAACTTCCCGCCTCCTAAGAGGTTGTTTGAAAAGTGGTTAGCTGTGATTAAAATCACCCCCCTTAATCCCACGCCACTTGCTACAACGGAGGGAACCTCCCTTCGGGTTCAG
>NZ_JBALDF010000060.1:0-171949 GCF_036917275.1 Nostoc sp.
AGCAGTTCGGTCTATAGCGTGGTGTTCAGCCCGGATGGGCAAAGGCTGGCTTCTGCTAGTTCTGACAAGACCATCAAACTCTGGGATGCAGCCACAGGCAAACCTCTGCAAACCCTGAGTGGACATAGCAGTGCGGTCTTTAGCGTGGTGTTCAGCCCGGATGGGCAAAGGCTGGCTTCTGCAAGTGCTGACAAGACTATAATTGTATGGAATTTGGATTTAAATAAGTTAATAAAAGATGGTTGTGACTTGCTCAACAATTATTTGGTTGTCCATCCTGAGGTGCTGGAAGAAGTAACGGAATGCCAAACTCCGCCTCGCCTGTTGCAAGCAGCTACAGTATTAGTTATCCAAGGTGAGAAGCTAGCGCGAAATGAAGACGTTGATCATGCTATGGTCAAATTCCGCAAAGCACAGCAGTGGAATGCTAATTTAAAATTTGAACCCAACGTAAAAGCACAAGAGTTTGTCAACAAAGGCAAGGCTGAACGCTCAGTCGATGAAGGAAACAGCCGCTTACAAGATAAAAAGTTTAAGGAAGCACTAGCAGCTTATACCGCAGCTCTCAAGTTTGATCCAAAAGTCGAAATTCCTGCTGATTCTTGGAATGAACTATGTCGCCAAGGTAGTCTGCAAAAACAAGCGGCTGATGTTTTACCAGCCTGTGAACAAGCCGTTGCCCTTGCACCTGATGGCAACACCCGTGATAGTCGTGGCTTGGCTAGAGCGCTGACAGGCGACACCCAAGGGGCGATTACTGACTTTGAGGCATACATCGCCCAGCCTGAAGATAAAGATAGTAAAGCACAACGGCAGCGCTGGGTGAAAGATTTACGCGCGGGGAAGAATCCGTTTACAGAAGCAGAACTTAATAAGTTACGGAATCAGTGAGACATTGTGCAAAAAAATTAAGTCACGATTCAGATTCGCCAGCGTCCTCTGCCGTAGTTAGGAAATACCACAAATTCAAAAAGGCTAGAAACCGCATCTAAGCTGTCTCTAGCCTTATTTTATTTAATGGGCAGTACCAGACTCGAACTGATGACATCCTGCTTGTAAGGCAGGCGCTCTACCAACTGAGCTAACCGCCCTTTTGTGCAATCCTTAATTAATATAGCAAAACATTTCGCGTGGCGCTAGTAGTTTTAAGAAAATCTTTTTTTCTCTTATACTGACTCAGTATTCAGTTAACTCAGGATTTAAAATGCCCTCTGGTCGGACGCACGATCGCATTACTATGTATGCTCTGCCGTTCGTGGCGGGCGTTACTTTCTGGCAAACTCGCAGTAGTAATGCGACTTTGTTAGTTGCAGGCGGGTTTATTTTTGGTGGGCTGATGTTTGGCCCCGATTTGGATATTTACTCTGTGCAATTTCAACGCTGGGGTTTCTTGCGCTGGATTTGGCTACCTTATCAAAAAAGTCTCCGGCATCGTTCTTTTTTATCCCACGGGCCGATTATTGGCACGATTTTGCGAATACTTTATCTGGGGTGTTTGCTTGCTATTGTGGCAATTTTCGTTTTAGCGATCGCCCAAAGGTTATGGAATCTAAGTTTTACTTGGCAGGATTTGGGGGGAACTGTGAGGCGATCGCTCGTACAATACGATACTGAATATATCGCCCTGTTTTTGGGGCTGGAACTGGGTGCAATGAGTCATTCTCTGTGCGATTGGGGGGGTTCGGCTTATAAGCGTTTTAAAAAGCAGGGGGTTCGGGGGTTGCTTCCTAGTGGCAAAATTAAGAGGCGGAAAGTGAGGGGTGGTAGTCGGGCGAGAGTGAAGAAATGATTTTTTTTAACGCGAAGGGACGCTAAGGGAAGCGCAGAGGTACGCAGAGGTATGGAAGAGAAAAATGAGAGTTTGGCGGGGTTGCAGGAGTTGATTGAGGTGGTGGCGAAATTGCGATCGCCTGATGGGGGTTGTCCTTGGGATTTGGCGCAAACTGCCGAAACGCTGACGCCTTATGTGATTGAGGAAGCTTATGAGGTGGTGGACGCGATTAAGGGTGGGGATAAGGGGGCGATCGTTGAGGAGTTAGGCGATTTATTATTACAAGTGGTACTGCAAGCCCAAATCGCTAGCGAATCTGGGCAATTTTCCCTCAAAGAAATAACTCAAGGAATTTCCCAAAAGTTGATTCGCCGTCATCCCCATGTGTTTGGTGATGTGTCGGTAGCAAGTGTGGATGAGGTGCGGCAAAATTGGGAACAAATTAAAGCGGAGGAAAAAGGTGAAGCATCTCCAGAGGCGCAAAAACTTAGTGCAAAACTTGCTCGTTATGGGCGTACTCTTCCCCCACTGACGGCGGCGATGAAAATTTCCCAAAAGGCTGCGGCGATCGGGTTTGAATGGGAAAATATTCAGGGTGTCTGGGATAAGTTTCATGAGGAGTTAGGTGAGTTTCAACAGGCTTTGGCTGAGGAAACACTAGAACGACAACAAGCAGAATTAGGCGATTTACTGTTTGCAACTATTCAACTAGCCCGTTGGCATAATCTTGACCCTAGCGCCGCTTTGCAAGGCACTAATCAACGATTTGTCCAGCGATTAGAAAAAATGGAGGCAGTTGTTGACCGTCCCCTTTCTGATTACAGTTTGAATGAGTTAGAAAATTTGTGGCAACAGGCAAAAGCGCAACTTGCCAAAGAAGGCTCATAAGTTAAAGCTCCTCGGTCAGGGGAAAGGGGAGTATAAATTATTTCCTTAATAAAAAGACTAGAGAAACATAACTCACTTTCTCTCTCTAGTCTCGGTACGCATAAATCATATTTAATACTTTCAACTAATGCCTGTATTAATACTTAAAATATTTGTATAGTTAGTGAAGTTATTACTTCTGATTTTTCTGTGTTCGATAATTATATAATAAATGTTTTAAGCCAAGTCTTGCTTCACCCGATCAGAGTAATTATTGATTACCCACATGGTTCACCCGATTGGAGGAAGACGATAAGGGCGGAGGGAGGAAAATAATTAATAACCAATGATTAACTCAGTGTTGATAAGATGAAGAAAAGGTAAAGATTTGTGGTATGACTATTCTTAACATTGCTTCTCCCCTAATTACGATCGCAGGGCAAACCCGCCAAGCTGCAAGTAAGCTAGCGATTCTCTCCACTGAAGCCAAAAATCAAGCGCTTGTTGCGATCGCTCAAGCTTTAGAATCAGCTAGAGATGAAATTTTACAAGCAAATATTGCTGATTGTGAAGCTGCTACTTCTGAAGGAATTGCCAAACCACTTTATAAACGCTTGCAGTTAGATGAACATAAGTTAAGAGATGCGATCGCTGGGGTACGAGATGTTGGTAAGCTAGCTGATCCAGTGGGGAAAGTGCAGATTCACCGCGAATTAGACACTGGTTTGACTCTCAAGCGGATTACTTGTCCTTTAGGTGTTTTGGGAATTATTTTTGAAGCCCGTCCAGAAGCAGCGATTCAAATTGTTTCTTTGGCTATTAAATCGGGTAATGGTGTAATTCTCAAATGTGGAAAGGAAGCGGTGCGTTCTTGTGAAGCAATAGTTAAGGCAATTAAGCAAGGATTATCTCATACTGCTGTTAATCCTGATGCGGTGCAACTACTAAAAACTAGAGAAGAAACTCTAGAACTTTTGAAGTTAGATAAATATGTAGATTTAATTATTCCTAGAGGTTCTAATTCATTTGTCCGGTTTGTGCAGGAAAATACGCGGATTCCGGTACTAGGTCACGCCGATGGGATTTGTCATCTTTATATAGATAAAGCCGCTAATATTTCTAAAGCAGTTCCGATTACTGTCGATGCCAAAGCGCAATATGCTGCTGTTTGTAATGCGATTGAAACTTTGCTAGTTCACTCCTCTATTGCTACAGAGTTTTTACCAAAAGTTGCTGAGGCTTTGCAAGAACGACAAGTCGAATTAAGAGGTGATAAACGCACCTTAAAGATTTTGCCTGACATCAAAACTGCAACAGAAATAGACTGGGAAACAGAATACAACGATTTTATTTTGTCGATTAAGATTGTAGACTCTTTAGAAGATGCGATCGCACATATTAATGAATATGGTTCTCGTCATACCGATGCCATTATCTCTGAAGATTCAACATCTGTTGAATCTTTCTTTGGACTGGTAAATTCAGCCAATATATTCCATAATTGTTCCACCAGATTTGCTGATGGCTTCCGCTATGGTTTCGGTGCAGAAGTAGGGGTTAGTACACAACAAATGCCTCCCCGTGGCCCTGTTGGCTTAGAAGGATTAGTGACGTATAAATATCAAATGACTGGTGATGGTCATATTGTAGCTACTTACACCGGGGCGAATGCTAAAGCTTTCACTCATCAGGATTTAGTTTAAAACTAAAATACAAGTTCTCATACAAAGAAATCTTTGGATATTTTTTATTTGGAAGTCTCTTTAAACTAACGCTTTTAGTAATGCCTGAAGCTTAAGTTGCACCTCTGCAAACTCCTTATCAGGATTAGATCCTGCAACAATACCAGCACCAGCATACAATCTCGCGCGATCGCCATAGACCAATGCTGAACGAATTCCCACAATAAACTCGCAGTTCCCCTGAGAATCTATCCAACCTAGAGGCGCAGCATACAAACCTCTTTCAAAGTTTTCGTAACGACGAATTTCGGCACAGGCTACATCTTGTGCTGCACCGGCAACGGCTGGTGTAGGATGCAATTGGGCGACAATCTTTAATGGATGGATGTTAGCAGGAACCATAGCACTGATTGGTGTCCATAAATGCTGGATATTCGATAATTGTCTCAGGCGGGGTGCTAATATTTGGGGTAATAAACCTAGTTGGCATAGGCGTTGTGTAATGAAATCAAGTACCAACGAGTGTTCATGCTTTTCTTTTGCACTATTGAGTAAGCGATTGGCATTAGCTGCATCTTCAGCAGGCGTTTTACCTCGTGGTGCAGAACCAGCCAATGCATCGGTGATTAACTGTTGATTATTAATACTAATTAATCGTTCTGGACTTGCACCAATAAAGTTTTGTCCTTTGCCATTACTTGTAGAAAAAATATAACAGTTAGGATGTATTTGCCTAAGATTATTTAAGGATTTAACTAAGTCAAAGTGATTGCTTGACTTAACGTCTAATATATCTGCTAGCACAATCTTACTTAAATGACTAGACCGAATTTTTTCCAAAGCAGATACTACTGAACGTTTAAACTGAGCAGCATTCGTGACAGATTTATTAGAGAATTTTGCCGGAAAAGAATCAATATTAGCAGAGTAATATTCTAAAGATTGGAGAAATTCAATTTTATTTTGCACAGTCTCCAACAACCTTTGAATATTTACATTTTCATTGATAATTATATTTGTTACTAATATACAACGCTGATTTTTAACAGCTATTTGCCAACGGGGCAGAAAAATGGTAGCAGATGGAAATGGATAATCTACTTGAGAATTTTTATCAAAAAAGCTGAAATAACAAAAAAAGTGAGGGCCAGAAAAAGGTTGATTAACGTTACCAAAATTAATTATATTTTTTAGACAAGATTTGATAAAACTTTCTGCTTTAGTAAAACGGTCTGCTCCATCAATTTGTAATTTTGTCACAGCATCAATTGCTACGATCGCTTCTCCTTTACTTCTGTCCTCAAAGTAAAAATTTATTTCATTTGCTTGTGTAAGTTTATCCAATACAAGTAAAGGATCAACTAAATCAATCTCCTGGGAGATACTGACAATTTGCCTACAATTATTGTTGACGCACTTTTCTTGCACTGCTACCAGAAATTGATATAAATCTTTGTGTTCTACAAATAAGTTGTTACGACATGGTAAAACTGTCATGGATCTTCTAACGATAGTAAATTTTGTTTAAGTTAACTTCCTAAAGTGTAATTAATCGTGGTCGTATTTTTACAGGTAACATATTAAGTTGCCATTTTACCAGCGTAGGGTTTGCCTTGTTTGTGGTGTTCTCAGAACATGATAAGCCAGTTTTAGCCTGAGATTGCAACGAGAGCGTAAGTGTTAACAACACAAGGTTAACAAGCCACAGTAAAAGTGACAGTTGTTTGTATATCACCCATATCTGGAGTCTCTTTAAATCATAAAATCTAAAGTCTGAGTAATATTCCGGCAATTTAATTAATCACAACTGATGACTACCAAGCAGATTTTATATCCCGACACTAAGTTATGGATGGCAGCGATTAAACCGCCAATGTACAGCGTTGCCATTATGCCCATTTGGGTAGGAACAGCAGTAGCATTTGCCGAAAATAAAATGTTCAATGGTGCAGTATTTTCTACTTTTGTAACTGCGGCAATTTTAATTCTTGCCTGGGAAAATATCAGTAATGATGTCTTTGATTCTGAAACAGGTATTGATCAAAATAAACACCATTCTTTGGTGAACCTAACAGGCAATAAGCTATTAATATTTTGGTTAGGAAATTTGTGTTTAGGTTTGGGGTTGCTGGGTATACTAGCGATCGCCTTTTGGCAACAAGATTTAACTGTCATCGCCATAATTCTGCTGTGCTGCGGTTTAGGCTATATGTACCAAGGGCCTCCCTTTCGTTTAGGATATCAGGGTTTAGGCGAAATTCTTTGCTTTTTTGCCTTTGGCCCTTTAGCAGTGGAAGCAGCATATTACAGCCAAACTCAAACTTGGTCAATAACGAGTTTAGCAGCCTCAGTGATTGTGGGGATTGCCACTACCTTAATTTTGTTTTGCTCACACTTTCACCAAGTTAAGGATGACATAGCCGCAGGTAAGCGATCGCCTATCGTCCGTCTGGGAACAGCAAAAGGGGCCCAACTCCTAGTTTGGTTCACTGGTAGCATTTATCCCCTCACCTTGCTGTTTGTGCTATTGGGAATTTCTCCAGCTTGGACATTGCTGAGTTGGCTGAGTTTGCCCTTTGCTGTCAAATTATGCCGCCACGTCCAAGAAAATCACAACCAACCGGACAAAGTTAGTAACTGTAAATTCATCGCCGTAGCTGTGCATTTCTGGGCTTGCTTGCTGTTGGGCTTGGGATTTATGCTTTAGCAATTACTAATTAATGCGTTATCAATTTAAATTTCGTCCCTATCGGCGAAGATTTGTGCGAACACTGACTACCAATCACGGTAATTGGGATATTCGTGAAGGTATTATCCTTTGTCTCACTGATGAAACTCTTAGAGTCGGTTGGGGAGAAATTGCCCCCATTAGCTGGTTCGGTTCCGAAACCTTAGAACAAGCCTTAGATTTTTGTCGCCAACTCCCACAAGTAATCACAGACGACACGATTTTCTCAATTCCAGATGAGTTACCAGCTTGTCAATTTGGCTTTGAGTCAGCCTGCGAGTGGGGGAGTGGAAAGTGGGGAGTAGGAAGTAAGGGGGATGAAGAAAATAATTTCATAACTCCTAACTTCTCACTCCTCCCCTACAGTGGCTTATTACCAACTGGGGAAGCAGCTTTAAATCAATGGGAAACCCTATGGCAGCAGGGATATCGCACGTTTAAATGGAAAATTGGTGTGGATGCGATCGCTGATGAACTAGAAATTTTTGAGTCCCTGATCCACACCTTACCAGCCTCTACAAAACTGCGATTAGACGCTAACGGTGGACTTACCTATGAAGAAGCTCATTTATGGCTGTGGACTTGCGACAATCTCAAGGCAAATCCAGAACTACCCATAGAAATTGAATTTATCGAACAACCGCTATCCGTTGAACAATTTCAGCAGATGTTGGAATTGAGTATGAGTTATGAAACTGCGATCGCTTTAGATGAATCTGTCGCCACACTTAGACAACTTGCTGCTTGTTATCAACAAGGTTGGCGAGGGATTTTTGTCATAAAACCTGGGATAGTTGGATCGCCATCTCGTCTGAGAAAGTTTTGCCACCAGCATCAATTTGATACTGTATTCTCATCAGTATTTGAGACTGCGATCGCTAGACTTGCAGCACTCAACCTAGCAGCCGAATTATCCCAAAACAACAGAGCAATTGGTTTTGGCATCGACCATTTTTTTGAACAAGAAGATACGTGGTTTCAAACTTTATGGAACGACCTTTAGACTATCTTAATAAGCTAGCTCAAAATGATTGGCTAATCGGTTATGATAGCCATAAATTTAATCAAATAGCTCAAGAATTATATTTAGAACTAACACAACTATCAGAATGTGAAACACCACCAAAAATCATCTTAGCCGAACGCGAACCATTACGATTTTTAGCAAGTTTTACTGCCGCTTGTGCAGCTAATTGTCCAGTTTTTCTTTGTAACCCCGACTGGGGAACACAAGAATGGCAACAAGTCTTTGATTTAGTACAGCCAGATATTATTTTGGGAATTGGGAATAGGGAATGGGAAATCGGGAATAGGAATAATTACCAATGCCCAATGAAGCCAGTTGCTTCAAGTCGGCAAAGCCGCCCAACGCACTGGCTCCCCAATGCCCCATTCCCAAAAATTATGATTCCTACAGGTGGTTCATCGGGGCAGATAAAATTTGCCATCCATACTTGGGAAACTCTTATAGCATCTGTACAAGGATTTACAGAATACTTTCAAATAAAGCAAGTCAATTCATTTTGTATGTTGCCGTTATATCACGTTAGCGGTTTAATGCAATTTATGCGCTCTTTCACCACCGCAGGCAAACTAGCTATTCAACCATTTAAAGCTGTAGAATCCGGTAAAATATTAAATATTAAACCATCAGATTTTTTTATATCTTTAGTACCAACGCAGTTACAAAGACTCCTGCAAAATCCAGAATTAACTGAATGGCTATCCCAATTTAATACTGTACTTTTAGGAGGTGCGCCAGCATGGAATGAATTATTAGAAAAAGCCAGATTTCACCGCATCCGGTTAGCACCTACTTATGGTATGACAGAAACCGCCTCTCAAATTGCTACCCTCAAACCAGATGATTTTCTCGACGGGAAAATTAGCAGTGGTCAAATTCTTCCCCATGCAAAAGTAACTATTTGCAATCAGCAAGGCGAAATTTTAAATTCCAATCAAATCGGAAATATCACGATTCATACTCAATCTTTAGCCCTTGGTTACTATCCTAAAACTAGAGAAAATCAAACTGGTTTCCAAGTAGATGATTTAGGTTTTTTAGACGACCAAGGTAATTTAAATATTGTCGGTCGTAATAGCGACAAAATTATTACAGGTGGGGAAAATATTTACCCAGCAGAGATTGAATCAGCTATACAAGCAACTCAGATGGTTGCTGATATTTGTGTTATCGGTATCCCAGATAAACACTGGGGGCAAGCCTTAACAGCAATTTACATTCCCAAACAATCAGATACCTCTGCCTTAAAAATCCAAACTCTACTCAAAGACAAACTCAGCAAATTTAAAATCCCTAAATATTGGATTCCCCAGCAAAACTTACCCCGTAACTCACAAGGTAAAATTAACCGCCAACAACTACAGCAAATAGCTACAGAATTCCTTCAAAATTCCATCACATAATCTCTCTCGACATTCTTCTCTCTGCGCCGCGCCAGTTGCTTCAACGGGGGGAACCCCCGCAACGCACTGGCTTCTCAGCGTCTCTGCGGTTCCTTTCCAACCACTGAACTATCTCATCAGGTAATTCCCGCTTACTTCTACTACTCACATCAATACAAACATGACGAGTAATAGTCTTAGCAACTACCACCTCACCCACAGTAATTTCATAAGTAATTTCAAACTTATCAACACCTATTTTTTGGGGAATTAAACTAATCAGTAACTTGTCCCCAACAAACATAGGGCGCAAAAAATCGACACTAGCATGAACAATGGGAAACCCCACAGACGGATTAGTAAAAAAATATTTGAGATTAATACTTGATGCTTCTAAAGATTCTTCATAAGCTTCATGGCAAATAACCAAAACGTTAGCAAAATAAACTACCCCAGCAGCATCAGTATCTTGAAAGCGAACCGTGCGGTTATAAGTAGAAGACATTTTTGACAATTGAATATTAAATTGACTCCAACGGCGGAACCTCGAAGTCATTAAACGAGGAAACATTGTAAGACGAAGCGGCTATTGCCTTTACTAGCTTACCGTCGAGAGTCAGCAAAGTAGCACCTACCTGCTGTGAAAGTGCAACATAAGAGCTATCGTAGGCGGAGATTCCATAATTTAATGCGATCGCAACTGCATCCGCCATCAAGTCAGCTGTTGAAACAACACGCAAAGGGAAAGCTTTCAGACTAGCTAAATTCCCTTGAATCAGAGAAACATCGTAACTACCTGCACGAGCATACTTCCACAAAACGTTTGCACACTCAATGTAAAATAAATTCAGGTACAAAGATTTCTCTCTGGGGATAGGCAAGGTGAGCAAACAGTTGATTAACCTTGGCTGTTAGCGGATCGGGAATAAATTGCTTAACGGACACACTGGCATCCACGACGCACCTAAGAGGAATTGTCATCTGTCCCGATCTTCTCTAATCATGGCAGTGCTATCAGGCCATTCGATATCAGTTGGTAGCTTTTCACGCCGAAGACGGATTTCCTCTAAAAGTTTTGGGATATTCTTTCGTCTTTCTTCTTCTGTTTGCTGTGCTTCAGTTTTTAAAGCCTGTTCTAACAGAGTTATAACTTGGGCGTTAATAGAACGGTGTTCAGATGCCGCCAACTCTTGCAGTTTTGCATACAAATCATCGGGTAAATTTCTTACATAAAGGGTAGCCATCGCTTTACCTCAAAGCAGGATTTAGCAAAATGATAGCATAATGCAAGCAGAAGGGGGAGCGATCGTATCTCGCTTTTGATAAAGTTTAACTAAGTTCAAATTATGATTATAATACCCAAAAAAATCAGTTCATTTGTGACTTGACCCTCAAAACCTATGATTCATAAATAAAAAGTAATTTGACAGTTAAATTTAATCTAGATATTCATAAATAATTACTTTGGAGAATTAATTCTTGTGAGCAGCAATAGTTCAAGTCCATTAAAGGTTGTTCTTTGGCAACCTTGTCGCTGGGGTAAAAAATACTTAGATACCAACACAAATGCTTTAGTTGAACCGACATTCTATCAAGAAGAAATTTATTCTTGGGAACCGTTTGGAGATCCCTTTGGCTCAGTGACTAGCAGTGAGCAAACTCAGCGTCTAAGAGAAGAATTGATTGAAAAGTTTACACTAGTAATAAAACCTGAAAAGCGTGGAATAGAACAGTTTAAGCAAGTCATCCAAGTAATAGACGAGATATTGTCTAATGACGAATCATCTTGGAGTGATTTAGAAGAGCTTGGACGCTTATCTAATAGTGATAGTGTCAACCTTCGTCAACATCAACTTTTGGCCTTACGCCAGCATATTCAGTGGGTGTGTGATACGTTTGTTAATGTTCCAGATGTCAATGTGTCCCTTCATTAAAATAATAACCTTATGAAATTAAAATTGTTTAGTAAAGAAGATGCACTAAAATGTATCGCCCAAATAGGTAAGAATGGAGAGACATTTGAAATATTTCTTGGTGAAGATATTTGTTTTGGACGTGACAAATGGGTAAATATTGGAACTATTACATTACAACCAGGAGGGCAATATATTGAAAATGAAACTAGATATGATGAGTATTGTGCGGCTAAATTTGGTGGGTTTGAATGGCAAATAATATCCTTAGAAAAGCTCAATGACAATATTACTGAAGCTCTTGATAATTCACAGAGTAAAGATAGAGTTCAGAAAGCTTTCAGAGAAGGATTGCAGGATGTACTCCGAAGGACATTATTACTTTTACCTATTTTTGATGTTGAAACTATTGGCAAAATACCTTTGCAAAAACCGATAACTATTGTTACAGATACATCAGCTATTCACCAAGGAGGACTTGATTTTATATGTCGGTTTCTTAGTCCTTGGGCAAGAATTAAAGTACCAGCTATTGTTCACATGGAAATAATTAATCAGGTAGATAGGTACTTTGCAACTCGTAGAGAGAGTCAAAAAAAGAACAAACCTGTTGCTGCGGCACTTCGAGAACATATTCTCAGCCAGGGTGGTCAACGAACTTTACTTCGTCTAGAATTTTCAGATGCAGAAATAGAACGTGGTGACTTAGGTGCAGATCCCCTGCGGGGTATTGTGACACCGAGTAGCGATCCTGAAGATGGTAATCTTAAACTACAAGAGATTGTTAGGAGTTTTGCTGATCGTCTGATTTTAGAAACTGCACGGCGCTTTCAAACTCAAGTTCGCCCGGATCATGCCCTAGCTCTTCTAACTAGCGATCAGGGTCTAGCCAGAATGACGATGGCTGAAGGAATGGATGTGTTCTTTTTTGAATCTCGTTCTTTTCCTAAATTTGATGGTAGAAAACTCACTGGCTCTCTTTTTCATCCTTTTAGTCAAAAAATATATACAGTACCACTAACAGATGTCCTTTGGGAATTAGCTGTATCTTTTGGTTGCCTGCGCTTGCAAAATTACAACACTAACGAGTCATTAGAGCTATGGGGCATACCTGGGGAATATACTTGGCAACCACTTCACGTTAAAGATGATCTTCTTTGGGGAATTTTTAACTCTGGAACATCCTCTACAACAACAGATAATACCTCTATTGCACTATCAACTGACATAGAAAGCCAAGATCAGACTGATGCAATTTCTAGCCAAAATATAGAAGCAATAGCTAAGGCATATGCATTTAGTCCAGATCAGATGTTTTTACTAATGAAATTGTTAGTAGACAAAGGAGAACTAACTAATCAAGAGGCTCAAGAAAAATTGGGTTTAACACATCAATCTCGCTATAGTTTGTATAAAAATTTTCTGCATAGTGGAAAATTTGTTGAGCTTAATGATAATAAAATTATATGTACAGAATTACTAAAGTTTCTATGGGAAAGTATCTTGAACGAAAATCATATAAAAGTTTTATCTTCTTTGAAGAAAATACCATCATTTGACGCAATATGTAACTATGTAAATCAAAATAGAAGTGTTGAATATAGCACATTACCAATTTCAAATAAAGCGAAACCAACCTACATCAAGCTTGGCGAGGCAGCCTGTGCTTGGTTGAATATACAAAACCAAAAAATTGTTGCCACTGATAACATACCTGATATACCAGATTTTGCTAATTTAGCAGTAAAGGGTTATAAATTAATTCGTTCGCAGGAAGACACAGAATGGATACTTACTGGTCGCTGGTTAGAAGAATTAGCTATTAAATATGCTGTTCATCCCATATTGGCTAGAAAACTGGTGAAAGAAGCACAAGAACAAAACTTAGTTAATGTCTATGCTGAAGGATCTACTCCAGATACTCGTTTTGAACAGCACGATTTGTGGATAATTAAGACAAGTGACGGACTTCCCCAGTTAGAAAAAGTTTATCTGTATCATGGAGATTTTCTTATACCTGGTACATCTGCTGTACGTATCAAGCTAGAAGGAGTTAAAAATGCCTCTTGAAAATCTATTTACAAATGAGGCGACTGCTAACGCACCAGAAGAACAACCCAAATTACTCTATAAAAAGTTTGGTGTGTTGAGTAACCCTTTTCCCAGTGCTGGGCAAACCAGTGGTCATCCGCATATGTCAACAGAAGCAGATAAGCAAGTTGATGCTGCGGTCAAGACATTTTATTCAGATCGCAAGTCTCATGTAATTTCAATAACTGCTAGTCAGGGAATTGGAAAGACTAACCTTCTGAATGCTTATGAAAATGCTTTGCGTGAAAAACTTTCTCAACATGGTTTTTTCGTTATTAGATATGTTCCAGATCCAGAACCATTTTTTGATCCACTCATTAGGTCTATATTTGAAAATTTGGGAGAAGACTACTTGCGTCGCTCAATTGATGCACTTGCAAAGAGGAAGCAAGAGATAGATGATATTGATAAATTATTAGAATTTGTGCGAATGAGCGAAATTAAAATAATGCTTCAGGCTCTTTTGAGTGTTATTAATTCCGAAGAAAAACTAAATGAGCGCCTATCTTTAGCATATCAATGGCTTTTAGGATTACCTGTAAGAAAAACTCATCAAACTGAACTGGGAGTAAATTTTCGTCTAGATACTGTAGAAGCGAAAACAAGAGCATTGCGAGACATTGTATATTTTGGTTCAGAAATGAAGACTTTAGAGGGTATTTTTATTCTTCTTGATGAATTGGAAAAACAGAATGGTAGCTTATCAAAAACTATTGTTTTAAGATATTTATCTGCTCTGCGGGCTTTAATTGATGCACTACCTAAATATCTTTTCTTAATGGTTGCTTTAACTACAGATGCCCTTGAACGTTACCGTGAGATGCTTCCAGCTATTAGAGGTCGTCTTGCTAATGAAGTTCAACTTTCACCTATAAGAAATGAAGAGGAAGCCGTAAAATTATTCAAATTCTACTTGGAACAGGCCAAAATGGAAGCCAGAAATTTTGCACAAAACAAACAATTACAAGAAGGAAATGATGTACTTTTACATGAAGATTCTGCTCGACTCTTATTTCACCAATTATTGAGAGGTAGTAACATTAAAGGCGTGCGGCAACGTGATTACCTTAATGCTCTGTATGAAAAAGCAGATGAGTCCATCAATGAATCTATGCCTGCATTCCTTTAGTTAAGTTTTTTGAAGCTCTTGCTAACTTTAAGAATTCAATAGGCGCTTATCAAGAATAAATCACAGTTAAGCCGTTGCTCAGATTAAATCTAATCAATGGCTTACGTCGTAAATAACATTTGTAAAATCTAATTTTTCTTCAACGGAGAGGGGGAGATTCGAACTCCCGGAGGTTTTAGCCTCATCCGATTTCAAGTCGGACGCAATCGACCACTCTGCCACCTCTCCAGTAAATCTGTCAAACTTGTGTTTATCCTAGTTTAAGACGCTATTTAGGCGCTTTTGTTGGTTAGCACTAAACTTGACAGATAATACTATACCCTATTATCTACGCAGATTGCACTAGTAGATGCGAATGTCTACGACACACTAGGCGATCGCTCATACAAAATTTCCTCCTGTGCCACCTGAAATTCATTCCCAACCCAAATTAGGGAAACTTGCGAAACCACACCCGCCTCTAGGGTGACAATGGAAAAATTACGCAACTTCTCGTTGTCATTTTCTACAATCCTCGGCACAGTAGCTGCATTCAAGTAAATTGTCCCCTCTGGACTTCTAAAGATGGGCTTGCGCTGCACCTTCTTGGTATGGCGTAAATCTCGGTGCATGTGACCAAATGTCACCAGAGGAATAGTTTTACCAGCAGTCAAGGCTTGGGAAATCGCCTCGCCAAAATCTGGATCGCCAAAATCGCCGCCAATTGGATGCCAGTCTTTGCCGCAGGGGTCTTCGGGGCGATCGCCTAACCCGCTAGGGCCATTGTGACCCAAAAATATAATTGTCTCGTAAGCGGCGCTTTTAACTGCTTTGAAAATGCGATCGGCGGATTCTTCCAAACTCGTCACACCGTAACGTTCTTTACAGATTTCCGCGAATTTCCACTCTGGGCCACCCCAAGTAAAGGGACGACCCCCCACTACAGTTAAATTCCAAGCGGGAAAATCTAGCTTACCGTAACCGACATGGGACAAGCCTAATAAATCGAGTTGTTCCTGTACCCAGTCTTCCTTAGAGCGGTCATAAGGAGCCTTCTTACGTCCCCATTCGGTGGCGGTGTACCAAGCATCGTGGTTGCCCATCACGGCTGCTTTGGGAATATCGAGAGATGCGATCGCTCTGACCACTTCCACCGACTCGTTGCCAAAATCCCCCACAAACAGCACTAAGTCAACACCCAGATGCTTGAGTGCAATACCATCTTCCACTTCCCATTGGTCGTGAATATCTCCAACTACAGCAATTTTCAGGGTTATCAATTGAGTTTTCTGACTGGTCATGCCACTTTCCTTGCCGTCTATCTCCAGGATATGAAACTCAGCCCGATTTGGACACAACCCGAAAATATCAACCGTCCACTATTTTTGGTAAAAACTACTATAATTGATTCCACAGGACATAAATTTGCAATTTAGAGCACCCCCTAACTGTGTTTACTACTGCACTAGCTGAACGAGAAAAAACCCAACCGGGTGAACTACCACTAGATTTGTTTGCCGCCATTGAGAGTCTCAAAAAAGAACTCAATGCAGTTATTTTGGCACATTATTATCAAGAGCCAGATATTCAGGATATTGCAGACTTTATTGGGGATTCATTACAACTAGCGAAAGCGGCAGAAAAAACTAATGCGGATGTAATTGTCTTTGCTGGCGTTCACTTCATGGCAGAAACAGCAAAGATACTTAATCCCGATAAATTAGTACTTTTACCAGATTTGGATGCTGGTTGTTCTTTAGCCGATAGTTGTCCACCAGAGGAGTTTGCAGCTTTTAAAGCAGCGCATCCAGATCATCTAGTGGTGTCTTACATCAACTGCTCTGCTGATATTAAAGCGATGAGCGATATTATTTGTACTAGTTCCAATGCTGTGAAAATTGTGGAGCAAATACCGAAGGAACAGCCGATTATTTTTGCCCCAGATCGGAATTTGGGGCGGTATGTCATGGAACAGACCAGACGAGATTTAGTGCTATGGCAAGGTAGCTGTGTTGTCCATGAAACCTTCTCGGAAAAGAAAATTGTCCAGTTAAAAATTGCCCACCCAGAAGCAGAGGCGATCGCACACCCAGAATGTGAAAGTAGTGTATTGCGCCATGCCAGCTTTATTGGCTCCACAGCAGCTTTACTCAAGTATTGTCAAAACAGCCCCACCAAGGAATTTATCGTTGCTACAGAGCCTGGAATCATTCACCAAATGCAAAAACTAGCTCCTGACAAGCATTTTATTCCTGCACCGCCGATGAATAACTGCGCTTGTAACGAATGTCCGTTTATGCGCTTAAACACTCTAGAAAAGCTCTACTGGGCAATGAAAAATCGTACTCCCGAAATTACCATGTCAGAAGATATCCGCCTTGCTGCACTGCGACCAATGCAACGAATGCTGGAGATGAGTGTGTAATTAGTATTTTTTATCCAGATGGTAGAGACGCGGTTTTGTTACGTCTCTACCCACAAGTAATTTTTCTAAGCACTTGCAATTTATAAAAGATGGTGCTAATATTTTAAATCGTGAGACAAATTGGGTCGGTGTCCGAGTGGTTAATGGAGACGGACTGTAAATCCGTTGGCTAGCGCCTACGCTGGTTCAAATCCAGCCCGGCCCACCACTTACGAAGTTATAAGTTATAATGACTGGGTGAGCATCAAAACTCCCAGCATTCTAACTTACAACAAAAATTATATTTCGCCCGTGTGGCTCAGTGGTAGAGCACACCCTTGGTAAGGGTGAGGTCACGAGTTCAATCCTCGTCACGGGCTTATTTTGCTAGTAAAAATCAAAGTTTTTATGCGATATGTAGTTTTAAAGCTACTGGTAATTTTTGCAACTTACAAAACTTTGCTGGTTGATTATTTTAAAATACATAAATTAAGCAGTGGTAGTGTGGGCAATGCCTACGGTAGGCTGCGCCAACGCACCAAAATTGATTTAGTTTATGGGGCTTGCTGCAAATGAGTTTGTCCTCGGTTTACAATACTCATGATCAATGAAATGAGTCGTAATTAGAAGACTCTGCCTAACTTAGAGTGACTTAATGATATTTTATGAGGAGCCATATATTCGTGAGTATGCTGCTGCGAGCATGAACCCGATATATGGGTGCAGACAGATTTGAAGCTGTGCAATCGCAGGAAGTATGGTAGATAAATTAGGTAACTAGCGGCGTTAAACTGATCACAACTAAAAATATCCGTTAGTCCACTCCGACATCAATAGATAATGATTTGAAGGGAATAGGATCTTTAGCGTTTGGCATAATGGCATGAGTTTAAAGGCAGTTCTCTTTGATTTTAATGGTGTGATCATTAACGATGAGCCAATCCACCTGCAACTGATAGATGAGATTCTCATGGAAGAAAATCTCCAACCCCAACGCGTCGATGAGCGTCAAGCTTCTTTAGGACGCAGCGATCGCGCTTGTTTTGGGCAATTACTCGCTAATCGTGGTAGAGTAAATGATGAAAACTATTTAACTCAGTTAATGTACCGCAAAGCTCAAGCCTATGTGGTGGAATTAGAGAAAATAGAGAAACTGCCTTTATATCCAGGTGTAGAAGACTTAATATTTCAGGTGCGATCGCAGAATCTAAAACTAGGATTAGTCAGTGGCGCTTTTCGCAAAGAAATAGAATTGGTACTCCAGCGAGCTAAACTAACCCAACATTTTAAAATTATCGTCGCCGGTGATGACATCACCACCAGTAAACCAGAACCTGATGGTTATCTACTGGCAGTGAAACGCCTCAATAAAGAATATCCTGAATTGAATCTTCAACCACAAGAATGTTTGGCAATTGAAGATACCCCAGCAGGGATTGCAGCAGCGAGGCGATCGCAAATGCAAGTTGTTGGTGTAGCGAATACTTACCCATTCCACATGCTCCAGCGCTGCTGTAACTGGACTGTTGATTATCTCAGTGAGTTGGAACTCGAACGGGTGCAAAAAGTTTATTCTCAAAAAGAGCCTCAGCCATCGGCAACTGAATGTTAGAATACTATATGGTGATAGTGTATTGAGTTAAGGAATGATATTACTCTTGACTTTACACTAATTAAGGGGAATTAGCTCAGTTGGTAGAGTGCTGCGATCGCACCGCAGAGGCCATCGGTTCAAATCCGTTATTCTCCATATGTCCATTAAATAATTATTGTCAGTTTTAAAGAATTAATGTCCATTTTTTCCAAGTACAGAGGCAGAAGTTACGTATTTTCGCGGCTTTCAGCAATTAACTCAGTTTTAAAGAATTATTGTCCAGAGTTGAAACCAGTTTTAAAGAATTATTGTCCAAAATCCGCCTGTAAAACTCGGCTAAATATGTGTTTTCTAATTTAGTTGATTACAGTAGACTTATCCGAAAATGGTAAATGTATACGGTAAAGGGATTTCAGCGATTAGAAGGGAATGGGCGATCGTTAGATTAGTTATACGAAAAAATAGGGGTTTGAGCATAAATTACGGCTAAATTATCAGTTTAGGGACAAAAATATTGGTGGAAATAAAATTTATTTTTTACCAAAAAATTTAAATATTAATAGCTAGTGAAGGTAAACAATTAAGCCGTAGCCTGACTAACCCACAAACGGTCATAATTACCTGGCTATACTTGTGCCTTGCTAAACGAAATTTATCACTAGCGACTCGAAATATTTTTACTTTCCCTATCAAATGTTCAACGCCTATTCTTCTAATGATAACTGCTGGTTTTATTTTTTTTGTGATTCCGAAATTTCTTTATTCCTCGGTTTCTTGTAAGGTATGGTAATTGTTGACTCTCCTATGTAAGCTTTATCTCCAATAAATTTTTGTTTACAATCAAATTTTTTTTGTGTTTCTCGGAATAAATTAATATCACTTGTTTTTCCTAAGTTTTCAATATAAATGTCAACAATATCTTCTCCATTAGGCAACACAATAAACTGGTTTTTCAGGGTATGCATCTTTTTTTTGCCAGAGTAGTGCTGCTTTTGCTCTTGATAGTCTACAGGTTATTAAGATAGCTTGTTCTGCACTATCTACAATCAATTCATGCTCACAAAGAATTTTACGTAGCTCTTGATATTTCTGACTATCTTTTTCTACCTCTTCCATTTGAGAAGCTGGTAATATCTCTCTCAAAATCTTCACCCAATAATTAAAAGCATCATTCGCTTTAGTTTTTGATATATCAAATAACAAACCTAAAATATCAAAAGTCGGTTTTTGTCGAAGGTAAACTAGACATAAACAGACCCCTTCTTTGGGAGACATTTCTGATTTACCTCCACCACCAGGAGCAATAAGACGAATTTTATTTTTTTCAATTTCTGTTTGTTTCTGATTATGTCGTTGTTCTGCCAACACAACTAATGTCATAAACTGTTCATAATTAATACCGAGCAATCGTTTTGCTGACTGGGGATGTGATTCGATTCTTGCTAAAGGACTCGTCATAGTTGATGCACTAGAATTTTTATTTTTGTATCATTTTCCCATAAACTTTGTTTTAAGGACATGTCTATTGCATTGAAGCCTGAAACAAATTACCCCCCTTAATCCCCCCTTAGAAAGGGGGGAAACAAGATTTCCGGTTCCCTCCCCTTCACAAGGGGAGGGTTAGGGTGGGGTAATGAAGCCTCAAACAAATTACCCCCCTTAATCCCCCCTTAGAAAGGGGGGAAACAAGATTTCCGGTTCCCTCCCCTTCACAAGGGGAGGGTTAGGGTGGGGTAAAACTGACGCGAAAAACCTCATCACCAAAGATTTGCAGTATTGCAATAACAGCGTACCCATTTGTTATTTCGGCGAACCCATTTGTTATTTCGGCGAACCCATTTGTTATTTCGGCGAACCCATTTGTTATTTCGGCGAACCCATTTGTTATTTCGGAGAAACCATTTGTTATTTCGGAGAACCCATTTGTTATTTCGGAGAACCCATTTGTTATTTCGGCGAACCCATTTGTTATTTCGGCGAACCCATTTGTTATTTCGGCGTACCCATTTGTTATTTCGGCGAACCCATTTGTTATTTCGGCGAACCCATTTGTTATTTCGGCGAACCCATTTGTTATTTCGGCGAACCCATTTGTATTTACACCGTAGGCCTGCGGGGAGGGGAGAAGCGTAGCTTTGGCGGGGTGCAATCGTTTTTCCACGTTTACCCCTTCCGCCGTTGCAACAAAGTCATTGGGTCAAAACCGTGGCTAGTAAACAATTCTTGCTTTGCATCCACCTCAGACTTAGGTACACCACCGCGAAACAGTACCCCGTGAGGCATTACTGTCGCCATAATTCCATCTTGCTTTAACACCGCCAGCATGTGCTGGGCAAACATCAAATCAGCTTTTCCACTCGTAGGGCAAAAAACACGGAATCGGTCTTTAAACTCCATATCATTATCTTTATTACCCCGGCTGTAGTTTTGCGAAAACGGTGGATTACTCAGTATTCGGTCATAATGCTTTAAATTCCCCCCCTCTTTAATCGGTACCATCAAGGTATCGTCATTCTGAAGCACAGCATTG
Organism: Nostoc sp.; assembly: GCF_036917275.1. Lineage (GTDB taxonomy): Bacteria > Cyanobacteriota > Cyanobacteriia > Cyanobacteriales > Nostocaceae > Nostoc. Next base: position 21,095 of record NZ_JBALDF010000060.1, read on the forward strand.
GGGATTCCATGCAGCAATAAATTCATCTTGCAGATAGCCCAAACTCCCCCGTTATTGTCTTGTCCGTAAAGTCTCAAATCGCGGGAATTTCCACCGTGTTCTTCTATGTGCTGCTTAGATAAAATTAACATTCCCCCCGAACCTACACAGGCGTCATAAACCTCCATCCTTTCTTGGGGGTTGACAATTCGCACCATTAACTTCACCACTCCACGCGGAGTATAAAATTCACCGCCCTTTTTACCAGCAGAGTCAGCAAAGAAATAAATTAAATACTCATAAGCCGCACCCAATAAATCGGGAAATTCTAAATCTTCATTTCGTAGCGATCGCTTATCAAAATGTTCTATCATTTGACGTAATTGCAAATCGCTTAACGTACTCTTGCCACCTACCTGCCTATTAAAATCAATACAGCACTTTGCAAGTAAATGAAGTACACCCTTCTCTTGCTTGTGACTGCTGTGAATTACCGCCCTTAATCTCCCTGTTTATTGGGGGGAAAAATAAATCTAGTTCCCTCCCCAATATATCGGGGAGGGTTAGGGTGGGGTATTTTTGTACTTCATTAACTTGCAATCTGCTGTAAGGACTTTACTCCTTATTTTCTGGGCACTAAAGTGCTTACTACAAACCCTCAAAACTAGCTTGATATGAAAAAAAGGAGCCTGACTCAGACTCCTTAATCAAAAACTAGTAATAGAATTGTGACTACTTAACAGTCACCTTACCGCCAGCTTCTTCGATGCGCTTCTTAGCATCTTCAGCAGCATCCTTAGCAAGACCTTCTTTAACAGCCTTGGGCGCAGCTTCCACCAAGTCTTTGGCTTCTTTCAGACCCAAACCGGTCAATTCCCGGACAATCTTCAGCACGGCAATCTTCTTATCAGCTGGGACTGATTCGAGAACTACTTCAAACTCGGTTTGCTCAACAACTTCCTCAGCAGGAGTAGCACCACCACCACCAGGGCCTGCGAACGCTACGCCAACGGGTGCAGCAGCACTCACGCCAAAAGCTTCTTCAATTTGCTTGACTAACTCAGAAGCTTCCAGCAAAGAAAGAGTTTTTAGTTGTTCTAAAATTTGATCGGTTGTAGCAGACATTGATATAACTCCTGTAATTTTGATTATTTATTTGTCATCGGTCATTGGTCTTTAACTATAGACTTTTGACTGATGAACCACGAAGTCTATTCAGCAGCCGTTTCGGTGCCTTCGGTACTGCTATCTTGTACAGCAGCAGTTTCGGTACTGCTATCTTGTACAGCAGCAGTTTCGGTACTGCTATCTTGTACAGCAGTAGTTTCGGTGCTACCACCACTTTGCTCTTGCTCGGCCACAGCCTGTAAAGCACGAGCCAGTGAACCAGGAACTTCGTTGATACCCACAGCAATCTTGGTAGCCAAGGCGTTGATAGCTCCAGCAATTTGGGCTATGAGTTGTTCCTTAGATGGCAAGTCTCCCAATATCTTGACATCAGGTTCTTTGAGTAGACGACCTTCCAGTACACCACCGCGAAGTTCTGTTTTCTTGCTGACTTTTTGGAATTCTTGGTATGCCTTAATTGCCGATGAAAAATCTTCTTTTACCAGCAAAAAGGCGGAAGCACCATTAAGCAATTCTGACAAAGGCTGCCATTTTTCATCATCTTTAATGGCAATACCCATTAGGGTGTTCTTCGTTACCTTACAAACGGTGCCAGTGGGACGCAGCCGCCGCCGTAAATCGGTGATTTCAGAAACTGTTAGCCCCTGATAGTCAATTACCAGTGCCAGAGTTGACTTACTCAAAGTTTCTTTGAGGTCAGCTACTATTTCTTTTTTATTTTCTACTGTTCTACCCATTCCAATCTCACCTCCTTAAAATAATCGGGGAAGTGCCCTAGTTGTACGTTTCTTCTAAACCTGAACCCAAACAACAAACCCCAGCTAATATAGCCGGGGTTAAGTAGTAAGACTCTTGATGCCATAGTTATCACACCTTTATAAGTGGTAATTCTGACAATTAGAGTTTTAACCTCGGCAGGATATTAAGCTATTAGCACCTGCTGTCTCCGGCTTTGCCTATTTAATTTAAAGTTAGGAGTGAACAGTTAGGAGTTAGTAGTTTTATACCTAACTTTATAACTCATAACTCTTATTAACCTGCTTCGCTCAGTTTCAAATCTCGTAGGGCGGTGATATCAACTTTAATCGATGGCCCCATAGTGGCTGACACATAAAATGTGCGCCAATAACGACCTTTAGCTCCTGAAGGACGGTTACGGTCAATCGTCTCCTGCAATGCCTTCAGATTGACTAACAAATCTTCAGGCGAGAAAGTTGCCTTACCAAACATAACATGGACAATACCAGTTCGATCGGCTCGGAACTCTAATTTACCAGCTTTGAATTCTGCGATCGCACCTGCTAAATCAAATGTCACCGTTCCACCCTTAGGCGATGGCATTAAACCACGTGGCCCAAGCAACTTACCCAGCTTTGCCACCTGTGGCATTACATCGGGTGTGGCAATCAGCTTGTCAAAATCCATCCTACCTTTCTGGATTTCGTCAATCAGTTCTTCTGAACCTACGATATCAGCACCAGCGTTGTTTGCTTCGTTTACCTTTTCGCCTCTGGCTATCACCGCCACCCGGACGATTTGTCCTGTACCTTTAGGCAGTCCTACTGTTGTCCGTAACTGTTGGTCTGTATACTTGGGGTCAATTCCCAGCCGGATATGCGCTTCAGCAGCTTCAGCAAATTTAGCTGTTGCTGTGTCTTTGAGAAGGGCTAAAGCCTCTAAGGGTTGATAGTCCTTGTCTTCTACTTTTGCTTGCAGCGTCTGCAAACGACGCGATATTTTTACCATTTTTTTCTCCTGGGGTAATTCCGAAGCTTCGCCTCTCCCCCGATAATTTTTAGTTATTTGTCCTTTATCATTTGTCCTTTGTCACTAGTTTTTTACTAATGACTAATAGACCAATAACTAATGACTAATCCGTGACTGTTACACCCATATTCTTAGCCGTTCCTGCCACAATCTTCATTGCCGCGTCTATGTCGTTGGCATTAAGATCGGGGAGTTTCGTTTGGGCTATTTCTTGCAATTGTGCTTTGGTAATTGACCCAACCTTCTTTTTGTTGGGTTCATTCGAGCCTTTTTCAACTTTCGCCGCCTTCCGAATCAGCACTGATGCTGGTGGCGTTTTGAGTACAAATGTAAAACTCCGGTCTTCAAAAACCGAAATTTCTACAGGGATCACCATTCCAGCTTGATCTGCTGTTTTGGCGTTGTATTCTTTACAAAACATCATAATGTTGACGCCGTGTTGACCCAACGCGGGCCCCACTGGCGGTGCTGGATTGGCTTTTCCAGCATTCAGGGCCAGTTTAATGACCGCTACTATTTTCTTCGCCATTTGTATTTAGCTCTGTTTCTCTACCTGATTAAATTCCAATTCTACTGGTGTATCCCTGCCGAAAATTGAGAGCAAGGCTTTGAGCTTACTCCGCTCTGGAGATACTTCAATCACCTCGCCTTCAAAGTCTTTAAATGGACCAGAAAGCACCATTATCTTATCACCAGTAGCCATGTCAATTTTGACAACCGGCTCCTGTTCGCTGGTTTGTTTGAATATGCGTTCTACTTCTGAAGAACTCAGTGGTATGGGGTTGACATGACCGCGACCCTTGCTGCTACCACGTTTTTGTTCTGAACCGACAAAATTAATTACATGGGAGGTGTTTCGTACCACCTGCCAGGTATCATCATCCATCATCATCCGCACCAGCACATAGCCAGGGAAAACTTTTTCTTCTGTATGCTGGCGACTGCCATCTTTGCGGATTTTCACCGCTGGCGTTTGCGGAATTTCTACCTGGACAATTTTGTCAGCTACATCAAAAGTTTGAATGCGTTGCTCTAAGTTCGTCTTTACACGCTTTTCACAGCCTGAGGCTACTTGCACTGCATACCAGCGTGCTTCTTTTGACGCTGCTTCTGCTGTTTCTCCTGTTTCCTCCGACTGCAACGTGGAGTTGCGAGGTTCGTCTGTTGCAAAAGTCATCAGAACACCTGTTTTGCTGCCCAACCAAACAATCCATCGACCAAGTATATCAAAGATGCGGAGAGTGCCACCATTAACAACACAGCGGCGGATTCGCTGACTATTTGTTTCCGACTGGGCCAGACTACTTTCTCAAGTTCTTCTTTGATTCCCTGTATGAACTTGCCCAAGCTAAACCCATTTGTGGTTTCTGGCAATTCTGCTTCACTTTTTTTGACCACGACCCTTTATCCCCCCGTTTGTCACTCAATTTTGGATTTTGGATTTTAGATTTACTCCATACCTCAAGGCAAAGGAGGCTTAATTTTAGATTTTGGGTTGTCGATTTTAAATTTATTCTCAATCTAAAATCGGCAGATTTTGTGTTTTTAATCCAAAATCTAAAATCTAAAATCGGATTATCCCAGTTTGCAGTTTCGACTTTATTTCACTTAACTAAAAGCAAAACAACTGCAAATACAATAAGTTTACCCGAAATTATTATCGCTAACTGCTATATTAGCAGCTGCGTAATTATTTCGGGCTTTGTTTTTTGCTCTTGAGCGCGCCCTGGAGGACTCGAACCTCCGACATCAGGTTTTGGAGACCTGCGTTCTACCAACTGAACTAAAGGCGCACAAGCTGTTTTTGATTCAGTCATTGCGCTGAACTAAATTTCAGTTTAACGCAATATGCGATTTATATCATATCTTAATTTTGCTCTTGGGAACAAGTCAGCGGCAGATGCCGCTTGAGGCTTGAGATTTCTCCCATAATGATTGAAGGACGAATCACAAAGGGCGGTCAAACCGTTGCTTGATTCGGGTTGCCTTACCTACGCGATCGCGGAGATAATACAGTTTAGCACGGCGTACCTTACCGCGGCGTAATACCTTAATGCTGTCAATCCGGGGAGAATGCAACAGAAACACCCGCTCAACGCCCACGCCTTGAAAAACCTTACGGACTGTGATAGTTTCGTTGATGCCACCATTCCGCATGGCAATCACTACTCCCTCGTAGGGTTGTACACGGTACTTTTCACCTTCCTTGATTTTCACTCCGACTTTTACTGTGTCGCCTACATAAATGTCGGGTAGATTCGATTTTTTCTGTTCCGCTTCAATGGAGCGGATAATCTCTTGAGCGTTCATAGTCTTTCCGTCTGCTTACAAAAAACTCACAATCATCTATCATAAATCGATAATCCTCTTTCAGTCTACTTATTAAAATTGATAATTTTACTGATACAACAACATACAGATCGAAGCTATATTCACAGAATGCTGTAGCACAAAGGTAAAATTTATGAAATTTAGCGTCGTCATCACTACCTATAATCGCTTGAACTTGCTGCAAAGAGCAATTGACTCGGCTCGTAACCAAACGATTGAGTGTGAGGTGGTTGTTGCTGATGACTGTTCATCTGATGATACCCAAACCTATGTAAAAAGCTTAGGGGACAAGGTTGTTTACCATCGGAACGAAGTGAATCTTGGTCATGCAGCAACCGTAAATGCTGGAGTTGCCAAAGCTAGCGGCGACTGGATTAAGTTTTTAGATGATGACGACTATTTAGCACCCAACTGCATAGAAGAGATGGCGAAGGCGATCGCACTTCGTTCCGATGCTGTAATCTGCTCTTGTGTGGCGGCTCAGGTGGATGGTAATGAAGTTGAACTCAGTCGCACCCCCCAAGTTGGCCCTGGTTTAGCTTTTTATATCCCACAGGCCGATATTCACTATGGTATGCTCTTAGAGGTTGTGCCTTTTGGCACACCTGTACAAGTAGCTTGCCGACGTGATGCTTTTCTACAAACTGGTGGTTGGGACTCCAGACTCGATGCTAACTGTGATGACATCGATTCCTGGATTCGGATTGCTCAGTTTGGTGATGCTATTTTCTTCAACCAGTGTCTTGCTTACCGCACTATTTGGCCGGGTGCGTATAATCAAAAGTTTTCTTTATCTCGGCGGTTGGCGACAAATATTTTGATGAAGGAAAAAATTTACTCTTTGGTAAATGAACAACATCGCTCAAAGATTCCCGTCTTTCAGGATATAAAAAATTACCTGAAACTCCATTGGATTTTAGTAGCGCTGAAGCAAAAAAATATCAAGAGTTTTCTTTCAATGATAGATTTGTCTATAATTTCTCCTCAGTCTTGGAAGTTTTTGCTAACTGCTATTTCATCACGCCACTTTCAGGCAAACAATTCTCAGGTTCGCAAACTTGTATTAGACATCTCCAGAAAAGAATCTGGAGACGCGAAATTTCGCGTCTCTACAATGGTTCTGGATAACGCATATTTAATTTCTGAAAATGTCTATTAGACATCTCCGAAAACAATTAAAGACTTGGTATGGCTAGGATATAGGACGTAAATGCAATCATCGCAAATTAGCTATAGCGGTTCCCAACGTAGTGAGGTGCGTATTTAAAGCTGCTTATTTTGCTATAAAAGATTTAGGTGTATCTCAGTTGTTTAGGAAACACTATAGTATGTACGATAAAATAAGGCTTTGAGATATTTCTTATTAATAATTAGGCAAAAATATTTACCGGGGTATTGGCTTATGCTGGTCATAGCCATTGGGGAATACAAAATAAGGTTATAGCGACTGAAATAGCAGATTCAGTCTTCAGAATTTTGGAGTTTTACCCCGATTTATCGAGCCGTTACTGAATAAGTCTTTAAGCTAAGTAACTGGTTATAAGCGCTCTCAGTCAGTAGCTAGTGGTTAATTTTATGCACTACTGGCTACTTTTGAGTTGTCGCTGAAGACCTCAATAATTATGTTGATTTACACCCAGTTACTTCTCTTGATTTTTTATACATATCTCAAAGATTATGCGAATCATACATATTTTGAACCACGTTCAAAAAATAGGTAACGGGATTGTGAATGTGGCTGTGGATCTGGCTTGTTTACAGGCAAAATCTGGTCATGAGGTAGCGGTTATTTCTGCTGGTGGTGAATATGAAAAATTACTAAATATATGTGGTGTCAAACACTACCAATTAGACCAAACTAGGAAACCGATAAGTATTATTAAAGCAGCTGGGCGTTTTCGAGCGATCGCAGCAGAATTCCAGCCGGATATTGTTCATGCACATATGATGACAGGAGTCATATTAGCACGCATTTTTAAAAGGCACAAGTATGCTTTAGTTTCCACAGTCCACAACGAATTTCAGCGTTCTAGCCTGCTGATGGGTTTAGCTGACAGGGTAATTGCCGTCAGTAAGGCTGTGCGAGATTCTATGGCACGGCGCGGTATTTCCGAAAACAAGTTGCGGGTAGTATGCAATGGAACTTTAGGCAGTCCCCGTACCCGACAAATACAGGATTATCAACCTTTACCATTACAGCGTCCAGCGATCGCAACTGTAGCCGGGATGTATCAACGCAAGGGAATCGCTGAGTTAATCGCTGCCTTTGAACAAATTGCTTCAGATTTTCCCCAAGCGCATCTTTATTTGGTAGGAAATGGCCCTGATAAACAGCTATTTGAGGCACAAGCACAAGCAACTTCTGTAAAAGAACGCATTCATTTTGAAGGCTTCCAGGCGGAACCTCAACGCTATCTGATATCTTGTGACATATTTGTGTTAGCTTCCCACCGCGATCCTTGCCCTCTGGTACTTTCGGAAGCTAGGGAAGCTGGAACTGCGATCGTTGGTACTCAGGTAGATGGGATTCCTGAAGCTTTGGACAATGGGCAAGCAGGACTTTTAGTGCCAGCAAAAGATAGTAAAGCTTTGGCTGGGGTTTTAGTACAATTACTGAGTAATGCCGATATGCTGCACGAGTGGAAACAACGGGCAAATCAAAACCTACAATGGTTGAGTGTTGCCCGCGTCCATCAGGAAACACTGGCAGTGTATCGTGAATTAATTACAAATTAACAGTGTAGCGATCGCTTTACTTTTAAAGCTACACCTAAAGCGCCAAAGAGCAGTACACTCAAAACGTTAGTTGATTCAGGAACAGCAGTATAATAACTAGCCACTCTGATCGGCCCATCTTTATCCGCTTTCTCTGGTGGCACTGATGGAATGATTCCAGCACCTGGCGCTAGATTGGGTATGGTAGCGAATGGATTGTAAAACAGGGTTCCGTTTGGAATTACGCCACCACTAAAAGTGATGATGTTATCTTTGACGGTAACATCTGTAAAAATATTCTTGAGTTCAGGGTTATTAGAGTAACCAATCTTGCCATCTCCATTAACATCTCCCCATTGCACTGATTCATTATTAAATGGTGGAGTAGAATTCTGATTACTATAGGACAGCGTTTTTAAATCAAAGACCAAGCTATTTATATCGTATCCGGTGGCATTGAGAAAGTTATTAGCTACATCTGGGACACCATATTCTACTATTTGCCCTGGTTGATATTCTGGCCCAAGGGTTCTTGGCTTTTTCGTGTCGAGTATGTCTTGATTTTTAGTCGTCACAATCGGTTCTACCAAGATGAAGGCTTTGGCTGGTGTCAAAGACAAAAAACTAATTCCTGCTGCTCCTAGAACAGACAAGGCTATTTTGGTTGCTATTGTAGTCATATTTCTGTCCTCTTCATATTGATTGAGAGAATGCGATACCGCATAGATTAAATCAAACAGCAAAACTCACTTTGAAACTGCTATCTACCTGCTGGATAAATAGCGGTTAATATGTGCCTGTTTACTGAGTTTAGATTTAGTCATAGGTTGATTTATAAAGCAATTCTTGTAATGCTTTATCACCATAACTAGTAATTTCACGCAATCTTTATAAAAAATCTAAGTTAGAACTTATGTGTTGACAGATTTTCCAATATGTGGATTTAAAAAATTGGCGAAATGGGGGAACTGATGAAAAAGAGAATTTATTTTACAACTATTGTAGTGATCGCCGTCTTTGGTGCAGGTCTAAGTACTGCAAACAATACAACCAATTTTTTAGCACAAAGTACCGAGAAAGTATCTGCAAGTACTGAAATGATTGAGGGTTTGACAGTTACAAGAACAGAGGGGGATATTATTTTACCAAAAGATGTAGAGGATTTAATTGCAAAATCAGATATTATCGCTATTGGAAAACCAACACAATCGATCGCGGAAAGTACACCTTTGATTCAACGTGATTTGGGGGGTTACGTTACTCAAGCGATCTCCCAAACTGAATTTCAAGTACAACGTGTGCTGAAAGGTGCGTCATATTCTGACACGCTATTGATCGGACAACAAGCAGCTATAGTTGCAGACAGAATCACCGGTAAAAGCTCCCTTCAGGTACTTGACGATTACCAACCGCTAGTCAAAAATGCGAAATACATTCTTTTCCTTAAGAAAGGTTTGAATGGTAGTTCATTGTATTTTCCTGTAGGGGTTTATTACGGCAAATTCAATGTTGATGGCACAGACCAAGCTGAAAATAAAATAGAAAATCCAGATTTTAAGTTGATCCGAAAGGACGTGATTGAGAGATTTAAGGAGATTATAGACCAAAGGTCAACTAGTTAACGATGCTACAAGCTTTAAAGTAAAGCTTGTGAACGGCTTGTTATTGTTTAATAACTACAGCACTTTGCAAGTAAATGAAGTACACCCTTCTCTTGCTTGTGACTGCTGTGAATTACCCCCCTTAATCTCCCTGTTTGTTGGGGGGAAAAATAAATCTAGTTCCCTCCCCAATATATCGGGGAGGGTTAGGGTGGGGTATTTTTGTACCTCACCAACTCGCAATCTGCTGTATATCATAGGACTTACGCAAAAATTGCCAAAAAGTTTAATTTATCGAACCGCCAAGACGCCAAGAGCGCCGAGAATTCGTACAGTGTGCGTAAGTCCTATATCAATCCCTCTCAGGAACTCAAATAAATTTTTTAGTAAATCTACGTAACTGGATAAACACTGGCTTTGCCCAATTTCCACCTAGTAAATCGTGCAGCAGGATATAAAAACAGGGGATGATAAATAATGTCAGCATTGTTGCGATCGCCATCCCAAAGAAAACTACAATTCCTAAAGGCTGCAAAAACTCGGAACCTTCGCCAATGCCCAACGCCAAAGGAAACAGTCCCAAAATAGTGGTGACTGTAGTCATGATAATTGGGCGTAAGCGTTGAGGAGCAGCTTTCATAATCGCAATTTGGCGAGTACAACCTTCTTCTTCCCGAATTTGGTTTGCTAGTTCTACCATGAGAATCCCTGCATTCACCACAATTCCCACCAGCAGTACAACGCCAACAATTACAGTTGCGCCAATTGCAGTTTTGGTAATGTAAAGTCCAAAAATTCCCCCAGCTAACGCTAGTGGTACGGTGAAGATAATTACCAACGGGTCAATGAGCGAATTGTATTGCACCGCCATGACTACAAATATTAGGAACACTGCCAACGCTCCCAAAGTTTTTAAAGCATCCTGAAGTTGCTGATTAGTTTCTTGGGCAGAACTAGGCACAATTGAAACGCCATCAGGTAAGTCTACATCCTTGAGTACCTCGTTGACTTCTGCGATCGCTTCACCAAGACTAGCTCCCTCGCTGAGATTACCTGCCACAATAAAAGCTTGACGCTGATTAATCCGTTGCACCTCACCAGGCGCTTGACCTTCTTGAATGTTCGCTACATCTGAAAGCCGAATTAGGTGATTATTTTCTGTAAATAGCGGTAATTGCTCTAGCTGAGAAGGACGCTGAATGGCTTCTTTATTTAGCTGCACTCGCACATCAACTAAACGATTACCGCGTTGAATTTGCGTGGGAACTGAACCTTCAATTGCTGTTTGAACTGTTGCACCAATTTGCCCGGCGCTCAATCCTAAAGCTGAAACCCGTTCCCAGTCAGGACGAATTTGGATTTCGGGTTGCCGGGGGTCGGCATCTGGTCGGAATGTCGCTAATTTTGCCCTTTCCTGCAATGCTTGCAGCACTTGCGTCCCTGCTTGGGTTAAGTTTTGTTCATTCTCACCTTGCAGAATCACGTCAACTTCTGATCCTTGCACTGGAGAATTACTCAAGATTAAACCCCGCACCTGACCAGGATTAAGGCGCAGCAGAATTCCTGCTAAGTTGAGTTTGTTAAATTCCTGAGTTACTTTTTTGACGAAGGCTTCGACATCTGTGCCTGGTTTAAGATTGATGGTGCTGCTGGCACGTAAAGGATTTTCTGTAGTATTGCTGCCAAATAAATTACCACCCACAGTTGTGAAAGCAGACTCGGTTTCTGGTTGTTTGAGCAAAATGTCATCGACAATTTGCATAACTTTTTCAGAAGTTGCTAAAGGTGTACCGGGAGGAAACTGCGCTCTCAAGTTAGCTTGTCCGGTACTGATGCGGGGTAAAATTTCTTGGGGAATTTGACCAAACATGAAGAAGCTGCTGCTACCTAAAATCAGCAAAGCAGCAGTTACTACGAAAAACCGATAGCGTAAAACCTTGGTTAAGAAGTTACCGTATCCCCGCGTAGCATCTTCAAATCGGTGATTAAACTGTTTAAGCAGCCAAAATTCGCTAATCCGACTAGACCAGGGAATTCCCAAAAGTCGAGAAGACAGCATCGGCACTATTGTAATCGCGACGACAAGGGATGCTGCTACTGCGAAGCTAATTGTCAGAATCAGTTCATTAAATAGCAGGGCAATAAAGCCGCCAATTAAGAGAAATGGCACTACAGAAACTAAGTTGGCACCTGTAGCAGCAACTAAAGCAGATTCTACTTCTTGGGACGCAGCGATCGCACTGTCAATAAAGAATTTGGAATTTTTCTTCTGCCCCTCTGCCTCCACCTCTTTTTGATTGGGAGTCATCCCTGTTTTTTCAGAAATGTTCTCCAAAATCACAACCGATGTATCAATTGCTTGACCGACTCCTAATGTTAAACCTGCCAAACTAAAAACATTTAAAGTCAGGCCAAATATTTTCATCATAGCGATCGCACTTAGAGTACACAGCGGAATCGTTAAACTGATAATCAATGTTTGCCTAAATGATCCCAAAAATAACAACACTGCTGCTGCTGCTAACAATGCTCCAGAAATCCCCGAAAAGATGACATCATTTAAAGAATTGCGGATGAAGAGAGATTCATCTGTGGTGGGACTCAAAGTCATGTCTGCTGGAATTAAACCCGATTGTCGTAATTGTTCAATTCGCCGCTTCACAGCATCCACAACTGTGATTGTGTTGGCCTCCGGCTGCTTTTGGACTGAAAATTTCACAGCAGGCTGACGGTTGAGGTAAACAAATAGCCGCTGCTCTTCTGTATCATCGATTACCTCTGCAAAGTCTCGCAAATAAACGCGGCGGGGAGGAACTGGAGTAATAGTATCAGTGGTATTACTGCTATTAGTAGTATTTACGGTAGCAGGGGAAGCGGAGGAAACTCTCAACGAAAGGTTTTCAATTTCCCTGGCATTTTGGAAACGTCCGACAGTCCGAGTCAATGGCTCAGAATTTTGTCCCAGAATCCGGCCACCAGAAGTATCTTGGTTACGGGCTGTTAATTCATTTAATACATCATTTAACCCCACGCCCAAAGCTTGCAATCGGTTTAAGTCAACAAGCACTCGTACTTCTTCTTCAGCACCGCCAGATACATCAACTGAGGCGACCCCTGGCACGACACTGAGTTCACGGGTTAACTCTTCATCAGCAAATACGCGTAAATCTTTACCTGGCAGAGAGCCAGATGTCAACGCCAATTCATAAACTGGCAATTGGGAGGGATCGACTTTAAATAAGCGCGGCTCCTCTATCGTATCTGGCAGTTGTCCCCGGTTTCGGTTAAAAGCAGCAGTAGCATCGTTTAGGGCTTGGTCAATATCGCCCCCTGGCTGGAAGTATAAATCGAGGCTTACTTGTCCTTCACGGGTGCGGGAAAAAACTTGCACTACATTCTCGGTTGCAGCTAAAGCTTCTTCTAAGGGTCTGGTGATTTCATCTACTGCTACTTCTGGAGAAATACCAGGCGCTTCTAGCCGAACCCCAATTCGCGGATAAGTAATTGATGGTAGGAGATCGACTTGGATCGTTGTGAGAAAAAATACCCCAATGACAATTACTGCCACGGTGAGCATGAGTGTACCAATGTGTTGGCGGATAGCGATCGCACTAAGGCTAAATCCGCCATTGCCATTATTATTTGCTTGTTGCATAATCCTAAGTGATAAGTGCTAAGTGCTGACTACTGAGTACTTTTTTCATTAGTATGGTGGTTATTGCTCACCCTACTATTGCTTTTCTGAAAGAATTGAAAGACTTACAGTGTCACCTTCTTTTAACGGCTTACCACTACGAACAACATAGCGCTCTCCGGCTTGCAAACCGGATAAAATTTCCACTCTACCATCAGCCCTTTTTCCTAACATTACAGCTCGTGCTGTTACCTTCGTTTTGCCTTCTGTGTCTTTGAGGACAAATATTGCTCCACTTTGGTCTTGCGGCTTTGCCTCTGCCGTACTAGATGTATTAGATGGGGAAGAGTCCTGCGGTACATTTGTTTGCGTCTCCCCTGTACCCTTGGAGTTCTTACTACCCGCTTTCTGAATAGCTGTTTGCGGCACTACAACCCGTTGTTGTGTCTGGTTTTCAAAATTTACTCGCGCCAGCAATCCGCTGCCAATCTTGCCTTGAGTGTTGGGAATCACTACCTCTACAGGTATCAAGCGAGCGGTGGCATCCGCAGCTGGAGAAATGCGCGTAACTCTGCCAATTAATCTTTCGTTGGGGAAGGCATCTAATCGGACTTGTACAGACTGCCCAACCTGAATTTGTGCCAGTTCTAACTCGGAAACTTGCACAATGACTTTGACACGGTTAAAGTCGCCAATTTTCAAAACTTCGCTACCTGCTTGCAAAAGATTGCCGGGTTCTGTCACCTTTTGTGTGACTATGCCAGTGATGGGGGATGTCAGCCGAGCGTAAGAACTGCGCTCTTTGGTTTGAGCAACTAATGCCTGCTGGGCCAATACTCTACCTTGAGCAGCAGCAACAGCTTGCTGTTCTGTACGGACTTGTTCTTGAGCTGCCCGTAGTGCCTGAGCAGCTGTTTGCGCCTGGGTACGTGCTTGTTGGGCGGTTTGTTCAGCGATCGCTCCAGCTTTGAATAGATTTTGTTGGCGTTGTGAGTCTGCCTGAGCTTGTACCACTTCTAACCGCGCCCGTTCAACGTTTGCACGGGCATTGCTTACTTGATTGGTTACTCTAGCTACTTCTGATTTGAGGGCTGCTAATTCTGCTTCTGCTTGCTTTAATTCTGTCAAAAGTATGGCATCATCCAATTGCCCGATGTTTTGTCCAAGCTTTACCGGATCGCCCACATCTAAGTTCAAAGCCAATAACCGGGCTTCTACCTGCGATCGCACTGATATAATCCGAAAGGGTGTTGTATTACCTGTATATTCTAGTTGTTTTTGCAGCAAGTCAGTTCGAGCGATCGCCACATCTACAGCCGTTGCACTACTACCACGTTGTCCACTACCAGGACTTTGAGATTCCGCATCAGCCGATTCCTTGGGCAGTGATCCGCAATTTGCCGTCAGTAGTCCTATGCCCAGCAAACAGGGAATCAATAATATTGATGCAAAAGGGGAAGACACCTTTGTGTGAACGCCACTCTTTACATCTGCGACAGCCAGATCAGTCTTCACAACTGAATCTAACAGGGTATTAATTACCTGGTTAGCGGCTGCGAAAGGTGAGATTTTCGCCTGCTTTTGCGGCTTATTTTTGTCCAAAATCATTTATTTTTCTCCTATTTTGGGAGCTTTTGGGATTAAACAGCCGTGCATTACCAAGTAATTTTGAAACATTATGACCAATGAAAAGCGGCGAGAGTCAATTAACTATCTTCTTGCAGAATCTTGTATCAAAAATTACTTTTTATTGCAAATAATTCTCACCACTTTAAGTCATTACATCGAGGAGGCAATTTTTTCGCTGACGATGCAATTATTAATTTAGTATAAATACTTTTAAATTTATTGCCATCTGCCCTTAGTAGAAGACTTGCGTTTCCTGAAGATATCGGACTTTTACGCCCCTACTTCTAAAATGGGCGGTATCAAATAATGATACTTATGCTTACATACCAAAATTTAACTATAGCAAAATGCCTAGTAATTTTTACGGTTAATTAGATATATTAAGAAAAGTAAAGATAAATTGCTTTTTTTGACGCTGTAATATTTCGATCAAGCAATTGCGTATACAGCAAAGAAAAGACCGATATCTACTACAGCCACGAATCTTAAATGAGGAAAGTTACAAGTGACATCATTATTAAAAATTGTCCAAACTATAGATGAATCACAGATTTCGGAATTTTTCCAGGAATCAGAGGGTAAGTGGCGATCGCAACGACGCTATTACACCCTACCTCAGGGAGAAACCAAGGAGATGGAGAGTATAGTTACGATCAATTTTCTAGAGCCGGGCTGTGATCAATTGCAAAAGCTAGCTCAGATGCACGATTTGCCTGATACAGTCAGTTTGATCTGTGGTGCAGCAGTTACATGGGATACGGATGTGCCCAAGGCCAGGAAAGAGTCGCAAGGTTCAACGATATTTGGGGCTATGGGAAACATTTTGTATCGCGATCGCGGTTTTGCCATATCCAAACCAGTCACCGCCCAGTATTATTTCTCCAACCCGAAAACACTGTGTTTGCGAACTGAATACAACGGTTCAGTGTTTGAAGAAGAGTTAAAGCTAATTGGCAGCAAATACCGCACCAGGCAGACTATCATCTCCCGTGCTGGTGAGCAGTTGATGATTGGTCAATATTTAGAAAAGAGAGTGGAGGATTAGTTTATCGGGTGGGTGTGGCTGGCAGCTATAACTTCACCCGTTTTGGTACTACCCAGCACTTAGCTATTAACTGCTATATAACTTTTTATAACATTTTGTCAAACTTTACTCCAGAAAATTAGTTGCCATGTCATCATGGAAAGTGAAATGAGAATTAATTCGGCGACAGTGTTTGTTTTTAGTATTGACAGGCTTTTTCCTCTTGGTATTACAGACTTCTCTCCGAAATCTAAATCTCTACAAACTTATGATTTTGGAGACATTTAATGTCAATTTACGTTGGTAACCTCTCCTATGAAGTTACACAAGATGCACTGAGTGCTGTTTTTGCAGAATATGGTGCTGTAAAGCGTGTTCAGTTGCCTACTGATCGTGAAACAGGTCGTTTACGCGGCTTTGCTTTCGTGGAAATGAGTTCAGAAGATGAAGAAACAAAAGCCATTGAAGCTCTTGATGGGGCTGAATGGCTGGGTCGGGACCTGAAAGTAAATAAGGCCAAGCCCAGAGAAGACCGAGGTGGTTCCTTCGGTGGTGGTGGTAATCGTGGCGGTGGTGGCGGCGGCTACAACCGTGGCGGCGGTGGTGGTCGCTACTAAGCTAAATAGGCGAAAGCAACTTAGTTGAATCTAGAAAAGGCTCAGGCAGGAATGCTTGAGCCTTTTCTATGGAAAAACTATGAACTATGAATAATTTTGGACAGTTGCTAATTATATTGCACCTATGATTCTTTAACCAGAGTGCCCTGATGAAAAATCATTTTCCATTGATCATTGTTCAATTTCCAGATGGAACTTCGCAGCGAATGAACAGGCTGTTCCCCAGATATATGTCTGACTATACGATAGGTTACTAAAACAACCCCTGTTGCCAAAACTAAGGTTTTGAATTCTGTTATCGCTCTTTGAGTCAGGGGTTTTATAAGTTCATTTTGCAAGCTGTTGATAATTTGCTGTTTATCGAAAACACGCCCTGAACTTCCGAACTCAATGAACTCGTCAGCAAGTAAGTCCATGATATCTTTAGCTGACTTTCGTATATCCGGTTGAAGCAAACGCTCCTCCAACTCACAAAGAAGTGATTCTTCTAAATAGTCTGCTTTCATCTACTTACTGGAGTTGATTATGCCTCTTGCATAAGTCGAATAGACCCCCCTTAATCCCCCCTTATAAAGGGGGGAAACTTTAAATCTTGCCCCCTCCCCTTCATAAGGGACATCAACCGATTTCTCATATCTTTAGGTGAGAGTACCGGAATGGGTGAACCTGTGAATCCATCTATATCACGAGTAACGATCGCCTCTAAGCCCAACTTAATCGCCGATGCTACCTGCACCGCATCTTCAAAATCAGTTAACCCCAATGCGATCGCCTGTTCTAGCATCTCGCGATCCACTGCACAAATTTCCATCAGTGCCAACAATCGAGTCACTGCGGCAATCGCAACTTCAGCACTCTTGGTTTGGCGTCCAACCAAATAATGCACATCCGTAACCGTTGTTGCCGACATAAACCCTTCAACTTGCCCCGATTCAACCGTCTCTAACAAAAAAGCAGCATCCGCCACAAAAGGTTCACGCGCTAGCAAAGCATCCAGCAAAATGTTTGTATCAAATAAAATTCGCATTACAGATACTTTTGCACCAACCGCTCATCTAGCATGGCTTTGACTTCTTCATCTGTAGGTGGCAGGGTGTCAGTCTTCGCAATGCCAATTAAACTCGCAGCTAAACCCTTCGGCTTTGACGTTGGCTGGAGTTTTGGTTGGAGCGATCGCATCAATGTATTGATTAACTGCCAACGATCCTCGGCAGATAATCTCAGTGCTTGATCTTCAAGTTCACGTAACGTCATGGCAATGATTTCTAATAGAAAGCATTAAGTGTTCAGAATCAGTAGGAAATACCTCTGTCTCAAATTTTAGCCGTTTGTGCTTCCCAATATCGTGACAATTTTATCCAAGCAGCATCAGATGATCGCTCTCAATTACTCGTACTTTGGGATCACCTCATAGAAGACCCTTCGGCAGTTGACGCTGAACATTCTGTTTATTCTTGAGTTAGATTGAGTGGCACAAACATAATTTCAAAAACAAATATTTTCAAGTTTTATAAGACAGTCCCGCAGGTATGACTACACTACGGGACTGAATAAACGGATATTCAGAGCAGATGTTCGGTACTTCTTACAGGCTCCAAATACTAATCGTCTTTCTGTCTATCATCACCACTTGTGCCTGTGTCTGTGTCTCTTGTATCTTTCGCAACAATCTCAGTGCAGATAAACTTTTCAAGAACTTTGTCGAGGTTTAGCAATTTAACACTGGTTTGCGCCACATCAACCTTCTCCAAGGTTTTCGTTTTCAAACTTGTAACCATTGATTTCTCCTTACTGAAAAATTCACTGGAATGTTAGCATAGTCCAAGCTGTATAACTAATTTTTATACGAAAATCTTCCGTATAATCATTTGATCGATGACTATGTATTAGTATTACAGGCATTTTTCTTGATGCTATGCAGAATTTTTCTACATTTATTATTCATATTATAGATAGTATACATATTTACTCAGTATAATAACTTGACTTAGGGCGGTTATATAGAATTTTTCTGCATAACATCTTTATGTAAAATATTAAACGGAAATTTTCTAGATAACATTTTATGGAAGAATGCCCTAAAAAATTGCTGGAATAAGTACAAAATGTCTAATAATGAGTTGCCGACTTGCGATGATGCACGGCTGTAATGCCGTCTTGATTTAGCACTTTGCCACTCTCAACGGTTGCATAAACCAACCAATGATCGCCAGATTCCATCCGGTTTTGTACGGAACATTCTAAATATGCTAATGCATCGGTAAGGATGGGAGAACCGCTTTCAGTTTCTTGGGTAGCGACATCAGCAAATCGGTCTTGTCCTGGGCCGAAGGGTTTAAGGAAGTGCTTCATTAACCCCAAATGATTACCTTCTTTGAGGATATTGAGGACAAATTTATTGCCAGAATGTGTCAGTGTTTCTACTGCGCGGTCTTTAGCTACAGCTATGGTTAAACCAGGGGGACTAAAGCTGGCTTGAGCCACCCAAGAGGCTAACATGGCACTGGAACGATCGCCTTCTTTTGCTGTGAGAACACAAAGAGAACCGACAATCCGACCAACTGCTTGTTCTACACTTGTTGCTGGTTGCCTTGGCGATCGCACTTTTCTAGCTTTCTTCAGTGCTTGGGCAAAGTCGGTTCCAGCTTCTTCACATAATTGTAAGGTGGCATCGTTGGGTTTGAATTTTACGCGGATGGTATCAAAACCAAACCGATAGCCAGCGTCTTTCAATTTACCCTCAATTAAATCAACTGCTTCCCCACTCCAGCCAAAGGAACCAAAAACACCAGCGAGTTTATTGTTAGTAGCGGTGGATAGTACAATTCCTAAAGCTGTTTGCACAGGTGTGGGTGCATGACCGCCGAGGGTAGGAGAACCCATGATGAAACCGCCGGCTTTTTCCACAGCCGCCCGGATTTCTTCTGGTTCAGTAAATTCGCAGTTAATCGATTCTACAGCAACGCCAGCTTTTGTGATCCCACGAGCGATCGCTTGAGCCAATGTGGCTGTATTCCCGTAAGCTGATGCATAAATCAACGCTACTGTCAAGTCAGCAGATGTTTGCTGTTGACTCCATTCCCGATAAGCTTTGGTCAGGTCGATTAAGCCATAGCGTACCAAAGGTCCGTGTCCAGTGGCATACATTCGCACGGGAAAATCGGCAAGTTTATCCAGCGCTGTTTCAACTTGACGGGCATGAGGAGCCATCAGGCAATCAAAATAATAACGCCGATCTTCGTTATATATTTCCCAGCCTTCATCAAATACTTGATCTCCGCAAACATGCGCCCCAAATAACTTATCTGTGTAGAGAATTTCTGTTTGCGGATCGTAGGTGCAAAGTTGATCTGCATAGCGGGGATTGGGGGTAGGAATAAATTGTAAATTATGCCCATTGCCCAAATCTAGAGTTTCTTCTCCCCGCATGACAATAATTTGCAAATCTGGATTTTCCAGCGCCCCACGTAAATTTTTTGCTCCCGGATTAGAACAAACAAAAGTGATTTGCGGGGCAATTTCCAACAAAGCTTTTAAAGTCGCAGCGCGGTTGGGGTTGACATGTCCCAAAATTACATAATCTAACTCTTCGACATGGAAACGCTGCTGTAAAGCTTGTAAATAAATTTCCGTGAAGGTTTCCCCTGGAGGGTCAATGATGGCATTTTTATCACTTTCTATTAAATAAGAATTAGCAGTTGTACCCTTAGCAAGAGCATATTCAATTTCAAATCTAAGCCTTGACCAACTGCGCGATCGCAGTATTCTTGTATCTGTAGCTATTGGATAAACTTGAACGTCACGGGGTTGATTTACTGACATGGCTTTATTGGGAATTGGGTACTGGTGATTGGGGATTGGGTACTGGATATTGGGTATTTGGAAAACTTTTTGCTAGTTCCTAGTCCCCAATCCCTAGTCCCCAGTCCCTAATAGTGATTACCGACTTTACGGTGATGCACAGCAGTTAAAGCATCTGGCTTAGAAACCCGTCCGGCGTAGACGGTGCTGTATACTGCCCAATGGTCGCCACAATCCATTCTACTGACGACTTCACACTCCATGTACGCGAGGGCATTGGTGAGGATGGGGGCACCATTTTCGGCTGGCTGGGTTTTCACACCTTCAAAGCGATCGGCACCTGGGGCGAACCGTTTCAAAAAGTGCTTCATTAGTGGTTGGAAATTGCCTTCTTCTAAAATGTTAAGAACAAAGCGATCGCCTACTTGCATGAGTGATTCAATTGCCCGATCTTTGGCGACTGCAATAGAAAATCCCAAGGGTTTGAAGCTGGCTTGATTCACCCACGAGGCTAGCATGGCACTGGAAACATCACCTTTTTTAGCGGTGATAATATATAGTCCGCCGCTGAGTCTACCAAGTGCTTTATCCAAGTCAGCACCCAGAGATTTCATGACTTTGATGCTGCGATCGCGTGTTACCCATTGCCCTAAGTCTGTACCCGCTTCTTCACAGAGCTTGTAGGTATTTTCTGTGGGTGTTTGTTTAATCCGAATTGCGGGAAAAACCGTTGTCAAACCCAAATTGCGGAATTTACTCACCAACGGATCTATCGGCTCATCATCGCCACCACCAGTTTCAAACACGCCGATGGCTTGCTTTTCTTTGGCAGATCCTAAAACTGTACTGAGTGCAGCTTGGATGCTAGCAGCGCCAGAAGCCGGAGGTAGACCAACGATTAGCCCAGCACAACGGCTAACTAGTTCCCGCAGTTCTTGTAAATCGACTTCAGACCCCAAATCGACAATTTCCACGGCGACACCAGTTTTACCGATACCGTTGGCAATTGCTTGCGCGAGGCGATCGCTATATCCGTATTCGGAAACGTAAAATATCCCAATTGTTGTTTCTGCCTTGGTTTGGGTTTGGCTCCAAGTGCGGTAACGTCCAGTTAGTTCCTCAACATTGTGAGATAATAATGGGCCGTGTCCTGTGGCAATCATCCCGATGGTTTTCAATTCAGCCATCCGCTTCAGGGCAGATAAAACTGAGCGTGCATTCGGTCCCATCAAGCAATCATAGTAGTAATGAAAGTCTTCTTCGATAGCCGCCAAGTCTTCATCAAAGGTGCTATCTGAGCAATAGTGTAGCCCAAAAGCATCGCAGGTATAGAGAATTTTGGTTTTGTGGTCAAAGCTGAAAATGGTATCCGGCCAATGTAAATTTGGGGCAATCACGAATTCAAATTCATGACCATTGCCCAAATCTAAGCGATCGCCATTTTTGACAATCCGCCGTTTGAATGGCTGATGTATCAAATCCTCCAGAAACTGAATCGCCACCTTAGAGCCGACAACGGTAATTTCTGGAGCCATTTGCAGCAAATCTTTAACTAAACCGCTGTGGTCTGGCTCAGTGTGGCTGATAATCAAGTAATCAATCTCTGTTGGCTTGATTAGTCCGGTAAGCGTATCAAAGTATAGTTGACGAAACTTTTCGTGGGAGGTATCAACTAAGGCAGTCTGCTCCCCACGGATGATAAACGAGTTATAAGTAGTACCGTTTTGCAGACCAAACTCAATATCGAAGCGATCGCGATCCCAATCCAAAGAGCGAATAGCCGTCGTCTCTTGAGCGATTTCTACAGTCTGTATGGTGAGCCGTTTTTCAGTTTTTTCGGTGAGCGCTACCATAACTCCCCTCCTTGACAAATTGAGTATTTATTCCCCTAGTTTTATTGTTACATGCCTTGAATGTTAATTTTTATTAAAAAACCTATGACTGACTTAAAAAAGTTAAAACAGTGAAACCGCATAAGCACCCAGAACATACAAAGAATGTTTGGCTAGCTTTGGAAATTGGGAATTCTCGGCTGCATTGGGCATTATTTCTAGACGAGACGCTTTCCTCAGCTTGGGATACTGACTATTTTCCTGAGTCTCTCATACAGCAGTTGACTAAGTGTCAAACCCTGAATGATTTACTAAAGAAAATTTTTCCACCCGATCAGCCAAGTGATTTTTTCACTCTCACAAAGATTCCTCCCCTCCTCATAGCCTCTGTAGTTCCCAGCCAAACTGCTATTTGGCAAACTTATCCCAACGTTCGGGTTATTACTTTAGACCAAGTACCGCTCAAAGGTATGTATCCCACATTAGGAATTGACCGCGCTTTAGCTTTGTGGGGTGCGGGGAAAACTTGGGGTTTTCCAATGTTGGTGATTGATGCTGGGACAGCGCTGACTTTTACGGCTGCGGATGCTAATCAATGTCTGATTGGAGGTGCAATTCTGCCAGGAATAGGTTTGCAATTTGCGGCTCTCGGTCAACAAACAGGACAATTACCATTAGTAGAAATGCAAAATATTGCGTCTTTACCAGCACGTTTTGCACTTAATACTACAGAAGCAATTCAAAGTGGAGTTATTTATAGTTTAATTGCTGGAATAAAAGATTTTATTGAGGCGTGGTGGCATTTATTTCCTAATGGAAAGATTACCATTAAAGGGGGCGATCGCACTTTATTATTAAACTATCTAGAAGCCTTATATCCTGAAATAGCAACACATTTAATTGTGGAACCCAATTTGATTTTCTGGGGAATGTCTTTATATTAGCTTCATAAAATTTCGTTAGCTAATCAGTAAACACTGATTTTCTATCATTAAGTAAATATACGGTTATTAATATATTTATAAAGAGTATAGATTTAGTTTGATATTAGAACTTACAAGCCGTAACACTGAGATTAAAGTAAATATTGGGATAGATTCACATACTATGAACAAAAAATTGATAGCAGCTTTTGTACTGACAGTTTCAATACTTGGTGTGACGAAAGTTAATGCTTCACAAACATCTTCACAGTACACACAGCGATACATCATACAAGATATGTATGGTGCTGCATTTACCGCAAATGGACAGACTGAAGATTTAATTTCTTCACCAGCCACGCCATACCCGCTAAACAAAGCAATGTGGATATTTTTTCCGCAACAAACTAATAGACCTGGAGAATGGGTAGAATTGGGCGGAGGCAAAGGACTGACTGCTACATCAGTTACGATTCCTAACCCACAACTAGAGGATCAAACTTACTGGAATGGGCACTACTTCACTTATCAGCGTGTTACTGCGGATGGTAGTAGATGGTATTACGAAGGTAGGATTGGCAGCGCAAATCCTACAGGATCTCATCGATATAAACTAGAGCGGGATTTAACCCAACCTAATCGATGGAAATCATCTGTTGATAACGTTGCAGCTTTCTTCATTACGATTGCAGGGGCAAGTAATTACAATGTTGGGAAACAGTTAAATATTGGTATCGAGTCACAAGATAACCAACATTCATTTACAAACGGAACTTCTGTCGAGAATATCTGGTCTTATCCTGTAGGTGCATCAGGATTTCAGAATTACACTGGAACTGCACCTGTCGCCGCAGAAAATAATAACCGTGGGTGGTATTCGGGTTGGTTTCCTGTACAAAATGGAAGCCAAAACGCTATTCAATTCTTACGTCCTTAATAGATTGTAATCAACAGAGTAAAAGATGAAAAAGCTTTTGTTTTTAGGTATTTTGGCGATTGGTATAACAATTCCAACGACATCATTATTAGCGCAAAATTCAGTAGATAACCCAGATAACAGTGATCCTCCGGGATTGAGAAGACCCCCTGAATTAAACAAGCCTATTATTCCCGAGCCACCATCACCAACAACACCGACAGAATATCTTTACCCAGATAACAGCGCAAAACCCGTTTTGCAAATGATTACAAAAGAACGTGCGATTGGACAATTAAGACAAGGGTTGAATCTCAAAAATGCACGGCTTGTAACTTACGCCGATTACATCAAATTTAAAACTAAACTTGGCGGCGATATCATCGAAAATGCTCAAGTACATCCTAACCGTCGTGTCTGGTTAATTGAAATTGACGCACCAAACGGGATTGATGTAGCACAACGAGTCCGTGATGAAAAAACACCACATCCAGAAAAATTTAAAAAATCGAAAGTTTTAATGGTAGTGGATGCAGAAACTGGAGATAGACTAAGCATCGATATCGCAGAAAATCAATAATTTAAATTTTGACCCAGCTATTCTATTAACCTTTACGTTTATTTAGTTAATATAAATAAACGTTCTTTTCTGGATATAAGTTTTATGTAATTACTAATTTCTTTTAATAAACTCCTGAATTTCGATCGCCACAACCCCAGCACAAGATTCTGGTAAATCGTTTCCGGCATGGGTAATCATTTTCAACTCGACTTTTGGCATTAGTTGAGCATAAACCCGACTCTTGGCTAAAGCATCTGATGTATCTTGGCCACCTTGTAAAATAAAAACCGGGACATCTATCATGTAAAGCCGCTTTTGCACTAATTCCGCTTCAATCTCTGCTTGTTGCCTTTTGAAAAGTAACTGACAACCTATGGGATACGGCAATAGCGCCTGACGCAGCTGCAAGTCCTGGGCAATTTTTTCATGCCAACCTAAGATTTTAGTCAAAGGAGTGAGCGATCGCAACAATTTAACTATTAGTGGTGGATAGTTCAGTAATCGCCGCATCTTTTGGTAATACTGTTCTTGTCCTGCTATTTCTACGCCCTCTGGTGCTAGCAGCACCACACCATCAACTTTCTCTGGATACTTTAAAGCATAGCTAGCAGCAATCCAACCCCCAAGAGAATGCCCTACTAAATACACCTTTTCTATCTTGACAGCTTGCACAAATTCAGCTAGACATTCCACTTGTAAATCTATCGAATGGTGGATATTAGGATTCTCTGACTCACCAAACCCTAACAAATCAGGTGCGAAGCAATGGAAATCTTCTGCAAGAGACTCCATCACAGATAACCATTGACTGCTCTCATTCCAAGCACCATGTAAAAAAATTATAGGAGTTTTTTCACCTACTTCACGCCAGAATACCAGCCCTTGAGAAAGCTTTCTCCGGGAGTTACGGAATAGTGTACCCATTTTATTTAGTAGTTAACTTTTAGCACCATAATTAATAGTCATTAGCATCTGACAAAAGACAAATGACTAATGACAAAATATTATTATGCCAATGTTGTCAAGCCTTTTAAGTAGTCTTGCAACTGCCGAGTATGATCGTGAGACATTTGTCCTAAAGGTAGAAAATTGGGACAAAAAGCTTGGATTTCCATTACTTCTAAAGTATCCTGAATTTCCATTGTCCCATGTACCTCAGCTTCAACCACAATACAAATTGAGTGGATTCTGGGATCACGGTCTGGTGCGGAGTAAACTCCTACCAAACGGTTAATTTTCACCAATTCTAGCCCGGTTTCCTCCATCAATTCCCGGTGGACTGTGTTGGGAATATCTTCTCCCCAATCTACTATCCCTCCAGGCAATGCCCAAAGACCATCATCACGTCGCCGGATCAGTACTATCTGACCATCGGGTAAAATTGGGATGATACTAGTGCCAGTAATGGGATGACGAAATATGATACCCAGTACTGTTTGTCCAATCCGCCATAAGCTACGTGTGGACTGCACAGCTGCCGGAAAAAAAGCAATAACGTTCAATCTTTAAAATTTCTATGTTGTATTCTATAGTTCCCTACCACTTACATAAGCTCAACTAATCAAATTTTTGTTGAGTTTTGTTTTATACAAAAATGTTTGTGGTTTGAGATTTTATTCTCACGATTTACGTAGAATATTATTAATACTAACATCAAGTTTCAATAGAAGCACTGGATTAATATATAATATTTTTAAGTCAGAAAACTTTTCAGTTTAGAACTAACATTGGTCTTGCCCAAACCAGCTATCACTAATAGTTTTTCAGCACACATTCAAAAAAATCATCTGAATAATAAGTCTAAATTCTGAATTATAAAGAGACAATTAAGCGGCGTTTGACATTGCCACCTAATTCTTGATAATGTTGAACCTATCTCACTAAAATATTTTATGAATCCAGATGTAGATGATAGCGAGATCAATAAATGCTTCAAAATAAACCTTTCGACGCTCCCATCTAAGCCTCTCAAGAGTTAATTAACTTGTAATAAGGGCTGAAACCCTGGTTATATGCAACTTAAATGAATGCTCATTAGCTTAAGCTTAATATACGAAAACTCTCTATAAGAACCGCGATCGCTTTTGGTGTCAAAAGCGATCGCACAACTTCTATGAAAAATCTTACTTTACTATCTGCCATAGTCATCGCCACCATATCGGGACTGGTTTTCCAGACAATGCAACCTGCCTCTGCTTTAACTTGGAAGTGGAATTATTCTGGTAGTGGTATAGAGGCGATTGGTACTTTTACCACTGATAACACCCCTGACGATTTGGGTTTTTATCATATTGTGGCAATTACTGGTACACGAAATCGTGAAACAATTACTGGTCTGCAACCTGTAGGGACTCCAATACCAGGAAACGAACCTTTTGATGTTGATAATTTAGTTAGTCTGAATACTCACCAGTTAACAGGTGATGGTTTTGGGTATTCTACATCAGGGGGAAACTATTCTAATCCGTTTTTCGCTAGTTTCTTGCCAACACCAAGTTATTTAGAGGTTATTTCTGCGCCACCACTGACACCAGGTTTTGAAAATTTTGGGACAGAAGATAGTGAGTTACCTATTAGTTTTTCTGCAACCATAATTACCGTACATGAACCCACCTCTATCCTTAGCTTACTTGCCCTCGCTACTCTCGGTGCCCCTTCAGCATTCAAACGTAATAAGCTATCCAAATTAACTGAGAAGAAGCTTGAAAAACTTTCCTAAAACCATCAATAAAAAGCGTTGTCGCACAAATAGGGCAAAACGTTAAGCTCATCTACCCCTTTTAAGGGGTGGGTAATCGAGCGCCGACTTTCTGTAAATTTTGCTTGCATCTATTTCACTTTGCGTTGAATGATAAAGGTGAAAGCAATGTATTCGATTTAGGTCTAACGAATACTGAATTTTATTAGTGAGATAGCTTCTTGATTGGTTTGTTCTAAAAACAACAATTAGTTAGCTCATTTACATCCCTTTGACGTATTTGAATCAAAAAAAAGGTATTTTTCGTCTAGCTGGTGGGGATAATTCTAAATTGTTATTGACATAAAAAGTTAAATGCGGTAGACTAGTTCATTGTTTAAAGCGTATCGATTGCTGCACTAGGCTACAACTATATCAATAACATTGATAGCTGATATTGCCTACGTAATGCCTAGTTGCGACTTTTTTGTTGTTTATTTAATGAGGTGAACATGGCCAAGCGCCGTAACCCGAAAAAAGAGAAGGCGCTACGGAACCAGGCGTATGCCAGAAAGTTTCGTAAACGGACTACTACAGGAAGAATGCAGAGAAGGTTCCAACAAAGACCACCGAAGAGTGAAGAAGAAGAAGGCGCAGCAACAGCTGCTGACACTGACTAAGCTGTCTGCTTAAATCCTTGTTATTTAGATTATTTATTTTTTAGGGCGTACATTTATTTGTACGCCCTTATTTATTACTCGACAGCAATTTGAGTGCGGGCAGCTATGAGTGCTTTACTTACCTGTACAAAGCCAGTACCACCGTAACTATTACGGGCTGCCACAACTTGACGAGGGGATATAGCCTCATAAATATCTGCTGCAAATGCCGGATGTAGTTCTTGCCACTCTTCCAATTTCAAATCTTTCAGGAGTTTACCTGCGGCAATACTAGTTTTTACCACCTTACCCACAAGATTGTAAGCTTCCCGGAAAGGGACGCCTCGTGCTGCCAAATAATCTGCTACATCGGTAGCGTTGGAAAAATCTTCCGCCACAGCTTCTGCTAACCGCTGGGTACGAAATTCTAAGCCTTCCCTGAGCAAAATCGTCATCGCTTCTAGAGAGGCTTTGACTGTGTTGACACTATCAAATAGACCTTCTTTATCTTCTTGCAGGTCTTTGTTATATGCCAAGGGTAGCCCCTTCATAATCACTAACATCGCCTGAAGATGACCGAATACACGCCCCGTTTTCCCCCGCACAAGTTCTGGTACATCGGGGTTTTTCTTTTGGGGCATGATACTGGAACCCGTGGCACAGCTATCTTTGAGGGTGACAAAGCGAAATTCTTCAGATGACCAAAGAATGACTTCTTCTGCAAGGCGGCTGAGGTGAACCATAATCAAGCTAGCAGCACACAAGAATTCGATCGCAAAATCGCGATCGCTCACTCCATCAAGGCTATTAGCATAAATATCCTCAAAATCCAAGAGTTTGGCTGTGTAGTGGCGGTCAATCGGAAAAGTAGTTCCCGCTAAGGCACCGCACCCCAAAGGTGAGATATTCACGCGGCGAGAAACATCTCCTAAGCGTTCCCAGTCGCGTTGCGCCATTTGAAAGTATGCCAAGAGGTGGTGAGCTAAACTCAGGGGTTGGGCACGTTGTAGGTGAGTATAGCCAGGAATCAGGGTTTCAACGTGCTTTTGGGCTATATCCAGTAAAACACCTTGAAATTTCCGCAATTCGCTTTTGATTTGCTGAATTTGGTCGCGGAGGTAGAGTCTGGTATCAGTACCAACTTGGTCATTACGCGATCGCGCCGTATGCAGCTTTTTACCCACATCGCCGACAATTTCTGTTAGTCGTTTTTCAACTGCAAAATGGACATCTTCAGCATCGACACCAGGCTGAAATTTCCCTTGGCGGTATTCTTGGCGAATTTCTTCTAAACCTGCAACCAGTTGCTCACCTTCTTCTTGGGAGATAATGCCCGTGTGAGCTAGCATTTTGGCATGAGCTTGAGAACCAGTGAGGTCATATTCTATTAATTCAATATCAAAACCTATACTGGCATTAAAACGAGCGATCGCTGGATGCAACGCTGATTCAAACCGCTGGCTCCAAGTTTGTTTTTCGGTCATAAATTATCAAGAAAGGGGCATCAATTTTAGATTTTGGATTAATCATGAATCCAAAATCTAAAATTCAAAATTACTTTAACCGTAGCTAGTTAAATTCCGAATCATATAGCCAATGAGTAAACCAATCAACAATGCCCACACTTGACCTGTTTGTATAAAGTGGCTCCAAGCTTTTTGCATCTGACCCATAACGTCTGGGTCGGTGATTGTTGGTGCTACTGCTGTCAAATTTACAGGCAAATGCCAAAGTAACTGAGATGTCCAATCGCTGTAATTGCTCATCTTTGGTGATTAAGAAGTTAGGGGTGGCAAATTTCAGCATCAGTTTATTATTTATAGGACTTACGCACACTCTACGAATTCTCGGCGCTCTTGGCACGGCAGTTGCTTCAAGTCGGCAGAGCCGCCCAACGCACTGCCTCGTCTTGGCGGTTCGATAAATTAAGCGAAGTTGGCAATTTTTGCGTAAGTCCTAATTTACATTAATTACTGATATTTACTGAAATATTGGGTATAACTTCAATGTCTTAACTCAAGATGCAGCCGATGCCAACCGCAATTTCTCGGCTGTTCGCAAAATTTGCCCCGCCAACACTGCTGCACCAAAACCATTATCAATATTTACTACGCCTACTCCCGCAGCACAAGAGTTAAGCATTGTCAATAAAGGTGCTAAACCGCCAAAACTTGCGCCATAACCGATGCTGGTGGGTACAGCAATTACAGGACAACTTGCTAAACCAGCGACAACGCTGGGTAAAGCGCCTTCCATCCCCGCCACGACAATCAACACCGATGCTGATTCAATCAGGTGACGGTTACTTAATAAGCGGTGAATCCCAGCAACACCAACATCCCAGAGGCGCTGGACGCGAAAACCAGAAAGTTCAGCAGTGACAGCAGCTTCTTCTGCAACGGGTAAATCGGCGGTACCAGCAGAAAGAATGACAATTTCACCCCAGAATTGTGGTTCGATAGTAGGGGGAGCGATCGCACAAATTCGCGCCGATTCGTAATATCGCAAACCGCTAACTTTTGATTGCAGTGCTGTATAAACTGCTGGTTCAATGCGAGTTGCCATCACCACCGGATTGCGGAGGCGCATCACCTCCATAATTTGAGCAATTTGATCAGGAGTCTTACCAGGGCCCCAAATCACCTCTGGGAAACCAGTTCTTAGCTGGCGATGATGGTCAATTTTGGCAAACTCACCTACAGATTCATAGGCTAAATCTTTGAGTGAGTCTAATGCCGTATCTGGGGTAACTTTACCATTGGCAACCGCTTCGAGGAGCGATCGCAAAGCTTTTTCATCGGTCATTAGTCGTTTATCCTTTGTGCTTTGTTATTTATAATTAGCCATTAGTTAATGGACAACTAATGACTAATGACTAATGACTAATGACTAATCAACTGCTTTAATTTCATAAATGTTCCATAATGCGCCACCAAGGGCGGAGAATCTGATCCCTTCAAAACGATTACGTACCGCTGACAGTGACAAGGGGTTAACTAGATAAATAAACGGTAAATTTTCCTGGGTAATCCGTTGGGTTTCGGCATAAATTTCTTTTCGCTTCGCTTCGTCTAACTCCTTTGCTCCTTTAATATAAAGCTTACCAATTTCTGCTTCCCAAGGAGCCACCTTCCGACCCTCAATCGGCTTTTGTCCTGCTTGGGGTTTTTGATTAAACATATGCAATCCACCTTCGGGAGACCAGACGTTAGCCCCATCATTCGGTTCTAATCCACCTGTCAAACCCAGCATCGAAGCTTCCCAGTCTAAGGAGTTAGAAAGCTTATCTGTATAAGTATTCCATGCCAGTGGAGTGAAATCGACTTGAATCCCAATTTTACTCAAGTTTTGTTTAATCTGTGAGCCAATTGCTTCGCGGATCTTGTTCCCAGCATTAGTGAATAATGAGAAGCGGACGCGGTTCCCTTGAGCATCTATTAGTTGGTTTTTATCGTTATATTTAAATCCGGCTTTTAATAGTAGTTCTTTCGCTTTTTGCGTATTGTAATTATAAACTTTTAGCCCTTCCTTAGGTGAAAGGTAATAGGGGCTTTGCACAGAAATTGATGAATCTTGTGGAGTACCTAAACCGCGAAAAGTGTTGTTAATCATTGTTTGCCGATCAATAGCATAAGCTACTGCCTGCCGAAATTCCACAGTGTTGAACCAACTCGACTTAACTGGATCTACCAGAGGTTTTCCATCCCTTTGACCTTTATTCAAATTAAACAAAATAAACGTCGTACCAGTTGCTGGTCCACCATTGTAAATTTTAAAATTACCCTGCTTTTCTTGCGTCTTCAGCAAAGAAAAGTATTCTGGTGAAACTCCTTCAGTATCTAAACTGCCAGAACGAAATTGTAGCAGTGAAGTATCTGTTGATTCCACAATTGGCCACACTATCCGTTCAATATAAGGTTGGGATTCTCCTTTTGGTCCTTTGCGCCAATAGTAAGGGTTGCGTCGGAAAATTACACGTTGACTAGTGTCATAGCGCTCTAACTTATAAGGACCGTTGACAACAATTTGATCAGGAGGAGTATCAACGCCCCACATTGATAGAAATATTGGCTTACCCTCCTGGTCTTTTGTATTTACAGATTTTTCTAAGCTATGGGCAGGTAAAATTGGTAATCCTATAGTTATCAAGAACGGCGCAAACGGTTCTGGATTAGTAAATTTTACTCTTTGATTATCGATTTTTTGCACCTTAGGCAATGCCCGACTTTCACCAATTCGTAGAACATCTCTAGCATCTGTGGGAATTGCCTCATTCAGATAAATTTTATTATAGGTAAACACCACATCATCTGCTGTTAGTGGCTGTCCATCAGACCATTTCAATCCTTCACGCAAAGTAAAAATAAACTGCAATTTATCATCAGAAATTTGCCACGATTCTGCTAAGTCTGGCTCTACTTTGCCAGTTATGGGGTTTTGGGTAGTTAATCCCTCATAAATTAGACCAAAAACATTGGGATTTTCTTGACTGAGCGGGTAGTTAAAGGTTTTGGGATCACTGAGAATACTATCTACTAATTGAGATACTTGAGCGGTTGCGCTTTTGAAATTAGCTGGGTTGCAGGCGGTAACTGTAACTGATATTGCTAAACTCAAAATTATTGGCAACCAAAAATATTTAATTGCTAAAAATATTGCTCTCAAAAATTTCATAATTTCAATACATGGATAGTGTAATTAATGTAATTTAGATTGTAGTCAATCAAGCAAATCTTGGGGTTTATTGAAATACTGAATGTCATTATTTCGGAAAAACTTTATCAC
This sequence comes from Nostoc sp., assembly GCF_036917275.1. Taxonomy (GTDB): domain Bacteria; phylum Cyanobacteriota; class Cyanobacteriia; order Cyanobacteriales; family Nostocaceae; genus Nostoc. The sequence goes on from NZ_JBALDF010000060.1 coordinate 53,675, forward strand.
TTTACGCTTCCTAAATTCATGGTAATTAGTGCTTAAAAATATTTTTATTTTATTTGAGTGTCAGCGTGCATGGTTAACTATACACTCCATAATCAATTTATCCATAAGATACTTTTCAAGGATATTTTTAGATCCGCTTCTATGAATAAATTCTGTTAACGACAGAATTTATTCTAATTTAACAAAAAGCTGGTTTAAGCCTATATAAAAATATTTTTTTGTGTCATTAGTAAGTCGCAACAAGTTAATATTAGCTTGTTTTAAATAATTAACAACTAATTTAGCCTTTGCTTGCATGGCTCTAATTTCCTACTAAGGTAAGTTTGTTTATCTCCTATCACCCTATTGATTTCAATCCTAACGATGATTAAATAGTTTCACTGATGCACTAAAGAAAAGTTACTCTGAAGCAACTAGTAAGACAACAGCATAAGCACATATACCTTCTTCACGTCCAACTGGGCCTAATTTTTCGTTGGTGGTAGCCTTGATACCAATTTGATTCGGTTGTAATTCTAAAACCGCCGCTAGTTTGTCACGCATATTGTGAATATGCGGCTTTAACTTTGGACGTTCTGCTACTACCACCGAGTCAATATTTCCCACCTGCCAACCTTGATCCCGAATCAGTTGATGTACTTGAGTTAATAGTACTAAACTATCTGCTCCCGCCCATTTAGGATCGCTAGGGGGAAAATAATGACCAATATCCCCCAAAGATAATGCTCCAAGCATGGCATCCATAATTGCGTGGGTTAGTACATCAGCGTCACTGTGCCCTAATAAACCCAGTTCATGGGGAATTTTAATTCCACCTAAAATTAAAGCGCGATCGCTTACCAGTTGGTGAATATCGTAGCCGTTACCAATCCGAATTTTTGTCATTTGTTATTTATTATTAGGGATTGTTTATTAGTTATTTTCAATCTCCTTCATCTTCCCCAGATCCTCCTGCTCCAATTTTTTCAGGAGATCAGGACGGCGATCGCGGGTTTTTTGAATTTGTTGTTCGTAACGCCACCGGGCGATCGCTGCATGATTCCCACTGAGCAATACATCAGGCACTTTCAAGCCACGAAAATTGGCAGGACGAGTATATTGGGGATAATCCAATAACCCCTCCTCAAAACTTTCTGCTGTCAGCGACTCGGTTTTGGCCACGGTTCCTGGTATTAGTCGCACTACACCATTAATCAAAGCCATTGCTGGAATTTCCCCGCCAGTCAAAATAAAATCGCCTAAAGATACTTCCCGAGTTACCAAATGCAACACCCTCTCATCCACTCCTTCGTAATGCCCGCAAATAACTACTAACTGGTCATAATTCGTCACCAATTCTTTCAAAAGAGGTTGATTAATTGTTTGACCCTGTGGACTCATCAAAATGATTTCTCTTCGGGGTAGAGTTGGCAGCGACTCCACAGCGGTAAAAATAGGTTCTGGCTTCATTAGCATCCCTACGCCACCACCGTAGGGTTCATCATCCACCTTCCGGTGTTTGTCAGTGGTAAAGTCCCGTGGATTAATCAGATGCACTTGGGCAATCTGTTTAGCTAAGGCTTTACTCAGTAACCCAGAATTGAGAACAGAGTTAAAACAGTCAGGAAAAAGTGTAACTATATCAAAGCGCACAGTTATTCGTATTCAAGGACACTAATCTTAAATTTGGATGTCTAGCAAACACCGCCAAGCCAAGGTCGAGTCAAACTCCAGTTAAACTTTATCAATAGTATCTAAAACTACCAGGTCTCTTGGATTTTAGATGGGATCAAAAGTTTTTCTAATTACTTAATTTATGTTTAAATGTTGTCACAAGTACATTTAAATTAATAATCATATCAAGTTAACAACTTCCAGGATGCATCGAGCCAGCCTCAGAAAAAAGCATAGTCTTAACTGCTCGTCCCCAGTCCCAGAGGGGGAATCTAGCCCCCTAAAGACTATTTTGCCCTGCTGCAAGTGGACAGGTGAAAAACAAGGCCCTGGCTTTGAGGATGGGAACGAAGACGTTTAGACTGAGGCAACACGAGCGTTAAGCGAGAATTTGGAGAGTGGCTGACTCAGTTCCAAACTTCCAAAAAGTGTCCTCCCAAAGAAGCAAAGCGCAAAAATCATGGCTGCAACTGATCCTTGTTAAATTCACCTGAAGTTGTTGACAGGAGAAACAAAATGCCGCAATTACAAGCTAAATCGCTGGAAATGAGGACACCCCAAGCAACTAAAACCGCCGTTCTGGTTATCGGAGGCGCAGAAGACAAAGTTCATGGGCGCGAAATCCTACGAACTTTTTTTGGACGTGCTGGTGCTAGTAAGGCTTATATTACAATTATTCCATCTGCCTCTCGCGAACCCGCCATTATTGGTGGTCGGTATATTCGCATTTTTGAAGAAATGGGTGCCCAGAAGGTAGAAATTTTAGACATCCGCGAACGAGAACAGTGTGAAGCCTCTCAGATCAAAGCATCCTTAGAAGCCTGTAGTGGGGTATTTTTGACAGGAGGAGATCAGCTGCGTCTGTGTGGCGTATTGGCAGATACGCCAGCAATGGAAATTATTCGGCAGAGAGTGAGGGCAGGGCAACTGACGTTAGCAGGCACTAGTGCAGGAGCGGCAGTGATGGGGCATCACATGATTGCTGGCGGTGGGAGTGGAGAGTCGCCAAATCGTTCCCTGGTAGATATGGCAACGGGTTTGGGATTTATTCCAGAAGTAATCGTTGACCAACATTTTAACAACCGGAATCGGATGGGGCGGTTAATTAGCGCGATCGCAGCTCATCCCGATCGCTTAGGTATTGGCATTGACGAAGATACTTGTGCAGTGTTTGAACGTGATGGTTGGCTACAAGTTATGGGTAAAGGCAGTGTCACCATTGTTGATCCCACTGAACTCACCCACACTAACGAACCCCATGTTGGTGCTAATGAACCGTTAACCGTGCATAATTTACGTCTGCATATCCTCAGCTATGGCGATCGCTTCCACTTGTACCAGCGCACTGTACTGCCTGCTGTACATCGAATCTCCAGCTGACGGGATAGAGTATCTGAGGTTACACTGAGTTGACCGCAAATTTTAGATTTTGGATTTTGCGAAAAGTTGTGACGAGGGTTTCCCTCCGTAGCAAACTTTTCAAGACGGATTTTAGATTCAAAGAGCTTTTCGGCAGATGCTGCCAGAAAGTAGGCTAAACAAATCTAAAAAACCCTCAATGACTCATTAACGCTACGCGATCGTAAATCTAAAATTACCAGAGCTAAGTACCCTAATTGTCTCTTTGAATCCAAAATCATAAATCTAAAATCCAAAGTCGGTTGACCGCACATTTATTTCTTACCGTAGAAAAATGATAAGAATACTATGTAAAAAGAAAAAACTGTTTGTAATGAACAGTTCGGCGGTCAATTCCAGTAAGAAACTAGAATTTTGGTTCCGAATCTCCATCTACCTATTCCCATGAGAATTCTCAAGATCCAGACCTTACGCGGCCCAAACTATTGGAGCATTCGACGCCACAAACTGATCGTCATGCGCCTTGATTTAGAAACCCTTGGCGAGACGCCCTCGAATGAAATCCCTGGCTTTTATGAAGGATTAGTTGAGGCGCTGCCTAGTCTGGAGGGTCACTATTGTTCGCCTGGCTGTCGTGGTGGTTTTCTAATGCGAGTCAAAGAAGGCACTATGATCGGCCACGTTGTGGAACACGTAGCCCTAGAACTCCAGGAATTAGCTGGAATGAATGTCGGCTTTGGTCGCACCCGCGAAACTGCCACACCCGGAATTTATCAAGTAGTGCTTGAGTACCTGAATGAGGAAGCGGGACGCTACGCTGGACGAGCTGCGGTGCGGTTATGCCAGAGTATCGTTGATCGAGGCCGTTATCCCAAGGCAGAATTAGAACAAGATATCCAAGACCTGAAAGACTTCACCCGTGATGCTTCCTTAGGCCCTTCCACTGAAGCGATCGTCAAAGAAGCAGAAAAAAGAGGTATTCCCTGGATGTCTCTGGAAGCCCGCTTTTTAATTCAGCTAGGCTACGGCGTGAACCAAAAGCGGATGCAGGCCACAATGACGGACAACACGAGCATTCTGGGCGTAGAACTAGCCTGTGATAAAGAAGCCACTAAACGCATCCTCGCTGCCGCTGGTGCGCCAGTACCTAGAGGTACAGTGATCAACTTCCTAGACGATTTGGAACAAGCCATTGAATACGTTGGCGGCTATCCGATCGTCATCAAGCCCGTGGATGGCAATCATGGACGTGGGATCACCATTGATATCAGAACTTGGGAAGAAGCTGAAGCCGGATACGAAGCTGCTAGACAAGTTTCCCGGTCAATTATCGTCGAAAGATATTACGTTGGACGCGACCACAGGGTACTGGTAGTAAATGGCAAAGTAGTAGCAGTAGCCGAACGCGTTCCGGCTCATGTGATTGGCAATGGCAGATCGACCATTGCCGAACTGATTGAACAAACAAACCTTGACCCAAATCGCGGTGAAGGGCATGATAATGTCCTAACGAAGATTGAACTAGACCGCACCAGCTACCAGCTGCTAGAAAGGCAAGGCTATACCTTAAATAGCGTGCCACCCAAAGGAACCCTTTGTTATCTCAGAGCAACGGCAAACTTAAGTACAGGTGGTAGTGCCGTAGACCGTACCGATGAAATTCACCCAGAAAATCTCTGGTTGGCACAACGGGTAGTCAAGATTATCGGTTTGGATATCGCCGGACTGGATATCGTCACCACAGATATTGGTCGTCCGCTACGGGAAGTGGATGGGGTGATTGTCGAAGTTAATGCCGCTCCCGGTTTCAGAATGCACGTCGCCCCAAGCGTGGGTATCCCCCGCAACGTTGCCGGCGCAGTCATGGATATGCTATTTCCCAACGAGCAATCTAGCCAAATTCCAATCCTCAGCGTTACTGGTACTAATGGCAAAACCACTACTACCCGACTACTAGCACATATTTATAAACAGACGGGGAAGGTAGTAGGTTATACTACGACCGATGGAACATATATCGGTGATTATTTAGTAGAAGCTGGCGATAACACAGGCCCCCAAAGTGCCCACCTCATCCTCCAAGATCCCACAGTGGAAGTAGCAGTGCTAGAAACGGCTCGCGGTGGAATTCTCCGTTCTGGGTTGGGCTTTGAAGCAGCAAATGTGGGGGTGGTATTGAATGTAGCTTCTGACCACTTAGGAATAGGTGATATAGATACCATTGAGCAGTTAGCTAACCTCAAGAGTGTAGTAGCGGAAGCTGTATTCCCTGATGGCTACGCGGTACTTAACGCCGACGATCGCCGCGTCGCCGCTATGTCAGAAAAAACTAAGGCTAATATTGCTTACTTTACAATGAACCTCGACTCGGAATTGGTGCGAAAGCATATCCAAAAGGGCGGAGTAGCGGCAGTATATGAAAATGGTTATTTGTCAATTGTTAAAGGTGATTGGACACACCGCATAGAAAGAGCAGAAAATATACCTTTAACAATGGGCGGACGCGCACCGTTTATGATTGCCAACGCTTTAGCAGCAAGTTTGGCAGCATTCGTACAAAACGTCACGATTGAGCAGATTCGTGCTGGTTTGAGGACTTTCCGGGCTTCAGTTAGTCAAACGCCAGGACGAATGAATTTATTTAATTTAGGAAACTACCACGCTTTGGTAGACTATGCCCACAACGCAGCCAGTTACGAAGCTGTAGGTTCTTTTGTTCAGAACTGGACTACAGGACAACGGATTGGCGTAATTGGTGGGCCAGGCGATCGCCGCGATGAAGACTTTGTTACTTTGGGCAAATTAGCAGCGCAAATTTTTGATTACATCATTGTCAAAGAAGACGATGACACACGGGGACGCCAACGGGGTTCAGCCGCCCAGTTGATTATTCAAGGCATCACCCAAGTTAAACCGGATAGCCGCTATGAATCAATTTTGGATGAAACCCAAGCGATAAATAAAGGCTTAGATATGGCTCCTAATAACAGTCTGGTGGTAATTTTGCCAGAAAGCGTCACTCGCGCTATTAAGTTAATTAGGGCGCGTGGTGTAGTGAAGGAAGAGACACATCAACAAAATCCTGGCACAATTGTCATTGATTCCCAAAATGGGATCACACCTTCTTCTGTTGTTAATACACTTTTGTAGTCAAAAGTCAAGAGTCCAAAGTCTAGCATCTAAAAGTTTTTCACTTTTGACCTTGGACTATTGTTTTTCTTGTTCCGAATTGGTTTCGTCACTGGGAGTTTTCATCTCCTCCTTAAAACCTCGTAGGGTTTTGCCCAGTGCGGTTCCCAGTTCGGGAATTTTTTTAGGGCCAAAAATTAGAACAGCGACTATGGCAATTACAGCGATTTCTGGCCATCCCAGTCCAAACATATAAATTTCCTCTAAGGCATCTTTAATTAAATATAGACATGTGATGGCTCAAATCCGATGAGTTCGCCACTGATAAGCGCTCTACCCTCTTTCAAAAACAGGGTATAAATAAAATTAATAATGTCTTGCATTTTTACTTGTATAAATACCGATATCGCCAAAGAAATATCTCAAATGTTATCATCTATTTCTTCTTCGATAGCTTCAGCCATCAAATCTTCTTCCTGTTCAATTTCATTTAACTCTTCATCAGACACGTCGAGTTCTTTCTTTGCAAAGACTCGCCTAGCCTTTCTATCGAAAATTTCAACAATATTTGTCTTATCCCTTTTAATTGCTTCAATATCATCTTTTTGTAACAAAATCATATAATAGCGAGATACTTCCATCATTCTATAAGCATATTGATAAGCATCCCTTGTAAACTCACCAGTTGTTACAACCATTACCACGTCTGCCCCTGTAACAAATGTCAGGCCGATTTCTTTGGCTAAAACATCAATATCAACCTTCTTTGTGTTTTTGCATTGAATCTGCCACCGACTATAAACAAACCTGTCTGAAGCTGCCAGAACATCTACTTCCCCTTTGCCATTTTCTCTACTGCGCCATTTTGTAAAACGCAGACTGGTTAGGCGTATCATCCAGACTGCCAGAAGCTCTAACGCTTTGCCTTTAATATGTTTATCTGGATGATTTAATTCATTTACAACATCATCAAAGGTGCGGTTGAGTTCAATTTCCGAAAGCCTTGTTTCATTAGCGATTGATTTTAGAAGGGGTGCTAATAGTTCAGACTGGGCTTTACTGGTTAATTTGACTTTATTCGATTTAGCTCCTCTGCCACCTGTGGTTTTTTCTGTTTCTATTAAACTGAGAGATGCAAGAGGTTCAATAACATCCTTGACTAAATTTTTAGTTGTGAGTCTAAGTTTATAAATACTCCTGGTATGTTGAGCAACTTTATTAGCTGCTATAAGTTCTTTGACATCGAGATTAAGCAGACTCAGCAGAAAATGTTTTTGTCCAGGAGTCAGAGTATAAAGCTCGTCGATAAAATCTTTGTTGATGCCTAGAATTTCTGAAACAATATCCCAGTTTATTTCGTATTCCCGTTCAAAAACACCTGCCTGGGACAACCAACTTCTCATAGTACTTGTGTAAGTGCCGCTAGGTGATATGATATATCCCCTTTCCTGTAATTCATAGGCTATTGGCTCCAGTTGTGCTTCTTCTCCTCTAGCATTAACTGCATCAATAGCTTTTAATAAAGCCATGCCTGACAAATTATTTAATATATGCGCCGCAAACCTTTGATTTACAAATGAAGTATTGTCAGCATTAGCTAAAATTTCTTGAGCAAGAGAAGTAAGTTGATATTGGCGTGGCTGTTCCAAGTCCTCAATCAGCTGATAAGCTCTGAGGGATAAGAAACAGTTCATTGCCAATATGCCGATATTTTTTGCAGATAGTGTAGATGAAGCTCGTTGAGAATGTTTAGAAAAATAACGTTGGCCAATATTAGCTTCCAGTCTATTCCTACTTGGTTGACACTCTTTACATAACTCCAAAATTTCGACTAAAGAAAATTTAGTTGGCTCAAACTGATCTCCATAAGTAAACTTTTTTAATCTTTTAGACTCCATTCGACAATTTCCTTAAAATCTCTAATTAATTTGAGAAAGCCTTTTTTAAAACAGTCCTAACTGTACTCCGTAGTTTTTATTATCAGCATTTTGTGTTGCTATTGGTGGTAAATCTGCTGGAGGTTCAACAACCAAAGGAGCATTTTCTTCAAATCTCAGTTTTGAGCTTATGATATAGTCTTCATCAATCTCAAAAGCTAACCAGCGTCTTTGTAAAGTTTCTGCAACTCGACCTGTCATATTAGAACCAGCAAAAGGTTCTAAAACAATATCACCTGGTTCTGTACAAAGGTTGATGACAAACTCTGGTAAAGCTTGAGGAAATCTTGCCGGGTGTGGCTTAAAACCTTCTTTTTTGCAACGTCTTTGGTAATAATCGTTAGAAGCAGTATTCGAGGCAGAAATCACATTCACAGGTTGGACCAAATCTTCAAATAAAATTTCTTGTATAAGAGTCTGTTGACCTATTTCTTCTTTGTCTGAATTACAACGTCCATCAATAATATTCGGGGGAATAGCTCCTCCCCTGTCCTTCCCAAATTTATCGGAAATATCATGACCTGATGGTCTAACTTTTGGTTTATAGCCATTCTTGAGAAGGTTTTTCATTGCATCACTATAAGGCTTTAAAACCCTTCTATTATTAGCTTTAGGATGCGGTTCTTTTGACAGCCACCAAATTGTATTTACCGAATCTTTAACTCTTTCCCTGCGAACTGTTACCCATTCGGCAGGGGTGGGTAGTTTTGCTGGATTATACCAGTACAATTCTTGTGCCAGATAAAATCCAAGTCCGCCTTTTTCTTTTGCTTTGCACAAAGCAACAACCAATTCAAAATGATAAAGAGAACGAACTGGCATCCCCTTAATCCAACTGCCACCAATATCAATAACCAGTGAGCCTGTTGGTTTAAGAATCCGGTAAAACTGTGCCGCATAATCTTTAAACCATTCAACATATTCATCGGCATCAACATTTCCGTATTCTTTTTTACGAACCAATGCAAATGGTGGAGAGGTACAAATTAAATCGATACTTTCGTCGACAATACCTGCCATTAATTCTAGGCTGTTTCCCAAATAAGCAGCACCAAATTTTGTTTCGTAGTAAGGGTTACAATTAAGTCTCATCTAAACTTTTTTAGTGCAATTGTACTATCTATAAAGACAGTATTATCTATAAAAGCATAAGTTTTCCAACTGTTAGCTATTTTTTTTGATCAATTTGCTGAATGAATAGGGCATGTGCCAAGTATCTGCACTAATAATAGTACTTTTGTTCTATTTTGAGTAGGTCGAGACAGAACTGGACACCTTGAACAAAGCGATCGCTTGCTCAACTAACTTCCCATTGGATTGGTAATTGGCAAACCTAACCACTGACTTAATTCATGAGCTAACCATTCAAGTTCTACTTCGGATTTAATACCGATATCGTTTCCACTAATCTGATATTTTTGCAATCCTGAGCAAATATATAATTGTGCTGGAACGGCAATTCTAGTGCCTTGAGAGCCTTTAGTAAAGTGTTTTGGAATGTAAACCAACTTATTAATACTTTGCCTTCGAGATGGACGGGGACGCTCAAACTTCCAACTAAACAACTCCCAGCTTAGGGCAATTTGTTCTGCATTCAGGCGTAAGCAGATGCGTCCAAACAAACTAAAGAAAAATTTATACACCATCCGAAAGCCAGCAATCCAAAAAGGAAGTGAGAATAAGGCAATGGGAATGTTGGTAGGAAAAGGGGCCGAGAGAACGCTAATTGTCCAAAGCAGGATAAATGAATTCCAGGCGATCGCAAATACACCTGTGAATACTATTGATGGATGGAAACCAGTCGGTGGAATGAGAATTTCTAGAGAATCCCAATTTTTGGTTAGTTGAATTTTACTCCCGTCTGGTTTGCTGCCAACTAAAGCAGGTAATGTCGCTTGTGGTTTCTCTAAGGCTGCGTAGGCGGAGCCCGTCGTAGACATCGCACCAGCAGCAGAACTAAAACGCTTTTCTAAACTGGGTTCTATCATCCACTTTAGCCAATTGGTAAAGCTGGGACTCACATTAGCCGCTTGTTCAAACTGAATGCGAAGATCCTTTTGCGGTAAATCGGCTGGGTGATTACCCGTCATTAAATAAATTAAGGTTGCGCCTAAACTATAAAGGTCAGATGCTGCAACAGTACGTCCACCAAATTGCTCTGGTGGCATATAGCCATAGGTTCCCACCACAGTTCTTGTCCCGCTTTCTGTGGCGAGGACTGTCTGAACTGAGCCAAAATCTACCAAATAAACTTGACCAACATTATTACCAGAACGCTCCCCCAATAAAATATTGCTAGGCTTAATATCACGGTGAATTACAGGCGGATACAGCCCATGTAAGTAAATAAGAATCTCTAAAAGCGCTTTGGCTATCTGTTTGACTTCAGGTTCTGTAAAAGTTCGCCCACTTTGTAAATATTGTTCTAAAGTTTTTGCTGGGATATAAGTTTGTACTAGGGCAAATCCTTTGATGGTTGGTAAATTTACCTCAAAATAGTTTAAATACTGAGGAATTAAGGGATGTGATAAAGATTTTAAAGTTTCAGCTTCCCGTTCAAACAGCTTGAGTGAATCCCATTCAAAATCATCACCAAAAGAGAGTAACTTGATGACAACTAATTCCTGAGTTTGCAAATCACGAGCTAACAAAGTCCGCCGCCCTGCTTTTTTTCCTAGTAGCTGCTGAACTTCGTAGCGTTCGCCTAATATTTCGCCAATCATTATGGTTTCTTATAATGCTAGGTTTGAAAAGTTTTTAGAACTTATAGCTTTTCAATTTGGCAAATCCATATCTTTAGTATAATTGCGTAGTTCTATGCCCTCCCAACTTTGGCCTTATATTACCCCTGGTATTCCCGATGATTTATTCGAGCACTTGCCAGGAATTCCCCTGAGCCAGCGAGAAGTCCGACTACTGTTAATTGCCCAACTGCGATTAAAATCAGATTCTGTGTTGTGGGATATTGGCGCAGGGACAGGTACAATTCCGGTAGAGGTGGGGCTATTGTGTCCAGGCGGAAAGATTATCGCTATAGAAAGGGATGAAGAAGTAGCTAATCTGATCAAGCGTAACTGCGATCGCTTTGAGGTGAAAAACGTCGAAGTAATTGAAGGTAGCGCCCCAGAGTGTTTACATGATCTTAAGATTACTCCTCACCGCGTTTGTATCGAGGGAGGACGCCCCATTCAGGAAATTCTGCAAGCAGCTTGGCATTATTTACCACCATCCGGTCGGGTTGTAGCCACAGCGGCTAATCTAGAAAGCTTGTATGCTATTTCCCAGAGCTTTTCCTTGTTAAGAGCTAGAAATATCGAAGTTGTCCAGTCTGCGGTTAACCGCTTAGAGACACGCGGCTTTTCTCAAACCTTTACCGCCGTTGATCCCATTTTTATCCTCAGTGGTGAGAAACTAGACTAAATCCAAAATACTTCTATGCCTTGGTCTCGGATTATTAGTGGAATTGTTGCGATCGCTCTTGCTCTTTTTGCAACCCTTTTGGGGGGTTGGTACTTTACCATCATCTTTGCAGTTATCATCTTTTTGGGTCAACAGGAATATTTTAATTTGGTGCGAGCCAGAGGTATCGCTCCTGCCGCTAAAACCACTATGGCTGTCAGCCAAGTTTTGCTGGTAATTTGTACCCTTGATGGCAGTTTAGCTGATGCTGTAATGCCAATTGCTGGCACACTTATTTGTTTTTACCTGCTGTTTCAGCCCAAATTTGCCACGATCGCTGATGTTTCCGCTTCTATTATGGGGCTATTTTACGTAGGTTATTTGCCGAGTTACTGGGTGCGGTTACGAGCGATTGATAGTGCTGCTTTTAGCAATCTTCCTTTTGGAGGTTACTGGCCCATAACCTGGACAGATTTCTGGGAAAAGGCAAATTCGGCGTCTTTACCACAAGGTTTTACAGCAACACTGCTGACTTTTTTGTGTATTTGGGCAGCTGATATCGGCGCTTACACTATTGGCAAATTCTTTGGGAAAACCCGTCTGTCTGAGATTAGCCCGAAAAAAACTGTAGAAGGTGCTGTCTTTGGTATTACTTCAAGTGTTGCTGTAGCCATAGCAGGAGCCTATTATCTCCACTTGCCTAGATCCCTTCTTACTGGTTTAGCATTGGGTTTGTTAATTGGGATTGCTAGTCTTTTAGGGGATCTTACTGAGTCTATGCTCAAGCGGGATGCTGGAGTCAAAGATTCTGGACAATTAATTCCCGGTCACGGTGGTATTTTAGACCGTACTGATAGTTATATTTTTACAGCTCCTCTGGTTTACTATTTCGTAACACTACTTTTGCCACTGATAACAGATAGATAAGTTGGGCATTGGGCATGAGGAATAAGGGATGAGTCTTTGATACTCGTGAACGAGTCTTTGATACTCGTGAACGAGTCTTTAATACTCGTGAACGAGTCTTTGATACTCGTGAATGAGTCTTTGATACTCGTGAACGAGTCTTTAATACTCGTGAACGAGTCTTTGATACTCGTGGACAAGTCTTTGATACTCGTGGACGAGTCTTTGATACTCGTGGACGAGTCTTTTTTACTCGTGGACGAGTCTTTGATAGGACTTACGCAAAAATTGCCAAAAAGCTTAATTTATCGAACCGCCAAGACGCCAAGAACGCCAAGAATCGTAGAGTGTGCGTAAGTCCTATTTGATACTTGTGGATGAGTCTTTGATACTCGTGGACGAGTCTTTGATACTCGTGGACGAGTCTTTTTTACTCGCTGACAAGTCTTTGATACTCGCTGACGAGTTTTTGAACTCCACTCCTTCGCCCCCCTAATTACTGAGCTTGTCCTGAGTGTAGCCGTTAACGCAGCCTCTGGTATTGAACGCAGTTGTCGGCGCAGCCTCTGGTAGAGTTGTATGCCCCCCTGCCCCCTGCCCTTAGTTCGAGAAGCATTATGTTATTTAAAGTAAGTAATTGGTATTTTTAATTTTTAATTTTTAATCATCAAGGGTTAACGTTAATCCGCCCACGACACACTAGCTTGCCTGGGATCAGCGTTAGTTCTTGGATATCAACATCTGAGCCAAGATCCAAAATGTACTCATGATTGTCCTCTAATATATTTTCTTGGTCAGGCTTGATTTGGATATTTGCCAGTCGCAACTCATGGCCATTGAATAATTGTAAGCCCAGACAAATCTCTAGAGGTGTTGTTTGACTATTGGTTACTTTGATGCCTCGCAGTATAATTTGGTTGTTCTGAAGGAGAATTTCTTGCCAATTAATTGGTTGTGGCTCTGGGTAATGTGTTGGTGAAACCTTAACCAATAGATCACTCAAAGCAGTCGATAATAAGTTAGATGAGAGAGAAGCATTCAGATCCTTCTCGTCTACAATCAACTCGCCAACCACTGGTACTGTTTCTAACAGTCGCAGTGGCTGTCCCTTGACTACCGAGCCGATATTTATCCGAATATTTTCTGCGATTAATTTAATTTGTGTAATTAGGAGACCTTTATAAACAGCATGAGTAGCAAATATAGATACCAAAGGAATGCGTCCAGAGAGAATTTGACGATCGCTCGCTTTAATCTCCACTTCTAATTCAGATATTTGGCTGACTTGCGTTCTCAACCAGAGCTTTAGGGCTGTTGTGAGTACCTGCGTAATTATGCGGATTTTGTTAGTATTTTTTGTTTGGGAATTTTGCTCTGGCATCTAACTAATCTGTTTATGAGTATTTGCTTAACAACCGAACATAAATTAAATAAGTCTTAAATTTAACATTTATGCCTACTCACTACAAAATGCAAATATCATTTAATTGTTAACAGTAAATAAGCAATTTCCACATGGAGGCACGGTTACAAAAAATTCTCGCTCAATGGGGTATCGCCTCACGTCGTGAAGCCGAAGAAATGATTAGGCACTCACGGGTGCGAATTAATGGGGTGATAGCACATTTAGGTCAAAAAGTTGATCCTCAAAAAGATGCGATCGCGATCGATGGTAAGCCTATATCCGAAAAGCAGCGTCCGGCTTTAATATATCTATTGCTGCATAAACCAGCAGGCGTGGTTTCTACTTGCTACGACCCTCATGGCAGACCAACAGTCCTGGATCTACTACCGAAAGAATTACGAGAGGGTTTAGGTATTCACCCAGTTGGGCGTTTAGATGCAGACTCTACAGGAGCATTAATCCTGACAAACGACGGAAATCTGACATTTGGACTAACGCATCCACGCCACAGCATTTCTAAGACATATCATGTTTTGGTCAAAGGACATCCTCCAGAAACAGTACTGCAAATGTGGTGTCAGGGTGTGATGTTGGAGGGTAGAAAAACCAGGGCCGCTAAGGTACACCTCATAGAACGTCGTGCCGAGCAAAGCTTTTTAGAAATCGTGTTGCAGGAGGGAAGAAATCGCCAAATTCGCCGGATAGCTCAACAGTTAGGATACCCAGTAATCAAGCTGCATCGGACTGCTATCGGCCCAATTCAATTACAAACTCTAAAAGAACCCTTTTTATCAGAGGGTAAATATCGTTCCCTTAAAGATCAAGAGATTCACTTTTTACAACAACAGATAACGCAACCTAATTATTGATTCAGCAGAGTTAAGGAGTGTCAGCAGGCATGAAATGGCTAAGAAAGAAGAATAATCACCAGCCATCAATTTCATTAGAGCAACAACGAGCCGAAAAGTTAGCAGAATTGGGCGCTCAACTTTGGGCATTGCGTCAAGAACAGGGTCTATCTTTAGAGCAAGTGGTTGTATCGACCAGGATTTCTCGGCGATTATTGCAGGCGATCGAAGAAGGTAATTTAACCGAACTGCCAGAACCAATCTATATTCAGGGTTTGATTAGGCAATTTGCCGAGGCACTAGGTTTGAATGGAGTAGAATTTTCTGGCACTTTTCCGATCAGTTCTGCACAAGTGAACCCCCAAGTTAGGGGGAATACTTCACCTTTGAGTCAACTACGCCCGATTCATCTTTACTTTCTTTACATATTCCTAATTGTATGCTCTGTAAATGGCTTATCTCAGTTATTAAATAATGCTGTACTACAAGCAAATAATAGTCAAAACCAGCCATCTCCAAAACAAAAATCTGTCGTTAAACCAGAAATAGCCCAACTAAAAGAGTCAGTAAAGGTTCAGCCTGTCAGCGATACCCTTAGCGGCGTCAAACAGAGACAGGCTGTACAGATTGGTGTCACTTTGAAAGCGTCATCTTGGATTCGCGTAGTAGCCGATGGCAAAACCGAGTTTGAGGGTATTCTACCAGAGGGAACTCACCGGATTTGGAAAGCTCAGAAGCAACTGACAGTGAAAACTGATAATGCTGGTGGTGTTTTAATGAGCGTCAATCAAGAGAAAGCTAAGGAAATGGGAGAGCCTGGGAAAGAGGAAGAAGTTAGGATTGCTGCCAAGCCTAAGTTTTGAAATATGGGGTATGGGGCACTTGTACTGAGCGACTTATGCCGAGCGCTAGCGCAGCGTCTCGTAGAGAAGTCGAGGTAGCCGAGGTAAGCCGTAAAGCCTGCGGCATAGCTACGCTTAGGGCGCAGCCTCTCCAATAGTTGTATTGGGTATAGCGGTTCTCTTTTACGTGAGGGGCACGGCACTGCCGTGCCCCTACACCTCGCAATATAATGTTGTACCGCATCTGAATGGGAACCGCTATATTGGT
This sequence comes from Nostoc sp., assembly GCF_036917275.1. Lineage (GTDB taxonomy): Bacteria > Cyanobacteriota > Cyanobacteriia > Cyanobacteriales > Nostocaceae > Nostoc. The sequence continues at coordinate 69,421 of NZ_JBALDF010000060.1, forward strand.
TATTCTTTCTTCCCCTGCTCCCCCTGCTCCCCCTGCTTCATTGTTCTTGTGGGGCGCGTCCATTGAGTTCAGTAAGAACTTTCAAGCGATCGCCTAATTCCTGTGTCAACGCTGCTGGTTGATAGCGCCACTCCCAGTTACCCTCAGGAATACTGGGAAAATTCATCCGCGCTTGGTTCCCTAATCCCAAAATATCTTGCAAGGGAATAATCGCTTGGTTGGCTATGGAACTCAAAGCTAGGCGAATTAAATCCCAGTGGATGCCTTCAGGACTAATAGAACCCAAATAAAGCAACAAGTTTTGCTTTTCCTGATCGCTAGCTGTATCGAACCAGCCTAAAGTTGTGTCATTATCGTGAGTCCCGGTATAAACTACAGAATTGCGCGGATAATTGAATGGTAAAAATGGATTAGCGGAATCAGCACTAAAGGCAAATTGCAAAATTTTCATCCCTGGAAATTCATACTTGTCTCGCAGCGCTTCTACCCCTGGTGTAATTACTCCCAAATCTTCTGCTAAGACGGGTAGCTTGCCCAACTTTTGCCTAATCACTTCAAAAAAAGCATCTCCAGGTGCTTCCACCCATCTACCATTTATGGCAGTTTGTTCACCTTGCGGCACAGCCCAATAAGCCTCGAAGCCCCGGAAGTGGTCAATGCGAATTATATCTACATAATCTAGCATTGCCTCGAAGCGCTGTACCCACCACTTAAAGTCTTGTTTTTGCAATTCCTCCCAGTTGTAAACTGGGTTGCCCCACAATTGACCGGTGGCGCTAAAGTAATCTGGTGGAACTCCTGCCATTTGGGCGGCAGCTCCTGTCTGTTCATCTAGACAAAAGATGTTGGGATGCGCCCATACATCAGCGCTGTCATGAGCTACGTAGATGGGGATATCGCCGATAATGTCAATACCGCGCATGTTGGCGTAGCTTTTAAGCTCTGACCACTGGCGGAAAAACTTAAATTGGACAAACTTGTAATAAAAAATCTCTCCATTGAGCCGCTCCTGTACTTGCTCCATTGCTTGTGGATCACGCTTGACAAGTTCTGACGGCCATGTGTGCCAATTTGCATTCTCGTTGGCATCTTTCAACGCCATAAATAAGGCGTAATTATCTAGCCAATAGGCTTTGCTGTCGCAAAAACCTTCAAACTCTTTTTGTTGGATGGGTGTGGCATTGGCTCTAAAATGTTCATAGGCTTTTTTGAGTAGCCCAACCTTAACCGACACAACCTCCTTGAAATCTACCTTTTCTTCTGGAAATCCTGGTAAATTAGCAAAGTCTTCTTCTGTCAGCAAACCCTCATCTCGCAGTTTTTCTGGGCTAATCAGCAGGGGATTTCCCGCCATTGCCGAGTAGCACATATACGGAGAATTACCGTATGCAGTCGGGCCCAAGGGTAAAACTTGCCAATATCGTTGATGGCTTTCTTTGAGAAAATCGATGAAGCGATAGGCTTCTAAGCCTAAATCGCCAATGCCAAATCGACTGGGAAAAGATGTGGGATGCAGCAAAATGCCACTTGATCTAGGAAAAGGCATATTTAACCTGAATTATGAGAGGAAGCAATTATCTGATCGACACGCTAGGCGATCGCATCGAATCTATCACGGAACAGCATTCGGTTATCAGTTATCAGTTGTCACAGAGCTAACAAATACAGTTAACTATTAACTGTTCACTGTTAACAGATTATGACTTACCGAAATCCTACACCGACAGTTGATATCATCATTGAACTCGTAGATCGACCTCATCGGCCAATAGTGTTAATTGAAAGACATAATCTACCCTTAGGTTGGGCTATTCCTGGTGGTTTTGTGGATTATGGGGAAGCTGTGGAAGTGGCGGCCCGGCGGGAAGCTGAGGAAGAAACGGGTTTGCAGGTGGAGTTAGTTGAACAATTACTGGTGTATTCTAACCCTGATCGCGATCCGCGTCAGCATACGATTAGTATTGTGTTTTTGGCGACAGCGACGGGGGAACCGATAGCTGGGGATGATGCTAAGGGTATAAGCATTTTTGAGTCTTGGCGTGTGCCTGGTAATTTATGTTTTGATCATGATCGCATTTTGCGGGATTATTGGCGATATCGGCATTATGGGATACGTCCGAGGTTGGGGTAGGAGGGACGAACCGCCAAGGCGCAGAGAGCGCAGAGAGAAGAGGGGAGAGGAATATCTATGACACAAAGTTTTTGTGATTATACTGTGTCAGTGGTATTTAAAGGTGCATTATGGACGCTGAAGAACTTTTAAAACAATATGCACAAGGTCAACGAAAGTTTGATTCAGTAAATCTGAGAGGAGTAAACCTCAAAGGTGCGAATCTGAGTGGGATAGATTTAACAAGTGCAGATTTAACGGGAGCAGATTTAAATAATGCCAACCTGAGTAAGGCATGTCTTAAAAGCACAAATCTCACCAGGGCATCTCTGACAAGTGCAAACTTAAGTAGTTTAGTGGAAAGTTCTAGTTTAAATTTGAGTTGGGCAGACCTAGATAATGCCAATTTGAGTGATGCTACGCTAAATTCTACCAATTTAACTGAAGCTTCTTTCAAAAAAACAAATCTCGTGAGAGCTAACCTTAGCGGTGCAATTTTAAGTAGCGCTAACTTTTTTGAAGCTGATTTGAGCCAAGTAAACCTAATTCAAGTACATTTCAAAGATACCAATTTGCAGGGAGCTAAAATTCGGGGTGTTAATTTATCTCAAAAGAATTTGTCTGGTATGAATTTGGCTGAGGCTGATCTAGGTGCAGCAAATCTCAGAGCTACAAATTTCAGAAAAGCCTGTCTAAAAGAGACAAATTTAGAGAGAGCGGATTTATAACAAGCGGATTTAATGAAAGCAAATCTGAATGGAGTAAATCTTAGAAAAGCTGACTTAACTGGAGCAAATCTTTACGGAGCTAATCTTCAAGATGCAGACCTCACTGGTGCGATAATGCCAGATGGAGAAGTCTACAAACCGATCGCAGCTGAAGCAGAAATCGGTAAACAGGAAACATCGTTAAACAAAGTAATATCTATGACCCGTAAAGTAATTAATACTGATAACGCACCCGCACCAGTCGGCCCTTATAATCAAGCGATCGCAGCTTCTGGTCAATTTGTATTTATCGCTGGACAAATTGCCATCGATCCCCGCCTTGGTGATGTCGTCTACACTGATGATGTCAAAAAACAAACTGAGCAGGTTTTAGCTAACCTGGAAGCCATCCTCACAGCATCTGGTGCGACTTTTCAAGATGTGGTAAAGACCACTGTATTTTTAGCTGATATGAATGATTTTGCGGCGGTGAATGCTATATATGCTAAATATTTCCCGGAAAATACAGCCCCAGCGCGGGCTTGTGTGCAGGTATCGCGCTTACCTAAAGATGTGTTGGTAGAGATTGATGCGATCGCAGTGATTAGCGGTTAGAAGGAACGTATCAATCAGCAAAATCTTAACGTTTACATTTGATTGTTCTGTTTTGACTCTAAAAACTCCATCACTTCTTGTAGCACATCCGCTATATGTGGCTTTTCGCAAGCAATTACATTGTCGAAAAGATGTTTATGGTGCGGGAAGCTAGGCAAGTTAGGAAAGTGTGGTGTACTGTCGTAACGAAAAATCAGATTATTTTACTCATCTTGAAAGTGATAGCGGTAATCGCTATATGTAATCTGATTATCTACAATAACAAAGGCTTCACTGACAGCCAGTAAATATTTAAGAGCGAAACGTATTCTCATGCGGAGATTAGCTCTCTCTGTAGTTAAAATTACTGCACTATATTCCTCAATGTATGTGTTACAGCAGTTGAATAAAAGTTGCTCAATTTCATTTAAATAGGCTTGGATAACTTTACGCGACATCTCTGAGTTTACTCTTTATATCTTGGTGTATAGCTAGATAATGTTGGTAGTTTGCCGCCCATTCGACAAATACTTCATCGTCAGAAGTTTCGCCTTGGCTATATTTGGCAAAAAATTCTTCTGAATTCATTTAGTACTTTATTTCATAGGTATTTAACTGTTTAGTCAGGGCAATGAGCGCATCTAGTAAAGATGTATATTCGATGATTTGTTTACGCATTGACTTCTGCATTCAATTTCATTGTTAATTATCTCTCAACAAACGCGATCGCCTCTATAACTTTGGGAATACTGAAATTAAGTACCCTAAAGGAGTATTAAAAATGGCAGAAAATCGCATCAGTGCCAACTTAGCCCCAGCAGACAAAGAAGCAGTCATGCAGGCGATCGCTACAATTAGAGAAAAGTTACCGTTTTTGGTTGATTTGACCCCTGAAGACCGGCGAACGATGCTGAAGATGGGAGATAAAAGTCGGGCTTTTGTCAGCAAGGCTTTAGAAGTAGCGACACAGAACCCTAACTTTTTACCCCGTTCTTTTGATTTAGAAGAGATGCGCCGAGATTTGGAAATATATGAGGACTTGTATCCAGTGCTGTTGTCTCTAACGCAACTGCAAGAATTAGTGGATGATACCTGTATAGCCTCTGCTAGCGAAGCGTATGCTGCTGCATTAGCAGTTTATAGCTATGCCAAAGCTAGCGGTGATGTTGCAGGTTTGGATGCAGTAATTGATGAGATGGGACGCAGGTTTAACCGCCGTTCTAAGAAAAAGAAACCCGAAGTCCCAGTTAGCTAAACCTTAAAACAGGTAATCATACCAGTTATCAATTTGATAAAATACACATCATTTGTAGGGGCATAACAATGTTATGCCCTTTTCGCGTCTTGTATCCAAAAATTCTTGAAACCCGCGCAGGCGAGTTTTGTGTGTATAGCCGCAACTTTTTTAGCGCATCTCGTTTATCTAAAATACATTTTGACCTCTCTCCAAACCTCTCCCCTACAAGGAGAGAGGCTTTGAATCTTACTCCCCTTCCCTTATAGGGAAGGGGCTGGGGGTTAGGTCTATATTAGACTCCACCGAAAAGTACTAAGTTGCCAAGGCATTTTTGAGCCTCAGAAGGTCAACATCGAGCCTTAGAAGGTCAACATCGAGCCTTAGAAGGTCAACATCGAGCCTCAGAAGGTCAACATTGAGCCTTAGAAGGTCAACATCGAGCCTCAGAAGGTCAACATTGAGCCTCAGAAGGTCAACATCGAGCCTCAGAAGGTCAACATCGAGCCTTAGAAGGTCAACATTAAGCCTCAGAAGGTCAACATTGAGCTTACAATCAAGGTTATACGTAAAAATTACCTAGAAAACATTAGGTATTTCCGAAATACAGCGTGGGTATTGGGTAGTTATTCTGTAAGCATTAACATCTCAAAATTAAATCTGGTCATGAACCCGCAAAACAAGCCCAAGAGTCTACAAGATATTCTTAAGCAGCGCCAGCAATCAGGTTTTGTGGGTCGTGAAGACCAAGTAAACCAATTTCGCCAAAATTTAGGTTTACCGTTAGAAGATGACCGCCGTTGTTTTTTGTTCAATGTTTGGGGTCAAGGTGGGGTTGGTAAAAGCACCCTGTTACGGCAGTTTCGCAAAATTGCTGATGAAGCAAAAATTATCTCGGCTTATATCGATGAAGCTGAAAAAAGTGTCCCAGAAGTTATAAATCGTTTAGCTGAAGAGTTTGAACGGCAAGGTCACAAACTAACGCAGTTTACAGAACGCTACAAAGTTTACCGTCAAAAGCGCCAAGAATTAGAAACGGATCCAGAAGTTCCTCAAGGCTTTTCGGCTTTTGTAGGCAAAACTGTAGTTAAAACTGGTGTGCGTCTGGCGCGTCGAGTTCCCGTTGGCGGTGCTGTCTTTGACTTTGTAGATGAGGATGCTTTGGCTACCCAAGCCGGAGAATGGGCATCTTATGTTGCAAAGAAAATAACAAATAAAGATGAAGTGCTATTAGTTCAAGAACCTGTAGAAATCCTAACCCCGCTATTTTTGCAAGATATTTTTAAAATTGCTAAACAAACTGCTGTTGTTTTGTTTTTTGATACATACGAGCGCACTGGGGAATTCCTAGATAACTGGTTACGAGAAATTTTGGAGGGTCGCCACGGTGAAGTTTCTCTCAATATATTGATAACTATCGCCGGTCGGCAAGAATTAGATAAAAATCATTGGACACCTTACGAGGGGTTAATTGTTCGTTTCCCTCTGGAAGCCTTTACAGAAGAAGAAGCCCAACAATATCTAACTCGCAAAGGCATTACAGACAATCGCATTATTGAAGTGATTTTGCGCCTTTCTGGAAATTTACCCCTGCTGGTAGGAATGTTAGCAGATGCTCATCCCAATGACCCTAACCAAGTAGTTGAGCCTAGCAGCAGTGCTGTAGAACGCTTTTTAAAATGGATTGATGACCCCAAACGCCAACAAGTTGCTCTCGATGCTGCCATTCCTCGGTGCTTGAATCGAGATGTTATAGCCAAATTAAGAGGAGAACAAGAAGCTGATGAGCTATTTACTTGGCTCAAAGAAACATCCTTTGTCAATGAACGCTCTGATGGCTGGGCTTATCATAATGTTGTTAAAACCCAAATGTTACGCCACAAGCGCCTTTCATCGCCGCAAGGTTGGGCTGACATACATGGCAAGTTAGCAGAATATTATGACAGCCTGCGGAACGATCTGCAATTGGACGAAGAGAATAAACAGCGCGATCCTAGCTGGCAAAGTCATACATTAAACGTGTTGTACCACAACTTATGTCAGTCACCGCAAAGGAATTTATCTGTAGCTCTGAATGAATTTCTTGCTGTACTCGAAAATCAACGCAAATTTGCCCAACAATATGCAGAAATGATGCTTCAGGCTGGTAAAGATACGGATTCCTCTGAAGTTGAGCGTTGGGGTGAACAACTAGCTAGTGGGTTAAAAGCCTATGACGAAAATTTTTACCAAGTTACATTAGAAATGTTTACCGCAGTCCTAGAAAATTTTAGGATTGAAGTTAAATGGCAACCAATTGCTTTAGGTTGGCGCGGTGAAACTTACCGCTTAATGGAGCGTTACCCAGAAGCCCTACAAGACTTTGACCGCGCCATTGAACTTAACCCCAAACTTGACTGGGCGATCGCACTTCGCGGTCTAACTTATTACTTAATGAACCGTTACCCAGAAGCCCTAGAAGATATTGACCGCGCAATTAAACTTAACCCCAAACTTGACTGGTCGATCGGACATCGCGGTCTAACTTACCGCTTAATGAAGCGTTATCCAGAAGCCTTACAAGATTTTGACCGCGCAATTGAACTTAACCCCAAACTTTACTGGGCGATAGCAGCACATCGCGGTTTAACTTATTACTCAATGAAGCGTTATCCAGAAGCCCTACAAGATTATGACCGCGCCATTGAACTTAACCCTAAACTTGACTGGGCGATCGCAAGTCGCGGTGAAACTTATCACTCAATGAAGCGTTACCCAGAAGCCTTACAAGACTTTGACCGCGCAATTGAACTTAACCCCAAATCTGACTCGGCGATCGCACATCGCGGTGAAACTTATCGCTCAATAAAGCGTTACCCAGAAGCGCTACAAGATTTTGACCGCGCGATTGAACTTAACCCCAAACTTGACTGGGCGATCGCACGTCGCGGTCAAACTTACCTGATGCTAAAGCTATATAATGAGGCTCTTGCAGATTTCAACCGCGCTATTGACTTAGATTCTGACAGCAATTGGAAATTGTATAATCGCGCTTTAGCCTACCAAGCCCTTAACCAACCAGATAAAGCATGGGCTGACCTAGCACTTGCCATCAAGCTTGCTAAACAGCATTACGAAAAAGATGCTAAAGACTCGTCTAATGCCTTTAATTTAGCCCTTTACTATTTAGCTGCTCAATATCATCAACCAGCAGAGCGGTTATATCTCCATGTTTTATCTCAAGGTGTTTCCTTAGAGCATACCCATGCTGCTATTCAAGACCTAAATGACTTTTTAACCGTGTTCCCTGACCATGTGCAGGCTATATCCATGCGACGGTTGTTGCACTCTTCTCTAACTTAGGTCATGTAATTTCCAACCTACCCGCCAAGAAGCGTGTAAGTCCCAATAATCGCCTGGGAATCAATTCCCTTTTATATACCTAAAATCTTCTAAACAAGACTGGAAGAGAGTTTTAGTCCACTTGAGTAGACTTGCGCTATCAGCCAGAGATTTCAATCTCTGGCGGACGCACGGATAAGCGCAAGATCCGAGCTAACTTGCCTTCTGGAGACTCGCGGCTAAACCTAATTACGTCTAAATATTAAGCGATTTTAGCCTTACGAACTATGCCAAAGCTAGCGGTGATGTTACAGGTTTAGATGCAGTCATTAGACCTCTTGCATAAGTCGTATTACCCCCCTTAATCCCCCCTTATAAAGGGGGGAAACAGGAATCTAGTTCCCTCCCCTTGACAAGGGGAGGGTTAGGGTGGGGTAAAACTGACGCGAAAAACCAGATGAGTAAACTATTTCAGACTTGTGTATACACTGTAGCTTCTAAGAGGAGAGAGGCTTTGAATCTTACTCCCCTTCCCTTGTAGGGAAGGGGCTGGGGGTTAGGTCTTTCTTAACTCCACTAAGAAGCGCTAAGTTCGCCAGGGCATTTTTGAGCCTTTGAACCTCAACGTTGAGCCTTTGAACCTCAACGTTGAGCCTTTGAACCTCAACGTTGAGCCTTTGAACCTCAACGTTGAGCCTTTGAACCTCAACGTTGAGTCTTTTAACCTCAACGTTGAGCCTTTGAACCTCAACGTTGAGCCTTTGAACCTCGACGTTGAGCCTTTGAACCTCGACGTTGAGCCTTTGAACCTCGACGTTGAGCCTTTGAACCTCGACGTTGAGCCTTTGAACCTGAACGTTGAGCCTTTGAACCTGAACGTTGAGCCTTTGAACCTGAAATTACAAGTTTATTTAGAGAAATTATGAAATTTCCTGCTGGTTTTCAGGAAAAATCTGATCGAACATTGTTTAAATATATTGGCTCAGTACATCTACCAGCGTCATACAACAACTATGAGCAATACCTCTGGATTTTCAGTCAGCAAACCTGTTGCATTATGGAATAAACCCATTAAAGCTGACTTTAAGGAACTATTCAAATCCCTAAGCAAAATGTAGGCAATGCTTACAGCAGGGCGGGCTACGGCTACGCAATGCTGTGCCCCTACCGCATATAGGAAAAATTCAAAGTCTCTCTCCTTTTAGGAGAGAGAAATAGAAGTGAGGTTTTCCACATCTCCTGAAAAGTCAAGTCTAAATCCACTCAAATCCCTGTGTGGCTAAAAATTCTTTAGCTGGTTCCAAAATATCTCTGCTTAAAATCAGCGTGATTTTTGGGGAATTAAGATACAAACGAAAACGCTTAATAATAAATAGTTCGTTAGCAGGTTCAATTTTTTTAATAGCACTCCAGGGAATCAACAACGGCGTAAGTCCAAAGCTAAATAAGAAGAAAATACTCAGATAAATCCCTTGAGGAGTTGTACCAACATTTAAAGTTCCTTTGTAGTACACCAAACCCACAGAACCGCTTTGCATTCGGGAGAAGTTTTGTGGCGGCGCTTCTTGGGTGCGGTAGAGTTTAGCAAGGCGATTCCAGTCATGACGGAAAAGAAAAATCATGACTATGGTGGAAAATGCAAAAAAAACGATGTATATCCACTGAGGGATATGTGGCATTTGTTTTTAAGTCATTGATGATTGACGCTTCCACTGTAAGCGATGTCTAACGACAAGCCTCTGTGCGTCTACGTACTCACCAATCAACCACGTTCCCTTGAATCTTTACAAATTATGGGAGCATCGCGGTTAAAAATTGCTCAATAAAGACCCTATGAACTCAAAAAACTGGCCTTAATAAAGCCAGTTTTTTGATTTTATTGCAAACTTTTAGCAAAGTTTACAGCCGAGTCTTAATGGAACACACTTGAAAAGCTATTATTAAACCTTCTCATTAAAATGTCAAGATTTCACTATTTATTTCAGTAAAGCTTGCCATTATATTTCGCCACTTCCTTTAAATTCTTAGGCTGTGCTTCTAAACTTTTGTCACCAAAATGCTGATTCATCAACGCCGGAACAAGTGAGGCTTGAATTCGGCTATGGCGCGTTTTATCTGGCATAACTAGGTTAGGCCCAGCTTTACAGTTCTTCATACAACCAGTGCCCTTGATTGTAACTTGGTCTTCTAAACCGCGATCGCTTAAAGCCGCCTCCAACGCCTGACAAACTTCTTTACCACCGCGTTTTATGCAATCAGACTTTTGACACACCAAAATCGTAGCTTTAGTCTTAACTGGTTTTGCCTTGGCATTATCAATTGATGGTGGTTCTTGTACTGGAGTAGGCGTTTCAACTCTCCCTATCTCAGATTGCACCGCCATCACCCGTTCAGCTTTCAGTGTAATTGTGCCATCCTTCAAATCATGCATTTTGTAACCAACAACTTGCAGCCAAGTCCCTGGTGGTAAGCGTAAATCAAAAGCAGCCCGTAAATGTTTAGCAAGTTTAATATAAAATTCACCCTCATGAGTTGCCAGCAGTAAGCCTTTGAGCTTATAGCCATCTTTAATAACAAAATTTATAAATCTGCCTTCAAGACAAAATTCTGATACTTCCATTTTGTGAGATCCACCCATTTTTTTGACCTCCTTTTAACTAATACAAGCTACTAAGTGAGATATTTTCAAGCAGCAGCTAAAGATTCTAACTGTTAGTAGCGACTTTGCCAGCAGTACTCAAGAATCCAAATCTGGTCTTGACGGGAAGCTGTTAATTGCCGTATTACACTCCAAAGTTGAACAGCTACTATAGGAGAGCCAATTTCAACTTTCAATGGCTGGTTAGCCGTACAACTACAGGGAATGTCTAATTCCTTTAGGCGTTGATAGACTTGCCAGCGATCTGCCCAATTCACCTCTACAAGGTGCTTTATTTCTATTTCTGAACTAAACGATTTCAAGAGAATTGCCCTCAAGTGCAACAAACTTGGAGTAACTACCGCGATTTAACTCCCGGCTTTTTAAAAGTCTCAGGAGTGTAATCTCTTAAAACAGCATACCTTAAGTGCAAAGAATTCTCAGTAATTTTGGAAAAAAAAATCAAATTTTTACAGCGATCGCATATTCAAAAGGGGATAAGGGAGATCGGAAAGACAAGGAAGATAAGGTAAAATTTTCTCTTTCTGCTCATCTCTAGGATAATGCACATTTAAGCATAAATGTCAACAATAATGATAAATACATGCAACTTGATGAGCGTGCCATCATTCAGCAAACAATAAACTTGAGACTTTTTGTAGGCAAAAATACAAAATCTTGTAATGGCAAATCGGCTTGTTATTATTATTAAAATGTTAATATGTAAGGAATAAGCAGTTAAAACCTATAACTGCTAAAGAGCGAGGAGAACAATGTCTGAAACGCAAACTTTGTTACGGAATTTTGGTCATATATATGACAATCCTGTGTTGCTGGATCACAGCGTAACTGCTCCAGTTACAGAAGGATTCAACGTTGTATTAGCCAGTTTCCAGGCGCTATACTTGCAGTACCAAAAGCATCATTTTGTAGTTGAAGGCTCAGAATTTTACTCTCTGCATGAGTTCTTTAACGAAAGCTACAACCAAGTACAAGACCACATCCATGAAATTGGAGAACGCTTGGATGGACTAGGTGGTGTGCCAGTAGCGACCTTCAGCAAATTGGCAGAATTAACCTGTTTTGAGCAAGAATCTGAGGGCGTATATTCCTCTCGCCAAATGGTGGAAAATGACCTAGCCGCAGAACAAGCCGTTCTGGGCGTGATTCGTCGTCAAGCTGCTCAGGCAGAGAGTTTAGGCGATCGGGGTACACGCTATCTGTACGAAAAGATTTTGTTGAAAACAGAGGAACGTGCATATCATTTGTCTCACTTCCTCGCCAAAGACAGCTTGACCTTAGGGTTTGTCCAAGCTGCTCAAAGCTAAAACTCTCATCATCTAGATTTGTCTACCTAGACTGAAAATAAAAGTTGGCACCACTAACTCTTAAAATATTATAAAAAATGGCAGAGAATGATATCCCTATCTCTCTGCCATTTTTTAATCTAAGTAAACATATTCACATAATATTTAACGTTGAAAATATTTAGCAATTAGCTAGTTAATAAATATTTTTAGCTAAGAAATTTCTTTGTGCTGAATAATCAGATAGATATATGCCAGAATAAATCACCATCTGTTACAAAGTATTACCAAATTAAATAATAAAGATTCCCAAAAACTTTAAAAATTTCAGCATCACAATTAAATAAAATTAGAAATACAAAATAATCGTTGGGCATTGGCAAACCCCTTCAAAACCTCGTTTCCAGCTAGAGGCTGGAAATGTTCCTCATTGCAACTCTGCCGCAAGTAAGGGAGGCAGAGCCTCAATGAGGGGGCATTCCCAGTCGGAGACTGGAAACGAGGTAATCCCCACTCCCCTCTCTGTGATCAAACTTAGAAAACTTAATAATAAAAAGGACGACAGAGGGTAAAGACCCTTAAAATAATCAGGATTTGTATTCTCGTATTCCAAGGCAACGACTATGCCCCGCCGTGACGACCTCCGGAAGATTCTCCTGTTAGGCTCTGGTCCAATTGTGATCGGACAAGCCTGTGAGTTTGACTACTCTGGCACTCAAGCCTGCAAAGCGCTGCGAGAAGAAGGCTATGAAGTGGTTTTGGTCAACTCCAACCCTGCAACAATTATGACCGACCCGGAAACAGCCGATCGCACTTACATTGAGCCGCTGACTCCGGAATTGGTCGAAAAAGTCATTGAAAAAGAACGCCCTGATGCTCTCTTGCCAACAATGGGAGGACAAACTGCCCTCAACCTCGCCGTTGCTTTAGCCAAAAATGGGGTGTTGGAAAATTACAGCGTTGAGTTAATCGGTGCTAAACTACCAGCCATTGAAAAAGCCGAAGATCGAAAACTTTTTGGTGAGGCAATGGCAAGGATTGGGATAGCTGTGTGTCCCAGCGGCACGGCCGAATCTTTGGAAGAAGCCAAAGCTGTTGCCCGCAAAATTAGTACTTATCCCCTAATTATTCGTCCAGCTTTCACAATGGGTGGAAGTGGCGGCGGTATTGCCTACAACCAAGAAGAATTTGAAGAAATGGCACAGGTAGGTATAGATGCCAGTCCCGTCTCACAAATTCTCATTGACCAGTCTTTACTCGGCTGGAAAGAATATGAACTCGAAGTAATGCGTGATTTAGCAGATAACGTGGTGATTATCTGCTCCATCGAAAACCTTGACCCTATGGGCATTCACACCGGGGACTCAATTACCGTCGCTCCCGCGCAAACCCTCACTGATAAAGAATATCAAAGGCTGCGGGATATGGCAATTAAAATCATCCGCGAGATCGGTGTGGAAACTGGCGGCTCTAATATCCAGTTTGCCGTCAATCCGCTTACTGGCGATGTGGTTGTAATTGAGATGAATCCCCGCGTTTCCCGCAGTTCGGCTTTGTCTTCCAAAGCCACGGGTTTCCCGATCGCCAAAATGGCAGCAAAATTGGCTGTGGGCTACACCCTGGATGAAATTAAAAATGACATCACCAAGAAAACTCCGGCATCCTTTGAGCCGACAATTGACTATGTGGTGACCAAAATCCCCCGCTTCGCCTTTGAAAAGTTCCCCGGCTCCGAACCAGTGCTGACAACCCAAATGAAGTCTGTCGGGGAAGCAATGGCAATTGGGCGGACTTTCAACGAATCCTTCCAAAAGGCGCTGCGATCGCTAGAAACAGGACGTGCTGGTTGGGGTTGCGACAAAGCCGAGAAATTACCTAGTGGTGAACAAATTCGCGCCCAATTGCGGACACCTAACCCTGATCGCATTTTCGCTGTGCGTCATGCCTTGCAACAAGGGATGACTATTGAGGAAATCTACGAACTCACTGGTATTGACCGATGGTTTTTAGATAAATTCCAGCAACTGCTAGATGTGGAGAAATTCCTGAAGCGGACACCTTTGCAGCAATTGACAAAAGAGCAACTTTATGAAGTGAAGCGGGACGGATATAGCGATCGCCAGATTGCTTATGCCACCAAAACCACCGAAGATGAAGTTCGCGCCTACCGCAAACAACTAGGAATCATCCCGGTTTACAAAACAGTGGATACCTGCGCCGCTGAGTTTGAAGCGTTTACCCCCTACTACTATTCTACCTACGAAGAAGAAACAGAGGTCTTGCCAGCAACTAAGCCAAAAGTATTGATTTTGGGTGGTGGCCCCAACCGCATTGGGCAGGGAATTGAGTTTGATTATTGTTGTTGTCACGCCGCCTATGCTTTGAAGGAAGGGGGGTATGAGACGATTATGGTCAACTCTAACCCAGAGACGGTTTCGACTGACTATGATACCAGCGATCGCCTTTACTTTGAACCGTTAACAAAAGAAGATGTTCTTAACATTATCGAAACTGAAAATCCAGTTGGGGTAATTATCCAGTTTGGCGGACAAACACCGCTAAAGTTGGCTCTGCCGTTACAAGAATTTCTTAACAATGACACTTCAGGACTGCTCACTAAAATTTGGGGTACATCACCAGATTCCATCGACATGGCAGAAAACCGGGAGCGGTTTGAAAAGATTCTTCAACAGTTGAATATTGCCCAACCGCCCAATGGTATTGCCCGAAGTTACGAAGATGCGCTGATTGTCGCCAAACGCATTGGCTATCCAGTGGTGGTACGTCCCAGCTATGTGTTAGGGGGACGGGCAATGGAAATCGTTTATTCCGATGCTGAGTTGGAACGCTACATGACCTTTGCAGTACTAGTGGAACCAGAACATCCGATTTTGATTGATAAGTTTTTGGAAAACGCGATTGAAGTCGATGTAGATGCGATCGCTGATCATACAGGACGAGTAGTGATTGGTGGCATCATGGAACACATCGAACAAGCAGGGATTCACTCAGGAGATTCCGCTTGTTCTTTACCTTCCATTTCCCTATCACCAGCAGTTCTCAATCAAATTCGCACTTGGACGGTGCAGCTAGCACAAGCGCTGTCAGTCGTAGGGTTGATGAATATTCAATTTGCCGTTGTTGGCGCAAGTAGTTATTCTCCCCAAGTTTACATTTTGGAAGCCAACCCCCGCGCCTCCCGCACAGTCCCATTTGTTTCTAAAGCAACGGGCGTACAGTTGGCGAAATTAGCATCCTTAATTATGTCAGGTAAAACCTTAGAGGAGCTACATTTCACCGAGGAAGTCATTCCCACACATATTGCTGTAAAAGAAGCAGTATTACCCTTTAATAAATTCCCAGGAACTGATACAATATTGGGCCCAGAAATGCGATCTACTGGTGAGGTGATGGGGATTGACAGCGACTTTGGCCGGGCCTTTGCCAAAGCAGAAATGGGTGCTGGGGAGCGTTTACCACTGACGGGAACTGTATTTGTATCAATGAGCGATCGCGATAAAGCGTCTGCCGGTGCTGTGGTGAAGGAATTTATCGATTTGGGCTTTAAAGTGATGGCTACCCTTGGTACACGACGAGTTCTCCTGGAACAGGGATTAAATATTGAATTAGTGTTGAAACTCCACGAAGGTCGTCCCCACGTCCTAGATGCAATCAAAAACCAGAAAATCCAACTTATTATCAACACACCTTCAGGGGAAGAAGCCCAGACTGATGCTAGGTTAATCCGCCGCACAGCCTTAGCTTACAAAATTCCCATCATTACTACCATCGCCGGCGCAAAAGCTACTGTCGCCGCCATCCATTCTTTACAAAATACGACTTTGGATGTAAAAACCATTCAAGAGTTCTGCCCTATTACCAGGGAGTAGGAACTGGGAAGTGGGGAACAGGGGAGCAGAGGGGAAGTTGCTTGCAGTAAGTCTTTCTCCTCTGCCCCAATGAGGCCACTTGCTTGTTCTATTCAAAGACGCAACTCTTAGAGAGGCTTTGCCAACGCGAACAACCAGGGGAACCCCAGCAACGCAGTGGCTCCCTAATGTCCAAGAAAATTAAGTAATTGTTATAAGAGAATGACTATAGTTCTCATTAGAGATACCTTAACAAATATGAGGAAGCTTATGTCAACCAAATAATTTCTTAAATTGACTTCTAGTCAGCCTGGAGAGAAAGGGCAATATTGGATGAACTGGAACAACCAGGAAATTTAATGTCGCCATCTAGCCAAAACATTCTCATAAATGTTACAATTGTTAATAAGGTTTATATAAAAAAATGTTTAAAAAGCTACCTTTTATCTAACTGTAGATACTTGTGAGAAGTAGGAAATAACTGTAACTTTTAGCAGTTAAGAAGCCTAAATTTGATCATTATGAGCGCTACGTGTTTATCGGGCGCGTAAATTGCAAACCATAGTATAGGTTCCCAGTCTGACTGGGTAGCACCCTAATAAAGCATCTATCCCTTAATGACCCTACCGCCAAACCCATCATTACCAAAGAGTAGCGCCATGAAGACCGCTCAGACAGCCACAGACCTCGTGCGGACTTACCTGCGTGAGATTGGCCGTGTGCCACTCTTAACCCACGAGGAAGAGATTTTCTATGGGAAACAGGTGCAACGTTCCTGCGCTTTGCACGAATCAAGGGAATCTCTTGCCACCCAGTTAGGTCGTCAACCGACTTTAGAAGAGTGGGCCAAAGCGACAAAGTTAGAACCAGCAGATTTGAACGAAGCGATCGCTGATGGTGAAATTGCCAAGCGTAAGATGGTAGAAGCCAATTTGCGGCTGGTAGTCTCTGTTGCCAAAAAGTACATAAAACGCAACGTTGATTTACTGGACTTGATCCAAGAAGGTAGTATTGGTATGCAACGGGGTGTAGAAAAGTTTGACCCCACCAAAGGGTACAGGTTTTCTACCTATGCCTATTGGTGGATTCGGCAAGCGATCACCCGTGCTATAGCCGAAAAAGCTCGTACCATTCGGCTGCCTATCCATATCACTGAAAAATTAAATAAAATTAAAAAGGCACAGCGCCAATTGTCTCAAAAGTTGGGACGCGCTCCGACAGCTGGTGAGCTAGCTCAAGAATTAGAATTGACACCCAAACAAGTGCGAGAGTATCTAGAAAAGGCGCGTTTGCCCCTTTCCTTAGATTTGCGGCTAGGTGATAATTATGACACCGAACTCGGAGAAATGCTGGAAGATCCAGGAGCATCTCCGGAAGAGTTTGTCATGCAAGCTTCCTTATCTTATGACCTAGATCGCCTGATGGGCGACCTCACGTCACAGCAGAGGGAAGTGATCACGCTGCGCTTTGGCTTAACTGATGGGCAAGCGCTGACTCTGGCTAGAATCGGTGAAATACTGAATATCAGCCGGGAACGAGTCCGGCAAATTGAGCGGGAAGCCTTAACCAAACTTCGCAAGTCTAAAGCCAACATGGATGAATATTTGGCAAGTTAGGGGAAAGTTAGGAGTTATGAGTTTTTAATTAACTCTTCACTCCTAACTTTATTAGGGTGAGAAAATACGCTGACTTTGGTACGGTTACAACTACTTCCACTCTTACGCTAGGCTGTTACATTAGTTGGCAGGAAGACAAAATAGCTAGCTTAAGTCAAATCCAAAACAGACATTTAATATTTAAATCACAAGCACCGCAGCCAGCAGTGGTAGTTAAGGAGCTAAAAAATGAATAACCAATCCAATCATGTCTCAGAATTTTTTAATAGCGAATCAGAAACTAGCGATTTACTATGGCAGTACGTTAAATCCTTGAATCCTGAGACAGTTACCCAACTATCTAAACCCACATCTGCCGAAGTGTTTCAGGTGATGGAACGGAATATTACAGGACTATTGGGTAATCTACCCTCAGAACATTTTGGCATCAGCGTAACCACCAGTCGGGAAAGTCTGGGTAGGCTTCTGGCTTCTGCGATGATTAGTGGTTATTTCTTGCGTAACGCTGAACAGAGAATGAATTTTGAAATCGCCCTACAAGGGACTGAAAGCAATAACAGTGAAGTTGACTAGAAACATAAAATTTGGGAAATTCAATATTGTTGGGCTGATAGCTACTCATAGTCACGGCAGTCCGAATTGAAAATGAGCCTCTGCAAAATCTTCGCGACTAATTCCGAGTCATGCATCAGCTAAATTTTTTAAATATCCAAAAATAGTGACAAATTAGGGTTGAAATTTAAATGCATAGACTAAATGCATAGACGCTTGCCTTGCGGCAGCGTAAAGCAGAGTTTTTGGATTTGGTTATCTGTGAACTCCTGTAAGTTGGTGATTAGTTAAATTAGAGGCGTATTGCTAAATAATTAACACACACTTGTAGATAAACTAACAACGGTAGACGACCTTCGCAATAAATCAAAACTCGGCAGAATTCAAACCAATCTGCCGAGTTTTGTTATTAGAAGTTAGTATCCCTTACAGCATTTTGCATCTAAATGAAGTACATCCTTACCCCCCTTAATCCCCCCGATGTATTGGGGGGAAATTCCCAATCTAGTTCCCTCCCCAATCTATCGGGGAGGGTTAGGGAGGGGTATTTTTGTACTTCATTAACTTGCAATCTGCTGTATCATTTAATCCGCTTGGGTTAAGTCTAAAACTCTGTTATCAAAGTCAATTTTTTAACGAACTATTTACACTTACTTAAGCTATTCTAAATCTACACCATGTTTTCCGAGGTCTTAATATTTTCGTGTTCTTTAATAATTATTAATACCAGCTTTGTACGGATATGAATAGTACATGGATTTATTATTAGCAAAAGTAGTTCCTCATCTCCCCAATCAATTATGAGTGAAACCAGTTTTTTGCCACCCCATAAAATTATTGGTGTTGCAGTAATTTGGAATGACCAAAAGCAAATTTTAATTGATCGCCGTCGCCCAGAAGGAGTGATGGGTGGTTTGTGGGAATTTCCTGGTGGTAAAATTGAGCCTGGTGAAACTATCAGCGAGTGTATTCAACGAGAAATTTCCGAAGAACTGGGAATAGTAATTGAAGTGGGAGAGCATTTGATTACTATCGACCACAGCTATACAAACTTGCGCGTTACCCTCATAGTACATCATTGCCGCCATGTTACAGGTGTTCCCCAACCTTTGGAATCCGATGAAATTCGCTGGGTAACTTTGGAAGAACTGGAGCAGTTTACTTTTCCTAAAGCAAATACTCAAATTATTGCTGCCTTAAAAGGGACTGGGGACTAGAAAAAAGTAGGGAGAGCAGGGGGTAGGCGGAAAGAGGAGAAACAAGTAATTTTAATTCTCCCCCTCTGCCTCTTGTGCCCAATGCCCAATCACCGTAACAATCTATTAATTGCATCAGGTTGAGTCCCGCAATTTTCTACAATAGGCGCAGGGACTTTGATTAAAGGTGTCAGCAAACAAATGCCTAAAACCGTTGCCGATGTGATGAGCCGCGATCCAGTTGTCGTTCGGACAGAAACTCCACTCAACGAAGCTATCCAAATTCTTGCAGAACGCCACTTTAGCGGATTACCTGTTGTGGATGATGTCGGTAAATTGGTGGGCATTATCTCGGAAACCGATTTAATGTGGCAAGAAACTGGTGTTACTCCACCTGCGTACATTATGTTTCTTGATAGCGTTATCTATTTAAAAAATCCTGCTACATATGAACGTGACTTGCACAAGGCACTAGGGCAAACCGTTGGGGAGGTGATGAGTAAAAACCCGATCGCTATTTCCCCTGATAAAACTTTAAAGGAAGCCGCTACAATCATGCACGATCGCAGCGTTCACCGATTACCAGTACTTGAGGGCGCGGGTGAAGTAATTGGTATCCTCACTCGTGGTGATATTATTCGGGCAATGGCAGCAAGTCAAGATTAGTCAGTTAACAGTTATCAGACTGTTAGCTATTTTTTACACCTTTGAAAATTAAGGATAATTAAATGAGTATTAATGCGGAGTCTGTTAAGCAATTGCTCAGTTCTGAGGATTTAGGCGATCGCTTACGTGCAGTAAATCAAATCCGCCAACTGGAACCTGCCATCGGCTTTGAATTAATTCAAAATGCTATTGGCGATCGCAATTCCCGTGTCCGTTACTCAGCGGTGAGTCAAATGGATACACTCGGAACACAAAATTTACAGTTATCCTTAGATATCTTGCGCGATCGCTTACTTCATGACTCTGAAGTAGATGTACAAGCAGCAGCAGCAGACTGTTTGGGTGCTTTAAAGTTACATGAAGCTTTTGAAGACTTGCAACAGCTTTATCATACAACCGATGAATGGTTAATCCAATTCAGTATCATTGCTACATTAGGAGAGTTGGGTGATCCACGAGCCTTTGAACTACTCAAAGAGGCGCTCTCATCAGAAAACGAATTAGTTCAAACTGCTGCTATTAGTTCTTTGGGTGATTTGGGAGATTCACAGGCAGTTACCCTGTTGGCTCCTTATGCTACTAATCCAGATTGGCAAATTCGTTACAGAGTTGTACAAGCCTTGGCTCGTTTGGGTAGTGCAGAAGCCAAATCTATATTAGAAACTCTGGCTAATGATCAAGTAGAAGCGATCGCAATTGAAGCGAAACAATCTTTGCAATCAGTTTAAGTCTATCTAAGGTTAAAAAAATTCACCTTTAATATAGATTTGTCTGACAGGATAAAAAAATTTGACCTGGCTGGTACAATGTTGCATTCCAGCCAGATCGAATAGATAAATTAGAGTTACTTTTAGTTTCTAAAAGTAACTTGTTTATATTTAGGATTGGTCTATTAAATGACACTTTTGCGACGGTGAGACATAACCATTACTGCACCTACTGCACCTAAACCTAGTAGAGTTGCGGGTTCGGGAACAGTAGCGAATACACCACCAGAAAAGCTTAAATTCTTAATTGAACCACCACTAGAAAGAATTGAATTGACGCTTTCAACAGTCGCATTGTTGACTTGGAAAGTTAAGTTTCCCCCTCCATTAGATGTTTCCCCAGTTGCACTGGTAAAAACTCCAAAAAGTGCAACGTCTATACCAACGTTAAGACCGCTTTGAATTATCGAGCGGGTAGCAGATTTCAAAATAAAAGTATTCAATCCATCTGTTAGAGAGCTAGTATCTGCTCCAGGGAAAATGGTGCCAGGAGTAGCAAAACCAAAAGCAGCAAGAGAACCAAAGTCAAGAAATGGATTGTCTGCTTTTTCTGATGAGAATGAGATGATGTTACCTATGTTGGCTGAGTTAAAAGCTGAAAAGTTTCCGGTTGCAGAACCAGTTGTAATTGCAATTGGAGTAATTGGCTGAGGAGTAAAAGTTAGCGCATCTTGAGATAATTCGATTGTGCTACTAGTAGCGAAGGGAGAGTAAGTTGTGCCACCGACAAACTGAACAGCACCACTAAGCGCAGCAGCTTGAGCAGACTCAGCAGAGGTAAATAATCCAGCAGTAGCCAAGGGAATTGCAACAGTAACAGCTAAAGTTGCATTTAGTAATGTAGATTTAAAACTAATCATTGTTGTTTGAGGCTCCTAGTAATAACCTTAAATCAGAGCGATCGCTTTACTTTTAATCTCAATAATTTATTAAAACTACTGTCAGTGAAAGTGAAACTTGTCTGATGTATTTCTTATCTCCATGAAATCACATAGACTTAGAGCCTGCAAGATTTACTGAGTGGTCTTCATAACATCTTCAATGCATTACTATCCTTAATGAAATTTTAATTACTTACATACCTGTGCTTCGTATATCTTTCATTTCACAGGGTTTAAATTGTTGGCAATAGCTCTAACTTGAAGAAAGGTAATTTTTGTATAAGTACAATTGATATTTTTAATACTTAAACTTACTCAACCATATTTTAGATAGATGGAGTATGCAGTTTATTTATAATAGACCTCTTGCATAAGTCGAATAGACCCCCCTTAATCCCCCCGATATATTGGGGGGAAACTTTAAATCTTGCCCCCTCCCCTTCATAAGGGGAGCCACTGCGTTGGGCGGCTCTGCCGACTTGAAGCAAGTGGCGTGAGGGTTGGGGAGGGGTGATTCAAGGATTTTTGCAAGAGGTCTAATCTCTCCAGTTACTAATATTTACTGAAACGGTTCCTCTCAGAGAATAAATGGGAGGAACCGCTGTATTTGTTTACTACAGATAGTCTTTGTTATCAAATCGAATTGTTTGTAATAAATAGCTAACTGCTAGCTGTTAGCGTTGTTCTCAAATGCTAAGAGCCAAATACCTGTGACCAAGTTGTCACAACGAAAACTACAACTGCTGCGATCGCTAACAACCCTTGAATCAAATTTCCAACTAAAGACCCGACTATAATTCCTATACCCGCCTTAACCGCCAACCCTAATTCACGTCTGTAAAGGTACTCACCAATAATTGCTCCCAAAAGCGGTCCTAGTAAAATTCCTAACAGTGGGCCCCCAAAAGGTAGTGTTGGTAATAATCCCAAAAATCCCACAACCAAACCGACAATTGCGCCAATTTGCCCCCACTTGCTAGCTCCAGCTTGTTTTGCTCCCACATAGCTAGCTAAAAAATCTACTCCGAGACTGAGCAGTAAAACTATAACTGTCACAATTAGTGGAATCTTGATAGCTGTAAAAGAACTACTAACGATTCCCCAAACGATAATTGCAATTAAAATTAAGCTGCTACCAGGAATGGCTGGAACTACGGCACCGATAACACCCACAACCATTACGGCAATTAATAACCAATAAGTAATTTGCATAGATCAATTGTAAATTTCCTCGTAAGAGCGCACAGCCGTGCGTCCCTACTGTATATTCTATCTGGGCAAGATGGTGACAAATGCTTAGTACGCTGTGGTGGAATGCCTACTTTCAACCAGTTTGCGTAAGTCCTGTCTTAATTGAGATGGTAGCTGGATTTATGCCATATCGCCTAATGCTTCCTAAACTGCTATTTTAAAGCTCAAAACCCATGACGAGAAAAATATTAACTGGACTAAGTTCTAAAACCTACGAACACCCCTTTGATCGCAAAGCCTTGGCTTCTTTACAAAATATGCCCGGTGTCTCTCTGCTACTCAAAAAAGTTAACGAATACGGCATTGATCGCTTACTCAGATTGCAAAGCCTTGGTAGTGAAATCAGAATTTCGCCCCGTAATTTTCCGCAATTGCATCAGGCATTTGTAGAAACCTGCCAAATTCTTGATGTTGCTCCACTTCCTGAACTGTATCTGTTTCGAGGCACAGGTCACATTCAAAGTTACATTGTTGGGGTGGAAAAACCCCTTGTTGGTATCAATTTAGATGGAATGGAGTGGCTTGACCCGGATGAGTTACTTTACGTTTTTGGACACGAAGTTGCTCGCATCAAGAGTCAGCACATGGTTTATCACCAAATGGCAATTGTGATGCCGACTTTGAAAAATTTGTTGAGCAGTACCACACTGGGTGTGGGTGGCTTAGTAGCTAGTGGAATGGAACTGGGTTTGTATAATTGGCGAATGATGGCTAGGTTCACTGCTGATCGGGCTGGTTTGCTGGCTTGTCAAGATATTGAGGTAGCAACCACTACACTGATGAAACTCGCAGGGTTACCAGATGAGTACTTGACTACTGCTGTAATCGAAGATTTCCTCGGACAAGCCCGTGAGTTTGCATCCAATAACTTTGATAGTGTTGATCAGGTCACCAAAATATTAAGCTATACAGAATCTGGGCTTTCCTGGGTGGTTATGCGGGCTGGCGAGTTATTAAAATGGGTTGATTCAGGAGAGTATGATAATTTAATTCAACAGAAAAATTTAAATATACCTGAAGAACCCGAAGAAAAAGAAGGAGAGACACCACAGGAAAAGGAAGGTTGGAATTTTTTGACTTCTTGGTAATTGAATTTTAGATTTTAGACTCCGGCAACTCTTAGAGAGGCTTTTGCGTTAGCTTAGAGCGAGTTTGCGTACTCCTACGGAGAAGCAAGCTACGCGCGGCGTCTCGTAGAGAGCGTCTTTTAAATGAAATTTTTTAATCAAAAATACGTTCGTGACACTCAATGACTTGCTAATAGCGATTACCCGTGACTTTGCTCCATAACTTGGGGCAAAATCCCCAAGTCTCACCAAAATTGGCTGATTTCTAAACTAGCGAATAACCTAAGTATTAAGAGTAACGGCTAATTTATCAGCAATTCCCGCAATCCAGTTTTCATCTTGTTTGGTGTAACTGCGAGGAGCATTCGCTCCCAAAATAAGCGCACCTTGATTGCCAATAGGTTGACAAATTACACCTTGAGTATTTTCTGGTAAATAATCAAATTCAAGCTTACCCGGATATATTTTTAGAGCAACTAGATAAATCGGCTTTTGTTTTTCGAGTGCCTGTTTTAAGATTACTCCTGGTACAACCTCAGATTTAGTACCCAGAATACCGCGACGCAACAAAACTTTACCTTGATAAAAAACCACCAGCGATCGCGTTACTGTATTGGTTAACAATAAGTGAGATGCCCAAGCTAGCTCTGTTTTGATAGCTTCAGGTAAATCTGCTGCGAGGACAAAACCTTCTTCTCCAATTAGTTCTACAGTATCAGGCGATCGCGGCTGAACTTGCTGCCAAATTAAACCCGTCAAAATTAACACCGCACTCAAAATCACGCCTACCACATCACCACGCGATTGAGATTGGGTTAGTTCTGGTGTCAACAAACGGTTAATCAACAAAAGCACAGCGCCTAGCCCACCCACAACAATGGGCAGACGCCGCAAAACTCGATTAGGATCAGATTTAGTCATTGGGCATTGGGTATTGGGTAATAATCAAATGTTCTTCTTCCCCTGCTTCCCCTGCTCCCCTTGTCCCTCATTTTCTCACTCCTCCCCTGGTTCAATAATCCGCTGGAAAAGATAACCAGTACCCCGCGCTGTGAGAATCAATTCTGGGTTGCTAGGATCATCTTCTAACTTTGCCCGTAAACGGGATATATGCACATCTACTACACGGGTATCCACATGACGTTCTGGTGTGTAACCCCAAACTTCCTGCAAAATTTCCGAACGAGAAAAAGCTTCTCCAGAGCGACTTACTAACAACTCTAATAAGCTGAACTCCATACCTGTCAATCGAATGCGCTCATCGCCTTTGTAGACTTGTCGCTTATTCGTATCGATTTTAATAATAGCGACATGAATTACCCCAGAACTGGGAATACCAGATCCACTGGTTTTGTCTACCCGCCGCAGTACCGAGCGAATTCGAGCTTCTAGCTCCTTCGGGGAGAATGGTTTAACTACGTAGTCATCAGCACCTAACTCTAGCCCAGTGATGCGATCGGCTACATCCCCTAAGGCTGTTAACATAATAATGGGGACATCTGATTCTTTTCGTAATTCTTGACATACACCATAGCCGTCTAGCTTTGGCATCATTACATCCAAAACTACCAGGTCAGGATCAGTTTTGCGAAAAGTTTCCAAAGCTTCTTCCCCATCGCCAGCTGTCACTACATCGTAGCCAATCATGGAAAGGCGCGTTTCCAAAATCCGGCGAATGCTGGCTTCGTCATCTACCACCAAGATTTTTTCTTTATGGCTTTCCAAGTTTTTCAACGCTCCTTCACTAAAAATTTACATGATTAATTTTTAATACCATAATATTAAGATATCATTCCATCAATTGATTTGGAAAAAGCTCTAAATACTACTATTATTAGTTTTTAGTTTTTCCCAAGAACTAAGCAAATATTAAGAATATTTAATAAGATTTAAGAATGGCAAAGCCAAAAACCTTTTACGTTTGTAACGAATGTGGAGCAGAATCGCCCCAGTGGTTTGGTAAGTGTCCAGCTTGCGGCACATACAATTCTCTCGAAGAACAGATCACTATCCAGTCTTCAGTAGATGTACCCAGTCGAGGGGGAGTAAGTAGTTGGCAATCAACTCAAACCAATGGCAAATCTCATGCCAAACCAGCTAAAGCGCGAGCCTCTTTAACATTTGACCAAATTACCGATCGCCAAATTGCTCGATGGGAGTCTGGTTATGGAGAATTAGATCGGGTGCTTGGTGGTGGAGTTGTCCCAGGTTCTATGGTGCTGATTGGTGGTGATCCGGGTATTGGTAAATCGACTTTATTGTTACAAGTATCAAATCAATTAGCACAGAAATATCGCATCCTTTACGTAACTGGTGAAGAATCGGGACAGCAGGTAAAATTACGAGCTTCTCGTTTGGGAGTATCAAAAAGCGTAAATCTGGTTAATGATCAGGAGGTAACAGTGGTAGTAGATACTACACTTCCCATAGACCCTGACAGTATAGGTGCAGATTTATATGTATTACCAGAAACAGATTTAGAAGAAATTTTACGGGAAATAGACTCTCTAAAACCAAACGTGGCGGTGATTGATAGTATCCAAACAGTGTTCTTTCCGGCGCTGACTTCTGCGCCCGGTTCGGTAGCTCAGGTACGGGAATGTACAGCAGCATTGATGAAGGTGGCGAAGCACGAAGATGTGACTATGCTGATTGTGGGACACGTCACCAAAGAAGGAGCGATCGCTGGGCCAAAAGTTTTAGAACATTTAGTAGACACGGTGTTGTATTTTGAAGGCGATCGCTTTGCCTCCCATCGGTTATTACGGACAGTGAAAAACCGCTTTGGCGCAACTCACGAAATCGGCATCTTTGAAATGGTAGCCGAAGGACTGCGGGAAGTTGCCAACCCCTCAGAGTTATTTTTAGGTAACCGTGACGATCCTGCGCCTGGTACTGCGATTGTCGTTGCTTGCGAAGGCACTCGCCCGATAGTTGTGGAATTGCAAGCTTTGGTGAGTCCCACCAGCTACCCCTCCCCTCGGCGTGCTGGGACTGGCGTAGATTACAACCGCTTGGTACAAATTCTCGCTGTCTTAGAAAAACGGGTGGGAATTCCCATGTCCAAGTTAGATTCCTACGTTGCTTCTGCGGGTGGGTTGAATGTGGAAGAACCAGCCGTAGATTTAGGAATAGCGATCGCGATCGTTGCCAGTTTCCGTGATCGCATCGTCGATCCCGGTACAGTATTAATCGGTGAAGTTGGGTTAGGCGGACAAGTGCGATCGGTTTCCCAAATGGAACTGCGGTTGAAAGAAGCTGCTAAGTTGGGATTTAAACGAGCGATCGTGCCAAAAGGGACGAAATTCCTTGACCTTAATATTGAGATATTACAAGTATCTAAAGTCATAGATGCAATTATCGCCGCCATCCCCCATCAGGAACTGACAACCGACGATTTAGAACCCGATGAAGATGAGTAACCATAGCCCCCTTTTTTAAGGGGGTTGGAGGGATCAGCGTAAAATCCGAGACTTTAACACCACACCACCATGACAACCCACCATAACAGCCCATTGGTGTATGCGGTGGACAGCCACGAAAAGCAGAACGTTTGCGTCAGTTAGGCGTGAATCCTGATCAACTAGATGAATTATTGTAGCTTTAGGAGTCTTTTATTGTACGCAGGATAATTTTCTGCTTTTGAGAAATTACCTGTACTGAAAACTTTGATAGCCGATGCTGAAGCAGCCATATTACAACAATATTCGCTCCCAGAAAGATTAACTTTTGAGAGCGATCGCATATTCAGCACTTGAAATACATATAATATTCACTTTGGGAAGTCTATAGCAACCTCAGTTTTCTGAAAAACCATAATGTCACGCTATATCCTTACTGTTCCAAAACTCAGTGCCAATTGAGTTACTAGGGGTAAGATGTGGTTCAACAGCAAATCCAAAAGGCGATGCCTTCAATACTTGCAGATATTACCGCAGACACTGATTATGTTCCGGCTGCTAAAATACGTAAGTATGAGTAGTATGATCTAACTACCCAGCTAAAAATTGTCTATTTGGTTACATAAGACTGGATAAAGATGTAGAAAAGTGTGTTTCCCTGTATTGATAGTAGTGCTAACCTCAATTTTAAGGATGTTATCAGCCTTTATCTGCTAGAGTTTCTGACTTTCAGCAAACAAGATAATCTATCAATAATAAAATCGCTAGGAGTGCGATGAGATGTCACAGTCCCCGATGACAAGACCAGAAATAACTGCTGGAACTCTAATTGATAACCGCTATACTATCCAAAAACTTCTAGGACAGGGAGGATTGGGACGAACTTACTTGGCGTTTGATACTCGTCGGTTTAATGAAGCTTGTGTTCTCAAGGAGTTTGCACCCATTGGCACAGGGGAGAGTGGACTAGAACAATATCGCAACTTATTTAAAAGAGAGGCAAAAATTCTTCATCAATTGCAACATCCTCAAATTCCCAAGTTTTTAGCTTGCTTTGAAGGAGATAATCGGCTGTTTTTAGTACAAGAGTATGTTGACGGTAAAACATATTCTCGGCTGCTAGGAGAACTTCAACGTCAAGGAAGAAACTTTTCCGAAGAGGAAGTTATAGAGTGGCTAAAGAATTTACTACCTGTTTTGGAATATGTCCACCAACACAACATCATCCATCGAGATATTTCTCCTGACAACATCATGTTACCCGATGGCAAGGATCTGCCAGTGCTAATTGATTTCGGTGTAGGCAAGCAAATTGCTGATATCAACGAGGCGAGAAGTTCTAACCATCAGGTAACCTTTGTTGGCAAAATGTCCCTTGTAGGCAAAGTGGGATACGCTCCCCGCGAACAGATTAGCTTGGGTTTATGTTCCCCCTCTAGTGACCTTTATGCTTTGGGGGTAACAGCTATTGTATTACTCACAGGTAGAGATCCATCCTTACTAATGGATCAGTACTCTTTAGAATGGAACTGGCGTTATTATACGTACGTTACTGATGATTTGGCTCAAATACTTGATTATATGTTGGCTGATAGGCCTAACAACCGATATCAAACAGCCAGGGAAGTTCTTATAGATTTAGAGCGGATTGGAGAACCAGAAGTGGCAATGTCTCCTCCAATCATGGTTGATGATTTGCCTGCCACGATATTTAATCCTGAATTTCAGGCTATGTCGGCAATATCGCCGTCATCCAACCAACCTGGAGAAACAATTTTTAGTCCACCTAGTTCACCTATTAGTCCACAAATTGGGCGAATTGAACAACAATCTTCACTAAAACCAGGATTTATTAAACATTGTCAGCAAGAATTAGCTTACCACATCGGACCAATGGCAAATCTGATTATAGAAGAAATATTAGCTGAAAATCCTTACATTTCGCCTGACCAATTTGTTGAACTCATCATCAGGGAAATTCCTGATTTTCAGGCAGCTTTTGAATTTAAAAAAAGCTTATTTTCATAGACATTTAGACCACCGTTAATTTAGAGAATTTTAAATTGTTTAATCTACTGCACCTCCCTGAGTGCGTTTAATTCTTTTCATTGCCATTTCCAGACTTAACTGCATCCGTTTAAAGGCTTTAGCTAAATTACCGATTTCATCATTAGACATCTGCTCAAATTCAACTTCCATATGTCCCGTACTGACTTCTTCAGCTATGCGAGTCATGCGTTTGAGAGGCAAAACAACTTGTCGATTCAAGAACAAGTTGACTAACAGGATAGTTGCTATAAATATAGTTGATACAATTAGGATAATGAGTAAAGAAGAGTGATTAGCTTTGCTGATGACATTATTCGCCGGCACTGATATAATCTGAGCGCCGACAATTTCATTCAGCTTCCACCCAAATCCATTAGCTGTACCATACTGAGTAATCATACTTTGAGGTGCAGCTTCAGGTACGCTATGACATACGAGACAGCTTTGCTCAGAAATTGGCAGCGGACGAGCAATGTAAAAGATATCCCCACCAGGAATTGAGCGAAATCCACTCACTTCTTTAAGGTCTGATTTATTTCTGAACCTTTCTACAATTTCCGTCTCAAAACTGTCAGCCTTATCCCGAAGATTTGTGGGATTGAGAGTTGCTTCTTTATAAAAGAAGTCACGGTAATCTGTCGTTTTTCGTAAAATTTCAAATACCTCCCGTGCTGAGTATGCAGGCACACTTTGCGGCAAAAACTCAGTTGCCAATTTATCAGCTAGCTCTGGATTAACTTGAGTACTGGTGTATTTACGAACAGAACTCATTGTTTGCATGAGGATGAGACCTGTTGAGCTAATATCTTGTTTAGCATTCTCCCTGAGCAGAGAAGAAAGAGCAAAGCCACTCAAGCTCAGACCGAATGTTAGAATTACCAGTAGTAAAATTGTAAATTTTTGTTTCAGTTTCAGATTCTTTAGCATAATTCTAGATCACCTACAAATCAAATTATTATGAACAAATATGGCAAAACTTATCGTTTACTTTATCATGATCAATCAACTTTTATATTTGGGTGTGAAAACATAGTTTAGTTAAAACTATTAGGGTAGACCCGACTTTATACTATTAGTAATTATTCAGGTTAATGAAAATGTTCTCTAAGTAACTAAGTTCCAAAAAGCTACAACAGCAATTCAAATAGAATTCCAAAAAATTTCTATTGCTGTTTTGATCCCGTGCCAAAATAAATACTATCAATTGTCAAATATTACTAATGGTGTGGAATGCAAGAAAGTCTTTATTCGGGGGACGCTACATTATTGAAAGCCAACTAGGTGAAGGCGGAATTGGCATTACTTACCTTGCCAGAAATCAGCGAAATCAACTGCGAGTAATTAAAACCCTCAAAGAAGAAATCCTGAACCACCCTGCCTGGATACTCCACCGAAACAAGTTACGGCAAGACTTCCGTGATGAAGCAGTTCGGCTGGCTGTGTGTCACCATCCTCATATAGTGCAGATAGAAACCATCTTCGATGAGGGAAATTTGCCCTGCATGGTGATGGAGTACATTGAAGGCGAAGACTTAGCACAGTACTTGAGACGGATGGGGGTGCTATCAGAAGCAGAAGCGCTGCTGTACATCCGGCAAATTGGCGACGCTTTGACGCTAATTCATTCTAAAGGACTGCTGCATCGGGATTTGAAACCACGTAATATTATGATCCGCATTGATAAATTAGAAGCAGTGCTGATAGACTTTGGCATCGCTAGAGAATTTATTCCCAATATGATTCAAAGGCATACAGTGTATCGCACTCCTGGTTTTGCCCCACCTGAGCAGTATGAATCAGAAGCACCACGAGGAGAATACATTGATATCTACGCCTTAGCTGCTACCTTGTATAATTTACTCACCGCCGTTATACCGACGAGTGCAGATGATAGACGTCACAATATTAATTTAGAACCACCACAATATTTTAATCCTAACATCAGCAACAGAGTCAATCAGGCTATTATGTGCGGCATGGATTTGGACTCAACCTATCGTCCCCAGTCTGTGCAGGAGTGGTTAGATTTATTGGGTTCTGATACCGGAAATAATGTAGCCTTAGTAATACCTAAGGTAGTGAGAACGCTTAGACTTAAACCACCTCCACCTGTTGTATTAAATCAGCATAACTGGCAATGCATACAGACCCTCAAAGGTCATTCTAGTATGGTTCATGCGATCGCCATTAGCTCAGACGGGCAATTGATTGCTAGTGGCAGTAATGACCATACTATTAAACTTTGGCAAGTGGGTACTGGCAAGCTAGTGCGTCAACTGGGTCGTTGGTCTTCTGGTCATTCTAGTATGGTTCATTCCGTCGCCTTTACCCCAATCTCTCCAAACCTTTCTTATCAAGGAGAGTCCGGCAAATCTGCGAAAGTTGCAGACCTGAACTGGGGAATCTTGGCTAGCGGTAGTTGGGATAACACAATCAAATTGTGGGATGTAAACACAGGCAAAGAAATTCGTACTCTCGTTGGTCATGCTAATTGGGTGAATTCCGTTGCCTTTAGTCCAGATAGTAAGTTTCTGGCTAGTGGCAGTGCTGACTGCACAATTAAACTGTGGCAAGTACACACAGGCATAGAAATCCAAACTCTCATAGGTCATTCTGACTCAGTTTCTTCAGTCGCCTACTCTCCAACAATGCCGACAACGAATAGCAAAGATAGACAGCTTGTGGCTAGTGGTAGTAATGACTACACCATAAAACTATGGCAAGTATACACAGGCAGAAACATTTCCACATTATTAGGGCATTCTTTCTTCGTCAACTGTATCGCCTTCAGCCAGGATGGGGAAATTATCGCTAGTGGCAGTGGTGACAACACGATTAAACTATGGCATGTAAATACAGGCAGAGAAATTCGTACTCTCATTGGTCATTCTGATTCAGTTTCGTCAGTTGCCTTTAGCCATGATGGGCAATTTCTTACTAGTGGCAGTTGGGACAACACTATCAAATTGTGGCATGTACACAGTGGCAGAGAAATCAGCACACTTACAGGGCATTCCAACTATGTTCGATGCGTCGTCTTCAGTCCTGATGGTCAAACCCTAGTTAGCGGTGGTGATGACGATACTATCAAGATTTGGCGACGGGGATAATAAATAATTCCTAATTCATAATGACGCTCCTGCGTCGCTAACGTAATTCGTAATTCGTAATTTTTTTGCTTAGTATGGTTCGATAGTTTTAAACCTAGAGATAGAAATGCGATCGCCCAAAAATTGTCACAATAATGACGGCAACCGTTATTTTTGAACAAGAATTAATATTTATGGGCTTTGGTATCGGTGATTTATTCTGGATTTTTCTGCTTCTGACTTCTTTGCAACCCCTTTGGCAAAAACGTCAAATAGAATATCGGCGCTTGCGTGCTTTAGAACAATTCCAGCAGGAACGCAAAAGTCGGGTGATTTTGCTGATTCACCGTCAAGAGTCTATTAGCTTCCTGGGAATTCCCTTATCTCGCTACATTACTATCGAAGATTCAGAACAAATATTACGAGCAATTCGCCTCACACCCCCAGATGTGCCAATTGACTTAATTTTGCATACTCCTGGTGGTTTGGTTTTAGCTACCGAACAAATCGCCAGAGCATTAATTCGCCACCAGGCAAAAGTTACAGTATTCGTACCCCACTATGCTATGAGTGGCGGTACTATGCTTGCGATCGCCTCTGATGAAATTATTATGGATGCTAACGCTGTTTTAGGGCCAGTTGATCCCCAATTGGGTAACTACCCCGCAGCGAGTATCCTAAAAGTGGTTGAAGATAAACCCATCAGTGAGATTGATGACCAAACTCTCATTATGGCCGATCTCTCACGAAAAGCAATACAGCAGGTACAGCGATTTGTACGAACTCTGCTAAAAGACAGTATACCCAAACAAAAAGTTCTACCAGAAAATATCGAATCGATTATCGAAGCTTTGACAACCGGGCGCGTTACCCACGACTATCCCATCACTATTGAGGAAGCAACAGAAATGGGGCTGCCCGTAACTGTCGGACTGCCCCATTCTATTTATGATCTCATGGATTTGTACCCACAACCACAAGGAGGGCGACCCAGCGTCCAGTACATTCCTATGCCTTACAATGACCGCCGTCCAATTTTACCTACACCCAAGGGCAGACCCTTAGAAGAACCAAATCAAATGATTTGAGACTTTGGGGTAGGAATTTTTTGTGACGACTAGGGTGTAGCTGTCGGTGTAGCCGTTGGCGTAGCCGTCGGTGTAGCCGTCGGTGTAGCTGTCGGTGTAGCCGTTGGCGTAGCCGTCGGTGTAGCCGTCGGTGTAGCCGTCGGTGCAGCCGTCGGTGCAGCTGTTGGCGTAGCCGTCGGTGTCGCTCTTGGCGTAGTTCTTGGTGTACTTCTTGGTGTACTTCTTGGTGTACTTCTTGGTGTACTTCTTGGTGTAGCTTTTGGCGTAGGCGTCGGTGTAGTTGTCGGCTGACTGAAGACTGTCTTTGCTTCTTCATTCAGCTTTTGGCGGAGTGCTAAATTGGCAATTCCAGTTTCTTGCAACTGATATTTCTTCTGATACTCCTTCACCACTGCTTCCGTGCGGGAACCATAAAAATAATCGCGGGGAAGGGGAGGATTTGGCTTCACCACTGCATTCAAATTTGTTTGCAGAATTTTTATGATGTTAGCAGCAAAATCTTGGGTTTTTCGTCCTGCTATCCCATCAACTGGTTGTAGCTTATACCCCGTTTGAAATTCACGAATTGCCTTTTTAGTTTGATCATCCGTCAAAGGCGTATTTGTTAGCTTGACGTTATAGCCTAATCCTCGCAACACAGCACGAAATTGCTGTGGCGTATAGCTACGTTGAGAGGCCGCGAAACCTGTGTCTGCAATTACCAAACTAGCAGTTATCAGGCAGGTAGCTGCAAAAGTCGCGCTTGATTTTCCAAACCCACACCACATATTTAAAACTCCTTTGGATTAAATCAGCAGGATTATAAAGGTTAACAGCTGCATTTTAAGTTTGTTTAATAACTTTTTTCGCTATTTTTTAATGATTTTTGAATAATTTATGATTTATTTTTGTCAAATTTAACTAAGATTGCAAAAACTAATTTGTGTCATCCATCAAAAGAAGTATCTTGTATTAGCAGAGATACAGCGGTTATCATTTGAATCGAATACACTCCTTGAACACTAAATTAAAGTAGGGGCATACATCTGTGCGCTTCTGAGTTGAGTTGAATACAGACCTAACAAGAATAGCCCCAACCCTACAAGGGTTGGGGAGTAAGATTCAAAGCTTCGGCATCGGAAGTCGCTCATAGCTACTGCGGTGGACATGGCTCCCCAACGCAGTGGCTCCTTTGAGGAGAGAAGAATGGAAGTGAGGTTAGAGTGTATTGGATACAAACGAGAAACGCTATATTCCAAATATCAAAAAAGCGTATAATATATGACAGAAAATGAAAAATATCAAATCTTCTAAGCAGCGGAATGTTTGGTTTGAAAGATTTATGGCAATTACTGCCACCGTAAATTTAGGTTTAGTTTTGTTTGATTTAAGTTACGTACCTTGGCGAGATTTCTACTTGCGAAAACTTCCCCAAATTATTGAGATTTATGACCCAATAAAAGGTATTGAACCCCATCGAGAGACGAAAAATTATTTAGAACTAGTAAAGGCATTAG
This sequence comes from Nostoc sp., assembly GCF_036917275.1. Lineage (GTDB taxonomy): Bacteria > Cyanobacteriota > Cyanobacteriia > Cyanobacteriales > Nostocaceae > Nostoc. Next base: position 104,320 of record NZ_JBALDF010000060.1, read on the forward strand.
AAGAACAAGTCAGCCAAACAGGATTACAGTCGCCTCAGGTAAATAGCAGGCTAGAGGAAATAAGGCGTCTGAGCAATGAGATGATTGACACTAACCCGTTTGCGGGAGTGAACAAGAGTGGTACTCTAGAAAAAATCAAAAAGCGGATGCGATCGCACATCGGTAACGAATCAGCAAAACAGTCCTTTGCCACTTTTTGGAGTCAGCCTTACATATCACAAAATGGCTGGTTTAAAGAAATTAATTTTTTCAACCAGAGCATCCGCCCTTTGATTGCCTCTAACTACTACCGCCAAATCGGTGAAAATGGCGAATTTGTTGATAATTTCTGGGAAATTGACTTACCCTTTGTGATTTTATTTGGTCTAGAATTGCTGGGGCGTACCTTCCTTCTTAGACGCCAACATCCTGGTTTTAGCTGGTTGGAAGCAGTATTGTGGCGTTGGTATGATTTATTTTTACTACTGCCATTTTGGCGGGGGTTGCGAATCATACCTGTATTAATTCGCCTCGATCAAGCGCGGTTATTGGAGCTGCATCCAGTACGAAAGCAAATTAATCAGGGGATTGTCGCCAATTTTGCCGAAGAACTCACAGAAATTGTCGTGGTAAGGGTAATTAATCAGGTTCAGGGTTCAATTCAGCGAGGTGAGTTAACGCGCTGGCTTTCACAACAGGAAAATTTACGTCCCTACATAGATATTAATAATGTGAATGAAGTGGAAGCGATCGCAGGTCTTTTGGTAAAAACAATTGTCTACCAAGTGCTACCCAAAATTCAACCTGCGATCGTTGCTATTTTGTGCCACAATATCGAAACCGTCTTCCATCAAGTCCCCGTCTATCGCAACCTCCAGAACCTCCCTGGCGTGGGACAAGCCCAAACCCAGTTAAGTGAACAACTGGCGACCCAAATTACAACTAATCTTTACAAAACTTTAGTTAGTGCTGTTGAAGACCCTGTAGGAGCAAAACTCACCAGTCAACTGGTACAAAGCTTCAGCGACGCCTTAGGATCTGAAATAAAGGAAAAACACGTACTTTCAGAAATTCAGAGTTTACTTTTTGACTTTTTAGAGGAAATCAAACTCAACTATGTCCAGCGTTTATCCCAAGAAGACATAGATCAAATTATCGAGCAAACCCGGCAGCTACGAACACAAGTATCAGTTCCAGCAGTAGTGGATAAAGGTACTACTCTCCCAAAAATACGGGAAGGGTAGAGAGCAGGGGAGCAAGAATTTTAGATTTTAGATTTTGGATTAAAGAATTGAAATTTAATCCAAAATCCAAAATTGAATTGCCCAATGACGCCAGTTGCTTCTCCTGTCGGAGACCCTGCACAAACAACGGAGGGAACCTCCGCAACGCACTGACTCCCCAATGCCCAATGCACGACTGTAAAAGAAATGCGCTAAACTCGAATGAGGCGAATCATTATTGGTTCGTCACAAGACTTCTTGAAAGATATATCTATCACAGGAAGTGGGTCGATGCCCACTTTTTTTATTGAATTCTCTCATGGCTCATCCTTTAGTTCCACAAATTATTGATTTGGCGACACCAGTGGCAGAAGAACTGGGATTGGAAGTGGTTGGCGTGGTTTTTCACACTAACCAAAGTCCACCAGTGCTGCGGGTAGACATTCGCAATCCTGAGCAAGACACTGGGTTGAATGATTGTGAGAGGATGAGCCGTGCTTTAGAAGCCTCCTTAGATGCTGCCCAAATCGTTCCAGATGCCTATGTCTTGGAAGTGTCCAGTCCTGGTATTTCGCGGGAACTGGTAACAGACAGGGAGTTTATTTCCTTTAAAGGATTTCCTGTCATTGTCTCCACAACGCCCCCCTACGACGGACAACAAGAGTGGACTGGTCAGTTGATTCGCCGGGATGAGACAGCACTTTACTTAAACCAAAAAGGTCGTGTAGTCGAAATTCCCTGCTCCCTAATTACTAAGGTGCAGTTAGACGAGCGCCGATAAACAAAGGGCTAGGGCTTAGGAGCGAGAGACTAGAGCACCTTTGCTCAAGGCTAAAGATTAGGGGCTAGAAGTTATGAACTAAGGGCTAGAGATTAGGGGCTAGTGTAAAGCTATTCTCTAATCCCTAGCTCTATCTAATGTGTAGTTTTCAGTCCCCATTACTTTTTATCCCCTCCAGGCCCCCCGAGTCCCCCACTCCCTAATTTTTAAAGGAGATTGCTTATGTCAATGGTTACTTTACCTGGATTAAAAGAATTAATTGAAAGTATAAGTCGCGAACGGAATTTACCCCGGCTTGCAGTTCAATCAGCTATTAGAGAAGCACTAGTCAAAGGCTACGAACGTTATCGTCGCGCTCAAAATATAGAGCGCAAACAGTTTGATGAAGATTATTTTGAGAATTTTGAAGTAGAACTCGATATTGAAGGAGAAGGATTTCGCGTTCTTTCTACCAAAACCATTGTCGAAGAAGTCAATAACACAGACCACCAGATTTCCCTAGATGAAGTTCAACAAGTAGCTCCCGAAGCGCAGTTAGGAGACTCTGTAGTGCTGGATGTTACCCCTGACCAAGGAGAATTTGGTCGGATGGCGGCGATGCAAACCAAGCAGGTACTGGCGCAAAAATTACGGGATCAGCAGCGCCAAATGGTGCAAGAAGAGTTCCAAGACTTGGAGGGAACTGTCCTGCAAGCAAGAGTCCTGCGGTTTGAACGGCAATCAGTGGTTCTAGCAGTTAGCAGTAACTTTGGTCAGCCAGAAGTAGAAGCCGAATTACCCAAGCGCGAACAGCTGCCCAATGATAATTATCGGGCAAATGCCACCTTCAAGGTATATCTTAAAAAAGTATCTCAAGGTCAGCAACGAGGGCCACAGTTGCTTGTGTCTCGTGCTGATGCTGGTTTGGTGGTTTATCTTTTCGCCAACGAAGTCCCAGAAATCGAAGATGAAGTGGTACGGATTGTTGCCGTAGCTAGGGAGGCAAACCCCCCTTCCCGTTATGTCGGTCCCCGGACTAAAATAGCAGTAGACACTCTTGATCGCGATGTAGACCCAGTTGGCGCTTGCATTGGAGCCAGGGGATCGCGAATTCAAGTGGTAGTCAACGAATTACGCGGTGAAAAAATAGATGTAATTCGCTGGTCGCCAGACCCAGCAACATATATTGCTAATGCCTTGAGTCCAGCCCGGGTGGATGAAGTACGCCTAATGGACCCAGATTCCCGGCAAACTCACGTACTAGTGGCTGAAGATCAACTAAGTTTGGCCATAGGGAAAGAGGGACAAAATGTCCGTTTGGCAGCCCGCTTGACTGGTTGGAAAATTGACATTAAAGATAAAGCTAAGTATGACTATGCAGGAGAGGATGCCAAATTTATAGCTGTAAGAACAAAATATCAATCAGAGGAAGATGATCTTGACTTTGAGGAAGAAGAGTTGGATGAAAATCAGGACGAATTAGAAGAAGAGGATACTTTTGACACTGACGATGATGAATAATTGATTAATTTTGTAAAGTTTTGATACTGTTGATTGTAGTCTCAGTCTCAATAGTTATTTTCTCAAAGGCTACTTGGTATGAGTAAAAAATAGTAATAATAAACTTCTTTTTACATCCCAAATCCTAGACTGAGATTGCAGAGAACCGATGAAACCAAATTATCGGCGCTGTATTAGTTGCCGCAAAGTAGGCTCAAAAGATGAGTTTTGGCGGATTGTCCGCGTCTTTCCATCGGGAAAGGTACAATTAGATCAGGGCACGGGGCGTTCTGCCTATATTTGTCCAGAAACGAGTTGCTTACAAGCTGCTCAAAAAAAAAATCGACTAGGGCGATCGCTACATGCATCAGTGCCAGAAACACTGTACCAAAGCTTGTCGCAACGTCTAGCCAGCACCAATACGCAAAACCAAATTTAGTTGGAATAACTTTGTGAGGTGATCACCAGAGGAATTGTGCCAAAGCCGAAGTCGTGCTTTCATCACACCCTCTGTTGATCGTTAAGGTTAGTGTCAAAATAGTAAATGGGTGTAAAAGGCATTCGGCTCTCGAATAATTAAGAGGGACGAGGCAACATTCCCAGAACAAGATGTAATCGATTGTGTTGTGGAAGACTCAGAATCAACAAAACAAGAAACTACAAAATGGCAACCTGGTAGCGCTCAGGCGCAGTTCGGCGTCAAGGGTTCCCATAAAAATCTTTTAAAGAAATTTTTATGGGTCTCCCTCAACCATCATTCCTGGTGGGGATGCCATTATTAAACCGAAACATCTCTCTTTCCTGATTGGAGGCACCGGCAAAAACTGAACGGCAATCTAAAAACAGTAATTCAAGGATGGAGATGTCGCAAACCAGGCAACCATCCGCTAAAACTGTAAATTAAAGGGGAAGAGTGGATGAACAACGGCAAAGTTAGAATCTATGAATTATCAAAGGAATTGAATTTGGATAACAAAGAGCTACTAGCAATTTGCGACCAGCTCGACATCGCGGTCAAAAGCCATAGCAGCACGATTTCAGAATCCGAGGCAGAAAACATCCGGGCGGCAGCAGAAAAGCTTGCAGCTACAAGTGTATCGGCCAAAAAGGAACTAGGTACAACCAGCCATAAACCAAATTCACCACCGAACGGCGGACCCCCGCGACCTGCTGCACCCCACAAACAGCAAATTTTGGAAATACGCAAACCCAAAATCTTGAGAAATACTACCTCCAACGCCCCAGAGGCGTCACTTGCTACCAATACCCAAGCTGCCTTGTCTGAAGCTAATCCTCCCTCTCCTCCACGGCCATTCGCTACACCAGTCTCACCCATGAAGCCGACGGCACCAACTCGACCTGTACCCCGGAATCAAGCTGAGACCCAAGAGCAACCAACGATCACAGACTTGGAACAAACGCCTAATCAAAATCAGGCGCCGGAAAAAATAGTATCCCAAAAACCGGAAAAAATAGTTCCACCGAGACCGAAATCGGAAAAACCTCAAAAACCGCAACTAGTTGCCCCTCCAGCAAGGCCTGCGGAAGAAGTTGTCCAGGTGGCAGATGAGCAAGTATCTCAGGCAGACAAACCGATCCTCAAACGCGACCAACGGCTACGGCCTGTTGAAGGCGATCGCGATCAAATTAAGCCAAAAGTCGCTAAACTGCCAACTGACCAGTCCGCACCATCTGCACCACAAAGAGCAAGTCGTCCCACCACTGCGCCAAGCAGACCAGAGCAGAGGGGCAATAGACCGTCTGCTCCATCGCAACTGGGAGAGGGGCAACGACCCAGACCAGCGCGTCCAGGCGAAGCTGTAGCAGCCGCGATGCCGATCGCTACTCCACCCAGACAGATATCAGGAATAGCAGGCAAATCTCAAGGATTGGGTGATGAGCCAGTCGCACCTGATCTCCTCGATTTGAAACGCCCAAGTCCGCCTCGCCCGACCAAAGGCGGCAAAAAGTGGGTAGAAGAGGAAATAATTGACGAAGTTAAAGAGAAGGCTAAAGCTGGCGTCAAAGGCAAGCGGATCAAGCCGATACTGGATGATGAGTTTGAAGAAGATTTGCTGGATGATGACGATATCGACTCACCAGCCACCGTCCAAGTCAGCCTTTCCATCGCCCGTCCTCCTAAACCTAAAGCGACTCGACCTGTACAGATGCCAGGCGCAACCCTTGCTAGCGCCCCAACTGCTAGAGGAAGTAGAAAGTCTGGTTCCAAATCTGGTTCTAGCCGTGACCATCACAATAACCGTCGCCAAGAAGCCGAGACAAAGCGTGACCGTCCAGAAAAAGTGGTCGTAACAGGCCCGTTGACTGTGCAAGAACTGTCTGACGTTTTAGCCGTTGCCGATACAGAGATTGTAAAAATCCTGTTCCTTAAAGGCATGGCGGTGAGTATCACCCAAAATCTGGATATTCCCACAATTACCCTGGTAGGAAAAGAACTAGAAATAGAAGTCGAAACCGCCGAGCCAGAAGCAGAAGCTCGGAAAATTACGGAAATGGTCGGTGCAGAAGACCTAGAATATCTCCACCGCCGTCCGCCAGTCGTGACAATTATGGGTCACGTAGACCACGGTAAAACAACCCTGCTCGACTCAATCCGCAAAACAAAAGTGGCTGCTGGCGAAGCTGGTGGTATCACTCAACACATCGGTGCATACCATGTGGATGTGGAACATGAGGGCAAACCGCAACAGATAGTCTTCCTAGATACACCCGGTCACGAAGCCTTTACAGCTATGCGGGCCAGAGGAGCGCGGGTAACAGACATTGCCGTATTGGTAGTGGCTGCTGATGATGGTGTCCGTCCCCAAACTATTGAAGCCATTAGCCACGCCCAAGCCGCGGGAGTGCCAATTGTTGTTGCAATCAACAAAATCGACAAAGAAGGGGCACAGCCAGAGCGGGTGAAACAAGAACTCACCCAGTATGGTCTAACCGCAGAAGACTGGGGCGGGGAGACAATCATGGTTCCGGTGAGCGCTATCAGGGGTGAAAACCTAGATACGCTCTTAGAGATGATTCTCTTAGTAGCAGAGGTTGGAGAACTATCTGCCAACCCAGATCGTTTCGCCAAAGGAACTGTGATTGAGGCACATCTGGATAAAGCCAAGGGAGCAGTTGCTACCCTGCTAATTCAGAATGGTACCCTGCATGTGGGAGATATCTTGGTAGCTGGCTCGGCTTTCGGTAAAGTCCGGGCGATGGTGGATGACAGAGGCAAGAGAGTAGACATTGCTTCTCCCTCCTTTGCTGTCGAGGTGTTGGGTTTAAGTGATGTGCCAGCAGCAGGCGACGAGTTCGAGGTCTTCCAGAACGAAAAAGAAGCCAGAGCACTCGCTAGCGATCGCGCAGACAGACAACGCCTATCCCGCCTGTTACAAGGACGTGTTACCCTTACAACCCTATCGGCTCAAGCCCAAGAAGGCGAGTTGAAAGAACTCAACTTGATCTTGAAGGGAGACGTACAAGGTTCGGTGGAAGCCATTGTGGGAGCGCTGAAGCAAATCCCGCAAAACGAAGTCCAAATTCGGATGCTATTGGCTACTGCTGGAGAAATCACCGAGACAGATATCGACTTAGCAGCTGCCAGTAACGCTGTGATTATTGGCTTCAACACCACCTTTGCCAGTGGCGCTAGACAAGCCGCCGATGAAGCGGGTGTAGATGTTCGAGAATATAACGTAATCTACAAACTCCTGGAAGATATCCAAGATGCCTTGGAAGGTCTTTTGGAACCAGAGTTGGTGGAAGAACCCTTGGGTCAAACCGAAGTCCGTGCTGTCTTCCCAGTCGGACGTGGTGCTGTTGCCGGTTGCTACGTTCAATCTGGCAAGTTAGTTCGCAACTGTAAAGTCAGGGTGCGACGCGGCGGAAAAGTGATCTTTGAAGGCGTCCTTGACTCCCTAAAACGGATGAAAGAAGATACCCGTGAGGTCAACGCCGGTTATGAATGCGGTGTCGGCATGGATAAATTTAATGATTGGGTTGAAGGTGACATCATCGAAGCCTATCAAATGGTTACCAAGCGCCGTACTCTCACCTTAACGAGATAGTGTTGAGGGTAAAATGGTTAGAAGTTAGGAGTGATAAATTAGGAGTTAGGAGTTAAAGGCTGCTAATTCCTAACTCCTAACTCTTAACTCATAACTTTTTATTATGCATTCATTTCGCTCTGAACCTATTTTGTGGATTCATGTCGCTGGATTGGCGACATTGCCTATTTTTTTAGTGCTCTGTTTATTCTTTCTGTCTGTAGGCGAGCCGTTTTTACCAGTCTGGATGGAGCTATTTTTAGTTGCCGCCATTGGTATCCTCCCTTTGCTATGGATGCAGTTGCGTCGCCCTTTTTATATATTTGCTCTTTTAGGAATAGCCTTAAAGCCAGAAAATCTGACCGAACGGCAGCGAAAAATTCTCTGTTTAATTAATACAAAGTTAAATCGTATCCTGGCATTAGTGGCAGCAGTATTGTCAGTTTGGGTGCTGTGGCAGCTTTACCAAATTGCCCCATTAGTCGCAAATTCAGCTAAATTTCTTCCCCAATGGCGCAGCCTTGCACTAGTGCTTGCGGGGTTAGCCTTTTTGGGCAGCAATTTATTTTTACAAATACCTGTGAGTGTGATGCGAGTTTTGGTGACTAATGACACAGAATTCGCTGGACTAGAGCCATTATCTTTAGAAAAGATTAAGCAGGATTTCACAATTTTAGGGGTGCGGGTTAATCAAATCGTGCCCCAATTATTGCAATCCTTGTTTAGGATTAATAGAGATTCGTAGCATACCAATGCCTAATGCCCAATCCCCAGTTACCGTTGAAGTTTAAAACAAAGGAATGAGAAACTATGGCTCAAATTCCAGCTTCTAGCGATCGCCAATTTTCTGCTGATACTAAAATTTGGTATAACCTCAAATGCGCGATCTCCACTAGTTCCGGTTTTCAACGCTGGCAACTAGAACCTAATGCTCAATTACAGGAAGTTAGCTTGGAACAGCAAGTACAACGGTATTTAAGAGAAACTTTAGAAACTTTAGCTTACTAAACACCAAATAACTATTGTAGGCTTGTTTGCAAGCGACGAAGTTGACGGTATGCCCTCTCCAAGCGATGCCTACGGCGGTAAACTACGCCATCAACTTCTACTTCATTTTTGGGATAATTCTTAATAATTTCAATCAGCGACACCTGCCCGTTTTGACTCGCAGAAAGTATTAACGCGGCTCGTCAAGCCTGCCGTTCGGCTCTGGGAGACGGTATATAAATAACTAAGCACTTAGTACAACTTGGCAAGAAAATCTACCTACCATCTCAATTAACACGACTTGGAGCAAAATCCTCTTGTTAAAGGTAGAGAAACTGACGCTACAGTGTACTAGTAGAATTTTATAAATAAAATAATATAACTAATGTATAAGTTCTGTGATCTATCTAGGGAATTTAGCTGAATCAGTGCTAATCATCCAGTATAGTTTTGCATGGGTTTTAAAGCAGCTACAAGACTGTTAACTTTAACCTTGTTCGACATACCATCATTCAGCACATCACAGACGGAAAAAATGAAATATCGGGGTTTTCACATTTCTCTCGCGAAAAATTTTCGCCTTTTTTCTAGCAGTCATCTCAGATATACTTTACGCGTGGGAGCCGGACTAACGGCAATGCTTGTTGTTTCTAGTGGGTCAATACTACTACCGGGTGAGGTTAATGCTGGTGCTACTCACCCAGAAGGTATCGCCCCAACTCTCACAGCGCAAGCTCCTGCAACTGCCGCAGTGATTTACGTTAATTCAGCAACTGGTGCAGATAGTGCTGGTGCTGGTACAACGTCAGCTGCACCCTATAAAAGCATCAGTTTCGCTCTCAGTCAAGCCCAAACAGGTGCAGTTATTCAATTAGCACCTGGGAACTATAACCAGGAAAGTGGCGAAACCTTCCCGTTGTTGCTTAAACCAGGGGTGACACTCCGGGGTGATGAAGCTACTAAAGGTCAGGCAATATTGATTACAGGTGGAGGATTCTACACTAGTCGCACCTTTGCCAGGCAGGACATTACCATCCTTGCCGACCAAGATACCACGATTAGCGGTGTCACCGTCACCAACCCAAATAGCCGGGGTACGGCTGTGTGGGTGGAGTCAACTAATCCCATTATCAAAAACAGTACTTTTACTAACAGTGTTAGAGAGGGTGTTTTTGTAACGGGTACAGGCAATCCCAAAATTGAAAGTAACCTCTTTGTGCAAAACAAAGGCAACGGTATTTCAGTTGCTAGAGCCGCCCAAGGAGAAATTCGGAATAACATATTTCAGGATACTGGTTTTGGTTTAGCGATCGGTGGCACTTCCACACCCCAAATTGTGGAAAACCAAATCATCGAAAATCAAGATGGTCTTTTTATCTCAGAGTCAGCAAAGCCCGTATTGCGTAAGAATGTCATTCAGAACAATAAGCGGGATGGCTTAGTAGCGACTGTCAACGCTCTACCCGATCTTGGCACCAACGAAAATCCTGGTGGCAATCTTATCCGCAATAACACTCGTTATGATCTGAACAACGCCACCAAAACCGGTAAAATTGTCGCTGTTGGCAACGATATCGATCAGAAAAAGATTTTTGGCTCAGTAGATTTTGTTGCCGCAACTGTTGATGTACCCTCTGGAGGGCCTGTAGCCTTTAAGGATGTCCCAGCAAATTACTGGGCAAAAAGTTACATCGAAGCTTTAGCCTCTCAAAATATTATTGCTGGCTTTCCTGATCGCAGCTTTAAACCCAATGAACCTGTAACCCGCGCTCAATTTGCCACTATTGTCACTAAAGCTTTAACACCACCAAGCAAACGCGCAGGCATTCAGTTTAAGGATGTAGCAAGTAATTTCTGGGCTTACGCTGCAATTCAATCTGCTTATCAGAGTCAATTTGTTTCTGGTTATCCCGATGGGACTTTTAAGCCACAGCAGCAAATTCCAAGAGTACAGGCGTTAGTAGCTTTAGCAAATGGTTTGGGCTTAACTGCGAATAATCAGAATGTCCTTTCCTTTTACACCGATGCTGCCCAGATTCCTGGTTATGCGATCGCTCCTGTTGCTGCTGCAACTGCACGGCAACTAGTGATCAACTATCCCACAGCGAAGCAACTCAATCCTAATCGTCAGGCGACTAGAGCTGAAGTTGCTGCCTTTGTTTACCAGGCACTCGTCAATGCTGGACGTGCCCAAGCAATTCCTTCATCCTATTTGGTAACAGTTCAGTAAATGCGTAGTTAGCATAATTGAAAGCGCCAGACTAACAAATTATCAGTCTGGCGCTTGCAATTAATGTGAGTTTTATTAATTTTAAGGGTCTTTAAATATAGCTGACCCCATTTGAAAGTGATTGGGTTTATAAATAATGTTGGCTGAAAACTTAAAGAATATAAAGATATATAAAAGGAAAGCAGCAAAAAAAATAATAGCTAAAATTTCTTCCTTCAAGAATTAGGATTTTTATCCGATTGGGGGCGTTGTTGCCGACGCTGTTCCCAGCGCCAGAGAAAGACCATTAAGGTAACTATTCCTACTTGGAGAGCTAAACTAGGCAAAGCACTCTCAACATCCCGTCCGGCAAGCACTTGGAAAAAAAAGACAAATGCGCCAATCGAGCCAGAAGCACCGAAAGCGATGTAGATAAATTGTCGGAAGCCGCGATAAGGAGCAGCTATTTCTGCTTTGAGGCTGGCATATTGTTCAGGATTAAGGCGATTTTTGGGATTTTTATCTACCATGATTAAATCATGTTATACTCTTAGATTGTGTACGCCGATGTGGCTCAGTGGTAGAGCAGCTGATTCGTAATCAGCAGGCCGTGGGTTCAAATCCCATCATCGGCTTTGATCAAAGTATTACTCAATACTCAAGTTTGACATAAATCAAGTGTACAGTGACTAATTATTTCTCGTCGGTGACAGATTACAGCTATTTTCAGGTAAATAGACCACACGGTAGGGGCACAGCATTGCTGTGCCCTTACGACAGATGTGGTTCAAATACATGAAAACTGCTCTAATGTCGTTGTGACAAATTATTGTCATCAAACCTAGTAATTTGCTTCCGTATGTATTGGTGACAAATTATCAAAACAGAATTCAGGAGTCAGGAGCCAGAATGGGCTAAACCTTAGCTATCCGCTAACAGAATTGAATTCTGTGATTTAACACCCCTACTCCCATTTTCAAGCTAGGTGGATTATTGCAGCAAAGGAGTTGTGCCATTACCGTTAGTTGAGGCATTCGCAATTGCAGCTTGGGTAGGTTGAGTAGTAAGAACCGCTACAACTGGAGTAACTTTTGAACTAGATTGTTTACTTCGTTTTCGATTAGAGCCGCCAGCCTTGGAATACTTTATACTGTTTCTGCCGTAGACAGTTGCAACTCCACTTAGCATTCGTTCAGACATTTCACAGAGAGCTTTAAATAACAAATGCGATCGCAAAAGCTATAAATGCGAACGCCGAAATAACAATTGCGTTCGCAAAAGCTATAAATGCGAACGCCGAAATAACAATTGCGATCGCAAAAGCTATAAATGCGAACGCCGAAATAACAATTGCGTTCGCAAAAGCTACAAATGCGAACCCCGAAATAACAATTGCGATCGCAAAAGCTATAAATGCGAACGCCAAAATAACAATTGCGTTCGCAAAAGCTATAAATGCGAACCCCGAAATAACAATTGCGATCGCAAAAGCTATAAATGCGAACCCCGAAATAACAATTGCGATCGCAAAAGCTATAAATGCGAACGCCAAAATAACAAACGCGATCGCAAAAGCTATAAATGCGAACAAGTTTTGTAGGGTGTCTTGTCGCCAAGCGCCGCACCACCAATTTGCGGTGCGTTAGGACTAATATCCATAATGCTACCGAACTCTTTGCGCCTGTGCGTCTGTGCGTGAAATCAATTTATCTCCTAATTTTTCAGAAATTGAGGATAATACTGTTGAAGCTTCATTAAGATGCGTCTAACTACACCTGCTCATGAATGAACAGCGTCCACAAGATTATTACCAGCTAATCGAAAGCCTGCTAAATTGCCCAAATGGGGAAGAATCAGAGATATTAGCGGCGAATACAGAATTGGTTGATGCTGGTTTTTTGCAGGTGTTGGCAGCAGTAGCAGATGATTTTGCACAGCAGGGAGAAGAAAATACAGCAAACTGGTTGAGAAACCTAGCAACATATCTCACCTCGGAAACTACCCCCATCACCCTAGAGGATATGGAGACTTACAGGCAATTTTTACTAAAAATACTGCAAGCAACGGCAGATAGCAACGGCGATGCTCAAGTAATTTATCCATTGCTGGCAGCAAATACCGATAAACTCAATGAGATTTTTGCAGAATTATTGCGCCGTTGGGCAACAAATACTCTAGCAGAAGCGGAAGTAGATGCAGCAACATCCATCGCCGTAGTGATTGTTAATTTGAGTAATCGGATTAGCAATTTTCCCTTGGGTAGCAAAGCCAACAACATGGAAATTGCTATTACTGGCTACGAAATCGCCCTCACTGTTTACACCCGCAGCGCCTTTCCAGTAGATTGGGCAATGACGCAAAATAATCTGGGGATTGCTTACCTTTACAGAATATTAGGAGAACGAGCCGAGAATATTGAATTAGCCATCGCTGCTTATAATCAAGCACTCGAAGTTACAACCTTAAGCGCCCTTCCAGTAAATTGGGCAACGACGCAAAATAATCTGGGGAATGCTTACGGTGACAGAATATTAGGAGAACGAGCCGAGAATATTGAATTAGCGATCACTGCTTATAATCAAGCACTCGAAGTTACAACCTTAAGCGCCTTTCCAGTCGATTGGGCAACGGTGCAAAATAATCTGGGGATTGCTTACGGTAACAGAATATTAGGAGAACGAGCCGAGAATATTAGAGCCAGTGCGTAAACGTATTTTGCAGCAAGGATAGCGTAGTTCTCTTTAACGTTTTGCAGGAAGGGGAATTACGCGATATTAAATAAATTCATATTCTCAAGTAATCACTTTGTTTACCTGAAGTTATTGCATTAATTTGTTTGTTGTATGGCTGCACTAGTAGAGTGACGTTTGTGCCTGAGTGCTGCAAATAAAGTTACAATAGCACCGAACGACAAAATAGGAATGCTTGAAGTTGGTTCAGCTACAGAGACAGATGAGGTTGGTGTCAGGAGGAATGCGTGTAATTCACCATTAACTGCACCACGACCAACAATTTGTCCATTATTATTAATAGCAGATGCTACTGTCAAAGTAAAGCCAGGGTCTGAACCAGGAGCAATCAGGTCATTCAGGTCGTACAGAGTGTTATCACTATAAAGAAAAGCCCGCAAACCATTGCCATCTGTTGTAAAAAAGTTATTGTTAGTGCCAGAAAACCCGACTACTTGACCTAAATTATTGATCCCCAAAGCAGCACTGAACAAATCTGTAGGACGTAACCTACCGAGGTTTTCGAGTCCCGTGCTGGAACTGTACAGAAAAGCATGACCATATATACCTTCTCCAGTGAGTCCAGAATTACCTACCACTTGTCCTGAGTCATTAATATCATTTGCTACACTGTACGCATCACCTGGCAAAGTTCCCAAATTAGTAATTTGGCCGTTTTCGTACAGAAAAGCTGTGTTTGAAGTGAGAATACCTACTACTTGTCCCAAGTTATTTAAACTGGTGGCAACATTAGCAGAAGTTCCTATACTGGTTGCTATCCCATTACTGTATAAAAAAGCCCCAACTTCGCTTGCTTCCCCTACTATTTGGGTGCGATCATTAATCGCATAAGGAAAAGCGTTTTGGATAGAGAGGGGTTGGGTGATGCCATTGCTGTATAGGAAAGGGTTATTTCCAGTAAAGTTATTGCTATTAGCCGAATTACCAACTACTTGCCCCAAGTTATTGATACCAGCTAGTCCAACTTGATTATCGCCAGGCAGGGGACTAATTTTTTTAAGTAAACCATTGCTGTAAAATAAAGGACTCGTCAAAGAATCAATGGCTACCTCACCTGAGTCATTAATGCCTGTAGCATAAGTGAAGGCTTGTCCGGTAAGAGCGCCTAAGTCAGTAACTGAGTATAGAGATACCGCCAATACCGACTTGGATGCAGTAAGACTGATTGCGGTCAATGTTAATGTTATTGCTGTTATACAGGATTTCCACTTAAGTAAAAGCATGTGGGGAGCATCTCACTTTTTGAAGAGGGTTAAACCGATAATAATCCATTGAGGTAAGCAGAGTGATGAGCCAGGACTTGAGGGACATTTTCTCGTTTCCATTGTGCCCCAGAAATCTTTGTTCGACGGTCAATCTGTTTAACGGCAGATTCAACCGAACCAGAACCAATTGAACATCTCGATTGGACAGTCGCTTTGTTTCTCCGTATCGCATTGGTGAAGCCAATTCATCTCAAAACTCTCTATCCTACCATAAAATAATTCTGCAAGAGGTCTATTTTATAAAAGCGCCAATATTGACGGAACACCAACAGATAAAAACTTTCTTTGGAACACTGGTGATGAAATAGTTGACATAACTTTACACCAAGATTTACATCTGTCCCAGCGGATTGATGTAAATAAAGAACCAAATAGCCCTCGTGTAGATTTACTCAAAGATACAGAAGTTATCGATGAAAACTACGCTGTCTCTTTTGACGGTATTACCCAAGACCAAAATCAAAACTTACTAATTAAAGGTTTTGCTCATCCTTTACGACTTTACGACAGCTACAGTTTATGGCTAAATCTACGTCGTCCAGAAAAAGAAAATAACAATCATACAGATGATGTAGATATCTCATTTCTACGTAAATTAAATCCAGACAACTGTCTTACTATTAAAAATAATCCTTTATTTATTGGTCAAACTCTGCTAATTACTGGTTGGTTAACAGGTGCAAAAGACAAAAAAATTATCCAACAAATAGCAAACGAGTGTTTAAAATCTGTATTTCCCGATCACTATCTTCTACCGCAATTTAATCGCCAAGGTGAATTATTTGGCAGTCCCATATTTGAATATGGTTTATTTAGTCAACTATCTAACTATCAGCACGTTTTAATTTGGTTATTTGCCAACAAACAAGCAGATGATAAATTTAATCAATGCTATCAAGAATTATTAGATTTATTTTTCTTCCGCGCTAAAGCCGTAAAAGCTTACAAAGATAGTAGAAAAATTTACAACCAACTAGATTTTGCCTATCGCGATATTGAAACAATCATTGAAAAAATACCTAAATTAGATAATACTCAATCTACCAAAACAGTAAATTTAACCTATTTAAAAGACCTACTAAAAGCTTTACCCCAATCATCATTAACATACACCCGTCTGCTGCGAAATATAGAAGAATATAAAAATACTATTGCGATTAATACCTATAACTACGCTGAGAGATTGCAGCAGATTCATGATATAACAGGTGAAAACATCAAGTTTCTAGAAATCTTCAGTCAAAGAAATTGCCTCTTCTTTCAACAACAAATTAATGCAGAT
This sequence comes from Nostoc sp., assembly GCF_036917275.1. Taxonomy (GTDB): domain Bacteria; phylum Cyanobacteriota; class Cyanobacteriia; order Cyanobacteriales; family Nostocaceae; genus Nostoc. Next base: position 120,324 of record NZ_JBALDF010000060.1, read on the forward strand.
TTAGGTTATTTCCGCCACGGTTCGGAATTATTGAGTAAAGCCATAGACTCAATTCGTGGCATAGTAGAAATAGAACAAGCCGAACGCGATCGCTCTTTAGAACGCACCATCCAAGTACTAGGTATAGCCTTTGGTGGCGGTGCAATAGTTTCTGGTGTTGTCATCCAACACATAGATAAACCCTTTGCACCACAGATAAATTTCAAGTACCCAGTTCACCCCTTGGTGTCATCTTTACTTTGGAGTGTTTTAGCTACGGCGATCTTTGGTATAGTGGCCTGGTGGGTTACTCAACCGAAAGCAAAGAGAAATAAACAGAAGTAGGCATTAGAGCAAGTTATCTTACTCACGCCACATCAATAGTAAGAATAATCTTGCTGTTCGATGTCTACGACGGGCTACGCCTACGCGCATTTTCGACAACCAGAAAAATTCACTCAAACTCAGTTTCGCAGAAAGCTTTTAACAAATCAATACAATTTGCGATCGCTCCTAAATGAGCAATTTCATATCCATGTGTATTTTGGGTAGGAAACGCCAAACATGCAGCACGCCCAACATGACCAAATTTCATCGCAATTGAAGCATCACTACCAAACTGACTCAGTATCGCTAGCTGCACTGATATATCAATTTGCTTGGCAGATTGGCGCAGTTGTCCATTTAACCCCTCATCATATATTCCATAAGCATCTTGAGATAAAAGTACAGGACTTTCCCCATCTTTAACAGGATATTCCTCAGATAATGGACAAATTTCTAAAGCAATTAAGGCATCCAAACGCTGATTTTGGGTGAAAAATAGCGCCCCAATTGCTCCTACTTCTTCTTTCGCCGACGCTACTAAATAAACATCAACAACTGGCTGCTTGAGATTTTCAGCCAAAGCTAGCAAAATCGCAACAGAAGCTTTGTTATCCAAAGTGTAACCAGCAATATGATCCTTTAACCGAATTGGACGCTTGCGATGTTTGCCAATCACCATTTTAGTTCCAGGCCGAATACCAGATGCTTCTAATTCAGCAGATGTGAGCTTGGTTTCGATCCAGGCATTTTCCCACTTAACAGTAGTATCTTCCTGCTGGACTTTTTGGGGTGATTCGTGGGAAACGTGGCGGGAACCAAAGCTGAGAATACCGTTGATGGTTTCGTTATCTCCCAGTAAATCTACAACGCCTTCGCCATAAACCCACGGGAAAGAACCGCCAAGTTTGCTGACTTTGACACGACCTTCATCACCAATACTCTTGACAATTGCGCCAATTTCGTCTTTGTGTGCTGTGATAGCGATCGCTCGGTCTGGATTTTTCCCTGGAATCTTCGCAATAATATTATCAGCGCGATCGCACCAGACTTCTACATCCAGCGCCGCAAATCGTTGCATCAACAACTGGTTAATCTCAGCTTCTGCACCACTAGGAGAATGGTGCATGACCAATTCTTCAATAATTTCAAATAAGCGATCGTAATCCCACATCAATACAGTTAGTTTAATTTTCAACTATTATTATGGGACAATTGTGCATCAACAACCCGACCTGCTAATATAAGTGCTGACCTTTTTTGTTGACGCTTCAGCACTCCTACCGCACCAAAAGCACCAAGCGCTAAAATTTATAAGTTTATTGAGGGTTCAGGAACAGACTTAGCATCAATCGCCACCAGTGCAGCATCTGCTTCTTAATAAAAAATAGGTGCATTAAAAAGAAATAACAAAGTTTGCATCCTAGATATAGAATTGCCCACTTTTATGCAGGCTGGCTATCAACCTAACCGCAAAAGAATTGCGTAACCCTTCGTAGACATCGCTTTAACTTCGCTTCAATTTCAAAGCCTCAGCAGCCGATACACCCTCACCCTGAGTGCCGAAATACCACAATACTGTAGCAGCTTCAGCCCGAGTTACTGGTTTTTTGGGTTGAAACAGAGTCGTATAACCAAATACCCGCCGAATATTTGATTGTTCGCCATTTTGGTAATCAACCAACACTGCTCTTAAAGCCTTAGGGTCAATTCGTGCTGCGTCTTGGAAACCCCACGTTTGTTTGACTGCATCTAAGTTAGCAGAGGGTAAAGCTTGGCGAGTATCTAGGGGCAATTTCCACAGCAGCAACGCCTCCCGCGTTAGGGGTGCATCAGGACGAAACAAAACTGCTGTAGAATCTCCAGACAAAGGACTGGGAATTAACCCAGCCTCGGCTAATCCCTGAATTGCTGTAAAATCAGGGTCTTTTGCGGGCACATCACTAAAAGCTGGTTGAGTACTTTCTGATGCCAAGCGAATTTGTTTAGCTGGATTGCTGGGATACATAGCATTGTTAGCAGCAATTAGCCAACGGGCATATTCCCGATGTGTAATGATTTTACTGGGTTCAAACTGCTTAGTTGTGGTAGTAGAGTTGCTCTTAGTTTCCTTTGGCTCTATCGATAAAACACCTAATGCAGCCAAGTCTTGGATGTGTTGCCGCCATTCTTGCGGTATCTTATTGAGATCGTTGAATTCCTGAGATTCGGGTGTGGCTGTAGGAGTTGTTTGGTTATTAGCCGTACTTGGTGGCTGTGCTGCCAAGTTTGCAAGTGGTATCGGCCCAATGAACTGTGACTCTCCGGGTTGGGGAATGGCGTTAGTAGTTTCGTTAAGATTTGTAGTTGGGGTAGGCTGTGCCGTAGCGGTACTATTCGGTACGTACTCAATCAGTAATTCAGTGGCTGTTTGGGGTTGATTAGGTGTGGCGTTAGTAACTGATTTAGGCTGAATAGAAACCTTCAACAGCAAATCGTTACGACGTGCCTCAAAGACATCTGCCGCATTATTTGTTGGCTGTTGCAAAATCTGCCAGTGATTTGTTTGAAACTGGCTGCTATAAAAGCTAGCAATAAAGTTGCTGGGATCAGAACTCAACCAACGAGTTGAGACTCTGTTTTCTGAGCCGCTAGCAGGTGTAACTTCCTGTAGTTTGGCATTGGAATATAGTGGGATATCTTTGGGAAAATTAGATGGTAACTGAACTGTTGATTGGTTTTGCTGTGCTTGTGGTTGGTTACCCTGAGATTCTCCAAAGACAACTGGATTGCTTTGCAGCTTAGGATCTGCCGCCAAAGATTGCTCAAAGTTTTTGGCGACTGGACTGTTAGCACAGGCTGTTAACGAAGTCAGTAGAACAGCCCAAATTAGAAATACAGCTGGACGTTTACAGGGAAGCACAGGAAATCACAAATTGAGTTTCAATTCCTACCCTAGCGCAGACTGTTCATTAAATGGGTATGGGGGATTAGGGACTGGAATATTGAAAAAACCCCATTTCCTCTGCCTCTGTGCCTCTGCGGTTAATTTATTTTTACAAATGATTTAGAACTGCTATAAGTTTGTTTATTTAAATGTCAACTAAGCCCTATCTCTAAAAATGAGTAAACGGTAGCAAAAGCTACCGTATTGTCTTTGTTTTACAGCCATTAGGTTTTGATAATTCCCATGCTTATTTATAGAGTTCCCTAAAATTCTGGCAAACTAACACTTTGGGAAAAAAAACATAAATAAACCTGAAATACTTGCTAGATAAGAGTTTTATAATTTTGCTCCTCAAAGTTAGTAGTTCACCACACCAAGTTGGATGGGTGAATCAGTTCGTAGTCGGGACTTTAGTCCTTGATTTGAGTGCTGAAATTGTTGCCTTACCAAAGCACTAGATTGAGAATCAATTTTTTAGATAGTTGTGGAAATATTCAGTTGACAGGGTGGATAACTGATTGAGAACTCGCCAAAGAACAGCATAGCTAGCAAAAGCTTTAAGCTCCTTCCAGATGCAGTAGTTGCAATGCGATGCCTACGGCGGGCAAAGCCTACGCCAAGCAACTGAAGTGATAGACTAGGACTAAAGCCCCCTTTAGCCTCACCCAAGAAATGGAAATAGATCAAGTTCGCTAACGTTCGCTTACAATCGATTTTGGAGATTATTCATCTGACGATGGTAAGCTGAATAAGGCAATAGATGGAAAATGCCAATGTTAAGCAATTCCAGGAACTTAGCGGCGTAAGTTTGTGGTTCTTGGCGACTGGGGTCATAGGCAAGGCAGTCAAGTGTCGCAGCAGTTTCCCTAATATCTATAAATTGATTTTCTAGGGAAAGTGCTACCTGTAATGTAGCCACGAGTTTATTGGCAGCCTCGAAAGCAGTGAGTGCTGACTCTAAAAGTGCGTAGTTTACCGCCGTAGGCATCGCCTCTATGTTATCTAAAGCTTTCTCTTGAGCAATCCATCTCCTGTTCTTCTGGGATAGGACAGGGGCTCTTTCAGGAAAGGCTGGGCACAGGGTGCGCTTTGCAAGTTATAGAGGCAGTACATAGTCAGCTATAGCTGTTTTCATAATCCTACTAATCATTGGGTAGAGGCAAAAAAGACACTTCATCGGATGCACTGGCGGTTGAGAAAACCCTCTACAAACTTGGTCTGAACAGTTAACAGCTTCCTGATAGATTTAGATACAATTAGCATCTGCGTTTGGTACAGTGATCACTAGTTCAAGGCGAATAATCAAATTGACATGCTGCTCAACTAGCCAATTTGACATAGTATTAAACCTTTCTACCTGTTGGTTCTGGCGAATATTTTTGATTAAGGGCAAATTAAGACTTATATTATTCAAGGGCAAAGGTGTTTCTTGGAGGTGAAGTTAGCCAAAAAGGGGCAAAAGGCTGAAAAAGATATGTCTGATGTCAAAAACGCAGATCTAATCGGAGTATGAATGAACAAAAAACAACGATCATCGACAACCGTCAGTCAATTTTACTTTCTGTAAAACGTCGCTAGGTTGTTACCAGTGCTGAAACACGATTACATGCAAGTCTCCCAGGATCAGCCTATTTATTCTGAGGCTCCACTCCAACTGTTACTATTTGTCGATGAACGCCCAAAGTCCCGACAACAGGTGCAGCGAATACGTGCTTACTTAAAAGAATTGCAGGCTGAGTATACTTTTGAAGTTCAAATTATCGATATTGGACAACAACCTTACTTAGCAGAACACTTTAAATTGATCGCAACGCCAGCTTTAATCAAAATTCATCCGGAACCACGACAGATCTTAGCTGGGAGTAATATAATAGCACAATTGAAAAACTGGTGGCCTCGCTGGCAAGCCGCTGTAGACGCTTACTTAAAATTACAGGAAGACTTGCAAGAACGTATAGAGGACAAAGCTAGGGCGACATTACCCAAATCCACTATCCATTCAGTTGCTGTTTCTGCCGAACTAATCAGACTCTCAGACGAAATTTTTCGTTTGAAACAGGAAAAAGATAACCTCCAAGAGCAGCTACAGTTTAAAGACCGGGTGATTGCTATGCTGGCACACGATCTTCGCAATCCCTTAACTGCTGTCGCGATCGCCATAGAAACTCTCCAATCTAATTACAATTTAGAGAAAGGGGAATTTCAGCGCCTCAAACCATCGATGACGGTACATTTATTAAAACAAGCCCGTAATCAAACTAAGATCATTGATCGGATGATTGCCGACCTTTTGCAGGTAGGTCATGGGAAAGATACAGAGTTTCCCATTATACCACAAAAGCTACAGTTAGGGAAACTGTGCTTAGATGTATTAGAAGAATTGTGCGATCGCTACACCGCCAAATGCCAAGAGCTAGAAACAGATATTCCCTATGACTTACCATATGTATATGCTGACCCAGAACGCATCCGCCAAGTGCTAGTAAATTTGTTGGATAATGCCATCAAATACACCCCAGAAGGTGGCAAGATTAGTGTTGCCGGATTGCACCGTACTACCCAAAAAGTTCAGTTCAGTATTGGCGATACTGGACCTGGTATTCCTGTAGAGAATCGCGATCGCATCTTTGAAAACCACTTCCGCCTGCAACGGGATGAAGGTACAGAAGGTTATGGCATTGGTCTTTGTTTATGCCAACGCATCATCCTGGCACATTATGGTCAAATTTGGGTAGACTCTGCCCCAAATAATGGAGCATGGTTCCACTTCACACTGCCAGTTTATCCTTCTTAGGGATTGGGCACTTGTACTGAGCATCTCGACTTCTCTACGAGACGCTACGCGAACGCTCGATGGAGCCGGCGTCTTAAAGCCTGCGGCATAGCTACGCTTAGGGCGCAGCCTTTCTAAGGGTTGTATTGGGCATTGGTCAAAGCAGAACTAAGAACTTGAGACAAAGCGATCGCGCCCCCCGGCTTTAGCTTCGTAGAGTGCTTTATCTGCCCGCACAATCAAATCTAAAGGTGATGATTCCCAAGTGGGGACAACAGTCGCCACGCCCATACTGAGGGTGACATACTGACTCATTACAGACCCGCCATGAACAATTTGCAAATCTTTGATTCCAGCTTGGATCATTTTGGCAACGTGAACTGCGCCAGATGCAGCGGTGTATGGCATAATCACAGCAAATTCTTCGCCACCATAACGCGCTACTAAATCCTGATGTTTTTGTACCTTAAAGCTTAAAACAGCACCCACCTTTTGTAAACAGATATCCCCAGCAGGATGGCCATATCTATCGTTATAAAATTTAAAAAAGTCGATATCACACAAAATCATTGACAAGGGAGACTCCTTTTGTGCGAGATTAATCCACTGAGTATTGAGATAATGGTCAAAGCGGCGACGATTAGCCAACTCAGTTAAGCCATCTACATTGGCGAGGTGATCCAAAGCTTGGTTTGTAGCCTCTAATTGCTTGTATACTTGCGCTTGCTTTAGCAGTCCACGCAACCGATGGCGCAATACAGGCCAGTGAATTGGCTTAGTGACATAATCTGTTGCCCCTGCTTCAAAAGCACGGTCTACGGATTCTTCATCGTCCAAGCATGTGATCATCAATATAGGAGTGTAATCCCACATTGGGATTACAGTATTGTTAAGGCTAGAGTCAGTATCAAAGGTTTCAACAGCTGATTTTAAATTATTTTTGGCAATTTGGAACAAGTACTTACAGCAGGTAAAGCCATCCATCACAGGCATTACAGCGTCTAGCAAAACTATATCTGGTTTAATAGTCTCGTAAGCATCTAAACATTGCTTACCATCATTGACCTCAACCACTCGATAACCTTCTTTTTCCATAGCTTTACGCAAGAATACTCGAACACTCTTGTCATCATCAACCACTAAAATCAGGGGTGGTTGCTGTGGTTGCTGCTTAGAATTAGAAAATGGGCTTATGCCTGACATGAGTTGCCTTCCACTTGCGGGACTATCCTGAAAAAGTCAGTGCAACTTGATCGCATGGCGGCGATCGCTCTTTTCATCAATGCCAGGATTTGCGGCAAAGGTGTGTCGGGCTTCACAATCAACTGTTTTTTGACACTAGACTGTTCAATATTAGTGAGCCAAGCAAGCGGTAGATAACTAAGTTGCATAGACAATCTATAATTGGAACACGAAGGCAATTATTACCTTTTTGTTCGGCTATGGTTATGGAAAGAAATGTTACTTTTATATTTCCCCATTCTTAAAGTCAAATTGCAATTTTATTGAAAATTGCAAATGCACACCTTAACTATTGAGTTCTGTAGTTAGTTTAGAAACCTAGTGAGACAGGGCAAAGCAATTGCCAAAGCGTGCTCAGAAGATAGCTAATAATAAAGACTAATATCACCTGGCTTAAATTTATTTAGTCTATTCACAAGGCTTGGAGAGATTTAGTATAATTACATAAGATTAAGGTTAAGCTTAGTGCAAAGCTTAATTCTCAAGTCTTTCTGAGTGAATAACTTAAGTAAGAATTCTCCTTGAATTCGATTCAATATATCTAGTGATATTAAAAAATAGTTTGTTTTTTTGGAAAAACAGCAATTAGTCATTAAGGTTATATTAAATATAATAAATAAAAATTAATATTTTTAACAAATAAACTCTATAATTGGTTCACAGACAGCAGATAAAACCGCCATCTTTTTGATGATAGAAACAAGAAGTTTTTATAAAAAAATCAAAATTTATTTACGGTTACTAAATCTTTAAAATGCCAGACTCATTAATGTATCAGCAGGATCATTTTGTTGTTCTAGAAACAAATCAGCCAGAACAATTTCTTACACAATCAGAGTTATTAGAAAAGCTCAAAAAAACTCTCCAACAACTCATAATTCAAGATTTGCCGCCTGACTTGCAAAAGTTTGATTCTGTGGAAGCTCAAGCACAATATTTACTCGATACCAGCTGCGAATTAGATATTGAGCCTGGGCAATATTTACAGTGGTATGCAGTTCGTTTAGAAAAGTAACTTTTTGGTCAGTTGTTTAGCAGAAAAGGAGTTAACGAAGAAGCAGCTTCCGATGCTCAATGACTCCCCAACGCTGCGTTATCCGTTGGTGTAGCCTGCACAACTCTTAGAGACGCTCTTGCTAGCAAGATTTTCGTAGGGGTACGGCATGGTTCGACTGCGCTCACTACTTAGTGACCACTACAGGCATCAGAACTTCTCCTGACGGAGACACTGCGCGAACACAGGAAGCAGGAGAGAAACCCTATACTTGAAAACCTTGTCATTACCAATATAGCAAGGGACTGGGGACTGGGTGAAAAGCCTTTTTGTGTCTAAGTTTTATCATCTGTTAATGTCCTAACCACCTTGGCTGTTGCTATATCAAATAAATCTTCCACTTCGTTGTTATCCCGCCTTGAAATAAATTCTGAGGCTAATAGCTTGTGTTCCTCTCAAAAGGAATAAATACAATATTTTAAGCGATGTATATGGACATTTTTTGTGAAAGTGAAAATTGAAGTTCACGCTTAGTAAATAGAAGCTACTAGTCTAGAATTTAAGTTATGGCTGGGATGTTAATTAGTGCAGCACTTTGACTGTTAGATAAATGTGGGTAACGACAAGCCATAAAGGCATGGCGTTTGGGTAAGGATAATTTTTGTTCTTGACTATTGACTACTGACTAGTGACTCTTTTTTAGTATTGATCAGCGCTAACTCAATTGTATTTTCAGATGGCTGCATTATTTGAATCTCCAATCCAGGGCCAAAATAGTTGGTCATTTTTTCATGCTTTTTTTGCCATACATCAATTGGTATTAGCGGAGAATCAAATTCCAAAATTAGGGCATAGTTGCCATTAACTTCTGTTTCTCGCAACCCTGTGACTGTTGGTCGTTCCTGGTCTGTGGGACTCAAACCTAGAAAAGAAAGTGTTGTATCTAGATGAGCATCTTGACCGTAGCAATATCGGGTGATGTCTTTGCGAATTTTATTTTGAGTATCAGTTGCTTGCTGCTGGCGCAGTATCAATGCTGACGGTGATGTAGTTTGGCTAAATGGTACTGGCTTAAGTTCATTAGCTTTCAGCGCTAGCCCTCCTAATAACAGAGGAATCCCATAAAAAAATCCAACAAGATTGAGTGTGGCATTATTACCAGCATAGGCAACGAAGCCAATGATGGTTAATATGCCACCGATAGTTAAACCGAGTGTTCCCAAAGAGATTTGGCGTAGCATGAGCTTAAATTAGTATAAAGTCTGAATACCTCAGTTTTATTATCATCGGTTATGAGTAACAAATTAGGGAAGAACATCGTCCCCAGGTGGTAATATTCAACCAACTCAAAATTCCCAGATTAGGACTGACACAAAGAGAAGTCAAGAGCTTCTGGCTTGATTTCTCCGATGAGAGACGCTCTTGTTAGCTGGCTTTTGAGTAGCGGTACACCAGACACGGAGAGTAATGGCGGAAAGTTAGTGTAGTGGACTACTAAGGGCGTATAGTGCCCCAGAATGTTGGATTTTGAGTTAACTTTAAATTTAAAGGTAGTTAAATAAGGGAAAAAATAATGGATGTACAGACTATAAAACAACGAATTGTCGCAGTTCAAAGCAAACGCGAGTACCTGTTAAGCTTACTGGAGCAACCTAACCTGGGAACTTTGAGAGTTGACGTAAATCAGGCTTTGGAAGAACTGGATGAATTAATTGATGAATTTAGACGTACCATTCCGGTAGAGTAGAAATTATCAAAAACTGCGTCGGTCTAACCGTTAACTTCAGGCTATACCGACGCTCCTTAGTAGGATCATTTCCTCAAATCCCCAGAATTGAACTAAGCCGGAGTTGACAAAGCAACATCGCTCATTATTTATCCGTCTACTGCACGTTGACCTAACTGCCTAACTAAGGCAATAAGTTCGCTTGTAGATACATCTTTCTTACAAACGTCATCAAAGCTAGAGATTGCCTTTGTCCCGTGAAAATTTACATCTTCCACTGAGGAGTAAGCAAGGATTTGGGTGTTTGGAGATATAGCTTTAATGTGACTAGACGCACTCCAGCCATCCATGACTGGCATCTGTAAATCTAGAACAATTACGTCTGGATGGCAACGTTTAACCATTTCTATAGCTTCTTCACCATTACTAGCTAAACCTACTACTTGAATATTTTCCTGGCAAGAAAAAACTAATTGTAAGGTTAAACGAGTCAGTTCGTGGTCATCAACTACTAGAACACGCAAGGTAGAAAGCTCACAAGATAACATTAACATTTAGAAAAAAGACAATTTTATTTAAAATAATGTCTCCAGTTTATGGGAACAAGTGCCAGCACTTACTCTATCCTATGGTTGAATAACTTGTGTGAACCCATGACAAACAACTTAGATAACTTCTCAAAAAACTAAAGTTTTCTAAAAAAAACTAAGTTGAGTTAGTTGTCAAGATAAAAGTAACTGATTTTTTAATCAATCAGGTTGAGGCTACACCAGTTGCACGTAATGCCATATTCATGAGAATTTTTTGTGAATTAGCTTCTGGAGAATCATCATAGGGACGGCGTTGAATGTAAGTGCCATCAGCTTGTAATTCCCAAGCTTGGCGATTATCTGCGAGCATAATTCCCATAATTTCTTGCAAATCTTTCGCAATATCAGGGTCTTTCACTGGGGTAATTACTTCCACTCGGCGATCTAAGTTGCGGCGCATCCAGTCGGCACTGCCAATATAGATTTCCTCCTGTGTATTGTTATGAAAATAAAAAATCCGAGAGTGTTCTAAAAAGCGACCGACAATGCTGATTATGTGAATGTTTTCACTAATGTCTTTGAGTCCTGGGCGCAAACAGCAAACACCCCTGATGATTAAATCGATTTGCACTCCAGCGCGGGAAGCTTCATATAAAGTGGCGATGATTTCTGGATCAACTAGGGCATTCATTTTGGCAACAATGCGCCCAGAAAATCCATTTTGAACATTTTCGATTTCGCGGTGAATTAGTGCCAAAAAGCGATCGCGCATATTCACAGGCGCAACCAGCAACTCTCGATAAGACTTTTGCAGGGAGTAGCCTGTCAAGAAATTAAATAAATCTGTGATGTCAGCAGCCAATTCTTCACGGCAACTAAACAATCCCAAATCTGTATACAGCCGTGCCGTTTTCTGGTTATAGTTACCTGTGCCAATATGCACATAGCGACGGATCCGGTCTTTTTCCCGCCGTACCACCATGACGGTTTTACTGTGGGTTTTCAGTCCCACTAAACCATAGACAACATGAACTCCAACTCTTTCTAGTCGTTTTGCCCAGTAAATATTATTTTCCTCATCAAACCGTGCCTTTAATTCCACCAGTACAGATACTTGCTTGCCATTTTCGGCAGCGGCAATTAAGGCGTTGACAATGGGCGAGTCGCCAGAAGTCCGGTAAAGAGTCATCTTGATGGCTAACACATTCGGATCATAGGCAGCATGGGTAATAAAGCGCACCACTGTAGCCGAAAAGGATTGATAGGGATGGTGTACTAGCAAATCCTTTTCCCGAATCACAGCAAAAAAGTCTTTTCCTTCGTCCGTCTCCAATGAATCTGGGTTTAAACTCGGTTCCCTCAACCTTTGCAGACGTAATGGTACAACAGATTGGCGTGGTGGATCTTTGAGTTCCGGCAGTGGTAATGCCATAAAATACATCAAATCTCGCAAGCCCAAAAGACCGTCTACTTCATAAAAATCACTTTCTGTTAATTCCAAATCATGCAATAATCGCGATCGCACTATTTCGGGAGTTTGGGACTGAATTTCTAGCCGGAGTGGACTCCCACCTAGCCGCCGTTTTCGCAATTCCTGTTCGATAGCTAACAACAAATCATCTGCTTCATCTTCTTCTAATACCAAATCGGCATCACGGGTAATGCGGAACGGATGATATTCTTGAATATTCATCCCTGGAAATAGAGATTCCAAGTTATGAGCGATCGCTTGTTCTAAAGGAACTCCAGTCCAGTGGGCAGGTTTTTCGTTGTTCTGATCTCCCAATTCAGGCGGTATCGGTAAAAATCGTGGTAGAACACTAGGGACTTTAACTCTGGCAAAGAATTCTTCTTCGGTGTCTGGGTTTTTGACCACAACAGCCAGATTTAGACTGAGATTGGAAATAAAAGGAAAGGGATGACTAGGATCAACAGCCAAGGGAGTCAAAACAGGAAAGACTTGTTCCTCAAAATAACTGTTGAGATGAGTTCGCTGTTTCTGATTTAAATCTATGTAATCCAGGATATGGATGCCTTGATTTACAAGTAAAGGACGAAGTACTTGCTCAAAATGTTGATGCTGTTTCTTTACATGAGGAATTAGGGTAGACCTAATATCATCTAGCTGTTGTTGTGGTGTCCGACCATCGGGAGTTAACAGGCTGACTTTTGCCTCTACTTGTTGCTTTAAAGCAGCAACACGCACCATGAAAAACTCATCCAAATTAGAGTTAAAGATTGCCAAAAACTTGAGGCGTTCGAGAAGGGGCGTGCGATCGTCACAGGCTTCATGTAACACCCTGCCATTAAATTCTAACCAGCTTAACTCTCGGTTAAGATAATATTGTGGATCGTTTAAATTGATGGGATTGGCGCTTTTCTTCGATTTTGCCATAACGATCTTAGGGTAGCCAGATGTAGCCTATACAGATGGATAACAATACATATAGTAAATTAAATCGGGCATCCAAGTGAAACGGTTTGTCCCTAATTATCACTTTTATCGGTTTAAAAAATTAAAATACCAAAATAGTTATTTTTCAGGAGTTTCTTTTTTCTCCTCAGTTTTCTTAGCTGCGGTGGCAATTGGCAATTGCAGATTTTAGTTGTAGACTAACTCTTTGTTAACTGCTACTTCTAAATTGCGTAAAGTATCGCTGTTAGTGATGCCATTTTAAATAGGAACCCGTTCAACAAGATAAACTCCTTGTGGCAAATTCCCTAACTCGCTTATTTAAAGCAGTTTCTTCTGCATTGTAATATGTTTCAAACTACTCGTCGCCGTCTTGCCGTCTGGTATACTGCTATCACCGCTGTATTACTACTATTATTCGCCAGTGGAGTATATTTATATGTCCGCAGTACATTAATCGAGCGGATTGACGATACCCTCAATCATGTAGTGGAAATTGTAGAGCGATCGCTTGTAGTTGAGCCGATCAATGATGATGTTGACAAATTTCGCATTAATTTAGAAGCCAGTTTTCGTGATAATGCTGATACTGTAGAAGATGACCATATTGACCTAGAATGGTTTAGTCGCACTGGCGAATTACTTTGGTCAACGCTATCCGAACCCTTAAATATTCCCATTCGTGCTAACCGTACTGGCGAAACTGTACGCGTAGTCAAGCAAGAGAGTGAGAATTCAAAATTCCTCACTCAAAATTCCTCACTCAAAACTCCTCACTCAAAACTCAAAACTGAAAACTCAACACTGTTATTACGACAAGTTACCCAACGGGTGGAGGTGGGACGGCAGGTATTAGGATATCTGCGTGTAAGCCATCCCTGGTTTGAAGTCACTAAACCCAGTCGCCAATTAATTTTTGATTTGGCGCTAGGTATTGGGTTAATGGTGCTTTGTGTAGGCGCAAGTGGTTGGTTTCTTTCGGGTAAAGCGATGGAACCTGTAGGTGAGTCCTACCAACGCCTTAAACAATTTACTGCTGATGCTTCACACGAACTTAGAAGTCCCATTACTTTGATTCAAACCAATGTACAAGTCGCCCTTGCTGACTTGGATTTAGCAGAGACAGAAGCAACAACTTCTATGCAGTATCGGCAACAGTTAAAGGTGGTGGAACGGTTAACGCAGCGTTTGGGAAAGTTAGTCAATGACTTACTGTTTCTAGCACGGCAGGATAGTGGTATTAGCAAAGATATTTTTTCACCTTGTCCGTTGGATGCCCTGCTGATGGAAGTGGTTGAAGAACAAGAATTGTTAGTCACTGAAAAAGAAATCACCTTTTCTCTAAATTTAGTTGACCCTCCCGCCTCAGAAACAAGCCCCGAATTACTGGAAAATTGGTTTACGCTTATGGGCAATTGGGATCAACTGGTGCGGCTATTCACAAATTTGATTGCTAACGCCTTGCATTACACTCCAGCAGGTGGACAGGTGAAAGTGGAATTGGCGCGGATAGAGGGAATAAATCGCGTTTCTGGACTACGTTACACGAGTGCCCAGTTACAAGTTAAAGTGAGTGATACCGGAGTTGGAATTCCAGCAGAAGCACTACCACGCTTGTTTGACCGCTTTTATCGGGTAGATCCGGCACGGACTCATTCAACTGGGAATACAGCTACAGCTAGCGCTACAGGTTCAGGATTGGGATTAGCGATCGCTCAAGCTATTGTCGAACATCATCAGGGTCATATTCAAGTTGAAAGTGTCCAAAGCATTGGCACTACGTTTACTGTCACTTTACCAATAACTCTTGAGTCTTAATTCGGCAATAAATATTTGTTTCCTGTGATAGATGTAGAAAAGTAAATAAATTAACTACTTTATATAATAACAATTGCAATATTTAGCCGCATTAAATTTGCTGTTTAAAAACTATTAAAAAAATAAGTGTTTTTCTAGGAGTCCACAAAGAATATGAAGTCTCAAAATTTTCGCAAGTCCGCTGAGTTATTTGGCGCTATTTGTGGGGGATTAGTGATTAGTCTGCCAGTAATTCCTCAAGTAGTAGCACAGCAGTCTCCTCCCAAGGTTAATCCTTGTCCAAGAATTTTCTACGAAGAACCACATAATAATCAGGTTGTGGTGCCGCCGGGATGTCCTCCTAATGCCCTAACTAAAAGACTAGCTGCTCAAGGGCTTCTTCCCGCGCCTGCTACCCCATCACCAGAGCAAACAAGATTGAGTGTCGGCGGTGAAGCTCCAGAATCAGGTGTCACAACACCACCCCCAGTTCCTAGCGAGCAAACTCAACAGCCCTTACCAGGGGCGGTTTCCAGCGACCAACCACAACTACTACAACCACGGCAAACCCCCAGCGCTACGATCGCCCTAACAAATGGTACAGTTAATATCAAGTTGAAAAATGAGACTGCGGCTAATGTAACTTTCCAAGTGATTGGCGATACAGCACCGCGATCGCTACAAGGTAAGTCAGATGTAACATTGCAAGGTCTAAAGGTACCAACAACGGTGACATTTGAACGAGAAGATCACGGACAGTTGATAGTGACTCCACAACCTTCTTCAGAGCCAGGAAGTTTGGAAGTTACATTTAAGGAAGCCACGGATGCAACTCAAGGCAGAAGTACTATGAGAATTGAACGAAACGGTTCTGTCTTCTTGAATTAGTAAAGGCAGGGCGTGGGTTAAGTTCTAGCTGTTCTCAATTCAGTCAACTTAAGCCCTGGGGAATAAAATTCGCGGCTACACAAACAGAGCTTTTCTCCGTGGGCTAAGAGAAAATAAAGCTTTTTGGAGGTAAAGTCTCGTGTAGACGCGGTTTCTAACCACCGATTTCACGTTAAGTTGACACCAATGTACAACTGTGCGCCCCTACTCTCAACGATGCAAAAGATTTCCGATGCCGTCCTCCTACTTCATCTGAAGCATTTCAGTTAGCTGATTTAGTAATTGCACTTCTTGTTTACTGTCTTCCAATGTCCGCGCCAGTATAATCGCCCTTTCGTAAAAATTGCGGGCAGTGAGGTAATTACCTTGCTGCTTGTATAATTGAGCATAAGACTCAAAAGATTTTAATTCTTCTCGCAAATTTTGCAATTCTTCAGCGAGTGCTAAACGTTGCTCTAGCAAGTCAAAGGCCCGTTCGTAGCGTCCTATAGCACTGTGAGCTTTCACTAAACCGTCAATTGCCCGTAATTCATTAGTGCGATCGCGGTTAGTTTTAGCAATCTGCATTGCTGTACCATAAGTGGCAATGGTATCCTGATAATTTCCAGATGCTAGGTAGGCATCACCTAAATTATTCAAGGTATTTGCTTCACCGATGGCATCGCCAGTCTGACGGCGGAAAATTAAAGCATTTTCATCCAATTTAATCGCCTTGTTATAATCTCCTAATCTGGCTGCTACCAGACCCAAATTACTCAAAGATAGTCCTTCTCCTTCAATATTTTTGACATCGTGAGCAATTGCGAGTGCATCTTCAACTGTTTTACTAGCAGCAGCAGATTCTCCTTGTTGCAGGAAAAATGTACCGATATTATTCAGCACAAAAATCTGAGCTTGGAAATCTTGAGTATCACGAGCGATTGCTAATCCTCGTCGGAAAGCATCTTCCACCTCTTTTAAACTACCAACCTGGACATAAGCCTTAGCAAGTAAATTGTAAGTTAGACCTTGTGCTTTTAGGTCGCCAATTAAGTGATATAGTTCCAGTGCCCGCAAGCAAGATACAATTGTTTTGTCGGCATATCCTGAGGCGTATTGTTGTTCACCGATACTCAGCAAGCTGTCTGCTTCATCTCTTGATTGTCGCCCAACGGAACTATTTATTGGGCGGTGGAGTTGTTGCGTAATATCAACCGCACCCGCAGCTATGGGACTCAGCAAAAAAGTAAACAGTAAAAAGCTGTGTAAAAGTATCTGAGTCCGAAAAATCGCACTTACCCAAACTAAGCCTACCTTTTGCCTTGGTAATACAAGTCCTTGTTTCATAAAACTTACCTGTAAAGTTGCAGGTTTAAGTAGAAGGTCTAAAAAGAAGTTTTAAATTATTAAATTAAAGACAATTAATCTACGCATTTATCCTTAAGTCAAGATTGCTCTAAATCTTCCCCAAAGTAAATAGTGCGAATATCTGTGGGTAATTTTTCCTCTAGCATACGATAGCCTTTCTGGAGAGAATTTGCTACTTCACTAGGGGCGATCGCTTCTCCTTCGGCTTGTAAATAGGCGGCGATTCTAGTTTCGCTCCAGTGGAAAGTTTGAGCCATTAACACCATCAATCGCAAAACAGGTGGTAATTGGTCTAATGCCTGTTGTACATAGCACCATAGTGGCGGCGAAGTTGTTTGAAGAGAATAATGAATTGCTTCTGTAGGTGGTAGCTTAATCTCGTTAATACAGAAAGCTGTCATATTAATTAACCAATTTTGCATGGTTAAAGCTTCCTTACCTGATTCAGAGTCAGTTAAATTTAGTCCACCGAGTTCGTAGTAAATATGCCGCCAAGTGAGGGCAAACAGATAATCTGCTTGCACAGGCGATCGCGCTGAATGCCGAATTAAGGTATACACTATGGGACTATAGCGGCAAAAAATCACCGTAAAGTACTTTCCGGCATCTGGATAGCGCTGAAATAAAGTTAGTAGTTCATCGTCGCTGTGATGGAACAGCGACTTCACCAGCGGGTGATTAGCTTCGGGAAAATGAGGAATTTGCACAAGTCTTTGAGTTGATAGTTGTTAAAATAGTTTTGGGAATTGCACTCCCGTAGTTAATCGCATAATATCTTGGTGTTGCCCAGTTTGTAGCCCAGACTCAGACTACTAGAGTATTGATAAACTAGAAACAAAGACTTA
The DNA here is from genome assembly GCF_036917275.1 of Nostoc sp. Lineage (GTDB taxonomy): Bacteria > Cyanobacteriota > Cyanobacteriia > Cyanobacteriales > Nostocaceae > Nostoc. The sequence continues at coordinate 138,108 of NZ_JBALDF010000060.1, forward strand.
ATTTTAGTCTTAATCGACAATCATAAAATCGGCTCCCTTATAGAATCCTTATTTGTTCATGGTTATAGCAGTTAGTGTGATATCGTTCCTGCTCAGTCCCCTTACCTTAGGCTCCTTTCTCCCTTCCTTGCCCTTAGATAGCCTGTTCTCCACCCAAGGCATTATGGTGATGCTGCTAGCAGCTTACGCTGGCGCAATGTGGATGTTCCTCACCAGTGCCCCAAAAGTACACACTGTAATGGTGTCTGATTTGGAGATTGCCCGACAGTTGTATGAAGGGCTGCTAGATTTGCCCGCAGCTGAGGTGCCCTTGCACTATTACTACAACTACGAACAAACTATAGGCGCAACTGGCATTGATCCACTATATATGTCTACTGGGCCGAGCTTGTCTAGCAAAATGATGAATAATGCCACAGATGGGCTATGGTATCAATTAAAGAAAAACACCCAGTTACACATTATTACTGGCGCGAGTTTAGGTAGCAAAAATCAGCAACGCCACGTTTGCTTTGACCATGATTGCCTAGAAATGATTTTAATGCGAGTCGAAATGCGCGGTTTGAAATTGAAGATTCGCAACCACAAGCCCCTGAATTTTTTGGTCAAGGACTATGAAGGGCGCGTTATCGAAGTAGCAGAGGTAGCGAATTAGTCATTAGATTTTAGATTATTTTAGGTTGGGTGGTGCGTAGCTTGCTGCCGTAAGCATGGCACCACCCAATATTTTTTTATATAGCAGGTGAGGCGTAGCTTGCCGCCGTAGGCATCGCTCTACTATTGATTATTTCAACTCATTATGGGGTTTTGCTAAATAAAAGCTTATGACACTTGAAAAGATGTACACATCTCATCTATATGAAACAGATTTCTATACTTGGACTCAAGAGCAGGTTAGCTTGCTCAAAACTCAACAGTGGGATCAATTAGATACTGTTAACCTGATTGAAGAAATTGAAACTTTGGGCAGAAGAGAACGCCAAGAATTGAGAAATCGTTTGGGGGTATTGCTAGGACACTTACTGAAATGGCAATTTCAATCCGAAAAACGTAGCAATAGCTGGTTGGGTACAATTCGAGAGCAACGTGTTCAAATTAAGCTGCTTCTGCAAGATAGCCCTAGCTTGAAACCTTATTTAGATGAAGTTTTCTTCACTATTTATGAACTTGGCTTGGCTTTGGCAATTCGAGAAACTGAGTTAGATGAACAGGTTTTTCCAGAAATATGCCCTTATACTTTAGGCGAAACTTTAAATCCTGAATTTTTACCAGATCCAAATCAGGTTGATGAGTAAGCGAGTAATCGTCCCAATACTATTTTATCACCGTAAACCGTGACAAAGAAAAGCAGCCCAGTAACTAGGCTCTGAAAAGGGAAATTGCTGAGTAGAGTTTTCAATTTCTTTAATTCGTCTGTTCAATTTGGCACAGGGAAGGTTATCTTCGGCATCTTCCACAGTTCCATATTGTAGAGATATTTTTTAAATGCACTACCTACCACTAACACACACTGCTTAAGAGCAATTTGCTCAATATCAAATTAATCGACTTAGCTTTTATTGTCATCCTAAAAATCTGCCAATTTCTCCAGCAATTCTTCAGCTAAATCCAATAACTCAATTTCATCAACTTCATCACTAGTTCTGCGATTACTTTCTCCAACTGCCACATTAGCAGCCAAAACATTTTTGACAGCAAAAATCTTATCTTCTTCTTTAACTAAACTCAAACATTTTTCCAACTCTACAGCAATTTCTTGGATTGTCCTTGAACCTAAACGCTCTCTGACTTTCATTGCTACCGAATCGTCACTTTCCAGCAGTTTTACCAAAGCTATTCTCAGTCCATCATCCTCGCTGGAAAACTTTTCAATTGCTATACGCACATATTCCCGCACGCTGATGTTTGCCGCTAATGCCTTTTGTGCAACTACATCTGGTACATCTACCAGCAATACACCTTCGTTATCGCTAGCTTGATATAAGTCCTCCCCTTGTTTTACGGCTACCAACAAATCTGCACCCAAAGCGTGTAAATAGTGCAACAGTGATTCCAACTCATGTTCCTTTAACGCCGACTCCAATTTGGACACCGCAGCTTGCTTTACTCCCAGTTTTTTCGCTAGCTGCGTCTGAGTCAATCCTGCTTTATTACGTATTTCCCGCATGGCATCGGTGAGATAAAGGCGCAGGTACTCTAACTTCCCCGCCAGGATCACCTCTGGTTCGTCGCTGACTTTCTGCTGTAACCAAGCTTGAAAATTAGGCTTTTTCATCACTGTTCCCTCTGCTGCAATTCACGCAATCTCACTCTTGCAGGTTCTTTGTCTCTATCTTTGATAGCGTTGTCGTATTTCTTCATAAAGGCGTGTAGCACTAGAAACCTCTGAGGAGTAGCAGCCGTTAAGATAAACCGTGGATTATGTTCGCTCTTAGTCATCCGTAACTCATACAAATCATCTTCCAGTTTCTCAAGGATGCCACTGGTAAGTGATGCGAGTCCTTTGTCGCACAGGTAGCCAAGATTAACTTGCAAACGCCTGGTTTCGGAAGCACTCAGTAATGGTTTTGGTGGATTTTCTGGTTTCTCCTCTTCGGGAATCATCCTGATGAAAAAAGCAAGTAAATCTTTGGGGATTTCCCCATTGACATCTAGATAAAGTTCCCAAGTCCAGGCCACTTCCTACGTCACAGCATAGTATTCCTTATAAGAAATGTCAATCATATTATTCTTTTAAAGGAATATTATATAGAATAAGTGAGTGCAACTTAGGTAATAAAATGGTGCGTTATGACTTTGCCTAACGCACCCGACTGTTGAACGGAGTTGAAGCTTTAATTACGAATTAGTAATTATTTTTGAATGGTACTTACTTAGCTCAACTCAACTGTTCAAATTTAAATTTACCTTTAATAAACTTGTTAAAGTATTGACCTTTAGACGGTGCATTGTCTAAATCTTCCTTGACACTAGGAAGTACTTTGAAATACTCGTAAACACTTCCACTATCAAATTCAATAGTCAGTGTTTGAGTTTTTGGCTCATAGGTAAATTGCTTAATAACACTGCCTTCGGGCTTGAGTAGAGGGAAGGCGATCGCATCCCGAATACTGGCACAATCAGTTAATAACATTACCAACCGATCAATCCCAATCCCTAAACCACCTGTAGGCGGCATACCGTATTCAAGGGCTGTCAAAAAGTCTTCATCTACACCTTGGGCTTCTAAGTCACCAGCAGCTTTTCTTTCAGCTTGGGCTTCTAGGCGTTCTCTTTGCTCGATAGGATCGGTAAGTTCTGAGAAGCTGTTCCCAGTTTCTCGCCCTACTATAAATAACTCAAATCTTTCTACCAAACCAGGTTGAGAACGGTGGGGTTTTGCTAGAGGCGAAATTTCTACAGGGTAATCAATTACAAAGGTAGGTTGAATTAAATTAGCTTCTACTTTCTCTTCAAAAGCTAAATTCAGTAACTTACCAATTGATTGAGCTTCATCTACACCAGGAATTGCAGCATTTTTACTTGCTGTTTTTGCTTCTTCCAAAGTTTGGAAAGAATTAAAATCTAAACCCGTAGATTCTTTAACTAAATCGTGCATTGTCACCCGCCGCCAAGGTGGTGTTAAATCTATAGGTTCCCCTTGGTAGGTGATTTCCAGCGTGCCGAGTACCTCTTGGGCGACAGTGGTAATAATCCCCTCAGTCAGCGCCATCATATCGTTGTAGTCCGCGTAGGCTTGGTAAAGTTCAATTGTCGTAAATTCGGGATTGTGTCGAGTCGAAATTCCCTCATTGCGGAAAACCCGCCCCAATTCAAACACCTTTTCAAAACCACCCACAATCAACCGCTTGAGATGAAGTTCTGTGGCAATTCGCAGATATAACTCCATTTCTAAAGTGTTGTGGTAGGTGATAAATGGACGCGCATCTGCACCCCCTGTTTCACTTTGCAAAACAGGTGTTTCAATTTCCAAAAAATCCCGTTCTTCTAAATAACGACGAATACCGGCAGTAATTTGGGCACGACGGCGGAAAGTTTGCCGCACTTCTGGGTTAACAATCAAGTCAACGTAGCGCTGACGGTAGCGCTTGGCAACATCCGTTAATCCATGCCACTTGTCGGGTAGGGGCAACAGAGATTTAGTCAGGATAGTATATTGTTTAACGTAGACAGATAATTCGCCCTTTTCAGTCCGTTTAATAGTACCTTTGGCTCCCAGGATGTCACCTGCATCTGTGAGTTGTTTCAAGTGATTAAAGGCATCAGCATCAATATCTGCCATGCTTTCTTGGATGCGATTTTTATCCAGATAAAGCTGAATTGTGCCGGTTTCATCTTGCAAAGTGAAGAAAGCCAATTTACCGAAAACACGACGCGCCATAATGCGTCCAGCGATCGCAACTTCTAAATCAACTTCTTCACCACTGGCTAAATCGGCAAACTGTTCTTGCAACTGCGCTGCATGATGGGTAGATTCCCAACGATAGGCATAGGGATTAGTCCCTAGCTGCTTGAGTTGTTCTACTTTCTCCAGCCTTGCGGCTCGGATATCTTCTTCCGACATGGTAACGAACTAAATAGGGCAACATTAATTATAGATGCTGCAATCAAGTGGGGCGATTATCTGCAATCTTTACAAACTTCAGATTTGGTGTCGCCATCAAACACTACCAAAAATTTGCCATCGGGTATTAAACGGTGAATAACCCGTAAATAACCATCAGCATCCGATTATTTTCGGAAACGAGCCACAACAACTCGTTGCATGTCAAGCAAATACACTAACTACCTATTGAGATCGTCTCGACAGGGCATAATAGATAAAGTCTCCATTGAGAATGAGCCAGGTAGTCAGAAATGAAGGTGTTAAAAGCAATATTGCTTAGTTAATGGGTAGTCGTCATGCTCAATAGGGCAAGATTAATTTATAAATACTGTAAAAGTTGGCAGTGATAAATATTTGTCATTGAGGGCGCGTGCGATCGCCACTCAAAAATAATTAGGCGATCACTTCTCTTAAGCAAAAATTGCAGAGAACATATCATTGATTATCTTTAACTATAATTAAAGATTTTACTCTGTAAGTCAAACCTTTATTTTTCCTCCACTTTTAGCGAATGCCTAGATGAAATAGCTTTCATTTTCAAGTTAGTAAATTGCACGATCGCCTTTACCAACTCCTGCTGTTCTGGTTGCAAATGCAGTTTTTCTAGGGCTTTATTGATATTATTACCAGCCCGGAGATTGTGAGTAAGTTGGGCACGTTGTGATGTGTTTAAAACTGCCTCAATTTCTCTATTTCTTCTTTGACGCACAGCCTGGAGTTGTTGGTTTTGTAAGGGAGTCAGGTTAATCTCCGACGAGGTGGAGTAGCTTGCAGTTTTAGTAGTTTGGGTGAAAATGACACCAGAAGTAGTATGGAGTTGAACGGGTGCAGCTAAGGCAATTCCCGGCATGAAAAGGACAATAGCTAGAATAGCAGCGAACACAGAAAGCTGTTTTGTCAAGTGAATTGCCATATTGAGAAATGCCTACATCTAATTTAATGCTGAGATATAGTTAAGCAATTTTCAAGTCTTTAATTTTGAATCTTAAATTTATCCCACCCCTAAGAGGATGGTAGTTCAGCTAAAAAATATTATCCGCTTTAAGTGAATCCAAAAAAACTAGAGTGGCAAACTTAACTGAATTACTTTTGCTAAAATCCAGATCCAAATTCAGGTTTGTACAAAATTCCTGCTTGACTGCTCATTTATATTCATCTGTCAATGCGTAAGTCCTGGTAAAATTTGGTTGCTGAAATTCCTAACAACCACAGAAGTATCAGAAAATGAAAAAAATAGCTAAAACTCTTGTAACTACCTTGGCGTTTTATCTATGCTTTGGTGGAGTGGCACAGGCTCGGAGCATTACTAGCATAAGTCCGCCTACGGGGCCAGGTCAGGGAGATATATTATGTACACAGGTTCAAACTCCCGTTAATACGCCATTTCCTAATAACAACAACAGCATAGCTGCAAGCCAGAATCAGATTCTCAACTTCCCTGGCTTATCTTGTACTCCCAAAACCTTTCAAGCTATAGCCCCGATTGATACTCAATTGTTCGCTGAACTTTCAGGAGGGACAACAGAGTATTTTTTTACCGAAACAGCTGTAAATAATACTAACTCTACTTGGAACGGGTTTAGCTTTAAGATTGGCTTCGGAGTTAATGATAACTTCGGACCGCCTGAATTGATTTTAGTCCCCTATGGCTTTGCGATTCCAGATTTTGACTTCAACGTTTCAAGCTCTGACCCTCAGCCTACCTCGTCTAAATTCACGCAACTGCTCCAGGATGGTTCTTTCAATTTGCAGTGGTCTGGGGGATCGGTTGCTCCTGGCGAGTCCGTCGATTTCACGTTTTCTGTTGATGTTCCCGATGATTTAGACGGAAACGATTTCTCTTCTTCTTTCACAATTCGTGAACTTCCTAGTGCTAAACCTGTTCCTGAACCCACTTCCATTAATGCCGCTCTAATTCTATTAGGCATAGTTAGCTCAAGGTTAGCTCTCAAACATAAAAGAAAGTAGCAATCACCGAACAAAAGTAGTGTTACGGAGCGTGTAACCTATTGGATAAGCTGAATATGGTGCGTTAGACAAGCCTAACGCACCCTAAAATAATCTACTCAGACCTTCTTATTCTGTCGATTTCTCGTTGTAATTCTTCAATTTGTCGGCGTAAAGCTTCTGTTTGATTTGCGGAAGATTCTGCTGAAACATTTACTGATCCCGAAGCAGGCGATCGCTGATAATTTCCTCGGCGGATTTGCTGGTATTCTTCGGATACTGCCCACGCCCGTAAGTAATGTAAGCGTTCAACTGGGAAAGGATGGGTTAACATCGTACCCTGAGCGCCATTGTATATCAAAAATTTATACAACTGATTCAATCCATCTTTATCCAGTGCCTGATAATTTTCTGACTGCTTGATAAACTCTTGTAAACTACATTCATTGGCATATTTGTTACTACCGCCAGAGAGTTTCATCATCGTTGACATCACGGGATTCAAGTCATCCGTCACTAGAAGTGCAGCGCGATCTGATGATAACTCGGCTTTCCGCCTCCACTCAAAAAAGGCGTAAATTAAACCTTGTGTTACAAGATTACCAATGCCGAAGGTCAATTCTCCCAACGCAGAAGCAGCACTCATTGCCCACATCGCCATTTGAATTAAAATAGTATGACCACATTTAATATGCCCCAGTTCATGGGCTAGCACCGCCCGAATCTCAACTTCGTCTAGTAAGTCTAGTATCCCTGTATTTATGACTATGTAAGGATTCTCTTGCCCCAGCGCATAACTATTTGCTTGGGGATTTTGCGAGACAAATAGTGTAGGTTCTGGGTAAATGTCCAAATCTCGGACGCATTCCCGAAATATCTGGTAAATAGTGGAATATTGACGCGGCCCAACTTGGATGGTGTTACCCATTAGATAGACTAATTGAGGGCGTTCGTAGATAAATTCCACAAATTTACGAGCGATTAAATCAAATCCCGGTAAATTTCGTAAAGCTTGCTCGGCTTGGCGATCTAGTGGATGCCTGAAGGCTTCGCTGGAAATTCCTGTGTAAGTTGGCATAATTCAGGGTATTGGGTGATTGGTCATTAGTCATTGGTCAAACACAAAGGACAAATGACAAATGACAAAGGACAACATAATAGAAATGGGGCAATTGGAAGTAAAAGTCACTTTGTATGGAATTAAAAGCGTGTGATTGAGGCAGAAGTTCATTTGTCACTACATAACTTTTTGCGATCGCAAGCGGGGTTCCCTTCCTGGCCCCATCATTTGACGATGGCACGGTTGGTAGCACGCGCCCTGCGCCTGGGACGTAGTGCCCTAATTCAAGTAGGGGCGGTTTGTGGCTATCAAGGGCGGTATCGCACCAGTTTCATAGCATCAGCCCTAATGTGGCATGGTCCTGTAATTATTGTTGCTCAAGAAGCGGTGCAGCAACTTCTGCTACAGGTAGAAATTCCCCGTTTACAGCAGTGGCTACCAGCCAATAAATCGATTAGAACAGGTGACGCTTGGCCTGATGCTGAGTTTCAAGGGCTACTGTTAATCTCCCCGGAAGCTTGGTTAAGAGGACAATTTGCTGGTGGCGATCGCTTTCCCCAAGGTATCCCTACAATTATTGATGGGGTAGATGATCTCGAAGATTGGGTGCGTCATCAACTTACCCAAGATATTCAACCCCATGATTGGGATCAACTCATGCTAGCTTGCCCAAATCAAGCTGAGGCAATTAGCGAAGCACGGGTACAACTAACACACGAACTTTTTCAGCATCCTGCCAATCCTTATGAGTGCTATCTAATTTCCCAGCCAGAAATAGAGATTTTAAGCCGTCTCTATTCTGTTTTAGAGTCAGTACAAGCACTACCAGAACCTTGGAAACAATTCTGGCAACAATTACAAATCCTTGATGAAAATCTTTCCCTCGCTGCTTCACGGCAGTTGCTACAACGCGGGGAACCGCAAGGGCGTACTGCCTCCCCTCCTCTCTTCTGGGCGACTATTGCCCATCGACAAGGTTTATTTTCTTTGCACTACGCCCCAATGGAATTAGGAGAAATCCTCTCGCCTATTTGGCGGCGACAACCAGTAGTTTTAATTGGCAGCGCTATAGAACCGGAAACTGATGCTCCTCTTTTCCAACAGCGCCTGGGTTTAGACGATTTAACTTGTTTAAATTTCTCTTCGGAAAGTCAAGCAGAAGCAATTCAACTGTATGTACCCTATAAATTGCCTCTACCTAACACACCAGAATTTCAAGCGGCATTTATTCACAAAGTCCGCACACTGGTTTGTCTAAGTGCTACAGCACCAGGATTAACGGTTGTCTTGGTGGGGGATGTACCACTCAAGTCTCAAGTGGCAACAATTCTAGCCTCAGAGTTTGGTTCGCGGGTGCAAGTAGAAAAAACTTGTTTGGATGAAAATGGGATTTTGATTAGCGGTTGGGAATTTTGGCGAGAACATCAACGAGTTTTGCCGGCACCTCATCTGTTAATTATTGCTACTTTACCTTTACCATCTTTGGAGAATCCCCTAGTAGCTGGTAGGGTAGCTCGTTATAAGCGATCGCATCAAGATTGGTTCCGTTTATATTTGTTGCCAGCGGCCTTGAATGAATTACAAAGAGCGATCGCTCCAGTCAGAGAAAGTCAAGGCATTGTTGCTTTACTTGATAGTCGTGTAGTTAATCGTAGCTACGGCGCTCAAATTCTTGCTGCCTTAAGTCCTCTGGCACGGATTAACTATCTCGATCCAAGCCTGTTTTCTAATACTAGTGAAGAAAATTCCGCTTAAGGTCATTTGTTACGCAATTTACATTTTATGAAGGTAATGCGATTCATTGCCTCTCTATAGCCATGATTCCTGGCAAGATAAATTTAGAACCTAAGTAAAATTTGAGTTGCTGATTATGGGTGAAGCAAAGCGTCGAAAAACCGCACAAGGGGAAACATACGGTCAAGAGACTCGGATCTTGCCTTGGGTTCCTATCACAAAGGCTCAATCCGAACTATTTGTCAGTTGGACTACTCGTGGTGCCTGGATAGGCATTATCCTTATGGCTGTAGGATGGGCGACTATCCGTTTTATCGGCCCAGCCTTCGGTTGGTGGCAAGTAGTATTCTAAATCTTGCTGTTAGCCTTCTGACTCAGAGAGACCTTGAATCTTACTCCCCACGCTAGGAGGGAACGAGCTGCTCTTGTTAGGTCTCTATTTGGACTCAACTGAGAAACGCTATAGAAATATACCAGATAAGGGGTTTGGCTTCAAACTGATGCAAATTAAATGAGCCATCGCTTGTTTATACTTCAATCCGCTTGGATTAAGGCTTGATCCTCCCTAACTCAAGCGGATTAGTTTATCTTGCTTGCTGATTAAAATCCTAACGGGACTGCTTGCTACTTACTAGTACAGCACGGCGTAAATAAGTAGACCATCGAAAAGCCCTAAAGAGCTTATTCCATAATACTTTTGACTTTTGACTTTTGACTTTTGACTTCCGCCTTGCGGTACTAGTACCCCAGCAGGTACTCTTTCCAATTGGAAGCTTGCAGGTTTAGTCAGTGTATGCTCCAGTCTTAGGTCTATCTTTGTAGTATGTAAAGAAGCACTTTTGACCTGAGATTATGCCCTCCTCTAAAAAACCCCTCACCTACCCATCCAGCCACAAGAGTAATCAAGTCGATAGCTACCACGGGACTTTAGTTGCAGATCCTTACCGTTGGTTAGAAGATCCTGACTCTGAAGAAACAAGGATTTGGATTGAGGCACAAAATCAAGTTACTTTTGGCTACTTGAGTGAAATTCCTACCAGGGAAAAAATTAAACAGCGCCTCACCAAACTTTGGGATTATGAAAAATATGGTATCCCTTTTAAAGAAGGTGAATCTCTGCAAGACGGTTCCACCGAACGCTACTTTTATTTCAAAAATGACGGACTGCAAAATCAAAGTGTATTCTACACCCTAAAAACCCTCGAAGACCAACCCAAAGTTTTGCTCGATCCCAATAAACTTTCAGAAGATGGCACTGTTGCTCTTTCAGGATTGTCTATTAGCGATGATGGCAAACTTTTAGCATACGGTCTATCCGCCTCTGGTTCTGATTGGCAAGAGTGGAAAGTCCGCGATGTTGAGACAGGTGAAGACCTGCAAGACCACCTGAAGTGGATTAAATTTTCTGGTGCATCGTGGACACATGATAATCAAGGTTTCTTTTACAGTCGCTACGATCAGCCGAATGAAAAAACTCAATTAGAAGATGTCAACTATTATCAAAAGCTCTACTATCATCAACTAGGTAAACCCCAATCAGAAGATGTACTAATTTATCATCGTCCTGACCAAAAGGAATGGGGTTTTAGTGGTGGTGTTACTGAAGATGGAGGCTATCTAATAATTTCTGTTTGGCTGGGAACTGACTCCAAGAATTTATTTTTCTACAAAGATTTGACTAACCCTAATGCGGAAGTCGTAGAACTAATTAACCAGTTTGAGGCAGATTACAGCTTTATTGACAATGATGAGCGCCTGTTTTATTTCCGCACGGATTTAAATGCACCACGGGGACGAGTTATTGCGATTGACACCAAAAACCCTGCGCCAGAAAATTGGCAAGAAATCATCCCCCAATCAGCAGAAACGTTAGAAAGTGTAGGCATACTCAATAATCAATTTGTTGCAGATTACCTCAAAGATGCTCACAGCCAAATTAAAATTTTTGACCTCAAAGGTGCGTTTATCCGCGAGGTAGAACTACCTGGACTTGGTTCAGCCGGAGGTTTTGGAGGAAAACGTAATGATACCGAAACTTTTTATATTTTCACCAGTTTCACCACACCAGGAACTATCTATCGCTACGATATGATAACTGGTAAAAGTACCATCTTTCGCCAGTCAGAAGTAGATTTTAATCCTGATAATTACGAGACAAAACAAGTTTTTTATGATAGCAAAGATGGTACTAGAGTGCCAATGTTTATTACGCATAAAAAGGGCATTAAATTAGATGGAAATAATCCGACTTATCTCTATGCTTATGGTGGTTTTAATGCCTCAATGACACCTAGTTTTTCTGTGAGTCTTTTGGTATGGATGGAGATGGGTGGTGTCTATGCTATGCCCAATATCCGCGGCGGTGGAGAATACGGCGAAGAATGGCATCAAGCAGGAATAAAGGATAAAAAGCAGAATGTCTTTGATGACTTTATTGGCGCAGCTGAGTGGCTGATTGCTAATAAGTATACTAAGACTGATAAGCTGGCGATCGCAGGTGGTAGTAACGGCGGCTTATTGGTGGGTGCTTGCATGGCACAACGTCCTGATTTGTTTGGTGCAGCCTTACCAGCAGTCGGGGTGATGGATATGTTACGGTTCCACAAATTTACCATCGGTTGGGCTTGGACTTCCGAATATGGTTCAGCAGATAATCCAGAAGAGTTTCCAGCGCTGTATGCTTATTCGCCATTGCAAAATCTCAAACCAGATACAGCTTATCCAGCAACCTTAATTACCACAGCCGATCATGATGATCGCGTTGTCCCTGCTCATAGTTTCAAATTTGCCGCAGCTTTGCAAGAAGCTCACACTGGTGATGCGCCAACGTTAATTAGAATTGAGACTAAAGCTGGACATGGTGCGGGTAAACCCACAGCTAAAATCATCGAAGAAGCCGCAGATAAATGGGCTTTTTTGGTGCGTGCTTTGAATGTTGAAGTTTAGAATAATGTAACTGATTATCTCACGCAAATATGCCAAGCCGCTCAAATAAACTTTGCGTTTTTGCGTGAGTGTTTTTGCTATCAATCAACAGTAAATATCAGCAATGATAGGAGACTCGATATTGATGAGTTAAAATTAAATCAATCACTCTAGCCAAATATTAACTATGAGATGGGAAGAAGTTTGTGAACACAAACAATTACAAGATTTACCCTTCAAAATTGAATTAAATAAATGGGGTCAAATCGTAATGAGTCCAGTCAAAATTAAACATTCTTTTTATCAAGGAAGAATTCAACGTTTATTAGAATCTTTATTAAATACAGGAGAAGTAATGCCAGAATGTGCTATTAACACATCAGATGGTGTGAAAGTTGCTGATGTTGTCTGGTGTTCAGAAGAACGATTTTATAAAATTGAAGACGAAGTATCAGCATCTATTGCACCAGAAATTTGTGTAGAAGTTAAATCCAGTGGTAACACTTTGGAAGAAATGGAATTTAAAAGAAATTTATATTTAGAAGCTCAAGCTGTGGAAATATGGTTATGTAATGAACAAAGTCAAATGAAATTTTATAATGAGCAAGGGGAATTAGGGCAATCTTTATTAGTTCCTAACTTTCCTAAGCAAATTAAACGGTAATTAAACCCTTAACTGAACCGTATTGGTCTATGAAGGCGATCGCTCATAAAAATCACAAGGAAAGAAAATCTGTTTTAATAAGCTATTAAGCTACTTCTAAGCTTTTGATCAAAAGATGTTATCACCCAGATGCCAAATTAAAAGGGAATCAAGTTAAGCAATAAGGGTGGAGAGAAACAATTATTTTCCTTCACCCTTACTGTTTTGCTCCATCTGAGCAAGAAGTCTAATTTCTATATCCCTCTTGTGCTTAAAACACGACAAATCGGGCTGTACCCTTGAGATTGATTATTGTATAAAGTTGTTTCTGCTGCTGGTTGGATTGAGGAATCGTAGAAAAACGATTCAATGTTGTGATTCCGTTGGTTACAATTTTTACTTCCTCGCCCAATCCAATTTTTACACGGGGTATGAGCAAGCTAAATATGGTGTACTCACCATTTAGCGTCTGTTTAATAGTCACAGTCACTAGTGTACCAATTTCCGTTTCTACGGTACGGATTTGCTTTTCTCCTTCAAAGTTTAATGTCTGTTTTTGGTCTTTATATTGGAAAGAAGGCTTGCCAATAAAGCTTGTTGTTGAGTAATTAATACTGAGTTTCTCACCTTTTAAATTATACCCTGTGAAACTATACACGTCTGGTGCGTTTTCTTCTAAGGCATAAGATTGTGATACAGGTATTGCTGCTAAAGTTATACCTAAAGTGAATGATGCAATTAAGTTTCTTGTTTGCATATCTCAAAAATTTATTGCTAGTTTGATCAAGATATCTACCCTGATGGGATGACAATAAGAATTAAACCAATTATAAAGGTGAATATTCCGAAAAACTTGTCAAATCGAACACATTGCAATCGTTGTTAATATACTTGTAATAATTTGTAATAGTGCGTAAAGTTACATATATATTGAAAATAGGGAATAAGTGGCAATAAATAGGGAAAGGGATTTTTATACCCTTGTTGTGGGCTATTGCTCGTAGCTATCTTGCAAATAGATAAACTTGAAAACCGACTATTACAGCATGGCGAAAATAAAGCTACCATTGAAAGTGGTAAAAAAACTGAAAATATAAGTCTTTTGACTTTTTCAAAACGGTACTAGAATTTTGTTTTATAATTAGAGATTTTGAATTTTGCATTGCTTATGAAGTTACGCTCATATATGCTTATCGGGTTTTTACTTAGCCTTCTCCTAAGTATTGTGCCTTTTTCGAGGAATTTTACCAATGCTGCAACACCAACAGCAGCCGCACCTGTATCTACTCTCTCGTTCACCCAAGGGGTGAAAAAAACGGTATTGGACAACGGCTTAACAGTGCTAACCAAAGAAGTCCATACCGCTCCAGTAGTCAGCGTACAAGTCTGGTATAAAGTTGGTTCACGCAACGAGGTTAAGGGAGAGAATGGCATTTCTCACCAGCTAGAACATTTGATGTTCAAGGGTACAACTGACCGTCCAGTGCAGTTTGGAAGGTTGTTTAGTGCCTTGGGTAGCCAGTTCAATGCCTTTACTAGTTATGACGAAACAGCTTACTTTGGCACAGTGCAGCGAGACAAACTCGAAGCATTGTTGACACTAGAAGCCGATCGCATGGAAAACTCCTTAGTTGGGACTGAACAACTCGCAAGTGAAAAGCGGGTGGTGATCTCCGAGTTACAGGGGTACGAAAATTCACCAGGCTATCGTCTGGATCGGGCGGTGATGCGAGATGCTTTCCCTAGCAGAGCCTATGGCTTACCTGTGGGAGGTACAAAAGCCGATGTAGAGAAATTCACGGTGGAGCAGGTGCGGAATTATTACCAAACCTACTACAGCCCAGAGAATGCCACGTTGGTGATTACTGGGGATTTTGCCACAGAACCTGTATTGAAAGTTGTTAAAGAAACTTATGGGAAGTTGCCAAAACGAGCCAAGACGGCTGTGGCTAAAAATTCTGCCCAGGTGAGTGCTTCAACCTCTGCTAAAAAAGCAACCATTGTCCTCAAGCAGCCTGGAAGTGCGGCACTACTGCAAGCGGTGTATCCGTTACCAGATATCAAGCATCCTGATGTGCCAGCAATTGATGTGATGGATGCCATTCTCACAGGCGGACGTAGCTCTAGACTTTACCAAGCATTGGTGGAATCTGGACTTGCTAGTTCGGTGAGTGGCGGTGCAGCCGAACTCATCGAACCAGGTTGGTATCAAATTGATGCTACGGCGGCAGCCGGTCAAGAGTTAGGGAAAATTGCCCAGGTGCTCCAGGAATCTTTAGCAAAATTGCAACAGCAGCCAGTCACTACAGAAGAATTGAACCGAGCGAAGACGCAGCTGCAAGCCTCGTATATTTTGGGTAACCAAGACATCACTAGTCAAGCTAGCCAACTGGGATATAACCAAACTGTGGCCGGCGATTATCGTTATATTGAAAAGTATCTGGCTGCGATCGCTAAAGTCACCCCAGCCGAGGTGCAGCAAGCAGCAAAAACTTACCTAAATCCGGCTAAACAAACCATCGGCTTCTTTGAGCCAACTCAACCAGATGGTAAACCAGGGACTTCTAGCGCTGGTTCTGGTCGGACAGTGGAAAATTTCAGCCCCGGTAAGCCTGTAGATCCAGCAGAACTGGCTAAATATCTTCCACCTGCCACATCAGCTACAGATTCGGGCAAACAATCACTACCAGAAGAGTTTACCTTGAATAATGGTTTGCGGGTTCTGCTCTTGAGCGAGCGCAACCTCCCCACGATTAACCTGAGTGGACAAATTGACGCCGGTAGCGAGTTTGACGGCAATCAAAAAGCTGGATTAGCGAATCTGACTGCGACTAACTTAATGAATGGGACGCAGACTAAAAACGCTCTTACCCTAGCGAAAACCTTAGAAGACCGAGGAGCCGATTTGAACTTCGGTGCTAGCCGCGAGGGAGTTAGCGTCAGTGGTGAGGGACTTTCAGCGAACCTGCCGATATTGATTCAAACTCTGGCAGATGTGTTAGAAAACGCCACTTTCCCAGCCGACCAGTTAGAACTGAGTCGCCAGCGGGCGTTGATAAGTCTCAAAGTCCAGCTAGATGACCCCAGAGGACTGGGACGACAAGTATTTCAGCAAGCAATTTACCCAGAAAATCATCCATTCCATAGCTTTCCCACGGCCGAGAGCTTAAAGAGCGTTACTCGTGATGATTTGCTTGCCTTCTACCAGACACACTACCGACCAGATACCACAACGATCGCTTTAGTAGGAGACTTTGATCCAGTTAAGGTAAAAGCTTTGCTGAATCAGGCGTTTGGTAAATGGCAAGCCACAGGTAAGCAACCTGTTCTTAAAATAGCGTCCGTGTCATTACCGCAAACTTTAACACGTCTAAACAAACTAATTCCCGGTAAGACAGAGGCTGTTACTTACATCGGGTACAACGGCATCGCTCGGAAAGACCCACGTTATTATGCGGCACTAGTGCTAAATCAAGTTTTGGGTGGTGATACCTTATCAAGCCGCTTGGGTACGGAAGTGCGCGATCGCCAAGGTCTAACCTACGGTATCTATAGTGGTTTTGCCGCCGGAATCAATCCTGGCCCGTTCTTGATTCAGATGCAGACTGCTCCTGGAGATACCCAAAAAGCGATCGCCAGTACTCTCGCTTTACTCAAACAGTTGCGCGAACAAGGTGTAACTGAGGCTGAATTCAACGCGGCAAAACGCTCAATTACTAATAGTTACCCCGTGGATTTAGCTAATCCCAGTGATGTATCAAGCATCATTTTGAGTAATGCTGTCTTGGGACTTTCACGAGCAGAAATCCGAGAGTTTCCCCAGCAGATTCAAGCAGTCACTATGGCTCAGATGCAACAGGCAATTGAGGATTTAATTAAGCCAGAAAATCTGATAATTGTCACCGCCGGGCCTGGAGATACTGTACCCAAGATTGGATCGTAATTTCACTTGAAGAAGAATACAGAAGTCAGAATACAGGAGTCAGAATAAAAAATTGGTTGAGGATTCTGACCCCTTCCAATTAAAGACTCCCAACAAGGGAGGGGTTTTAGACCCTTCTACTCAGAAGCCAGGAGTCAAAAAAATATGAGCGTTCTATCTTTCTGAATTCTGACTTCTGACTTCTGATTTCTGACTCCTGACTCATGACTCCTGAGTTCTTCTTGATAAGGGACTTCCAGTTAAAAAACATCGCATCCCTGCGGGACGCTCCGCGAACGTAGGGGCGCAAGGCCTTGCGCCTCTACAGATGTACAAATAATTTTGGATAATTTATTTTTGGTCAGTCCCTAAAGGTGCAAAGCACATCTTTGCACCTTTGCATGTTGGTTGAGATTAGACCTTTTGCTTTTATTAATATAGCTTGAAATATTAGCACCGACTTACTCATTGCCATATATTACTAATTGCGATTGCCTAAAATTTATCAAAACTTTTTTTATATTAAACTCTAGTGAAGAATTCAAAATTTAGTGAGTAAATTAAGTAATTAAACCGTAAACCAATCATTTATATAAAGTTATTATCAATTGATAATTTTTTAATGTAAATATCAAAGACTGAGCTAGACAATTGGGTTATTCTGATAACGACGGCATCTAGTCAACCACAATTATGAAAAGTCTAGAACATATTGACCCTATTTTTGAAGGACTTTTTTCTAAAATTAGTCCGAAAGTAGCAGCCTCTTTTACTGATGAGCAATTAAAAGCTATACAAAGGGGTTTTGGCTCTCATGTTTGGACTCGTCATTCTATAGATATAAGAGTTTCATTCCCGATTCAAAGACTTCGATTTTATCTAGTTTTATTAGCAGGTTCGGAATATCTTTCGCAACAGGGCTTGCAATCTAAAAAAGGTAGATATCCTCTTTTAAATCCAGGTAATTTAATATTATTAACAGTATTTGCAACCGTTCTCTTGAGTTGTGGCTTCACTATCTTCTGTTTTTTATGGTCTTCAGTTATTTCACTTACTTCTATTTCAACTTCGCCTTACCCTACATCTATTCCTTGGATTTTTGATAAATCTGAATGCGAATATACTAACAGAACTTGGCGTAATGATAAGTGTTGGGATGATAAACACAGTTCGATGTTTTAAAGCCTATTCACCTCGACAATAAAAATAATATGCCTAAAAAGCATTTAACTAAATATTCGTCCAAAAGTGGCACTTTTCTACAACAGTTTTTCGCCTGCATTCCTCCTCAAGTAGCAGCTACCTTTACCGATGTTCAATTGACAGAATTAGAAAAGGTATTTATAAAGCGGGTTAGCAAGCGCTCGGCTGTGGATATCAGGCTTTATATCCCATTTATTAAAAAGCGTTTCTATGTAGTTTTTTTACTTGGCAAGCAAAACAGGTAAAAAGAGAACTGAAAAGATTTAATCCTCACACCTGTAAATACAGCACTTTCGGCAGCTATGAGGTACATTCTCAAATCTGAAAGCTTTGATAGGAGACGGCAAGGAGAAAAACTGTATTGCATAATAGCCGGAAGCGCTGTAACGCACAGTCAATTGCCGAAGCTTCAGCTTTTTGTCCCACAATTTCAAACAATTTTTCATTTAGAAAAATACTGAGTGCTTAAAGTTTTCAGCGAATAACTTCGCAGTTATGTACCGCAAGCGTTGTATAACGCACAGTCAATTGTCGAAGCTTCAGCTTTTTGTCCGACAGAAGAGCGATCGCAAAAAGCTTTATTTAGCCCAGTTTCAAAAAGCAACGTTATGATAATTAATGCATTAATCGAGCTTGCGTCTAATAATAAATAAGTTGGCACAAATAAACCTCCAGAGTACGGAGACGATTAATCGCCTTTGTAAAGCTGTTAGGTGCTGCGCCCAACCAAAATCAGCCGTTGTACAAATTTCCACAAGGATAATTGAAGTGACTAGGACTAATTCAGACTTTCTTACCTCCTCTGATCCAGCGATCGCGGAGTTAATCAACGACGAACTACAGCGTCAGCGAGACCACTTGGAGTTGATTGCTAGTGAAAACTTTACCTCCGCTGCTGTACTGGCGGCTCAAGGTTCGGTACTGACAAATAAATATGCCGAGGGATTACCTGGTAAACGCTATTATGGCGGTTGTGAGTTTATCGACAAAATCGAACAACTGGCGATCAACCGAGCTAAACAGATATTTGGTGCTGCTCACGCAAATGTACAACCTCATTCTGGCGCCCAAGCTAATTTTGCAGTGTTCCTATCCTTGCTGGAACCAGGTGACAAAATTATGGGGATGGATTTGTCTCATGGGGGACATCTCACCCACGGTTCACCTGTAAATGTTTCAGGTAAGTGGTTCCAAGTTAGCCACTACGGTGTCAGCCAACAAACAGAACAACTTGACTACGACCAAATTCGGGAGCTGGCGCTGAGGGAGCGTCCTAAGCTGCTGATTTGTGGTTATTCGGCTTATCCCCGGATAATTGATTTTGAAAAGTTCCGCAGCATTGCTGATGAAATCGGCGCTTACTTACTGGCGGATATTGCCCATATCGCTGGTTTGGTTGCTAGTGGTCTTCATCCTGATCCCATTCCTCATTGTCATGTAGTAACAACAACTACACACAAGACTCTACGCGGCCCTAGAGGTGGCTTAATCTTGACCAGCGACGCAGAACTAGGTAAAAAGCTAGATAAATCTGTTTTTCCTGGTAGCCAGGGCGGGCCATTAGAACACGTCATTGCTGGTAAAGCAGTAGCTTTTGGAGAAGCTCTGAAGCCTGAGTTTAAAACCTATTCTGCCCAAGTGATTGAAAATGCTCGTGCTTTGGCAGAACAACTGCAAAACCGGGGCTTAAAGATTGTGTCAAATGGCACTGACAATCATTTAATGCTCGTGGATTTACGTTCTATTGGCATGACGGGTAAGCAGGCGGATCAGCTAGTCAGCACCGTGAATATTACTGCTAACAAAAATACTGTTCCCTTTGATCCACAATCGCCATTTGTTACCAGTGGTCTAAGATTAGGTTCGCCGGCAATGACCACAAGGGGCTTAGGAGTAGCAGAATTTACCGAGATTGGAAATATTATTAGCGATCGCCTGCTTTCTCCAGATTCCGAGGTAGTTACTCAAGATTGTCGGCAAAGGGTAGCAGCATTGTGCGATCGCTTCCCCTTATATTCTCACCTGGAAATCCCTGTCCCAGCACTAGCATAATTGGGCATGGGGGATTGGTAAATAGTTCCCAATTCCCCATTCCTCATTCCCAATTCCCAATTCCCCCATTTCCCATTCCAATGAGTGCAGAAATTATTTGTGTTGGTACTGAACTGCTGCTAGGAGATATCCTCAACGGCAATGCTCAATTTTTGGCGCAACAATTAGCGCAACTAGGTATCCCCCACTACTATCAAACAGTGGTTGGGGATAATCCAGAACGGTTGAAGCAAGTTATAGAAATTGCTATTTCCAGAGCGCAAATTCTCATTTTCACTGGTGGACTCGGCCCGACACCAGACGACCTCACCTGCGAAGCGATCGCCGATTTTTTTAAAGTCCCCTTGGTAGAACGCTCTGACATCATCGAAGACATAATCCAGAAATTTGCCCAACGTGGTCGGGTTATGTCACCAAGTAACCGCAAGCAAGCTTTGATTCCCCAAGGTGCAGAAATTCTACCCAACCCCACTGGAACAGCACCTGGTATCATTTGGCAACCTCGTCCTGAAATCACGATTTTTACCTTTCCTGGTGTTCCCAGTGAAATGCATCCGATGTGGGAAGAAACAGCCATCCCATTTCTCAAAAGTCAGGGTTGGGGTAAAGAAATTATTTATAGCCGGAGTTTAAAATTTTGGGGTATTGGTGAATCTGCTTTGGCGGAAAAGGTTGCTTCCTATTTGAAGTTGCCAAATCCCACAGTAGCCCCTTATGCAGGTAAGGGGGAAGTAAGATTGCGAGTTTCTGCTAAAGCAAATTCAGAAGCAGCCGCAGAAGCCTTAATTGCGCCCATTGAGAAACAGATTAAAGAAATCGCTGGACTAGATTTTTACGGCGTTAATAATGATACTCTCGCTTCCGTGGTCGGTCAGTTATTGCTTGCATCAAAAGAAACACTTTCCGTAGCAGAATCTTGCACTGGTGGCGGACTGGGGCAAATGTTGACTGAGATTTCAGGGAGTTCTGATTACTTTTGGGGTGGAGTAATTTCTTATGACAATTCGGTGAAGGTTGGGCTGCTGGGGGTTAACCCAGAAGATTTAGATAAATTTGGAGCGGTAAGTGCTACCGTTGCAGAGCAAATGGCAATTGGAGTTAAAACCCGCCTTGCAACAACATGGGGATTGAGTATTACTGGTATTGCCGGTCCAACCGGAGGAACAGATACCAAGCCAGTGGGTTTAGTTTACGTTGGTTTGGCTGGGCCAAAGGATGAAGTGGCAAGTTTTGAGTATCAGTTTGGTACAGTGCGAGGGCGCGCTCTAATTCGTCATGTGAGTGCAAATGCAGCGTTGGATAATCTGCGCCGGAAGTTGTTGACAAGATAGGAAATATGTTAAGTTTGTCATCCGATTTGGATGACAAGCGTATCTAACGATAATTGGTTTATATAAAATATTAAGATTTTAAAACTAACTTGCAGAATGTGGGTAAAAAGTTATTATCTTGTTTATATCTTGTTAATAACTTATCAATATCTTGTTAATAGCTTGTTAATAACTACAATATTATATTTTTTATCATGTTTTCCTGATTAGTTTATTGTTCGTACAGTTTCATTCACAGGTATTGCGTTTCAACAACGAAATCTCATTTGGTAGGAAAAACTTCTTTGTCCTCAAAATGTCTAGAAAATCAGATCGGTACTGCTTGGTATTTTGTAGATAGTTACAATCCTTCATTAGTAATTTTGTACTAATTAAAAGAAGGCTGAGTTTTTGTGAGTCAGTCTCAACCCCTTCTTGAAAGATTAAGCTCATAATCAATTTGTCAATAAGTAATAGTAGTTAATTTACAGCGTAAATACTATTGACAAAATTCATTTTATCTTAATCTGTCAAGAATGGCCTCAACATCATAATTTCCACACGTATAGCGAGGTCTTAATGATACCCTCAAATGGTGCATTAGCAATGTTACTAGTGCTAATTTTGATGCTTTTTTGGATTTATTTAAGGTTTAAAACTAAAACCAAAATAGTATCAAGATATTCACGCCCTCTGGCAATTTTCGTCATAGTTTCTCTGGCGATCGCTGGTGGAGGCATTGTATCGGCAGTAACACCAAACCCGGCTCCCCTAGATAACATAACCAGTTTACCTCCGGCTACAACTGGAGACCCTAACCCGGCGAACCCACCACTCCTGACAGCAGTGGCTCAACCAAGCAATCTTGCAGACTTTGTTCAAGACCAAACAGCCCTACTCAAGCTAGGAAAATCCCTATTCTGGGATATGCAGCTTGGTAGTGACGGCGTTCAGTCCTGTGCTACTTGTCACTTTCATGCAGGAGCTGATAATAGATCAAAGAATCAAATCAATCCTGGTTTTTTGGCATCACTGAAAGATACAACTTTCCAGGTAGGTGGTGGTGCAAACTATCAACTCACGGCGGCAGATTTTCCATTTCACAAGCTGGCAGATCCTAATGATCGAACCAGTACAGTTATTTCTGACACTAACGATGTCGCCTCATCCCAAGGTGTGTTTAACAGTGTTATTAATAACACTGTTCCGGGTCGACCAGAGGATTCGACTACATCTGTGCCAGATCCAGACGGCTTTCAAGTCAATGGAATTAATGTGCGTCGAGTTGAGCCACGTAATACCCCAACGGTAATTAATACAATCTTCAATAAACTCCAGTTTTGGGATGGTCGCGCCAAGGAAACCTTTAATGGGGTGAATATAAAAGGAGCAGCAGACTTTAATGCTAAAGTTTACATAGCTACAACATCAAGGCAACTAACTCCTGTTTCCATTTCGCTCAACAATTCCTCTCTAGCTTCCCTAGTAACCGGGCCACTATTGAGTCCATTTGAGACATCTGCTGGTGGTCGTACTTTACCTGAAGTCGGTTCTAAGTTTCTGCGGAAAAAAGGTCAGAAGCTCAAAAGCCTCAGACCCTTAGGTAAACAACTTGTAGATCGGCAAGACAGTGTTTTAGGATCTAATAGTCGATCCCGTAAGCCCGGTTTGGATATCTCATCCTATGATCAGCTGATTCGGCAAGCCTTTAAAAAGCAATGGTGGAAGTCAAAGTCAATCATTCAAGTTGACAGTAATGGAACACCAACAGTCCTCGGCAAAAATGATGATGGTAATGAGAGTGAGGAAGGACTGACTTTACCTAAAAATCAGTTTTCGCTTAGGGATTGGAACTTCTCCTTATTCTCTGCGTTAGCAATGCAAAAGTATATCTCTACTCTTGTGTCTGACCAGACACCTTTTGATAAATTCCAAGCGGGAAATATTAATGCTCTCACAGATCAGGAAAAAAGCGGTCTGACTGTGTTTGTCAATACTCCGGCTAATGGTGGCGGTAATTGTAACGTCTGCCATACAATTCCAGAATTCACCAGAGCTTCGGTGAGAAGAACCGCAGGAGTAGCTTCAACTGATTCAACTGATCCGCTAATTAATAATCCAACTAACGGCTTCTTCCCTAACTACGGTGTCAGACCTGCCTCTGATGACCCAGGAGCCGGAAATACTACCACATCACTGTTCAAAGCACCTGCCCTTCGTAACATCGGCTTGACAGCTCCATATATGCATAACGGTGGGAAGGCAACTCTGGAGCAAGTAGTAGACTTTTACAATCGTGGTCGAGGTGACGACGGTGGACTTGGTGCAGTACCGTTGAACTTAACCGATGCTAAAAAAGCTGATTTGGTCGCTTTCTTAAGAACCGGACTTACTGATCAGCGAGTCCTCCTTGAACAAGCACCCTTTGACCATCCGCAATTGTTCATCCCCAATGGACATCCCGGCAATCAAAGTTCAGTGACTGCCAGTGGCAATACTAATGGAACTCCTACTGCTACAGATCAGCTAATAGAAATACCTGCAGTTGGTCGTATAGGTGTCAAGACTGCCCAGTCAAATTTCTTAGAGTAAGACTCTAGACTTGAAACGTAACCATCTGCCCTTGTTGCATTGCTTTATCCAAAGTAGCAGCAATGGGCAGATTTTCTAACTTAGGGATGAATAAGCTGTTACGTATACAACTTGCACTATCAGGGCGGGCAAGATGCCCACCCCACAATCATATTGAAAAAATATTAGTGCAAATTAAAGGCGCAACAGCTTAACACTAATATTCAGGTTATTTGATTGCAGCTAAATCACGGTTTAACTTTTTGTTAATCGTTTCTAACACCTTAGCTTCTTCTGGCGTAATTACCCCGTCTAAATGAGCAATTTTTTGACATTGAGCCAGTAAAGGTACGGCAAAATCACTATTAATTTGCTCAAGTAAAGTTTCTAAAGATGGTGGAGATTTAATATGAGAAGCGATGGCATCGATTGAAGCAGGACTAAGGTTAGCAGCTTGTAATTCTGGTAAAATATCTTCCCAAGACTTATCTAGATTACCTGCTAAGACAATGTGAACCAAAATTTGATCCATAATTTTTTCTTGAAAAATAGCGGCTTCGAGAAATTTTCCGCTCTCTAGTTGAGCATCTACTAATGTTGCCTCTAAAGTTAATGGATTCTGTTTTGCTTCATAAAACTGACAAGCCGCATAACCTAATGCATAAATCATGACTGCATTTGAACTAGCACCAATTACGGCTCCTGCTATTGGCAGATTTCGTAGTAAACCCAAACCTGCTTTGATTGCTGTTTTTCCACCCAGCCCTAAACCAAAAATTGCTACTGCTTCCGCTTTGCGATCGGAATCTTCTAAATCCATGCCATAGGCGGCAGCAATTTGGTAAACTAACTCTACCGATAACGCAGATGTAGCAGCCCAATCCACCATAAACATTGCAGCTGCTTGTCCTGGTGCAAGACTACTAGCAAGCCCTGTTCCTCCCGCTAAAACAGCTTTTTCCAGCATGAGATAATGGGCAATTTGCGCTGGTTCTTCATTTGGGTGTTCTTGCTGTAACTTTCTGACAGAAGCCTCAGCTTTCACTAAATCAACCTGTTGAATTAAAGGATTTAACCAATCTTGATTTAGAGATTTTATTGCTACTTGTAATTGGGGATTATTGCCAACAATTGCTAGTGCCTGCCCTGCTATTTGTGTTCCCTGAAAAGCTGCGCTACCAATAGTCCCACTCATGCCTATAGCTGCTCCTGTAGCAGCTTGTCCACCTTGAACAGCAGCACGGCTAACAACTCTGGCTGTTCCTGCAACAGCTTGCCCAGCTTGAACGGCAGCACCTCCAATAGTTTCACTCATGCCCATAGCTGCTCCTGTAGCAGCTTGTCCAGCTTGAACAGCAGCACCGCCAACTACTTCGGCTGTTCCTGCTACTGTTTCAAACAATGAATCCCAAAAAGATGGTTTTTTTACAGTTAATTTATTATTTGTTGTTTTAGTAATGGTAATTGAAGATTCCACTTCAACATTTGTTTGAGGTCTTAATCCAACTGAATTTACTAGTGCTTCTAACTCAATTTCTTGTTGCCAATCTGGAAAATCCTCGCCTGTTACTCTACCGTATATTTTGACATTTTTAAAAGATTCGATGCTTAAATTAATTAATCCATCACAAATAAGTGGGACTACCAACTGTTGTACTGGAACTTCAAATGATTCCAGCATTATCTGTAGAGAATTTTGTTTGAAACTAGTTTTTGGCGTAATTATGGGTAAATTTAACCACTGACTTACCAAAGTGTTAATCGCATTTGTATCGCCCTGCTTGGCAAGTTCTAGAATGTTTAGCTGTATCATACTTAGTACTGGTGAGAATCTTAGCAATAACTTAGTTCAATTATTCCCACTCGCTATACGAAAGTAACATTTGACACATTAGACTTATAACCATCAGCAATCTCATACCTATCCATCAGTACAATTAATCACGGGATCGCTTGCTGTATTCTTCACAGTTTGTTACAAAAGTACAAAGAACTTCTAGAGACCCAAAACCACATGTTCGGCGGACTTACTGGTTTACAAAATCCTAAAGGCACAGATTGGGGAGAGCGAATGCTCAACACAGTTGCCAGCCAAACGATTCGCCACCTGTTTACCCAAAGCGAGTCAGTAGAAGTTTTTGTGCGCTGTTATCCCTCCAGCAAACTGTTGCAAGGCAGCATTGATAGCTTCAAAATGAGCGGTAGTGGCTTGGTGATTCGCAGAGATTTCGCAGTAGAGGAGATGTCTTTTGAAACCGATGCGGTGGCTATTGACTTCGGCTCGGTTTTAAAGGGCAAACTCAGTCTTAAGCAACCCACTCAAGCGATCGCTCAGGTAATTCTATCAGAAGCAGGTATCAACCAAGCTTTTAATGCGGAACTGGTGAAAAAGCGCCTGCTTAATCTCTCAGTACCATCACTGACGGCATTATCTGGCGGTGAACCAGTTTCCTTTACGGAAGTTCAGGTACAGCTATTACCTGAAAATCGCTTACAGCTCATAGCAAAAGCAGATTTAAACAATGGTGAACTTGTACCCCTGAGCATGATTCTAACTATAGGCATTGAAAGGCGGCGGCGAGTTTCTTTCAAAGATCCGAAAATTGAACTCGACCAGGTGCCAGAAGCCCAACGGGAAATCTCGCAAACCTTAAGCCTGGCTCTGGTAGAAATTTTGGATAATATGGTTGATTTAGATCGCTTTGACCTCGATGGAGTGAAAATGCGGCTCAACCGATTAGAAACTGAAGGTCAAAAACTTATTTTCAGTGGATATGCTGAAATTGAGCGTATTCCAAGTAGCGCTTGACATGAAGCTTTCACGTAAACAAAGAAAGTAAAGTTTTTTTAATATGAGTTCGGCGAACCTCTCCCTGCCTTGAACTAAAGTTCAAGTCTGTCCCTCTGTCCTATCGAAGAGGGATGGTTTTATATAGTAAAATCTCTTAAAGGTATTTTGATTAAGCTAATTAGACGGACACTATATGAGCCGTAAAATTCACGTTTTTTCAGCGTATTTGCATCTTTGGGCGAAGCTCTAAAATTAAATACCGCCTAAAACGTTTTAGGCGGTATTGTAAATAAATTTTTGGGTTTTTAAGAGAGTTAGAGTTAGCAATTAAGGATTATAGCTTGTAAGTAATTCTTATCCATCATTGATTACTCATAACTCCTAACTATCTATCTTCCCACGCCTACATATTGGAATCCAGCCCGGATCATTGCTTCGGGGTCGAGGAAGTTACGACCATCAATGATAACGGGGTGAGCCATCAATTTTGCCATCTTCACATAATCCAGAGTGCTGAATTGCTGCCATTCGGTGACGAGTACTAAAGCATCGCAGCCGTCAGCAAGTCTTTCGGCATCGGTTTCTACTAGTACACCGGAAAGCCCATGACGTAGACCTGTTTGGGAAACAATCGGGTCGTAGGCCTTGACTTTGGCTCCTAGTCGGTTTAGCTGCTCAATTAGGTTGAGTGCTGGGGCGTCGCGTAAGTCGTCGGTATCTGGCTTGAAGGTCAGTCCGAGTAGTCCGACTGTTTTGCCTTTGAGAATTTTCAGAACATGTTGGAGTTTCTCCAAAGCAATCAACCGCTGACGTTCGTTGACACTGACAGCGGATTTCAGTAGTTGGGCTTCATAACCATAGTCATCAGCAGTGTGAATCAGGGCGGAGACATCTTTGGGAAAGCAGGAACCGCCCCAACCAATACCAGCTTGTAAAAACTTGTTACCAATGCGGGAGTCTAGACCAATACCTTTAGCTACTTGGGTGACATCAGCACCGACGCGATCGCAAATATTAGCAACTTCGTTAATAAAACTAATCTTAGTGGCTAAAAAGGCATTAGCGGCGTATTTGATCATCTCCGCCGAACTCAGGTCTGTTGCCAAAATTGGCACAGGGGGTAAAGATTGATCCTCAGCATACTTACGTTCCACAATTGGGGCGTACAGTTGTTGCATCAAGGCTACAGCCCTTTGACTATTGCCTCCTAGTACAATGCGATCGGGGTTGAAGGTGTCGTGAACTGCCGAACCTTCGCGCAAAAACTCTGGATTGCTGATCACATCAAACTGGGCTGCAATCTCAGGTAATTTCTCATCACTCAACACCCCACCTGCGGTTACTAGTGTTTTCTGCCGTTCAGCTGTACCATCTAGAACAAGCATCCGCACCCAGTCACCTGAGCCAATAGGGACTGTAGATTTATTCACTATGACTTTATAACCACCGTTGAGATTTTCCCCAATCCCACGGGCTACAGCTTCAACATAACGAGTATCACTTTCACCAGTGGGTAAAGGTGGTGTTCCCACAGCAATAAACAGAATTTCTCCGTGGGTAACTCCAGCAGCGAGATCACTAGTAAAATGAATCTTCTCTGTTTGAATGGCAGACTGCATAATTTCTGAGAGTCCCGGCTCAAAAATTGGGGACTGTCCAGACTTCATTAACTTAACTTTTTCTTCGTTATTGTCTACGCAAATTACATCATGCCCAATATGAGCCAAGCAAGCACCTGTAACTAAACCAACGTAACCAGTACCAATCACGCAAACACGCATTTTTTAACTCCTCACTTTTTTGGAATTAGTCTTCAAAAAGAAGTTCTCAAACACTTATACACAGCCAGGAAACTCAACCACTAAGGATATTAGTTATCGAGAGCGAACCTGTATGAAAATTCCGAGCGACGCTAGGCGCTTTAAATAGTTGAATTACTGACATCGCTTTGAATGCGATCGCGAAAATCTTCTATTGTTAGTTTTAACCCCTCTTGCAAAGGAATTGTAGGTTCCCAATTTAACCAAGTTTTTGCCTTTGTGATATCAGGCTGGCGACGCCGAGGATCGTCCGAAGGTAGTGTCTCGAACTTAATCTGTGCGTCCGGGCTGATCATATTTTGCACTGCTTGTGCTAATTGTAAAATCGTGTATTCACCAGGATTGCCCAAATTTACTGGGCCAATGTACTCGCCATTCATCAGGCGGATGAATCCTTCCACTAAATCGGAAACGTAGCAGAAACTACGAGTTTGCGAACCATCACCGTACACGGTTAGAGGATTACCTCGCAAGGCTTGAACTATAAAGTTGCTCACCACCCGACCATCGTTTTCTAACATTCTTGGTCCGTAGGTATTGAAAATCCGAGCCACTCGAATATCAACTTTATTTTGCCTGTAGTAATCAAATGCTAGAGTCTCAGCAATTCTTTTGCCTTCGTCGTAGCATGAACGTATCCCAATGGGATTGACGCTACCTCTGTACTCTTCGGGTTGGGGATGAACTTCTGGATCTCCGTATACTTCACTAGTTGAAGCCAAGAAAAACCTAGCTTTCACACGTTTAGCCAGCCCCAACATATTTAGTGTTCCCATCACGTTAGTTTTTACAGTTTTAACTGGGTTGTACTGGTAATGTACCGGAGAAGCAGGACAAGCTAAATGATAAATTTGATCCACTTCTAACCGAATTGGTTCGGTAATATCGTGGCGGATAAGTTCAAAGTACGGATGACCTAACCATTTAAGAATGTTGCGTTTGTGACCAGTGTAAAAATTATCCAAGCATATTAATTCATGCCCATCAGTCATTAGTCGGTCGATGAGATGGGAACCAATAAACCCAGCACCGCCCGTCACCAAAATTCTCATAGTTTCCCAGTTACTTACAAATATTTTCAGTAGCTATTGCACTTACTTTTAGATTACCCAGCTTGAGGACAAAATACAAAACGAAAAAAAGAATAAGGTTCAATCAAAAAGTGTTGTTGAACTTACTTAGGTTATAGTTTTGTGATGTTTTTACCTGCTTCCTTAGTAATTTAACTAGCAAAATAACAAACTTAGTCTCAAGATTGTTATTTTGCATCTCAAGTTCATCAAATCTTCAATAATATAAAGTGTTTTTACGGTTATTACTGTTCTCAGTTGGATGCAAAGTAGCACAGAGGAGGTTGACTAGAAATGTACTGCACTATCGCCCCTGGTGTCTCCCCTTCTCCCATTCGTGAGAGGCCAACGCCTGCCGTAAGATGCCCAAAGGGCTGTAGAAAGAAGACCGCGCTGCTGCACCAAAATTCAAAATCGTTCGACTGAGCGTAGCCGTACCACTTCTCTACGAGACGCTCCGCGAACGTGGAAGCAAGCTACGTGTAGCGTTCCGCAGGAAAGTCCAAAATCAAAAATTTGATAGAGTGAACTCTGCCTCGTATCATACAGCAGATGTAATGCTGGTAACCGGGTTAGACATAACTATATTTGTGGTTTGAGTGCTTTGCGGTTCTCCAAGCATGATAATGGAGCAGGTGAGTTGTCTAGCTAACTGGGTTGTGACATCGCTAATGGCTAACCCTCCAGGACTGGTACGATTACGTATAAAAGGTAAAACTACTAAATCATATAATCGTGCTGCCTGCAAAATTGCTTGGGCAACATTTTCATGAGCGATAATTTGAATTTCTGGGGTATTGGCCAAAGCTAATTTAGATACCAGTAAGGAGAGATGCGATCGCCTCCAAGCAATTTTACTGGAACTAGTGCGGCGATCGCACACATTCAGCACAGTAATGTGGCTCTGATTTGCCTCTGCCAGCATCTGGGCAAATTGCACAGGCTGTAATGTAGGTGCTGTTAAGTTTTCTACTGGTACTAAGATGCGCTGAATTTTTTTCGGTGATTCTACTAGACGTGTCACCGCTACTGGACAATGGGATGCCCAAAGCACACCATCAATCACATTCCCAAATAAACGTGCTCGCAACCCAGTCCGTTTACCCCAACCCATAACAATTAAATTAGCATTTTGTTCACGAGCAGCTCTGCTAATTCCCTGAGCAAAGGCATCATCAATTCGGAGCAGTGGTTCTGCGGCCACACCCAATACTCGACTTTGTGCCGTGGCTTTGGTCAATAACCGTTCACTCCGTTGTAGAGAGGCTTCTAACTGCGGTGCATCCATCTGAGCAGCAGCAGCAGCGATCGCTAGTGGTACAATTTTGCCCTGAGACTGACGCGCTAATAGTGCCGCCATTTCAATCAAATACTGCTCGGTCTGAGGATTATAAACAGGTACGACTATAGTAAAAGCACTGCCTGTTTCTGGTGCGTTTTGGTCAGGTAGGGGTGCTGGATCTTCAGCTGGTGAGGAATTTAAACCAACAGCTATTCTACTAGTTATCAACGGCCCCAAGGTTGATGTGACAAGCATTAAGACAATGACACTGTGTAATACTTCTAATGGCAGCAAATCAGCCCGATATCCCACTAACGTTGCTGCTAAGGTTGTAGCAACCTGGGGAAGTGATAGCGACCAGACGGTTAGCATTTCTTGCCACTTATAGCGGTAAACCAGTTTTGTCAACAAAGCTGCAATTAATTTACTGACAAGCAAACCGACTATCATCAACAGCGTTAACTTGAGCGTGTCCAGGTTGTTCACAAAGGCAGGTAGATTGATCAGTAAGCCAAGGTCAACAAAGAAAATGGGAATAAATAGCACACTGCCAATAAATACCACCTTTTCTTTGACTGGGCCTTCACCCACAGCTTCATTCACCGCCAAACCCGCTAAAAAAGCACCAACAATTTTTTCTACCCCAATCAATTGAGCGCCCACAGCCGCCAAAAACATAGAAAGCAACACAAACAAAAACTTGTTTCCTTCGTCGTCTCCAGATCGTTTGAAAAATTCTTTGCCTGCCCAATCAAAGCCTGTGACAACAGCAACAGAGTAAATAGTTAACCAACCCGACAAGGTGAGTAGTTTAGCAAAGCTGAATGCTCCAGCATGAGTGATGCCTACACAAACACCCAATATCAGCACTGCACCAATATCTGTAAAAATCTTAGCTCCAATGGTGACAGTAACAGCATCATTGTTTACCACTCCCAAACGGCTGATTATGGGATATGCCAAAAGGGTATAGGAAGCGAATAAAGAGCCAATTAAGATTGAAGTATTCCAGCCAGAGCCTAAAATTAGTGCTACTAAGGTTCCCATCACCAGGGGTACACTGAAAGTCAAGCTAGCAAACCCAAAGGCACGACTTTTCTGGCGGCGGAACTGCTCTAAATCAACTTCTAATCCTGTGACAAACAGCAAGTAAATTAATCCAATGTCGGATAGCAGGTTAATCAGCGGCGAGTCAGACTGAAATAGATTCCAGCCTGAGGACCCAAGTACTACCCCTGAGAAAACCAAACCCACTAATACTGGTAATTTTAGCCGCTCAAAGATGATGGGTATAACTAAGATGACCACCAGCAAAATAGCAAAGGGAACAATTGGTTCCTTGCCAAGAACTTGGGAAGTTGGTTCCAGAACAAGAACTTGTGATATGAGTTCCATAGGTAGGAATTGAAGGGGCTATGGTAAAACTGCGATTACCTTGGGGCCGATCACCTGAGCGATATAAATGTAGAAGCCACCTGACGAAAAATCAAAAATATTAACTTGCACTAACTAGGCAATTGTTTAAGAACTAACTACCTACGGATGGATTTGACTCAAAATGAACCGCAAGCGATCGTAGTCGTCTTTAAGTAACACGCTCAGGCTACGTCCAGCTTTAATTAGCCATTCTCGGTCAGCTTTGCGTAACTGGTATACATCTCGAATGGCAGCTGCACTCAAAGACTCTACTGGCGCACCGTTTATAGAAAGCAGTGTCCGCAAAAAATCTAGTTCTTCAGTAAATTTAATGATTGCTTCTGGTTCGCACCGATAAACAGCTTGATGAATTTGCGGGGGACGGGGTGGTAGATACTGATATATTCTTTGGTTATAACCTCGATTTTGGGAAGACTGCTCAAATCCCACGATCGCAGCCCGGAATTCAGTTCTGAGCATGGCAAATATTTGGGGTTGTTCCTCGCGTAAGTCTTGCAATGACAACCCCAAAGCTCTGGCCCGGTGTACGGAATCTATGGGCATAGTTGTGGCATAATACACCACAGCAAAAACTTGATTGCCAGATTCTTCATCTACAGAACAGACCCAACTACCAAAAGGTGGCATGGAAGGAAAGCTCAAATCTTCCGGTTCCAAACACTGGGCCAAAAATTCGGTACTATTAGTCTCAATCACCTCCGCAATGTGGTTGGGATGGCGATCGCCAGTAGCAAACTGTGGTAGGGGGAGGCGCATGGGAGTGCTAAGTGCTGTTAGCGGATAGCTATGGTTGAGCCAGTGCTGAGTGCTGAGTGCTGAGTTAGAAGTATATGAGTGATGAGTTGAGGAATCATAACTCCTAACTCCTAACTAATCTTATTTGGCTTTTTTACGTCCGGCTGTGGTCTCTACGAGTGACAATTCGCTCAGGCGGAAGGTAACTAATTTATCCCAGTTCCCACCTTCAAATAATACGGCTACTTTGCCATCACTCACCCGTTGCACGAGTCCTTCGTAGCGGTAATAGGTATCTGCACGATTGTTGACGCGAACAGTTGCTCCAGGCAGAATCATGTTTTTAGCCTCGCTTGTTTCCTGTTATATAGCTTAATACTTTTGACAGTCCCCAGCCTAAATGCTTGTCATTACCCATATCTTTTTAATCTCTGGCTTCGTTGCCAACCCGCCTTGAAATAAATAAAGAACAAATCCAAAAGACGCTCTCTTACGAGACGCTCTTGCTAGCAATATCCCCGTAGGAGTACGCAAACTCTCTAAGAGTTGCCATGCCGCAGGCTTTACGCTGCGCTATCGTCAATTCCATTATCCAAAATTGGTTGACCTTGACAAGAAATAACACGATTTGCCGACAAGCTCAGTGTCTTAAGACC
Source organism: Nostoc sp. (assembly GCF_036917275.1). Taxonomy (GTDB): domain Bacteria; phylum Cyanobacteriota; class Cyanobacteriia; order Cyanobacteriales; family Nostocaceae; genus Nostoc. The sequence continues at coordinate 171,872 of NZ_JBALDF010000060.1, forward strand.
TGAGGTGCGATTCGTTCACTCGAAATGAGTATAAATATTCAGGGATGAGTGACATTTGAGAGATAACCCCATTGGGTT
>NZ_JBALDF010000061.1:0-178874 GCF_036917275.1 Nostoc sp.
CATCCACCTCGGAACTCCGTTCATCCACCTCAGAACTCCGTTCATCCACCTCGGAACTCCGTTCATCCACCTCGGAACTCCGTTCATCCACCTCAGAACTCCGTTCATCCATCTTAGAACTCCGTTCATCCACCTCAGAACTCCGTTCATCCACCTCAGAACTCCGTTCATCCACCTCGGAACTCCGTTCATCCACCTCAGAACTCCGTTCATCCACCTCGGAACTCCGTTCATCCACCTCGGAACTCCGTTCATCCACCTCAAAACCTCAAACTTCCCAATCCCCAGTCCCTAATACCTAGTCTTGGGTGCAGCGTGACTCTTGTATGAGCAGTTTTTGTTTGCGCTCAATCCCCCAGTGATAACCACCAAGACTGCCATCACTCCGCAGGACACGGTGACATGGTACAATCAGCGCTATCGGATTAGCTCCACAAGCATTACCCACCGCGCGGACTGCCTGGGGTTTGGCAATATCACGCGCAATATCAGTATAGGTACGGGTTTGGCCATAGGGAATTTTCTGTAATGCTTGCCAAACCTGTTTCTGAAATGCTGTCCCACGGACATCAAGTGGCAAATCAAGATGTGCTTTACCTCCTCCAATAAAGTCGAGGATTGCCTGTATCCATTCCTTGTGTGTCTGGTCATCACGCATAATCTGCGCTTGATGAAATTCCTTGATCAAAGTGTGTTCAAGTTTGTCTGCTTCATCACCTAGTTTAACGGCACAGATACCCTTCTCTGTTGTTGCCACAAGCAAATATCCTAGTGGACATGGAGCGATCGCATAGACAATGCTAATTGTCTTTCCAGCTTGTTGGTAAGTCTTTGGTGTCATTCCCAGTTGCTTAGGTGCTTTCTCATACAGTTGACTACTTGAACCATACCCCGTGTCGTAAACTGCATGAGCAATTTCCTCACCTGACTGAAGAAGCTGCTTCAATCGTTGGTTACGCAGCGCATCTGCATATTGAAAGGGGGATACGCCAATTATTTGCTTGAATATCTTTTGCAGATAACTGGGACTCATTCCCACCTGAGAACATAGTTCTGAGAGGGTTGGAATGTGATCAACTTGTGCTTCAATAAATCGACATGCTGCTAAAACTTTGGACTTAGCCGGATTTGGAATTTTTTCAATTTGTGGCTGACATCGCTTACAAGGTCGAAAACCTGCAATTTCAGCCTCTTGTGCCGACTGGAAAAAACAAACTTGATTGCGATTTGGTCTGCGACTAGGGCAAATTGGTCGGCAATAAACGCCTGTAGAGCGAACACCGTAGAAAAGCTTGCCGTCAATTGTCGAGTCTCGATTGAGAACTGCTTCCCAAAGAGTTTCTTTCAAAACTGGTGTCTGTTGTAATTGCATTTATGTCTCCTTGGATGTATTGCAAAGTATCCACTCGAAAATAGCCATTTTTCGTTTTTACTATTGGTAACTCTATTTATTTTTTTAGATAAAACTAGATTAAATCTATTGATAAACTACTTTCTATCTGATTATTGCGATCAAAGTTGGCTATATCAGTTTTTTACAGCTTTTTTCATCTATTTAAACCACAATCTCTTGTAAAACTTCACAGATGTGCATCGGTGTCAACTTAAACCCAAACCCGTTTAAAACCTCGTTTCCAGCCTCTGGCTGGAAATGCTCTTCAATTGCGGCTCTGCCGCGAGTAAGGGAGGCAGCAGCCCTCACATTAGGCATTCCCAGTCGGAGACTGGGAACGAGACAATCTCTAAAAGCTTGTTCTAGGCGACTTTCATCTTAGAGGTTGTTTGAAAAGTGGTTAACTGTGATTTTAATTGCGTTGTTACCCCCCTTAGTCCCCCCTTATAAAGGGGGGAAATAAGAGAAATCCGGTTCCCTCCCCTTATAAAGGGGAGGGTTAGGGAGGGGTAAAAAATATTTTATACATCATTATGGACTTTTCAAACATCATCTTAGGTTGACACCAAAGACGATAAAGCAGAACTTCTCAATCGATTTAAATCTTCGGTAGCGACATAAATTTCTGTTAATCCTTATTGCTGGTATATTCCATTTTATGCTCTCAAGGATGAGATAGTTTTCCGGCAGTTTTTGGAAGCGCTAGCCTGGGCTATTCATGAAATTCAATCATGATGATATAGTCGGATCATTATTGTCTTCAAAATAGCGTCAGTGTAAAGTTATAAGAGCTAATTTAAAACTAGCAGCGTCTTGGAAAGTGTCGTTGATCACTATTTATAACTAACTTTTTCATCACTTTTTCCTCCCGTGGGAAAATGGTTCACCCGATTGGGGGAATGCGATCGCCTCATCAGGAACTACTCTGAAAGAAGGCGCTGTTTTTATTTTGTTATATCATGTCCGGTAAATTACTTGTGATTTCTGCGTGACCTCTCAAGACCAGCCCCTCCCCTCCTAGAGCAGGGAAATCTCTAGCTTTAGATAGATGCGAGGTGAGGCTCTTTTATTATGAGCAATTCAGCGGAGACGATATTAGCGATTATGCTACAGAATCGAAACTATTAAGTTGATTATTCTCGCTTTTAATTGTACATCAATAGCTTGCTATCAAAGGGTCAAAGAGTGGATGAAACCGTTGTAACATCGCTGTATACACCGAATTGCCAGCAAGAGGCTATTAACTTGCTCTCAAAACTTGCTGTGAATTTACCAGGAATAATTTTCCAAGTTCTGCAACAGCAGGATGGTTCTGTGTTTGTCCCTTATGTTAGTTCTGGTTGTCAATCTTTGTCTGAAATAGAACCAGAAGCCGTACAGGCAGACTTTCGGGTGCTATACAAACTGATTCATCCACAGGAGATAAAAGCCTTTACAGAATCTATTGCTGTTTGTAGTACAAATCTTACACCTTGGCATTGGGAAGGTCGGATCATTACGCCTAGTGGCATTAAGTGGATTCAAGGGACTTCGCAACCCGAATTACAAGGTAACGGCGATTTTCTTTGGAATGGCTTGGTTATGGATATTACAGACCGAAAACTAGCCGAAGAAAAATTGCTTGAGAGTGAGGCGCGGTATAAAGCAATTTTGGATGCTATCCCCGATTTGATGTTTCGGATTAGCCGCGATGGCGAGTATTTAGATTTGAAAAGTGAGGAAGTAAATCTCACTCTTACCAGAGAAGAAATAGTTGGGAAACATGTGCAAGAGTTATTGCCTAGTGATGTTGCAACGATTAGCCTGGAAGCGATCGCTAAAACTTTAGATTCTGGAACTTTGCAAACTTGTGAATATCAGCTACCAACGCCTTTGGGAGTCAGAGATTATGAGGCGCGGTTGGTAGTGAGTGGTCAAGATGAGGTACTAGCAATTGTCCGAGATATCACAGATCGCAAACAAGGAGAAGTCGCCTTACAAAATCTTGCCCAAAAATTTGCTAAAGCTTTTAGTTGCAGTCCCGATTCAATTACGATTAGTACAATCCAAGAAGGACGCTTCATCGAAGTTAACGACAGTTTTGTGAACCTCTCAGGTTATGAGCGAGATGAAACGATTGGTAAAACTTCTTTTGAATTAGATATTTGGGTACACGATCGCGATCGCCTAAATTTGTTACAGGAGTTGCAAGCCACAGGAGTCGCTCGGAACTTGGAAGTTGAATTTCGGCAAAAGTCTGGCGAGATAATTACAGCAATGCTTTCAGCCGAAGTTATTGATTTAGATGGTACCCCGTGCATCCTAGCAGTGCATCACGACATTACAGAACGCAAACAGGTGGAAGCGCAATTACGCTTATCAGCACAACGCGATCGCTTGTTGGCAGAAACCCTAGTACGAATTCGGTCTTCGCTTAACTTAGACCAAATTCTCCAAACCACCGTGACGGAAGTCAGGCAATTTCTGCAAGCAGATCGAGTTTTCATTAGTTTAAATAATGCTAATTTAGGAGTCAGAACTCTTGCCGAATCAGTAGATCCCAAGTACCCATCAGTCTCCGGTTGGTCTACTAATGATGAAGCTTATCTACAAGAAGTAAGAAACTTATTAAAAGATAATCTTGTGCGTGTCTTTGAAGACATAACGCAAATGGCAGTATCTCCCAAAGTAAGAGCGCACTGTCGAAAATTCCAAACTAAGGCTAGCTTGGCTGTACCAATTATGCTAGGTGACGAATTATTTGGGGCGTTAATTGCCAATCAATGCTCAGGTTCGCGTCATTGGCAGCCAATAGAAATTGACTTGTTAAAGCAGATGTCAGAACAGGTAGCGATCGCTATTCAGCAAAGCCAGATATGCCAAAAACTAGCAGAACTTAACACTAATTTAGAACACCAAGTAGAAGAACGGACAGCACAGTTGCAGCAGAAAATGCAAGAAGTTGAAAAATTGCATCGCGTCAAAGATGTTGTTTTGCATACGGTTGCCCACGATTTACGAACTTCAGTAATGGGTAACTTGATGGTGTTAAAGAATTTATTAAATCAGGGAGTAGAGAGTGGGGAAGAGGTAGAGGGGCAGGGATCAGCGAGCAGAGGGGAAAGAGGTAATTTTTTATTCTCCCCATTGCCCCCTGCCCCCCGCTCAAGAGCCTCTTCCCAATCCCCAATTCCAGTATCTCGCTCAATAATCGAGCGGATGATTCAAGGCAATGATCGCCAACTGACGATGATTAACTCATTGCTAGAAATTAATTCTTGTGAAAAACAGGGTATTGATATCAAACTCGAACCTGTACAATTTAGCAACCTATTGGGAGGAACATTCGCCCAGTTGGAACCCATATTGACACAAAATCAAGCGACTCTGAAGAACTTGGTTCCCGCCGATTTACCGTTAGTAATGGCAGATGGGACTCTGTTGCAGAAAGTTTTGGCAAATTTAATATCACATAGCTTGCAAAATAATCCACCAGGATTAAATTTTATTCTGAGTGCCACTCTTGAAGCTGGAATGATTCGCATTCAGATTCGAGATGACGGTGTAACTATGAGTAAACTAGAGTGCGATCGCCTTTTCGATCTGCATGTCCGCGATCCCCAAGACTGTTGTTCCACAAACATTGGCTTAAAAATGTATCTTTGTCGGAAAGTTCTGACGGCACATGGCGGCGAAATCGGTGTTATTAGTAACCGCAAGCGCGGATTAACTTTCTGGTTTACATTACCTCTTGCAAAAATCCTTGAATCACCCCTCCCCTTGTGAAGGGGAGGGAGCAAGATTTCAAGTTTCCCCCCAATATATCGGGGGGATTAAGGGGGGTCTATTCGACTTATGCAAGAGGTCTAATACCTCTGTTCACTTCATCCGCAACAAATCGCCCATAAATAACCAAAAAATGAGAGGGTGTTATTTATGGCAATGTTGAGTAAGGGAAACACCCTCAAAGTATGGGCAAAGTTGCTCGGATGCTAATCGCTACTCCATTTACAACAGTGCAAAGCTGGTGGAGAAAAACTTTTTCTGCACCAACAACAGATGAAACCACTACTTTTTACAGAACTTGGCGTAACCGTTTTTTGTGGCAGAGATTACGTTTATGGTTATGGTTGGCGCTGATCTGTCTGCTGTCTTTTACTTTGCGAGACATTTACGGCTCGTTTTTCCCTTTTCAAGAGTTGGAGAAACTGCCAGAAGTACTTAGAACTCAACGCCTTGTAATTAATATTGCAATGCTCCTGAGTATACTGATCTGCTTTGCTTTACATAAAACTAAATTAGGTCGTGAGCGTCCAGATTTATTATTTTTGGGGTCTTCTTGGTCAATTAGTTTAGCATCCCAGTTGTTTGCAACTCTTAGAGGTTTCGCACTACCCGATACCATCGGCTGGTCACTGCTGTTCTTGAGCCAAGCTGTGTTGATGCCTGTCTGCTGGATTATTCATTTGCTGACTCAAGTGAGTGTGCTGGTTTACTATTTTGGTGTGAATACGGCACTTGGGCTAAAAACACCAATCCCTGAACACCCAGAAATATATAATGTAACGTTTATTTTATACATTTTTTGGTTTTGTATTATATGTGATATCGGTGTTTATCTATATGATCGCCTGCAACGTTCTGAGTTTTACGCCCGTCAAGAACTGGAATCTGCTTACCAAAAACTCAAGGTTGCAGAAGCTAAATATCGCAGCATTTTTGAAAACGCTGTTGAAGGGATTTTTCAAAGCAGTCCTGATGGACATTACATTACGGCAAATCCGGCTTTAGCACGCATTTATGGCTACTCTTTCGCAGAAGAGGTGACAGCAAATTTCACTGATATAGAACACCAATTGTATATTGATCCGAATCGCCGGGCAGAATTTGTGCGCCTGATGGAAAAGTATGGCAGTGTTTCTGAGTTTGAGTCCCAAATTTATCGCCGAGATGGGAGTATTGTCTGGATTTCAGAAAAAGCCTATGCAGTGCTTGACGAACAGGGAAAACTGCTTTATTATGAAGGTTTGATTGAAGACATTACCCAGCGCAAACAAACTGAAGAAGAACTACGAGTATTTTTCCATGCAGTTTCCCACGACTTACGCAACCCAGTGCTGGGTACTTTAATGGTGCTGAAAAATTTGCTTGCACGTCCAGAGGATAATATTTCGATTTCCCGCTCCATTTTAGAGCGGATGATTCAAAGCAGCGATCGCCAACTTAACTTAATTAATTCGTTGATGGAAGCTCATGTCAGTGAAGTCCAAGGTGTTTTTTTACAATTTCAAACCGTACAATTGCTGAGAGTTGTCGAAGCTGCGATCGCTGATTTAGAGCCATTGCTAGCCCAAAATCAAGCCAAGCTGACAAATTTAGTATCCGCAGATTTACCCTTAGTGAATGCTGATCCCACGCAACTATGGCGAGTTTTTTCTAACTTAATTGTTAATGCCCTCAAACATAATCCCCCGGAATTACTTTTGACAATCAATGCTACCCGTAAGGATGACATGATTTATTGTACTGTTAGTGATAATGGCGTGGGAATTAGTCAACAACAAAGCGATCGGCTTTTTGACCTTTACTTTCGGGGTGCAAGTATCCGCAATTCTGTAAGTTTGGGCTTGGGGTTGTATTTATCTAAGCAAATCATCAATGCTCACGGCGGCGAAATTGGGGTGAATAGTGCATTGGATGCAGGGGCAACTTTCTGGTTTACATTGCCTATTAGCAGTTAGGTTTCCAGAAATATTTTCAAATTTGCTATTATTCCGGAAAAAAGAAACGAATAGAACAACAAAATCCGGGTAAAAGTGGCGATGTTATTTCATCATCGCCTAACAAAGTAGCAACTAAAACCAATTGGGCTTTTTCTCGCCGATAAACTTCGACTTTTTGAGTGAAGCGATCGACAATCCAATACTCACGCACGCCTTGAACTGAATAAAGTTTCAGTTTTGCTTCTTTGTCTCGAAGTTCGTTTTGTTTACCAGACGATAAAACCTCTACTACTAACTCTGGTGCGCCTGTCAAATGTCCCGCTTCATCTTCAATTTGCGCCAGTCGTTCTCGACTTACCCAAACTACATCCGGTATAACGCTATCTGCTTGCGAAAAAATCACCCCTGGAGCCACAATTGTTTCCCCTAAACCACTCGAATCTGACCAAACGTCGAGTTGTCGAGCAATTTTTACACAAACTTGTTGATGACGGCGGTGAGGAGTGCGAGTCACAAAGAGTTCTCCATTAATAATTTCATAGCGTGTCCACTCATTTTCGGGTAGAACCGCTAAATCGTGAATTGTCCAGCGTACTCCCTCAACGGCTTGGTTCATAATTGTCCCCGTTTGGCTCGTTGCCTTTCTTTGTTTAATTTTATCTTTCCTTTAGGCAAGGCAGCTATGCTGTCTTAATTAGAACCATAATGAAAAACGGAAGATCAGGCAAAACTCTGTATGCTGACATTTACCCAACTTAAACCACCTAACCTTGATGCCGCAGTCACTTTTACTCTGGCGCTAACAGCAGAAGAACGTACCCGCAGTCGTCATCGTTTTGAAACGGCAGATGATAAGGTTGTGTTTTTGCATTTACCCAGAGGAACTGTTTTACACGATGGCGACATTTTGCAAGAAGAAACCCATAGCAGTTTAATCAGAATTACTGCCAAACCAGAACTCGTGCTGACTGCCTTTGCCCAAACACCACTTTTATTACTACGGGCGGCATACCATCTGGGAAATCGCCATGTACCTGTAGAAATTACTCCGACTTATTTACGCTTGTCTTCAGATTCTGTTTTACGCACGATGTTGGAACAATTGGGGTTAGAAGTTAAAGAAGAAATTTTACCGTTTCAGCCAGAATTAGGAGCTTATGGACAACACCATCATGCTCACTGATAGCCATCTTTTGAGTATTTTGCAGCTGGCTAGCCCCGCTTTGCCTGTGGGAGCATATAGCTATTCTGAAGGCTTGGAAATGCTGATAGAAAATGGTACGATCGCTAACCACACACATCTCAAAGATTGGCTAAAAGCAGAGTTGCTCTACGGGGCAATTCGCTTAGAGGCGGCGGTGATGGTACGATCGCAGCAAGCTGCAAAAATGGGTGATGTTGAATCGCTATGCCGTTGGAATCTGTGGTTATCGGCTGCTAGGGAAACAGAAGAATTACGTGCTTCTAGTTGGCAGATGGGGCGATCGCTCATCCAATTACTTGGTAAACTAGAACCGCAGATTATACCTATTGCCAATGTTGTCGGGAATCCTTGCAATTATGCGATCGCTTTTGGCATTGCCATTGCCCATTGGCAAATCAGTATCAAAGCTGCATTGCTGGGATATCTGCATAGTTGGGCAAGTAATTTGATTACTGCGGGTGTAAAACTTATCCCCCTTGGACAAACAGCAGGACAGCAGTTATTGCTAGATTTGCAACCATTATTTAGCACTGCGGTATTGGAAATTCTCGCATTGGAGGATGATCAACTCGCCTGTTGTAGTTGGGGTTTGTCGCTGGCGAGTATGCAGCATGAAACGCAGTATACAAGGTTGTTTAGGAGTTAGGAGAGACGCGAAAAATCTTTGTCTGTACAGGAGTGAGGAGTTATGAATGCATTTAGAGTGGGAGTTGCTGGGCCAGTGGGTTCGGGGAAGACGGCTTTGGTGGATGCTTTGTGTAAGGGATTGCGTGAACAGTATCAGATTGCGGTGGTGACGAATGATATTTATACTCAGGAGGATGCTCAGTTTTTAGTGCGTTCTCAGGCGTTGGCAAGCGATCGCATTTTGGGTGTAGAGACTGGTGGTTGTCCTCATACTGCTATCCGCGAAGATGCTTCGATGAATTTGGCGGCAATTGAACAGTTAGAGGAACGTTTTATCGATTTGAATTTAGTTTTTTTGGAAAGTGGCGGTGATAATTTAGCTGCTACTTTTAGTCCAGAATTAGTGGATTTAACGATTTACGTCATCGATGTTGCAGCAGGTGATAAAATTCCCCGCAAGGGTGGCCCTGGTATTACTAAATCTGATTTGTTGGTGATTAACAAAATTGACCTTGCACCTTATGTTGGTGCAGATTTAAGTGTGATGGAACGAGATGCTAAAAAAATGCGCGGCGATAAACCTTTTATTTTTACTAATTTAAAAACTCAGTCTGGACTTGCAGATGTAATTAATTTTGTTTGCATAAATATCGGAAGTTGAGCCTTTTTACTCGGCAGTTGAGCCTTTTTACTCGAAAGTTGAGCCTTTGAACTATAAAGCCCGTAGATGACGATTTCGCATCCGTTCAGCACTACCAGTAGGAATTGCAGCAATTAATTTTTGCGTGTATTCCTCTTTGGGTTCTTGGTAAATGCTTTCGGCTGTGCCTTCTTCAACAATTTGACCGCGATTCATGACTAAAATGCGATCGCTCATAAATTTAACCACACTTAAATCATGAGAAATAAAAATATAGGTAAGCTGAAAATCTGACTGTAATTCTTTGAGAAGATTTAATACCTGCGCCTGCACTGAAACATCCAGCGCTGAAACTGATTCATCGCAGATGATAAATTTAGGATTCAATGCCAAAGAACGGGCTATGCAAATCCGCTGACGTTGACCACCAGAAAACTGATGAGGATAGCGGTTAATTGCATCTGCACTCAACCCCACCCGTTCTAAGAGTTCGCCTACGCGCTGGCGTCGTTGTTGCTTGCTTTTCCCAACGGCGTGAATTACCAAAGGTTCCATCACCGCGTCCCCAACCTTCATCCGGGGATCGAGAGAACTAAAAGGATTTTGGAAAACTATTTGCATTTCTCGCCGCAGTTTTTGCAACGGTTCTCCTTTGAGGCTAGTAATATCTTGTTTCTCAAAGATAATCTGACCACTCATTGGTTCAATTAAGCGCAGTAAGGTTCTACCAAGGGTGGTTTTACCGCAACCAGATTCTCCCACCAAACCTAGTGTTTCTCCTGGTTTGACATCAAAGGAAACGCCATTAACTGCCATATTGTAGCGTTTTGTACCACCAAACACCCCGCGCACTGGAAAACCAACTTTCAGGTTGCGGATTTGCAGCAGCGGTTCTTTCTGATTGAAATTTGCCAATCTTGCAGCAATCTCTTCGGTAGTGACTTCTGTGGGTTGTGCGGGTTCTTTCGGCTGAATTACTACTTCTCCCGTTGCTGTCTCTTCTGCACTCATGTAATCAGAAACGGTGAGTAATTTTTGGGGACGGTGATCAAGTGATGGGCGGCAGGCTATCAAACCTTTAGTATATGGATGCTGGGGACTACTAAAAATTTGCCGAGAAGTACCAGATTCGACAACTTTACCTTTATACATCACCGCTACTTGGTCAGCAATTTCTGAAATTAGCCCCAAGTCGTGGGTGATAAAAATCATTGCCATGTCACGGCTTTGTTGCAATTCTCGGATTAACTCCAAAATTGTTGCTTGCACCGTCACATCCAAAGCTGTGGTTGGTTCATCGGCAATTAAGATTAATGGGTTACAAGAAATTGCCATTGCAATCATTACCCGTTGCAACTGACCCCCAGAAAGTTCATGAGGGTAGCGTTCTAGCATGGCTTCTTTGTGTTCTTTAACCATCTGTGACAACTTTGATGGTTCTAGTTTCGATGAAGTTTCGGTATACTGCTGTTGGATCTCCTGATCACTAGGTAGAAGTTTTACCTCTTGCAAACCTGCGATCGCAATTTGTCGTGCTTGGGCTGCTGACACATTTTGATGCCGCATAATCGCTTCTGTTAGCTGAAACCCGATGTTATAAACTGGATTGAGCGAACTCATCGGTTCTTGAAAAATCATGGCGATATCGCCACCCCGGTGTAACTGCATTTGCTCAAAAGGCAATTTTACCAAATCGATGGGGTTGGCATTCTCCTGCGGACGAAACCAGATTTCACCGCCACTAACTATACCGGGAGTTTGCAACAAACCCATCACAGCTAAGGCTGTCACTGATTTACCACTCCCCGATTCTCCTACTATTCCTAGAGTTTCACCTCGATGCAGCCCAAAGGAAATACCATCCAAAGCTCTGTTAATGTTGCCATCACTGGGAAATTCAACTTGGAGATTGCGAACCTCTAGGACAGTTTCTCTCATAGGAGTATACGTAGGAATATTAACTTAAAATTATCTGGATTTTAACAATAGTTTTGATGTATTTGTGGGTAAATTTAGTTTTTACACTCTTTACACTCTTTGGTGGCACTAAAGTTTATGAAAGTGGTCGTCTTAATTGGTCTAAGAGGATGTTTGAAAAGTGTTTGACTGTGATTTTTATCACCCCCCTTAATCCCCCCGATATATTGGGGGGAAACCAGAAAATCCAGTCCCCTCCCCAATATATCGGGGAGGGTTAGAGAGGGGTAAAAAAATATTTAATACATCAATCACGACTTTTCAAACAACCTCTAAGAGAGTCTAAATATAGTTTGATTTGTGGTTGCGCTACGCGAACCGTAGATTTCATTGCGTGCGATCGCGTTTGACTCCGGGTTTCAAGTACTCTAAAGTCTGATAACTAACAACTTGGATTACTATCGTCGCGAATAATCATCTACATCAGACGAAAATTCACGTTCTGCCTCACCTACAATTGGTGCGCCTGATTCACCTAAAGCCTTTGAATAGAACAGACCTGCCAATATTGCACCTAAAATTGGAGCTACCCAAAACAGCCATACTTGCTTAAACAGTTCTACACCAGCAAAAAGTGCCGGACCAGTACTACGAGCAGGATTAACTGATGTATTCGTTATGGGTATGCTGATCAAATGAATCAGTGTTAGTGCCAAACCAATAGCAATTGGTGCAAAGCCCTTTGGTGCGCGACCATCTGTTGCACCTAAGATCACAATCAAAAAAATGAAGGTAAGTACAACCTCTGTAATGAAACTAGCAGCCAGTGAATAGCCTCCAGGAGAATGTACTCCAAAACCATTTGTCGCTAATGGATTGGAACCAGAAAGCGTAAATCCTGGTTTACCACTGGCAATTAAATAAACTAGACCTGCGGCTAATATTGCTCCTAATACCTGAGCAATAATGTATGGAAGCAATTCAGAACCGGGAAAACGCTTTCCTGACCAAAGACCAAATGATACAGCTGGATTAAAATGAGCACCGGAAATATGACCAACTGCGTAGGCCATAATTAGCACTGTTAGACCAAAAGCCAGAGCAACACCTACAAAGCCAATTCCTAATTCATTGGCTTTTGCATCTGGAAATGCTGCTGCAAAAACAGCACTTCCGCATCCACCAAGAACTAGCACAAATGTTCCAACGAATTCTGCAAGACATCGTGTAAAAATTGATATCATAAATATCTCCTTGCTTAAGCAACTGATTGAAAACTTTATAAATTAATTTGTTAGCAAATTTCTTTAAATTTTGTTGTAAATAAAGATTTAGCGCCAACACCGTTAAACTTATCAGCTTTTATAGATGGTTGCAATAGCTGACATGAGCCAAGAAAAACAAGAAAGGAGCAAAGTCTGCTTACCAGAACTGGCAACATCGCCTTTGCATAGCAACGAGGAAAAATGGTTGCTATGCAAAGGCGATGTCGTAACCCATGTATTTCACGCCAAGTTTGGGGTAATTATAGTATAACTTTCCTGTTCCTAACTTACTCGATAGCTAAACTATAGCGATGTCTCACGACAAGACGCAAAGCGTCAACGCAGACAAAAAAATAGCACATCCGAAAGGATGGCTATTTGTAGAAATTGTCTAATTGTAATGTTAGTTAGCAAATTAAATACACGCTCAACTACCAACTTTAGAAGGGAATATCATCTGGATCTGGTTCTTCCTCTTTCACTGCTGGATAAGTAGTTCGCTCATAATTTGTGGGTTGGGGTATAGGTTCGTAACTTGTCGTTTGGGGAGCAACGCCAACAGGATTTGTCGCCGGAGTAGGCGCTGGACGTGGCGACTCGTAAGTGGGAACGTCTTTCTGTGGAGGACGAGATGCTGAAGGTGTTTGTCGGGGAGCAGTTTCAGTGAATGATGGGGTTACGGTTGCTGAGGGTAATGGATCGGTATTAAAACTACCTCCAACAGATTGAATTTGCTGCACCGTCAATTCAGCACGTTTTTCTTTAAAACCTTCTTGACGCTCAACAGTATTCATAGTTAAACGCCCTACCAGGATGACGCGATCGCCTTGGTGGTAGTTTTGCTGAATTTCTGTCGCTAAATTCCCCCAGCCAACAACTTTCAGGGTGGCTGGCGGATCTTCTGGTTTCTGAGAATTGGGAAACTGCACCAGCATTTCTGTGACTCCCAGATTATCGGCTGTATAGCGGAGTTGCGGTTCGTTAATAATTTCCGCCATTAAAACGCAGCTGTTCATTAAAATTACTCCTGACTGCAAAAAGTACTGATTCAAAAAGAGAAGGTTTTTCTATGTAGTGCCAATTAATATCTAGATATGTTTAATTGTTTGCATTTTTTAATAATGCCTGAGTTTTTAGTCCTTTCTAGCATAAAAGCCAAGCGATCGCTTTGAACAGCATTAAATATGCCGCTCGCCACCCTCGCCTGACTAAATGAGCATTGAATTCTGTATAGAGTAGTATGATTGTACCACTCATTGAGGAAATATCAAAAATTATCAGCAAAAATTAAGTTTTGACATGAACTGGAAAAACACCCAAGGCAATTAACCTTGCTGGTAGGTCGCGCAAGATGGGTAAGCGCAAAAACGCAGGTGGTACAAAAGTGCGATTTGAGGTGAGAACCGGCGCCAATACCCGCTTTTGGATAAAAGTTTGAAACGCCTGAATGATGCGTGTGGGCAACTCGCGTTGACGTTGTACTTTTGCTAAGTCGCTAAGTTGTAATTCTCGGTTCTTGAGCGGTTTGCTGAGTACATTTGCCGCGACTACAGCATCTTGAATCGCGTAATTAATGCCAACTCCACCAACGGGGGACATTATATGAGCTGCATCACCGATGAGTAACAGTCCCGGACGATACCAGCGTTTGACACGGCTGGACTCGACTGAGAGAAAAGCTATTTGTGACCAATCATCTAAATTTTGGAGGCGTTGCTGGAATTCTGGCACTACTTCGGCAACAGATTTTTTTAATTCCTCCAAACCCGCAGCCCTTAGTTGTTGATAGCCTCCTTTAGGAATAACATAGGCAAGTTGCCACTCATCACCACGGTCAAGCATGGCGATTAGCTTACCTTGACCAAAGCGCCCCATTCCCCCTTCAGGGTCTTCTGGCTGACGCGGTAGGCGAAACCAGAGGACATCCATTGGCGGCGAGGTTTCGATTGATTCAAACTCACCCAGGTGGCGTAAACGTGAGTGGCGACCGTCTGCACCAATTGTCAGTATTGCCCGAATTTCATGCCAACCACCGCCTCCTCGATAACGGACACCTTGAATTACATCATTTTCGGCAATTAATTCCTGCACATTCGCACCCATCACCAGATGGAAACTAGGATATTTTTGTGCTTCTTGGGTGATGAACTCCAGGAATTTTACCTGTGGAAGCATTGTAATGTAGGGATAATGGGTTTTCAGACGACTAAAATCTGCGAATGTGACATTATCTTGAGGAGTTTGAATGCTAATTTGGCGCATTTTAGTATGGGGAAGTTCTAGCAAGCGATCGCTAAGTCCCAATTCTTCCATAATTTCCATCACCGACGGATGAATCGTATCGCCACGAAAGTCGCGATCTAAGTCTTTGTGTGCTTCTAGCAGCATTACAGAAATGCCTTGACGCGCTAATAACAGCGCCAATACTGCTCCTGCGGGCCCCCCACCCACAATGCAACAATCTGTAGTTTGTCCGTCTACAATGTCATGGACAGGGTTAACGCTTGGGTCTTGGGAAAGATTTTTAGGTACATCGGTAGTCATAACAACACCTCCTGACAGCCCTAAAATTTAGAATAGTTTGCTTTTTATGGTAAAGGCTATTTTTTTAACTTTTCGTATTTACCCTAAACGTGTATTATTATGAGCGCTAAACTGTCATTGGTCATTAGTCATATTGTCCAATGCCCAATGCCCAATGCCCAATGACAATAATTAACAGTTGTGTCTCAAGTTATTTTAGAAAACGTTTATAAAAGTTTTTCCTCACGTAAAGGGGAAAGTGTTAGCTCACAAACCCAATCTCCTCTCACACTTGCGGAAAAAACTGATGTAGCGCCACGTGCGGAAAGTGTCAATGTCTTGCGGCGGATTAACCTGACGATCGCAGATGGCGAGTTTATGGTGCTGGTAGGCCCTTCTGGTTGTGGTAAAAGCACCCTGTTGCGGTTAATCGCCGGGTTAGAAGTGATGACTGGCGGTAATATCTGGGTAGGCGATCGCTTGATCAATGACTTACCACCCAAGGAACGCGACATTGCAATGGTGTTTCAAAATTATGCCCTCTATCCTCACATGACGGTGTATGACAACATTGCCTTTGGGTTACGCCGCAGGGGAAGCAGGGGAGCAGAGGAGCAGAGGAGCAGAGGAGAAAATACTCCATATCTTCGCACATGGGCGGAAAATCTTTTTGTGGGGGCGACAAGAAAGTTACCTAAAGGATTGCGCTACATTTCTGACAAAGAACGGGCGGTGGATCAGCAGGTGCGTAGTGTTGCCCAACTGTTGCAAATCGAAACATTGCTGAATCGCTTACCCAAACAGCTATCTGGGGGACAAAGACAACGGGTTGCATTGGGACGAGCGATCGCGCGTGACCCCCAAGTATTTTTAATGGATGAGCCGCTTTCTAACTTAGATGCCAAACTGCGGGCGGAAACCCGCGCCCAAATTGTCAAATTGCAGCGCCAACTGGGGACAACGACAATTTACGTTACCCATGATCAAACAGAAGCGATGACAATGGGCGATCGCATTGCAATTATGTCTGAGGGTAAAATTCAGCAAGTTGCTTCTCCCCTAGAACTTTACAACCGCCCTGCCAACCTTTTTGTAGCAGAGTTCATTGGTTCACCACCGATGAATTTTATTTCTGTGGAATTTCATGCCCCGCAGTTGATTACTCATTCCCAGTTTCGTTTCACCCTGCCAGAAGTTTGGGGAAAAGCTTTACAAAAATATGATGGGAAAACTCTAATTTTAGGTATTCGCCCAGAACACTTAAACTTGAGTATGCCTGCTACCAAAAATCTACCAGTACAAGTAGATTTGGTAGAAAATCTCGGCAATGATTCCTTTCTCGCTGTTAAGATTGCTGAACCAGGATCTAAACCTGCCACTACTGCCAATTACATACAAGTGCGAATACCACCAGATCGATTTGTACAAGTTGGTGAGCAACTTTGGTTATCTCTAACTCTAGAGAAAATTCACTTTTTTGACCCGGAAACTGAGTTAGCGATATTTCCTTAAGAAATCAACTGCCTAGTTGATATTTTCAAAAGTAGCAAAGTGGCGTAGGCGTAGCCCGTCGTAGACATCGCTTGACTTACCATGAATCCCTTGAACGTAGACGCACATTGGCTTCCTATATATCCTCAAGAGAGAATAAAGTATGCCAGAAATTAGTCGTTTTTTCGGGATGATCGTCACTATGTATTACAATGACCATCCGCCTCCACATTTTCACGTAAGATACAACCAACAAAAAGCTATTATTAGCATTGAAACCTTAGAAATTTTAGAACGTAAACTTAGCTCCAGAGCTTTTAAACTTATATTAGAATGGGCGACTTTACATCAAAATGAATTGATGGAAAACTGGGAACTAGCTAGAGACAATCAAATCCTCAATAGCGTCTTACCATTGGAGTAGTAAATGTGTTAAAAGACATTATTGCAGTAGAACCAAGGGAAAATTATCAACTATATATCCGTTTTGAAGACGAAGTGGAAGGAATAATTGATGTTAGTAAGCTGATTAAATTTACAGGTGTTTTTGCACCTTTACAAGATCAAAAATACTTTGCTCAGGTTGAATTAAACCACGAATTAGGCACAATTCAATGGCGATCAGGAGCCGACCTCGATCCAGATGTACTGTATGCAGTGATTAGCAATCAGCCTATTCCTAACTATAAGTTAAGTCGTAGTGTGTGACAGTAAAAAACCTTTAATTAACGATCGCACCCAGTAGACTCCAACTTTCACAAGTGCATTCAAATTTCATTGGGAATCAATCTTCTTGAGAAAGAATTAAATTTAGAATACTCATTTCTTTAGATTGGAATATTTGATTTTCATTAAATAGGTTTTTTCCTAGTTTATCCATTGCACCACTATTGAAAACTACGTAAGGAATATTTTGATAATTAGAGTCAATGGGCAAAATATTATATGCTAAAGCAAGTGTAGAAACGTACCGAGCTAAAATATCCCGTAAAGAGACATTATCAATTCTTCTCTCATTTTCAAAATAGCCTTCAAAAGCCTGAAAAGATAAAAATGTCTGTATAGGTAAAGCGTAATAACGTTCTGACGAAACAGAAGTTTGGGTTAATTTTTGTGAACGTTCTAATTCACTAAAAAGTGTTTTAAGCAAATCTATTAATGAATAAGCAGCACGAATAATTTGTTTTGGGTATTTTCCTGATGTTACTAAGAGTTTAAGTTTTTTTATTAAATCTTCATTTTGCTTTTTATCAAGAATTTTTTCTAAGTCAATATAATTAGTTTCCTTAACTAGTTTCTCTGATAACGGTACAATGAGTAAACTACCTCTGACATAGGTTTTTTCAACTGGTGGGAGACTCAGCAAGTTATCAAGGCTAGTCTCCATTTTTGACAAAAGATTAAATCCGATTGAAACATAAGATACTTGTTGATTTTGAGGGAGTGATTTATTTTGAGAATAAGGACTTATTTCAATTTTTTGAACCGAAAGTAATTCATATAAACTTTGCTCTATATTTTCCAATATATTATCTCCAGGTTGTTTTTTAACCTCCTTCTGAATTTGCCGTAATAAAGTGGCCAATGTACCAATAAATGTCTCCCCCGCTTGGCTAATAGCTTTACCACCAATAGGAATAATGACGTATCGTTTTCTACCAATTTCCCCTGACCCCATAATCCGGGTCATAATAGATGCTTTCAGGATAATCAGAATATTTAATACATTCAGACAAGCTTCTTTTAATGAGAGATTTGTAAGTTTTTCTGATTCAGCAGCACTTAAACTTTTTCCATTATCATCTACTTTTTTTGGGTAGTATATAGCTTTATCAGACAAGTAAAAATTTAAATATTTACTACCCCTGTCTAGTTCACCACCTCGCCCACGGTAAATTACTTGTATAATTTCCATAAAATTTTGCTCAATTTGAAAGCTAGGTATCTGCACAAGAATATACTTAGTTTGGGTAAAAGATAGACCGCGAGATGCAGAAGCAGTCATAAAAACTACTTTGACTGTATTTTGGTATTTCTGAATTTCAGCTTCTTCTTTATCTGATAAACTGGCATGTATTTCTAAATACTCTTGATGCAGAGTAAAGCTAGGTCTTAGCTGAGAAATTTTAGTAATTAATTGTTTGAGAGCATCTTTATTTTGGATATAGACTATAATCTGTCCATCATTTTCATCTAGCAATTTTAAAATATCTTCTTCAATTTTTTTAGCTACCTTAATATCTAAAGTAAAAGTTTCATCTGTAATGTCGTCTGAGCTTAGTGACTGGATAAATATGTGATAATTAAATATTAGCTTGTCAGCAGGATAAGAATTTGCATTTATCAGAGTTGTAGGCTTATTCAAAAATTGAAATTCATTAAAAGATAAACATTGACCAATTGACTCTGAAACTTGTCTGACAAATATTTTATCTCCCTGAATTTGATTTTGAGAAAGATGATTTTCAACTACGTCTTGTATTGTCAGTGATGCGTCAGCAGTAATCACTTTCAGATTAAAGCCGTATTCAGGATTTAACAAATCATATTCTTCAACAAAATCTAAAATCCCGTGTAGAAAAGCAACTCCCTCTTGCGAACCTGTAATTTCGTCAATCATAATGAAAATATTTTTCATCCGGCTGGCGATTTCTTTCATCTTCTTTGGAATAATCCCAGGAGGCTTTTTGGAAGAATTATAAGCACTACTAAATATTCTGCCCAAATGCTTTAAAGTGTTACCATAGCGAGTTTCCTTTAAAGACTGCATTGAGGCTGTAGCAATGATATTATTAGGTAAATCAGGATTAATGATACAGGTGTGAATTGCTTCACACAAACTTGCTAAGACTCCAACCTCACGGGGTTTTTCTACTTGTACCAAGTTATCTGTACGTCTAACCAAGCGACTAGGAAAGTCAGATACTTTGTCTTTTAAATTTCTAGCATCTAAAAATTTTACTTGCCCTATTTGATGTTCGTCAGTCAGGTTATTATTATAGTACTCAACAACGTAACCTCCATTGGCATCATCAAGTATTCTTTTATTGGTATTAATACAAATTAAATTGTCCGAAACTAATTTTAAGCTATTTTCTTGTGTAAATTTCTCAATAATATCTCGGTTAACCTGAATTCGAGGACTGACATATATTAGGAGTGAACCCTCATGTAAGTGGTCAATAATTTGCTTTGCAACTGCTGTAGTTTTACCAATTCCAGGATTTCCCGTCAAAAACAGCAATGGTATTCTAGAATCTGCAAGGGTTCGATGTATCAACTCTGCATGAGCATTTCTAAATTCTGTTTCTTTTAGGTCTAGCGATCGCTTAATAGATTCAGGTACAAGACCAGCCGTATTAAAAAAATCTTGTCCAGCCTCAAATACTTCAGTATTTGGGATATAATTTATTGTATCTTTTTTTATTTCAACTATATCTTTGACAAACCTGTTGCCATCCTGAAAGTTTCTAGCTGCATTACTTTTAATGACTTCAAGTAACGTGTTGCGGCTGTCATTAATATCTTTGTCACTCTTATTTTTGTATATTTCATAACAATTATTTAATATTTCCAGACTATTTTGAGCATTGTCTTTTTCTTTAGTCAAAGCAATGCCGTTAATCATTCTGTCACTATATCCAAAGCAATTAAACTTAACTGCATCAGTTCCTGATATTTTACCTGATGACAGCAGAAATTTATAAAAGCTCCAAGCATAACTAGAAGCTTGGATAACCTTCACTGCTTCCTTGTCTTTAGTCTTGAAAGCACAGAAGAAGCGAGTCAATTCTTTAGAATATATCTCATTAAGTTTATTGTTATTGTCGCTACTATTTCCAGTATCGATACCGAGTCCACAAAAACTAGACTTGGAACGCACATAATTTAACTCAGTATTTAATGATTCTACTAAACTTTGAATGTTATTTAAGTCAGTTACAGAATGAATAGCGGAAGTTGTAAAAGTGGATAAGTCTACAACTAAAATTCGATACTTCCCCATGTACCGCAGCAATAAGAGAGTATCTGCTTTCAGGAATTCCCCAGCATCTATATAACGACTGATATCTACGTTTTCAAATCCCTGAACTTCTAAAATTTCTTTGTAGCAGTCAGGAGGATATCTCTCTAAATTTTTGATACCAAAGGCGTTTTCATTGTGGAAATCACACTGAAAATAGATAATTTCTATTTTGCTTTTAGTTAGCCAGCCAGATGCTTCTATATATTCTCGCACAAAGCTGTAGCCTGAAGTCCATCCTTTTTGAATAAATAATTTTACCCAGTCTCCAATAATTTCTTGATGAGATTTATCTATAAAATTATTAGCTATAGCCTTTTGTATCTTATGCAAAGATAACTTACTTAAAGGCTGAAGATAAACATCGCCGTAGGAATGTTTTAACTTGGAATGCTGAAAGTAAGTTAAAATACCGATATTAAAACTTATTTCAAATACTCGACCTAAATTAATGCCTAAATCATTTGCCATAAAGCGCACTCCTAATTTCGGTCAAAAAGGCTAAGTTATTAAATTTAACATTCTTCACCGAGTAAGTATAAGTAGATATTTTACCGATACCTTCGTCACCAATGAGTTTACTATAAGGGTTCAGCTTGAGAGCAATGTTTATATTTACTTCGTATCGAGAAAAATGAAATAAAGCAATGTATTGTAAAATCGTCTTTTGTAAAGGCGAATCTTTATCTAATAACCCTTCTATAATATCTTTCGTATCACCTACGTCATAAATATTTAATAAAGTACTGTAACAAACTACACTATTAAATATAGTCCGCTTTTTATCTACAGAACGGCCTGTAAAGAGGTTGAGAAAAACTCTGGTTTGTTGGCTTTTATCCACAGATAACTTCTCTAATTCTTCAATATCAGGAATATAAAAGGAATCAGCTTTCCCTTCAACCAAGTTGATAGCAGGATAGTTATCCATAAATATTGGATATAGCTTGATATCTGGCTTACCTGCTTTGAGATACTGAACTACATCCTGAGACATGAAAAATAATGAATCTGGGTCTGATTCCAATTTAGTTATACCCAAACTCCTAGTATAGGGAGCTTTTGCTATGTATAAAAAATGTCGATAACCTTGTTGGTAAAGTTTACTAATTTCATCTTTCACAACCTCTGATTCAGTAGATATTTTAGAATGAGGTTGATTGTCTGCAAATGTTTTGATAGGTTCAACTTTTACTGTTGTATTAGATATGTGATTAATAACAATAATTTCGCCATATATATTTGACCTTTTGGCAAGTTTATCTTTTTCATCCCAAACTGCATCACTCAACCAGCTAGAAACAACAATAATTGCCAGTTTATCCAGTTGAGCTTGATAACCTTCTTGCAACTCAAAAGTTTTAGGAATCAAAGCGTACAACGATGATAAAGCATTTTGTTCTTTATACTTATCTATTTTTTTTATATTTTTTACATTTAGTCCTTGAGCATCAGCTATGCAATCTCGACGAAGAATATGTGCTAATGCTTTTGATAAAGAATTGAGAAAAACTTCATCTTCTGTTGTTTCCTGAGTATCTTGGAGATGAAATCTAAAAATTGGAATAAAGAGTTTTTCTTGCTTTTCGCTATCTAGACTAATTTGCTCTCGACAAATATTAATACACAAGTAACTTAATAAAGTGAAGACTTGCTGATATATAGTAGCTTCTGGTGATTGAGTATTTTTAAATATTTCTTCTCTTACTTCTTTGGATTTATAATAAATAACTATTATTTTTTCCTTCGCAAAGTAGTTATCATATATTCCGTGAGATATAGGTTTACCATCTTTCTCTCCGATTGGAGAAAATATAACAGGCAATCCTTTAATACCTGTGATATCATACTCCATCGAGAAATTTTGCTTATCACTATCTGTAAAATAGCGAACATCATCAAAAGTAAAAGTGACAGATAATGAACTAAGAGATTGTTCATTTACAGTAGGTGGTAAAACCTCCACATAAGCCAGAGCTTCTCTAGCTTTAGCTTTGAAATTTGATTGGTTTTGTTGATTTAAATCAAGTTTCAAAAAACTACGAGTATTAATAATTTTTGAGACATTTTTATGCAGAACTGCTTTACTAATACATAATTGTACTCTTTTAGAAAAAGATGGCAATATTTCTTTTTTCTTAAGAAAGGTTTGCAGCAGATTTCTTAAGGCTGCTAATTTTCGTTCGACTTGCCAAACATCCTTATTCAATATCAACCCGTGAATTTTGATTAATAAATTTGTAACTTCCTCATCAGAAATACCGACTTTCAATTTATTTAAAATATCGTCCTTAAATTTAGGAGTAGGATCATAATTTTTATCAGGTATCTTGCCTTCTTCATCGACAGCGAAAACGAAATAATAAAGACAAGCAATTTTCAAAACCTTTTCTTTAAAATTCTTGGCTTTTGCAGGATCTTTTAGTTGGTCTTTATGACGCGGACTGGTGGGGTCAAGTTCAGTCATATAGTAATTCACGACTGAATTTTCATGATAAGAATTTACAGAACCATTGAGCTTTAACCTCACACCCAAGTTGAATTCTTGGATACCTCTGTCTTTATCTACGCTTTCTCCTATCATTCCTTCATACTCAGGAATAATAGGCAAGATATCAAAGGAATTTGCTTGAGAAAAAGCTGTCCTGAGATTAACAGGCTTATCAAGTAAATAATTTACTTCATAATCGGGATCATCTAAATCTGGATCGTTGATATAATTTATTAATAATCTCAGCCGCTTATTCAATGTTTCTAAACATTCAAAACCCTGTGTATTGGAATGATGTAGATTAGTTTTGGCACATTCTATTCTCAAATAATCCAAATAATTTATTTTGATATCTCGTAGTAGTCTCGGAAGAGATTCAGTATCTACTATTTTTTGAAATTCAGTAAGTTCAGATTCTTTTTGCTCTGATATATTGTCTAAAATTTCTGTCAGTTGTTGCCAATCTTGTGAATCGGGTTTAGCTATAGTATCTATGTAGCTTTTAAGGCTCTCTAAAAACCTGCTCTTAAAATTAGATATGCCTTCAAATTTGACGTTCAAGTGATGAGCTTTTATGACTGACTCTGTACCTTTACGCCTCTCTTGAGCCAAGCTATTCTCAATAACTAACCGCTGAGATGTAAAACTATAAGTCTTGTTAAAAGGATATTTAAATGGTAAGCCAGCTTGAGTGCTAATAAAATCAGATAATGGTGTGCAAAGATTGTCTAAGGAAGATTGAGTTTGGTTTTCTCCACAAGCAGTAACAAGTTGTCTTCTCAATTCATCTCTAATAGCTTGGATTTTAGAATAAAACTCTGTATCCGAAATAAAATTTACGGTTGCTGCTTTAATACCTATATTCTGCGTTAAAGGACTTTGTGGACGTAGGTTGGGATTGGTAGCAATTTCATAGGCAATATCATAAGCTGAGATTCTGAGTTTATTTCTATCTGGAGAAAATTTGAAAAGTGGCTTTTCTTTAATTAACTGTAAAATTTTATCTAATAATGGAGTATAATCTAATTTTGCTAAGGGATTTGAGCTTTCCTCAATAGAATGTCTTGATGTTGATGTCATGATGCAACCACTGTTTAGTAATATTTCAATTTTGTGACTTACCCTAAAAGGTTGATGCGCTTAAACAGTAGCCAACAGAGTAAGCTAGTAGAATGAATTCTTAGTTTGTAAGACTTATCTTATAACCCAAAAATTTTAATTCAGCCATATCGCTAGTTTTGAAGACTTATGCTTATCTGGTGAATAATATAGTATAAACGTACCAAAATTTTACTTTAAGAAAAAAGTTTAAAATTCTTAATTTTTAGTAAAAATAGTTTATTAATCAATTTGGTAAAAAAGTGCTTTTAACTGTAAAGTAGCGATCGCAGCACCAACACTAAAGGCGATCGCACTCTTGCATCTTACATAACAATTAATCAAATAAATTTAACAAAGCTTTCGTCGTCCCTTTTGGCAAGCATTACAGGCAGAAGTTTTCGGCTCAAAATCAATACAGGCGATCGCTTCCTCAGAACAAGCTTTTTTTGGGTGTACAGTACATTTGAGGCGGTAGTCGTTGGTGAAATATTCGCAACCAGAACAGGGAATTTCATGCAGCGTTTTTAAATGAATTATCCCTTTTTTTAGCGTTAACCAGACACTACCAATAAATAGAATCATTATTGTCCAAGTGCAAAAGGCGCACAAAATCATAGTTAACATTAGTTATCCTCCTAAAAATTCCAAAAAAATGCCCGCAGTCCACTGCTGTTAACCGCAGGCATAGGACTTTATTTAGCTAGGGTTGAGCGAAACTTAATTAACTATTAGCTTGATGTGACGATCGCCAATAGTGCCAAACATAACCTAAGAAGGCCGTTACACCAAGGAAAAACTGAATATCTGCCAATCCCAGACGTTCATAACCGTAAAACTCTCTTGGATAAACTGTCGTGTTATATCCCACGAATACGGCAGAAATCCAAGCCATCAAAGCTAAACCCAGCAAGCTGTAAGAAAGAATTTCTTCACTATTTTCAATTGGTAAAATTCGTCTTACCCATGCAAAAGGCTGCACAAGAATATGCCATGCGCCACCAGAAATTAAGATGAAGCCAACCCAAATATGACCACCAATGACATCTTCTAAGTTGTCAACACTTGCCATCCCTAAAGGAGTCCAGCTACCATCTTTCAAACCAACTAAATAACCAAAAATTGTCACTGGGTTTAAATTAGGATTGCTAATTAGGCGGACATTTCCCAAATTAGTGTCATAAATTCCGCCAAAAATCGTCGCCTTTAGCACTAGCAAAAATGCTCCCAAACCCAGAATAATTAGGTGATGACCTAAAATCAAACCCAATTGCTTGGGGTCATTCCATTCATAGTGAAATTTCGCCGCTTGTCCACCGGCATTATATAAAATTGCCGGACCACGAAAAACATGAAAAAGTCCACCTGCACCCAACACAGCAGATGCAACTAAATGCAAAATGCCAATTACAAAATAGGGATAGGTATCGACTACTTCACCTCCAGCACCTACACCCCAACCCAAAGTTGCTAAGTGGGGTAACAAAGTCAATCCCTGTTCATACATTGGTACGCTAGGAACAAAGCGTGTAACTTCCGATATTGTTATTGCTCCCGCCCAAAACATAATTAAGCCTGCATGAGCAACGTGAGCGCCTAATAATTGACCAGATAAATCAATTAAACGGGCATTACCCACTAACCACGATAAATTTGTGTCTTCTGCTAAGGTTCTATCAGTTGTAATTGTCATAGTTAAATACCTTTAAAAGTCGGGAGTGGGGAGTGGGGAGTAGGGAGTAGGGAGTGGGGGAGGAATTTCTAACTTCTAACTCCTGTACAGACGCGATTAATCGCGTCTCTCCTAACTCCTAACTCAGCACTTGTTACGATTCGCTACCTATGGCATTTATTGCCCTTTCAATTTGGCTAAAGTCAACGCCAATTGCTCGTAGGGCGTGCCACAGATGACCTTGCAAGAAGAAGAAAGCTAAGAAGAAATGGGCATTTGCTAACCATGCTCTGGAAGTGTAACCACCGTTAGCTAACTTAATGCTGTCGGCAAAATAAGGACTAACTCCGAGTTTTAGTTCCAAAATAGGGCCATAAAATTCCACGGGATAAGCTAAAGTATTCACTGCACAGAAGTAAGCTGCAACAAATCCTGCTAAGGCAATACCGCCTAAAGAGTAGGAAAGGATGGCTTCACCGGAGAAAATTAAAAGCTTTTTCGCCCAAGGTAAAGGCTCTATGAGGATGTGCCAAATACCGCCGCCAATGAGTAACAAGCCTACATAGATATGACCGCCGACTAAATCTTCTAAGTTGTTAACACTGGCAAAGTGAGTTTGATAGCCATAAATGACCAAGGGGTTGAGGGTGGGGTCGGTGACAACTCGGACATCGTGAATTGTCGAGTCGTACAGTCCTCCCCAGAACATCGCTTTTCCTACCAGGAGTAAAGCACCTACTCCCAAGAAAATCAGGTGATGTCCTAAGATAAACCCAAGTTTTTTCGGGTCGTCCCATGCAAAATGAAATTTCCGAGCGCGACCAGTGGCGTCTTTTAAGTTTTTTGGACCTTTGAAGGTGTGGAAAAGTGCCCCTGCACCAAGCACAGCAGAGGAGATTAAGTGTAAAGCGCCGATAACGAAATAAGGGTAAGTATCGACTACCTGACCACCTGCGCCGACACCAAAACCTAAGGTGGCTAAGTGGGGAAGCAAAATCAGCCCCTGTTCGCCCATAGGCACTTGGGGATTGAAGCGAGAGAGTTCAAACCATGTAAACGCCCCAGCCCAGAGCGTCGTCAGCGCTGCTTGTGCCACATGAGCGCCGATAAATAAGCCAGAGTGGTTGGCGAAGCGGGCGTTACCATTCCACCAATCAAATTTGACGTTGGGATTGCCGTATGTCTGCATTGTTAAGCCGATTAGTAATTGTTGCTAATAATACTCAATTAATTAGTTCTTATTTCAGCAGTGAAATGTCGCGTAAGTCCAACAAATCAGCTAGTACATGTGTAGAATTGAAGCTTTTATCTAAAGGAGGAAAGCTTCTTCCAATTCACCATAAGCGTTACCGATTGTGGTCAGCACTTCTTGCCACATGCTCTACTTATTGAAGCTAATTACCAATTATTGAGATTACAAATTTAGTTTATTGAAACTAATTCTTATTTAGGCTATATCTTTACAAAATGTAATCATCAAAACCGGAGGAAAAATAGACACCACAAGCAAAGCGACAATAGTAACTACTCTTGGCTGCAAGCAAATATCAGTTTTTGCTAGCAGTTTTTTCTGAAGCTGATATCAAGTTTGGATGAACACTTATAATTCAATCCGCTTGGGTTAAGACTTAATCCTCCTTAACCCCCCTTAAAAAGGAGGGAATTAGAGCAAGCCTTTTTAAGCAAAATTTTATTGCTAATTTGTAGAAGTGCTTAGGGATAGTGCAGATGCTTCTAGTGGATGCGGATGGTGGCATTCCCAAAAACTTAAAATCTGTTTGCCAACCTGTTCCGGATAGAAGTAGTGAAAAAAATGATACCCTTCTGGGCATTCCCACAGTTTATCTTCTGGCTTGAACCAATTCAGCCAGTCATGCAATGCAGGTGGATTGACTACTGGATCACTCTTGCTACCACATACCATCATTGGCATAGAAACTCCACCCTTGGGTAAATAAACCAACTTAAACAAAGAGTGTGACGAGGGAGATTGTTCTAAATCTTTATCTAAGGCAGCTACTAACTTTTTAGTGGTATGAGGTGATTGATTTCCAAAAAGACTGCGAACGCTGCTTGCCAAAACTAGTTCACGGCTGATCTGAAAAAGTTGTCGTTGAAAGTAATAGTGAGCGTGCCAATTGTTTGCAGGTTGAGCAGCTACAGCCAGCAGAGTGAGCGATCGCACTTTTTGAGGAAATCGACGAGCATAGCTTAAAGCGATCGCACCACCTATACTATGACCTGCCAGATGCACAGGGCGATCGCGGCATTCTAAAAATTCATCCACTAATTCCACAGCTTGATCTATGGAACTGGCTTCATCTTTGGTTTGATGGTATTCCCACTGGGCGACGCTTATATACCCAGATAAGTATTTAAGTAATGGTTCATCAAAACGCTTCAAAATAGGACTAGCATTTAACCACAGAACATCAAATGAATCAGACATAAATACCTATAACTTCTGAATTATCAATTTCAGCTATAAGAGCGATTAGAAAACGCGTCTACACTAGGCTCTACCCATCTGCACGGGTTAAAAAACCTTGATTTTCTAGCTCACGCAGGTGTAGTTCCTGTTTGTGTAGCCGCGTATTCCATTCACCAAGGCTTAAGTTGACTTTCTACAAACCAAATTCTGTTTTCAACTGAGCAACCCAAGTTTTAATTCGCTCGTCTGTTAACTCAGATTGACTACCTTGATCAAGTGCCAATCCGACAAACTTGCCATTTTTCAAAGCTCTAGATTGATCAAATTCATACCCCTCAGTTGGCCAGTAGCCAACAGTTTTACCGCCCCGTTTGGAAATTTTTTCTTCCAGAATTCCTATTGCATCTTGGAAGTTATCGCTATAGCCATATTGGTCTCCATCACCAAAATACGCGACCCGCTTACCACTAAAATCTATATCATCCAGATCAGAGAAAAAGCCTTCCCAATCGCTCTGAAGTTGACCAATATCCCAAGTGGGAGAGCCAATAATCAGCAATTCATACTCATCAAAAGTGCTAGTATCTGCTTCGTAAATGGGATGTAATGTTACAACATCACCACCAAACTCATCCCGAATTTTTTCGGCATCAGATTCAGTGTTGCCAGTTTGAGTACCGTAAAACAAACCAATTTTTTTCGACATATTGACACCTGATAAATAGATAATTGTGTGTTCAAAAGGACTTATGCAACAATAGCCATTCGTCCTCTACGTAAACCTCAAACAAGTTGATACAACTTAGAAAAACAAACTGCTATTGCTTAACAGCAGGAAGGCAAACAAAGCTCCTCCGCAGCTACCCACTGTCCAGCCAGCATTAAACTCGCTCCAAGACTTAGCCGTTTTCATGTTTTCCGGTAGTTCCCCTTGAGCCGGTTTGCGTTTTTGAAATGACACACTACCATACAACCACAAGCAAATAGACAAAATCAATACTAGACCAATTGTCGCAAGTAGCCCTGCTAGATTTGCCAATTCCGTATCCCGCAGTGGGCCTAGTTTTACGAACGGGCCAATCAAGAAATAGCCGTGCGCCATACCAATTTCCAGCCCCCGTGAAAAGGGAGACAAGCCTTGACGGTAAATAGGAAGATTTGCCAACAACTTCAGGGTGATATCAGAAGCATTCACCGGGGTGTCGAAATTCCCGATTTCAGGACTCCCCGCAGGATTGATAACTCCCTGCTCAAAATCAAGTCCAGCCGCTATGACACGCACCCTCAAGGCGTGCCAGATATGACCAGCTAAAAAGACAACTGCCAAAGCAAAGTGAGTGGTTGCTAGCCAAGTACGAGATGTAATCACTCCCGATGCAGTAGTACTCAGTCCTAACGGGCCATAGAACACTGTGGGATAAACGGTATCATTCACCGTTACAAAATATGCTGCCAACAAACCCATGTAAGCCAGAGCGCCCAGGCTATAGGATAGGTAAGCCTCACCAGACCAAAATAGTACCTTTTTCGCCCAACTAAAAGGCTTAGTGAGAATGTGCCAAAATCCCCCGACAATGCAGAGTATTCCTACCCAGATATGTCCACCGATGACATCTTCTAGGTTATTAACTGCTGCCATTCCCTGTTTGCCAAAAGCACCGAAGAGATAGCCAAAGATGCGACCTGGGTTAATAGTCGGTTCAGTAATCACTCGTACAGATGCTACTGCTGGATCATAAAGACCACCCCAAAACAGCGCCTTTGCCACCAACAACCAAGCCCCGAACCCCAACAACAGCAAATGAATGCCGATGATCGTGGTCATCTTGTCTTCATCTTTCCAGTTGTAGCCAAACAAGCCAGGGAAAGACGGGTTATCATCCAACATTGCTGGGCCTAGAACAGCATGGTAAATGCCACCAGCACCTAGTACAGCAGAACTAATTAGATGTAAAACACCAATTACAACATAAGGATAGGTATCAACAATTTGACCGCCGTCGCCAACACCAAATCCTAAAGTTGCCAGATGGGGCAGCAAAATTAATCCCTGCTCATACATCGGTCGGGAGAGGTCGTATTTAGTGATTTCAAATAAGGTCATTCCTCCTGCCCAAAGGACAATCAACCCAGCATGAGCAACATGAGCGCCCAAAAGCTTACCCGATAGGTTAATGAATCGGGCATTGCCAGCCCACCAACCGGATTCCTGCGGAATTATGGTTGCAGTTGCCATTGTTAGATTGCCTCCCCACGAGTTGAACGGACGACTCTCCAAGCGCCAAAGTCAAATCCAGCAGCGCGTAAAGCGTGCCAGAGATGCCCTTGAAGAAAGAAGAAACCTAGCCAAAAATGAGCATTCGCCAGCCAAACGCGAGAGGATAGAAAATTTCCACTCTGGAAGTAAGGAAAACGGTCAAACCCAATACTCAAGGCTGGCCCATAAAATTCCGGTGGGTAAGCTAATGTGTTAACAGAGACAAAATAAGCGGCAATAAAACCCATTAGAGCTAAAGCACCCAAGCTGTAAGAAAGGTATGCTTCTCCTGACCAGATAAACAGCTGCTTTGTCCAGCCAAAAGGTTGAGTGGTAATGTGCCAGATACCGCCAGCAATGCAGAGAATGCTCACCCAAATATGACCACCAACCAAGTCTTCCAGGTTGTTGACTCCAGCAATCCAGTGTTTGCCACCGCCACCAAATAAGTAGCCAAAAATGACGACAGAGTTCAAAGTAGGGCTAGAAACTACGCGCACCTCACCCACCGTAGAATCGTACAAGCCGCCAAAGAACATGGCTTTGGCAACCAATAACCCGGCTCCCAGACCCAGTAACACTAGGTGAATACCCAGAATAGTGGTCATTTTATTAGCATCTTCCCAGCGATAGCCAAAGAAGGAAAATCTCTCTTCTAAGATGGCAGGCCCACGTAGGGCATGAAAGATACCGCCAAATCCCAGGAAGGCGGAGCTAATTAGGTGCAATACTCCAACGACGAAGTAAGGATAGGTATCTACTATCTGTCCACCACTTCCAACACCCCAACCAAGGGTTGCAAGATGGGGCAATAGAATTAAGCCCTGTTC
This sequence comes from Nostoc sp., assembly GCF_036917275.1. GTDB lineage: Bacteria > Cyanobacteriota > Cyanobacteriia > Cyanobacteriales > Nostocaceae > Nostoc. The sequence goes on from NZ_JBALDF010000061.1 coordinate 31,566, forward strand.
GTACATTGGTTGCGCTCTGTTGAAGTGGGCAAGTTCAAAAAGGGTTGTTGCACCAGCCCAGAGAACAATTAACCCCGCATGAGCAACGTGAGCGCCCAAAAGCTTACCTGAGAGGTTGGTTAACCGGGCGTTCCCTGCCCACCAGGGAATTGACTCCGGTTTTTGAACAGCCACGCTTGTCATGGCGTTATCTCCTGAGAAAGTTTGCAAATAACTTCAACTATTAGCTTAATGAATATCTATCTCAAGAAGCATGAGGATATACTACCAGAGTAATTGCAAAAATTTATCATTTGATTTAAGTAAAGTTTTATGAAGGATTTCAGAAACAAACTGAAAAGGCGGGCGACGGTTCATTCCACCTCAAGAAGGAGTAGGCTACAAGACAACTTCTTATCAAAAAAGAATTCAGGAGTTAGGAGCCAGAATTCAGAATGAATTTTGTGCGACTGGCGGATGAATAATCGGGTTTAAAACCCTCACCAAATTGAAAATTTGGTGGTCAACAAGACAGTGGTGGGTCTGAATCCCCCACTGATTGATTCTGACTTCTGAATTCTTCTTCAAAAGTACCTTACGATATCCTCACACAATATTCCGAATGATTACTAGTTTCAAAAAGTACATCGGTAAAGGAAGCTAGAGAAAGTAACTTTTTTGTGCATTTATGAAATTAATCCAAATACTAAAAGTAGCTGTAATTCCGGTTTTGACTGTATTGAGCTTGTTGTCTGCATCAAATAAAGTACTAGCTGACTATTTAACCAGTCAGGGTTCAGGAGGTAATTACCGTTATGAATTATGGTCTAGCGATGATAATAATCATTACTATTTGAAAATTTGGTCATCTGAAGCAAGTCCAAACAGTGACGCATACTCCACAACTAGAACATTCACCTCTAGTAGGGAAGCTTTAATTGATTTTGATTGCAATTACGCTAAAAGAAATTTACCAGAATGCCGTCGATGATAATTTTTAACTCCTCTGATACCGTTTCATACAAACCCTGATACATATAGATTTATCGTAGGGGCATAGCAATGCTTATTAGTGTCAACTTAAACTTATAAACCTCGTAAAATCTCGTATTCCAGTCTCTGGCTGGAAATGCGTACCCTGGCGGCTCTGCCACCAAGAGAGGGAGGCGGAGCCTCCGAACTGGTATTCCCAGTCTCAGACTGGGAACAAGGCAATAACTGTCAATGAGTGAAATATGAAGAAGTTAGTTTTTGGTGTTGGATTTATTTTTAGACTTTCCACAAGGCTTTAAAATTCGGGTTGGTAGCTATGACCGTGCAACAGTAACAGCTTTTTTTGATGCTGAAACTGGTGAAAGTCTAAGCACTGATATTGATGCTCCTGCATCGGCATTCCATTCTAACTACGACCCTGTAATTGCTCCTACAAAGTAGATTCGGAATTCGTAATTAAAAAATTTAATTACGAATTACAAATTACAAATTAGACTTCGGCAGGTTGATATTCTTGTTGTCTTTCCACAAACGCTTGAACACGGGTGCGGTAATTTCTTACAGTCTCATCTACCCAATCGCGATCGTTGCTATTTGCATACAAATGCACCAGTGGTTCGCTGGCATCTGGTAAAACTAACAGCCAACTGTCATCGTAGGGTTGACAAATTTTCACTCCATCGATGAGTTCTAAGTTTTGGGCTGGGTGAGTTTCCACTAAGTAACGCATCAAAGCACCCTTGGCTGTCCACGGGCAACGGATTGTATAAGTTTTATGAATTACACGGGGCAATTCTGACCGCGCAGCAGCGAGCGATCGCTCCTGGATAGTCAACATCTCAATTATCTTGGCAATGCAGAACATGGAATCAAATCCTGGATGCAGTTGCGGGAAAATAAAACCAGTTTCTCCACTACCTCCTAAGACCACATTCGGATTTTTCTGACAAGCTTCCATCAAAGCTGTAGGGTTAGCTTTGGTGCGAATCACTCTGCCATCGTGGCGACGGGCGACTTGTTCAATAGCACTGGAAGCATGAACTGGCACTACTACTGTTCCTCTGGGGTTAGCCGTCAGAATCATGTCTACCATCAGTGCTGTTAAAGTTTCCCCACGAATTGGGTAGCCTGATTCATCAACTAAAATCAGCTGTTCTCCATTAGCCGTGACTTGCACACCAAAGTTAGCTTTCAATGCCTCGACTACATGACCTAACTGAGTCAGCAGTCCTTCTCGGTCAGTTACTGACATCGCCGTTTTATTCACACTGGCATTCAGTACTACCGCATCAGCACCAAATTTATCTAACATTTGGGGTAAAACTGCCCCCGATACGGCATAAACATAATCAATCACCACTTTAGCCCGACTGTTGCGGAGTGTATGAACATGTAAAAGCTTCTCAAAGGCTGTACAGTAACGGTCAATGACTTGGCTGGGGTAAGATACATCGCCAATTTCATGAATTAGCGCCCGTCGCATATCCTCCTTAAAGTAAGCCCCTTCAATTTTCTTTTCTAGGGCTTTGGAGATATTAATGCCCTTAGCATCCATGAATTCAATCAAAATGTAGTCAGGGCGATCGGGGTGTACCCGCACATGGATACCACCAGCTACTGACATTGTGGGTATAATCGTGCGGGTGATGGGGATAGCTGTAGCATCAAGGTTTTGAATATCAATACCTACTGACATTAAACCAGCAATCAGCGATCGCGTCACCATCCGAGAGACATTACGCTGGTCACGAGAAACCGTTACCTTAGAACCAGGTTTCAAAGTAGAACCGTAAGCAGCTCCCAATTTCACGGCAAATTCTGGGGTGAGGTCGATATTAGCCAATCCTTGCACACCACGTTGCCCAAATAAATTCCGTTGAGCGGTGTTTCCCCAAATCAAGTTAATGTTTAAAATTGCCCCTGACTCAATCTTTTTACTGGGCCAAACGCGCACGCCGGGGCTAATTTGGGCTTCTTCTCCCACCGTAGAAAGTGAACCGACAACAGCAGCTTCTAATACTTGAGCGCGGCGGTCTACACGAGTCCCACGGGAAATTACACAGGCTGAAAGAGCTGCTTCTTCGCCAATGAATGCCCCATTCCAGACTATGGGACGTTTAAGATTCGCATCAGCACCAATAGTGACATTATCACCAATTACGGTTCCTGCCTCAATCTGTACTCTTGCCCCGATGCGGCAATTATCACCAATCACTGCTGGGGTTTGAATTACAGCCGTTTGGTCGATGTAAGTATTTTGACCCACCCATAATTTAGGGGAAACTTCTTTATAGGCACAATCTAGTTGCACTTTCTGATCTAAGGCGTCATACTGAGCCTCACGATAGGCATCTAAGTGACCAACATCACACCAGTAACCTTGAGCAATGTAACCATACATTGGCTGATCTTTTGCTAGTAGTAAGGGAAATAAGTCTTTGGAAAAGTCAGACTCAGTGTTTGCTGGCATATATTCCAAAACTTCTGGTTCGAGAATGTAAGTGCCAGTGTTGACGGTATCGGAAAAAATTTCACTACTAGAGGGTTTTTCTAAAAATCGCCGAATCCGTGCTTCCTCATCGGTAATCACCACCCCAAATTCAATTGGGTTAGGAACTCTGGTTAAAATCAAAGTAGCTTTTGACTTTTTTTGTTTGTGAAATGCGATCGCTGCCGTAAGGTCAAAATCTGTTATGCTATCACCGCTAATGACTAAAAAGGTTTCATCAAGGAGTTCGGCAATGTTTTTCACACAGCCTGCTGTACCTAAAGGCTGATCTTCTTCGACAGCATAAGTCATCTGGACACCAAAATCGCTGCCATCTAGAAAGTAGTCTCGCAAGACATCAGGTAAATAATGCAATGTTGCTATAACTTCTGTAATTTGATGTCGTTTGAGAAGATTGATAATATGTTCGGCAATTGGTCGATTTAGAATGGGCACCATCGGTTTGGGGAGATCGCAAGTTAACGGGCGAAGCCGCGTTCCCGAACCGCCTGCCATCAGTACTGCACGCATAAATCCTCCTTGTTCGCTATTTACAGCCTTCGCTGCTTCAAGAGCCATGAGATATGTTTTGTTCTTCCTTCTTTAGTTTGCTATGGATCTTGATATTTGACGAACTTCCACAAGATGCATGTAGATTGGGGCATTGGGCACTTGTACTGAGCTTGTCCTGAGCGTAGCCGTTGGTGTAGCCTCTCTAAGAGTTGGGCAAAGCCATTGGCGCAGCCTCTCTAAGAGTTGTATCGGGCATGGGGCATTGGAAGCTTTGAGGTTCTGAGGTGGATGAACGAGTATCAAAGGTGGATGAACGAGTGTCAAAGGTGGATGAACGAGTATCAAAGGTGGATGAACGCGTATCAAAGGTGGATGAACGAGTATCAAAGGTGGATGAACGAGTATCAAAGGTGGATGAACGCGTATCAAAGGTGGATGAACGCGTATCAAAGGTGGATGAACGCGTATCAAAGGTGGATGAACGAGTATCAAAGGTGGATGAATCCAGTTCTAACTTCTCCTCTGCTCCCTCATCCCCCATTCCCCAGCTTATTAACTCTGCTGGCAATGATAAAGTTCATATTCGTAGCCGTTTATGTTTGGCAAAGATTGAGTGTCAGACTTAACGCATGTTTTTACGGTTTCTGCTATGGGTGCGTGAAAGTTTACCAGCCACAAGTCAAAAGGTCGTGGTAATTTCTTTAAAGTATTTTCCAGAGCAATGGTGGAAGTATTTGGGTTTTGGTCTTGATGGGCAAGAAGAAACAAAGGTTTTTGAGGTAAATTGGCAAGTTTAATCTCCCTAGCTACCCCCATCATTTCCCCAGTGTGTACATAAGTTTTGTGGGTAGTGGCAATCAGTACTGGCACTGGGGATATTTGTTGGATTAGTTGCACAAAAAGGTCAGGGCGATAATATTTTTGATAGCCGAGATTGCAGAATACTGTTACTGCACTAAAAAATCCCATTAACCAAATTAACATCACGGCTTTTTTCCCATTTATTCCCCATTTACCTATGCTTTTTATGCCATTTTTCCCTTGTTCTCTTTCCATCAATTCCTTGGGAGGATGCCAACACACTGCCAGACTTGCCCCTAGTAAAATAACAATGGCGGGAAAGTAAACAAAGTTATAGCGAGCACCCCTGGTCAAGTCAATCCCCAAAAAGTACGTAAAAATAAAGAATAAAGCGATCGCACTGATAACGACTCCAGCAAACACCTGAATCATAATTCGGCTTTTTGATTGCTGTAGTTGAATCTTGATCCCACGCAGTAAAATTGGCACTGCCCAAATAAAGAAAGTCAACATTACCAGTCCAGAAGGAATCACAACCAATATCTGTGAAGATTCAACTGGCAGGAGGGAAATCATTGCAATCAATGTTCCTAAAGCTTGAAAAATTGGGCTGAACCAATCTAGTCCGACGCGAGAACCTCGAATCCACTCGGTCAAATTCTCACGATTTCTATTTTCTAAAAAGATTGGTAGCCAAATTAAACTCGCAACAATTGTACCTGTAGCAACGGCATAGATGCGCCGCCAAGGAGGAGAGAATAAAAGAGAAAATTTGCTGCTAGTCTGCAATTGATGCCAAGCAAGAAAAATCAAAACTACACCTTCTGTGCAGAGGGTGAGAGTGAAGAAGTAATGAGTAGCAACACCTAAAGCATTAATTCCTACCCAAAGAAGTGCTATCCAGATGGGTAAAGGTGTGCGGTTTTGAATATGACGGGTGGTAATTACTAAGCAGGTAAGGGAAGCAGTTACCCATAAAGCTGCCAAAGTGTATTGGCGTGCTTCTTGTGCTAAAAAGACGCCGTAGGGTGATACTGCCATCATGGCAGCAGCCAAGTGTCCCACTAATGGCGAACGAAACGCTAGCCTACCTAATATGTAAATACATGGAATGGAGGCAGCACCGATTATAGCTGGTAGCGATCGCGCAGCAAACAGCGATACTAATCCTCCTTCGCTCTTAAATAATTTCATCCACAAGTAAGCCAGCATAAAATACAGTGGTGGATGGTTATCTTGTGTAACTAAGTTATGAATGACATCACCAATACTAGCTGCTGGGTTTGGTTGCAGTGGTTGCAATAGGATATCAGGTGTGATCGCTTGATCTAGGGGTATTGATAAAAAAGTATTCCCCAAGCTAAACACCAGGGTGGAAAACTCATCAGTCCAAGGAGGCTTTGCAGTCAAGTTGGCTAGGCGCAAGTTGATGCCGATGAGCAACCACATCAAGTTCAGCAAGGGGTGAAGCCAGGAAGGAGGGAGGCGAGTCTGCCAATGATGCCAATGCTTGTGTTGTAAGCCAGAGTTTGTATCTGCCAGAGACAGGAAATGGGTAGCATAGGCAGGTAGCAACGAGATAATTTTTCTGTAAAAATCAAATGCACCTTGGAAAAAAACTCTCATTGCTGGTCCTCACAGGAATGGATTTGTAGATTTGACGTTTGAGATTTAAGTTCGTTCTATCTAAAAACAAAAATCAAAATCTCAAATCCCTCGTTGTGATTATTTCACGTCGGTGACGCGCCAGCTAAGTTTTAAATTAATCCAAAAATTCCAGATGGTAGCAACTGCGATCGCAATAAAGTTGGCAATGTAGCGGTTAGGAATGAGAAAATTGAATACCAAATTTAATATCAGCACATTCAATACAAGTCCAGCAAGGCAGATAGCGTTGAATTTGACAAACCGCTTCAGGCGTTGCTGCCATTCTTGCTGTCTGGCGCTGACATCAGCAAATGTCCAAGCGTCATTCCAGAAGAAATTATTTAAAATCGCAATTTCACCAGCAATAATTTTGCTGCGTGTCAGTGGCCAAGCCAAGGTAGTCGGATCGCTGAGTAAGTAAAGCACTGCCATATCTATAAATACCCCACTAAAGCCAACCAACCCAAAGCGGAGAAATCGACCAACGGGGAAATTGACTTTTCTACTCAATCGTCCAACTCGCCCTGTGGAAAGCCGCAACCGCACTAAGTGGTGGATGTAATCTATATATTGCTTCCATGTCACCTTACTCTCACCCTCTTTGCGTTCGCAGAACACATACCCAACTTCGGCAACTTGGTCTACTTTTCCCCGCCCGATTACTTCTAGAAGAATTTTGTATCCGACTGGATTGAGTGTTGCATTGGCGATCGCACTCCGACGCACCATAAAATAACCACTCATGGGATCGGAAACTCTGCCCAGTACCCCTGGTAAAATCACTAAGCCTAACAACTGAGCGCCACGAGACAAGAAACGCCTGACAACACTCCAGCTACTTACACCGCCTCCTTCTACATGACGGCTAGCTACTGCAATATCTGCTCCCTGCTCAATACTACGCAACAGTTGCATCAGCACCTCTGGTGGATGCTGCAAATCCCCATCAATCACCCCCAACACACTCCCCGTAGCTGCTTGCCACCCACGAATCACTGCTGAGGACAGCCCCCGTTCCTGTTGGCGTCGCATCACCCGCAACTGTGGGTATTCTTTCGTCAAGGATTCTGCTACTTCCCAAGTTCGATCTGGGCTATCATCGTCTACCACAATCAATTCATACTTTCCTGGAATAGATTCATCCAGTAACTGACTCAATATGCTGACTACATTCTTAATGTTATCACGCTCTTTGTAAGTAGGAATTACTAGGGAAAGATGGGTAGATTCACTACTTGTACTCACACCGTTAGGGGGCAACTCTAAAATCTTTAGTGGGCCAGTTGGTACTGTTAACAACGAGTTGGATGAGTTTGTCTTCATAATTTCACATTACAGAACGAGGATGTGTAAAGACCGAGGGAAATCAAGCCAAACATCTGCTGGCTTTCTTGACTAAACCTGGTTAGTCAAAATTTAATGAATACTTTTGTTACAGTTAGCTGTTTTAAAAAGTTTAGTAATTCCCGTACCTCAATTCAAAATATTTACCTAAACTTCATCTAAACTTTAAATTTAACCACTCGTTTTCATAGTAGTATCCAGTTTTTATAGATTCTTTTTATACAAAAAACTAATTAATACTGTACCATTAAGTCACCCAAGTCAACAAATATACTCTTTATCAAGACTATGTGAAGATTTTTTAGTATTTAGTAAGGCTAATATACCAATCCAAAATCATTAGTGAGAAAATAGAGAAATAAATATAAAGTAGTGATTGCGACTAAATGGAAAATGTAGTAAGTAGTAGGTGAAATCACTAAAAAACTCGCACTTTTGGGGCATAAGGCTTTGCACCCCTATTAAGAGGTTATTTTAAAAGTGTTTACCCGTGATTTTAGGCACTTGATAAGGGAAATAACTTATGCCCAATACAACTCTTGGAGAGGCTGGCGCTTAGGGCGTAGCTATGCCGCAGGCTTTACGGCTTCGCTCAGTACAAGTGCCTAATCCGTCTACTTAGTTACTTTTTTATTCATAATTCTGGATACTATATTCTGGGTTTTATTGTTGTTGGGGTGTTAATGTCTATTTCACATAAATATACTGTTATTGCTTTTGTTAGCCTGAGCATTGCTTTGTTCATTACTAGTTGCAACGGAAATAAAGTCTCCCAGTGCCAGCGACTGATTCGAGTTGTGAATGCTGGAACTTCTTTGATTGATAAAAATAAAGGAACCCAAGTGATCACCAGCTTACAACTGTCTAAAGATTTAGAATTTGTAACTAAATCGATTGGGGAACTGAAGTTAACAGACCCCAAGCTGAAAGAATTTCAAAGCAGTTTTGTCAAAATTTTTCAGAATCTCAGTCAAGCGGTCGCCAAAGCAGCTAGGGCACTTGGTGCAACCAAAACAGCAGAAGCCTCAGCATCGGGTAGAGAAAAAATTGAAAAGGCGAGAGCCGAAATTGATTCAGCACTCACAGCAGCTACAACTGTTGGCAAGCAGTCCGATACCTTAGTGAATGAAATGAATAAGTATTGTAGCCAGCCAGAATAATCCAATTTGGTGAATTCGTTAGTTCTCAAGGGATTACACGATTATTCTCGGTCTCTTGGCAAAAGCTTTAGGATGCTTCTGGAACTCGAATAAGGCAAAATAAAATCAATAAGCCAGGACAGAGGCAACATTCCCATAAAAAGAGTTCACAGTCAGTTATTCGGCGGCGTTTTTGTAGCTCAGACTTTCTTTCTGTGGTAAATTTTACCATGATGATTTTTCTGGCTATACTAGTGATTTAAGCTGATTGATTGATAAATTTCATCCCCAATATGAAAGATATAAAAACTCGAAATTTCATACATATATCATATCAGTGTGCATTTTCTTTCAAATGACACAAAAGCCTTGTCTGGTCTTGGAGGAAATAAATTTCCTGGGGGTAGAAAAATTTCATCAGTCAATCACTGAGGTTAATACTAACACTACAGAGTGAATCTAGATCAATCAAACGTCTTCTGAGTTAGCACCTATGAAAGAAGAATTGATAGCCAGAGTTGTGCAGGTCTTGCGAATTAATATGAGTTGGATGACTTGGAATTTATTTCTGGCTTTTATACCTTTAGCTTTGAGTATATGGTTATTTCGCTTTCGGCGTGGTGGCTCTTGGCTTTGGTGGCTGGGATTCTTAGTTTTCTATGCTTTCTTACCGAATGCACCGTATTTGTTGACTGATGTAATTCACCTGATAGACGATATCCGCACGATTCAATCGATTTGGATGATTACTTTGGTACTCATTCCTGTATATTTATTAGTAATTTTAGGTGGATTTGAAGCTTATGTAATCTCGTTAATTAATTGGGGTTACTACTTACATCGCATTGGCAAAAGCCAGTGGATTTGGCGCTTTGAGTTGATCACACATTTTCTCTGCGCTGTTGGTGTTTATTGGGGGCGATTTTTGCGTTTCAACAGTTGGGATTTTATTACTCAACCCGATGCCGTAGTAACTAAAGGAGTAGAAGAAATTCTTGGGAAACAGCCCCTAGTAATTATTGTTATCACCTTTGTGGTACTTGCCAGTTTGTACTGGATTATGAAACGAGTAACTTTAGGTCTTAGCCAACCAGATAGTAGAATAGGGATCAACTCAGGACGCGCAAACTCTAACACGCCAAACGTTTGATGTTCGTGACAATTTGGACTTTTAGATTTGCGGTTTTAATTAGTAATTATCCTGAGAAATATTTACTGTCAAAATAAAGATGCAACTAAACCATTTTGGAGGTGAAATAAACTTAGAAGCGAACGGTTGGACTTCAACCGCCGCCACCATCTGATTCCTAATACATCAACACTGCTAAAGAAAACAACACGTTTGAGTTTTGCTTGTGCCGCAGCTGAAAGAATATGCCAAGTTCCGAGAAGATTGACTGCCATTATTTCATCGGGCACATCTTCAGAGTGTCCAAGTAGCGCTGCAAGATGAACAACTGCATCGCAGCCTTTAAGTGCCGAACCAATTTCATTTGGATTCAGAATATTATGACCATTTGCAATATCAAAGCCAATCACTTCACATCCGTCAGCACGTAAAACTTTTTCAACAACCGAACCAATCATTCCTTCGTTGCCAGTAACTATAGCGTTTCCTAAGCAACTGAGGTACACCCAAATCTTGTTTACCAAGGTTAGTAGCTTTGAAAACGTACCTCACCAGGTCGGGAACCGCTATAATACTTTCATAACACTCAGGATTGTTGCTCATTTTTACTAATATTCATACTTAGCATCAAAGACATTTTAAAATTTATTTAAGATTTTTAATTTTGAATTGAAGGAAAAATCTAAAATTGAATTACTCCTAACTAATGAAGTTTTCGTCGTGCAGCTGCTAAAATTAAGCGTTGTTCAGCCCGAGCGATCGCCTGATATGTTCGCTCGACTGCTTCCGGTTCAACAGAAATGGAAGTTATGCCCCATTCCACTAATTTATCAATAATTTCTGGATAGAGGGCTGGTGCTTGACCACAAATTGAACAAGGTATGCCAGCACTTTTAGCCATTTGGATCAGTTGAGCGATCGCCCTCATAACTGCCGGATGAAGTTCATTAAATACTTTTGCTAATCCTTGTTCTCGATCCACTCCTAGCAGTAATTGGGTTAAGTCGTTTGTACCAATAGAAATTCCAGCTGCACCTGCTTTGACATATTCTGGCAGTAAAAAGAGTACACTTGGCACTTCTGCCATCATCCACAATTGAAACTGTGACACCTCAGTTAAAAGAGCTTGCTCAACTTTGCGACGGCAAAAGACAAACTCTTCTACAGTTCGAACAAAAGGCAACACTAGATTGACATTGCTGTAGCCAGCTTGCTGTACACTCGCTAAAGCTTTCAATTCTAACTCAAATACTGCGGGATTTCGTAAATAACTGAAGGTGCCACGTTCACCCAACATCGACTGGGGTGAAGATTGTAAATTATCATTTAATGAAGGGAAATCCTGCGATCGCCAATCTAAAGAACGATAAAAAACTGGTCTTGGTGCAAAAGCACGGGCAAACTGCATAATCTGCTCAGACCATAGCTCTAACAATTCTGCCTGACGCCCGCTTAAAATCCAACTATTGGGATGTTGCCCGGACAATATATTTAGTACCATTAATTCTGAGCGCAACAATCCCACCCCATCCACAGGAAAGCTTTGCACTTGTTTTATTAAAATCGACTGACTCAAGTTAACCAGCAATTGGGTAGCAATCATAGGTAGACGAGAAGTAAGAGGAGGATGGGGCGTTTTGGGGTTGGCGTGATTTGGGGAAATAAAATTTTCTCCTCCCAGTCTCCCACTTTCCATCTCCTCCTTTGAGTTTCCTTTGATCCGATAAACTTCTCCTTTGTCGCCATCGAGCAGCAGTCGTTCGCCAGTTTGGATTAAGCTTGTAGCAGATGTTGCGTTCACTACTGCTGCGATACCTAATTCTCTGGCAAGAATTGCAGCGTGGCTGGTTAATCCACCTTGTTCGGTAATAATACCAACAACTTGTTGCAATAATGGTAGCCAATCAGGTGCGATCATTGGTACTACTAAAATTACTCCCTCAGGTAGTTGTTCAGGTTTGTGTTGCGGATTAGTAATTACTAGGGCATTCGCCACAACCCGTCCCCCTGCCGCCCCTAGTCCCCTAATGAAGTGTCCGTGGGAAATTACAGATTGGGGAGAACTAACTTGTGTTATGTAAAGTTTGCTAAATGTAGTTTGTTGAGCGATAGTCCATTTGATGGTAAAAGTTTTACCTAGTTCACCTACCAGTTGAGTTCCCAGAGCAATTATTTGTTGTAAGTATTCTTCTTGTAAAGCGTACTGTTTTTGTTGGGCTGACTGAATTACGTAGCTACTTAGACAAGTGTGATCTGGCGTTAGCACTAAGTTCGGCACGGGTTGCGAAAAAGCTTCAGATGCGGGATTATTAACACCATAAGCCAGCATTTTATTGCCCAAATGTTGCTCAAGCACAACCCCAGTTGCCTGTTGAATGTAGTAAACATCTGGCTGGACTTCGCCAAGAGCGATAGCAACTCCTAATCCCCAAGTAGCTTCAATTTCCCACCCAGAGGAGTTGGCTCTGAGCAAGCCACTGGCGATCGCATTCTCAACTGGTTGAACCAAAACTGCTAAACTGATTTGTTGCAGGTTAATTCCTGAGTGCTGCCAATATAGTAGACTTCTAGCACGAAATATCTGGCTCCAGGTACGCTTTAATGCAAAAGCGATCGCTTCGGGTTCGCACTGGCAAAATATCGACTCCAGCAAACCAGATATATTCTTTAGACCCGGGGTAGCAGTCGATACTGCCAAGGTAGGTCGAAGAATCAAACAGCCAGTTTGCCATTCTCTAGCTGCTTGAAAAATGGTACTCACCCACTGCTGTGGCACAGTCGCAGTGAGAATTTCTTGGCGCAAGCGACCAGCCACCTGTTGAAGTTGACGCCAATTAGTGACATCCAAGTGTAACGAAGAATGGGGTAAGTCAGCCACTAATGACTCTGAACTATTGAGATTTTCGAGAAATTGTCGCAGAAATTCTGCCGAAACGACAAAACCAGGAACCACCGGATAGCCACGCTGCGTGATTCTGCTCAAGTAAAACGCTTTGTCACCTACTTTGGCCCGGTCTTGTAGTTTAATTTGGTCTAGCCAGTAGAGTTTGTCCACTCAATTTGTTAGTTGTCAGTTATCTATTTGTAGCCACAGCCATTTCCTCTTGGTACGTTATCAGCCGTAAATCTACTGACTCCCTACTAAGAGGAGCTTCCAGCATTTACGTTTAATTTGCCGACCTTATTAGTGGTTAATTGCTAGTTACATAATGTATTACTGTAATTCGACTCCTTTCTAAATCAAATTTTTTCCTTCATTTCGCCTCTCTTCCCTGAAACCGGGGGTTTAGTTGTTTAATCGAGTTCTAGATGGCGGTATCTAATTATTGAGTATATGAGTTAAATCTAGCAATTTGAGGTAGAATTTTATAGTTCAGTTATTTTAAATAGTTAAAAACTTATTTAATCAACTTATAAATTCATGTCGTTTGCCAAGATTATGATCATTGTCATAATTTAAGAATGCAAACCTTCATTTATTGTTGACAAAAGTAATATCTTATTGGGAAATAATTTTAACAATGGAAGATATTAATTTGCACCTAAAAAAATATTCCCGAATTGATAGAATCCAAATATGATATAGGCTATTAAATTACACCCGTTGAATTAGACTCCATAAATAAGAGATTAAAATATTTTTGCACTATTTTTGTAAAAATATTATTAATTAACCTATTACAGTTTGGGGGAGGTCTGCCTACCTTTAACAAGGGATTTTGCTGCAAGTCTTGTTAATTGAAATGGTAGCTAGATTTTCGCCGTGCTGTACTAATATTTATTATATAAATAAAATTCTCTATATCAGACTAAGCATTGCCAAACACTTACTACCTTGCAACTAATGATTGGCTAAATATCAGCCTCAGGCTATGCATTGCATTACTTATTGGAGCAATTATTGGCTTAGAACGCCAAATTAAGCGCAAACCAGCGGGTTTAAGAACTCATATGCTCGTGAGTTTGGGTTCAGCCATGTTTATTCTCATAATTATCCAAACAGGTGGGTCACAGTCCAGTCCTGATGCACTCAGCCACGTGATTCAAGGGATTGCAGCCGGTGTAGGATTTCTTGGTGCTGGAGAAATTGTCCGCCAATCTTCCCAAAAATCACAGCAACCTGAAATTCACGGACTCACCTCAGCAGCGGCTATTTGGGTTTCGGCTGCTTTGGGAATTGCTGCTGGCTGTGGTTTGTGGCAGTTAGGATTAATTGGTGCTCTGCTGACTTTTCTGGTTCTCAAAGTTTTTAAAAGCTTAGAAAAACATCCATAGTTTATCAATTTTGGATAATGGAATAATGGAATTTGGTGAAGCAGCGCGGTTTATACGTGTCAACTTAAGGCAAAAGCCCGTCTAGAACAAGCTTTTAGAGGTGCCTCGGGAATGCCTAATGAGAGGCTCCGCCTCAAGACTAGCGGCAGAGCCGCAATTGAAGAGCATTTCCAGCCAGAGGCTGTTAACGAGGTTTTGAAAGAGTTTTAGCTTAAGTTGACACCAATGAGCGCACCCAGATTTAGAAACGGGGAATGTCATGTGGCGGCAAACAGCGCCAGTCAGCCAAGAATTAGCGGCAATTTTAGATAAGATGGTTTGTTATCATTTTAGCGATCGCTATCAATCAGCCGCCGCAGTTTTACAAGATTTAAAACGTTTTTAAATTAATTGAACTGAGGATTTGGGAGATATTTGCTGAGGCGATTTTGAAGGCTGGGTGAAAAACTGGAATCAACAATATACAAATTTTCCCAAAAGCAAAGATAAACAAGGTGAAAAAGCGAAGTTTTATAATAGTATTTTCACGCTGATGAATTAGAGGAGACTGTGACCACTACACTACACTGGCAAGAGCGGGTTGGTAATCAAAGGGATTGGGTTTGGCGGGGCTGGCAAACTCGCTATACTTACATTCGCCCTGCCCAAAATACCCACAAGACAACACCTCTGATTCTGTTACATGGCTTTGGCGCTTCCATTGGTCATTGGCGACATAATTTAGAGGTGTTGGGTGAGCATCACACAGTTTACGCCATTGATATGCTGGGTTTTGGCGCTTCTGAAAAAGCCGCAGCTAATTACAGCATCGAACTCTGGGTAGAGCAGGTTTACGACTTTTGGAAAACATTTATCCGTCAACCAGCGATTTTGGTGGGCAATTCCAACGGTTCACTAATTTCTATGGCCGCCGCCGCCGCCCACCCCGACATGGTGCTAGGTATGGTGATGATGAGTTTACCTGACCCTTCACTAGAGCAAGAAGCAATTCCTTCTGTGCTGCAACCAGTCGTCAGAGCAATTAAAAATATTGTCGCTTCGCCGTTGATTCTAAAACCTGTGTTTAACTTCGTGCGCCGTCCAGGGGTGCTGCGTCGCTGGGCAAGTCTTGCCTACGCTAACCCAGAGGCGATTACCGATGAACTTATAGAAATTTTAGCAGGGCCTCCCCAAGACATAGGTTCAGCGAGGGCTTTTAGTGCTTTATTCAAAGCTGCGATTGGAATTAACTTTAGTCCCAGTGTCAAGGTAGTGTTACCAACCTTAACAATTCCGATGCTGTTAATTTGGGGACAGAAGGATCGGTTTGTTCCCCCAGCCTTGGCTAGCCAATTCGCGCAGTACAACGAAAAATTGGAAGTGCTGAATTTACCGGACGTAGGCCATTGTCCCCATGATGAATGTCCAGAACAAGTTAACCAAGCTATTTTAGATTGGATTGAAAGATGGGTTAGCGATCGCCAACCGTTGCTTACTCCCTAAATATTATGCAATGGGAGCGATCGCGCCAGCCAGTAAGTAGTCGAACAGAATTAATTACACAATGTCATTCTGAATGTAACGTTCGCTTCGTTCGCAATGACGGTAAATATTTTTGTCCATTTACTTACCTTCGCCACTATTGAATTTTGAATTGCTTAACACCTAGCCAATCGTGGCTTGGTTAGTGTCAACATTTGTAGCGCCATTCACAGAATTAGCTACAGAAACCATCTTATTGAGAATTTCTTGACTGGGAACTTTACCTTTCAATACTACAGTGCTACCCGTTTGAGCAACCCAAAGGGTATCAACATCATCGAGTTGGGGGTCTTGATCAAATGCCAACGCTACCCGCTTTGCCAAGCCACTTTGGTCGTATTCGCCGCTCAATCCTAAACGTTCTGGGGGGATTGATTGCGTATCAGTAGCAACACTATTACTAGAATCTGGCACTATTGACTGCGGAGTAGGATTTACTTCGGCATTTTGAGGTTTTTCCATTCCAAATAATCTTTTTAACCAACCCATAAAAACTTTTCTCCTAATTAGAGGCTTATTAAACCTGAGTATAAAAGCTTTACAAAAATACCGCATCTACCAATCAAAAGAGATGCATTCAATGAAATTCCTTCTTACAGAATGATTTCTGCCCAATTTATCTCTAGAGAATGTAATGAGTGCAGCTATTGAGTTTACAATAAAAGGTCACACTGACAATTAGTGCAGTAGTACGTCACCGCAAGAATAAACATACATTTTACAAAATGTCAAGAGTTTAAAACTCAAGAAATTTTGAATGAGTGAATTCTGCCAAACGGTACTAGTGTTACGTTACTCAAATCCTGTTCTAGCCTCTGTTGGCGAAGATGAAACATACTCTTTCAGTTCTCGTAGAAGATGAGGCGGGTGTTCTCTCCCGCATTTCTAGTTTATTCGCCCGTCGCGGCTTTAATATTGAAAGCCTTGCTGTTGGCCCTGCTGAACAAGGAGGAGTCTCCCGAATTACAATGGTTATACCTGGTGACGATCGCATTATCGAGCAACTCACCAAGCAACTGTACAAGTTAGTCAATGTGCTTAAGGTACAGGATATTACCGAAACTCCTTGCGTAGAGCGGGAATTGATGCTCTTAAAGGTGAATGCTACTAGCAGCAATCGCTCAGAAGTGATCGAACTGTCTCAGATTTTCCGGGCGCGAGTCGTGGATGTGGCGGAAGATTCTCTCACCTTAGAAGTTGTGGGAGATCCAGGTAAAATGGTAGCGATCGTGCAGGTGTTGCAAAAATTTGGTTTGAAAGAAATCGCCCGCACTGGCAAAATTGCTCTGACTCGTGAGTCGGGTGTGAATACCGAGTTACTCAAGTCTTTGGAAGCAAAAGTTTAGTTGGGAACTTAAATAAAGGCTTTGTAAATAATTAACTTGTGGGGGCGCAGATGTGCGCCCCCAACGTCTGTTTCATTCAGAGAGGCATATCGGTGAGCCAAAGATTGTATAGCAAGGGACTGGGGACTAGGGACTGGGGACTGGGTGAAAAGCCTTTTTGTGTCTAAGTTTTATCATCTGTTAATGTCCTAACCACCTTGGCTGTTGCTATATCTCATCAACGACAGTAAAAATTGAAACTGGTGAAATGCTAGGATAATCGTCGTAAAATTCCCATTCTGCTAATCGAGCAGCATCGACAGCAGCACAGTATAAAGCTAGTTTTTCGGTTTCAGCTTGTTGCTGCGCCAACATAGCCTGATAAGCTTGGTGGATAAAGTTAGAGAAAGAGTAGGTTAATTTATGTAAGCCGATGCATTAACAAAGCGGCCGCTGCATTAACAATGCAAGCCATTACATTAACAATGCAAGCCATTACATTAACAATGCAAGCCATTACATTAACAATGCAAGCCATTACATTAACAATGTAAGCCGATGCATTAACAATGTAAGTCATTACATTAACAAGGCGGCCGCTGCATTAATAATGTAAGCCAATGCATTAACAAGGCGGCCGATGCATTAACTTAACTTTATAGTGCGATCGCAACTCCTCAGAGGGAAAAAGAGAAGAATTATTGAAGAAGAATTCAGAAGTCAGAATTCAGGGGTCAGCAATATTTCAGTGGGGGTCTGAATCCCCCACTGATTAAAGCCCACTAAATCTTTGATTTAGTGGGGGTTTTAAACCCGTTTATTCATCCACTCTTATCGTACAGAAAACATTGCTGAATTCTGACGACTGACTCCTGAATTCTGTTTGATAGAACGCAAAGGAGCGCAGAGAAACCCCTCTGTGTACCTCTGCGTTTAACCTCTGTGTGCCTATGGGTTTAAAAAATAATTTATCCAAGTTGCTCGATCATTCGTCACTAATCAGTAGAACAATTTTACCCGTCACAGAACCGCTTTCAAGTAATTGGTGGACTTTAGCCGCTTCTTTCAAAGGAAACTTGTGACTAACGTGGATTTTTAACTTGCCTTCATCGATCCAGGTGGCACATTGTTCGAGAATTTCTGCATGATGCTGGAGACTCTCTTCCAATCCTAGCAATGCTGGTGCCAACATGAATTCTAAACCAATGCGGAGGTTGCGAGTTCTAGCAGTTTTCCAAACAGTATTGGCATCTGGTTCGAGAATCGTCACAATATCGCCATACACTCGCACTGCGGGGAAAGTTTTGTGAAAGGTTTCACCGCCTACGGTATCAAAAGCCAAGTCTACGCCTTCGCCGCCAGTCCAATCTAATACCGCTTGCACAAAGTCAGTTTGTTTATAAAAAATTACATGATCAGCACCAAGTTGTTTGACGAAATTAGCCTTTTCCTCAGAACTGACTGTAGTGGAAACACTAACACCTTTGAGTTTCGCCAATTGAATTGCTACATGCCCGACACCACCAGCACCCGCATGAATCAAAACCCGTTCTCCAGGTTCCAATCGTCCCCGTTCGTATAAAGCTTCCCAAGCGGTAATTAACACCAAAGGCGCTGCTGCTGCTTCGGCAAAAGAGATAGACGCGGGTTTACGTGCCACAAACCGCTGATCCACAACAGTATATTCAGCATAATTACCTTGGTGTGCGCCCAAGCCGCCATAGCAAAAATATACCTCATCGCCTGGGCGAAAATGTTGAACGCCAGCACCTACCGCTTCGACAATACCGGCACCATCACATCCTAAAATTGTCGGCAGGCGATCGGGGTAGAAACTGCCTCGGCTACGAAGTTTAGTGTCAATGGGGTTAATGCCAGCCGCCACCAAACGCACTAAAAGTTCACTATTACGTACAGGAGCCGGGTTTGGCATTTCCTGTACTTGCAGAACTTCCGGACTGCCAGCTGCTGTCATCAAGACTGCTTTCACAACTTTTTCCTCCAGGCTTTAAATGCACGTTCATTTGCAACTTTAGCGCAAGAGGGTGGATACAGAGTTATGTTTTAGGGAAAACTGCGTAGGCGTAGCCCGTCGTAGACATCGCACCCTCATCCCTTATCTCACAGCGTAATGTATGAAGACAAGCTCCTAAAAAGGAAAAACCGCGAAACTTGGTGTTTGACGGTTTACAATGTGGTGTGAGGAGTTTAACTATATATCATGATAAATTAGCTGCCCAACAACAACGCACTCGTAACAATTTTGGTAACAGACTTTTTTTAGCGACCTTAGAGCAAAGCACCACTACAACCATAGCAATCAGCAGTAGTTTCTATTTCACTAATCATGTCTAAACTGCCAGCTTCTAACAGTTTGCTAACTATCAAGGTTTCACCATTGCGATTTTTTGCAGGCAAATTCATCATTTGGTTAAAGTCACAATCATATACATTGCCTAGATAGTCAATTGAAAGTTCATAACTATTAAATGTTCAATTGTGCTGAGATTAAAATGTGACTTTAAAAACGGCAAATAGCTGATGTACAGTTTTCTGCATTCTAAATGTATTTTGGTACTAACTGGTAAGTTGGTAATGGTGAAGAGGTTGTTAAATACAATATTAAAATGTTCTTATAAGAACATTTTGTAATCTCGTTTTAGGTTATTCTGTTCGGGAGCTAAGGAAAATTTTCACCCATAGGTAACTGGGGATTAAATACTAAGTCCAAAATTTAATTTTTTCTAACCTTGCAAGAATCTGTAGGTTATTGCACTAATAATTGCAGCAGTAGGTAAAGTTATAATCCAGGATAGTAGTATCTGATAAAAAACACGCATATTGGTTTTTTTGCTAATCAACCCCACACCAAAAATAGAACCAACTGAAACATGAGTGGTGGAAACTGGAAGCCCAAAGCGATTAGCTGCAATAACTAGAACTCCAGTTACTATATTTGCTGATAAACCTTGAGGATGATTCATTGAAGTAATCTTTTCACTCATGGTTAATGCAACTTTTTGGGAGTTGAGTAAACCGCCAAGTGCCATTGCGATCGCTATTGTGATCATTCCTCCCTGAATCGAAAAATACTCAATAATTAGAATGAGTGAGAAAATCTTGGGAGTATCATTTAATCCTCTAGTAAAGCTGACAATTCCAGCACTGATAAAATGGCAAGTATCAATCATTTTCTGGCTAACTGGTAAATTCCATTTAGAATTGATATAGCCAGATAAACTGTAAATTCCTGCTCCCAAAGGAATAGCAATAATTGGACTGAGTAATAGAGGCAAAATAAAGGAAGTTCCCAAAGCTGCAAAATTAACTTTGAGTCCGATCGCAACTAATCCAGCGCCAACAAGAGCACCAGTTAAACTGTGAGTTGTAGAAATGGGAAACCCCATGAGGGTAGCTATGAGCACAGTTAAACCAGCAGCGATCGCTACTGCTATATGAAACTCTGGGGCGTTAGCGATCGCATCAGGCACTAGTCCTTTCCCAGAGAAGTTTTTAATTAGTGTACTTGCCAACAAAGTCGCAGTTGCTGCACCAGCCAAAGTTGTAAAAGTTGCCCACAGAATTGCTGTTTGATAGCTGCTAGTTCGGCTACCAAATAGCGTTGCTACCCCTTTAAAGTTATCATTTGCACCATTTGAATATCCTAAAAAGAGCGTGGCGATAAATAGACTAATTAACAACATTTTTGGGTTTATAATATTAACAGCAACCACGACTCCTCTAGTGTCAGTGCGCCTGATAAACACAGGACAAGGGAAATAAGGAAAAATTATTGAATAAGTCTTTCGCTTGTCTTTTCCTAATCCCCAGTCGCAAATTCAATCACGCAATGTGTAACCGACACCACTCACAGTTTGAATAAGGCACTTTTCATTATTGGCCTCAAGTTTCAGACGCAGGTAGCGCATGTGAAATTCGATGATGTTAGCATCGCCCATGAAGTCCCAGACTTCCTCTAAAATGCGATCGCAGGTAATTACCTGTCGCGGATGGGCCAGTAAATATTCTAGTAAATCAAATTCCTTAGCAGTTAACTCAATTAACCGCTGATCTCGGTACACTTGGCGCGTGCGACGATTTAAACTTAGGTCTTCAAATTCTAAAACATCTGCTTTGTCTGCTTGGTGGCTTCTTCGCAGGTGAGCGCCGACTCTGGCTAATAATTCATCAACACCGAAGGGTTTAACCAGGTAATCATCAGCACCAGCGTCTAAACCTGCAATGCGATCGCTCACTTCATCTTTGACGGTTAATAAGATTATCGGCACTTTATTACCAATATTTCGTAGGCGGCGGTAAATTTCCAACTCTGACAAACCCGGCAACATCCAGTCTAAAATTACTAAATCTAGATGTAACTCACGCGCTGCGGTGAGTGCAGTTAATCCATCGTAGGCGATGCTAACTTGATAACCTTCATAACTTAGCTCCAATTCGACAAATCGTGCCAGTTTGACTTCATCTTCAACCAGTAAGATGTGCGTCATGATCATGTTAATGATTTCAGCAGGGTACGGTAAGCAATAATCCGGTCTGGAAACACTTTAGTGAGGTGCCAGCTACTTAATAGCCAAACATCTAAATTAGGTCTACTTAGCTTAGTATAAATCTGAGTAAGTAACAACCGTATGTCTGCAATTCCCGATCGATGGCTGCTTGATCAAACAACGATCCAACTGGCTATTAGCAATAGGCTGTGACATCTTCACCGCATTCATCAGCGAGATAACAGAGCGCTTTAAAACGTAAACCAACCACTTCCTTGTATAAGGGATTTAATTTACACATCGGAGGAATGTGAAATAGCTTCCGACCAAACATTGTGATGTCTTGCTCAAAGGGACACTGAGCAGGAATAGCTTTACACAAGAAATGAGCCAATTTAGAGTTATGAATTTCTATCGTTTCCAACCACTGGCGGACTGAGTGCAGTAAATCATTGTGTAACCAGACTTGAATAAAGCTTGTCATAATTGTTCACCTTAATAATTTCAAATTAGATTGAGTTTGTTGTATCTGAACCTCTATAAATACATCCGGTTAGGTTTTATAGTTTTATGCAGTGATTGCTCGTTCTTTAGTTCTCTACAGAGATAGAATGAGTCTCTATGCACACTGTTAATTACACATTCAATTGCCAAAATTCCGGATGATTTATACCATCCCCAAAAATTTTTGCAACAAATGAATCGGCTGTAAGGCTTATAGGTGTATGCCCCTAGCAACGTATTTTTAACAGAATTTCGTGAAATGGTAATGTGCCAAAGGCTAGGCTAGATATTGCCGAACTGCAAAGCTATAACCAACTTCTTGGAGGCGCAGCGAAACTCACCCTAAAAAAGCATCAAGCTTCAGGGAAGCTGCGAAAACTAATGACTGATGACTTTTTCAGTAACAAAAAGCTACTTTTTGACTTATGGGCATCAAGTTACGACTGGCTCTTTCCTTCAGTGTTTTATCGAGCCGTTCACAAACGCTTGCTAGAGTACGTCGATTTACCAAAGTCAGCAAATGTACTTGATATCGGCTGTGGTACTGGACGCTTACTTGAGCGCCTTGCTACTCAGTTTCCCGATCTGCAAGCCACCGGATTGGATTTATCTGCTAATATGTTGCGGGTAGCAAGACAGAGCAACTGCCACCGTCCACGTTTAATTTATATCGAGGGGAAAGCTGAGTCTCTTCCCTTTGCTGATGGTCAATTTGATGCTGTTTTCAGCACTATCAGCTTTTTGCACTATTCGGAACCTAAACAGGTGGTTAGTGAGATAGCACGGGTACTTTCTCCCGGTGGACGCTTCTACTTGGTTGACATTACCTCCAAAAAAGAGTCAGAACCTCAATTATTGCCAGTCTCTCCCCGGGGAATTAGACTCTACAGCCCTAATCAACGTCAACTTCTTGGCTCCTCTGCTGGGTTATTGTGTTTGAATCACCACTATTTACTAGGGCCAGTCTTACTAACGATTTTTGCTAAACTTCCGTTGGATTGATGGATAACTTTCTCTCTTTAAAAAGGCTTACTATGATTCCCGCTTTTTTAAGGAGGGTTAGGGAATATCAAGCCCTAACTGGCCTTGATATTCCATAAACACCACAGGAACTTTGAGCAGCTTTTTAGCTAATTGCGAAAATCTATATTTACCCTTGAGCATAGACAAGCCTCTTGTCCTGGGAAATTGTGGCAAGTCTTCAAAAGATATTGGTACAAAGTCAAAGCGACTGTAAAATTGCGCCAATCGTTCACCTAAACATTCAAGATAAAGTGGTTGTGTTGCTGTATTAATCAAATGCTGCGTTAGCAAAGTACCCAAACCGCGACCTCTCCAAGCTGATGCAACGACCAAACTACCAAGTTCTTGTGCCCCTGAGAAATTACGAAGCTGTCCACAAGCTACCAGATTGCGTAGGCTTTGCCCGCCGTAGGCATCGCATTCAATTACCCAAAATTGCTGCCAATTTAATTGGGTTGGGTCGAGTTTCGCTGAGAATACCAGCAATCGAATCGACCATTGATCCCCAGAGGTTGCCTTGCGAAGGACACATCCAGATGGTAATGATAGATTGCTCTGGTTCATTAATTACACTTTGATAGTTTGTATCATTATCATCACACCATATTATCCACTCAGATCGTTTGCCATTTCCTACCAACTATCAATAAAGCAATTTCAAAAGCATCTTGGACATCAAACCCGTTCCAAGTTCTCCCTTAAATTTATGGATTTTTGTCAGCAGACATGAGTAGTAATAAACAATACTTCCGATAGAGGTGAAATCAGCCATAACTAGATTCTAGATAGATGCACTCAAACCCAAAATTTTTTTAAGATAATCCCGAGAATAAATTATTAGGAATGTAATCATGGCTGAAGAACAAAAATCTAATAATCAAGAAACTACGCCTACTGCTTCTGGTGGTTACCAAACCACCGCTGACGAAAGTACCCGCAAAACTGGCGATGCTGAAAAGAGTGATGCTAAACCCACTGCTACACCAGAAGCACCAGAAAACGATTCTGTAGCAGGTAGCCCCAATCAGGGAACTGAGTCACGTTAATTGGTTTGAACTTTGCCTAGTTTCAATAATCTAATTGAGTTTTTTCTAGTAACCTAGATTTAGTAAACTTTGAGTGGATAGTTGTGATTTATATCATGATTATCCACTTATTTTGTTGTGGAAGAATTGTTTTTAGGGAGGGTGGAGGCTGGTATGGTGAGTGCGTAGGTGCAGCCCGCTGTAGGCTATTGCTTTTGGATTATACTATTGTTTCTTTAATTTTACTCCATACTGAAGAAATGATTTTCCTTGCACTTAATTATATATTTAATATTAATATTTATAAATATAATATCTGATGTTTGTCAGCACAGCGTTAAGCAGAAATCACCTATCTCTGAAAATCTGTTAAACTTCACGATTCTTAATCATACCAGCTTGCTTGTGTGGCTGACAGAAGTTCCACAATCCAATAGGCTGATCTTAAAGCGGTGATTTTTCACAAAGCTCATCTGCATAAAAAGGTAGGCTTCATTATCCAGCACTTTTGGATAACCATGTGTAACATGTTGCCTATCCTCTATCATCACTTAGTCGTTAATAACTACCTATACAGAAAATGCCCCTTAAAATCGTCCAAAACTTTGATGGCAGTTTCACTCTTGAAGCACAAGCTCAAGAAATTCTATTCAATTTATTGACAAGCGTTGCTTTCTTAAACCAAATTCGTCAACAGTTGCAATGTGAACAAGTTAAATTTACAGAATTACTTTTCCAACCAGTTCCTTACAGCTTAACTACCACTAAAGGAATGCCAGCAGAATTTGAAAAGTATCATGAATCTGATGAGTATGCCATCATCAACGTCCCACCAAATTTCATGTTTAGTGCTAAGATTTTTAAACCCAGTCGCCTTTGTGCAATTTACCAAAAATTGGGTAATGGGTAATTATCAAGATAATTTTCCCTAATTAGCAATTCTCAATTTTGAAGGCAAATAGTAAGTTTGATATTTGATGTATGGCTCTTGAAATGAATCTTTCTTCTTTAGCAACTCTGGAATACATTCCTTACATTGACGATCGCGGCCAATTACCCGAACAATTTCAGAGTAAAATCGGGGTATATGCTATTTTTAACCAAGAAAAAGTACTCCAATTTGTAGGATACTCCCGTGATGTTTATCTCAGCCTCAAGCAGCATTTAGTCCGTCAGCCACAGCAATGCTATTGGGTCAAAGTTGAAACTATTGAACGGCCTAGCCGCACAATTTTAGAAAATACTGAAAATGCTTGGATTGCTGAAAATGGCAGTGTGCCTTGGGGAAATGGGGATCACAAGGAAAAATGGACTCATCCCATTGATGTGAAAGTGATAATGACACCTGAAGAACAGGCAAAATATCAAAATCCAGCTAATGATGAATTAGCACAAATAAAAATTATTAAAAATGTGGCACGGAGAGTAGAAGCAGAAATTTCAACGCAATTGCTAGAAGGGCGTGGTTTGCAAATGCAAATTCGCTTCAATCCTAAATTGAAAGAAGAAGGTTTACTAGATTTGAAATGAAGCTAGTTTTGGGGAAAACTATCTTATAAATCTCGCTTGTAATCTTTCATGACAATACAGCTGCTGAACGATCGCTATCAAGTTATCCGTACACTGGGCGCTGGTGGGTTTGGTGAAACCTATTTAGCAGAAGATACCTACATGCCTTCAAAGCGGCGTTGTGTGGTTAAACAGCTAATACCGATTCACAACAATCCCCAAATTTACCAGATAGTGCAAGAGAGGTTTCAACGGGAAGCAGCTATTTTAGAAGAACTCGGTGGCGCAAATGACCAAATTCCGGCATTGTATGCCTACTTCTCCTCAGGCGGACAATTTTACTTAGTTCAAGAGTGGATTGAAGGCGATACCCTAACTGGAAAAGTCCAGAAGCAGGGGCTATTTAGTGAAGGCGCTGTCCAGGAATTATTCATGAATTTATTACCCATCCTGGATTACGTTCACTCTAAGCATATCGTTCACCGCGATATTAAACCGGATAACATTATTGTGCGTCATCGGGACGGTAAACCGGTGCTGATTGATTTTGGTGCTGTACGGGAATCAATGGGAACAGTGGTGAATTCTCAAGGCAATCCTACCAGTTCGATTGTGATTGGTACACCAGGCTATATGCCGAGTGAACAAGCCGCAGGTAGACCAGTTTTTTCTAGTGATTTATACAGTTTAGGAATGACGGTAATTTATTTGTTGACTGGTAGACAAGCCCAACAACTAGAAACGGATTCGCAGACGGGTGAAATTGTCTGGCGACAATATGCCAGTCATCTTAGCCCAATTATGGCAGGAGTAATCGATAAAGCGATCGCTTATCATCCGCGCGATCGCTACCCCACAGCCAGAGCAATGCTGGATACTTTGCAGAGCATAGCAAATCCTATTCCACCGACGCAACCCCTCTTGACTCAACCGACTGTAGTCTCTGCACCGCCACCTCAGACAGTGCCTGTCAAACCACAGCCTAACCCTCAAGGTAATAGTCAGAATAATATCCTTATCGGCAGTTTAATCGCAGGTGGGTTAATTGGTGCATCTGTGATTATTAGCCAGGTAGTAACAAAATCTTCTCAATCTACAGCAGACAAAACGGTGTTACCTTCACAAACACCGTCAACTGTCACAAGCCCCGTTATAGAAACTCCCAAATTGATCCCAACGATCCCATCTGTTCCTACTCAATCTACGCCTATCCCAACTACATCAATACCGCCAGTTGATACCAGGGCTGTCAACACTTATTTCTGGCTTTCCCAAAGACTTATAACTGATGCAGATTTGGATGGTAAAAACGGTTTTGAACTAGATATTATGCGAAATTCTATTTTTGCCAGTCACGGCCGCCGTTTTGATACTCTTGAATTACAAGATTACTTTAATAACCAACCTTGGTATCGTCCTATATATTTACCAAAGGCATTTCCACCTAAATTGCTGTCAAAATTAGAGCAACAGAATGTAGAGTATATCAGCAAATATCAAGCTCGTTACGACTTGAGATATTTTAAGAAATAAGATTTTCATAATTATACCATTTCAGGAAATACCTGATATATATCAGTAGGGGCATACTGCTTTACGTCCTGAGAACCGATGGATTTTTTGCAAATATTTTTGATAAATGCTATACTTTCTAAGTATATTTGCTTAGACTTATCAAAGGATTTCTTAGAGTAATAGTTAGATAATATATAGGTCAGCTAGTGTAACATATTGGACAGATTATTAAATATTTAATAGCCTAAAATCGTCAAATATCAGAGGCTAATCTTAGTGAAGTCTATATGGAGTCAGAGATAAACTCTGTTCTTCTCCCCCAAAGTCCATCTTTAGATACTAGGCAGTTTCATAACCAGGCATTTCTATTTAAGATATAAGATTGCTATATCCAAGATAAGCAATCCATAAGTTAAAAAAATGCCATGTTTATATTTTCTTTGTTATTTTGTATTTAACGGGACAGTTCTTCCTGATTTGGTGGGTTTAAATAACAATTAGTTAAACGATTTCCCCCCAAAGATGCATGTAAAATCTTTGCATTGTGCTTACTTTACTTTCCAATTTACAAGCAGAATGCAAATTGACCAGATAGATTACATGGTAATATTCCCAATCTGCAAATAGCTCATCTACATTAGGAAAACCTTGCCTACGACTATGCTTAAAACAAAAAATCGACGTATTTTTCTGCCTGCTTTTATTAACCATTTAGAAGAAAAGGATCAAACAGTCCGTAAAAAGCAATTTGCTTTACCTAAATTAGATTTACTGCAACCATTACGTCAATGGCTGGACAAATTTGAGATTCAGAATCGGAAATTAGCCAAATTTATTGCTAAACTGATTCCCGCCCAGTGTCCATTCGAGCGTGATATCATGCTTTTTGGTCGCACAATAGGCCACATTCCGCCAATGTGCAAACTCAATCCCCTTTATAACGAACTTGTCTACTTGCGTTTTCGGGCTTTGTGTTATCTAGTAGATCAGTGTGGAGAGGATATTCAATCCTACTGCTGATAACTAGAGAAAATACAATATGGAAATTAAAATTGAGCATCAACCTACACAAGAACACCTCAATGAATTGGGTGTCTCTAAATGGGAAATTTGGAAAAAGGAAGTTTCCAAATTCCCTTGGACTTATGATTCTCAAGAAACTTGTTACTTTTTGGAAGGTGATGTAGTTGTTACTCCTAATGGTGGACAACCAGTGCAAATGGGGAAAGGCGATTTGGTTATTTTTCCTTCTGGCATGTCCTGCATATGGGAAATTACAAGCAACGTGAAAAAACATTATTACTTTGATTAGTCAATAGATAAGAGTGATCCCCTTTGTCTACTTGATGATCCCAAAGCCCAACGCTTCACAACATCTCATAACTTAATTTAGATTTTTACTATATGGATGTTCGCAGCGAGTGTCGTAGAATCCGTAAATTGCTTATATCAATATCGCTCGAAATTCGTTGCGACTCCATCCCCTAAACAATATTCCTAGAAATAAATAGTCTCATTTCCTTCAAATTTGGCAGAAAGTTGTTGCCAGGTTAGTAGTTGATAATTAAAAATGTGAAAGCCATTGATCCCCGACTTATTTTACGAAGTCGGGGATCTGGTGATAGCGATCGCCACCACTCTTAATCTTGGCAGTTCATAATCGTGTTAGTGGGAGTTTAGTTACAGAAGATGCTGTGTAGCAAAAAAAGGTTTCGCTTCACCGCAATTTTATTGAGGAAAATCATTAAAAATGTTACTGCATTTAAGTACTTGGCAAGAAATCGAAGCTTATTTACAGCAGTCAAAGGGAATAATTTTTCCTATTGGTTCCACAGAACAACATGGGCCAACCGGGTTAATTGGTACTGATGCTATTTGTGCAGAAGCGATCGCAGCTGGTGTAGGTGATGCAACTGGCGCGATCGTTGGCCCGACAATCAATGTGGGCATGGCACTGCATCATACTTCCTTTCCTGGCACAATCAGCCTGCGCCCCAGCACTTTAATTCAAGTAGTGCGAGATTATGTAACTTGTTTAGCCAAAGCTGGTTTTACCAAGTTCTACTTTATCAACGGACATGGTGGTAATATTGCCACCCTGAAAGCGGCTTTCTCAGAAACTTACGCCCATTTAGAAGATTTACAGATTCTTAATGCTCAACAGGTGCAATGTCAAGTGGCAAACTGGTTTATGTGCGGTTCTGTATATAAGCTAGCTAAAGAATTATATGGGGATCAAGAAGGTTCTCATGCAACGCCAAGTGAAGTAGCCCTTACCCAGTACGTTTATCCAGAGGCGATTAAGCAAGCGCCCCTTTCACCCGAAGTTGCAAGCGGATACAGGATTTATAGCGCAGCTGACTTTCGAGTGCGTTATCCAGATGGACGCATGGGATCAAATCCGGCTTTAGCAACGCCTGAACACGGTAAACAACTTTATGACTTGGCGGTGAAAGAACTTAGCAATGGGTATTTGGAATTTGTGAACGCAGAATAAAAGTCATAGAAAGACATTGTAGAGATGCGAGTCAAATTGCGGTAAATCGCCCAGACAGTGCCTGGCAAATCTAACTTAGATACTGAAATGCCGCAAACACTGTCTGCGGAATCTAATTTATCAACTTAGTTTATTCTCCTTTCACCGCAGCCTCGATTGCTTTCACAAATGGAGCAACTCACCACTGATCTGAAACTTTTTGAAGTGCCTCAAATATAAATGCACTTTGATTTTTTGGCTTATTGCTCACAATCTGGAGAATCTACTCTGGTTGAAGCGGTTGCCAAGTTTGGCGACGAGTCTAGCTTTTGGTATATTATGCTTGTGCGATCGCTCTCAAAATCTCAACTTTCAACCTCTGAACTCGGAAGTTCGACCTTTTTGCTCGAACGTTGAGCCTTTGAACTCGGAAGTCCGACCTTTTTGCTCGAACCTTGAGCCTCTGAACTCGGAAGTCCGACCTTTTTACTCGAATGTTGAGCCTTTGAACTCGGAAGTTGCACCTTTTTGCTCGAACCTTGAGCCTTTGAACTCGGAAGTTGTACCTTTTTGCTCGAATGTTGAGCTTCTGAAGTTTAAGTTTCGGGTTCTGAGGTTAAAACTTGAAGGTATAAGGTTGGATGATGGTGATTGAAGATGCGGTTTTCTAATTAGCAGAAAGCTGATTGAGCTATTTTTTCTTCTTTAGTTTTGGTTTCAGATGATCTGGCAGATTCTCAGACTGAATTGTATTACAACCCCATTTATAAGCAATTTCAATAGACTTTCCTGCTCCAAGAGCATCATAAAATCCCGTAGCAAAATGAATTGCGGCAGCATCTCCAATTGCATCATTCATCCCAATCACATAGTCAATATGTTCTACAATTGCCTCTGCTTGCACTTCTGAATAGCAAGCATTAAGGAGAACACATTCGACGTGTTCAGCACACAGTTCAAATGTATTTGCTAAAGCCTCTGTAGTGACTAGTTTTGATTGTCCGTTTTCATCTTCTAGCACCAATCCTTCATTTCCAGATCCATGTCCGCAGAAATGGACGATTTGTGGTTCATAATCTAATAAAGCTCGACGTACATCAGCAGCCCGAACAGCCCATTTCTGTTTTAATCTGAATTGATCGCGTTTCTGAGATCGACGTAAACCCTCATCAATTTCTCGTACCTCCTCACCCAAACGTAAGGGAGTTGAATTATTAGGATTTGCTGCCAAAATTAGTATTGTTTTCATGGGGGATGACTTTTTGTGAGTCACAATCTGGAGAATCTCTTCCGGTTGAGGTGGTTGCCAAGATTTGCGCCGCATAACATTCTGGGCATTCAGCAACGTTCTTCTTAACCACGTTAATTCAGGAAACTCCTCAGCAATACGCTCAATCTCGATACACGCCTGAGATGTCCCAGTTTCCCTAAGTTGTGTTAAAACACTGTCTCTTAAGTTAGCAACGCTCTCTCTAGCGCCCATATTGTGAGCAAGAACCTCATTGCTGTGATCAGGATCTTCAGCATAAGGATATTGACAAACTAGCCAGATGTATAAATCCGCTAACTGTTTTTCAGTCAGCTTCAAATGCAAACCATGCACGTAGCGGTTAGTGACTGTTTCAAATACTTCTCGCCCAAAGTCTGTATCTTGCTGAATAGCCGACCAAATAACCGCCCAGCTAATAGGTTCTGCACATTCGACTAATACCTTACCTGCAACTATAGCTTTCTGGTGTGCTTCTTCTTCTAAAGGTAGAGGAATAGAAACAAGGGATTGAGTAAACTCTCTAGCTCCAATCGATTCACGTTTTAAAAGTTCTTCAAGTAACTGTCCTATACATTCAGGCTTAATTGCTGCATCCTTAACCTTTTCGATAAGAACAGCTTTAAAACGCTCATCCCAGCATTTATCAAATTTATTAAGAATGAAGATAGAGCTATGTTCCTCATTCTCCTTATTAATAATAGACACCAGCGTATTTAAAGTTTCAATAGGAGCATTTATGTATGCCAACTTGACTAATTCCGTATAGTAATGTTCTCCTTGGCTGCTGCTGTCATAAGGAAAAGCGACAATAACAGATGCCCATATTTGCCATATTTTAGATGATAGAGTATCTATAAATTCAGGAGTTTCTTGCAAAAGCAACTGTAAAGCTCTACAGCCTGCTAATGCAGGTCGATTAAACGTGTTTGTTCCTATCCAGTCGTAAGCTATTTGACTGTATTGTTCAATGTATTTTTTAGCACTATTGATAATCTTTTCACGAGTTCTTACATCAGCTTCTTGCCATCCGGGAAGTTTAGTTAAATCAGACTCAAACTCTTGTTCATAACGTCGGCTATTTAGCTTGAGAGTCATTTCTCTGTTCAGTTGCCACCAAGCTGATAGATTTCCTGACTCTAATTGTTCCAGAAATAAAGTCACTCGTTCTTTAGGTGGTGGCTCTAGAGGAGATTTTTGTCTGCGCTCCCCCTGCTCTTGCATTATTTGATATTCAGACCTTAGCGTTTCAGCCTGGGTTGAGTTCAAATCAATTGTTGAGAAATAAGATGCAAATTCTTCACGCAAGATATTATTAGTCTGACTAGCTGTAAGGATAGCATCTATCTGCTTCGCATCTTGACGGTGAAATGTCCACTTAATTAGTGTTGCCCAGATTCGCTCTTCTGGAGAATCAACATTTTTCAATTTACCGATCATCCATAAAACATCTTCCTTGTAAAGGATATTTTCTGTTAAAGAACTTGCCAAAACATATGAATCTTGTTCTAACGTTGAGACTATTAGAACTGACTGCTCAACTAGTTTACGCCGTTGATTCAAATTATTGATAAGTGATGATTCAAATTGCGTTTGAAGTTCGTTGTTGTGAGTTATGATTCTTTGATGTTCTCTCCACTGTATTAAAGCTACTTTAGTAAAACTTTCTGCTACATTAGGTAAGTCAAAATGTTCCCAAGCTTTTAAAAGGATAGCATCTGCAAGTTCCTCAAAGGGGTGTCCAAAGCATCTAATACCTTGCTTTTCAACCCAGTTGAGAGCAACTACCAGATCATCTTGCTTAAGTTTTGGTACAAGTTCATAATTCAGAAATCCTTGATACGCTCCAAAAAAGTTTATCTTCTGAGGTGGAGTAAGGACGTTAAATAAATCCTCTGCTATAAAGTGATCGGGCCAAAGTGCGCTCAAAGCATAACCTTTAAGTTGGTCATCTTCATCTTCTGAAACTTGATCACAAGCTAGAGGTTTCAACCGCAATCGTGTGCTTCCATTACCAACTGTGCCGATTGCCTTTGCTGCACTAACTCTGAGGTGAATTGACTGAGATGAATCAAGTGCTAGATTGATGAACTCCTCCTGAAGTTCACAAACCTCACAAGCCTGAGCAATGTCTATCGCTGCATCTCGCGCATCGATTGGCTTGCTTGAATCCTGAATATATGGGTGCAATTGCACCGTTAGCCCAGAATGTTTAAGCTTTTCGTATCTTCCGTAATTATTTCCATATAAATCAAATAACTTTCCCTGCTCGTACTGTTTTAATAAGTTATCAACTATTGCTGCTCGAAGATTTGCATCTGTAGGTATGTCGCTTCGCAACAGTACATCAGGATCAGTCTTCATAATTTTGTGAAGTACATCAGTCCTCATGCTAGCTAACCATGCTGCTGTTTCATGAAGTTGTGGGATTAACTTACGTTCAGGATCATCAGGTGAAACAATTAAACTCATTACTTGCTCTAAAAGTGTTTTGTGGTGAACTAAGTATCGTGCAGCAAGAAACTCAGCATAGGTCTGATGAGCAAAACCAATTCGATGGGGACCGCGCGAAGAAAATAGTTCAGTAACAGACAAAACCTCTTTAATGCAGTTTTCGTCAATTGGAAACTCTTGCTGATTAATACTTTCTTTACATATGCAAATATCCCGAATAGCAATATCAGAATTTGGTATAGTACCATATTCTGGACTTATCCAGATGGCAGAGCGATTGGAAAATAGAAGTAAAGTTGCAATTCGACTTGCTATAACTAATCGGTGTTTTGCATCTAAATTCCCGGTAAAGCCAGAATCGCAGCGATCTGGGTTCACCTCTTCACATAGTTGTAAACAACCTTCTTCGTATAAATCCTTCTGAGAGGAAGAGAACCGTTTATTTTGATAAGTACCCAGAAGTAATTTTAATGTGATTGGCTTGATAGCAAGTGGAATAGCATTTTTATTAAAGACTTCTTGTAAAAAATCATCAGAGTTGATGTTACCCTTATTTGCCGCTTCAATTACATCTACTCGACATAGAGGAGCTAGCTCATATACCGCAACATTAGCTTCTCCCCACTTGTCTTTTAGCTTCTCCTCTAAGCTATCCTTCCAATCAGCCGTCCTACAAGTGATCCGAAAATACAGGCGATCGCAAGGTAGCTGTTCTATTTCACGTTTAAGAATTCTGACAAGTATTTTGATAGAAAGTAATCCCTCATCTAGGCTATCCAGAAAAAGATGTAGTTTATTTGTTCCTTTGCGCCAAGCTTGCAATGTTTCATCGCGGAAAATTGCATCACATAGTTGTTTGTCTGAATCATAATCACCAAGTCTGAACCACAAACAAACATTTTCTGAGCCACTAAACTTGTGAGAAACTTGATGATATGCTTGTTCTGTTGCTGTGGTCTTACCCATACCAGCTTCACCTAGCAGTACCAAACAGGGCATCTCAAATATAGTTTCAAAGGCAACTGAGTCAGATTTGCAAAAATGTCCCCACTCAGAATCTGGATTGACTAAATATCCACCATCACGTAGATCGATGTGACCTGACCGGGAACACCAGAAGCGCTTCCATGTGTAAACCTGACTTGGCATTTTTACTTACAACGGGCTGAGAATATTTTTACTATGTTAACCGCACCCAATCCTTAATGTTGTTCCATCGGAAACGAGCTTTTGAGATATTATGCGTCTGCGATCGCTCTCAAAATCTTAACTTTCAACCTCTAAACTCGGAAGTTGTACCTTTTTGCTCGAACGTTGAGCCTTTGAACTCGGAAATTGTACCTTTTTGCTCGAACGTTGAGCCTCTGAACTCGAAACTTCGACCTTTTTACTCAAACGTTGAGCCTTTGAACTCGAAACTTCCACCTTTTTGCTCAAACGTTGAGCTTCTGAACTTGGAACTTCCACCTTTTTGCTCAAACGTTGAGCTTCTGAACTCGGAACTTCCACCTTTTTGCTCGAATGTTGAGCTTCTGAGGTTGAAACTTGAGGGTTTGAGGTTGGATGATGGGGGTTGGAAGGCGATCGCTTCTTCTTCTGCTCAAACCTGTCAACAATATTACAACTCTCCCTGAATAACACGGGCAATGCTACAAGTATGCGAGAGAATACGACTCATCGCATTAATCATCTCCAAATGGATGGAGCTAGCATTAAGACTCACAGAATCTCCTGAACTGAGATGCTGGTAATGCCTTAGATAAATTTCCCGCTTAATTTGGTTGAGCGACTGCCGCTACGCCAAAACTTCACCTGCGATTAATGCAATGCTTACAAACGCCCGACTCTTATCTCCCATCTTAGGTAAAGCATGAACTATAGATTGGTGAATACTAGTACACATCGACGGAAATAAACTACCCATTCCAAATCGCTCAAAGCCGCGAAATTCGAGCTTTTTGACTTTTGACTTCCGCGTAGCGGTACTAGTCTTGTATTTATCACAAGTCCGGGTGATCGCAACAAGGCGGGCACTCTCACCATCGCATTCACCATAACCTTTACTTAGACTATGTTTCGGACTTTTAGGATAGGTAAGAGTTTTGAGCGAGTGGGAAACGCCTAAATCTGACTTTTATAAGGTTTTGAGAAATCTAAACAGTCCGTGGAGATCAGTTTCGTGGTAAAAAAGAACGGTCTCGTAGATTTAACAAGACGTTAATCATAAACGCTGCCTTCATTTTATCAAAAGTTCCTAGAAAAATATCTGAATCAATCACAGTTAATTACGTTAAAGATGTTAGTGTGATTGCTACAGAATCAAAAGCAAGTCAGAATAGAAAGACTTGCAACAACACTACCTTTACTAATACAAAAAAGTTGAGGTGTCATTTTCATCACTGAAACATTTTAATTAAAACTAATTATCAATCCCAAATCATATATCTGTAAAAAGATTTGCGATCGCCTGTTTTTTCCTCGGTTTTTACTTAACCAGACAAAAGGCTTAACAAATTAGTTGAGCAACTTGTTAAACCTTTTGTTAAAGTTAGGCAAACTTTCGCTACAGTCTAATAGCTAGCTAAGTTCATAGCTGAACAAACCTGCCTCTACCTGTTTAGCGTTACTTGATATTATCAGGTATGATCGCTTTATACAATAGGTCAGAAAGAATCCCTTGTTTGATATCAATCTTACGCGAGATGGCTTTTTCATCAAAATAAAAATCAGCAACGCTCTGCTGTAGGGCAATGATCCCAGGTGTAATTTTTTTCAATTTATAAGTACGACGGCTTGCCACCTTTAGTGCAACTGCTGGAGTTAATTTCTGTTCATCAACTAAAATTTTGGCATAATCGCTTGGGTTTTTTTCAGCCGCTTCTCCTACCTTCTCTGCTTCCTCTAAAAACACTCGCACCAATTGCGGATTTTGGGTGACAAATGCACGCCTGCCAATATAAAACCCGTTGAGAATGTTAATTCCTGCTGCATTTCTCAGATTCCGAATCGGGGTAGTACTTTCCACAGCAGCTAAAAGGGGATCGCCACCCACCCAGGCGTCAACCTTGTCTTGAATAAAGGCATCGCGGGCTTGAGTTGGAGTCAAAGCAACGATTTGAATATCGCTAATTTTTAACCCTACCTCTTTCAACGCTTTTGCTAGTAAATACTGTGCATTCGACCCTACCTGAAAAGCAATTTTCTTACCTTTAAGATCCGCTACTTTCTTAATGGGAGAATTAGCTTTCACCACAATACCTTGGTTTGTACCATCGGTGGGCGTGCGTCCAGTAAGATAGACAACTTGAGGGATGAGGCCTGGGCGTGCAGCTTGGTCAAATATTGGAGGTGTCTCTCCCACAGTACCGATATCCACTTTACCTTCATCCAGCGCTTTTATCAATTGCGGCCCTGCGGCGAATGGTCCAACCCAATTCACGGTTACACCCAATTTTTTAAAAAGTGGCTCAACAGTTTTTTTGGACTTGAC
Organism: Nostoc sp.; assembly: GCF_036917275.1. Classification (GTDB taxonomy): domain Bacteria; phylum Cyanobacteriota; class Cyanobacteriia; order Cyanobacteriales; family Nostocaceae; genus Nostoc. The sequence continues at coordinate 68,491 of NZ_JBALDF010000061.1, forward strand.
AATATCACCAGAACTTTGATACGCCAAGTTAATTACTTTGGCTGTCTGTGCTTGGGTGCTTTGCACAAGGCTACCCACCAAGGAAGATGATAAAGTAAACAGTCCAAGTACTGAATATTGGACAATACGCTTTAAGACTGTACGGCGTTGTGGTTGAAATGGCTTGATCATAAGTTGTGATTTTCCTTGTAAGTTTTAACCTTTAAGTTGTCAGTCTTACTTTCTTTCAGCAAGTAAGATAATAGGACGTTGTTATTTCAACCTCCTAGAACACCACTTTATAATGCAAAATTGAGATTACGTTAATTGAACAAATCTCTTTTTGCATTTAGTAAATTGGTATTCTAGTTGTTTTGAAAAACAGACTTCCTATTTAAATTAGTCTCTACTTTTCACTTATCAGTGTTGGTGGAGTAATAGATGCATATTCTTTAGGTGTGAGCAATGCTTCCTGAACATCAATCTTTTTGGGTAAGATTTTTTCCTGATAAAATAAATCTGCAACACTTTGTTGAGCTTTCATCAATTCTGGAGTAATTCCTTTTAGTCGATAATTAGCGCGTCCAGAAATTATTTCTTGAATGGGTAGATCAATTTTAAGTACGGGTGCTATTAGTTTGGCTACCTCTTTACGATTTGCTTCTGCCCATTGACCATTTTTATCAATCTCTTCCAAGATAATCCGAAGTAATTCCGGATTTTCCCTAGCAAAGTCGCGTGTTCCTACATAGTATCCGCCTGGAGTACCAATATTTGTAGCATCCCTGAGCACACGCGCACCGTGGAGTTTTTCTACTAAAGCTAAGTGAGGATCACCAGTTACCCAAACTGGAATAGTTCCCTGAATAAATGCACCACGGGCTTCAACATTGGGCATACTCAAAACTTTAATATCACTATATTTTAAACCAACTTCTTCTAAAGCTTTGATGATAAAATAGTGAGAAGCTGAACCTTTTTGAAAAACTACTTTTTGTCCTTTTATATCAGCTAAAGTCTTAATTGGAGAACCTTTAGGAAGTGCGATCGCACTCCCTTTACCAGAAATAGCAGTAATTCGTCTACCAGCAAGATAGACGATTCTTGCACCAGCAGCTTGAGCAAAAATGGGAGGAGTTTCTCCAACTGATCCAACATCAATTTTGCCGACATTCATCGCTTCCATAAGTTGCGGACCTTGAGCAAATTGTGCCCACTCAACTTTTATACCCAAGGGTTCCAGACGTTTTTCTAAAATTCCTGTCACTCTAACTAAATCACCAGAGCTTTGATACCCAATTCGCAGCACTTTTGTTTTAGAACTAATGGTTTTTGTTGCTGCTGTCTCGGCTTTTGGATCAGTTGCATTATTTGTATTCTTGCTGGGTGAAGTACAACTTATTAATGTGCTAGATAAAGCCAAAAAACCAGACATTAAAAGTAACGATAGTTTTCTGATTTTTATTGACTTAGTTTTAACAGAATTGCTAAACACTTTTATTCCTCAATGTTAAAAAAATATCTGATTTTAAGATAATTGATCATGTTTTAAATAAATTGTTTTACGTTTTTAAATCTAACCGTAAAGCATTTTCTAAAAATTAATCTTTGTCTGAATTGTAACTATTTTCTTATTTAAGAGTAGTGTTGCTCAACACTCTTTTTAGGATAAAAAATATATTTTAATTCACTTTATAATAAAAGTTTATATAAAAATAATCACAATTTATTTATAAATAAATTGCGATTGTTTAGTGTTTTTTAATTAAATAGTCTTATCTAATAAGTCAAGTTTTCTTCTATATTATTTATGAATAATGGTGGATAATTTTCAACTATCATTCTGGTTTTTGAGAGACGCAATTTCTTGCATCTCTACTTCAGATATAGAGACTAAAAGGGACGACTACCTGCAAGGCTAACCCGCTTTAATACCCGTCGCTCATTCGGATCGAATGCTTGACGATAATGCAAGGTAGCTTGATTATCCCAGTAGACAATATCGCCTACAGACCATTTGTGTTGTCTCCTGTATTTTAGTTTCTTCTTGGGAATAACTACTTATTCGCTAACACCTCTGAAGGAGTAATTTTGGCGTACTCTTCAGGTGTCAAAAACCCGTCTCTAACATTCACCTTTTTGGGGATAAGTCCTAAGGTGTACCACTTGTCTGCAACTTCCTGTTGCTTAATAATGGTTTTCTCAGTAATTGGTACTAGCCCATAATCATATTTTTTATGCATTATTTCTAGAGTTGGTTGATCTAGCTTAGTTACAGGAGCAAGCAGTTCTGCTACTTCTTTGGGATGATCCTTAGTCCAGATTTCTGTCTTTTCTAGCTCCTCTAAAAATACTTTGATTACATCAGGATGAGCCTGATAAAATTGGCGCGAGGTTGAGTAAAAGTTGCCCGTATCCCTCAACTTCCCGCCATCTGCTAAAACACGAGCGATTTTATTTTGTACATTTCTAGTAGCGAATGGCTCCCAAATATACCAAGCATCTACCTTGTTCTGACTAAATGCCGCATTTGCGTCTGCCGGTGCTAAAAAAACTGATTGGACATCGCTCAGTTTCAGTCCCGCATCTTCTAATGCCTTAACTAATAGGTAGTGGCCAATGGAGGCTTTCTGGAAAGCTACTTTTTTGCCTTTCAGGTCGGCTACACTTTTAATCGGAGAGTTTACAGGAACTAAAAGTGAGATAGATTTCCCACTAGGATGTGTATTAGCTAGATAAACAAGAGGCACTCCTGCTGCTTGTGAAAAGACGGGAGGCGATTCGGCTGTAGATGCGATATCCAATCCATTTGCATTCAGGGCTTCTAGCTGTTGTGGGCCAGCCGCAAACTCAGGCCACTGTACTTTAAAACCCAGAGGCTCTAATCGCTTTTCCAAGGAACCCTGCTTTTCTAAAACTGCTAGAGCGCCAAGTTGTTTTGAACGGACAATCCGTACTACTTGCTTGTCAGTTGACTTCTCTGTAATGCTAGATGAAGCTACCGACTCAGGGGAAGCTGCTGATTGCTGAGTGTTATTTTTTGCTTCACTACAACTCGATAAAACCGTCGATAGCATTAAGCAATAGCCCAGAGAAAACAACAAAAAACGACGTGTTGTTCTCTGGTTTTTCCTAAATTCAAACTTTCCTTTTAAAGCTGACATGAGTTGTTTTATTTATTCCCTTTTATGTGGCCAGAACAATTATGATTAATTGCGAATTAAATAACAAAAAGACCTCTTGCTTATTAATATAATTCAAAACTAGACTAATTAAATATTTTTCTATAATTAAAAATATCTATCAATCGCTGATTTAATTCACATTGATTTACTAGCATCATTGTTATTAAATTATGTAAAGCTATTAGAATTACATAAAACAAGCTGTCCAACAATGCATAAACAGCTAGAGCAGGCGGCAAAAGTCTTTTTAACCGCATCGAAAATATAATCCAGTAGTGGGTATAAATCCCCCACTAATTGTATTCTAAATTTTGATTTATCTTTTAATAAATCAACTCTTAGGTTTCCACACTGCATCTTTGATTTTAAAAGTTTTAGGAATCAGCTTTTGACCGTAAAAAAGGTCAACTACCTGCTGTTGTTCGGTGACAAATTCATCAGTTATATCAAACACACCAAAAATAGGGCGTCTCTCTAAAGCCCATTTCCAGACTTCTGGTTTTTCTCTAGTTTGCGCTGCCAACAACTTAGCAACTTCATTGGGGTTAGCTTTAGCCCATTCTTCTACCTTCCTTTGTTCTGACAAAATCACTTTCACCAAGTCGGGGTGATTTTCAGCAAAATTGCGTGTAGCGATATAGTAGGCTCTTTGTGGAGCAACATCAGAACCTTTGACTAAAACTCGTATTTCATTTGCTTGCTCTTTCCGAGCGTAAAATGGATCACTAGTGGGTAACACGTCAACTTTGCCACCTTCAAAAGCAACCTGACTTTCTGGAATAGTCAGGTAAGCAGGCTGAATATCATTGAGACTTAATCCGCCACTTGCTATAGCTTTCAATAGCAAATATTGCAGGGCTGTTCCTTTTTGTATAGCAACTTTCTTACCCTTGAGTTCAGCGAGGGTTTTGATTGGTGAATCTTTACGGACAATAACTGCTTGAGCGCCTGCGTTGGTGCCAGTAGCAGCAACATAAACAATGGGATTATCACCAGCTTGGGCAAAAATCGGTGGTAGGTTTCCAACATTGCCAATATCAACGCTGTTTGCGACCATTGCTTCCATCATTGTGGGGCCGCCCCGGAATTGTATCCACTTGATAGTGATGCCATCAGAAGCAAAGCGCTTTTCCAAATAGCCCTGAGCTTTGAGTAAGTTCAGACCAGGAGTACCGCTTTGATGACCAATGTTGATAACCTCTAGTTTTTTTGAGCTTGCAGTAGTTTTATCAACTTGGGGACTATTAGTTTGAGTGCTTTGAGAGCTACAGCCTGTAACTAACAGAAAAGTCGTAAACACCAGTAAAAAATAACGAGCTATACTCGCAGGCAACCATGACTTTCTGTAGCTTCTGAGCATGATTAAATGTAATTTATTGAGGGAACTGGATATTTTTAGTCTTAATTTTGTTGGACTTGATTTTATTGATGATTCAGGTTTTTTAGTCCTAGATGCTCTCGCAATGTATTGCCAGTGTACTCTTTACGGAATAATCCCCGTTGTTGTAATTCTGGAATCACTAAATCCACAAAATCTTCAAATGCACCAGGAATATAAGCTGGTGAAATCACGAAACCATCAGCGCCTTCATCTTGGAAGATTGCTTGGAGTTGGTCAGCAATTTGAGTAGGGCTACCAACAATTTGTAGAACTAAACGACTTTGACCGTAACGTTTCCCAATTTCTCCCAAAGTTAAACCTTGGTCTTGGCTCAACTTCAAAATTTGGTCATACATACTCTGACCACCTTCACGAAATTCTAATTCACTTAAAGGCTTATCTAAGGGAAATTCCGAGAGATCGTAATTGAGGGCATTAGATAGAGAGGCCAAACCCACTAATGGGTGAACTAATTCATGGTGTAGTGCTTGTTTTTCTCTGGCAATACTTTCTGTTTCCCCGATAAAAGGCACTACAGCGGGTAAAATTTTGCAATCTTCTGGATCACGTCCATATTTTCCCATCCGCGATTTCACATCTTTGTAGAAAGTTTTCATATCAGCGGGTGTGAGTGGAGATGTGAAAATGGTTTCTGCCCAACGAGCCGCAAATTCTTTACCACGTCCAGAAGAACCGGCTTGGATAATCACTGGACGACCTTGGGGGGTGCGAGGAACTGTTAAAGGCCCTCTCGTTTTGAGCCATTTTCCAGAGTGGTGAACGTAATCGACTTTAGAAGGATCGGCAAAAATTCCATTTTCTTTATCTAAAACTAATGCACCTTCTTTCCAGCTATCCCAAAGTTTAAAAGTAGCTTCGATAAATTCATCGGCGCGATCATAACGTGTGTCATGTTCTAAATGTTTTTCTATACCAAAATTTTGGGCTGTACCATCACCACTAGAGGTGACAACATTCCAAGCGGCCCGACCTTTAGAAAGGTGATCTAATGTCGCAAATGTCCTGGCTAAATCGTAGGGAGCATAGTATGTTGCAGAACGTGTTACACCCACTCCGATTTTTTGGGTAGCAACAGCCATTGTCGTCGCAACTAGAACAGGATCTAGGGTGACAGCACCTTGAGTACCATACTTGACACTGGTTTCAAAACTGTTGCCATAGCGGTCTGGAAGCGCCAAAATATCTGCGAAGAAAACTAAATCAAACTTACCGCGTTCTAAAGTACGGGCGACATTTTGATAATACTCTGGTTGGAGAAAACCTGAATGTGTTTTGGGATGACGCCAGATGGCATGACTGTGAATAACATGGGAAGCGTGCATGAAGCCAGCCAAGTGCATTTGCTTTGACATTATGACACTTCCTTGTAAAATTCAAATTTTTTGTAGCTCAGTTTTTTCAATTGGTTAAATTCGCTTATATAATGCATGTGGGTCATCGGGGAGAACTTTTTAATAAATAAAAATAATTTTTGTAATGTCTGAAGTTAGGAAATAGAGTGGGTATAACCCACCCTATAAGGAACTTGATGAACTGAAAATTTAATAGTTATAAGGGAAAAATTTAGGAAGTGGAGTGAGAAAGACCCACTCCAATGTCGTGCTAGTGGAAGATTGAAACTTGTGAATGAAACTTTGTCTTGTTCGTGTTCAATTTTGCTAGTGCTTCCAAGTGACTAGGATTGTAGCTTTGAGTTCTTCTGTAAAATGTCCAGACGGCTCAACTGCTAATAGCGCTTCTCTAAGATCCGTTTCAAATGCTGGGGCGTTATCGCCATAGAAAATTTTGAGAGAAAAGGCTGTGGTATATAAGTAGCCAAGATAGCTATCGAGAGTCCAAGATTTTTCAAATGGCACTTCATAGACTTCTTGACGAGCAAAAGCTGAATTGCCAATTACGACTTCATGGGGAGGATCGACTGGCTTACGAGTGCCTTGTCCTCGTTGTCCAGTCCGTCGCTCTTCACCTAACCATTTCTTCACTATTCCCACAGCAGCTTGTTTCCAAGGTAGATTGCTTTCCCAAGGGTTGTCACCAGTGTTAAGCAGTGCTATTGCACCATCATCAGTAAGCAATTCATAAAGGCGTTCAAGGACGAGTTCGCGTTCCATCCAGTGGAAGGCTCTACCAATAGTGGCTAACTTAAATTTCCCTAAACTAGAGTCGATTAACTCTGCTCCTTGTTCTAACCAAGTAATATTATTTGCTCCTACTGCTGCTGCTTGCCGTTTAGCTTCGGCAATCATATCGGGATCGGGATCGATCGCAACAACTTCCTCAAATCTGGTTCGCAGACCAATTGAAATTAATCCTGGCCCAGTACCTAAGTCAAGAAGTCTTCCTTGACCATTGAGATTAAATATTTCGGCTAGTTTGTCGAATACAACAGGTGGGTATTTGGTTCTATATTGAGCGTAGCCCTCAGCGGCTCCCTCAAATAAACTTGGGTCATAGGTAGGAAGTGTTTTCAATTGAGTCATATCAATTTTGGATTTTAGATTTTGGATTTAAGTAAGTAAGGTGGAGATTATAGAACGCCCACCCTACAAGACAGCGAGTAGACAGCTTAAATATTGGGCATTGGAGAGTAAGGAGTAGGGAAATGGAGAAGCAAATAATTCTTCCTTATGCCCCATGCCCTAGGAATATTGCGTAATAACAGGTAGCTGATCGTTGAGTACCCAATCGCCGATCGCTCGCAATTTGTAGTCCACAGGATCGTGGAGAGTAAAGGTTCGCAAATCCCGCCAATAACGGTCAAATCCATATTTGGTTGCAGTGGCGCGAGTTCCGGTAACTTCAAAGATGCGGTTGGTAATATCTATACCTACACGGGTAGCTAATGCCTTGGCTGCGGAAACTGCGATCGCAACTTCTCCCCTCTCTTGATGAGTCAGTGCTGCATCCTTGTCCCATGCTGCTTGCACCTTTTCGGCTGCTTGGTCAGCTAGAGCGATCGCAGCTTGGATTTCAAGCCAAAAATCCCCGTAATGATGCAGAATATATGGGTCTTGAGTAGCACTATCTACGCCTGATGTAATCCACGGTTTAGTAGTAGTTTTAGTATATTCACGAGCGGCGGCAAAGGCTCCTTTAGTAATTCCCAGATAAACGTTGGTTTTTGTTAGCTGGGCAATAATCCCAAGAAAAGTTGAGAAGGCACTATCAGGGGGATTTGGTGGCCCTAAAATCTCATCTTTTTCTACTAAGACATTATTAAATGTATAACTACCGCTATCAGTGCGACGTTGCCCGATGTTGTCCCAATCTTGATTGGAAACTAACCCTTCCCTGTCTTTGGGAATTATGAATATGAAGGGCAATTCTACGCCATCTTCCAAAGCGGAGAATACCCGATAATCTGCAACAGAAATACCCGTACCAAAGCTTTTAAGACCATTAACTCGAAAATTATCGCCTTCTGGGTTAATTTTCAGCCTAGTGTCTTTTGTATTGATGGCATTTGCCCAAAATAAGTTATTTTTAGCAGTTTCTCTATAATATTTTTCCTTTTGGGCTGGTGTGCCGGAAACGTGACCCAAAGCTGTTAAATTGAGATGATTACCATATAATTGGCCAATTGAACCATCTGCTTTTGACAGTTTTCTAACAATTTTTAAGGCATCAATCCAAGTTGCACCAATTCCACCATATTGCTTAGGTACATTCAATGGGAACAAACCACTTTCACGCAGTCTATTAATTTCCTCTTCTGGAACTCCGGCTTTGGCATCCCGTTCAACTGCGGATTGAGCAAGTTCCTTGGATAAAGAAGTTGCTAGGTCAATGTAATCCTTTGGTTTTGTAATATCTAGCACCATAATCAAATCATCCTTGGTATTGTTTCAGCAGTAGGCAGCAATCAGACACAGAATTTAGGAGAAATGTAGAGTGGGCAAAACCCACCCTACAAGTGAACAGAGGAAATGGAACATGGAACACTGTTGGGGATTGGGGATTGGGTACTGGGGACTGGGAAAACTCTTACCTAGTCCCCAGATCCTAGTCCCCAGTCGCTAGAAATTTATCTGCGGCTTTCTCAACACCTGTACCTTTGAAGAAGTCTTGATTGAGACTGGTGTACAACTCTAAAGGATGGATTGAGAGGAAGTAGCGGAGGTCTTCTTCGGTAATGATTTCCTGTTCTGCCATTGAGTAGGCGTTGGCAGTAACGGCGGTGATATCAGGCACATCCCAGTGACCAGAATCAGAACCCAAGAAGGCTTTAACACGATCGCCAAAGGGATTCGCGGCGCGGTTAAATACTTGGGATACACGGGTATCGTCTGATTCCGTACCGAAGTAGAAATGATTCAAGAAGCGATCGCGCACATCTTCTGGCTGATCAATTCCTGCTAGTTCAAATTCATCGAGTTCGCCTGGATCTTCTGGAGACAATAGTTGATGGTGGAATCCTAAACCGTCACCAATTTGATCTAAGCGTCCATCTACAAGTTCGCCACCGTAGCGAGTATATAACTCTACTAATGCTTCCTTGTCGATAATAGCAGGATTGTTATTTGACAACAAATGTTGTTTATTGCGGGTTTCCCAATGCCAAATAATATCAGCGTATAGACTAGCACCCCAAGCTGAACCACCTTCTAGAAAGGCAAACTTTAGTTGCGGGAAGCGGCGCGTAACTCCACCAAAGAACAGCGATTTGCATAATGCTTCTGCTGCAAAGGCAAAGTGATTAATGTGATTATACTGGGCATTGGTAACAGAACGCTGAGTTGTCCAACCTTGGCTAGAGGCATGAGTTGTGGGTACAACTTTTAGTTCTACGCACTTAGCCCAGAATGGATCGTAATCATACTGGCTATCTAAGCCAAAGTTATCAATCCAAACCACTTCGTTAGCGACTTCTTTACCGTATTTTTCAAAGGCAGGAATTGGACGACGGACGTAACCGGGGATTTGAATCGCTTTGAGTCCCAGAACATTCACTGCATATTCCAACTCTTCAATCCCTTCTTCGGGAGTGTGCAGTGGAATCGCGGCAATGGGTGTTAAGCGATCGCTATAAGGGCGGAAAATGTCAGCATGGTAGGTGTTAACTGCCCGACAAACAGCCCGCCGCATTTCTTCGTTACCGATATTCGGGGCCATCGTTGCCAAGTTGGGGTACACAACGGCAAAGTCTGTACCTGCTTCTTGCAAGCGCTCATGCAGTAACTTGGGCAAGCTAATAGTAGCCAAATTCAAAGTATTTTTTGTGGGACGACCCCACCAGTTAGGGCGATTGCTGCGATAAGCAAAACGTTCTTCCCAAGTTTGTTTATACCACTTAAAGCGGGATGATCCTGGTAAATTTTCTTTGAAACGTTCGACAAGCGCAGTTCCACCAACTTGCTCTAAATAATCCAAAACTGCTGGTTCAAATTCCTGGGTATGTACATCAGTGTCAATGATCGGATAACCAAGTTTTTCTCGAATCTGAGCAGACCTGGTTTTTTGTGGGCGGTCTAGAGCAATTGTCATGATAATTTACCCTAAATTATGCAAAAGATTTTAATGTGTGGGCATTGTGGATGCTTCATGCCTCGTTCCCAGTCTCAGACTGGGAATGCCTATTGGGAGGCTCTGCCTCCCTTACTAGCGGCAGAGCCGCTTTGAGCGCATTTCCAGGTAGAACCTGGAAACGAGTGAACGAGTGAAATCTGGGTTTAGACTCTCGTATTACCCCACCCTAACCCTCCCCTTATAAAGGGGAGGGAACTAGATTTTCGGTTTCCCCCCTTTATAAGGGGGGATTAAGGGGGGTAATACGACTTGTGTATACGCGAATAGCTTTTTACGGGGGGTTGGGGGGATCTTCAAGATTGAGGGACATAACGCGAAAATGGAATTAACGGCCGGCGCTAGCCAAAAATTCATCTGCTGTTTTCTCGACAGCCGTACCTTTGAAGAAATCACGATTCAGGCTGGTGTATAACTCCAAGGGATGAATTGACAGGAAATATTGCAAATCTTCTTCGGTAATAATCTTGCGTTCTACCATTGAATAGGTATTGGCAGCGATCGCAGTAATATCAGGTACGTCCCAATGACCGGAATCGGAACCTAAAAATGCTTTAATCCGATCGCCATAAGGATTAGCTTTGCGGTTAAAGGCTTGGGCTACACGGGTATCATCTGATTCTGTACCAAAGTAGAAATGATTCAAGAAGCGATCGCGGATATCTTCTGGCTTCGTAACTCCTGCTACGGCGAATTCATCCAAATCACCTGGCTCTAAAGGAGATATTAAGTCAGCGTGGAAACCTAAACCGCTACCTAACTGATCCAAACGACCATGTACTAGTTCACCACCATAGCGGGTATAAAATTCTCGCAGTTCTTCATAATTAATATTGGCGGGATTGTTATTTTCTACCAAATGGTCTTTATTGCGGGTATCCCAGTGCCAAATCATATCGGTGTACAAACTAGCACCCCAAGCTGCACCTCCTTCTAAAAAGGCAAACTTGAGTGTGGGGAAGCGGTGAGTTACACCACCAAAGAATAAAGATTTACATAATGCTTCCGCAGCCGATGCAAAGTGACCAATATGGTTGTATTGGTAATTGCTAATCGAACGCCGATTTATCCAGCCCATACCGGAAGAGTGGGTGGTGGGTACAACTTTCAGTTCTACGCACTTTGCCCAGAAGGGATCGTAATCATATTTGCTATCCAAGCCAAAAGTGTCAATCCAAATGGCTTCGTTGGCTACTTCTTCGCCATACTTCTCGAAAGCGGGAATCGGGCGGCGGATATGTCCGGGGATTTGAATTGCTTTGAGTCCCAGAATCTTCACCGCATATTCCAATTCTTCGATCGCCTCTTCGGGCGTATGCATGGGAATAGCGGCAATTGGTGTTAAGCGATCGCTATAAGGGCGGAAAATATCAGCATGGTAAGTGTTAGCTGCACGGCAAACAGCCCGCCGCATTTCTTCATTCCCGATGTGTGGCGCCATAGTTGCCAAGTTTGGGTACACAACGGCAAAGTCTGTACCAGCTTCTTGCAAGCGTTCATGTAGCAACTTTGGCAAACTAACGGTAGCTAAATTTAGGGGATCATTGGTGGGACGAGTCCAGAAGGGAGGGCGGGCGGTGCGGTGAGTGCGGCGTTCTTCCCAAGATTGCTTGAACCATTTAGAGCGAGATGCACCAGGTAAGTGTTCTTGAAAACGTTGTGCGATCGCAGTTCCAGCAACTTGCTCTAAATAGTCCAAGAATGCTGGAGGAAACTCTTGGGTATGTACATCGGTGTCGATGATCGGATAACCTAGTTTTTCCCGAATTTGAGCAGACTTGGTTTTTTGTGGACGGTCTAACGCAATAGTCATAGCATTTTACCTGAATTTTCAAATGAATTTGTCAAACAATTTTGGATTTTAGATTTTGGATTGATTTGACAGATAAATCTATTTGCTCTATATATCAAGGAATTATTGGTCAGCAGGGAAGTAGGAAGCCTTTGAGCTTGGAAGTTGAGCCTTTGAGCTTGGAAGTTGCACCTTTGAGCTTGGAAGTTGAGCCTTTGAGCTTGGAAGTTGCACCTTTGAGCTTGGAAGTTGAGCCTTTGAGCTTGGAAGTTGAGCCTTTGAGCTTGGAAGTTGAGCCTTTGAGCTTGGAAGTTGCACCTTTGAGCTTGGAAGTTGCACCTTTTAGCTTGGAGGTTGAGCCTTTTAGCTTGGAGGTTGAGCCTTTTAGCTTGGGAGTTGAGCCTTTTAGCTGGGAAGTTGAGCCTTTTAGCCTGGGAGTTGAGCCTTTTAGCCTGGGAGTTGAGCCTTTGAACCTGAAAATTGCGTTTTTGAAAGATTTAATTACAAAAATTTGTTTTTCTTGCTTAGAAAAGTTACTGATTTCTGCTTCCTACTTCCCTCCCTGCTTCTCCTACTCCCGCATTTGGGATGACAGATAAAATTAACGCTGTTGTTTGTTCACAGCCCAATCTGTTAATTTAAAGTTCGACTTTGCTAAACCCTGCGAAACTAAAAAATTCTTAGTGCCTTCTAAAAGTTTCACACCCTCGGTTGGTAATGGTTCTTCTGACACCTGTTTGAGTGGGAACGATACTTTGATGATATCAACGGGATATTTAGTAATTTGGGCGTGGTACTGATAATATTCTTCAGAATTAGCTTTTAAATCCTTGGTTGCTTCTGTCAAGATTGCATTAAATTTCTGAGGAAAATCAGGCTGTTTAGCCAGAAAGCTTTCAGTCGCTACAACTAATGATGTTCCTGAAAGACCCTGATGATTTGCTGAAGAATCAATCACTGGAAACCCTTGTGATTTCAGAAAAGGCCCCAGATCACTTGAGGTTGCATAAGCTGCTACATCACCACGTTCTAAAGCTGCTTTTGCTTCAGTAGTCATCAAGTGGACAACTTTTACATCTTTGTCAATTTTAGCTTCAGCTAACAGACCCAGCAGGTATCGATGCATATAAGAACCTTTTTGGGTAGCTATTTTCTGACCTTTAAGTTCAGCGAGCGATCGCGCCCCATTCTTTTTTGCCACTAACCAGGCGGTTGTATTAAATTGAGTGATCCGCAGCAGTCGAGTTTCTACACCCCTAGCTCTTAAAACTATGGCTGGTGTATCTCCTAAAGAACCAACATCTAATTGACCTGCGACAAGCGCCTCATTTAGATCCGGCCCGTTAGGAAATCGTGCAAAAGTAATGTCTTTAAACCCAGCTTTTTGCAGTTCACGATTTAATATTCCCTTTTTCTTTGCCCAACCAAGTGGCCCTGTAGGTTCTGCACTACCTACATAACCTATACGTAGGGTAGAAATGTTGTTAGATGCAGCTACAGCACTATTAGTATTAATATCCTGAATGGATTGAGCAGATTTAGTTTCCCCTTGGCTACATGCTGTAGTTAGTAGCAGTAGGACACAAGCCACTGAGGTTGATAATTTTGAAGGAAGTTTATAGCGGTTCTCGATTGGCTGAAGTACAGTTTTGACCTCTCTCCTAAAAGGAGAGAGGCTTTGAATTTTTCCCCCTTCCCGCGTCGGGAAGGGGATTAGGGGGTTAGGTCTGTCTGCATCTCTGTACCTCACCAAATTGAAAATGGCTATATTTTTACCGATAGAACCTGTTCTTACTGGGAACCACACCATGACTCTTTTCCCCACGATGCTATTTCATCTGCTTGAGAATTTGAAATGTTTGATCGGCTTTTGCTGTTGATGTACGTTTATGTCCCCAACCAACGTTTTCACGGTAACTACCTAGTAACCCGACTTCTACCAATTCTGCCTCGTTGACTGAAGTCTGCATGTCACTTTCTGGTGCTACATAAAGAGCATCAACTGGACAATACAATTCGCACATATAACAGGTTTGGCAATCACTCTGTCTGGCAATGGTTGGCGGTGCATCAGGTACACGGTCAAACACGTTGGTCGGGCAAATGTTCACGCAGATATTACAATTTATGCACCGCGACTCGCTGACCAACTCAATCACACTAACGCTCCTATTTTGGATGGTAACTTTTCTGTACTCTCTAAAGGCTGAACCTTCACCCAGACTTGATCTAATCCGCCACTAATCAGATAATGTTGCTGGTTAGCATCAAGTTCTGGATAGTCTAGGTGTCTGTGCATACCACGAGTTTCTTTACGTTCAATGGCACTGCTGTACATCCACCGGGCTGTGGCTACCATCGCCGCAGCTTCTCGCGCCCGGATTAGTTCTTTATCTGATGTTACCTGACTACTGCGGAGTTCTTGCCAAAGATGATTTAGCTTACCTAAAGACTCGGTTAAGCCTTGTTCTGTACGGAAATAGTTCTTTTCGTAGGGAAATACTTCAGCTTGGACTGCTTGAATAATTTCATTAGTTGCCAAGGTTTGAGAGCGATGCCTTCGGCGGCAAGCTACGCTCCCACTCTGTAATACTACCTCTCCAACACCCTGAACTCGGCGTTGAGTTTTCTGTTCTCCCAAACTGCGAGTATATTCAGCAGCCGATTTCCCAGACCAATAGCCAGAAGATATTGCCCAAGCAGCATTGTGACTACCACCACCAGTGAATCCGCCACAAATCAATTCGCGTGTTGCAGCATCTCCAGCCGCGTAGAGTCCCCGTACAGAACTGGCACAACTCTCATCTACAATCCGAATTCCTCCCGTACCGCGTACGGTTCCTTCTAGGCGCAGAGTCACAGGGAAACGTTGGGTAAATGGATCAATGCCTGCACGGTCAAAGGGTAAAAAGAAGTTGGGCTGTGCTAAACGCATAGATGCCTGCATCGATTCAGCCGCTTTGTCTATGATGGCGTAAACTGGCTGTTGCAGTAATGTCTCGGCAATTACTGAACGTCTATGAGAACTTGCCCCCGGAATCACACTACCGTCTTCGTAGGTGAAAGTTGCCCAATTATAAAACAGGGTTTTGGTAACTGAAGAAAAGGCGGGAGAGATGCCGTAAGCATTGGAAAATTCCATACCCGACATCTCGGCACCTGCTTCTGCCGCCATTAAGTAACCATCCCCTGTCAGGACGTTGCATCCTAACGCTTTACTCAAAAATGCACAGCCACCTGTAGCAATGATCGTGGACTGCGATCGCACTACCCATTTACTACCAGTTTGACGATTCACACCTGATGCACCAGCAACAGCACCATCGTCATCAACTAGTAGTTCTAAGGCGGGGCTGTTGTCTAAAATTCTTACTCCTGCCCGTTGAATTTGCCGCCGCATCAGCCGCATATATTCCGGGCCTTGCAGCGATCGCCGATAGGGTTTACCTTCATCATCGGTGGGAAAGGGATAACCCCAATCTGCTAACTGATTGACGTTTACATAGGTCTGATTCAGTACCCGATCCATCCAGTTGCGATCGGATAAAAAACCACCTAACGATTCCCGACTCGCCTTCGCTGTTTCCCGTGCTTCTGGGTCGGGTGGCACGTACCACACACCATTACCAGATGCAGCAGCGCATCCAGTTGTACCACAGTATCCTTTGTCTACAAGCACAACTCTAGCTCCACTTGATGCAGCACTCCATGCCGCCCAAGTTCCAGCTGGCCCACCTCCAATTACAAGCACATCTGCTTGGAGGTCGAGTTCAAAATCGGTTGTTAACGTCTTCAGCATTTACCATTTCCCCCCATCGATAAAGTCTTAAGCATCAAGTCTTCACCCCATCGATGCTGCAAAATATTCCCAAACCTTTTTGCCTATCTACTTGATGGCTTACTAGTAGCCTTAATTTGTGGCTCCTTAAGACAGGTTGCCACTACATTGGCATCATAGTAACTACTTCAACTTGATACATAAACCGTACTTTAGAATATAACAAAGCTTTTCACAGTTTTGGACAAAAAGCAAGCATTTGAGCAAATAAATTTAAACGTAAAGTTATGTGAAATAAATTTTGTTATCTCTCGCAAGAGACTTGCTTTTTACAGCGTTTTGTGCAAATATCCAATGTTAGTACACAAAGTACTTAATTTCGATAGACTTACCGTGGTTTAATAAATTTTTTCCAACAACAGCAAGGAATTCCATTCCGGCTCAAGGCATCTACCAATGTTTTTCAGAGTTCGAGCAAGAGTAAAAGTAGCTTATAGCTGATAAGCTGTTTAGCGTCTAAAGTTTATAAATTCCAAAACCCTAGCCATGCTTGGTGAGGTGCGTTGGCACAGAGGGAATCGGAAATATCTGGTTTCTGAGAATAACCATTTGGCAAAAGTTTGTAAAAGACTGAAAGTTACAAAATACCTACAACTAAAACTTACAGTTGGTTACAGCTGACTGGATTTTTAGTTATTTAACCCGTTTTAACTGACTTCAGCTACTAGTACAACGCGCCGTAAATAGCGCAAAGTCGAGCCAATCCGTTGGTGGGGTTCCCCCACTTAAAGGAACTGGCGTTGAGCGGCCGGAACCGCCGCTCAGACTTTGCAAGACGAGCAACCATTTCAAATGGCGCAAAAGCCCGGAATACAATTCTTTTGAATGAGTGACTTTTGACTTCCGCCTTGCGGTACTAGTCCCATAGCTGAATTGTATAATGTGTCAAAAGTTTTTGCCAGAAGTCTTTTGTGAAAATTACTTTTTTGAAAGTAAATGCATAGCGGTGAAACAGCGCTAAATCTTTGCAACAAATGAATCGGCTGTAGGGACGTACAGATATACGCCCCTACTTGGAAACCCAAGAAATTCCAATAATTATATATACAGATGTTCGCTCTTCCACAAGGTCTTGTAGCTACCGAAAAAGATTGAGCAGCAGAATTTAGTTGATATTGTGTGAGGAACAAACAACCCATGTCTAAAGTTTTGTGGAATTATTTGCTAGTAATTCCTACTTTGTTCGGTGGCCTCGTAGTCCTGTCTTCAGCTACACTCGCTGCTGAAGTGGAAAAGACAGCACAGCCGACACAGCAAGTAATACCAATTGAAAAGATTACCCCAACTGCCATTACTCAAAGTACTTCACCTGAATCATCTTTTGAACCTTCTCTTAGCACATCAAAAGTTCCAGTTTCAGCAGTACATAGCGATCGCATGGAGCAAGTTACATCTGTTTCCCAACTATCTGATGTTAATCCTAAAGATTGGGCATTTCAAGCATTACAGTCTTTGGTTGAGCGTTATGGTGTGATTACGGGATATCCAGATGGCACATTTAAAGGTAATCGGGCGCTGACTCGTTATGAATTTGCCGCTGGCTTGAATGCAGCCCTCGATCGCCTCAACGAATTGATTGCTACTAGTACTGGAGAGTTGGTACGAAAGGAAGACTTGGCTACTCTGCAAAAGCTGCAAGAACAATTTGCACCTGAACTCACCGCCTTAGGCAAAAAGATAGATGCTTTAGAAACGCGTCAAGCTAAGGTAGAAGCTAATCAATTCTCTACAACTACCAAACTGCTAGGTATTGCCCAATTATTCATAGGTGATACTTTTGGCAATGGTGTCAGTAGTAACAGGGATAACACCAACGTCTTTTTTAGCTACCGTGCTACACTTGCGCTACAAAGTAGTTTTACTGGTAAAGACCAGTTGACCACTAGTTTAACAGCAGCTAATGTTCCTAGTTTGACAGGAGTTTTTACAGGAACTCCAGAGACCCGGTTTAATACTGAAAGGAATACTTTTTACACGGACAGTTCTGTTTATCTTGACAGATTGTTCTATCGTTTCCCACTTGGAGCTAAAACCACTGTGTGGATAGGCGCTAGAACACTCCAACCGGTTACTTTTGCTCCAACGCTAAATCCCTTGGTTGGTAACGCCCAAACTGGTACTCTCTCGCGGTTTGGACTTTTCAACCCTGTAATTTACCGACCCGGCTTTGACGGTGCTGGTGCTGCTTTTGCTTATAAGTTTAATAATCAACTCCTACTCAACGCAGGTTACATAGTAGATGACGGTCTAGCTAGTAACCCCGCAGGCAACGCAACCAACAGAGGAGGACTCTTTGGTAACTCCTATGAGGCGCTTAGTCAACTAACCTTCACACCCAATCGCAATCTAGATATTAGTTTCGCCTACGCCCGCAAATACTTCCCTGCCCCTATCGCCGTTGGTACTGGCCCAACTGCTGCTTTTGGATCTGGTTATAACATCACTGGTGGTACAGGTACTACTGTCGCTATTCGTCCTTTTGGTGCCGCTCCCACCTCATCCGATAACTTCGGACTGCAATTCAATTGGAAAGCCAGTAGTGTAGTTAATGTAGGTGGTTGGTTTGGTTATACCCTTGCTCATCAAGAAGGTACCAATAACGATGCAACCATAATTAATGGTGCGCTTACCTTAGCTTTTCCAGACCTGTTTAAAAAAGCGAATCTAGGTGGGTTGGTCTTTGGTGTACCGCCTAAAGTCACTAGCAATGATATAACAACTCGCACAAACAAAGATACCTCCTATCATCTAGAAGGTTTTTATACCTATAGGGTGAATGACAACATTAGTGTGACTCCAACTGTGTATGTAATTCTCAACCCCGAAGGAAATTCTGCCAATGATCCAATTTGGGTAGGTGCTATACGTAGTACATTTAATTTCTAACTATAGACTTTTTTCTCTCTCCCTACTTCAAGGTCAATACTTGTCTACATTTTGAATAGTAGCATCTTCTAAATTATCTAGTTTGTCAGAATTGTTCGTTAAGTTGGAGGATTTGTAATGTAAACCACCTACCTCAGCTAAAGTATAGAGGGGCCTAGCTTTAACTTCTTCGTAAATCCGCCCTATATATTCGCCTAAGATGCCAACACTGACTAACTGCACAGATCCCAGAAAGAAAATTGCCATCAAAATAATTGTAAACCCAGTTAAAGGCGAATGGGGGAGAAAAAGACGCCAATACAAGACTAATAAAGCCATGAAGATAGCCGCCACCGCTGCTACTAACCCTAAGTAGGTTGATAACCGCAGTGGCACTATTGAAAAGGATACTAGACCATTAATGGCAAGCGCCAAGGATTTGCTGAAAGTGTATTTAACTTCCCCAGCAAAACGGGGGTTGCGCTCGAACCGAATTGCTGTTTGCTGAAAGCCAACCCAAGAACGCAGACCACGAATGTAGCGGTTGCGTTCTGGCATAGAATTGAGAATATTTACGATCTGCCGATCCATTAAACAAAAATCACCAGTATCAGTAGGAATCTCTACATCTGCAAGCTTCTTGAGAAGGCGATAAAAGAAGTAGGCAGTAAAACGCTTAAACCATCCTTCTTTGAGGCGTTGAGTACGTTGAGCGTAGACGACTTGATAGCCCTGTCGCCATTTTTCAATCATATCTGGGATTAGTTCGGGTGGATCTTGTAAGTCAGCATCAAGGATGACGATAACTTGACCCCGGACAAAATTAAGACCAGCAGTAACTGCAATTTGATGACCAAAGTTACGAGCAAAGCTCAGATAGCAAATGCGCGGGTCTTTTTGATGGAGTTCTCGTAGTAATTGTAGGGAGCGATCGCGGCTACCATCATTGATTAAAATTAATTCTACAGGACCATCCATCCGATTCATTACTGCACTGAGTCTGCGGTAAAGTTCAGGAATAATTTCTTCTTCATTATAAATTGGAACAATCAATGAATACTTTGGTATCATCTAAAAATCCCGTTTAATTTTTGAACAGACAAGCTGACGCACTGCTTGTCATAATAAAGGTTTGGTTCTCAGTATACCTAGCAAGACTCAAGTCAGATTATCATAATTTATTTATTCTTCGGATTTGTGTAATCTGAAGATTCTGATTTTTTCAGGTTTTCTACAGCTTTTTTGGGAAAAGTCCGACGATGGCGATACCAAGTAGACCCTCCTACCAGTATTCCAGATAAGCCTAAAGCGAGTAGTAACGGCAAGAAATCGCCTGTATTGACTGCCTTTAGACCAGAACTACCTAGTAGTACAAAAGGTAAGACACTAGGAACAGTACCAAGTGTTGTACCTACAACATAATCTTTAAAGCTAATCGAAGTCAGTCCAGCGACAAAGTTGACCAAACCATATGGCATGATCGGTACTAGTCGGATAGCAAACATATAAAAAAGCCCTCCACGACGCACCTCAGCATCCATAGCTTGCCAGCGTCCTGCTAGTCGGTTTGCAACTGTTTTGCGTCCAATAGTCCGAGTAAAAATAAAGGCAATTATTGCTGCAATAACTGCTCCAACACTAGTCCAGAAAGTACCCAGCCAAGGGCCAAAAATTGCACCTCCAGTCAAATTAAGCACTGTTGAGGGCAAAACTAACATAGTTGCCACAACGTACAAGGCAACATAAATAATAGGTGCCCAGATTCCAGAAGATTTCAGCAATGCTTGAATTTTTGCTGGTTCAATACCGCCAATCAGATATAATGCTACACCAGTTGCAATAATGCAACTCAATGTAAGTAATAAAATACCAGTTTTTAAGTTCCACACTAGAATACTCCTACTTTTTTTCTAACACAACCTAATTTCTCTCAATTTACCCTTTCATTAATTTTTGAAAATCCTGCTTTTGGAAAGCAGAATAAATTAATGAATTAAAAATAAGTGAAGTTATTCGCTACTTTTAGTCCGCCAAATAATACAGCCTTCAGAATAATTGCAAAAACTCCTCTCTTATCTCTTTTCTCAGTTTTTAAAATTATAATTTTAAAACCTCTAACTTATTAGTCAAGCTAGATGGTTCAATATCAATCTTATTAGCATTTTTATCTAACATATCTACTACAATATAACCTTGGGTATATTTGTCTGTAGCCAAGAAATATCTCTTTATTTCATTTATTTTTGTTTTCCAACCTTGGAAATAACATATAAATTTATTCTTTTTATTCTCTACAACTATGACATTTATATATACAGGTTTAGGTTTAAAAGCAGATTTTTCTTGAGCTTCAATAGTATCGTCTGTAAAAAGATTTGTTTCTTCATACTTTACCTTTGTATCTTTTGACAGAAGTTGCATTTGAACCACTGCCGGAATCGTATCCCCAATTACAAAAATTGGCTTATTTTTTGGCTCTAATTGTTGTAATTTGTTACCTAGTTGTTCTGCTGCGTAATAGTATTTCTTCGACATTGATACAGAATAGGAATATTTATAGCTGATCAAAACAGAACATGTTAAAATTGCTGCGAGTGCTACTCCTATATTTCTATTATTTTTTACAAAGGATTTTACTCTTGGGAAAATATCTGCTAAGAAAATTGCCATACTAATTGCTGCAACAGGAGCTAAATAGATAAAATGACGGGGTGGAGCAGCATTGGGTAGCCAAAATATATAATTTAATAAGACTGTTGGTAAGATAAAAAACAAATTTGAATAACTACGTTGTTTATACACCAGATAAATACAGGAGATCACAAATATCAGACAAATTAAAGGATTTAAGCCCCAAATAAAAAGTAGGTTACCACGCAAAAAATTATCAACGTATCTAACAGGATTATTCCATAATAAAAGTTGATCAAGTATTCCATTACTTTCTTGACCAACAATCACTGGAAGTTGAGATTGCATTACTTTAAAAATAATTATTGGAAAAACACTATATAAAATGGAAGTAGAAATAATCTTTTTAAAAGGATAATTTTCGAGAAAAAGACAGGCTGGAATTAGAGGAAACATTAGGATTGCATCAAGCCTGAACATTAAACATAAAGCAAAAGCAGCAATAATTAGTACATCTAATAAAATTAATTTATTCCATCCTAATCTCAATGATCTTAAGAACGAGCGATAACCAATCAAGGCTAATCCTATGAACATGAATAATACAGCTTCAGTCATGGGATGTCCATATTGGCTGGTTGCCCTCCAAGCTGGGATCGATATTAGTAATATGTTTGCTAATAAGGCTATAGTTGTTCCCCAATATCTCCTAGCTAAAAAGAACAAAGGTATAATCATCAAAATAGCACTCAAGGCATTTATATAGTTCATAAAAGGAACTATCAGAGCCAAATTTGTTTTAAAAATTGGTCTAAAAAAATCTAATAATACAAAGTATGCAAAAGAAATATCACGACCATAAAGCATACTGCTTCCTAATGGTTTATTAGATGTGATCGAGTCAATAACACCCATTGCCATGCGGAAAGTATCTCTCTCACCAAAAGTATCTTTGTATACAATTGTTAAGTAAAATATACTAGCTAACCCTAGTAAAGCTATAATTACTAAATGTGTATTGTTTTGTTTCATAACTATTCAGTAGCAGGCTTCATTGTAACTCTACCATAGAGAGTTAAATTCAAAAATATTTTTAAGTAAAAGTTGAGTTATATCAAGTAACCAGCTTTTTGAAGGTGTCTGATTTATATCTTTTTTATCAGCTAAAATTTGAGAAATAGGGAGCTTTTTTTGAGTTAGGTGTGCTTTGGCTGCTCTTTCTCTGGATCGCATGGATGATCACGAAAAGCTTTCAATTTAACCCTCTTCTATCAAATTGGCGAGATAATAATCTATAACCCTTATAGCGTAAGACTTTTACCATAAACTTTGATTTCAGCCATTCTATTAGAAAATAAACGCTCAAATTCTCGCTCTATGTAAAGTTAAAAAAGTGGCTCTTATTTTTATTTTTCTAAAGTGATTAAAGAGGGCTAATTTTACCAGCCCAATGTTTGAGAACTTTCGATAAACTGAAACACCTATTTCTTTAACTGATGTCTTTTCTTGATGTTGTATCCATCAATACATATCACCAGATTTTTCCTTTACCCATTTGCGTTCGGATATGAGCCGTGTATCCAAACTCTACCGCTATGTCACAGACTTCTCCGTAACCATAACTTTTATTCAAGCACAGACCTTGGGGAGTAGACTTTGAAGATGAAGGTCATCCGACAATATAGCGATTCTTGTTTACGTAAAATACATCTGTAAAGGCACGGCAATGCCGTGCCCCTACACCTGGCGATATAATGTTGTACCGCATCTCAATGAGAACCGCTATACAAGCTTTTGACAAAACTTGTATTCTGCACGACAGCCATCTTTGCTCCAAAAGTGTAATGATTACTAGGATTATCCGCAAAAAAGTAAATTTTGTGGGTAGTTATTTTTTATGAATCGTTAATCTACACTGGTTTTTTAAATAATTTCCTGTAAAATACTGATTACAAACTACGGTAATTGCGTCGAGTTACAGTAGTTTTTAGTCCCTTATACCCTGACAAACATGCAAATTCTCTGGTTTATTCCGACTGGATCTCATAATGGACGCTATTTAGGCACAGATATTGGCTCTCGTGTCGCCACACCTGATTATTTGCAGCAAATTGCCCAAGCTGTGGATAATTTAGGCTACACGGGCGCATTGTTACCCACAGGGAGTTCTTGTGAAGATGCTTGGATAACTGCTGCCGCTTTTATATCTGTCACCAAGCAGATGAAATTTCTAGTGGCAATTCGCCCAGGAATTACTTCCCCAGGTGCTGCTGCCCGGATGGCAGCAACATTTGACCGAATTTCTAAAGGAAGATTGTTGATTAATGTGGTTACAGGTGGAGATCGTGTGCAACTGGCTGGGGATGGCTTGCATCTTAGTCATGACGATCGCTATGATTTAACCGATGAATTTCTCACAGTTTGGCGGGGTATAGTCAGCGGAGAAACAGTCGATTTTAAAGGAAACTACCTGGATATCAAAGGTGGTAAACTCCTATTCCCACCAGTGCAAAAACCCTATCCACCCTTATGGTTTGGTGGCTCATCTGCTGCTGCCAAGCGGGTTGCTGCTAAACATATAGATGTTTACCTGACTTGGGGCGAACCTCCACAACAAGTGGCCCAAAAGATTGCTGAAGTTCGGCGATTGGCGGCTGAACAAGGTAGAACAGTAAGTTTTGGGATTCGCTTGCATGTAATTGTGCGAGAAACCGAGTCTGCGGCTTGGGATGCTGCCAATGAGCTAATTAAGTATGTGGATGAGGATGCGATCGCAAAAGCTCAGAAAAACTTGGCTAGTTCTGATTCTGAAGGACAGCAGCGCATGAGTCAACTACATAGTGGTAGTCGAAAAGCCTTAGAGATTAGTCCCAACTTGTGGACAGGAATTGGATTGGTGCGGGGTGGTGCTGGTACGGCCTTAGTTGGAGATCCCGACACTGTTGTCGCTAAGATGCTGGAATATCGCAATTTGGGCATAGAAACCTTTGTGTTCTCTGGATATCCCCATTTAGAAGAAGCGTATCGCACCGCTGAATTATTATTTCCCCGTCTACCTTTGCAGAACCAATCTACACCGCTAACACCACCAGTCTTGAGTACTGTTAGCGAAATACTTGGCAATGAAAAATTTACTAAACAATTAACGAGTGCCTCATGACTATGCCAATTTTAAATTTTTGATTTGGGATTTTGGATTAAGCAAAAACACCAAATTTAAAGTCTAAAATTTGATGCTTCTAGATTTATGCTTGTGGACAATCTAAAATCTAAAATCTAAAATCCAGAATTCCATGACTACTACCTTTAAACACACCAAAAGTAACAATAATATATCCCTGAGCGAGGTGTTAGACAACCCGCAAATCGAGAAAATAGTTCCCTGGATTGTCCCCGTTCTAGTGCTAGTACTTTGGGAACTTGCTTCCAGAACTGGTTTCCTCTCAACTAGAATTTTACCAGCCCCTAGCGGTGTAATTGCTACAGCGATTAAACTAGCTTCCACGGGAGAACTTTTTCACCATATAGGAATTAGTGCTGGGCGGGCGATATCTGGTTTTATAGTTGGTGGTAGCATTGGGTTCGGTTTGGGATTGCTCAATGGCTTTTCCCGTGTAGCAGAAAAGTTATTAGATAGTTCCCTGCAAATGCTCAGGACTATCCCTAATTTGGCATTAATTCCGTTGGTAATTCTCTGGTTTGGGATTGGCGATCAAGCCAGATTATTTCTAGTGTCTATGGGGGTATTTTTTCCGTTATATCTCAATACATTTCATGGCATCCGTAGTGTTGACCCTGGACTGGTTGAAATGGGAAAAGTTTATGGATTGAAAACACCACAACTTCTGTGGCAAATCATTTTTCCAGGAGCTTTATCTTCTATTCTGATTGGTGTCCGTTATTCCTTGGGGATTATGTGGCTAACATTAATTGTGGCAGAAACGATCGCGGCAGATTCTGGTCTTGGTTACATGGCAATGAATGCCCGTGAGTTTATGCAAACTGATGTTGTGGTCTTGAGTATTGTGATCTATGCACTTCTGGGTAAATTAGCAGATGCTATTGCCAGAGGATTAGAAAAAAAATTCTTGGCTTGGAACCCCAATTATCAAAATTAGTAAATGCTAAAGTTACCAAAGTCAAAATTTAAAATCCAGAATTTTAAACTTTTGACTTAATATTCATTTTGAATGTGATTTGCTTTCTTCAACATCTCATCAAATAATTAAATCCCGATTGTTCTAAAAAAGGAGATTTTGCGAGTGAGTACTAATGTACAAGGTACACAACTAAGTATTTTGGATTTGACGAAAGCTTTCGGCAAGAAAACTGTTTTAAACTTGCTGAATTTAGAAGTTAAAGCAGGTGAGTTTGTAGCCATTGTCGGACGTAGTGGTTGCGGTAAGAGTACCTTATTACGTCTTGTGTCAGGATTGGATAAAGCGACTTCAGGCGGAATACTACTAGATGGAGAACCCTTGCGTAGACTCAGCCGCTCCGTAACAGTGATGTTTCAAGATCCCCGCTTACTGCCGTGGAAGCACGTTGTTCAGAACGTGGGGTTGGGCTTGGAAGGTAATTGGCGTGAAAAAGCTTTGTGGGCACTCGATAAAGTCGGACTCAAGGATAGGGCTGATGAGTGGCCATATGTTTTATCTGGTGGGCAACGGCAACGGGTATCATTAGCAAGAGCATTAGTTAGTCAGCCCCGTTTATTGTTGTTAGATGAACCTTTGGGAGCATTGGATGCTCTAACTCGCCAAGATATGCAAAATTTGATTGAGAACTTGTGGCAAGAGCGAAGATTTACTGCGTTTTTGGTTACTCACGATGTGGAAGAGGCTGTGGCGTTGGCAGACCGAGTGATAGTGATTGAAGAAGGGCAAATTTCTCTGGATCTGCCTGTGAGACTTTCACGCCCGCGAGATAGAAGTAGTGAAGCGTTTGTCAATACCAGAGAAGTAATTCTAAAGCGAGTAATGAGCCATGAAGTTACTCAGCCAAATAACCAATTGTTGCAGTTTAGTAGTTGAGATTTAGCTTTCGTTAGTTGATTAATATAATGCTTGAGGTAGCTGCGGTAAAATAGGCTACTTCGAGATTAAAACTTCCTCTTAAAAAGCAGCTATAGCAATCGAAAGTTTTTTATGAACACTCAAAATACCTCTCAAGTCTTCTCTCTGCGACTCTAGGTGATTTTTTCTATATTTACGACCTAGATAAACTATAAAAATAAGAATTATTAATTTATATCGCTTTATTAAATATAGCAATCCTATCTGAGTTGTGAAAAATGTAGATAATGAAACGAACCGCCAAGAACGCCAAGGACGCAAAGGGAAGAAAGAAGAAAGAGACATATAATTTTCACAAATGATTTAGGACTGCTATAGATTAATTTATGCTAAGAGAAAATGGGACTTGATTTTTTAATCAAACAGAGACAATTTCCAAAAATAGCCCTGTAAAGAAAGAAGAGGTAATCTACAATGAAGCTGATTTTGCCGCTTGATCTCGTTGCTGATATTGAGCCACTTCTACCGCCTGATACAGAGGTTGTCAGTGTAGATGTTGAAGGAAATTTAGACGGGGATGCTAGCGATGCTGAAGTTTATTTCAGTTGGTTTTTATCCAGAAGTCCGACGCTCCATAAAATAATAGCAGCAGCACCTGCACTGCGTTGGCATCATGCACCAAATGCAGGGGTAAATCACATCTTGACACCAACTTATTTGTCAAGAGATATTATCCTCACAAATGCAGCCGGAGTGCATGGGATTCTGATCGCAGAATTTGTAATCACTTATATACTGGCTCATGCCAAACACCTGCCAGAATTATATGCTTTACAGGCAGAACGTCACTGGAAAAGAGGTTTCGCTATCGAAGAGTTGACAGATGCAACCTTGCTAATTATTGGTGCTGGTGGTATTGGTCAAGAAATCGCCGCCCGTGCTAAACCCTTCGGCTTAAGAATTATTGGCAGTCGCCGTCATCCCCAAGAGCTACCAAATTTTGATAAAGTAGTGGGTGCTGATGAATGGCGATCGCTTCTTCCAAAGGTTGATTATGTAGTTATTGCCACACCACTAACTCCAGAAACCAAAGAATTTATTGATGAATCTGTATTGCGATCGCTCCCAAATCATGCTTATCTAATTAATATTGCTCGTGGTGGCGTAGTCGATGAATCAGCATTAATAAAAGCGCTCACAGAAGGTTGGATTGCAGGTGCAGCATTAGACACAGTTAACTCAGAACCGCTACCACCAGAAAGTCCTTTGTGGTCACTTCCTAACATCTTTATCACACCTCATACTTCCGCTCATTCACCAAAAAGTAAACAGCGTTCAATAGCGCTATTTATCGACAATTTGAAGCGTTACCAAGCTGGTCAGCCGTTACGAAATGTAGTAAACAAAGAAGCAGGATACTAAGGAATAAGAATTAAATAACATACAATTTATGTCCCTGACTTACCTCACCCTCAATCCCTCTCCGATATATTGGAGAGGGAAGCAAGATAGATGATAAAGTTTTGTATTTTATTTAATCCACGTTCCTAAGCAATTAAAAATTAAAAATGAAGAGGTTCTATGGCTTGGATTACACAATCCAAAATCCGTCTTGGTGCAGTCGCCTGCGGAGGGAAACCCGTCCGCAGCGCTGCACCGCAAAATCCAAAATCCAAAATTGAATGGGAGACTAGCAAATAGTGAAACTAATTTTACCTGATCATCTCATTCCTGATATTGAGCCACTCCTACCATCTGATATAGATGTTGTGGAGGTGGATAGTGAAGGTAATCTTGATGGTGATATTAGCGATGCAGAAGTTTATGTCAACGGATTTTATCTGAAAACCTCTGCCTTTGACAAAATATTGACAGCAGCACCCAAGCTGCGTTGGCAACAGTCACCGAGTGCTGGCGTGAATCATATCCTCACACCAACTTTTTTGCAAAAGGACATTATCCTCACTAATGGCGCAGGGGTTCACGCAATTCCAATTTCAGAATTTGTCCTGGCATTCATGCTCTATCACGCCAAGAATCTGCGGAAATTACAAACTTTGCAGGATGAACACACTTGGGCAAGAGGAGTGTTTCTCGAAGAGTTGGCAGACGCGACTTTATTAATTCTTGGTACAGGAAATATAGGTCAGGCGATCGCATCTCGTGCTAAAGCTTTTGGAGTCCAAGTTTGGGGTAGTCGCCGCAATCCCGAACCCCTACCGAATTTTGACAAAGTTGTGGGTGCTGATGAATGGCGATCGCTCCTCCCAACAGCCGACTATGTAGTTATTGCTACACCATTAACTCCAGAAACTAAAGGCTTGATCGATGAAGCTGCATTGCGATCTATGCGTCAATCTGCATACCTAATTAATATTGCTCGTGGTGCAATAGTAGATGAGACTGCATTACTTACCGCACTCCGTGAGGGATGGATTGCGGGTGCAGGATTAGATACGGTTGCAAACGAACCTCTGCCGCCGGAAAGTCCCTTATGGTCGTTGCCGAACGCCTTTATCACACCCCATTGTTCAGCCTTGTCGCCACGCTTGAGAGAGCGCATAGCACAACTGTTTATCGACAATCTCAAACGTTATCAAACTGGTCAACCCTTGCGGAATGTCGTAGATAAACAAGCTGGATACTAATACCAATTCAATTAATGAATCGGACAAATCCTTTGGTAGAGACTAGTACAGCGGGCGCGTAAATCTAGCTACCATCTCAATTCAGCAGACAAGGGGCAAAATCCTCTTGTTAAAGGTAGGCGTCAGTTTGCCTACCTGTACTAGCAATTACAACATCTCTACAATGATCTATTCAGTCATGCGAGGTTCATGTGACTATCCGCTATAAACGTCGTCAGATACTCCGCTGGCTTGGTGCGATGACAGGCACTACTACAGCACTGATTGCAACAGCTACTAGCTGTACTAACACTTCCACTCAAACTTCCTCCAATCCAACAGTTGATTTATCAGGGGTGACTCTCCGCATTGCTAAGTTTAAGGGTGGTTGGGATCTCCAGTTGAAGTTAGCTGGACTAGATAATTTTCCCTACAAAACTCAGTTCACGGAGTTTACTGGGGGTAATCTTATGGTGCAAGCAATCAATGCCAATGCCATTGATATTGCATCGTGTAGTGAGACTCCACCGATTTTTGCGATCGGGACTCAGGATGCGGTGAAGATTATTGCAGCCACTAAGGGCCCAACTATCGGACAAACTGTCCTTGTGCCAAAAAATTCTCCAGCTAAAACGATCGCAGACCTCAAAGGTAAGAAAGTTGCTTACGTCAAAGCTACGACAGCCCATTACTTCTTGATCAAGATGTTAAAGGAAGTTGGTCTGACTTTGAAGGATATTGATGCGATCGCTCTCTCGATCCCCGACGGACTTTCTGCCTTCAGGAAAGGTGATCTAGATGGCTGGGCTACCTACGGTTATTCGATCCCGCAAGCTAAAAAGGATGGCGCCAGAGAACTGAAGTCTGCAAAGGATATCTTGAGTGGTAACTTCATGATTGTAGCCGCTCCCAGTGCGATCGCAGATTCAGGCAAAAATGCTGCGATCGCTGACTTTCTCTGTAGGATTAAAAAGTCGCAAGCTTGGCGCGAATCGAATTTGGAAACCTGGGCGAAAAGTTATGCTTCAACCATTGGCATAGATGAAAGTATTGTCCTAGAACAAGCAAAGCAGGAAGAAAAACAACGCCATGTTCAAATTCTCCCTACCTCCGATGAAGCGATCGCCTCACAGCAAGAGGTAGCTGACACCTTTGCAGAAGCTGGTGTCCTCCCAGCTAAGGTTAGTGTGAAACCTCTGTGGGACACTACTTTTAATGATGCGATCGCTAAGTGTAGTATTTGACAAAGTATTAGGTATCGAGGCTTAGGAATAAGAATTAAATAACATACAATTTATAGCGGTTCCCATTCAAATGCGGTACAACATTATATTGCGAGGTGTAGGGGCACGGCAGTGCCGTGCCCCTACGCGTGTACCTCACGTAAAAGAGAACCGCTATATGTCCCTGACTTACCTCACCCTCAATCCCTCTCCGATATATTGGAGAGGGAAGCAAGATAAAGGATGAAGTTTTGCATTTTATTTAATCCACGTTCCTTAGGCATTGGGCATTGGTAAAACTCTTACTCAGTCCCCAATCCTCGATCCCTAATCACTTAACTTTCAGCACCGACTTACCTAATGATTGGCAAATAACATCATTTTGCGGTGTATGGATACGGCTGCACAGAACGTCACGGTAGTGACGCTCTAAAGGATTCCTTTTTAATAGACCAGGATTACCTGTCAGTTCTAAGGCAATCTCCACAGCCCGAATCGAGTTAGTTGTGGTGAGATATTTAACAGCTTGTGCCTGTAATCCTATGTTAGGTTGATACTCGTCCTTGTCAATATCTTCAGCCAAGCTATAAATCAATCTATTGTTAGCAAACAGCAGTGCTTCTATCTCACCCACAGCAGTTTGGAAGCGTGGCAGAGTTGCCAGTGGCTCTTTGAGATTAGAAGGCGATCGCTCCCAAAGATACTTAGCAAGCCAGTCTCGCGCACTAGTAGCAACACCGAGATATAAAGCACTCACTGTTAAACTGCCCCAAGTGGAAATCAGCGGATCAAACGATGGCGCAGCAGATATGGGGCTGATATTCAAGGCATACTCTGAGGGGATTAATACATTCTCCAAAATGAGATCGTGGCTGCCTGTAGCTCTCATCCCCAAGTGATCCCAGGTTTCGACAATTTGCAAACCGGGCAGATCGCGCGGAACCAGAAAACTTCCAACTTGTGGTTCATCCTCAGTTGTCCGGGCCCAAACAACAAAGTAACTGAGGATGGGACTGCCCGTGGTGTATTGCTTGTGGCCTGTTAAACGCCAACCCTCCGTTGTTCGTTCGGCAATTGTGGCAGGCAATCCGCCTCTAGCTGGTGTCCCTAACTCAGGTTCGACACGAGCCGCATTCAGCAGAGCAACGCCTTCAATCGATTCACGACACAGCCGCTTATATACTTCTGGATTCCAGCGACGGCTACGACCCGCATGGGCATGTTGGAGATAGTGCATTGTCAGTACTAGCGCGGTCGAAGCATCGCCACGCGCTATCCCTTCAATGACTCGGCAGATAGTTGGTAGCCCCAAATCCTGACCACCTAATTCCCGGGGAATCGTGAGGCTGAGTAATCCTGCCTCATGTAAAGCTGTAAAATTCTCGAAGGGAAAGGAACCATCTTTGTCGTGTACTCCTGCACGGGTGGCAAAGTCCTTGGCCAGAGCCTCAACCCGGTCGAAAATATTGGGGATTTGTAAGCTTTTGGCTACAAAGGTGTCTGGCACTGCTTGCTCCAACTGTGACATAAATACTCCTTCAAAACTCACTTTACTACTACTGAATTAGAAATATCTTGCAATAAAAAGGGATTGGGGACTGGGAAAGAATTCTTTTAATCTCTAATTTTTCATCTCTTTGAATGCATCTGAATTTTTACCCTGCCTTTGAAAGACATAACTTTGCAGCCGAGAGTAAACTCAAATCTTCTGAGACGGGCGAGACTCCATCTTGCGAAAAATTGATGTTCTTGCAAACTTGAGATGCTTCCATCAGAGTTAAGCGCTCGCAACTTTTTGTAGCCTAAATTATGCTTTATTTTCTTCCTCAGTTTCTGACCTTAAACTCAGGTCTTTTGCTGAACTTTAAGTATACTACTTAAAATAGATCGGAATTTAGTATTTAATAAGGTTCTGTAACTATGACACAAACTGTGACTTTACCCATAACTTTGCCGCTACTGGAACCATAACTTTGCCGTCAACAACACTATAACCCTCATTCTAGCGTCAGCTAATTTTGGATGAAATTGACAGTTTGGAAGCATAACTTTGCCGCCAGTCCGAATTGGAATGATAAGTTTGCCGTGAGTCCAATCAAGCATAGAAAGCAGGAAAGCGCCGGATTTTTTTAGAATGGAGCAGAAGCGGTTTATGCTGGTATGGGATAGAAACTTTCGACTATCCATCTGTTCTGAGTAACTACTGGAGTATTAGAAGATCCTCCTAACCACTGAGAACATTGCGAACAATAGCCTAAACTGGATTGCCAGCCTAACCAAAGTAGCTGGCGATGACAATGAGGACAATTTTGCACAAGAGGATGTTGATGTATTAAACAAGCTCTGACATCTTTAAATTTTTCTCAAAATTTCCATCTATGGCAGCCATATTAATTCAAAGTGAGGAATATGTAGACTTAACGTTTAAGCTAAGAGGCGCACCGATTCCTCTTGATAATGGTTATGTTATCTATAGTGCTTTGTCCAGTATCTGTCCTAGCCTTCACGAACTAAAGTCTATTGGGATTCATCCGATTGCTGGAATACCGACCAGGAACAATTTGCTTGAGCTAACTGCTCAATCTCGTCTAAAAATTCGGATTTATCATCAGCAAATTCCTTTAATTTATCCTTATTTAGCGGGTCAAGCTTTTCATATAGATCAAAATTTTTATCAACTAGATATTCCTGACTACAAGCCGTTAATTTATTCAGAAAGTGTCTATTCCAGATTAGTGATAATTAAAGGGTTCCAAGACTCTACTAACTTTATTGAAGCTGTGCAACGGCAAATGGATAATTTAGGAATACAAGGAAAAATTGAACTTCTTACCCGACAAGATGGAACACCTCAACGAAGACAATTAACCATCAATAAAGAAGGGCAACAGTTTAAAGTTAGAGGATTTGGCGTAAAAATCAGTGAACTCAATCCTGAAGATTCCCTAACCTTGCAAGAACAGGGCATTGGTGGGAAACGAAAGATGATGTGTGGAATATTTGTCCCAGCGACTCGCAGCAAGGAAGAAGAGGAAACCTGATGATAGTCTCTACCCAACCCAAAATTTCCCTATCTCTCCATGCTGCGGATATGACAATAACGCGTCGGAATGACTGGACTTTACATGACTTTAAAGCGATTGGAAAAGCAATATCGCTTATCTCGTCAACGGGGAGGACATATATCATGGTTTTTGACTGCTGATACTATTGAATTATTATGGGAAGGAAGTGATTTCATCGCCCTATCTTGGTTAATTAATGAGTCTTTTAAATTAGATGATACAGGTTTAATTCATTTAGCAGGATTAGACAATGATGCAATAGATTTAAGTCAGAAAATTTATATTCATGAGGGAATGTGTGCTGTTTTTATGCGACTTAATAAGTTTTATCAAGCAGGAGAGATAATTAACACTGAACTAACGTTTGAAGAAAAACAAGTCGAGTATCAATATAAATCCCTAACTTGGTACGCACATCAAAGCTTTGCAGAGAAGTTATGCGAGGCAGATACCCAACAACTCAGACATGATTACATTCAAATAACCAGTTGGTTGTATTTAGGGGGAATTGTTCGCCATGCTCGAACGCAGAATACTACAAAACTAGAAGAGAAACCTGAATACGCTTTAGCATTATTATTTGTACCAGTAGTTTGTCATTATTGCTTACTTCATATACCATCAGAAGACTTAAAAGAAAGGAAACCCCATCGCTACTTGGTGGTGATTCCAGAAATAAAGGATTTTGAAGACGCTTCTCAAAGGAGATGGCGATTACAGCAATTAGAAACATCAAGAAGAAATTTCATTAATAATTAAAAAAACACCTTGGCAAGAATTAAGAATTTGGTCCTTGTTAGCGATCGCCAGTTATAAACCCAAAGATAAACCCACCAATAGTGATGAGAGTTCATTCTCAAACAGTCAGAAATTAGAAGAAGTGAATGATGAGTCAGAAGAAGAATGACAATAATATTCCCAACTATTATCTTTACGGAACAGTCCTTACTCGTTATGGTTTAGCGTCCTTAAATCATGATATTAGACGAGGAAATAAGACTACTCTGCAAAAAGGCTACTGGAATGGTAAAATTCATTCTTTTGTAGGTTCAAGTGCGATTCGTTGGGCGTTACGTTTTTATCTTCAAAAGCAAGGTTATTTAGTTAATCGAGTTTGGAATGAGGACGAACATATTAATCGGTTAACAAGTGAAGATTTCGATCCAGAACAATTTTATG
This sequence comes from Nostoc sp., assembly GCF_036917275.1. Lineage (GTDB taxonomy): Bacteria > Cyanobacteriota > Cyanobacteriia > Cyanobacteriales > Nostocaceae > Nostoc. The sequence goes on from NZ_JBALDF010000061.1 coordinate 102,815, forward strand.
ATGATGATATTTTTGGGTTTGCTTTATTGGAGTCTGCTGAAACAGAGGAGGAGACTTCAACAACAAAGAGAAAAAGGAAACAAACAAAACTTAGCACTCCTAATCAGCGAATGGGTGCTTTAGGGATGAATATGGCTGTTTCGCTAACGCCTTATGATGGTGCAGTCAAGTTAGGGGCAAAAAGTGGCAGAGAAAAGGATAGTACATCGCTTCATTTTACAGAATATCATGCAACTAGATATCAATATTCTTTTGGAATTAATGCTACTCATCTCAAAGATTTTTCGCGGATTTTACCTTTGATAGATGGGATTATGAATCTACCCAAGGTAGGAGGGAGTAGTAATATTTTTCATTATCCTTTCTGTCCCGATAGTTTGGTACTTCAATGGACAAATCATTTTGCTTCATATATTTCCTATTGCTTTGAATATTGCGATCCTAAGAGTAAGGAAGCAAAACTTACAAAAGAGTTTATAGATGAAGTGGAATGCGGACAGATTGACCCTAGTAAATTGTGGATTGGGGGAACAATTGTTAAGGAGTTACAACAATTGGATAGGTTTGATAATTCCCCTTTTAATAAGGCGCATATTTATCGAAATCGAAATGAACTGATTGAAGCTTTGAAAACAGTCATTAAAAGAGATTTGGGCATAGAAAAATCAAAATGATTGCACCATTAATTCTCTATTTGGATGTTCCATTTACGACTTTTCGGGAGTCCTATGCAAGGGAAATAGGAAAAACCTATCCTGTCCCTCCTCCAGCGACAGTGTATGGGATGTTGTTGTCTTTGGTAGGGGAAACGAATGTCTATCGCCACTGTGGGGTAGAATTGGCGATCGCGATGTTATCTAGCCCCAAAAAGTCGCGAGTTTTGCGTCAAATGAGACGCTTTAAGAATGCTGATTTTAGCCATCCAGCCTGCTCTAGTTAATCGGGGCTGGGATATCAACACTCAGATTCGAGAGGAAGTGACGCTGACAAAGGGTAGGGTGATTGTTAGGGGTAAGCTTGCAAGTCGAGGTGAGCAGAAACGCGCTGATTATGTGCTGTATCACAAACCCGGTGTACCACTGGCTGTAATTGAAGCTAAAGATAATAATCACAGTGTCAGTGCGGGAATGCAACAAGCGATCGCAACTGGCGAACTAATTGATGTACCATTCATCTTTAGCTCGAATGGCGATGCTTTTATGATGTGCGATCGCACAATTACCGAGGGACAGCGAGAACGGGAAATCGCCCTTGCGAAGTTCCCGACACCGCAAGAACTATGGCAAAAATACTGTAATTGGAAGGGAATTGACTCGGATATTCAGCCGATTGTTTCTCAAGATTACTATCCTAGTTCTGATAAAAAACAGCCACGCTATTATCAACAGATTGCTGTTAACCGCACAATTGAAGCGATCGCCAAAGGAGAAAATCGCATTCTGTTAGTGATGGCAACAGGTACAGGTAAGACTTTTACCGCTTTTCAGATTATCTGGCGCTTGTGGAAATCGGGGGCGAAAAAGCGTATCTTGTTTTTGGCAGATCGGAATATTTTGGTTGACCAAACTAGAGTCAATGACTTTAAACCCTTTGGCTCAAGAATGACCAAAATTCAGAAGCGACAGATAGATAAATCTTACGAAATTTATCTATGTTTGTATCAAGCAGTAACGGGAAATGAAGAGGCGAAAAACATTTATCGCCAATTTTCACCAGATTTCTTTGACTTAATTATTATAGATGAGTGCCATCGGGGAAGTGCGGATGAGGATTCGGCATGGCGAGAGATTTTGGAATATTTTAGCAGTGCAACGCAAATTGGCTTGACAGCTACCCCAAGGGAAACAGAAGAAGTTTCTAACAGCCTTTATTTTGGCGAGTCAATTTTTACCTATTCACTCAAACAAGGGATTGAAGATGGCTTTTTAGCTCCCTACAAAGTAATTCGCATTGACTTAGATAAAGACTTGAGTGGATGGAAACCCAAGCCAGGACAACGGGATAAGTATGGTAAACAAATTCCTGACCAAGTATTTAATCAGCGAGATTTTGATAGAACTCTGGTGCTAGAGAAGCGCACTGAGTTAGTTGCACGGATTATTTCTGATTATCTTAAATCAAGCGATCGCTTTGCCAAAACAATCGTTTTTTGCGAGACGACTGACCACGCAGAACGGATGCGGGTAGCATTAGTAAATGAAAATACTGATTTGGTGGTAGAGAATAGCCGCTACATTATGCGAATTACTGGGGATGATGCTCAAGGTAAAGCAGAATTGGATAATTTCATCGACCCGGAAAGTAAATACCCCACGATTGTTACTACCTCTGAGTTACTGACGACGGGTGTTGATGCTAAAACTTGCAAATTGATTGTTTTAGACCAGCGCATCCTATCAATGACTAAATTTAAGCAAATTGTTGGTCGTGGAACTCGCATTGATGAAGACTACGGCAAAATGTTCTTCACAATTATGGATTTTAAAAAAGCGACGCAGTTATTTACTGACCCTGATTTTGATGGCGAACCTGTACAAATTTATCAGCCTAAACCTGATGAGCCAATTAATCCGCCTGATAATGGAGACGATGAGCTAGTCATAGATGATGGTGAGCTTACCCGCAAGCAAAAGCGAGAAAAGTATGTAATTGCGGATGAAGATGTTGCAGTTGCTTTTATTCGAGAGCAATACCACGGCAAGGACGGTAAGCTGATTACGGAATCGATTAAAGACTATACTCGCAAAACGGTTAGCAAAGAGTATGCTTCATTAGATGCTTTCTTAAACAAATGGCATTCTACAGAGCAGAAGCAGGCTATTATTCAGGAGTTACAAGAATTGGGTGTACCTTTGGAAGCCTTAGAAAAAGAGATTGGTAAGGATTTTGACCCATTAGACTTGATTTGTCATGTTGTTTTTGACCAACCGCCACTCACACGCAAAGAAAGGGCAAACAATGTTCGCAAGCGTAACTACTTTAGCAAGTATGGCAAACAAGCCAGAACGGTTTTAAATGCTTTGTTGGATAAGTATGCTGATGAAGGAATTGAAGATATTGAAAGTCTGGATGTGTTAAAAGTTAAACCCATCAGTGATTTAGGCACTCCGTTAGAGATAATTAGTATTTTCGGTGGAAAAAAAGCTTATTTAGAAGCTTTGTCCGTACTCAAGTCAGAATTGTATCGAGTATCTTGACTTCCTAAATAGGATATGATTTCTCTTCTAGGTTAATTGTGCCAATCGGCGATCGCAGTCTCATATTATGTCAATCAGCACTACAATTAAGACTATTCAAGATATCATGCGGAAGGATGCGGGCGTTGATGGTGACGCGCAACGCATCAGCCAGTTAGTTTGGATGATTTTCCTCAAGGTTTTTGATGCCCGTGAAGAAGAATATGAACTGTTAGAGGATAATTATAAATCTCCGATTCCTGAAGGGTTGCGTTGGCGTAACTGGGCAGCAGATGCCGAAGGTATTACTGGAGATGCTTTACTAGATTTTGTAGACAATGCTTTATTTAAAACTTTCAAAGAACTGAGAACTACCGCAACTGATGCCCGTGGGCGGATGATTGGTAAGGTGTTTGAGGATGCCTACAACTATATGAAAAATGGTACTCTCATCCGCCAAGTAATTAATAAGCTCAACGAAGTTGACTTTAATAAACAAGAGCAGAAAAGACAGTTTAGCGAAATTTACGAGAAGATTCTCAAAGATTTGCAGAGTGCGGGAAATGCTGGAGAATATTATACTCCGCGTGCGGTAACAAAACTTATTGTAGATAGAATAAAGCCGCAATTGGGCGAAGTTGTCCTTGACCCTGCTTGCGGTACAGGTGGCTTTTTAACAGCAACAATTGATTACATTCGCCAAAATTTTCAAAGTGCTGATGTTCCAGAAATTCTGCAACGGACGATTCGCGGTACTGAGAAAAAGCCATTACCTTATAACCTTTGTGTAACGAATTTGATTTTACATGGGATTGATGTGCCGTTAGCAGAACATGACAACACTTTGGCACGACCATTGCGCGATTACAGTCCCAAAGAACGGGTGGATGTAATTATCACTAATCCGCCTTTTGGTGGGATGGAGGAAGATGGCATTGAGGACAATTTTCCCGCTACCTTACGTACACGAGAAACGGCAGATTTATTTCTAGTGCTGATTATCAACTTACTCAAAGAAGGCGGTAGAGGCGCAATAGTTTTGCCTGACGGGACACTATTTGGGGAAGGTGTAAAGACGCGCATTAAAGAAAAACTACTGCAAGATTGCAATCTGCATACAATTGTTCGTTTACCAAATGGTGTATTTAATCCCTACACGGGTATTAAAACTAATCTACTATTTTTCACCAAAGGGGAACCGACAAAAACAATTTGGTATTATGAACACCCTTACCCAGCAGGTTATAAGTCATACTCGAAAACTAAGCCAATTCGCTTTGAGGAATTTGCACCAGAGCAAGAATGGTGGGATAACCGCGAGGAGAATGAATTTGCTTGGCAAGTTTCAGTTGCAGATTTGAAAGCGAATAATTACAACCTAGATATTAAAAATCCTCACAAACTTGATGTAGAACACGCTGATTTAGATGAGATGTTAGCAGAGCATCAAAAACTCATGGCAGAGTTGGGTGAGGTGCGGAGTAAGTTGAAATTTGAGTTGATGGAAGCATTGGAGAGAGATGAGTGATGGAAAGATGCGGTTAGAATTGATTTATCTTCTCCATATAAGAGGAATGAAATATGCTAAATGCAGTTGAATTTCAAGCAAAAATTCAAAATGGTTTAATTCAGATTCCTGATGAGTACAAACAAGAACTTGGCGAAGGAGAGGATATTAAGGTAATTGTTTTAGTAAAGAAAAAATCATCTCGACAAAGAGACATAATTGATGAATTGACAGAGAACCCTGTGCAGGTGGATGGATTTCTCAACCGTGAAGAAATTTACAATCGCTAATTATGACATCTGGTGCATCATTCGTTGATACAAATGTTTGGCTTTATCGTTTGTTTGACGATAAAAAAATAGAAGTTGCAGAAAGAGAAAGAAAGCGTAATATTGCTATTACTATTACGAACGCTGAAGGAATAATTATCAGTACACAGGTTGTCAATGAGGTTTCTAGCAATTTACTGAAAAAAGCAGCCTTTAATGAGGAGCAAGTTAAAGCAGTGATTCAGTCACTTTATCATCACTGCACTGTGGTAGAGTTTAACCTAACTATTTTTGAATCTGCTTCTAATCTCCGCAGTCGATTTAATTTCTCTTTTTGGGATAGTTTAATTGTTGCTTGTGCTTTAGCTGCGGGAGCAAGCATTCTCTATTCTGAAGATATGCAGGATGGGTTAATAATAGATAGTCAATTACAAATTGTGAATCCGTTTAAATGAAAGTAGATACATTTTTTCAGAATTTTGAATTGTTCACTGATGCGCCAAATGCAATTGAAAAGTTACGAGAAATAATTTTGCAATTGGCAGTGCAGGGTAAACTTGTGCGTCAAAATCCAAGTGATGAACCTGCAAGTTCTTTGTTTGAAAAAATCAAGGTTAAAAAAGAAAAGTTGATTCAAGAAAAGAAGCTTAAAGAGACTCAATTATTACCTGCCATTACTCAAAATGAAATAGAGTACACGATACCAAATACATGGTGTTGGGCAAGGTTAGCTAATATTTGTGAGTTTATAACAGATGGGACTCATTATACACCCAAGTATACCGAGCATGGGCGAATATTCTTATCATCTCAAAATGTTAAGCCTTTTTCTTTCATGCCAAACAATCATAAGTTTGTTTCTGAAGAAGCATATCAAGGCTATATCAAAAATCGAAAACCAGAATTTGAAGATATACTTTTGACACGAGTTGGTGCCGGAATTGGAGAAGCTGCTGTTATAGATCAAGAATTAGAATTTGCAATTTATGTAAGTTTAGGACTGCTACGCCCATTTAAAGAATTTATCGATCCTTATTATTTGGTAATCTGGCTTAACTCGCCCATAGGCACTAAACATTCTCAGAAAAATACCTATGGAAAAGGTGTTTCACAAGGTAATTTGAATTTAGGATTAATACGAGGATTTGTTGTATCTGTTCCTCCCCTTGCCGAACAAAAACGCATTGTAGAGAAGTGCGATCGCCTGATGTCTCTCTGCGATACCCTAGAAGCCAAATTGAAACAAGGACGAGACAGCAGCGAGAAGCTGATGGAAGTTGCAGCAAAGCATGTGCTAACAGCTTAGTAGCAAGTTTTACCGAGAGTTAGAGTATATTTGTAATTTGTATCTAAAATTATGAGATTTAGGATCACCCCGTGTCCTTTGTTGCTAACACTTCACTGACAATCACGCTCAAAGTCCCAACCCTCAACGATGACAAAGCAGATTTCATTCGGATGTTTGGACTTTGGCAGCAAATCAGAGGAATCGATATACCAAAAGTTATCTTTGATTTTTCAAGTTGTTGCTTTCTTCGCCCAAACGCTGTAGCGTTTTTAGGTGGTTTAGCTCGCCTCATTGAAGCTCGTGGTGGTCAAGCTACCTTTGCCTGGGATACACTTCAAAGTGATATTAAAGGTAATCTTACTCAAAACGGCTTTCTATTTGCCTTTGGAGAAAATCAGCAAGGGTGGAAAGGAAATTCCGTTGCTTACAGGGAAGATCCTAGTGACGACCTTGAAAGCATTCTGAGTTACCTTGATGAGCAATGGCTTGGGCGTGGTTGGGTAGACATTAACCAAAATCTCAAGGATGAAATTATCCAGAACGCTCTTGAAATCTATAGCAATGCTTTTGAACACGGGCTATCGGATATCGGTGTATTCACTTGTGGACAGCGTTATCCTAACTTAAATAAACTAAAGCTGACTGTGATTGACTTTGGCGTTGGCATTCCAGCTAATGTTCGCCACTTCCTTCAAGACAGTCAGAAATTAGCTGAAGAAACTTTAAGTTGGGCGTTTAAACCTGGTAAGACAACCCGATCCAGTAGAATAAGTGGAGGTATTGGACTTGATTCATTAAAAAAATTTGTAAAGAGTAAACAGGGTAAAATAGAGGTGTACAGCCATGACGCTTATGGTTTAATTGATGAAAATCAGGAAATCTACCAGAGCGCACCAACTTTCTTTGAGGGAACTTTAATAAATATCACATTAAATGCGATGTAAATCACTACAACTTTACAGAAAATGAATTATTTTTATAGTACAAAGGTTCTAATGGAGGTTTTAGAGCCATGAAATACAAAGTCTACGAATTGATTGGCGAAAATTGTATTAGCCGAAATGCTGGGCAGCAAATCTATGATCGAATTCATCCTCAACTCCAAGCAGGAAAGTCAGTAGAGCTAGACTTTGCTGGCGTAAGAAGATTTTTGACCGTGTTTTTCAACATTGCCATTGGTCAGCTATTGCGCGATATCAAAGCTGAAGACCTGGATCAGCTTCTAGTTGTATCTAACCTCAGTCCTCTTGGTCAACAAACCTACGATAATGTGATTGAGTATGCAAAGCCTTATTACTCAGATGAGCAATATCGTGAAACCGTAGATGAAATGGTTCTTGAACAATCTGCCTGTTAGTCATGTCAGTTAAGTACAGCGTAAAGGCAGATGTTATTGACATCAAAACTGATTCCCCCCAAAAAGGGGATATTTTTTTGGTTGATACGAATGTTTGGTACTGGCTGACATATCCCCCCGCCAGCTTGCCCCCCGATTCATATCAGAACAGCTATTCAAACTACATAGAAGCTAGCGTTGCGGTAGAAGCTACTCTTTGCTGCTCTGGCTTATCTCTTGCTGAGTTAGCTCATCGTATTGAAACTGAAGAACATAAATTATCGCGCTATGGCTCGACCACAGACCCAGACTACCGTAAGAAGGCGAAGGAATACCGTCATAACTACATCCCGGAACGAGCCAGGGTTGTCTCCAAAGTAGAAGCCGCGTGGAATCAGGTTGAGGGTCTTTCTGTCCAAATTGATTTAAAACTCGATAAAGCCACTGTAGATGCTGCTGTCACTCGCTTCAGAACTCAGTGCCTAGATGGCTATGACTTATTTATCCTTGAATCCATGAAACAGGAGTCATTGACTAAGATTATCACCGATGATGGCGATTATGTGAATGTACCTGGAATTCAGATGTTTACTGCTAATCCAGGAGTAATCAAAGCAGCAAGGAAAGAGGGAAAGTTGATAATTAGGTGAGCTTGGGGCAATTATTATTTGACAGATGAGGAATTTTTTAATAAATCAACTTTGTGCATCTTCAAATCCCATTAGGTATAGATGCGATCGCTTCGTTAACAAATTGCGAATTACTTTGGTGAAATTGTCCCGTCATTCTGAGCTTGTTTAATCGCTCGTTTCAAAATTAAAACTGCCATTTGAGATAAAGAACGCTCCTCTGCATCAGCCAATTGTTGCAGGGCTTCTTTGTCTTCTTCTTCCATGTAAATAGTTACTGTTACTTTTCCCATGTCGTTATTATAAGCGATTTAGTGTCTTTTTAATTTAAATACATTAAAACACACTAACTAACATAAAAACAATTTATTTTAGCGTATAATTACAGAACAGATAAGTCAAAAGCCAGCCATCAACTTTCTCACGGCGGATGCTGGCTTTTGGCCCCCATATCACAGGAGACATATACAATGTTAAAGCCTGTTAGCTACAAAACAGATAAACATAGAGCTGATCAACAAGCTTTAGATGATTTTGGCATTACAGAATTACTAGAAAAGCTCAACAACTACTCTGATACTGACTTTGATAGCACTTGGATGCAACTCCAGCAGCAAGAAATAGAAACTCTCGCTGCGATTTTGATTTCTCAGTTAACTCAGAGCATCAATGGTAAGTTAATTGCTGCTTATCTCAATCTCATCCGGCACAGTAACCAAGATATAGTCCCAGGCTTGATTAACCTGAAATACCCAGATGCATCTATTGAGCTTCCTGTCAACTTTCCTGATGTAGCTAAGACACCCAGATTTTTATATGGCGATCGCTTGCGTTGGATCTCTGCTGAAAGTGATACAGACTGGGGTATTGTCATAGGTCGATTTTATAGCTTTGCTAGCGATCGCTGCTGCTGGAGTTGGTGCTACCTGATTTGGTTGAGCAAAGATAGCCCCAGTGCTGCTTGGACATCTGCCGATATTGCTTGGGAAGAAGATTTAGAACCAATCAGCGAGGAGACAGACTGATGAATCCTCATCCACTCCAACAGCGAGAGCAAGATTTGATGCAATTCTACAGTTATTGTCAATTGGGTATGACTCCCAAGCAATTTTACACCAAGTGGCAGGTGAACTACGAAGAAATTGCTCAGATTTGCGATCGTTCCCTGTCTACCGTTCGGCGCTGGTTTGCTAGAGGTAAAAACTACCGCCGCCCCATGCCAACGGATTTACGCCACCTGGCGCTGATGAACTTTTTGCTAGAACACTTTGAGGAGATTCCCGAAGAACTTTTGCAGAAGATGTGTTTTCCAGACAAGAGTGAGTAGAAACTGAATCTAATTTCAATATCAAAATGATATTTCTTGCCAGCCACCATGACAGTAGGCTGGCTTTTGTCTTGGAAATTACAGATTTTACTAGGAGAACTCGATGACTTATCTTGAAAAGCTCAATCCTTGGTGTATAGTCCGGCTTTTCCCTAATATGCAGAACCAGATTGTAGCTCGTTTTCGTCGCCGCAGTGATGCCGAAGCTCATTTACAAGTTTTGCGCCGACTCATTCCTAGTGTGAGTTTTACACTGATTTTCAATGCGGGGGTAGAGCAACAAGATTTGACTGCTTTAAAGTAAAGTAAGTAGCGATGCCTGCGACGGGCTACGCCAACGCATCCTTCTATTACCTGAAACTACCATTGAGCGATCGCCTGAACAACCTTTACAACTGGCAGATTTCGACAAGCAAGCGCTACATACAAGTACTTTATCACAGACAAACTGTAATTCTTTTCTAGGGCGATCGCATTCATCAACAATTCAGGGAAAATCTCAAAAGCTTTAGTAATCTCGGTGAAGACTTTTAGCGAACATTCTGCACCTTGGAGGATAACATTCAGTGCATCACGAAGTTTTTTATAAGTCCTGCTACGTGAACATTCAGGCAGAGTATTTTAGATATTTTTATTGCTTACTCATAACCACTAAAAACTAAATTGTGCCAATTAAGAGTGTAGAATGCTTAAGAAGTTTGGTTAGTTTTTAGGATTTTTTAAATTTATACAAATATGAATAATTTTTATTAATAATTTGTGTCTTTTAATAAAACCGATTGTAACTCTGTTACCGTCTTTGTTTCCCATTTCGTATACTCTATTGGGTTATCATGAAATTTTTGCCATGCTTTCCGCATAAGAAATGGTAGATTGTCCTTACTATCAGGTTGCTTGTGGTAAGGAACTAGACCAACTTTTTCCCATACCTTTATGACTTGTTTAGCCAGTTGGCGTAAAATTTCATTTGGGTAACAGTATTCATATTCTCCATCAGGTGAATCTACCAAAATTAACTTAAAATGTTCCCATTCTTGAGTTATGTTTTCTACTTGTTCAGAGTCTCCAAGTTCCTCTAGTGTTAATAAAATTGCTCTCATTCTTGCTTCGTCGGCAGGATGACTTCCTTCTTCCCCAAAACTTGGATAGTAAATTTCTGGCTCAGATTCCAGCAACAATCTTAAATGAGACCAGCCATATGCACAACCAACTAAGTAAGTAGCACAAATATCACAAGAAAACTCAACTATATATTCCTGTAACCATGTTTGCTATAATAATTTAAAATGATTTTGATAAGCTTTTGATGGAGTTTTATTTTTTAGGATGTCCCTTTGTTCCTTAATATATTTACATAGAATTTTTGAGAAAGGTTGAGTAATTTCTGTTTCGTAATAGTTATATAGCAAATGCCCTAGTTCATGTACAAAATCTGGTATAGCTAGTAAAAAATGATCTTCACATAAAGGAATATTAATTATATTTTCTATAGGAAGGGCAGAAAAATAATCTGAACTGTGAGTACTGATTAAAGGATACTCTTCACAAGAGTAATTTACTTGCTCACAAAAGAGTTTAGCAAATTTATAAAAATAGTAATCTTTTCTATTAAAATGATATAATAAAGTGAGCTTAGATGTTTCTAAAATATTTACGTCTTCTGCATAACGTCTATATGAGTTAATCTGATTTTTTAGTATAATTTCTACACCAAAATCAGGATCATTAATAATTTCCTTTATATCATCAGCTAATTTTTCTAATTCTGTATATACATTGTTAATATGTAATTTCAATTCGTCTGGTAAATTGTTTAAATCTTTCAAATGTTCAATTAATGTATGGCAACGTTTAAGTAATAACATTACTTGTCCGCAAAAGAATTGTGACATCATAAAATTTATCTACCTTCTTCGCAATTTGCGATATAGCCTTGTAGTTTCAACGTCAAGTTGTTCACATAGTTCATCAAGATGACCAATAAACTTCTCTGTTAAAGGTTCATTGCTAACTAGACCTTGTTGAACTTCTTCAAGATCATTTTTATACCAAGAGATATCTCCTTTATGTTGTTCCTGTAAACGCTTAATAAAAAAGGGTGGTACTTGAGAAGGATTTTGTTCACCTTCCCCTACTCCATTACTGTCACTTAGTTGTGCAACTATTTGTCCTAAGATATTAGCAAGATAATTTCGTGCCGTAATAATTTCTTGATACGTTATTTTATTTGCACTCTGTAGCTTAAAGTGGTGCTTTTTTAGCAGAATAATATAATCGTTCAAATTTTTGAACAAATTAGCGGTACTTTTGTATTCTTGAGAAATTATTCCAATTCCGCTCATAATCTGTCACCTCACTTATTTTATTCATTTTCATCTTCATCAGTTAAATACGCACCTCTTTCCTCTTGATCAGGCTCATCTTCACTATAAAGAGCAGCTTCATCATCAGATTCACTAGCTATAGGTTCAAGGAAAGTATCTCCTAATTTGATAGTAACGGGATATCGAGCAGATTTGTCGGGGGCAGCCCAAGCCCCCAATTGTGATAGGCTAAAGACATCACTAAGTGCCTGTGTTATATCTAAGTCTAAATTGCTATATGCAATTTTAATATGTAATGGATTCGCTGTGCCTGAAAAATTAAATGGCCATCCAGTTGTACAGACAATACCTTCTGCATTATCAATTATAAAGTAGTCACCGATACTAGGATTTTCTACACTATTACTTAGTTCGTTGGTTTGCTTGTAGTACAACCGTAAACGTGATGAACTGGTTTTGTGAATTTCTATTACTCCTACCTGAACATCTTTTACTAAAAATCCTTCTTGCTGTAAAGCATTAATTGCCTTGATAAATCCCTGATATTCTTCTATATAACTCCGCCCATCTCGATGAATGATAATTGATTTAGGGTGCAAATCTAAAGAGTTAATATCTTTCTGTAAATCTTTCTTTAATATGCTCAGAATTTGTCTTTCTGTAAGTTTTTCTCCCTGAGCAGATGGATATGGACGAAAATAGCAATCTTTTCCCCCATTGTATATATAAGTAAATCCTGCAAAATTATTAAGCACATCAATTCCTATATATACTTCATAATGTAGAGAATCTTTGAGAGCAAAAGGCCATTGACGATTAACCAATAGCATTCCTAAAGCTGTAAACCGTATATAAGAAAAATATCTTTGTTTTTGTTTTAGATTTTCATTGATTTGATATTCATTATTTTTGGATATGAAGAACTTCTTTACATTAGCTGCATCCACACATTGAAACTGCAAAGTTTCATACAATTCTCTTTTAATGAAATTATGGAAATCAGAGTGTGCCTTTTCCGGTAGTATTAATAAAGCACAACCTCTATCAATTTCATTTTTCTCTACTTCTCCTTTAATAACCTCTACTTGCTGGCGCAAGTTTTTGGCTTTTTGGTCATCATAGATTATTTTTTTAAATTTGTAAGAATGGGGAAATTTTTTCCCCATTTGATACTCAAAATCCTCTTGAAATTTCTGAGCAATAGGGCGATGCAAAGATTGAGGTATAAATATATACTGAATTTGAAGTGAATCTCTAGTTAATAATCCAGCTTCTTTATCTAGTAATAATTTCAACCTAGTTTTTCCATAATCTTGAATATTTATTCCTGTTTTTTCATCATTTCTGTTAATGTGTAAGATTTTATTGTTACCAAAAATTAAATCAGGTATTTCAAACTTATCTATATTTTTTTCTAAAGGTTCTGCGGGTATGAATAATTTAAAATTATTGCCAAAATCAATATTCTGAAAGTATTTATCTATCAGTCCTTTGCTTTTTTCTAATCTGTCTATTGGCTTTAAAATGGAATACGGATGCAATTTTGCTACTTTTTGATCATTAGTTTTATAGGTTCTGTAACATAAATCAGATGCTCCATATCTTTCTATATTTTTATAAGGATACTGGTAAACAATAGCTATTGAATTGGGATCTAGTTGTGTGGCAGCTTCTAAACCAGAAGCAGTGGCAAATTTTTTCGTGTAATCATACACATTATAAGTTTTATTATCTCTTTCAGAATAAAATATTTGTTCACTAATAGAAGAATCTGTAGAAGCTAAAAATTGTATTCGATACCATTGAAGTCCAAATTTATAGAGAAAATGGTGCATTTTGTAATGATTTACATCTTCACCATTAATTACACGTGCCCAAAGAGATATTCTATCTACATAACGGATTGTTGTATCTATGGATATATAAATATTTTTGTCTGCTAAATAGTGAAGACGATAAACAAAGCCTCGTAATACATCAACTTGGCTATCATCTCCTACATTGATAGGTTCTCGAAAATAAAATGAGCCATAGCTATCATTCCAAATTTCTGGTACTTTTATTAAAGCAGAGCGGATATTATAGCTTAACAGTCTAAGTGCTAACTTTATTTGATGAGGAGTAATGTTACTAAAATTCAGTTCATAGATATTGGAATCTGGTACAAGAATTGCTACGTGTGGAATTAAACGCCATTCTTTTTTTATATCCTTTGTAAGCTCAGTAGTGGCAAGGTACGCTTTGCTTTCTTGCCAATATAGACAAACAGGTTTGCATAATGAAGATGCAACCATTCCGGCTAATCTATGAAGATTTTCAAGGTAGTTTTTATTTTTCTCTGGAAGTTTAGTGACTTCCAGCAATCTGTACTTACAGGATAGTTCAGATAAATTTTTAATTGCGAATAAATTTAGAATGTGATTCGTCATGAAGTTAGCCTCACACACATTTGCTGAAAATTACAATATTCACAAGATAAGGACTATTTGCATAATCATAATCCTCTAAGCTATCGAGATGATATTTGCTATCACCAGATAGAGATTTTATTTGTGAAATGCTTTGATAAATCAAATTATCTATGGTATTTATGCTGTCTTCATTTACATAATGTTTCGTCAGTTTCCCTTGAAAAATATTAGCTTCTACTAGTAATAAATCTTCTGGATTATATTTTTTCCATTTCCATTTATTTAAAGCTGCTAAAGCATATAGATTTAACTGCTTGGAATAATCACTAGTTTTGCTACGACTAATTTTCCAGTCAATAATACACAACTTATTTTTCCCATAATTCATTACTAAATCTAATTTAGCTGAAACCAGACAATTATGAATCTTAAATTGTATTAAACACTCTGTGAAATAATCATCTCCTCGCTGCAAAAATTGAATGAATCTTTCTTGAGAATATAAATATTCATAACACTGCTTTATTTCTTGATATAAATCATCAATAAATGTTTGAGGAATTATGATATCATACTCGTGACATCGCAAAGCCAAAAATGAGTCGCCTGCTGCTTTTTTACTGATATTAGCGTCTCTATACTTTTTCTGTTTTGAAAATTCAAACTGCTTTTTCGCCAAAGAAATTGTTTGCTCAGTGAGTTCTTTAACAGGGATGATTTGGTGCTGTTGTAAAGATGGTGCTAGATACTCTTCAAGAGCTTTGTGAATTAGAGATCCTCGCCATTCATCAAGGCTACTTAACTGTTTAAGTATAAATGCTTCCCGACGAAGAGTATCTTTGGCATTGTGAGATGCCATCGTTTGGCTGAAGAAGTACTGTTTTTGACACCTACGAAAACAATTATGGGTAGATATAGACCACTTCATTATCAGATGGTTAAGTCTTTATTTTTACATTCTCAATTATTTAGGCTGAATCGACAAGACAAAGACTCAAATCCTCTTTTGGCACTCAGCCATCTCAGCAAAGGGTGTTCTACACTTGCCACAAAGTCCATACTCCCATAAAGCAGGTATTTTAAACCTAGTCCCACACTTAGGACATTTGGAAAGTAAACGCAAATCGTGGCGATTGCATCCTCCCGTTTCCTTAAACTGCCACTCAATTCGGCGACAAGGTGTTTCCGCGTAACAAGCCCCACATAACCGAATAGGTTCATGCTGCATTCCTACTCCAGCAGGTGGAAGCATTTGAGCTAACCTGTCTGCATCTACTTCTACCACAGATGCGATCGCCTCCAGCTATTTTTGGCTAGGACGAGGATTAAAATGAAATCGCTCCCATCTTGCTACCACTGCACCAATTCCTGCTAAACTACCCAACCCACTCGCCGATAAATGGTTAGCAAGTCTGAACCTGCCAAGAAAGTGGCTCAGGCTTTCCCCTTCATAGGGTTCAATCAAGAATAGCCAAGGCTCCTTTTATCGCTTCAATAATAGCGAGAAGTTGTCTTTGCACAAACAAAGCATAATCAGCAGGAAACCCATCTAGGAAAGCAATCGTCTTTTACCTTCCAAACTCCTTTAACCATAAATCTTTATATTAAACTTCTACAACTTTGATTCCAGACTAAAATTACCGAACAATATCTTGCCCAATTCCTTAAAATCTGACCCAAAAAACTGGGATACACTAATCTTTGCTTTCTCGCACACAGGAATAATCAACTTCACCAAATGATAAGGTTGACTTTGATTTGTTTTTGAGGCAATCCTCAACGATTCCATGATTCCCCCTAAATCTCCCAATAACTTCACATCCTTGCCAATTGCTTGTTCAAACACTAACAAAATCAATTGTAATTTTCGGGTTAAATCGATCGGGATGGGTTTATAACTTAATTCGGGAGTAAGTGCAATTAATTCGCTAATTCCTTGAATATTAACTCGATATTTCTCTATTTCCTCTTCACCTTTAATTTCCTGCCCTAACCACCCGTAACAACGAGAGCAAAATCCCGCAGGTGAAAGCCTAGCCATTACAGGTAAACGCGAACCGCAATGAAGACATTTTTCTATTAATCGCTGTTTGTGAATCAAACAAAATTCTACATCTTTAAATGACCATGATAATGGTTCATAGATAGTTTTGTTCTCCTGCTTCCACTCTTCCCAACAACAAGGACACCAAGCGCGATAGTTCCGAAATAATCCCTTGTCATAAATCATTCCTTTCCAGCTTAAAAGGGTCAAAAAGCGTAAATCCTGACGCATTGTCAACTCTTCTAAGACAGTGACTAACTTTCCTGTCATTTCTCGCATTCCGTTGATAGTCGGTTTAGCATCGCTATTTCCCAATAGGTGACTCAGATTTTTTGCCAATAGCTCAGATTTATCCTCATCTTTGAGGATAAGTGGCGCAATTTCTCTCATAACGAGCTTTTGAGAGGTTAAACAGTGTGCTTGCGCTAAACGATGGAGATAGCTACTAAGACTTTCTATGTAAGGTGTTCCCACCGCCACAGGTTCAAGAGAAAATAACCGACTCCGTTGCGGCATTTCTAGAGGTTTTAGGCTCCAATGTTCTGAGTAAATAGTCATCCCTCTTGGATTAACCTAAACGCTGGTACTCTAGTTTTAAAAGCTAAATTTCAGGAATTAGTTTCCGATTCACTCTTAACCTCGATGCCGTAATTAACAAAGAGATCGGAGACAGATATCTCCAAAGCTGCCGCTAACTTAACAATATTTTTTAACGAAGGGTTACGCTCTCCGGTTTCGATTCCTGAGATGTAGTTGCGATGAAGTCCTGACTTTTCAGCCAGTTCTTCTTGGGATAAATCTAGCTCTCGCCTTCGCCGCCTAATCGCTTTGCCAAAGCGGTACTCAATACTGGAGTGTTTCTGCGTCACAAAACAATATTGAACCAGTATCGCCGTTAAATCCATCTACTATCAGTGGACTTTTGCACAATATAAGTGTTATAAAATTAAGTAGTATAGCATCAGGCAAGCAAGTTCCTAACTTTATGGTCTTATTTTGATAAATTCATAAAATAAAGTGCAAAGTGTTTAGTAAGGAGTATATGAAAGAGCAATTTGAACAATGGGTTGCTCGCCTTCAAATATCCGAGGCAGGGCAAAAAATTATTGAGAAAGTTCGCTCATCTGAGCCATCCCGTCGCGTTGGTGGCGGTAGTAAGAATGTTTCGGGACGCTACCCTAGCCGCAAGATGGGAGTCACGATTCAATTTGAGTCTCATCGGGTTGAACTGCCAATTATCTATCAGTTAGAACACGATGAAGATGTTCTAGAATTCTACGATCAACCACCGCAAATTAAACTTGACTATCAAGCAAGTAACGGACGTAGATTAGGCGTTTTACACACCCCAGATTTATTTGTCATCCGAACCAATTTGGCTGGTTGGGAGGAGTGTAAAACTGAGCAGGATTTGAAAAAACTAGCAGAGAAAAACCCCAATCGTTACTTTTACTCTGAAGAAGATAATCAATGGCATTGCCCGCCAGGAGAAGCCTATGCTAATCAGTTTGGGCTTTATTACCGCATTCGTTCAGATCGCGAAATCAATTGGGTTCTGCAACGTAATCTGCAATTTTTAGAAGATTATTACCGAGCCGAATCCCTAATAGTGGAAGAAGCGATCGCTCAATCATTACTTGCAATTGTGTCATCTCAACCAGGAATAACTTTAGCAGAATTACTCAATCAGTCAACAGGAGCTGAATCTGACGATATTTACACCTTAATTGCTCAAGAGCAAATCTATATTGATTTACATGCTACACCACTTGCTGAACCAGAAAGATGTCTAATCTTCCGTGACGAACAAACCGCTAGTGCTTATAGATTAATAGTTGAACAGCCAAGTGTAAGTCTTCCGGCTATCTCTCCTGTAGTCAATATTGTTACTGGAACAACTGTTAGTTGGGACGGCAAAGGTTTAAATATTATCCATGTTGGAGAAACAGAGGTTATACTTGGCGCAGAAAATAATCAGTTAATTGAACTCAAAAAAGCTATATTTGAGAATCTGGTTCGCCAAGGAAAAATCACAAGTCTCCAAACACCAGAAAAAACAGCTATTAGCACAGAATCTTGGCAGCAATTTTATCAAGCTAGTCCTGAAGACCAAGCAGAAGCCCTTGAACGCTACAAAACTATCGAACCTTACTTAAACGGACATCCCCCAGAAAACGAAACAATACCAGCCCGTACCATTCGTCACTGGAAAGCTAAATATCTAGCTGCACTTCAAAAATACGGTTACGGCTATATTGGGCTTTTGTCCCATCGCAGTGTCAAAGGTAATCGTCAGCGCAAGCTGCCCGAAGACACCTTAGCAATTATGGAGAGGTTTATTTTAGAAGACTATGAAACTCTTAAACAAAAAAGAATGTGGGAGGTTCACGCGGCTTTAGTTCGAGCTTGCGAACAATCTGGTGTAATTGCTCCGAGTTACAAAGCATTTACTCAAGAAGTAAAACGCCGTACTGGTTACGAGCAGACTAAAAAACGCCAAGGTCGCCGTGCCGCTTATCAGCATGAATCCTTCTATTGGGAGCTTACTAAAACTACCCCAAGACACGGCGATCGCCCCTTTGAAATTGGACATATAGATCATACTCAGTTGGATGTAGAACTAGTTTGCTCTCATACAGGTCGTTGGGCTTACGAAGTTTATGATACAGACGAACATCCGGCACTTTTCCAGAGTCCGAGGGATGCGTTTGCTGCGGGTATGGCGATTGGAGGCAGTCGGGTTCACCGCATGATTCCTTACGATGAAAACTTTCAGATTCTTACCCTACTTACAACCTCAGAGGGAAAAGCAAAAGTTCAAGTCGGACGCGGCATAAAAATTAACTCCATCTACTACTGGTCTAATAGTTTCCGCGATCCCCAAATTGAAAATATCTCTGTGCAGATAAGATATGACCCGTTTAATATTGGTATCGCTTACGCTTTTGTTCGAGGACAGTGGGTAGAGTGTATCTCTCAATATTATGCAGAATTCCAAGGTCGTTCAGAAAAAGAACTGAAGTTAGCTAGTATCGAGTTACGCAAACGCTCCTCAAATCATGCACAACAATCTAAAGTTTCGGCTAAAAATTTAGCAGATTTTTTAGCATCGATAGAAGCTCAAGAAGCTCTATTAGAACAGCGTTCCTATGATGCAGAAGTTAAGGAAATCTTTAGAGTAATCGAGGGTGGAAAAGCGACAACAAGCCGCGACGAACAATCAAAGGTTATTCAAGTTGCTTTTGAAAATACTGATACTCAAGTAGCTGAAGATGAAGCGATCGTCCCAGAAACACTTGTCGTGTATGGGGAGTTTTAATTATGACAAAACTTAATGGATTTCCTCTTGAACTCCTCACACGACCTGCTACAGAAAGGCTTGCTTATTTTGAGAATTACACTGTAGCGCATCCTCGACTTAAAGAAGTCTATGAAATTCTCATGCGAACGATTGCCGAACCCGCAGGAGCTTCATTTATCTTTGTTTACGGTGCTAGTGGTGTTGGTAAAACAACTTTGCGACTCCGCATTGAGCAGAAATTAACAGAACTAGTATTACCTAAACTGGAAAGCGATCGCAGTCGTGTTCCTGTTGTTGGTGTTGAAGCTGTAGCCCCAGAATCGAGAAACTTCAACTGGAAAGATTACTACACACGCGCCTTAACCGCCTTAGAGGAACCCTTAATCGATCACAAGTTTGATTATGGTGTGCGTGGTATCTCTCGCGATAATTTTGGCAAAATTAATGTTGAGTCGAAAGTAGTTGCACCTGCTCTACGCAGAGCTTTAGAAAATGCCCTCATCCATCGTCATCCAGACGTATTTTTTGTAGATGAAGCACAACATTTTGGCAAGATGGCAAGCGGATACAAGCTACAAGATCAATTAGACTGCCTTAAATCTGTGGCAAATATGACAGGTATCTTGCATTGTCTATTAGGAACTTACGAATTACTGACATTCCGTAATTTAAGCGGTCAACTCTCACGTCGTAGTGTCGATATTCATTTCCGTCGTTATTGTGCTGACAACCCAGAAGACGTACAGGCTTTTAAAAGTGTATTGTTGACTTTTCAACAGCAGATGCCACTTGCAGAGTATCCAGATTTAGTTACTCATTGGGAATATTTTTATGAACGTACATTAGGATGTGTTGGCATACTCAAAAATTGGCTAACACGCGCTCTTAAAGATGCTCTAGATAGAGAGGCAACAACGATCACTCTCAAAGACTTACAAAAACGTGCTTGGTCAATTGCTCAGTGTCAGAGAATGTTTAAGGAAATTCAAGAGGGCGAACGACAATTATCTGAAACGGAAACAGACGTACAAAACTTACGCTCTGCTCTAGGACTTGGAGCAAAGACAATTGCACAGCCAGAAGAAGCTCCAAAAAACACTCGTCCACCAGGAAAAGTTGGCAAACGCAATCCCAAAAGAGATCCTATTGGAGTGCAACAAGATGTTAGCTAATGGATTAGTAACATACGAATGTTGGGATTTAAAAAAGCTTTCTATTCCATCTCGTAGTCGGTTGTATCAATTAGAGCCTGTTGGCATTAGAACATCAATGGTGGAAAGCCTTACAGGATACATAGAAAGATTAGCAGAGGCTCATTGTGTAACTCCAGATGTATTAATTTCACGAACAATTACACCACTGCTAAAACAAATATTTTTGAAATCCCGAACTAGTAGAGAGTTACGTTCTCTTTTCGACCGTGCTACAGCTATAAATGGTACAGGAAATATAGTAATAGATTTAGTACAAGCACTTCAGAAGCTAACGCTTATAGAAGATTTGCACTTGCTGACCCTGCTATTTTGGTCTGAAATTATTCCCACGCGCAATTTGTTTCGTACCCAAAGCGCTTGGTGTACTGTATGTTATGAAGAATGGCGTTTAGCTAAACAAGTAATTTATAAACCACTAATTTGGACTATAAATTCAGTAAAAGTATGTCCTTTACACAAAATATATCTATGTTTGCAATGTCCTCACTGTCAGCAGGAGTTGCCACTACTAAGTTGGCGATCGCGACCTGGTTACTGTTCCAAGTGTGGTGGTTGGCTAGGTATGAATCTTCTTGTCAAGTCCTCCTCAGAACTTACGGATTGCTCAACTTTATCTAAAGAAGAATTACATTCGCAAACTTGGATAGTAGAGGTTATTGGAGAATTAATTTCTTCCACCCTATCTTTTAACTCTCCACCAGCAAAAGAAGAAATTGCCAAATCTTTGAGTCTAGTCATAAATATAGTAACTGATGGCAATATAGCTGAGTTTGCCCGTTTAATGGGAATCCCAAAAAATACTTTATGGATGTGGCAAACGGGTAAAGCTTTACCAGTGCTTGATATGCTTCTCAAAATTTGTTATCGCTTAGAAATATCTCTGCTAGATTTACTAAAACCAGAACAACTTGCTGCTAAATCTTTTACGAAAATCTCACACAAAACTATTCGGCGATCGCCTACACTAAGAGCATCTCCAAAACTTTTCGACTCTAATCAAGTACAAGATGCTTTGCTAGTAATCCTTGGAAGCGACAAAGAGCCACCACTGACAATGGAAGAAGTAGCTACAGGTTTAGGATATAATAGACGGACAATTTTCAGCCACTTTCCAGATTTATGCCGTGCCATTTCTGCCAAATACCGTAGTTATGGTAAAGTATGTCATACAGAAAAGATACAGCAGTCTTGCAGAGAAGTTAAGCAGATTGTACTTAAGTTGCATAATCAAGGAGAATACCCCTCAGAAGCTCGTGTGTCTGAAATAATGACTCATCGTGGATATCTCCGTTACAAACAGGTTCGTGCTGCTTTAAATGAAACACGACGTGAAATTGGAGTGTAAAGCTATTAAACTTAAAAGGGCATAGTAAGTTGGCTTCTTTCTCTACACCTGGAAAATTGGAACCATAACCTTGCCACCCTTTATTGGAAGCATAAGCTTGCCGTTGCGGCAAAGTTATGGGTAAGGTGACAGACAAATAATTAGTCACTGTACAACAATAAATGGACGTAACTGGATTCGAACCAGTGACCTCTACGATGTCAACGTAGCGCTCTAACCAACTGAGCTATACGTCCTTAACCACACAATTATCAATAATAGCATATACTCCTCCGAGAGGGCAAGATAAAGACCCAAATCAGACTAACTGTATAATTTGACATCTTGCACCTGTGGCAAAAACCGGGTTTCTAACATTGGTAATATCCTTTTCTTAGATGACCCTAGTGTATGATCAATAAGGTTATTCGGTTCTGGTGGGGAGCAGCTGCCAGAGGTAACGGGGAAAGTTCGGTGCAAATCCGGCGCTGTCCCGCAACTGTGAACCAATTTGAGATTAAGGAACTAAGTAATCTAAAATCCCAAATTGGTGAGTCAGGATGCCCGCCGAAATAGATTATCAGTTCCATATATCTGCGAGGTACAGATGACTACTACTGTAAATATTTCCCCAACTAGTCCCTTGGATGTTGCTGACCATACTTTATTTGTTTGCAAAACTTGTGCTAGCGCTTGGCAAGATGGAAAACGCTTAGGTGAAAGTGGCGGTCAAAAACTTCTACACCAACTTCAGCAGCTTGCACAAGATTGGGACTTACGAGATCAATTCCCAATTCAAGAAGTTGAATGTATGAGTGCTTGTAATCGTTCCTGTGTAGTTGCTTTTGCTGCCAAAGGCAAATTAACATATTTATTTGGTGATTTAGCCGTCGATAATAGTGCATCTGCGGTACTAGAATGTGCTAGTCAATACTATGTTAAAGCAGATGGTTTACTGCCTTGGTCAGAGCGTCCAGAAGCTCTGAAGAAGGGCATTTTGGCAAAGATTCCACCTTTATCTCAATGATCCGCGTTTTAATTCTGGGTGGGACGGGAGATGCCGCAGAACTAGCTACCAGAGTGGCGACTATCCAAGGGTTAGAAGCAATCACGTCTCTAGCCGGTCGCACCCGTGAACCATCAGTTCCATTGGGTGATTTACGGGTTGGAGGCTTCGGTGGTGTGGCTGGATTGGCTAGCTATTTGCGAGTAATGCAAATCGACTTATTAATTGATGCAACTCATCCTTTTGCTACTCAGATATCCTTGAATGCGGCAGATGCAGCAACCGAAGTCGGAGTACCCCGTCTGATGTTAATTCGCCCACCTTGGGAAAAAGGAAGTGACGATCGCTGGATTGAAGTTGACTGCGTTGAAGCCGCCGCCGCTGTAGTAAACCAAGCACAGCGCGTATTTTTGACAGTCGGGAGGCAAGAACTCGCCGCCTTTGCTCACTGCGAGAAAATTTGGTTTCTGATGCGGATGATTGACCCTCCTACCGATGATGCTTTAGTGCCGCCGGGAATGATATTGTGCGATCGCGGGCCCTTTACCCTTAATAATGAAAGGCAAATTCTGATTGATCACAAGATTGATACCATTGTGAGTAAAAATAGCGGTGGCGATGCAACAAAGCCCAAGATTATTGCAGCACGAGAACTGGGCGTGAAGGTTGTTATGGTAAATCGTCCAGCCATACCGCCAGGTGAGCACGTTACTGATGTTGATTGTGCTTTGGCATGGCTATTTGACCGAATAATTCATAATTAAAGACACTGTACAGCAGCCCACACGCGCATCAAAAATTTAGTGGTCAGCAATGATGATTATTACTTAAAAGTATTGTACACCAATGCTCTCAAGGGTATGCAAATCATGCAAGCGGTAGAGAGTTATACCTGAATACTGCTTCATTGCAAAAATGATAGCTGCACTCATCCGCGTTGGCAATGGCAAGAACGCTATGCTCGTTACATCAGCGCTGATATAGCAAGGGACTGGGGACTAGGGACTGGGGACTGGGTGAGCCTTTTTGTGTCTAAGTTTTATCATCTGTTAATGTCCTAACCACCTTGGCTGTTGCTATAGCACTCGTGTGGGCGAACGAGGTTCGGGACTGTCTGGGGGACAACGCCAACGAGTAGCGATCGCTCATACTGTTCTGCAAAATCCGCAATTGCTTATCCTTGATGAAGCTACCAGCGCCTTAGACTACAATGCTGAAGCCCAAGTCTGCGGTAACTTAGCGAGAGCTTTCCAAGATAAAACAGTGTTTTTCATTACTCATCGCCTCAGCACAATTCGCAATGCCGATGTCATTTTGATAATGGATTAAGGTGCTGTGGTAGAACAGGGGACTCATGAATAATTGATGGCGCTCAAAGGTTATTACTACTGTTTGTATCAACAACAAGAAGCGAAAATGTAAGCAGGAGGCAGGAGTTAAGAGGAAATATTATTGCTTCCACCTTTGAACTCGGAACTTCCACCTTTGAACTCGGAACTTCAGCCTTTGAACTCGGAACTTCAACCTTTGAACTCGGAACTTCAACCTTTGAACTCGGAACTTCAACCTTTGAACTCGGAACTTCAGCCTTTGAACTTAAAACTTCAGCCTTTGAACTTAAAACTTCAGCCTTTGAACTTGGAACTTCAGCCTTTTTACTCAAAACTCCGACCTTTGAACTCAAAACCTCAACCTCAGAACTCGGAATGTCGAGATTATAACTTGGAAACTCAGGCTCATAACATAGAACACAGCACTTTTACTTATGAATATTCAATATAAATTTGATCAACCAGTACTTTTACAACAGACTTTTACTTGGTCACGAGCGATCGCCTGGACTATTGTTGGAGTTAGCACCTTCACAGTAATTTGAGCCTCGGTGTTTCAAATTGAAGAATCAATTCATGCTACAGGCAGATAATTTATTTTTTGTCAGTCCCCTAGTTACACGTCGGCGGAAATAAACCTACCATTTCATTACAGCTAAAAAGCCCAAAATTAAAACATGAGTGACTTTTGACTTCCGCCTTGCGGTACTAATGGTCTGTTAACCTCAGTTCGATACGCTTGTTTTTCCTGTGCTGTCCATCTTGGCATAAATGAACATCTCCTACTTACACTCGTTGCTGGCGTTTCTCGACTCCAACCTGAGAACAAGAAATAAAACTGCAAATAGAATATAGTCTAGTCTCAATTCGGATGAAATCCATAGGATGCTTGGCAGACTGTTAATCGTAAAGATGATGCCACGGATAAGTTGCCTGTTATTGTGTTCAGCTTGGAAATGTCAAAATTTTAAGTTGCTGTGCGATCGCTTTTGACTCTCGCCCCCTTGTGTCTCAACTTTTTGGACGGAAATTTAGGCAGCACAACTCTTCAACTTCTTTCACCACAATAATGTGTTGTTGTAGTAGGGAAGTCTTTTGAAAGAACTATGTCTTGCACTAACAGATCAGTAATTTTTTTTATCTGTACTTGAGTGAATAGCTTTGTGAAAATCCCGCAGCAAGTCTTCTTCCGCATCCCGTTCTTGCTTGAGTTCTCGAATCATTTCTTGACTTGCACCAATCACCAAACCAGCAACTGCACCGACAATGGCATATTTTTGATCCAAGCCTTTATACATTTGACTTGTGTAGGGACAAGGAAATAAATCAGCAGCAATAAAACCAATTCCTGCACCCACAAATGCTGTCACAAAGCCAGAGAAAGCGATTAGTTTAACATTCATTTACTTTCCTCCAAAGCTTATAACTTTGCTAAATTATTAGAAGATACTCTACATTGTCTCAGCAGCTCCCAAAGTTGTAACTTAATCTTTACCTGTTGTAATAGAACGCAGAGTGGGGGAATGAGGATGAAGATAATAACTCACAACTCCCTATTCTATTTTTCAATTACTCGAATCATTTGGTCTGTTACCATCAACATTTTGCTTCACAACTATAGATGAATGTTGATCAGCGTTCGTCGTTTGCGTCTTTGTTGGCGCAGCGTCGACCATAGGAGAAGGAGAAGACGTTGCCGTTGGCGTACCACTTCGTGGAAGCAAGCTACGCGAAGCGTCTCCGTCAGGAGAAACCTCTTGAAGAGAAGGTATCGCTGTTGATTGTGCATCCTTATCTGCATTTGAGGCAGGCGGTTGGGAGCGATTAGAAGGTTTGTGCTTCAAGAAGCGATCTTCCAAAGTCTTAATGATTACGTACAGCACTGGAACAAAAAGCAAACTTAAGATCGTTGCCACGAGTAAGCCCCCAAACAACGCCGTTCCCAACGACCAGCGCGAGGCAGAACCCGCTCCGGTGGCGATTACCAGAGGGAAAAATCCCAGTAATGCCGCACTCGAAGTCATGACAATTGGTCGAAATCGTTCTTCGGCTGCGGTCAAGGCTGCCTCTCGAATTGTCATGCCCCCTTCATAGGCTTGGTTAGCAAACTCGACGATCAAAATGGCGTTTTTCGAGGCGAGTCCGATCAGCATTACCAACGCCACGTTCGCGTAGACATCGTTTACCAAACCGCGCAACGCCAGCGCACTCAACGCACCCAACAACGCTAACGGTACAGTCAACAAAATAATTATGGGATCGATATAACTTTCATACTGAGCAGCAAGTGTGAGAAACACCATAATGATCCCGAAGCCAAAAATTAGAATGCCCAAGTTACCTGCGCTTAATTCTTCGCGGGCAGTTCCAATCCAATCACTGCCAACTCCTGATGTTGCTACTTGGGTCACGGCTTGTTGCATTGCTTGGATTGCTTGTCCACTGCTGTAGCCCGATGCTTCTCTACCTTGGAGATCGATGGCGCGGAAGCCATTGTAGTGATTAATTATAGATGGCCCTGTAATTGGCGTGAGTGTTGCAACATCACTCAACCGCACCATTTGGTTGTTTGCCGATCGCACATAAAGCTGACGAATATCATCGGGCGATCGCCGATAGTTGCCGTCTGCTTGAACATAAACGCGATAGCTCTGCTGTCCAAGGATAAAATCGTTGACATACTGCGAACCAATGGCAGTTCCAAGTGTGGTGACAGCATCCTGAAAATTGACGTTGAGCGCTTCGAGGCGATCGCGATCGAAGTCGATTTCAAATTGTGGGGTACTGGCGGTAAACTGTGTAAACACATTGCCTTTGAGAGCTGGTTGTTGATTTGCTTGCGCCAGAACCGCTTGGGCATTGGCGAAAAAATCATCGATCGTCAGTCGCCCGTTGGTGCGGTCTTCCAGCTGCAACTCAAATCCACCCAGCGTACTAAAGCCTTGAATCGGTGGAGGACTGACTGCGGTGATCACGGCTTCGGGAATCGTTTGAAATGCGCCATTAATTCGGGTTAAAATTGCAGAAGCACTTTGATCGGATTTGCTGCGATCTTCCCAGGGCTTGAGTTGGGCAAAGAACACGCCTCGATTTGACCCACTACCTGCAAAACCAAATCCCGAAGTTGCAAAAACGTTATTAATAAGCGGTTCTTTTTGGAGAATTTGTTCAACTTTTTCAAGTACTTGATCGGTATAGCCGAGGGCAACCCCCTCCGGGCCTTGAATAATGCCTAATAGAATGCCCTGATCTTCACTCGGAACAAATCCGGTGGGAACATGGGTGAACATAAAATAAGTCGCAGTTAAACCGACCACAAACAATCCAATGACAACGTAACGAACACGAATCAGAAAATTGACGATCGCTAGATATCGTTGAATGATCCATGCCAAAATTTGATTAAATTTGTTAAAAAACCAGCCAAGTGCGCCGCGTTTGGGTCGTGCCGGACGCAGTAAAATTGCAGACATACTCGGACTGAATGAAAGCGCATTAAACGCTGAAATCGCGATCGAAAAGGCAATTACTAAGGCGAACTGCTGATACATTCTCCCAGTCGAACCCGGAAAAAACGCTACTGGAATAAATACCGCCATCAACACCAGCGACGTTGCCAGCACCGCTCCAGTAAGTTCGTCCATTGCCTCGATTGACGCTTGAAACGGTCGCACTCCCTGTTCAATTTTACGGGCGACTGCCTCGACGACGATAATTGCATCATCTACGACTAATCCTGTCGCCAAAATTAAACCAAATAAAGTCAAATTGTTTAACGAAAATCCAAACACGTAAGCAAATGCTAATGCGCCAATCAGCGAAACCGGAATCGCAAAAATCGGAATAATTGTGGCTCGCCAGTCTTGGAGAAACAGAAAAATCACCAGGACGACCAGCGCGATCGCTTCCACAAGCGTTTTCACCACTTCTTCGAGTGATGCTTGTACAAACCCAACGGTATCGTAAACAATCTTGGCTTGTAATCCGGGCGGAAACTCTTTCATCAGGTCATTCATTTGCGCCTGAATGTTTTTCGCCACATCCAGCGCATTACTACCTGGTAATTGATAAATTGCAATGCCGATCGCCGGCTTGCCATTATTTTTTGCATTACTAGCGTAAGTCTCCGAGCCGAGTTCGGCATGACCGACATCTTTGAGTTTAATTAAGTTGCCATCACTCCCGGCTTTAATCACAAGATTCTCAAATCCTGATGCATCTTTGAATTGACCATTGATTCGCAGCGGAATTTCATAACTTTGACCTGGAGGCACAGGCTGTTGACCCAACGTTCCGGCTCCGGCGAGAATGTTTTGCGATCGCAGTGCTGTTGACACATCTGTTACGGTTAATTGCCGACTCGCCAAGGCATTTGGATCGAGCCACAAGCGCATCGCATACTCTTTTTCACCAAAAATCGTGATATCGCCAACTCCCGGTGTTCTCAGCAACTGATCTCGCAAATTGAGGTCAATATAGTTACTAATAAACAGCGCGTCATACTCATTATTTTGGGGATAAAGCGCGTACACTAATAAAATGCTAGTTGAAGACGTTTGCGCCGTCACACCGAATTGTTGCACGGTCGTTGGCAAGCGAGGTGTCGCACGGGCAATGCGATTCTGCACGTTCACTTGGTCAATATTTTTATCCGTCTGTGACCCGAAATACACTGAAATTTGGCTACTACCTGCCGAACTGTTCGAGGTCATGTACTGCATTCCCTCAACGCCGTTAATCTGTCGCTCTAACGTCGTTGTCACCGCAGTTTCGACAGTTTCCACATCTGCCCCAGTATAGGAAGCTGAGACTTGAACGCGAATCGGGGCAATATCTGGCAAGTAATTAAGCGGCAGTAGCGGAATACACACTCCCCCCAAAATCAGAATCACTAAGGTACAAACGGTAGCTAATACCGGGCGTTTGATGAAGGTGTTGGCGATCGACATTATCAGATGTCCTGGATTTAGGATTGCGGTTGAATTGGTGCGCCTTCTCTAAGTTTGAGAATGCCAGCAGTCACGATCATTTCGCCGGATTTAAGTCCTGAGAGGACTTGATAGTTTGTACCTTGAATGTCACCAAGGCGTACTAAACGCTGATGCACAATTTGCTCCTGTTTGCCATTTACGGTTTTGTTTTCAGTGACAAACACAAAACTTTGTCCGGCAACGCGAGAAATTGCGGCGGTGGGAATTAAGATACCTGGTTGTCGATTCCAAATCACCCGAGCTCGAACGTATTGCCCATCACGCAGTCGTCCTTGTGAATTCCGAAAGCGTGCCTTGCTCAAAATTGACTGCTCTTGGGAACTGACTGAGGGAGAAATGGAGTTGATCGCGCCCGTCGTGCCAATCAATTTCTGCGTGGTGGGATCGATCAACTCAACGGGCAATCCGATTCGCAGTTGATTCAATCGATTTGAGGGTACAGAAAGATTGAGATCCAGCGAATCGTTTTGCGTGATTGTGGTAATGGTTTGTCCAGTGTTGACATAATCTCCCACTTTCACTGGAAAATAACCGACTACGCCAGTGATCGGTGCTACCACTCGTTTGAAATTGAGATTGACTTGCGCGGCGGCGGTACTCGCTTGGGCAGAGCGCACATTTGCCTGTGCTTGCCGAATGGCTGCACCTGATGCAGCAACTTGTTTGTTTGTAGCTTGCAAATCCGCGATCGCCGCTTGTAAATTATTTCTGGCAACGTCTAACTCTTGTCTGGCTATGGCTCCTTCGTTGACTAACTCTTGGTTACGATTGAATTGTGTCCGTTGCAGCTGAACATTTGCGGCGGCCTTAGTTCGTTGGGCTTCGGCTTGTTGAAGTTGTGCTTGAGTCGTTCCTAATGCTGCTTGCGCCGAACTTGCAGCTGCGATCGAACTCGCAACATTTGCCTGCGTCTGATCCAAGCTCAACGATGCGATTTCTGTACCTTGCTGCACCTGCTTACCGCTAGACACAAGAATCGATTCGATTCTACCCTGAGTTTGGGGCTGGAGCGTAACTTTTTGCTGCGCCTCTAACGTTCCTACAAACACAGAACTTTCTTCGAGCGTGCCTGCATCAATTTTCTGAAGTTTCACCGGTAATGCTGGGGGGCTGAGTGCCTTTGCTGCCGGATCGCTGTTTTGACAAGCACTTGTCAATGCTACGAGCATTAGGATGCTAACTAATACTGGATTTGCGAGTAATACGCTTAAGTATTTCAGTAGAAAATAACGTTTTAACATGAAACAAAATGTTGAGCGGCTAAATTTATACACTGCATAATTTTCCGTCTCAATCCCTTGGCTTGAGAAGGCTTAACAACTCCAGCTATACCCCAGTCAATTTTCTAGATGTTTAGATATTTTGTTTATCATTAGATGCATCTTTCGTCAGAATCGCGGCTTGACGGCAAACAAACTCATCTTTGAAAAATCCCTGGATTAATACTACGTGAGTTCGATGACTGAAAAAAAATACCAAAGTATAGAGATAATTAAGTTTTTCGGGTAGATATCAACGATTTTTGAGACTGATAAATCTTGGTGAACAATCCACAATTGAATTGAGTAGAAACTTAAAAATACTACCCTAGCCAGTTACACTGTTGAGATTGTTAGGCGTGAGGTACTTGTACTCGACCTTATAATTTGGAATAGTTACAAAGGTACAAAACTAAGACATCTGTGAAAAGCTTATAATTCTATGGAATTATAAGCTGACCCGTGTTTTGTGTGTTTAGCTGAAAAGTGGTTAACTTCGTAAAGCCAACACAACCAAAGGAGTAACCCCAACGAGAGAATACCAAGACTTGATAGTAAAAGCTTCTAAATTGATTGAGCAAGACCCTGATGCTAACTGGCTATTTCGCTACATTATTAATGTATATTTCCCCTACCCTGTATAGGTTTGAGGCTTGTTTATTTTTTAAAATGTTTAAGTCCCGTTAGAGGTTGTTTGAAAAGTCTAAATTGTTACTTACCTGGGCGACTAGAAGTCGCGGCTACATAGACAAAACCCACCTCCGTGGGTTAAAAATCTTAATTTTTCGTTAGTCCACGGAGGTAGACTAAGCTTCGTGTAGTAGCGAATTATATTCGCCTAAAACTTTTCAAACACCCTCTTAGACTAAATGGAGAATGACCAAGAAAAAAAGGGACTAAAGATATTAAAGACTTTCTTAAATTTGACCCATTTAGGTTAGCAAAGATTCTAATTCAAGCCAAAAGACCATTAACAGATGCAGCAGTAAATACAACTCGATTTGTATCACTAAAGGTTTTGAAACCAACAGGTTTACCGATAAAAACGGGTTCAGCACGTAAAACACAAGTTTAATCAGAGCAAATAGAATTTAGAAAAATCCCACTGGCTGGACGTTGCAACTGTTGGCGCTTCTACTCCAACTCTAAATATAAATGTATTGTTTGCTGTAGATTCACTTACTCCAAACTGGAAGCTAAGAAGTTCAAATGTGGTCAGATGTCTGAGATAAACTAAGGTTAAAATTATTTGTTCTTTTATTACTCTCTACGCCAGGGAAGTTCTAGTGAATTTTGAATTGCTTACTATAATTTCCCCTTAGGAATTGACCCTTCAATTCCCTCAACATACCAATCCATCGCCAGTTGTCCCTGATCATCCAACACCTTACCAGTTGGGACTCGCACCACACCTTTTTGGTCTTTCACCGGGCCATCAAAAGGATGTGCAGTACCCTGAATAAACTCATCGCGCTTTGCATTCACCAATTCTTGCACATCCGCCGGAATCGCCTGATTCATTGGGGAAATATCCACCATCCCTTCACCAATGCCATCCCAAACTTCTTGCGACTTCCAAGTATTACTCATTACAGCCAAGGCTTTATCTGTATAGAATTTGCCCCATTTGTTAATAGCTGATGTCAGGTGGGCTTTTTGACCAAACTTACTCATATCAGTGTTGTAGCCAAAAGCATAAATGCCTTTTTCCTCAGCCAATTGGATAACGGCACTAGAGTCAGTATGCTGCGTTAGTACATCCGCACCTAAATTGACCAAAGCTTGAGCCACTTCTCTTTCTTTAGCTGGATTGTACCAACTTTGTACCCAAAGTATCTTAACTTTTGCTTGGGGATTTGTTAACCGCACTCCTTGAGTGAATGCACTGATTCCCCGAATTACTTCTGGAATTGGGTATGCGCCAACAAAACCAACTACATTCGATTTTGTCATTTTGCCAGCAATCATGCCGGTTAAGTAACGCGGTTCTTCAAAGCGTCCCAGATAAGTGCCGACATTAGTAGCACGTTTGTATCCCGCACAGTGTTCAAAGACAATATTACCAAAGTCCTTGGCAACTTTAATTGTTGGGTTCATGTACCCGAAGGAAGTTGTAAAAATCAACTTGTTACCATCTAATGCTAATTGGCGAATCACCCTTTGGGCGTCAGCATCTTCGTTGACATTTTCGACAAAGGTAGTTTTTACCTTATCTTGAAGATTGGCTTCCATGTCTCTGCGGCCTAAATCATGGGCATAAGTCCAGCCAAAATCACCCACAGGGCCCATATAAACAAATCCCACTTTCAGAGGTTCATTTACCGCCACAGGCGACGCTGAGGGAGACACCTCACCCGGCGATTTGGAATTTTTACCTTGAACACAACTCGTTAAGGCAAAACTAGATCCTGCTAAAGTGACATACTTTAGAAAATTCCGACGATCCATATTTTATCGATGGGGTTTAGTTGCTGAAAAAGATTTTTCTGATTTCTAGTAACGACAGATACTCTATTTAGTTAATTTTAGCTCTTGTTTTTTGCCAACAACTTACTGACAAAAGAAAGCAAATAATGGTTGAATTGGGCATTGGGCATGGGGAATGTGGACAAGGAAGATTAAGGGGGACAAGGAAAGAGTTTCTTTCCCAATGCCCAGTCCCTTTTACTAATAACTCCCAACAAGGGGATGCAGTTTACTGGAGGTTTTTAATGAACTTATTTGAGCTTTTAGCAGGGGAAGACAAACATTTAGCCTTAGTTACACCTGGGGGGCGATCGCTAACCTATAAGCAATTGCGCGAGAATGTTGTTGGACTGGTATCACAACTCAACAGCTTTGGATTGAAAGGGAGAGAACGCATTGCCATTGCCATGACTAACGGTTCACCAATGGCTATTACCTTTTTGGCTGCCGCCCTGTGTGGCACTGCTGCACCCTTGAATCCCAAATATAAGCAAGAAGAATTTACCTTCTACTACGAAGATACCCAGGCAAAAGCACTGATTATGTTGTCTGATGGGCCAGAAGCAGCCATTGCCGCCGTCACACCCGATATGATCCTGATTAATGCCAAGGTAAACACTGACGGCACATTGAGCTTTGAATTAGTCAAAACAGGCTCAGAACCCGCAGAATCCTCGAATCCCGCAGCCCCCAACGCTGATGATCTGGCGATGATTCTCCATACTAGCGGCACTACCAGTCGTCCCAAGCGTGTGCCGATTCGTCATCGCAACTTAATCGCCTCAGCCGGCAACATCATTACTGCTTACTCACTCACAGCAGATGACACTACACTTTGCCTAATGCCCCTATTCCACATTCACGGATTGGTAGGCTGTTTGCTGGCAACCCTAGCATCGGGCGGTACACTAATTTGTCCCAATGGTTTTAATGCCCTAGAGTTTTGGAAACTGGTAGATACCTACAAACCTAGCTGGTACTCCGCAGCGCCAACCATGCACCAGACAATTTTGGTCCGCGCTACCCGCAACACAGAAATTGTCAAAGCTAATCGCTTTCGTTTCATTCGCTCTAGTAGCGCTTCTTTGCCCCCAATTATCATTGAACAACTAGAGGCAACTCTTAATGCTCCCGTGGTGGAATCTTACAGCATGACTGAAGCATCTCACTTAATGACCACCAACCCTCTACCGCCAAAAGTTCGCAAACCAGGTACTGTAGGTTATGGCTTCGGTGTGGAAGTCGGCATTATGGACTCTGAAGGCAATCTGCTATCTCAAGGAAGCTTGGGTGAGGTGGTGGTAAAAGCACCTAATGTCATAGATGGTTACGAAAACAACCCAGAAGCTAACGCCACAGCTTTTGTAAACGGTTGGTTCCGCACAGGGGATCAGGGCACACTGGATGCAGACGGCTACCTCCGCTTGACTGGACGCATTAAAGAATTGATTAACCGGGGTGGGGAAAAAATTTCTCCCTTAGAAGTGGATGATATCTTGCTACGCCATCCCGCTGTTGCCGAAGCCTTGGCCTTTGCCGTCCCCCACAAATCTTTAGGAGAAGATATCCACGCCGCTGTTGTCCTTAAGGCAGAAGCTGGCGAAAAAGAACTTTTAGCCCACTGTTCAACCATGCTGGCAGATTTCAAAGTTCCCAAGCAAGTTCACATTTTGGATCAACTACCTCGTGGTGCTACCGGGAAACTGCAACGGTTGGCTATGGCAAAATTGCTTAACATCGGGCAGTAGTGAGATGAGCAATCATTTGTTACATCTACGACTAGCTTCGGTCAATGGACGCTTATTGTATGCATACCAGAAGATATTGTCTTCTTGATGGGCTACAAGGCAACCCTATTTCAATTGGATCTGAGCAAGACGAGGAAGAACCACAAGATTGAATCCCTATATTATTCGCGATGGAAACTCACAAATAATATAAGGATTCTTTTATTTGTGCAAAATTGGGATGCTCACTTTCCTTTTATCTTCTAGGCACCTATTTTTATTCCCCTTAACTGAATAGCTCCTGCTTTAATGAAAATTTTAAGACCGTCTATGTTTAAACCTAGATTTGTGAATGATAAGTTAAGTTTATCGGCTGTAATACTAATTGCTCCTCCCGATATAGATTCCTCTTCATGATCAAGTAATTCCACAAACATATTTTCAGTCTTTAAATTTGAGATCAGCATTGAGTTACTCCTGGTAATTTTTAAAAGTTTTCCGATAGTACTTGATTTTTATTATCAAATACTAAAAATAAATTATTAAGCATGTTCAGGATACAAATTTAAGTATGTAACATAATTTAACTTAGTTAAAAATTATTTGTGCATCTAGGGCGTGTCATCAGTTGATGTAAAGAAAGATAAAGTAAAATGACCAAGCTATAGGGATTTGCTCGCCATGACTTGCCTAGCGTTCGCGCAGCGTCTCGTAGAGAAGCGGTGACTGAGCGCTCCTCCTAGATGTATAACTTTGACCCAGGAGTACAGACGTTCCCTTTGGGACGAACTACAAAGAATAATTTATCCCTGTGATGATTATCTGCTAAACATTAGTTCTGCTTCTGAGCAAGAGTCAGAAGAACCACAAGATTGAATCCCCAGATTATTCGCGATGTAAACTCGCGAATAATCTTTCTTCTTTTATTTTTGCCAAATTCGGATGCTCCCTCTAAACTTACTTGCGTAAGTAGGTAATAGGCAACATTCAAGAAGTATCTTAAAATTGTACTGAGTTTTTTAAAAAAGAAAATAGGAGTTCTTTCTGCCTATCATAATAAATAGAAATACTTCTGATAAAAACGATATATAACTGAATAAGAAAGCTGTGGATTCTTCCGCAACAGAAGCAGATTTAACCCTCCATATTCGTTGAACGATTGAAAGTGATCCTGATTATGGACTGTATTAATACTCACTAAATTTAACGAATTATAACAATACTATTTTTAGTAACTTGAGATAAGCGATACACTAAGGAAAATTCCTTGAGGAAGCGTTGATGGCACGGTCAAACGGGGTTAAAAATGAAACATCTACACAGGAATTGCCGACAATTTCAGATAATGATACAGTGACAATTGAAGATTCGCTTGAAGATTCGGCCGAACCAGCGGAAGATGTCCAGGATATTGACGACATCTTGAACTCACTCAAAAGCTTACTGACTAACCTAGAAAAGCTCCAAAAAGTCCGGCAGGAAGTGGGCGACATCAAACCGTTGATCGGGCGGATGCTTGACGGGGAACTAGTTGCTGGTGAAGAACTTGAGCAACTCAAGGCAGGTGTGAGCAGTCTTTCTCGCCTTGTTCGTGCTTATAATGACCATCAAGCAGCGTTGGCTAAAGCACAACCTGCTAGAAATTTGCTAGATCAAGTCCTCAAAGAGCGTAAAGCTAATTGAAACAAGAAGCGATCGCCTTTTTTAAGAAAATGCGATCGCACCCCTAATGACCCAAATGCGTAGATACACAGCGGTAAGCCAGCGCGGTCTTCTCCCTTTGCAAGAAGGGGAGAAGACCGCGCGTAGCTTGCTGAAGAGTAGGGGTACAAGTCGGGAAACCGCATCGCCCTTGGCGTCTCCCCTTGGGAGACGGGCGCACTGTCTCCTTTACGCCTCTTAACCCGTCCACCGCAGTGGCTCCCCATGAGCGACTGGCGCACCCGAAGGGCTTGTCGTGAGATATCGCCTCTGCATCAGTTTAAATCACAGCTTCTTCGCGTTGACAATCAAAAACCACCACAAAGCAACGTCAGGTATCAGCTTTAACACAAGCAAATGACCCTCTGGATCACACTAACTGCGGAATCGCGCGACAATCAACCGTTGCATATCGGGAAGTAAACGTGCTACAGCCCAAGAATTCAGGCGCTGTTTGTATGCGTAGACGCAAAGTGGATTTTACCTATTTATTATCAAGCGATATCTACACGGCTACGCTTACGCACTTGGCACGAAGTCGCTACATGTCTAAATCTGTGGTTTCATTTGAAGGATATCAAATTTTGCAAGATATCTACTTATGATGAGCAACATTGCACCCGCCATTGTAGTACTAGGTCAAAATAGTGTGACAGTAGCACGCAAAATAATCACTGTCCTACCAGGGGCGACGCTATACGGTCTAGCGGGTCGCACATCGGGAGTTGATGTCAGCTTTACTAATTTTGGCGAGACATTGCGCGAGTTATTCGCCCAAGGAACGCCACTGATTGGCATTTGTGCCGCCGGCATTTTAATTAGGACGCTAGCTGGCGTCCTCTCGGATAAACAACAGGAACCACCAGTGCTAGCTGTGGCTGAAGATGGTAGTGCTGTTGTGCCCCTGTTGGGCGGACTTGCTGGGGTAAACGATTTGGCCCGCCGCATTGCCGAAGCGCTTGATGTCAAGCCTGCAATTACGACCACAGGCGACCTCCGTTTGGGCACAACGCTGTTGTCTCCTCCCCCTGGATACCATTTAGCAAACCCAGACGATGCGAAGAAATTTATCTCAGATGTGCTAGCTGGGGCGCAAGTCAAATTAGAAGGCATAGCCCCTTGGTTGAGCGATAGTAAACTGCCCATAGATCCAAAAGGAGATTTGACTATCCAAGTTACCGAACGTTTGGTCACTCCTAGAGCCAACTGCCTTGTCTACCACCCAGCAACGATCGCGATCGCAATTAGTGGCACCATTAATGATGCAGTAGCTTTAGTACAGCAGCTACTCGCTGATGCCAGACTAGAAAGAGCATCAGTCGCCGGGATATTTGCACCCATCACCACCGCAGCCGATCCCGCAATCCATGCCGTAGCTAGCGCCTTGGGAGTACCTGCCCGCTTCTTTACCCCAAATCAGCTAGAAAGTCTACTTTCACAAGGTTATAGCCCCGCCCAAGCTGCTGTGATCGCTGCCACAGGCACATCCCCCATTACTTCCTCATCTCCCGATATAGCGATCGCCATTGCCTCTCAACCAATTGACCCCAACACCATCGGTCAACCACGCGGACGGTTAGCGATTATTGGCACGGGACCTGGTGGATCGCAATGGATGTCTCCTGAAGTGAAGGAGATACTCAAGTCGGCAACTGATTTAGTGGGTTATAAAACTTATTTAGATTTAGTCGGTTCTCTGGCTGATGGCAAGCAACGGCATGAGTCTGACAACCGCGAAGAAGAAGCACGGGCAAAAATGGCCCTTGATTTGGCCGCGTCTGGGCGATATGTAGCTGTAGTTTCATCTGGCGACCCAGGTATCTATGCAATGGCAACAGCAGTTTTTGAAGTATGCGATCGCTATGCTAAACCCGAATGGGACACTATCGACATTCATGTAGCACCAGGCATCTCCGCCATGCAGGCAGCAGCAGCAGCCATTGGTGCACCTCTTGGGCATGACTTCTGTGCTATTTCCCT
Organism: Nostoc sp.; assembly: GCF_036917275.1. Classification (GTDB taxonomy): domain Bacteria; phylum Cyanobacteriota; class Cyanobacteriia; order Cyanobacteriales; family Nostocaceae; genus Nostoc. The sequence continues at coordinate 141,426 of NZ_JBALDF010000061.1, forward strand.
TTCTGACATCTTGAAGCCTTGGTCTGCGATCGAACAACGAATTGCCGCTGCTGCTGAGGCTGATTTCGTAATTGCTTTCTACAATCCTGTTTCCAAAGAGCGTACCTGGCAACTGGCAGAAGCGAGAAATATTTTGTTGCGACATCGAACACCGGATACACCAGTAGTCTTGGCGCGGAATCTCGGTAGACCAGGACAGACAGTGAAAGCAATCGCACTTGACCAGTTAGCACCAGCAAGCGCCGATATGCGGACAATCATTCTCATTGGTTCCACAAAAACCCGAACCATCAAGCGCCGCGATGGTAATATCTGGGTTTATACGCCGCGTCGCTATACCGAACAGTAGGCATAATAAGCGCTGTAAACACAAGGCAAAACTTCTCTTTTGTTGAGGAGGTAGGATAAGTTTTCAGGCTAGATTTTGATAAACCATCAGCCTGCTATAGTTTGAGTGATTCTCACCCACTTCCTCACATAACCTAATACGAAGATAAACCATCAACAGATAGAGGAAAAGTAGGGAAACCAATGATAGCTTGAAAGGATAGAAAACAAATAACAACCCATTATGAATAATTCAGTATTAATTGCCCTCCTCCTATTAGCATGTATAGTCCTATCGCCAGTTAGTAAAGCTGATATTGCCCAAGGTTCAATTAATCATGCCATCAAAATGTCTTCATTTAACCTCAGTTCCCAAAAATGGAAAAACCGCCTGCTACTAGTCTTTGCACCGTCTGTTGATAACCATACCTATCAACAGCAAATGCAACTATTGCAAGAGCATAACAGCGGTTTTGCAGATCGGGATTTAGTTCTTGTTCAGGTTTTGGCAACAGATGAAAGCTATGCCAACAGACAGCCAATAGATGAGTCTTCTGCTGCCAAGTTGCGCGATCGCTTTGGGGTTGACAAAGAAAATTTCCGCGTGATTTTGGTGGGCAAAGATGGTGGTGTTAAGCGCACTGATACTACACCAGTCCAGGCGACAGCAATTTTTAAGGAAATTGACGCTATGCCCATGCGTCAGCAAGAAATGCAAAAGCGAGGCCGAAAGTAACTAGAATTGCTGTAGTTAAGATTATCCCTTTCAAAGTAGGGGCGCAAGGCCTTGCGCCCCTACTAACGGACAAATAATTTTGGATAATTTATTTTTTGTCAGTCCCTAAAATGAACTACAATGACTGAAATTGGCCTGATGATGATGGACGTGTTAACAATAAGACAAGCATTTGGGACCAATTTGCCACAGCAGCAATTATTTCAGATGCAAAATGACGTAAAGCAGTCAAAGCAGAGTCAGTTAGAGATAACCGCTGAAGCCACACCACCTGAATTCATCCAGACAGATGGAATTTACCAGGCTTCTCCCTGTGCGATCGCAGTGGATAAAGAACACATACTTAAGAAAATCAGTAAAAAGAATCAGTTCCTAGCTTCTTCTAACTTAGGTGAGTCTAAAAAGTATTCTCAATCTGGAGGTAGAGTCCGTGCAAAGGCTACAGGACGGTTCCAGAAGTTTAGTAGCCAACCTCTACCTACTCTTAATTTCGGTAGCTCTGGTGTTGCTGTGAGAGCCTTACAACAGCTTTTAGTGTCTAACGGTTATGCCGTTAGAGTAGATGGGATTTTTGGCGCACTGACAGAGACTGCTATCAAAGCCTTTCAAAACCAGCGGAATTTGGCAACAGATGGAATAGTTGGTCAACGTACTTGGCGGGCGTTGACAATTTAGACGCGATTAATCGCGTCTATACAGGGGTTTGGAGTTAAGAAAATTTATTATTCTCTATATATTAAAAATAATCAGGGAGTGGAACATACTCATATTGGCTTATTTAACAATCCTACTTTTTTGACATTTCTTATCAATGACAATGAGAAAAATAACCCTCACACCTGACAAGGTATGAGGATAAGAGGGTATTTATACCCTTGTTTTTTGACTGCTAGTTTAAATTGTTTGCTTTCTCAACTGCTTCCTTTAACTCTTCAAAGGTAATGCTACCGTCTTTGTCTGAATCATAATTTACTAGCAATTCCTGGGGACTAGTGGTATTTGTTTCTGATGAGATGATTGCACTTAAGCCAGGACTTAAAAAAAGATCATTAATGGAGACTTTGCCGTCTTGATCGCTATCTAAGGTATTAAAAAGAGATTGAAGCTCTTGCTCGGTTGTCATAAGTTTCTATCTGAAATTAATTTTTCAATTTAATATCTCAAAATCTTGACAAAGACGCAAGGATACTTAAGACAGTTCAGATGTACGCTGTGATACAGGGTCTACAGTCTGACAATGAAAATCAATCGGCACGGTCGAGCTAAGATTCTTTACACAGCAAGAGATACAGCTAATTTTCAGTAATGGCTTAGACAATGATCGCGATGCCTGCGGTTTTTGCTAACCGACGCACTTTGTTTGGTGTCTGCCTGTTCAGTGCTGCGAGAATCCGCGAAACCTATACCTTGTTGACTGAAGACATTTACACACCCAAAGGTATTTAGGACTTACGCAAAAATTGCCAACTTCGCTTAATTTATCGAACCGCCAAGACGAGGCAGTGCGTTGGGCGGCTCTGCCGACTTGAAGCAACTGCCGTGCCAAGAGCGCCGAGAATTCGTAGAGTGTGCGTAAGTCCTAGTATTGTTAGACCCAAGCTGATTATTAGGAAGGGAAACACCAAAGGGAAGCCGGCTACTGAGTCATAAGTCCTTAAAGGTTTTTGGCGCTAACTGAACTATAATTGACGCAATCAGCTTATTTCGTTGAAAAGGGACGCTTTATTTCAAACTCATTACTTGAGGGTTACGACTTACTGATGCTGGACGCTGATTGGTAGAGAACTAAGGCATTTTCACGTAAAATTGCTACAGCGATCGCCTCTGCTTGAGCCACAGTATTCAATTCCAAGTGGCTAGGACAGCCCAAACCAGGGTCACTAGGGACTCTCACGGCTGCCTCCCGATTATCTAATCCTTAACAGCGAAAAGCACCAATCCAACTATGAGGAAGAATGCGGCGGTAAGAATTAGTAGTTGGGGTAGTTAGTGCCATCATTGCCGGCAGATGGTGCAGAATGCCACCAATAAATTGTAATACCACTTCAGAAAAACCACAGATTCCCTGTGGGTTAGGTAACAGGTTTTTCTCGCCATCCTAAAGGCTCAGATGGATATCACAACCACTATCAGCCGCATCCGGGAAGATTTTGGGTAAGAATGAAGCGATCAGGTTGTGGTTGTAAGTGATCGCTCTGACGGTTTCTCGAAAAGCAATCTGCCAGTTAGCGCACTAATCAGTGATTTAGCACCTTCATCCACCTTTAATGCAGATATGGCAAGAACAAAGACCGTTCCTCTGGGCATAACCGCCTTGGCCGCATCGTTTGTTTATCCACAAACAATCCTTTTTGCCATCCCTGTGCTGTTAGTATTCTCTGTTCGTTATAAAAACAAAACTGCATAATCGCAGAGGCATTCTTCAGTTCAGAGATCCATATCGACACCTGCACGCGTTCGCCCAAATAGAGCGGTGATTTGTAGGTGATGTTGGTTTGAACCAAAACCGGAACAAACCCTTGCTGATAGATTTTCTGTATTGGCATTCCAACAGCTTCCAGTAGTTTTGTCCGTCCAATTTCCATCCACTGAATATAGACGCTGTTGTTTACATGGCCAATAAAATCAATGTGGAAGGAATACACCTCTAACTCAAAGGAAATTTTTTGCATTTTTAGTCATACTTTGTCACCACTCAGTGACAAAGTATCATAGTCACTTAGTGGTGACAAGTAGATGAGAACGATTCATGGCGCGAGACAAAGAAGAAACCAAGGCACGAATTTTGGCAGCAGTTGGTAAACTCTTGGCAGAATCAGGTTTTAAGCAACTGGGGGTAAATGCGATCGCCCGTGAAGCCGGAGTTGATAAAGTGTTGATTTATCGATATTTTGAGAATCTTCCCTCGCTGCTACAAACTTTTGGCAAGGAAGGCAACTATTGGATTACAGTTGAAGAATTAATTGAGGATGAAACTGCCGTCGATGCAGAATCGCTGGCTGACTGGATGGTATTGTTACTGACACGCTTTATGTATGACTTGCAAGAAAGACCCATCACGCAAGAGATTATGCGTTGGGAGTTACTCCAAGGCAATGAGTTAACGCATGAGTTAGCAACAGTGCGCGATCAAGTGGCGATTGAGAGTTTGGAATTTCTCAAGCAGAAGTATTCCTTCCCCCCAGATAAAGATATTCCTGCCATCAGTACAGTTTTGATTGCTGGAATTGTTTATCTGGTTATGCGAACCAAAGTCAGCAATACATTCTTAGGAATTGATTTCAGTTCATCGGCTGGATGGCAACGTATTGAAAGGGCGATCACATCTCTACTACAGACAATTGTTGAAAATGATGGGTAAGTATAGCCACCTGTAATCAAGGCATTTTCCAACTTTGTATTATGAGGCGCTTATTTGATTAAGCTTTCATAGAGCTTGTTTTGTACCCGCTTGCTCACTTACTTTTATCGGCTGTGTATCACCACAACAATAAGCTTTCCCCTTGGTATCAACGATTATGTGTTGCTTACCTCATGCAAATTTTTTTACCTGCCTCGAAGCTGACATCTCTTGAAACCATCGTTCCTGTTTCAACTGTTTGGCGATCCATAATCGCCTAAGATGGCGATCGTTCTCGATTTGGGCTTACACGTAGCCACAATCGTAGCCTTTCATGAATTTGCTGCCACGTCCCGTCTTTTCGCCACTGTCGAAAGTAATTCATTTTTTGGAATTCTCTTAGTACTAGCGGGTTCAACAGGCAATGGTTGAGCGGCTTTCAACACCGCATCCAGCAACCCCGGAAACAGCATCTCTAAATCTTCACGCCGCAGGATATTAATGTGCTGTGTCCCTTCTTTACGTGTAAAGACTATCCCCGACTCCCGCAAAATCTTGAAGTGATTGGACATAGTAGACTTAGCGATCGCAAAATCAAACTTGGCACAGCATTGTTCCCCCTCAGTCGCCAGCAGTCGCACAATCTCTAGCCGCACTGGATCGCCCAATGCATATAACACTCCTGGTAAAGAAATATTTTTTTTATCTGGATGATAAAGAAATCTCATAGTTGCATTATCTCATCAGGTGGCATATATTTTTATTATTCGATATTATCGAATTATAGAATTAATTAGGAAGGCAATTTATGTCATCCATTACAAATGTCACAGAAGCGACATTCAAGCAAGAAGTCTTGGAAAGTGAAATTCCGGTCTTAGTGGACTTTTGGGCACCGTGGTGCGGTCCTTGCCGGATGGTGGGTCCAGTCGTCGATGAAGTTGCTGTTGAATATGAAGGACAGGTAAAATTTGTGAAGCTGAACACAGATCAAAATCCTACTGTCGCCAGCCACTATGGAATTCGCAGCATTCCGACGCTGATGGTTTTTAAAGGAGGTCGGCAGGTTGATACTGTCGTAGGGGCAGTCCCAAAAACCACCTTGAATAAGACCTTAGCACAGCATCTTTAATTTAAGTTAAGGGGAGTAGGGGGAACAGAGGGGAAGTTGCAGTAAGCTTTCCCCAGAAGCTTCTTGTGCCCAATCACTCCCTACTCCCAATTCTTGAATTGTGTTTCAACTAATGGGGAAAGAGCGAAATGGACTTGAAATTGCATGGTAAATCCGCACTGGTGAGTGGCTCAACCGCAGGTATTGGTTTTGCGATCGCCCTTGGGTTAGCTCAAGAAGGTGCATCAGTGATTGTCAATGGTCGGTCTGAAGAACGAGTAGCCCAGGCGATTGACAAAATTAAGCAAAGTACACCTGATGCGAAAGTTTCTGGTGTTGTTGCTGACGTAGGCACTGCATCAGGGGTAGAGCAACTCTTTCAAAAAGTTCCTCACGTTGATATCCTCATTAACAATGTGGGTATTTATGAGCCAAAAACCTTCTTTGATATTACTGATGAAGACTGGTTAAAGATACTTGAGGTTAACGTCCTCAGCGGAGTCCGTTTGAGTCGGCAATATCTGCAAAAGCAGCTAGAGCAAAACTGGGGGCGGATAATTTTTATCTCCAGCGAATCTGGTATTCAGATCCCAGTTGAAATGATTCACTATGGCACAACTAAAACAGCCCAGCTTGCCATTGCAAGAGGTCTAGCAGAAATCACTGTCGGGACTGGAGTCACGGTAAACTCCGTCCTCCCAGGGCCAACCCGCTCAGAAGGAGTTGAGAACTTTATTTCTCAGCTAGGACAAGAACGCAGTATTAGTCCAGCGGAAGTTGAGGCTGAGTTTTTCCAAAATGTGCGCCCAACTTCCCTAATTAAACGCTTTGCAAGTAATGAAGAAGTAGCAGCGATCGTAGTTTACCTTTCTAGTCCTGTAGCTTCAGCAACTAATGGTGCAGCTTTGCGGGTAGATGGTGGCGTTATTCGGTCGATTGTTTAGTTAATGCGCTTTGTTATAAATAGGACTTACGCACACTCTACGAATTCTCGGCGCTCTTGGCGTCTTGGCGGTTCGATAAATTAAGCTTTTTGGCAATTTTTTGCGTAAGTCCTAATAAAGCTGTGGACTGGGAGGAGCAGGGGAGTGGAGTTTAAAGACTCATTAACGGAGTTCAAAGACTCGTCCGCGAGTATCAAAGACTCATCCCCAATGACGCCAGTTGCTTTAACAGAGGGAACCTCCGCAACACACTGGTTCTACAATGCCCAATCCTCACTAATTTGGAGATACAACCAATGACTACTGATATCAACTTATTCTCTACTTACCAATTAGGGAATCTGGAACTACCTAACCGGATAGTAATGGCTCCCTTAACCCGAAACAGGGCAGGTAAAGGAAACGTACCATACGAACTGAATGCTACCTACTACGTCCAACGTGCTTCCGCCGGACTGATTATTGCTGAAGCAACGCAGGTAACTCCTGAAGGACAGGGCTATCCCGCTACACCAGGAATTCATTCACCAGAACAGGTGGAGGGATGGAAGTTAGTAACCGATGCTGTGCATCAGCACGGAGGGAGAATTTTTCTGCAACTATGGCACGTAGGCAGGATTTCTCACCCTGACTTACAACCGAATGGAGCTTTACCCGTGGCACCTTCTGCCATTGCTGCTAAAGGTGAAGCCTCAACTTATAAGGGGCCAAAACCCTTTGTTACTCCCCGTGCTTTAGAAACTTCGGAAATACCGCAGATAGTAGAACAGTACCGTCAAGGAGCAGCAAATGCTTTAGCGGCTGGGTTTGATGGGGTGGAAATTCACGCAGCTAATGGTTATCTAATAGATCAGTTTCTCCGCGATCGCACCAATCAGCGTACAGATAAATATGGGGGTTCTATTGAGAATCGCGCCCGATTCCTGTTAGAGGTGACAGAGGCGGTAACTAGTGTGTGGGATTCTAATCGAGTCGGAGTCCGTTTATCTCCCAGTGGGACTTATAACGATATGCATGACTCGAATCCCCTGGAGACATTCGGTTATGCGGCTCAAGCGTTAAACCAGTTTAATTTGGCATATCTGCATATTTTTGAGGCAATAGAGGCAGACATTAGACATGGCGGGACAATTGTACCCAGCAGTCATCTACGCGATCGCTTTACAGGTACACTCATCGTCAATGGTGGTTATACCCGTGAAAAAGGTGATGCTGTACTGGCAAACAAGGCAGCAGATTTAGTTGCTTTCGGTACACTATTTATATCAAATCCAGATTTACCGCGACGCTTCGCTTTAAATGCACCACTAAATCAAGCAGATCAAGCAAGCTTTTATGGTGGCGATGAACACGGATATACAGACTATCCATTTTGGTCAGCTGCTAACGAGCAGGCGGTCAATGCCTAATTCTTCTCATCTGAATAATTAAAACCCACTTTCTGCACTCTAAAGTATCAAATCAAACTGAGGAGTTTGAGATTTTTCCAAGATACAACAAAATGATTGCGTAAATTGGTTGTGAACTATGAAGCGACAGGGACAATGGCGCATTTATCCATGAACACATCTCTAATCCGGTTAACATTGCCAATTAGAGAAGAACACATTACATTGTCCTGCTCGTTAACACTCTTAATCACTCTCAGCAGAGTAAAATCCGAAACCTTTTCATAACTCAATTATCAGGAGAATCTCATGGTTTCCATTACTAAAACCCAACCTTTAGATGTACCCAGTGCGATCGCTCAACGCCGTTCCATCAAAACTTTTAAAACAGACCCCATCGCCCCAGAACTGCTTAAGCAACTAGTAGAGTTAACCGTGGCAGCACCTAGCAGCTATAATCTCCAGGACTGGCAAATTATTCTTGTGCAAGATGAAGCGCAAAAGGCAGCACTGTCAGCAGCATCTTTTAATCAACAGCAAATTGTCCAAGCACCTGTAACCTTTGTCTTTGCAGCCGATCCGAACGCAGGCGAACAAAATTTGGCCCCAATTCTAAAGCAGGGAATCGAAACTGGGGCATGGAATGAAGGTACGGTAAACTACTTTAAAACCGCCATCCCGCAATTTCAAGCAACGCTAGGCGACAAGCGACGCGAATATGCCATCAAAGATGCCATCATTGCCGCTACCCATTTGGTATTAGCAGCAGAAAGTCTGGGATTATCCACTTGTTTTATGAACGGTTGGATTGAGGATCAGGTAAAGGAAGTGATTGGGGCTGGGGATAATCCAGATTTAGCGATCGCTGTTGTTGTTCCTGTTGGCTATGCAGCAGAACCACGCTTAAATCCAGGTCGTTTACCATTCTCCTCCAACGTTTCTGTAGACAGAATCGGTAATCCTTATGCTGGGTAGTTCTCTCTAATTTGGAAATGGGGAATAGGGAATAGGAAATGAGTCTTTTATACTCGCCGACGAGTTTTTTATACTCGTGAATGAGTCTTTTATACTCGCTGACGAGTCTTTGATACTCGCTGACGAGTCTTTGATACTCGCTGACGAGTCTTTGATACTCGCTGACGAGTCTTTGATACTCGTTGACGAGTCTTTGATACTCGTGAACGAGTCTTTTATACTCGCTGACGAGTCTTTGATACTCGTGAACGAGTCTTTTATACTCGCTGACGAGTCTTTGATACTCGTGAATGAGTCTTTGAACTCCGTTAATGAGTCTTTTATACTCGCTGACGAGTCTTTTATACTCGCTGACGAGTCTTTTATACTCGTGAATGAGTCTTTGAACTCCACTCCCCTGCTTCCCCTGCTCAAGAACTGCTCCCCCCACTCCCAATACGGTTCGATTAAGGTACACAGTACTTAATGATCCCCCTTAGTCCCTCTTAAAAAGCCTACGGTGTACACACAAGTCGAATTACCCCCCTTAATCCCGCCGATATATTGGGGGGAAACAAGAAAATCCAGTTCCCTCCCCTTTATAAGGGGAGGGTTAGGGTGGGGTAAAACCTTGGTCTAATCAGCTATTTCAGACTTGTCTGTACACCGTAGCTTTAAAAAGGGGAGTTGGGGGGATCTTCTGGACAACATATCACTAACCGAAACGTATTGCCTCCACTCCCGCATCTACCCACCCTCTACTATGTCCTTAGCCTCCTTCCTAGCGCGTCGTTCCTTTCACTATGGCTGGCTCGTCGCGGGTTTAACATTCCTAGCCTTGTTGGTGGCAGCCGGAATTCGCTCTGCTCCGGGAGTCTTTATAGTGCCTCTTGAACAGGAGTTCGGCTGGAGTAGAGCTACTATATCTTTGGCAATCTCCATTAACTTAGTACTCTACGGACTAATTGGGCCTTTTGCTGCGACAGTCATGGAGCGGATCGGCATTCGCCGGATGATGGTGTTTTCACTTGCTATCATTGCTCTCGGTGTCGGTTTAACCACTTTGATGTCAGCGTCTTGGCAGCTAGTCTTGCTGTGGGGTGTAGTTGTCGGTTGTGGTAGCGGAGTTATCGCCTTAGTTTTGGGTGCTATTGTTGTCAATCGCTGGTTTTTTGAAAAGCGGGGTCTGGTTCTTGGCATCCTAACTGCCAGTACAGCTACCGGGCAACTGGTGTTTCTGCCCATGCTGGCCTCAGTAACCGATCGCTTTGGGTGGCGAATTGCCGCTCTAGGTTTGACTGGTGCAGCACTTCTAATTATTCCAGCGATCGCAGTCTTTATGCGCGATCGTCCGGCGGATGTCGGTTTGCGACCCTTTGGCGACAACAGCGAAACGGTGGAAGTCTCACAGCCGAGAGTGAATTCCATCACCTCCACCCTCAATGCCCTGTGGCTGGGAATGCGTAATCGAGACTTCTGGCTGTTATTTGGTAGCTTTTTTATCTGCGGCGCTAGCACAAATGGGCTGATTGGCACTCATCTAATTCCCGCTTGTATTGACCACGGTATCCCTGAAGTCAAGGCTGCGGGTCTTTTAGCAATCATGGGACTATTTGATTTTTTCGGAACTACTATGTCAGGTTGGCTATCTGACCGTTGGAACAATCGCTACTTATTGTGCTGGTACTACGGACTGCGGGGTTTGTCTTTGATTTTCTTACCCTTCAGTTTCGACTTTTCCTTCTATGGACTTTCCATTTTCGCTGTCTTCTATGGACTTGATTGGATTGCCACTGTACCACCTACAGTCCGTCTTGTTGCCAATGTCTTCGGTAAAGAAAATGTCGGCGTCATGTTCGGTTGGATTGTCGCAGGACATCAGCTCGGTGCAGCCACAGCAGCATTCGGAGCCGGGGTATTGAGAACCTGGACGGGTAGTTATTTACAAGCGTTTATTTTATCAGGTGTTCTCTGTTTGATTGCCGCAGTTTGTGTACTGCAAATTGGTCAAAGTCCTAATAAAGGCAATTCACATCTCTCTCTTAATCGTTTATCCTAACAAGGAGAATTAAATTTATGGCAACAACAGCTTTAATTGTCGGTGCAGGTAGTGGACTGAGCGCTTCTTTAGCTCGCCTATTTGCCAAAGAAGGATTCACCGTTGCTTTAGCGGCTCGTCAAATTGAAAAACTCACTCAATTGAGCAGTGAAATTGGCGCAGTTAGTTTCGCTGCTGATGTCTCAAAGCCAGATGAAGTAGAACAGTTATTTATTGATGTTGATAATAAAGTCGGTTCCCCGAATATTGTCGTTTATAATCCCAGTTTTCGGGTGGTAGGGCCTCTTGTTGATTTAGACCCTGGTGAAGTGGCAAAAACCTTAGATGTAACTGCCTATGGTGGCTTTCTGGTGGCCCAAGCTGCTACCAAAAGGTTTTTGCAGCTTGGTGGCGGTGCTATATTTTTTACTGGAGCCTCAGCGAGTGTCAAAGGTTATCCTTTGTCTGCTCCCTTTGCAATGGGTAAATTTGCACTGCGCGGTTTGGCTCAGAGTATTGCTAGAGAATTAGCACCGAAAAATATCCATGTGGCACATTTCGTGATTGATGGTGGAATCCGCTCAACAGCCCGCCAAGATCCAGCAGATAATCCTGATAGTACCCTTGACCCGGATGCGATCGCTCAAACTTATCTCAGTATTCTTCGCCAACCCCGCAGTGCTTGGACATGGGAAATAGAACTACGTCCCTGGGTAGAGAACTTCTAGCCTAGACAATTGTTACAAAAATAGTTTTGCAGGTATGAGAATTGATTTTGGTGCAACTGCTACTGATTATGCAAAACACCGCGCTGGCTTTCCCAGTTCATTATTTAACAAACTGTCTGAATATGGTATAGGTTTACCAGGGCAAAATATTGTTGACCTTGGCACAGGAACAGGAACACTAGCGCGGGGCTTTGCAGATAGAGGTGCTTATGTAATTGGCATAGATCCATCAGCATCACTTTTAGAACAAGCGAGACAGTTAAGCGAATCAACCCAAATCAAAGTAGATTATCGAATCGCAACTGCCGAGAATACCGAGTTACCAGACTCAAGTGCGGATGTGGTAACAGCTGGACAGTGTTGGCATTGGTTTGATCGTTTGCGGGCTGTCCAGGAAATTATTCGCATATTGAGAAGAAATGGCTCGATTGCGATCGCTCATTTTGATTGGATACCCTTAAAAGGTAATGTAGTTGAAGCAACAGAACAACTAATTAAGGCTCATAATCCCGCGTGGAATCTAGACGGCGGTAATGGATTGTATCCCCTGTGGTTACAAGACATTGGCGAAGGAGGATTCCGAGAAATCCGCACATTTTCTTACGATGTATTTGTACCTTATACACACGAAGATTGGCGGGGGCGAATTCGGGCTAGTGCTGGTGTGGGAGCTAGCTTGACACAAGAATTGGTAGAGATATTTGACCAAGAATTGGCAACATTACTTGAAGCAAAATATCCTACACCAATTCTTCAGGTTCACCACAGAGTTTGGGCAGCGATCGCAAAATCACCGCAATATACAACATTTCATTAATTCGTAGCGAATTCTCTGCCCCCTTTCGCGTTTAAATTTCAACCCTCAATATAAGGAAAACTAACCATGATTGATCTTTATTATTGGCCAACTCCAAACGGTCATAAAATCACAATTCTCTTGGAAGAAGTCGGCTTAACATATACCATAAATCCGGTGAATATTGGGGCTGGGGAGCAATTTAAGCCGGAATTTCTGAAGATTTCTCCTAACAATCGGATGCCTGCGATCATTGACCACGAACCAGCCGATGGAAGTGCGCCAATTTCGGTATTTGAGTCTGGTGCAATCTTGCTATATTTGGCAGAAAAAACCGGGAAATTAATCCCCCAAGATTTACGCCAACGCACTCAAGTTTTAGAATGGTTGTTCTGGCAAATGGCAGGGTTGGGGCCAATGGCGGGACAAAATCATCACTTTAGCGCTTATGCTCCCGAAAAGATTGAATATGCCATTAACCGCTACGTGAATGAGACGGGACGCTTATATGCAGTGCTGAATAAGCAACTAGCAGATAAAGAATTTGTGGCTGGCGATTATTCTATCGCTGATATTGCTGCCTATCCCTGGATTGTGCCCCATGAGCGCCAAAGTCAAAACCTAGAGGATTTTCCTCATCTCAAGCGGTGGTTTGAGACAATTAAAGCCCGTCCAGCAACAATTCGCGCCTATGAGAAAGCAGAAGCATTGAAAACTGAAGCGCTTGATCCAGATAAGTCACGAGATATGTTATTTAACCAGTCGGCGAAGACTATTCAGCCTTGAGCCTTTTGAATTATCTTGTGAGTGTGGCGATCGCTAGGTCATCTCTAACCCCAGATCATCTGTCGCAACTATAAGCAAAGATTTCTCACTATCTTCCTTTCCTGAATTAGAAACAGAAAGGCTCTTTCTGCGTGAGACTACGTTGCAGGATGCTGAGGCCATCTTTGCTGTCTTCTGTGATCCAGGCGTGACTCAGTTTCATGATCTTGATACCTTCACTTCTATTAAAGAAGCGATGTCTACGACGGGCTACGCCTACATAGTCATTGAACATAGAGCCAAGCGGTTTGAGCGAGGAGATGGAATTCGCTGAGGAATTGCTCATAAGCAAGATAACGTTTTGATTGGTTCTTGTGGGTTCCACGTAAACCCACAAGAACACTCTGCTGAAGTCGCTCTTACTTCCTCAGCCCTTGCCCTTCTGCAAAAAGTCTATTCTAGAAGTGCGAAAACTCAAACTACAGGAGAACATAGCAGTGGGCAGGTTAGCAACAGAGACAGCAGGCAAAACACCTGTCTCATTAGGATTGTTGGGCGCTGCTGCCTTCATGGTGGTTGCTGATGCACGGGTGATTGACCCCCTGCTGCACATCATTGCTGACGAGTTCAAAGTCGGCGTTGGCAGTGCTGCGGTGATTATCTCGGCATACACCATTCCCTACGGACTATTTCAGTTAGTCTATGGGCCGCTCGGCGATCGCATCGGCAAACTTAAGGTAATTACAGTAGCGCTGGTAGCATTTGCTGCGGGTACTGCTGTTTGTGCCTTTGTGTCAAATATTGTCTTACTTACCTTACTGCGGGTTCTCACAGGGATGGCTGCTGCTGGGGTCATCCCCGTTACCCTAGCTTATATTGGTGACAACTTCCCTTATGAAGAACGCCAAGCTGCGATCGGCAAATATTTAAGTGCGCTAGTGTTAGGTCAAATTCTCGGTGGTAGTTTGGGCGGTATCTTTGGAGAATATATCAGCTGGCGTGATATCTTTCTCTTATTTGGCATCGTCTCCCTTGCGATTGCTGGACTTTTATGGCGGGGAACGCGCCATCTTAGCGATGGTCATCGTTCCGAAAGTGGCGTAAGTGGCATCACATTTCGACCTTATTACCAACTATTGACCCAACCGATCGCTCGGACTGTAATTATAGGAGTGTTTGTAGAAGGCTTTTGCCTGTTTGGGGCATTTGCTTATGTCGGCGCATTTCTGCGCGATCGCTATAGTCTAAGTTATGTAGTGATCGGGTTTATGCTCAGTGGTTTTGGATTGGGTGGACTGATTTACAGTCGCTCAGTTAAATGGTTAGTCAGGCGACTGGGTGAAATTGGTTTAATGGGGATGGGAGGAGGCTTGATGTGTATCAGCTTCTTAGCGATCGCATTGTTCCAGAACTGGATGCTTTTTATCCCTTTGAGTATTTTAATGGGATTGGGCTTTTATATGATGCACAACACCCTCCAGACCCAAGCCACTGAGCTTTCCCCGGAAGCACGAGGTACTGCTGTTTCGCTGTTCGCCTTCAACCTGTTTGTCGGGCAGGGAATCGGTGCAGCGGTATTTGGTAGAATTGTGGATAACTTCGGCTATATTTATTGTTTTCTTGTGTCTGGGGTTGTGATCGCTCTCCTCTCTGTCTGGCTAGTCAAGCAGAAGCAAAACAGCGATGAAAACTAAGGTATACACACAGCCTCTAGAGGAGAGCAAGGGATTAGAATGTATCGATGTCATCAAAAAAGCAACATCTCTTGAACAAAAAACCCGGTTGGTCTTTGGATGAGCGAGATCCAAAGTTCATAGAATTTCTGATGCCTCTGTTGGGCTTTTTATATCACTACTATTTCCGAGTTCAAACTAGTGGCTGGGATAATATTGCACCCCAAGAAAAAGTCCTATTTGTCGGTTCGCATAATGGGGGACTCGCAGCCCCCGATATGACAATGATGATGTACGACTGGTTTAGACGATTTGGTGTGGAACAACCCGTTTATGGTTTGATGCATCCCAACGCTTGGCAGGTTAGCCCGCCACTAGCGCAACTAGTTGCCAAGGCTGGAGCAATCATTGCTCATCCGAAAATGGCTTACGCTGCCTTGCACTCTGGAGCTAGTGTTTTAGTTTATCCTGGTGGAGCGCAAGATATCTTCCGACCGCATTATTTACGTAACAAAATCTGCTTTGCGGGGCGGCAAGGATTTATCAAGTTAGCGTTGCGGGAAAATGTGCCAATTGTGCCTGTGATTTCCTGGGGTGCTCACGATACGCTGATTATACTGACTGACTGGTACAAAATTGTGCAGCAACTCCACGAATGGGGGATGCCTTGGCTGTTTGGGATTGATCCGGAAGTTTTTCCGATCTATCTCGGACTGCCTTGGGGATTAGCAATTGGCCCGTTGCCCAACATTCCATTACCTGTGCCCATGTACACGCGGGTTTGTCCGCCAATTGTATTTGAACGCTACGGCTCTAAAGCAGCCAGCGATCGCCACTATGTCAATGAATGTTATGAATTAGTTGTTAGTCAGATGCAGCAAGAGTTAGATAATTTAGTGAAGTCAACTGTTAAGTCCTAAAGGTATTAAGTAGAATTGGCACGGACAACTTTTAACTAACTTGATTTCAGATGAGTAAGGACAGCATGAGAATTATCCTGCCAATGGTGACCAGCGCAAAAATTATTTACTGCGTTTTTCAATTAATTGAACTACACCACTCCCCATCCTAAAAGTGATCCATAAACAATACCTTTGCCAAAGATAGAGGCTGAAGTCATTGAAAATGCTCAGTTTTACCATGTAACTTTAGAGGATGTCTGAAAAGTTAAAAATATCATCCTGAATGAAACGATAGCCAAGTGTTGCATCTCATAAACTCACGGGAAATTGCTCCACTTCGTTACGCTCAGAGTTAAAAATTATACCTTTCGTACACTTTTCAAACATCCTCTTATAGTACTATTGACTTGAACGTATTTAATTGTATAAAATCCAATAAAAAATAAACGTTCATTCTTGATATAGTAATCCTAAATCATTTATGAGAAAGTAAAAGACTGAAAAGTCTATAAATGCGTAATTTTCATCTCCGTATTTTCTCACGATTCAATTTGGATTGCTATAATCTAAGTGAAAGGTTTATTGATTAATTTAATTTCTATATAATTATGCTAAAAGTAAATAATTATAATTCCACGCAAAAAAACCAAATATTGTTAGTATTTGCCATAATTTTGTCGTTAATATTATGTGGAGAATTAGCAATTAGAGCTTATTCTTTTGATGTTGAAGCTTTAACTAATCACACAGGTAAATATTTATCTGATTTTTCTAGCCGTTTTGATAAAGTAAGAACAGGTATAGAATACCTTGGTTTAAATATTATATATATTGTTTGGTTAATCATAAATAAAAACAAAAAAAGAGATATAACTTTTATAAAAATACTAAGAAATAGTTCATTCTTTTTATTAATTGCCTTCATAAGTTATCCAATAACTACTGATATTAATTTATATGTGCATTATGGTTTGATGGACTTAAATGGAATTAACCCTTTTATTAATCCTGCAAGCACATTTACCTCAAAGATGTCTTCATTTCTTGTCTGGAAACAGACTTCAACTTATGGGCCTATATCTCAAATATTTTTTATTGTTTCCGCTGCTTTCGTTGCAATTGCTCCTAGTTTGGGAATTTATGTATTTAAATTAATATGTCTTTTATTCCATATATTAAATACTTACTTAATTTGGCGGCAATTAAAAAACTATCCTCAGAAAAACAATGTAACAATTGCATATTTAGTTAGCCCAATTTTGCTGTTTGAGCAGGTTACAAATGCACATATTGATGTCTTAATTTCTACAATTTTAATTACTTTAATAATCTGCCTAAAAAACCATAATTATATAGCTGCGACTGTTACAGTTTGGATTGGTTTTTTAATTAAAACATTACCAATTATTTGGTTGCCTCTAATTTTTGTTTATTTGATTAAGCAACAACGGTGGAAAAGCTTATTCAGTGCTATTTGTATCTCTGTAGTTATAATTTTTGCAGTTTATATTATAGCTTTACCTACAGTTGAGGCTTGGGAAAGTCTTTTAAATCCTGGGGTTGGAAACAAAGTAAATGGTTCCTTATATGCTTTGCTTACACAAGTACTACATTTTAAAATTCTAAACTTTTCTCCAAGTTTTCAACAGACTATATTCTCGATATTTAAACCTATAATATTATTTCCATTTCTAGTTTGTTATTTGGTTGTTCTGCTAAAACCATATTTTAAAAAAAATTATTCCGAAACTAATCTTAGTATAAATATTGGATGGATTACCTTAATATTATTTCTGTTTGCTGCTCCTTGGTATTGTTCTTGGTATTCTTCTGTGTTGCTGGCAGTCGTAGCTTTAAACATACATTCAAAAAGATTTGTGATTACTAGTATAGTATTTAGTACTACAAGTACTGTTGCTTACTATCTAATACAAGGTTTTCCACCTTTCAATGTTGTAACGGTTATCCCAACTTTAGCATTAATTCTATTTTGGTTTAGGCGTGATATCCAAGCTCAAAAAAGAATGGTGGCAAACTGAATCAAAAAATTAAGTCCTAAGCAAGTGAGGAGTTATGAGTGATCAGTTATAAGTTTTGAATCTCTAACTCATCACTATTTTGCTAGCCACCGCTTACTGGTGGAATCAGCACAACTTCATCCCCATCTAGTAGTAAGGTATCTGGTTCGACAAATATTAAATTAATCCCAAAGCGGGTGATGTCACGCCATTGGGAGAGTTCGGGATGTTCAGCTATGAGGCGATCGCATACTGCTTTGACTGGCATACTATTGGGAAATTCTAGTATAAGTTCCGAAACCCTAAAGGCTTCTTGATAAGCAGCAAACAATTTGACGGTAACGGTGATTGCAGATTTAGACATACAATATGCTTTGGCAGTACCAGCAAGTAGTTTAATACTTGACAAGCACCCTGAACTATTGAGCTTTATTATACATTACTAAGTAGATGATTTTACAAGTTCATAGCGAAAAATGTGGATATGCGTTCTTCTCTAACGAGACGCTGCGCGTTCGCATAGCGTTCCGAAGGAAAGGCGGTTCGATAAATTAAGCTTTTTGGCAATTTTTGCGTAAGTCCTAATGTTCTGTCACACCTTTTAGTGTTTGCAAATGTTTTCAGTGTAAGCAAAACTCCATATTCATATATTGCTTCAATAAGTAGGTAGGCACGAAAAAACTAAACTATGTAAATATAAATAAGTCCAATGCATTTACCGAGATGACTTAAATACAACCGCTCATTTAGGTATATTCCTAACTTGTGAGCAAGACCGAACTTTGTGTTTTACTTTAAAACAGCAGACACCGGAAGTTAAAGACCAAGCAGCAATAATCAGGCTAAACGCAAGTACTAGTATTAATTAGCATATATAAATTTTATCAGCAAGTAGATGCATCACTAACGGAACGTCTAAACCGTTGCTTTGATCAACCGCGAGTATATTGGTAAGTATGTGGTGTGTGTCTCAAATATTAATGTGGATATAGACACTGCACAATAACTTGCATTTTAGGAAATACTGATGGATCGTTCAAAATTAGTTGCCATTATTACAGGTGTGATTTCGATCACTTTAGCGATCGCCTACCTGATATTAGTCCAACTGCTGGACTACCGGGACATGAAACCCGCCCCCATTAGTCAAGTTGACTCAACGCCTGCGATCGCTATCTCTCACTGGCAGGTTGACAAAATTACACAAATATAGATCACATTTAGTCAATTTGTAGAGACGCAATCAATTGCGTCTCTCGTCATTTATATCAATTGATAAAACTAATGATCACTATTGATTCATCCCTCATTCAATGCATAGATAAAAATTAATAGCTATTATTTGTTCCTTGAATAGTTCATTGTATAAGAAATAATTAAAGTACTCATATTAAATTTATTTAGTAAAATAATTTATTTTTGCTTGATATAAAGGTAAGCTGTTTTTAACAAAATTAAGCAAAGATAAATTTCTCTTATCTGCAATCGCTGGGTTTACAGGGATCAACGCGAGTTGATTCAGAACCCGAAATCTTTAATGAAAATCTAGAGGTAAGTTGATGGCTCAGTTTCTACTTGAGACTGTCTGGCTAGTTCCGTGCTATGCCTTAATCGGTGGCTTGTTAGCCGTGCCTTGGTCGCCAGGGATCATTCGGAAAACAGGGCCAAGACCGGCGGGTTATGTAAACTTGGTGATGACATTTTTGGCATTTGTACATAGTGCGATCGCCTTACAAGCAACTTGGAATCAGCCAGCCCAAGAAGTGTTTATTCCTTGGTTATCTACGGCTGGTTTAGATTTGACAATTGCTTTGGAAATATCCTCGGTGAGTGTCGGCGCTTTAGTTGTGATTACTGGCTTGAATTTGCTGGCGCAAATTTATGCCATCGGCTACATGGAAATGGATTGGGGTTGGGGACGCTTCTATTCTTTGTTGGGATTATTTGAAGCGGGATTGTGTGCCCTTGCTTTGTGTAATAACTTGTTCTTCAGCTATGTAATTTTGGAAGTCCTGACGCTGGGAACCTACCTACTAGTTGGCTTATGGTTTAGTCAGCCGTTGGTAGTTTCGGGTGCAAGAGATGCTTTCTTAACCAAGCGGGTGGGAGACTTATTCTTGCTGATGGGCGTGTTGGCATTATGGCCTTTAGCTGGAACTTGGAATTATACAGAATTAGCTGAATGGGCGGCTACTGCTAACGTCAACCCGACAATTATGGCACTGGTAAGTTTAGCTTTAATTGCTGGGCCGATGGGTAAATGTGCCCAATTTCCCTTGCATCTCTGGTTGGATGAAGCGATGGAAGGCCCTGTTCCCAGTACGATTTTGCGGAACTCGGTAGTAGTAGCTAGTGGTGCATGGGTGCTGATTAAATTGCAACCTGTGTTAACCATCTCGCCCATAGCTTCCTCAGCGATGGTTGCGATTGGTACGGTGACAGCCGTGGGTGCTTCTTTAATAGCGATCGCTCAAATCGATCTTAAACGCTGCCAATCTTATTCTGTCAGCGCATACATGGGCTTAGTATTCATCGCTGTGGGAGTCCAACAAGACGAAGCAGCACTATTATTAGTCCTTACCCATGCCATATCCGCAGCACTATTGGTAATGAGTACCGGCGGAATTATCTGGAATAGCATCACCCAAGACGTAACCCAACTTGGTGGACTGTGGAAACGCCGCCCAATTTCCGGAATCGCCTTTATCGTTGGAAGTTTGGGGTTAATTGGTTTTCCACCCCTGGGTAGCTTTTCGGCGATGCTGGAATTAGCAGATGCGTTACAAAAAACCCAACCTTGGTTAGTGGGAGTATTGATAGCGGTAAATGCTTTGACAGCCGTCAGTTTAACGAGAGAATTCGCTTTAATTTTTGGTGGTAAACCGACACAAATGAGTCAGCGATCGCCTGAAGCCCACTGGCCTATGATTCTGCCAACAATGATTTTACTTGGTGTCAGTCTACATCTTTCTTTAGTGTTGCAAAGCTTATCACTTTTACCAGATTGGACAAACCTCAATAAAGATGTTGCACTACTTTTAATGTGGTCGAGTATTTTTGGTTGCATCATCACAGGTGTGATTTATTTGAGCAATATTCCAAAACCGATTCGTTTGCCTTGGAAAGGTTTGCAAGACTTAATAGCATACGATTTTTACACCCCCAAACTCTATCGAATTACGATAATTTTTGGAGTTGCTAAAATTTCCCAACTTGCCGATATGATTGACCGCTTTGTAGTCGATGGTATTGTTAATTTCGTTGGTTTATTTTCCCTATTAGGTGGCGAAGGTCTTAAATACAGCACCTCTGGACAAACCCAGTCTTATGCATTCACTGTTCTTCTAGGAGTAAGTCTATTAGGAATGTGGGTAACTTGGCCATTTTGGGGAGTACAGTTTTTAAATTTTGTTTTTCAAATCTCGACACTTAGGTAGCAGTAACTATCCGAGAAAAAGTTAACAGTTTAATATTGTGAGGATAATTACATGAGCAGACAACATCCGCAGATAAATCTTTCTAGAAGAAGTTTATTCAGGTTTGGTGCAGGTGCGATCGGTACAGGTGTATTGACAGCTGGACTTAGTTCAAACTTACTTGCAGCCGAAAAAAAACCAGTAGAAGATATTACGCCTGATAAAGCACTGCAAGAGTTATTAGATGGCAATGAAAGATTTGCCAAAAGAAAACGTCGTAATCCTGACCAAAGCTATTCACGTTTAGTCGAAGTTGCTAAAGGTCAAAAGCCTTTCGCTTCTATTCTCGGTTGTGCAGATTCACGAGTACCTTCAGAGATTGTTTTTGACCAAGGACTTGGAGATTTATTTGTTTGCCGAATAGCTGGTAATATTGCCACAACACAGCAAATTGGTAGCTTAGAATTTGGCAGTTTAGTATTAGGCACCAAAGTCATCATGGTAGTAGGGCATGAAAGATGTGGTGCAGTACAAGCGGCGATTAAAGGTGCTCCAGTACCTGGAAATATTGGAAGTTTGCTTGAAGCAATTAAACCAAGTGTAGAAAGTTCAAAAGGTAAATCAGGAGATATGGTAGAAAATGTTTGTAAAGCAAATATTTTGGCGCAAATTAAAAGATTGCAATCATCGTCAGTTTTATCAGAGTTAATTAAAGCAGAAAAGCTGAAAATAGTCGGTGGTTATTACGATTTAGATACTGGAGAAATTAGTATGGTAAGTTAGCTTTTTTGTCCTTTGTCATTAGTCATTAGTCATTAGTCATTGGCTAAGAGTTAAGTCATAAAGGACAAAAGACAAAGCGCGAAGACGTAAGTTTGGTTGAGGAACCAAACCCAATATTATCGAGACTTTGTTGGGTTAGGCTATCGCTAAACCCAACCTACTATTTTCTTAATCCAAGCGTATTGAGTCATAAAGGACAAAGGACAAAGGACAAATATAATGTTAAGTGTTTTGATTTGGCTTCCAATTTTCGTTGCTATTTTCATAGCAGTCTTACCTGTAAGTATCCCTAAACATCGCATTCGTTTAATAGCATTAATTTTTTCAGGGATAGTTTTTTTCTGGAACCTATTTATCCTGTTAAAATTTGATATCAGCAATCCTGGAATGCAATTTCAAGAGTATTTACCCTGGAATGAAACCCTTGGTTTAAGCTATCAATTAGGTGTTGACGGGCTTTCTATCTTGATGTTGGTGTTAAATAGCCTGCTCACCTGGATTGCTATTTACAGCAGTAGTCAAGAAACTGAACGCCCCCGGCTGTTTTACTCAATGATTTTATTAGTGAGTGGAGGAGTCGCAGGTGCTTTTCTAGCGGAGAATCTGCTACTATTTTTCCTATTCTACGAACTAGAATTAATCCCCTTCTACTTACTAATTTCCATTTGGGGAGGAGCAAAACGGGGTTATGCTGGGATTAAATTCCTGATTTATACTGCGGTTTCGGGAGCATTAATTCTAGCGACATTCTTGGGTATGGTGTGGCTGAGTGGTTCTACCAATTTTGCTTTTGATGCAGTCTCTACAGAAAACCTGTCAACAACAAAGCAAATCCTTTTACTAGCAGGAATAGTCTTAGGTTTTGGGATTAAAATTCCCTTAGTTCCCTTCCATACTTGGCTACCTGATGCTTACGTTGAGGCTTCAGCACCAATTGCTATTCTTCTCGGTGGGGTGTTGGCAAAGCTAGGAACTTATGGATTGCTACGATTTGGGTTGGGTATGTTTCCCCATGCTTGGAGCATTATTGCACCAACTTTGGCAATTTGGGGAGCACTCAGCGCTATCTATGGGGCAGTAATTGCGATCGCTCAAAAAGATATCAAGCGCATGGTAGCATACAGTTCCGTTGGCCACATGGGCTATATCTTGCTGGCTGGCGCCGCCAGTACTCCCTTAGCACTCGTGGGTGCAGTCGCCCAAATGTTTAGCCACGGCATTATTTTGGCTATTCTCTTCCATTTGGTAGGAATCGTGGAAGCCAAAGTCGGTACACGTGAGTTAGATAAACTCAATGGTTTAATGAGTCCCATACGCGGTTTACCTCTAATTAGCGCCTTACTAGTTTTAAGTGGAATGGCTAGCGCAGGTATTCCCGGTTTAACTGGATTCATCGCCGAATTTATCGTTTTTCAAGGCAGCTTTTCTGTCTTTCCCCTCCCGACGATTTTGTGTGTAGTCGCTAGTGGATTAACCGCAGTTTATTTTGTTATCCTCCTCAACCGCACTTGTTTTGGCAGACTCGATAACTTCGCCTACTATCCCAAAGTTCTTTGGTCTGAGAAAATCCCAGCTTTAATTTTGGCAGCTTTCATCATCTTTTTGGGAGTACAACCTACTTGGTTAGTACGTTGGAGTGAATCCACAACTACAACAATGGTGGCTGCAATTCCCTCCTTGGAAAAAACTGTTATCTCTGAAGTGGTAAATAATTAAGAGTTTTTAAACGCAGAGGAACGCAAAGTTTAACGCAAAGTAGCGCAGAGTTTTTGAATTCGATTCGCTAGAAGTTTACGCAATTGAGTAAATATCATTACCATGACTGCAATTAAAACAGCAATTAAATTACCTCCTTCCAAGCACGAATTTGCTGACGTAATTCATCGTCTAGAAGCAGGCGGTGCAATGTTACCCGATACCCAAGAAAATTTGATGCAAATCATCGGTTTGTACAAAGCTTATGCTGTACCAATGGATTTTTACTGGCGTGACCTACTTTATATTGCTGAACGCGAATTTTTAAATCCGTTGCCCTTGTTTAAATACTTCTTACCCAAAGAGTATTTAGAACTGCATAATCATTACGCTGGCGATGATGCCGATTTGCGAATTTGGCGCGGTGAAGCTACTGCACATCCAGAACTTTTGGCATTTATTGAGAAAGGTGAAACTTTCAAAATGCCAAAGTTGCTGCACCACTTGTTTCACGATCGCATTAACATGGAATTTGCTGAAGCTTGTATGCGGGCGATGTTGTGGCATAGAGGGATGGGTGGACAATTTGATCCTTACCTAGATTCTGAAGAATACGAAGCCAACGCTGGCAGGGCAATTAAAGCTTACTTCCAAGGCAACCCCGTAATGCTGGGAATGTACAAGCTGTTTCCCGATATGTTTTTGGAACAATGCCGCCAGATGTCATACTACGCTAATCTGGGCTTATTCTGGGAAGTTATGGCCCCGGTATTCTTTGAAATGTCCGATCGCTATGATGAAGGTACCATTAGCAGCGTCCCAGAAGCGATGAGTTTCTTAGTTAATGGTATATTTGCGATCGCAGGTCGTCCCATTTACCATCACGTTTATATTCGTGGCGAATGCTACGAAATTGTCCCCAAATCCAAGGGTTTCATGTGGCTATATGAAGCCGCATTACCTTATGTAGAAGCAGTTTTCTACCGCACCGCACCCTTTCGAGGCACAAAATCTTACAATGCTCAAGCGCGTCAAGTACCGGAAGACCAAAAAGATTTTCACTATGGTATTCTTTACGCTGATGTATTTCCAGTAGGTACTGCTGGCATTCCCCCGACATTGTTAATGCAAGATATGCTGCATTTTTTGCCACCTTATCTTGTTGATTATTACAGCCAACATTGCCGGGGTGAAGAAGATATGTTGATTCAGTTGGGAGTTAGTTTTCAACGGTCAATGTACTGTGTTACTTCTGCGGTAATTCAAGCTTTGCGAACTGCACTTTTATATCCTTTAGATGACCCAGATCCCAAGCATTTGCAAGCCAATCGAGATTTTTTTGAGATGCAGCTAAATCGCTTTACTCGATCCGACTACAATATTCGTGATGCTGCTCGTTTGGGAAGTATTCAAAAGCAAGATTATAGATAATATCAAGTCTGGGTAATCGGAACTGATTTGATGCTGAGTGCGATCGCCTTTCAATGCTGAGGAGTGGGAAAAGATAAAGGTTAAACATCTTTTTCATAGGTTACAGCAGAATTCAAGTATTTGAACCACATCTGTCGTAGGGGCACAGCAATGTTCATTGGTATCAACTTAAGCTCAAATGCATGTCTCACAGGCGTTTTACTCCCCTTAATCCCCCCTTTCTAAGGGGGGAAACAGGAAATTTAGTTCCCTCCCCTTGACAAGGGGAGGGTTAGGGTGGGGTGACGCGGATCGTAATGGCAAGCCAGAGAACTGAACATCACGTCTTGACAAGGGTTTCACCTTAAGTTGACACTAATGAGCATTGCTGTGCCCGTAGAGCGTCGTCTATTTACCTGAAAATAGCTGTAATGAAAAATATCATGCTCATTTGCGACAAAATCAATGCCCTAGTCTCAAACCTTTTTCCATAAGCATCTGAGGTTCGATATTCTCAACTTTAGGTATCGCTTCTAATTGAGGAATCCCGGCGATCGCATCAGCAATATTACCTGATTGGGCACGCAACCAAGCGGCATGAGGTGCATAGTCAAGACTTTGCGCTATTTCGTAACCCACTCGATTAATTACTTCGCGCTGGGACTCCACATCAACGCCTTCAGCAAAGCGGATGAAAACCAGGCCAGTTGGTACTGCCAAAGAACCATTGGGTTGTAATGTGTAAATTGGGCTTAGTGTCCCCTGTTCAGATTGATTGGGTTCGCCTGAAAAAACTGCGTAGGCGTAGCCCGTCGTAGACATCGCACCATCGTTAAGTTGTAAAACTGCTCCTGATGTCACGGTGTTGGGTTGATTGTAATGTATTGCATAGTACCCAGGCTTACGAGTGTATGATACAGCAGTGCGTAGGCGTAGCCCGTCGTAGACATCGCTGCCAACGCGAATTTGTTCAGGATACTCAGAAAAGTAGTCTTTTTGAAATTTCACTTCAGCAATCAAGGGTAAAGAGTACACCTGTAGAAAATACTCAGCCGGAAAGTAAAACATCTTTCTCAAGTTCTAATGATGTTATAACGTTTTTCAGGGATAAGTAGTTGGGCGAAATTAAATATAAAATGTCATTACGTTGGCGTAAGTCTGACTGTAGGCTACGTAACGCAGTCGAGTGTTCGAGTAGCTTCTCTAAGAGTTGTAATCGTAAAGACTAAGATTGCAACTCTTAAACGACGCTACCGCGAACACTTCGTACCCTACGGGAAGGCTGTGCTAACGCGATGACGAACTATCTTATATTGATTTAAATGCATCTAATTTATGGAATACAAATCTTTCATCGGGATGCAAGCTATACGCCCCTATTGATAGTAAAGATTTTTAAAACAACCTGACTTTTAATCCCTCTTGTCTGGAAAGAAAAATTGAAAGCTTGGATGAACTTAGTACAGCATTTCATTAATTCGTAGCAAATTTAATTTGGTAATAACCCTACAATGCCAATGCATCGGCTTACAATGCCAATGCGTCGGCTTACAATGCCAATGCGTCAGCTTACAATGCCAATGCATCAGCTTACAATGCCAATGCGTCGGCTTACAATGCCAATGCGTTAGCTTACAATGCCAATGCGTCAGCTTACAATGCCAATGCGTCAGCTTACAATGCCAATGAATCGGCTTGCATTAAAAACGCTACCCGCCGACACTGCGTGTAACAAGCTTTAAAAGTTGGGCATAATAAGGTTTGCCAATGCCCAATAGACATTCAATATCCCAGGAGATTAAACTATGGTTCAGGTTCGCTATGGTGGACAGAATGGACAACAGTATGAACTTGCTATCAGTAACGAACACGTTGTAGTGCGTACCGAAAGCCGCACTACTCTTGTTGGTGCAAGACCATTTGAAGTAGCACCTGTATCACCCACAGCTCGCAATATCCTCAATCAATTCGAGTTAGTAACGCGGTTTCGGCAAGCGGGTGTAGAAATTCTGCGATCAAAAGTTCCGACTCAGGGTGTCGGTTTGCGCGATCACGCCCGTGAAATTCTCAACAAAGAGTCTCAAGTCCAATTTGCCGGACGTGTCCTTCTCGATCCAGTATCCAAACAACCTGTAGTCTACACCGAAAACCTCTTCGTTAAATTCGATAACGAAGAAGAGTCAAGGGTTTGCCAAGAAATATTAGGACGTTACAATTTAACAATTAAACGCCAACTTGAATATGCACGAAATGCTTACTTTGTCAGCGCTCCTGCAAATACTGGTATAGCCATCTTTGACATCGCCGAGAGACTTCTGAATGAGGAATCAGTAGAACTGTGCCATCCTGAACTAGCACGTGAATCACGCCAACGTCAGGTTTTCCCGCAGCAGTGGCACTTAAAGCAAATAACAATTAATGGTAAAATAATTAACGCCCATGCCAACGTTGAGGCAGCTTGGAAGTTAAGCGATGGCACAGGGACGATAATTGCAATTATCGACGACGGTGTGGATCTCGATCATGAAGAGTTCCGTTCCTCTGGAAAGATTGTTGCCCCGCGTGATGTCACACGTAAAACTAACAATCCCAGACCGGGAAACGACAATAACCACGGGACAGCGTGTGCAGGCGTAGCTTGTGCAAACGGTAACTTTGGTGCATCTGGTGTGGCACCAGGTGCAAAGCTGATGCCGATTCGTTTAGCTTCGGCGCTAGGGTCACAAGATGAAGCAGATGCTTTTATTTGGGCGGCTCAAAATGGTGCTGATGTCATTTCTTGTAGCTGGGGGCCAGCAGATGGGACTTGGTTTGAGCCAAACGATCCTGTACACAATCAAAAAGTACCTCTACCTGACTCCACACGACTTGCTATGGATTTTGCAATCAATAAAGGACGCAACGGCAAGGGATGTGTAATTTTATTTGCGGCTGGCAATGGTAACGAAAGCGTGGATAATGACGGCTACGCCAGCTACCAAAAGGTGATTGCTGTGGCAGCTTGTAACGACTTTGGCACAAGAAGCGCTTACAGCGACTTTGGTCAAGCAGTCTGGTGTAGCTTCCCCAGCAACAATGGTGACAGTTCTCAAACCCCTGGCATTTGGACAACCGATCGCTCTGGTGTCGTTGGCTATAATTCAGTTAATCGCAATCTGGGTGACGCTGGAGGCAACTACACGAACGAATTCGGCGGTACTTCTAGTTCTTGTCCAGGTGCAGCTGGTGTAGTAGCCTTGATTATTGCCAGAAATCCAAATCTGCGCTGGGACGAAGTGCGAGATATTATTAAACGCTCCAGCGATCGCATTGATCCATCCAAAGGTAAATATGATGCTAATGGTCGCAGCCCCTTCTACGGTTACGGTCGAATCAATGCTCTCAAAGCTGTAGAATTGGCCAAGCCGGCTCAAACATCGCCTATTAGCATATTCAAGGCAGTGCAAGATGTCCCAATTAACGACTTACAAACATCAACATTGTCATTGGCGATCGCTAATACCAGCCTGATAAAATCCATCAAAGTTAATGTAGACATCGAGCATACTTATATTGGTGATCTTGTAGTTACTCTCCTTCCCCCAGTCCAAATAGGCATACTTCCCATCATTCTGCACGATCGCGAGGGCGGAGCTACAGATAATATTAAAACAACCTATGACGAGGTAAACACCCTGAAACTTGCTGCCTTCAAAGGTAAAAGTCCCCAAGGAACCTGGACTCTTCAAGTTGCAGATAAAGCTGACGCAGATACAGGAAAGATTCGGAGTTTGACCATTGAAATTGGATTTTAAGCCAATACCCTTTTAAAATCTCGTTTTCAGCCTCTGGCTGGAAATGCTGATCATTGCGGCTCTGCCGCGAGTAAGGAAGGCGGAGCCTCAAAATAGGCATTCCCAGTCTCTGACTGGGAACGAGGTAATACATGAAAACTGCTGTCAACCATAATCTTCATTAGGGGCGGACATCTATGCGCCCCTACTGCGTGTTCTATCCCATATCTCATCCATCTGAAAACTGCTATAAGTATTCAACCGGACTCGATATGACAAGATGTTAGCTTTGAGTCACAGGCTGTTTTGCCAAGAACTTCTCTAATTCTGTCAGCGCATCAGCATCAACCTTAGTTTGCATTGGACAGAACTTAGGCCCACACATCGAACAAAACTCAGCAGTTTTATAGATATCTGCTGGCAGAGTTTCATCGTGATATTCCTTAGCTCTTTCTGGATCGAGTGATAATTCAAACTGACGGTTCCAATCGAAGTTGTAACGCGCCTTGGAAAGTTCATCGTCTCTATCCCTTGCACCAGTCCGATGTCTAGCAATATCAGCCGCATGAGCTGCTATTTTATAGGCAATCAACCCATTCCTAACATCTTCGGCATTTGGTAAACCCAAATGTTCTTTCGGTGTTACATAACACAGCATTGCAGTACCGTACCATCCAGCCATCGCTGCTCCAATGGCTGAAGTGATATGGTCATAACCGGGAGCAATGTCTGTCACCAATGGCCCCAACACATAGAAAGGTGCTTCAGAACACTCTTCCATCTGTTTACGGACGTTGAACTCAATTTGATCCATTGGCACGTGTCCAGGGCCTTCCACCATCACCTGGACATCATCTTCCCAGGCTTTGCGAGTTAGCTGTCCCAGAGTTTTCAATTCAGCTAATTGTGCTTCATCAGAGGCATCATGGGTGCAGCCAGGACGCAGGGAATCTCCTAAACTGAAGGAGACATCATACTTTTTGAAAATCTCAATAATATCTTGGAAGTGGGTATAAAGCGGGTTTTGTTTGTGGTGATGTAGCATCCACCGCGCCAGAATCCCACCGCCGCGAGAGACAATACCAGTGATGCGGTTTCTCACCAAAGGCAAATGCTCAATCAAAATCCCAGCGTGGATAGTTTGATAGTCTACTCCTTGCTGGGCGTGCTTTTCGATGATATGGAGAAAATCATCAGCAGTCAGGTTTTCGATTGTACCGTGGACACTTTCTAAAGCTTGGTAAACCGGTACCGTACCAATGGGAACAGGCGAAGCCTTGATGATGACGGTACGAATTTCATCTAAATTACCGCCGCCTGTGGATAAATCCATCACGGTATCAGCACCGTACTTCACGGACAGATTCAGCTTATCAACTTCTTCCTGAAGATTAGAAGAGTTGGGAGAAGCGCCGATATTAGCATTTACCTTACATCTAGAGGCGATGCCAATAGCCATCGGCTCTAAGTTAGTGTGATTAATATTAGCCGGGATAATCATTCGCCCTCGCGCCACTTCCTCACGAATGAGATCAGCAGGGAGATTTTCCCGTTGGGCGACGTAGTGCATTTCTTCGGTGATAACACCTTGGCGGGCGTAGTGCATTTGAGATACATTACTTTGCCCACGTCGTTTAGCAACCCATTCTGTCCGCATATTGTTAATTCCTCAATAAACAGCTTCCCTCCGCTGGTATTACCCAGACTCAGGTGTTAAGGGTGTGATCTCAGCCTGGTTAGGCACCCCTAGCATGGATGTAGTGTACCACCTTGGTTATGGTTGCGAACAAGGGTGTTAACAATTTATGAGGTGAAGGTGGTGTTAAGCCGTTTTTTCTGAATCTGGCGTAGGCGCAGCCCGTCGTAGACATCGCTGTTTCTGTTGAATAATGTCTAATAGTGCCTTGTGGATTTCCTCTCTTGTCATTGATGCAGGATAAGTCGCAGAGGGAGGTTGTGCCGTCAAACGATCCGCAAGTGCGTAAAAAGCCTCTTGATCATCTTGGTGTGCAATGACGTAGGCGCGTAATTCTGCCTTGCTCATAGCATCAAAGTTTGGTTTACTGATGGATATTCCCAGTTGCCATCACGACTAATCAGAATTTCTATATCTTCTAGTTTACCAACCTGTAACTCGAATATCAGAAGAAAAAGATTGTTCGCAATACCTTCTAATTAGGGCTTGAGCATTTTCTCGTTGGTTTCCTGTAAATAAATTACATACTACTTCTTCAAATTGAGAGTAAAGATGTAATAATCCACAGTCTTTAACCCGTGAATAAAGTAAGGGAACCGCTGCAAGAGCGAGTAAAGTTGCCTTTTTTCGATCGCGCTCTCTTGCTTTAGGATAATCATGATATGAAGATTGAAAATCCACTACTAAACAAGGTTTGTAGTCAGAATTAGTGATTAGATTACCAGTGGTAGCTGTAGCATAAATTTGATCACTCTCAGAACCGCCCTCTAAGAGGTTTTTCCCAGAAGAATTAGAAACATCTAAATAATCATCCCCACTTCCTCCTTTGAGGGTATTAATGCCAGTGGTAGCTGTAGCGTAAAGTCTATCATTGTCAGAGCCGCCGTCTAAAAGGTTTTTTCCAGAAGAATTGCTAATATGGAGGACATCATCGCCCTGGAAACCATAGAGGCTATCATTGCTCCCTAAGCCATTAAGGATGTCATTAGCGTTAGTACCATTGATAATTGCCATAACTTCTATCTACCTAAATCAATTTTTCAGGAACTTGAGATATTAACCTGTGAGTATTGCTGTTTTAAGACATAAAAACTTAGCCGAAAGTTGACGCTTTCGGTATAGTTTATGTCAAATTGAAAAACACTAATTTTTCAGTGCATTTCAGCTTTTCGACTGGCTGATAAGCATTATCCAGCTAACCTGTTACATAAATAGTTAGTCAATTTAATTACTATAACCTTTATTTTTATAAGGGTCACTACTTAGGTTAGTATTTTTTTCTACTTCACCTTACTTATTTATTTTTGTAGTTTTTAGCATAACTATTTACGTATTATTTACAGTAGACCTCTTGCAAAAGTCCCTTTCTTTTTTGCGAAGGTATTTTTAATAGAAATTGTTTTTTAGCTGTAGATGTGTGATACTTGCGTTTAAATTCATAAAATCCTATATCTTTGCCCGATTCTCTTGGGGCGATCGCATTAAATAATGCCGCACAATACCTGAACAAGGGGCTTAAGCCCCAAGTCTTACAAAGTATTGGTATACATGCCTTGCTGTTAGCTGAGTACAGATGTTTCAGTGAGTAGGCACAGCTACTTTCGCGTGTTTGTTAACATAGTCCACAAATAATTGCTTCAGCCTGGGACTAACACCAGCGTGTTCAAAGAATCCAAAACCCAGATTCTTAGCTCTTGCTAAGGTTTCCTCTGGTGTTAATCCCTCGTGGATAGCGATACTCAATAGCGCGATTCCAGTTGATCGCATCCCGGCTGCACAATGCACAACTGCTGGTTTAGGGATTTGTTCTAGGATCATAAGGATTTTGGTAATCGCCTCTTCATTCAAATTTTTTAAATCCACCTTGAGTGGAACATTCGTATAATGCAGCCCCAATGCTTCCGCTACTTTTTGCTCATCCTGGGAAAATCCTAGTTCATCAGGCGATCGCAGATTTAGAACGGACTTAAAACCTTCTTGGATAGCTTGCTCAAGCTGTTTTGGTATGACTTGTCCTGTGGTTGTCAAATTTTCGTTAATCTGTATGGCGTTGATCACATTCACTCCTTTTGATTTTCTAATGTCTTCTGGCTTGGTAAATACTGTGATAAGCAAGCTTTCAGAAGATATTCAAGTAAACACAGCAAAACTAGCCAAATATCAAACGATATTGCTTGATTACTTCAAAATTTGTCTTTTGAAGTTGATTATTTTATTGCTTTATCCATAATAAACGCATTGTCGATAGACTTACCGTACTTTAAATCTTATTATACGTTTTGTCGATAGGATTATAGGTGTTTATATTTCGGGAGTTATACTATTGAGCTTGGGTGAGCAATTGGCTGAAGATTTTCGGAAAATAGTATAACTAGATACATTATAATTTTGCTTAAGCATCGGCATCTTGAGTATTTTTAACGAGGACATAAATAGTGACTGGAAATGAACAAGTCTCTTCTCTATCCATTGGGATAGTATTGTTCCCAAATGTGACGCAGTTAGATTTCACCGGGCCCTACGAAGTTTTTGCCAAATTGCCAAACGTGCAATTATATCTGCTGGCAGAAACACTTGAACCAATTCGGAGCGATTGCGGCCTTACCTTTCTACCGGACACAACCTTTGCTCAAGCCCCAGCCTTAGATGTGTTATTTGTGCCAGGAGGCCCAGGTATCAATGCCAAGATGGAAGATCCAAAGTTTCTCGACTTTCTCAAAACTCAAGCCAAACAAGCCCGCTACATTACATCTGTCTGCACTGGTTCTCTGCTGCTGGCGGCGGCTGGTTTGCTTCAAGGCTATCGCGCCACTACTCACTGGCGATCGCTGGATTTGCTTGAGATGTTGGGAGTTGAGACAGTTTCAGAAAGAGTTGTCATTGATCGCAATCGAATTACAGGCGGTGGTGTAACAGCTGGCATTGATTTTGGGCTGGCTTTAGCAGCTGAGTTATTTGGGGAAGCGATGTCTACGACGGGCTACGCCTACGCTCAAGCAATTCAACTAGGGATTGAATACAATCCCCAACCCCCTTTTAACAGTGGTTCTCCCCAAACTGCCCCTGCGGCTGTACTTGCTCAGGTTACAGCTGCGAGTCAAAATGTTCAAGAAATCAGACGGCAGATTGTCCAGCGAGTTGTAACTCAACTGCAAACTGCTAATATCAGTAAAGCAGTTGAGAATTTGGCTAGTTGATGTGTTGCGATGTCTATGACGGGCAAAGCTGGGGCAACTAAAATTTCTCATAACCAAACTTGATAACTTTGGATCAGTGAATGTCAGCCCTGAACCTATGAGCGCTAAGGAAATATCTCTTCGACCTGCTAAGGAAACAGATGCGTGGGTGCTGAGTGCAATTCATATTGCTGCTATTAAAGCTCTGCCTGAAACTTTCTACACAAAAAAAGAACTTTTAACTTGGCGTAATAACTGCGACAAGCCCGATGATTCAAATATCTTGAAGAGGATGAAAGTGGAAACTTTTTGGGTTGCGATCGAGGGAGATGTTGTTATAGGTTTCGCTAGTTTTATTGTTGATGAACTCATCAGGCTGTATGTCCATCCTAAATATCAAGGTAAAAGCATCGGGCGTGCTTTAGTTCAACATTTTTGCGATCAAGCAGCTGATCAAGGCATAGATAAGGTAATTACAACTGCTAGCCTTTATGCTGAAGGGTTTTATTTACGACTCGGATTTACTGCTATCCAAAGAGCACCTCATTATTTAAGAAGTGGGGTAGTTGTAACAGTTACTAAAATGAGTAAAGCATTAGCTACTGACACAATATGATGAAATTGATTGAAGTTAGAGTTGATTATGATTTTGTTTTTTTGATAAAGTTCCATTAGTTTCAGAAAAACATCTCGTATTTATGAAATTTGGGATTGTAAAATAGTTATATGATTATATATTTTAAAAACTCATAGTTAATCTTAATAAGACTTTAGTATCGAATAGGACAACTTTTATTATTACTTTTTTCTCCCAAGTTGCGACCACTTTTTTTACATATATGATGTAAGTACTTGCCAGCATAAATGAATAAAACCATCCGTTCATCAACTCTCACCCGTAGACGTTTGATAGAAGCCGCCTCGCAGGTATTTGCCAATTTAGGTGTTCAAGGAGCAACTACCCGTGAAATAGCTCGTGTTGCTGGTGTGAATGAGGTGACTTTATTTCGCCACTTTGCTAGCAAAGAACAACTTCTGGGAGCAGTAATCGAAAATGCCTTTGTACTCCAGACAGAAGCCCTTGCACACTCCGAAGCGTGGACGCAGGATCTAAAAATTGACATAACACAGTATGCCCATCTTTACAATAGTATGCTAGAGGCACACGAGGACTTAATTCGTACCTTCATTGGAGAAGCTAAACGTCATCCAGAGGCAGCCAAACAAGTGATTCAAGAAGCTGCCAAGCCTTTAGGTGAAAAACTGATAGCTTACCTGCAATCGAGTCAGAAACGAGGTATCGTCAGAGCAGACCTCGAACCATTTCCAGCAGTCGATATGTTTACAGGAATGCTGTTAGCTGGAATGCTATGCCGCAGTGCAAAATTCAATCAACGCAGCTATAGCTGTGAAGACTATATCGAAACCTGTGTAGATATTTTTGTGCGCGGTATCATTGCCACTCCCCTCTCAGTTTTCAATCCGGCTGTAAGCTAACGTGAGTTATTTTCAGGGATGGGTAGAACCTGGAAACGAGGTTTTAAAAGTGTTTTGGCTTAAGTTGACACCAATAAGCATTGCTGTACTCCTACAAATGGTCTGTATTCCAAGCAATTGAGAACCGCTATATGCTTGCCCAAAACACCAAAATGAATACGCAATATACTCAAATGAGTAAACAATCTGCCTTTTTGCTTACTGAATCTACTGAAATGGGAAAGCAATCAAGCATTTTGAGTAAACAATCTGCCTTTTTGCTTACTGAATCTACTGAAATGAGAAAGCAATCAAGCATTTTGAGTAAGCAATATGCCTTTTTGCTTACTGAATCTACTGAAATGAGAAAGCAATCAAGCATTTTGAGTAAGCAATATGCCTTTTTGCTTAGTGAATCTACCGAAATGAGAAAGCAATCAAGCATTTTGAGTAAGCAATATGCCTTTTTGCTTAGTGAATCTACCGAAATGGGAAAGCAATCAAGCATTTTGGTCTACGCCTAGCATAGCCCGTCACTTCCAACAGCTATTAGAACAGAGTGATACACCAGTTCTACCCTTACCTTGGAATAATCTTGAGCATCCACCCAATCAGCTTAGTTTATGGTCTTGAAAGGTAGGGCGCAAGGGACAGAGGGAGTAGGGGAATAGTCCCACAGAATGAAATTCGCACAGGTAACGGAAAATCGAACCACAGAGGACGCAGAGAACACGGAGGAATAAGAGTTTAAGGTTTTTTTGCGTAAGTCCTAACTTTTACAAGATATCTAATGTTTAGTAATTAAAAAAAGAGCGACAATTAGTGTTACGATACTTTTCTGTTTAAGCTTCATATCGCTTTCTCCTTGACAAAAGGGCTAATATCCCTATTTTTTAAATGGCGATCAGGGTTTAAGTGATCCATGAATATATTTAACAGAAAAGCATTGATTTTTAATATGTATGTGATTTCAGCGAATTTTTGAGAGCAGTTACATCAAAGGAGGTTGAGATGAATCGTCTTCTTTATGAAAGTTCAGTCTCATACAAAGGATATCTCATCATTCCATTTATTTTTGGGCAAGCTGATAATTACGAGATTTATTCGTATAAATTGCTATCTGAGATTGGGCACAAAAGCAAATTTCATAAAGCAGAAAACCCAGCCGGAATATATGGAAGTGGCGTTAGTAATATCGTTGATATTGCTAAAGAATATATAGATCAAAATTCAGAGTTTGTTCATCGGGGGGATAGTTTTAAGTCTCGCTACATTTATCGGAACAATTTGATTATCATCTTCCAAGAAGGAGACAAATGTTTTTATGACCATTACCCACAAGAGTTATTGAATAATATTGCAGCTCCAAAATTATTCAAATCCGAATATGAATGTTTGAGTTGGATTAAGCAAGGGCTTAATGGGCAACATGTGCGGTAAAGAGTTATTTGAAGGAGGTAGTAGTTATCCAATTTTAGATTTTGAATTTTGGATTGAAGAGAAATCTAAAATTGGCAGAGTTATGAGTAAAACAAACGTTAGAGGATGTTTTAAAAGGGTCTTTTGCTTTCCTAGTTAGCACAGCAAGGTATCTCAGTACATGGCTAAAACCTTGATTTATCGTCAAAGTTCACCCAAGTGAGAACAGCAAAATTATACCTTCTGGGACTTTTAAAACATCCTGTA
Source organism: Nostoc sp. (assembly GCF_036917275.1). Taxonomy (GTDB): domain Bacteria; phylum Cyanobacteriota; class Cyanobacteriia; order Cyanobacteriales; family Nostocaceae; genus Nostoc. The sequence goes on from NZ_JBALDF010000061.1 coordinate 178,257, forward strand.
AGAGTGGATTACAATTTGGTTGGTTGTGTGGTTCAGAGAACAAATCTGCGTTCATTTGAATTCTTGCTGCAACCACTCTTGAGGCTTGAGCAACCATTTGGGATTCTGTAATATGGATTTAAAGGGACTCAGCAAATAAAATTGTTTCGTCCCGTGGATGTCCTTTGCTAATACAGCAGATTGCGAGTTGGTGAGGTACAAAAATACCCCACCCTAACCCTCCCCGATATATTGGGGAGGGAACTAGATTTATTTTTCCCCCCAATAAACAGGGAGATTAAGGGGGGTAATTCACCGCAGCCACAAGCAAGAGAAGGGTGTACTTCATTTACTTGCAAAGTGCTGTATGTTCAAATTTTTGCTGACAACAGCCACAGAAAAAATAAAAGTGAACGTTGTCAGTGTGGGTTTTAATCAATTTAGCTAAACGCCATCGCACTTTAGCAATCCTGAGTGGAAATGATATTGCACTCAAAAACTTGAGCATGTCTCCTGAAGCGCTGGGTAGCACAGTAGTTCCCATTAGACCTCTTGCATAAGTCGAATAGACCCCCCTTAATCCCCCCGATATATTGGGGGGAAACTTTAAATCTTGCCCCCTCCCCTTATGAAGGGGAG